>JBEKWS010000012.1:0-148707 GCA_049512815.1 Bacteroidales bacterium | reverse complement strand
AGTAACTCACCTTAAGTCAAAACTCCTCTAAAATAGCTACTTACAAATCTCGATAACAAAGATGTCAAAGAACTGAACTGTATGTAACTGAAAATCAATTATAGTTAAGTGGACTCTAATGAATTAAAGTATTTATTAATTTTTAAATAATTATAAATATTGCTATGGAAGACGGGGTAAATGTGTTTTCAATAAAAGATCTTGAAAATTTCTCGGGAATTAAAGCGCATACTATAAGGATATGGGAGAAGAGGTACAAAATACTTGAGCCAGACAGAACCGACTCAAACATAAGAACTTACAGTGAAACAGAACTTAAAAAGATCCTTAACGTTGCATACCTAAACCGAAATGGACTGAAAATATCCAAAATTGCTAAGTTGGATGAAGATGAACTTACCCAACAGGTAATGACAGTCAGCAGCAAACATGATGATCTGGATCAGAACTTTCAACCGGGGAAAATTCTTATGTCAGCAATCAGATTCAATGAGGTATTATTCAAAGAGGCGCTCTCACCATTCATTAAAAACCAGGGCATAGAAAATGCCTATTCAAAGTATCTTTTCCCACTCCTTGAAAAAGCCAGAATTCTCTGGCAAACCGGAAGTCTTTCAAGAGCTCAGGAACAATTCGTCAGAAATACTATCAAGCAGATCATTATAATTGAAGATAACCTTCTTAAACCCGTTACCGGTAAATCAAAACCTGCTGTCGCGATGATAAATACATCGGACAATCTTACTGATAACAATTTCCTCTTTTATAAATATGCCCTGAAGAAAAGGGGATTTGATGTAATTTTTACCGGAGGAATACTTCCTGCATCTGAAGTAATTGAGATTCATAAAATAAAACCTTTTGAATATCTTGTAGTTAACTCAAGTGCATTTGATTTTGCCGAAAAGAAAATAGGGTATTTCAGCACTATCGGGAAATCACTGATGATAAAGAGGATTATTCTTACTGATTCTCCCGAAGAGTTTGCAACCAGGAAAACTTACGATAAGCTGATAATAACCCGAAACCCTGCCAATTTTATTAAGGTTATCGAATCTCTCCTGTAGTTTGTTCATTTCGAGAAAGAAACAAATATTAATTTATTAATCGACTCATATTTAATGCATTACCCCTTTCTCATTTTGAGAAAATGATCCTCTTCCTGGAAAAGGTCAATGGTCGGAACTTTGACTTTTATAGCAGAAATTTGTTTAAGGATCCTCCCGGCAAAATTCTTTATTTTAATATCTGAATCGGTATTAAACCGGTGATTGAATGCTTTCGTAATTTTCACAACCTCATTCCAGGTATTTATTGACTTATTGTCCAGATAACATCCGGTAAATACTTCCCATATATAATTAATTGCCGAAGTTGAAAGATGAAGCATGTCGTCGCTATAGAACCTGTAATCGCGCAAATCATCCATAACCAATTCATAAGCAGGGAAATACTGAGGGGCGGCCAAATGACCCAGTAACTCTTCAACTGCCAGAAAGAGTATCGATTTACTGACCTGGTTACCATGAGCGCCGTCCTTCCAATGCCTGACGGGACTTATTGTAAAAATAATATGCAACTGAGGAAATAGTGATTGCAATTTATTGAGTTGTTTCGTCCACAAAGTCACAATTTCATCTACCTTAAGCATTTGAGGTTCGAATTGGTCAGAGGGTATTTTATGGCAGTTGGAAACAATCATTCCTGTTTTCTTCCATCTAAAAACACGTGCAGTACCAAATGTTATAAACAGAAAACTTGCGTTTTTTAAAAAGTCAAAAGATTCTTTCGATCTTTTATTTATCTTTTCTAATACTGTTGCAGGGTCTTCAGATGAAAAATCTGTGTAGTGACTGAAACTAAGCCATGTGCCATCATGATAATACAAATCATCCTGACTAAATTCCTTTCTTCCTGTAATAGTATCTAATGTATTACAAACAGAAACAGGATTGTACACGGTTCCGGCAGGGTTTATCATCACCGGCATACGACCCATTTCCATCCTGGAACCGATTGAGGATGCAAAACATGAACCAATAAACATTACCTGATCATTATAGGTAATTTTATCCGGAGATGGCTGAATAGAAATTGTGGTTCTGAGTTCCATGTATCTTAAAGATATAAAACATTAAGCTTGCTTCCTGTTGATCCAGCTCATAATATATTTAAATACCTCATCTTTGAAAGGTTCATTATGCAATTCATGATAACCGCCATCCCATATCTTTAATTCAGCCATATCAGTTTTCCCAGCAAATTCCCGGCTGCCTTCGGGCGATGTGAGCATATCATCACTTCCGTGGAGCAAAAGTGTCGGGACCTTAAGTTCTGAAGCATGTTTAAGTGAATACTTTGCAGCATTCATTGCACCATCAAACAGGCTGACTGATATTTTTCCGTGAACAAGAGGATCTGATTTATATTTCTCAACAACAGCCTTATCGTGGGAGATGTGATCTGCATTAAGCCCAGTTGGCTGGATTAGTCCCGGAAGCAGATTTTTCAATACAGAAGCCAATATTAGTCTGATTCTTGGCGGTTCGAATGCAAGACGAAGATATGGATCTGTAACTATTGCTCCTTTAACCTTTGGATTTCTCCGTAAAATATAATCAAGAACAATTCCTCCTCCAAGGCTGTGTCCATAAAGATAAACCGGGATCCCCGGGAAAGTCTGGTTGCAGCTTTTCAGCAGGATATCTATCATTTCTCCAAGCAATTTATAACTTTTTATATGACCCCTTCTTCCATCAGAGCGGCCGTGACCAGGTAGATCAACGCCGGCAAAACCTATTCCCTCTTTGTTAAACAATCCGGCCCAATGATCATAGCGGTGAATGTGTTCGCCAATACCGTGCACAAGGATGACTACTGCCTTAATATTTTCTCCGGGACTCTGAATCATCCCTTGTAAAACCTGTCCATTGCTAAGTTTAATATTAAAATCCATAGTCATTTTTCTTTAAAATTACAAAAGTTGATCAAATAATCTATATATGCTTAAGGTAGATTTTTAATTTATCCTTAATCAAACTTTAACCTCATCTTAACCTATACCCTTATAACATGGTGTAATTTTGTATCAGACTAATTTTTAAGCTCTAATAATTGCCCAATGACAACTAATAAAATTCAATCGAATAAATTGATAATCTCAAAACTTCAATTTATACAGAATTTAGAGAACGTTAAACATTATGACATTATACAGCTGTATATCAAATTTATACAAACAAATGTTATTTATAAGACAAATAGAATATAACGAATTTAAGATATTAAGATTTGCATATCTTTATTTATCTGTATATATTTGTTTCAACAATAAAAACTAAGAGCCATGACACAGTTTGAATTTAATAATAGCCTTATCGAAATGAAGACCAATCTTCAAAGGTTTGCAATGAGCCTTACTTCCGATCGCGATTCTGCACTGGATCTTGTACAGGATACTTACCTTAAAGCTATTACATACAAAGACAAATTCGCCGATTATACCAATCTCAAAGCCTGGGTTTTTACAATAATGAAAAATACTTTTATTAATAATTACAGACGAAATGTGAAAGAGAACACCATTATCGACGGGACAAAGGACCTCTATTACATCAACCAGCCACATGATAAAGGGTTTATTTCACCTGAATCGAGTTATTCGGAAGGGGAAATTGAAAAGGCAATAAATTCCTTAAATGATGAATTCAGGATTCCATTCAGGATGCATATAGAAGGTTATAAATACAAAGAGATTGCCGATGAACTTGGGTTAAAAATAGGAACTGTGAAAAGCAGAATCTTCTTTACACGCCAGAAATTAATGCTGATTCTAAAGGATTATGTAAGATAGTTAATAATTTTCAGAAGGTTAGTTAGTTAGGTTAGATTAGGGTTAAAAAAGGCTGAGCAATTCAGCCTTTTTTTATTACCCGCATAATCACCCCTGAAAGTACAAATACAAGGAACAATCCTGAAACAATCCATGCCCACCTGTTAGGAATTTTCGATTCGGCCCACATTTCATATGGCTCTGTTAAGAAAAAGTCAGACTTGACCGGCCATAGAAGTACCTGGGTGCTGTCAATAAAACCGTTGGTACCAATCAGTTTCCCGGGCATTACTATCCTGACGGAATACTCTTTGAAATTAATCCAGATGTTATTCGAAACAATTGAAATGGCAGAATCTGCTTCAGTTTTATATTTCAGGGCATTAGCTTCACCAATGAATTCCTTAAGCAAAATCCCATTTTTCCATAAACTGTCTAATTGCTTATCATTTTTCTCAACAATTTTCACAAACTCATCCTCACGGGATTTTAATGATTTAATGGCCATGTCATTACCTGCTTTCCCTTCAGTTAGTTTTGAAAATTCGCCAATCCACTCTGAAATAAGGTTTTTCATGGTCCATGTATCGGTTTTATGTTTGACTGAATCAATTAGTGCTTTGAACTTAAGACTATCCGGACCGTTCTTCTTAGCTTCCTGCATATTTTCAGGAGAATAAAAATATACGAGTTCCTCGTCATTTAAAAAATCTTTTACCGGATAACCAAATGACAATTTTTTATTAATTCTTTCCGAGAACCGGAATTCAGTGTTAAACCATTTAAAACTTTTTTTAAATCCGGCTTGCCTTGAGATCTCCTTATTAGCACCCGAATCTGTTTTATAAGCCAGGTTGATCTCATCGATATTTTTAAATTGTTTCACTGCTCTTTTGATCCATGTTGTATCGCCTTTTTGGTTTATCTCAACAGAGTCTTTTATGGTCCAGGTACTGTCAAAAGGCACCTGAATATCAGAAACATTGAACCTCTTTTTAACATCACCTTCAATACTTTTCATTTCAATCTTTCGTGTAACAGATCCATCGGGATGAATATAATCGGTCACCACGGTTTCAGGTTCATTACATGAAACAATCAACATAAGAATCAATGCCAAAACCAGTTTAATTGATTTTCTTTTCATGGCTTCACAGATTAATTTTGGTGTGATTATTTTCGATTAACTTCTTTTCAATCATCTTTTTCAATTCAGGATCCCCATCTATCAGGTTTTCAAGATCCTTATATTTAGTCTGCAATTCATTTACTGACTCAAGTATCTCTTTCATCTGCTTTTCTGATATTGTTATGGTTTTTGAAGGGAATCTCCGCCCCGAATTCTTGTACACCAACAGCATTTTTTCAATTTCATTTGCTGGGGTCGATATGTTTTCTCTATCAATAACTATTGTCTGCCTGCTAAGAAAATCTATCCGTTTCAGAATGACGCCCTGCTGATATACAAAAACCAAAACCAAAACAATTGATGCACTAATGAGGCTCCTCCTTACCCATCCGATATAAACCCATCCAAACAGATAATCAATTACCTCTGAAAGGTTCAATCCGGATCGATGAACTCGTGCTATCCTCTTAATCACCTCTCTCTCAATGTCCTCCGTTGATTCTAAAACAGGCTTGGATTTCCTGAGGATATTAAGAACTTTATTATACTTTTCACTTTCCGTTTTCATTGCTATAAATATTTTTCAACCTTTTCTGAAATACTTTTTCTTGCATAATGCAGGTTTGCTTTAACTGCTGATTTACTTATGCCTGTAATTTCAGATATTTCATCATTTGACATTTCTTCAAGATCGGATAAAATAAAAACTGCTTTTTGTTTCGGACTCAGTCTTTCAGTCAGAATACTTATGATCTTTGAGGTTTCTTTATTCTCAAGAGCAGCAGATGGTCCTTCCGAAATCCTGTTAGAAATAAGTGCCCAAGTATGTTCATCTGCCACAAATTCCGGATTTCTTTTCCTTTTTCTCATCTGATCATAACATTTGTTAACAACAATTCTGTATACCCAGGTCCTATAAACTTCTGCCGACTTGATCTTTTTAAGTTTTTGCCATATTGTAACCATGGTTTCCTGAACAATATCCTTAACCTGATCCTCGTCACCGAGCATCCTGAAAGCCACTGAGTAAGCAAAGGGAGATGTCAATTCAACAAGCTTTCTGAAATTGTTAAAATTCCCTCCCCTGCACTCTTCTATAAGTGTTATATCTATCAAAATACTTCGTTGAAATGCATTATTAAGACGACAATTTAACAGCAAGGTAAAAAACAAATGCCAATTTTATTCTTTCTTTCTGCATATTAATGTTTATACCCTACGGGGAATATAAGATTGATTTTCATATTATTATTCTACAATACCTTATCCCCTACAGGGAATCCACAGGGACCTTAGTGAAGTAAGCAAATCTATGATTTAGATTTCGCCGTAGGCGATAAAGTATTGTAGCAGAAAGGTTATCTCTTAATATTATTTACCTCGTAGAGGATAAACAAATGTAATAATTCGTAATTTTTTATGTGTTAATATTATAATTTTACGATAATAATTAAACAATTATGCAAAAAATAATTACCCTCAGCACTGACCGCCAGAATGGATTATATGATATTACCTCTGAGGTTGAATCAATAATCAGACTGAGCAAGGTTAAAACAGGGATAGCTTCCATTTATGCCAGGGGATCAACAGCTGCAATAATGATCCAGGAGAACTGGGACCGGTCTGTTCAGAATGATGTTGTTACTCTTCTGAGGAAAATGATTCCTCCAGGGATCTGGGAGCATGATCATCAGGATAATAACGGGGATGCCCATCTTAAAGCAGGTTTGGTTGGTCCTTCCGAGACAATACCTGTAATTGATTATAATCCGGGATTATCAACCTGGCAGAACATATTTTTTTGTGAATTTGACGGACCCCGTGAACGCAGAGAGGTTGTAGTGACAATAATTGCCGACAATTAACCTTAAAATCAATTATTGAAATTTGTTACAATTGTTACATTTCTCATAAATGGATCATACTTTCTTCTTGCAATGGAAGATCTATTAAAAAGCCTTTTGAATTCTTCCCTTGAAAGATCCTTCCAATCTTTTACTGTCATAAATTCAAGTTCAGCTGAAAGTTCAAATTCAGGAATTTTATGAGATTTTGCATTTTTATTCCATGGACAAACCTCCTGACATTTGTCGCAACCATAAACTCTTCTTTCCATTTTGGGAATAATCTCTTCAGGAATCGGCGCACGGTTTTCAATGGTAAGATTAGCAATGCATTTTCTTGTATCAATGGTGCCGTTTTCATTTATTGCCCCTGTTGGACAAAGTTCAACACATAACCTGCAACTTCCACAATGATTGTCTCTAAAAGGTTTATCGTAATCAAGCTCAATATCCAGAACTATTATTCCTATAAAAAAGAATGAACCTATTTTATTATTTATCACTATTGAGTGACGTCCCTGCCAACCCAAACCTGCTTCCACTGCCCATGCTTTTTCTAATACCGGCGCAGAATCAACAAACGAACAACCTCCCATCTCAGGTGCCTCTTTCCTGATTAATTTGAGGATCAAATCAAGTTTCCTTTTTATAACATCATGGTAATTAATGCCATAAGCATATCGGGAAATAACTGGTACATCATGTTCTGCTTGTTTTTTATCCGTATAATAATTCAACCCTGTTACAATAACAGATTTTGCTCCCGGAACAAGAAATTCCGGATTGATCCTTTTTTCTATGTTTTTTCCAAGATAGCTCATTTCACCATTCATGCCGGAGGAACACCAGTTTCTTAAAACATTTTCACGTTCGTTAAGGGACCTTGATGGTGCTATACCGCAGAGGTTAAAACCAAGATTAATAGCTTTCTTTTTTATCAGGACCGAAAGTCTTTTATTTTTCGAAGTGAGCATGATTTATAAGTACTAAAGAAATCCAAGTTCAAGTTTTGCCTCATCGCTGAGCATACTCCTGTCCCATGGGGGATTGAAAGTTAATTTAAGATCACAGTCTTTCACTCCTTTTGTGCCGGCCACTTTATACTTTACCTCCTCAAGAAGTTCCTCTGCCATAGGACAATTAGGTGCTGTGAGTGTCATAGTGATATGGGCAACATGCTCATCATCAACATTGATCTCATAAATCAGGCCCAGATCATAAATATTCACCGGGATTTCCGGATCAAAAATACTTTTCAGTACTTCTCCAATCCTGGTTTCAATTTCCAGTTGTTCAGTTGGATCCATATTGCAATTTTATTTTTTTATTGCATTTAAAGCCATAGCATAGAGCTTCATCTGACGTACCATTGAAAGCAATCCGTTGGAACGGGTCGGAGAGAGATTTTGTCTCAGTCCTATCTTTTCAATAAAATAAAGATCCGAAGTTATTATTTCTTCAGGAGTCCGGTTTGACAATACTTTTATCAGAAGGGCCACAATTCCTCTTGTTATTATTGCGTCACTATCGGCAGTGAAAGAAATCAATTCTCCATTAAAATCTGGGTGGAGCCAAACCTTTGACTGGCATCCTTCAATAAGAAAGTCTTTTATTTTGTATTTCGGATCAATAACAGGCAATTCTTTCCCCAGGTCAATAAGAAGATTATACTTATCCATCCAGTCCTCGAACAGAGAAAATTCCTCAATTATATTATCCTGTACTTCGTTGATTGTCATAGATTTCCTTTACTCAAACATGCTAATAACTTTCCCTATTCCCGAAGCAAGGATATCAATCTCTTCCCGGGTATTATAGAAACACATAGACGCCCTTACAGTACCGTCAATACCAAACCGGTCCATTACAGGTTGGGCACAATGATTACCGGTTCTGACAGCTATCCCCATCTTGTCCAGAATCATTCCGGTGTCATAAGGGTGAATATCCTTAATAAGAAATGAAATTGTCGAAATCTTCCTGTCAGAATTACCATAGATTTTCAATCTTTTTATCCCTGATAATCGCTCTGTTGCATACGAGAGAAGTTCTTGCTCCCTCAATACAATGTTTTCTCTTCCTGTTTCCAGGACATAATCCAGAGCTGTTCCCAGACCAATTGCCGCGGGATAGTTCATTGTCCCTGCTTCAAGTTTAAAAGGAAGTTCATTATAAGTGGTTTTTTCAAAAGTAACTTTATCAACCATGTCGCCTCCGCCCTGAAACGGAGGCAATTCGGAAAGCCATTTCTCTTTACCATATAATACTCCGATTCCAGTCGGACCATAAATTTTGTGGCCCGAGAAAACATAAAAATCACAATCCATCGTTTTCACATCAACAATCCCATGCTGAATTCCCTGGGCCCCGTCAATAAGAACCGGTACATTAACAGAATGTGCCGCCTCTATAATCTCTTTTACCGGAAGAATTGTTCCAAGTGCGTTAGATGCCTGTGAGACAGATACAAGTTTGGTTTTTGATGAAAGCAGTTTAAGGTATTCCTCCAGTATGATTTCTCCATTATCATTTATTGGAATTACACGCAAAACAGCGCTCTTCCTCTCGCACATCATTTGCCAGGGAACAATGTTGGCATGATGTTCAAGATGGCTGAGAATTATTTCATCGCCAGGTTTTATATATCGTTCACCGAAGGAGAAAGCAATTCCGTTGATTGAACCGGTTGTACCTGAAGTAAAGACAATCTCTTCTCTCTTGTCTGCATTTATAAATGACTTTGCTTTTCCCCTTGCTTTTTCGTAAGCTTCGGATGATGTATCGCTTAATAAGTGTACCCCTCTATGAATATTAGCATTATATGTTTTATATACCTCATTTACAGCATCAAGAACGCATTGTGGTTTTTGAGTGGTCGCACCATTGTCGAAATAAACAAGTGGTTCGTTATAAACTTTCCTGCTAAGAATTGGAAAATCGGCTCTTATTTCAGCTATATCCTTCACAATATCTTCAGATTATCCACACTTAACCATACAACTGGCACATCTTGAAAGTTCTCCTTTTAACCGCTGCATAACCAGGTTGTCCATCCTATCGCGAAGCGGTTCAATCTTAATATTCTGAATTACTTCATGAGCAAAACCAAACATCAGCATAAGCCTGGCTTCACGCTTATTTATACCCCGCGACTGAAGATAAAACAGTGCATCATCGTTGAGTTGACCAACTGTAGCACCATGACTACATTTTACATCATCTGCAAAAATCTCAAGTTGTGGTTTTGTATCCATCTTTGCATCATCAGTTAGAAGGATGTTATTATTCCTCTGGTAAGCCAGTGTGCCCTGGGCATCCGGCCTGACCAGTATACGTCCGTTAAATGCGCCCGTCGACATATCATCAAGCACTCCTTTAAATAACTGATTACTTGTGCAGTGAGGGAAAGCATGATCAACATTTACAAAATTATCGATATGCTGCCATTTATCAGCAAGGAACAGACCGTACGAATAACTCTCTGCACCTTCACCACCAAGGTAATGATATGTGCTGTTGCGGATAAGACCGCCATGAAGTGTTATATTATTTGAAGAGGTAACACTGTTCTTTTCCTGATGGATAAAGGTATTGGTTATTTTGCAAGCATTATTATGCTCATTCTGTACTCGTATTATGTCGAAATGAGCATTTTCACCTACAAATACCTCAGTAACAGCATTTGTCAGAAACTTCTGCGGGGAAAGAGTGTGGTCGCAGATTATTATGGAAAATTCTGAGTTTTTTTCAACAATTATAAGGCTCCTGTGCTGGTTGAACATATCGTCATCTGACTGAACAAGATTTACAACCTGGACAGGTTTGGTCAGAGTTACTCCTTCAGGGACATAAACAAAAACACCATCAGATGCCATTGCGGTATTCAGATGAATGAGCCCGTCAGTTTCACTTTTTGCATATTTCCCATAATGTTTTTTAATCAGGTCATGGAATTTTTCTGCCGCTTCATTGAGACTGCCGATCCACACGCCGCTTGGCAGCTGACGAAGTTTTTCATTTATTGTCGGATAAAATCCATTCAGTAAAACTATCCCATGAGCATCAAGGTTGGTTACATCACAACGAAACTCCTCGGCTTTAACAAAATCCGATTGTACCGGCATAAAATAGCTTTTATAATCATGGTCAAAAAAGATGTTGAGGTTGGTATATTTATAGGCTTCATTCTTCTTTGTCGGGATTCCAAGCTCTTTAAATTTCTCAAAAGCCTGATTCCTGAAAGAATTTATATACGGAGAAGAGCTTCCGGAAATTCTTTCAATATTTTCCTCATAAAGGACTGAATATCTATCAGCTATTTCAACTTTCCCGTTCATGACACTATAATATTTTCGACCTCTTTTTTTATCCAGTCGTATCCCTTTTCCTCCAATTCAAATGCGAGTTCTTTTCCGGCTGTTTTTACTATCCTGCCATCGTACAGAACATGAACAACATCCGGTATGATAAAATCGAGCAGCCTCTGGTAATGAGTTATTACTATGAATGAATTATCGGGGCGCTTAAGTTTATTGACTCCGTTAGCCACTATACGCAGAGCATCGATATCGAGGCCAGAATCAGTTTCATCGAGTATGGCCAGTTTTGGTTCGAGCATAGCCATCTGGAAAATCTCATTCTTCTTCTTTTCTCCGCCTGAGAAACCTTCATTGACTGATCTGTTTGCCAGTTTCGAATCGATCTCGACCAACTCTTTTTTATCGCGCATCATTTTAAGAAAATCCGATGCTGAAAGAGGATCAAGACCTTTATGTTTACGATGTTCATTAACAGCCGTTTTCATGAAATTTACCATACTTACTCCCGGAATTTCGATGGGATACTGAAATCCGAGAAAAATTCCTTCTTTTGCCCGGTCCTCAGCTGTCATTTCGAGCAGGTTTTTTCCGAAATATGTAACAGTACCTTCGGTTACTTCAACATCTTCACGTCCCGCCATAACTGCCGCAAGAGTACTCTTTCCTGATCCGTTCGGACCCATAATTGCATGAATCTCTCCCGGCTTGACCTCAAGACTTATTCCTTTTAATATATTCTTGCCACCTATTGCAGCTTTTAAATTTTTTATAATCAACATGACCTATATGCTTGTATTAAAATATTTTTCTAACCTACACTACCCTCAAGGCTTATCTGAAGAAGCTTTTGAGCCTCAACTGCAAATTCCATTGGCAGTTTATTAATTACTTCACGTGCATATCCATTAACAATGAGGCCTATAGCATCTTCAGTTGAAATGCCCCTCTGATTGCAATAAAAAATCTGATCTTCCCCTATTTTAGAAGTTGTTGCTTCATGCTCAATTATAGCTGTCGAATTATCAACCTCCAGATAAGGGAAAGTATGAGCCCCGCATTTATCACCTAGCAATAAGGAATCACACTGGGAATAATTTCTTGCATTCGTTGCATTTTTCAAAACCTTAACGAGCCCCCTGTAGCTGTTCTGACCTTTGCCTGCAGAAATTCCCTTTGAGACAATTGTGCTCTTTGTATTTTTCCCTATATGAATCATTTTAGTACCAGTGTCAGCCTGCTGGTGATTGTTGGTAACGGCAACTGAATAAAACTCACCCGTGGAATTATCTCCGCGTAGAATACATGAAGGATATTTCCATGTTATTGCTGATCCCGTTTCAATCTGGGTCCAGGATATCTTTGAGCTTTCTCCTTTGCACATACCTCGTTTGGTTACGAAATTGAAAACCCCACCTTTTCCTTCCTTATTGCCGGGATACCAATTTTGAACTGTTGAATATTTCACTTCGGCATTTTTTTCAGCTACGATTTCAACAATTGCAGCATGCAGCTGATTTTCATCTCTCGTTGGAGCAGTACATCCCTCTAGATAACTGACATAACTTTCTTCATCAGCTATAAGCAGGGTCCGTTCAAACTGACCCGTATTTGCCGAGTTGATTCTGAAATAAGTTGACAGCTCCATCGGGCATCTGACTCCTTTCGGAATATAACAGAATGAACCATCGCTGAAGACCGCTGAGTTAAGGGTTGCAAAAAAATTATCCGTATATGGAACTACTGAACCCATATATCGTTTCACCAGGTCGGGATATTCTTTTACAGCATCGCTGAAAGAGCAGAATATTATACCCATTTCAGCCAGTGTTTCTTTAAAAGTAGTCTTCACAGAAACACTGTCAATTACAGCATCAACAGCCACACCCGAAAGATGTTTTTGTTCTTCGAGAGGGATTCCCAGCTTGTCAAATGTTTTTTTGAGTTCAGGATCGATATCATCAATGCTATTAAGATTCTTTCTCTCCTTAGGGGCAGCATAGAAAATAATCTCCTGATAATTAATAGGTGGTATTTTAAGGTTCGGCCATGTAGGCATTTTCATGGTCAACCAGTGGCGATATGATTTCAGGCGGAATTCGAGTAACCACTCCGGTTCGTTTTTCTTCGCGGAAATAATTCTGACTACCTCCTCACTCAGGCCTTTTGGGATCCGGTCCATTTCAATATCTGAATAGAACCCAAATTTGTATTCACCTGATGTTACCTCATTTAATATCTCATCCTGATCTTTTTCCATTTCTATTAATATCAACTGCTTTACATCTCCTTACAAATAAACAATTTGGAATTAGTATAGTTAATGTGCTGATTGTTTTTCTTTGCAAATACCTTAATTATATTTAATCTAAATAAACATGCAAAAATATAAAAAAATAGGATTAGAAGAAGAATATTCGGCTAAAAAACTGCTTTTCAGGGATAACCTCTCAAACTATAGCCAACAGGATTTGAACCGGGATCAAATAATAAACCTGGAAACTGTTATTAAAAGGTTGTGTATCAGAAAAAAACGAGTAAACTGAATTAAGGTGAAAAGACCACCTTATTTACTCTCTTTATATTCTTTTAATAAAGATTGAAAGATTTCTTTTACCGAAGATATTTTAGTTGCCCTGAAAGCATTTGCACCGCAGAATGCATAACCATTTTCAAAGTTACCCTTAAGCGCATTTATAAGAGCTACGATTATACAGTAAGGACTTTTAGATATATCACATGTCTTAATACATTTGAAAGGACATTTTTTCGGCTGCTTTTTACCTTCTCTGACTTTGGTAATAAAGTTGCTCAGGATTGCCCGCCCCGGCATACCTACAGGACTCCTGATAATTTCAATATCAGAACTCTCAGCATCAATATAAGCCTGTTTGAAAGCACGTGAAGCGTCACATTCGTCAGTTGTTACAAAACGTGTACCCATCTGAACTCCGGAAGCTCCAAGATTAAGGATTTTATGAATATCCTCCCCGGTATAAATACCTCCTGCTGCTATAAGCGGAATTTTTTTATCATACTTTTCCTCAAAGACTTTCAATTCACTAACGATTTCCGGAACAAGTTTCTCAAGACAATAATCATTATCGAATATCTGCTCTTCTTTAAAACCCAGATGTCCACCTGCTTTGGGTCCTTCTACAATAACTGCATCTGGAAGGTAATCGTAATTATTCTTCCATTTTTCACAAATTATCTTAGTTGCCCTTGCTGAAGAAACAATTGGTACAAGCTTTGTTGTGCTGTCCTTCTTTAAAAATGATGGCAGGTCAAGAGGCAGTCCTGCTCCGGCTGTAATTAAATCAACTTTCTCAGAGATAGCTGTTTTGATCATATCGGCGAAATTGGTCATTGCAACCATTACATTTACACCGATAACACCTAATGTTTTTTCACGTGTTTTGCGTATCTCTTCTTTAAGTCCATATATACTTGCTTCGAGAAAATCAGATGAAAAATCTTTGTACAAAAGTCCAAGTCCGGCGCTTGAGATAACGCCCACTCCACCTTCATTTGCAACTGCGGAAGCTAGTCCTGAGAGAGAAATTCCCACTCCCATCCCACCTTGAATGATTGGTACTGCAATAGCAAGATCCCCAATTCTTAATTGCTTCATTTTGAGTTTTTGAAATATTCTGCAAAGGTAGGCTATTTAACCTGTCTACAGCATGAAAAGACGTATTTAACATATTTTTAGGTTTGAAGATTTAATGGCAAAAGACGAAATCCACTAACCGCAAAGGGGCCCAAGCGTTAAGAAATAGCTCGGTGGGCTATTTTAGCGCAGGGGCCAGATTGCAGGGGTGGCGGGTATGCAAAGATCGAAAAGAACTGAATTATATGGTTTTATCTTTGCGTACTTTGCGCCTTCTCAGCGTGCTTTGCGGTTAAAAAGGTCAGCTGATGTACACTGCTTAAATAAAAGTTTTACCTTTAAGCTGCTAATTTCATATGTACGCCATGAAAAAGATATTTTTTACATCAATATTTATTATTTCAGCTGTTTTTAGTCTTTCCGCACAGACTGAGAAGGAGATAAAAGCTGAAATAAAACATGTTACAGTTTTCCCCGACAGGGCCCAGATTGATCAGGAAACTTCTGTTTCTCTCATCCCGGGAAAAAGCATTCTGAAACTTTCGGGTCTTTCGCCACACATTGATGTGCAAAGCATTCAGGTTAAAGGCTATGGAGAATTTACGATCCTTTCCGTCAATCATCAGAATAATTATCTGCAAAATCTGGAAGATTCCCCGGAAGTAAAAAGTATCAGAAGTCAGATTGAGGCTCTCCAGCTTAAAGTCGAAGATGAAAATGCTGCCAAAAGCATCCTCAGGGAAAAAGAGGCTTTTCTTGTTGCTAACAGGGCCATCCTGGTTAAGGAAACAACATTTACTCTCGAGCAATTTAAAAATGTTATGGACCTCTATACCAATAACATGGATCAAATCATTATGACAACATTAAAAAAAGAAAGGCTGATAAAAGATTATGAGAAACAGATTACGGCACTTCAGCAACAGATAGCCAACAAATTAGGCACACAACAACTTCCCTCCGGTGAAATTCTGGTTTCTGTTACATCGGAAAAACAGGTTTCAGGAAAACTTACATTCAGTTACGTGGTAGCTAACGCGGGTTGGTATCCTTCATATGACATCAGGGTCGATGATATAAAAAATCCGGTTGCAATTTTTTATAAAGCGAATGTTTTTCAGAATACAGGTGTTGAATGGAAAGATGTTAAACTGAGTTTCTCAAATGCCACGCCATGGGTGGCAGGGGATATTCCGGTTTTAAATCCCTGGTTTATTGATTATTATAATCCTGCACCAATTTTGATCAGAGGAATTGCATCAGGAATTAAACGAAGTGAAGCTCCCGTGATGATGGAAATGGCTGCCAATGATAAGAAAATGGAGGAAAAAGCAATGGAAGCAGTTCCGGTATCGATTCAAAAGCAGATTGGAGAAACAACGATCACATTCGACATTGCTGTTCCTTACACAGTTCCTTCAGATGGAAAAGTTCAGACTGTAGAAATACAGCGAATTACGGCCCCTGCTGATTACAAGTATATTACTTTGCCAAAGTTATCACCACTGGCTTATCTGACAGCAAATATTACTGACTGGGCAAAATTAAGTCTTCAGACTGGTGAGGCAACCCTCTATTTTGAGAATTCATTTGTAGGAAAATCAACCCTTAATGTTAACCAGTTAACAGATACCCTGACACTCTCGCTGGGAACGGATAACAGCATCCTGGTAAAAAGGGAGAAACGGAAAGATTTTACCAGCAAGAAGGTTATTGGAACAAACAGGACCGGGACCTATTCATATCTTCTTACTTTAAGGAATAATAAAACAAATCCAATTAAAATCACTCTGAAAGATCAGATCCCGGTTTCATCAAACAGTGGTATTAGTGTTGACCCCATTGAATTATCAGGAGGCAGGCATAATGAACAGACCGGTGAAATAAAGTGGGATCTTGAAATAAAACCGCAGGAAACCAAGCAGATTGTGTTTACATATTCTGTCAAATATCCGAAAGACAAAACTGTAGTTCTTGAATAAGTCAATAATTATCTGTCTATGAATTTTCTGGGAAATCTCATCTGGTTAATATTTGGTGGTTTAATCATAGCAATTGAGTACTTCATCGGAAGTCTTATACTTATGATAACCATTGTCGGCATTCCTTTCGGAATTCAGACACTCAAAATGGCTTCACTTTCTCTATGGCCAATTGGCAGGGATACGGTTGTTCATTCAAGAGCTTCCGGTTGTCTTTATATTATTATGAATGTTATATGGCTGCTTACAGGTGGTTTATGGATAGCTGCTACTCACGCCATATTAGGAGTTCTTCTATGTATAACAATAATCGGTATCCCCTTTGGTTTGCAGCATTTTAAACTTACGGCAATTGCTTTGTCACCATTTGGCAGGGACATTGTAAAAAAATGATTGGGAGAGAGGGAGAATGTGTGAGGGAGGCTTCACCTGGCCCTGATAACTCCTCTTTCTGATTTTCTGATGAATTCCAGAATATAATCCCGGTCCTGTGAAGGTTTGAATTCTTTTTCCACATATTCCAGAGCCTGTGAAAAATTCATCCCATTCTGATAAATTGCTCTGTAAATTTTATGAATTTCGTCAATACGCTCCTTTTCAAACCCTCGTCTTGTCAGTCCAACTGAATTTAATCCGAGGTAAGATAGTGGGTCGCGGTCAGCTTTGATAAAGGGAGGAACATCTATCCGAACCTTTGCACCTCCACCTATAATAACATGAGCTCCGATATGGGTGAACTGATGAACCATGGTACCTGCACTGAGAATAGCCCATTCGTCAACCGTCACTTCACCGGCCAGTGCAGTGGAATTCCCGATAATACAGTTGTTCCCGATAGCACAGTCGTGACCGATATGAGAATAAGCCATTAAAAGACAACCGTTTCCAATAACAGTTTTACCAACAGCCGCAGTACCCCGGTTTACTGTAGCACCCTCCCTTATAGTTGTGTTGTCCCCAATTTCAACGGTTGACTCCTCCCCTCTGAACTTAAGATCCTGAGGGATTCCGGAAACAACTGAAGAGGGGAATATTCTGCATTCCCTTCCGATTCTGGCTCCATCCATGATAGTTGCACTGGGGCCAACCCATGTTCCTTCACCAATAGTAACATTACCTGCGATATATGCAAAAGGTTCCAAAGTAACATCTTTACCTATTTTTGCATCAGGATGGATAAAAGCTAATTTTGATATCATTAAACTATTATTTGTTTTTTACTACTTGAGCAGTCATTTCGCCTTCCAATACGAGTTTGTTCCCTACAAATGCCTGACCAAACATTGTAGCTATTCCTCTTCGCATAACATCGGCCAATTCCATTTTAAGTATCACTGTATCTCCCGGAACTACTTTATGTTTAAACTTAAGCTTGTCGATTTTAAGAAAATAGGTTGAATACTTTTCCGGTTCTTCAACATTATTCAGAATAAGTAACCCACCTGTCTGTGCCAGGGCTTCAATTAACATGACGCCCGGCATAATAGGTTCATCAGGGAAATGACCCTGAAAAAAAGATTCATTGAATGTGACATTTTTGATACCTACAATTGAGGATTCATCAAGAGAAATTATTTTATCAACCATCAGAAAAGGAAACCTGTGTGGTAGTCGCTTCTTAATTTCTTCAACAGTAAAGACAGGAGGTTGAGATGAGTCATATACAGGAATATTATGTTTTGAAAGAGTTTTTTTCATCTCCTGCCTGATGATTCTTGCCAGGCGTGTATTGGCATAATGGCCAGGGCGTGTGGCAACAATCTTACCTTTTATAGGGTGGCCCACAAGGGCGATGTCACCTATAATGTCGAGGAGCTTATGACGTGCAGGTTCATTTGGGTAGCGTAATTCGGTATTATTAAGTATCCCTGCTGTATGTGTGCTGATACCGGGCCGGTTAAAAAGTTTGGCAATACGATCTATTTCAGACTGTTCAACCTCTTTTTCGAGAATTACAATAGCATTATCGAGATCGCCACCGTGAATAAGTCCCTTATTAAATAATGGCTCCAGTTCATGAAAAAAAACAAATGTGCGGCTTTTGCATATATTCTCTTCGAAGTCTTCAATTGAATCAAGGATCGAATACTGGTTTCCCAGAATCTTGGAATTATAATCAATAAGAACATTTACACTGAAATGATCATCGGGATAAACTATAAGATCCACGCCGTGTTCTTCGTCAGAGAAGGTGATCTTTTGTTTGACTATAAAATAATTTCTGTCTTCTTTCTGATCAACGATCCCTGCTTCCTTAATCGCCTCTACAAACTTCCATGCAGAACCACCCATAACCGGTGCTTCGGGTCCATTTAACTCAATCAGGGCATTATCAACACGTAAACCATGCAATGCGGCCATAACATGTTCAATAGTTGTTACAGAAGCATTGTTTTGCACAAGAGTTGTTCCCCTCGAAGTATCAGTGACATGTTCAGCAAGTGCATCAATTACAGGTTTCCCTGGAAGGTCCACTCTGCAAAATTTATAACCATGATTTACCGGAGCCGGTTTAAATGTAATTGTTGCATTATTTCCTGAATGCAGCCCCTTTCCGGTCAGGCTTGTTTCTTTTGCAAGCGTTCTTTGTTTTTCACTCATCAATGTTAAAATTAAATTAAATTCCTGTTACAAAACAAATAAAAATATTTCGAACAATCCAGAAATTTATCCTTTAACTGAATTTATTACAACCAATTCAATCCTGACATTATAACAAAACTACTTCTTTTTCAGAGAGTCAATCTCTTTTTCCAGTGAATCAATCTTTAGCTTTAGATCAGGTAATTTTTTAAAAATAACTGAAGATTTGAGATACTGTTTAATCTCGATTGCCGGAGAACCGAGAATTACGGTATTTTCTTCTTTAACATCTCCAAGAATTCCACCCTGTGCTCCGATTTTTGTCCCGTTTGCAATTTTAATATGGCCGGCAATTCCAACCTGCCCTCCAAACATACAGTTTTTCCCCACTTTTGTCGATCCTGCAATACCTGTTTGCGCAGCCATAACAGTATTCTCTCCCACCTCAACATTATGCCCTATCATAATGAGATTATCAAGCTTAACACCTTTCCGTATTATTGTAGAGCCCATAGTTGCCCTGTCGATTGTAACATTGGATCCAATTTCAACATTGTCTTCAAGGATTACATTCCCAAGTTGAGGGATCTTCATGTATTCGTTCTCTGATTGGGGTGCAAATCCGAATCCATCACTCCCGATTACTGTTCCGGCATGAATGATGCAACCTTCACCGACAAGACAATCATGATATATCTTTACTCCGGGATTAATAGTACAATTGTTCCCAAGCTTAGTGTTGTCTCCAATATAAACATGCGGGTAAACAGAGCATCCATCACCTATAACACAATTCTCACCTATATAGGCATATGGCCCGATGAAAACATCAGAACCGATTTTAGCCGTGGCTTCAATAATTGCGGTTGCATGAATTCCTTTTTTCCTTGGCCTTGCCTGATCGACGAGCCGAAGCAGAGAAGCAAATGCCTCATATGCATTTTCCACTTTAATGAGTGTAGCATCGACCTTACCTGATGGTATAAAACTTTTATTAACAAGAACAATAGAAGACTTTGTATCGTATAAATAGTGTTCATATTTCGGATTGGCCAGGAATGACAAAGCTCCAGTCTGCCCCTCTTCTATTTTAGCAATAGTATTCACTTTGATACCGGGGTCGCCTTCTATTTCACCTTTTAAAAATCTGGCAATTGTTGCGGCAGTAAATTCCATAATATTTAAATTTAAGTTATCGACATTCTTTTGGATAGCAAAGGAAGTATTTAGTTACTCTTTCTAAGAGGAACCGGTGGTCAAACATATCTGAAACAGTTGAAATTTCAGCAGTTTTTCCACTCTTAAGCAGTATTTTAACTTCAGGTGTGTCAGGTGTATAAGCCAGATTTGAAATACTACTGGTAAAAACATAATAGTCTTCCAAGCCTGGGCCTATAGTAATCAATTTGCCGGCCCTGGTACTGAGTTCATTTACTCTTTTCACAGGGAACGGGTCATTCTGCAACTCAATGGCATAAAGATCTCTTCGTAACAACCTGCCAGACAAATCTGAAAGGACCTTATCGGAATGATCGGCCCAGTATTTGGCTGAAATCAGAATATCCGTATCATCAAGCCTTGTAAAATTTGATGCAATCAGTCCGGGTGTAGATTTTCCGTCATTTGTGAGGTCGGAATGACCAATGTTATTGTATAAAAAGAATCTGAGAGCCGGAGTGGTAAAGAGTTCATGCCCTTTATTAGCAAGTTCTTTTGCCCGTTTAAGTATTTTTACCAGCAGACTTTCGGAAGAGAGCACCGTCTTATGCATATAAACCTGCCAGTACATCAGGCGACGGGCAATCAGGAATTTTTCAAGTGAATAGATCCCTTTTTCATCCACAACCAGTCTATCGTCCACAACATTAAGCATCCTTATTATCCTGTCCGATCCAACAGATCCCTCAATAACTCCGGTGAAAAAACTATCCCTTCTCAGATAATCAAGCCGGTCCATATCCATCTGACCTGAAATCAGCTCATGCAAAAATTTTCTGGAGTAAGTCCCTCTGAAGATTTCAATTGCCATATTAAGCTTTCCGGTATATATCTCGTTCAGCTTTCTCATCAGGAGAAGAGAAAGATCCTCGTGTGAGATTCCGCTGATTATGGAATTTTCAAGAGCATGCGAAAATGGACCATGTCCAACATCATGCAGAAGTATTGCAATAAAAACAGCTTCTTCTTCCGAGGGTGAAATTATAACTCCCTTGCTTCTAAGCGTGGAGATTGCCATATTCATCAGGTGCAAAGCTCCCAGTCCGTGCTGAAACCTGCTATGATTGGCTCCGGGATATACAAAACTCGTTAATCCCAGTTGTTTTATATTCCTTAACCTCTGGAACCAAGGATGTTCAATGAGGTCAAAAACAAAATCTCCCGGGATGCTAATAAAACCATAAACAGGATCATTAATTATTTTTCGCTTATTAGTCAGATAAACCACCTGGAAATTTTTATCTACAAAAATAGGAATTAGTTTTACAATGTAGTTATTCCATTATCAATTCATCGTGTTCTTAATTGAACTATATTTCTGTTTAATTAAAGTTAAAAAAATCAAATAAATGGAATATTTGGATTCAATTAAGGGTCTATATGTTGTTCCTTCTCTGATCCTGAAAAAAATTATCAGAATGAAGATCTATGAAAATTGAAATTCAGAATCTTAATCAAATATATCCTAATGGTAATCACGCCCTTAAGAATATCAATCTTGAGTTCGGAACTGGGATGTTCGGTTTGTTGGGTCCAAATGGAGCAGGCAAGTCAAGTCTTATGAGGATATTGGTAACCCTTATGAAGCCGACTTCAGGCCTGGTAAAAGTAGATGGACAGGATATTCAAAAACACAGAAGAGAACTCAGAAGCATGCTTGGGTATCTGCCCCAGGATTTCAGGTTTTTTACAGCACTTAAGACCTGGGAGTTCCTTGATTATGCGGGCTCACTTGCCGGTTTAAAAAACAGAAAGGAAAGAATGTCAGAGGTCGATAGATTGCTTGATCAGGTCGGACTCCTTGAAGCACGTGACAGGCGGGCAAACAAGTTATCCGGTGGTATGAAACGTCGTTTAGGTATTGCACAGGCTCTAATAGGTAATCCAAAGATCATAATTGTTGATGAACCCACAACGGGACTGGATCCTGATGAGAGGATAAAATTCAGAAATGTACTTTCCCAGTTAAGTCAGCATGAAGTAATAATCATCCTGTCAACTCATATTGTCGGGGATATTTCTTCTACCTGTCAGGGAATGGCACTTCTTAACAGGGGAGAATTGGTTTACTATGGTTCTCCGGAGAACCTGGTCAAACATGCTGAAGGTCATGTCTTTAAACTTAATCTGACCCCATATGAATATGAAAAGGTAAAAGAAATTTACAATGTAATTTCCACTATACCCAATGAGACAGGCTGGGAAGTTCAGATTGTTTCAGATGATCCGCCTGATTATAATGCAATCAGTATTGACCCTGACATTGAACATGCCTATGTGTATTTTATGGAGCAAAAATTACGGGCCAGTTTAATTGATTAACGAAAATAAAAAAGAATATGGCATCTCTGTCGAATATCAAAACAGTTGCCAGGTACGAGGCTAAGACTCTCAGGCGGAGTTGGTTTTTCCGTCTTTTCTCCATTGGTTCCCTGTTTATCATAATACTTATGGACATCGGTATGTTCTCACCTGTCGGAAACGAAGGGTGGGAAGTAATATCGATCCCTTCTTCTCTCCCGCTTATTAATCTTTACCTTCTTAACATTGCCCAGGCAATTGTGGTAATTTTTCTGGCAGCTGATTTCCTTAAGCGTGACAAAAAACTGGATACCAATGAAGTCCTGTATACCAGGTCGATGTCAAATTTTGAATATGTTATTGGAAAATCGTGGGGAATTCTCAGGTTGTTCCTGAGTCTGAACCTATTGATTCTTGCAATATGTCTGGTAATTAATATCATTTCAAAGAGTATGTCTGTAAATATTACTTCATACTTCTATTATCTTCTCATCATCAGTTTACCGACAATTATTTTCAGCCTGGGATTGTCTTTCACCCTGATGTCGTTATTAAAAAACCAGGCAGTTACTTTTCTTATTCTTCTCGGTTATGCTGCTCTGGATATTTTCTATCTCTACTTCAGAGCAGGATCGATTTTCGACTATATGGCTTTCGGACTTCCTTTATTTAAATCAGGCATTATCGGATTTGATAATTTAAGTGTTATAATCAACCAGAGACTTATCTATCTTTTCTTGGGCCTGTCCCTGATAATGGCAACAATTTTATTATTCAAACGATTACCACAATCCAGAGTTCACAGAATCCTTACTATAATATTATTGTTCGTCTTTATGACCGGTTCGTTAATCTGTTCCCTAAATACCTACTCAACGTACAGAAAAGGATTAACCGACAAAAGACTGGTAATAGAAACAAACAGAGAGTTTGAAAATAAAAAATTTGCCAGTATAACTGATGCATCCCTGGAATTTATTCATAAAGGAAATTCATTTGAGGCAACCGCAGATTTGAAAATTTCAAATGACAATAGTGATCCCATCAGTCAATATTACTTTTCCCTCAATCCTTCTCTGATAGTTACAAAAATATCTTCACACGGGATAGATCTGAATTTCAAAAGAATAAATCATATTATCGAAATAAACCCTGGAAAGCTCCTTAATCCTGGTGATAGTGATAAGGTAGAGTTAGTTTATTCAGGAAGTATAAACGAATCATTCTGTTATCCAAATTATAGTGATAATATCAAGGAGAATCCATATAGAATTTCAATGGTTAATGTGAATAAACGGCAGGCTTTCCTTACCAAGGATTATGTTCTGCTTACACCTGAGACTCACTGGTATCCGGTTGCCGGGCTCAATTACTATCCGTCTAATCCTGCCCAGATAAAGATTGATTTTACTAATTATTCCCTTAAAGTAAAAAGTGAAAATAATCTGCTGCCAGTTTCCCAGGGCAAAATGAGTAAAGAGAATGGATACTATATATTTAAGCCTGAATCTCCTCTTACAGGTCTGACTCTTGCAATAGGTAATTATCAGACTGACAAAATCAAGGTTGATTCGGTTGAATACATTTCATATCATTTCCCCGGAAATGATTATTATAAGAAAGACCTGGAAGCAATTAAAGACACTTTACCTTTGCTTGTTTCGGGTCTGATGAAAGATCTTGAGTCAAACTTCTCAACAAAGTATCCTTTCAAAACACTTAGTATGCTTGAGGTCCCTGTTCAATTTCATTCTTACCCGAAGGAAAGCACTCAAACACGGGCAGAAGTACAGCCATCGATGGTTCTGCTTCCCGAAAGACTTTCCACGCTGAACCAGGCCGGTTTCTTTAAGCAATTCAAACAGCAGAAGAAAAGGATGACACGCAATGGGCAGGTTATTACAGATAAAGAACTAGAGGTAAGGATCTTTAATAGTTTCATGAGAAGCACCTTCATAAGTGGTGAGAATTTCAGGTTTATTAACGGGGTTGCTGCAAATGAACCTACGCGGTATCTTTTGGGTCCAAGCTTCTACTTTTTCAAAAATAATTTCTATTCGTCAGAATATCCGGTTATTAATGCAATTTTCGAATCTCATCTTCAGAAAGTTAATTCTCCGGGCATGTCTGGTTTTCAGGCTATGTCTGGCACTCTTTCTGAAAATGACAGAGCTAATCTCATCCTGAAAAATCTGAGCTTTAAAGATCTACTGGCAAAAAATCCTAAAGGCGATACTTTAAAAACTGTTTTGACCATTAAGGGTGACTATTTCTTTAACCTTATCAGATCTAAGACGGGCATTGATGAATTTAAGGATTGGTTTGTCAAATACATTGATGATCACAGGTTTAAAAGAGTGGATATTTTAAAATTCAATAATGAAATTAAAAATAGGTTCGGCTTTGAGTTTTATCCTTATCTGTTTGATTGGTTCAATGGAAAGGAACAACCCGGATTCCTGTTCACAAATCTGGTGGCAAACGAAATTGTAATCAATGAAAGATCAAGATATCAGGTCACCTTTGTTGCATCCAATCAGGAAGCCACGGGTGGGTTATTTAATATATCATTTCGCACCGGAGGCGGACGTGGTACCGGAGGCGGTGGACGTGGAGGCGGAGGTTTTGGAGGTGGTGGTTTTGGGGGTGGTGGAGGAACGTTCCAGGTAGCTGTGCAGGGACGTGGTCAGATATCGGTACAGGGAAGGGGAATGGAAGCGGCCGACATATCAAAAATTGTTTATTTAGGGCCGCATGAGACGAAAAAAGTCGGCATTGTCCTTGATGCCCAGCCCAGAGCAATGATGATAAATACTCTCTTTGCAAAAAACATTCCGGGTGAAATCACACTTCCAATTGATGAAATAATTAAGTCGAAAGATGTTATAAGGGAATTCTCGGGAGAAGATATAATCTCTTCAGATCCGGCGGCTCCTGATCAATTTAGTATAATAGTTGACAACGAAGATGCCGGTTTTAAAGTCAGTAAACAGAACACTGAGAACAGACTGAAAAAACTACTTGGAATTCAAAAAAAGAAAGGGACAAGTTATCAGCAGGTAAGTCTGATGAATATTCCATCATACTGGCAACCTGTTGTCCAGTCAGCATTTTATGGAAAATATATCCGTTCTGCAGTTTATGCAAAAAGCGGTAAAGGAGACAAGACCCTTACATGGATTACTTCTATCGACAAACCAGGTTATTACGATATTTTCTGTTTTATAGGTAAAACTGCTGATCGGATGATGATCAGAGCAGGAGGTTTCGGAGGAGGTGCAAGAACGGGTGGAGCACAGGGACCAGGTGGGGCCGGAGGCCAGGGAAGAGAAGGAGGCGGACCGCCTTCCCAGCCATATAAAGAATTCCACTATCGGATTTATCATGATGGAGGAAGTGAGGAGATATCTCTTGAATATGAAAATGCTGAGAACGGATGGAACAAACTAGGCACTTATTACCTCAAAGCCGACACCGCGAAAGTTGTTCTTTCAAATCTCTCAACCGGAAGGGCCGTTATTGGAGATGCCATAAAATGGATAAGACAGAAGTAAGTTAAAAGTAAAAAGTAAAAAGTAAAAAGGCGAAAGGCCAGAAGGTTTAAGATAAAAGACAAAAGTAGGGACATGCCATGGCATGTCCATTGTTCAAACAAAAGTAAAAAGTTGATAGTAAAATCAGGATTTAAATAAGAATAGAATGGAAAAACAATTCAACAGGAAAAACCGAATTATCCTTTTAATAGTCGTACTGATGAATCTATTGATATTCAAAGGATTCTCACAGACCGGAGTTACTCTGGAACAGGCTCTCTCTACAGCTGAATCAAATAGTCCGACTATATTAAAGACAAGGCTTAGCCTTATCAGGAGTCAGGAAAACCTTAATGCCCAGAATGATGCACTAAAATCAAAATTTGCTTTGTCAGTAAATCCTTTAACTTATTCACAGGATAGGGCGTTCAATAGCAGTTTTTCTGATTTTAACACTACGAAGGATGTGCAGAGTTCCGGTTCATTTACAGTTGTCCAGCCTTTTTTACCTACTGATGCTACTATTACGCTGAGTGACAATTTTAGTTATACCAATAACATCTATAATGCAAAATTCCCAACTGCCGGGGTAGCTTATAATAATGATCTTTCAATTCAGTTAAATCAGCCTTTATTCACTTACAACCATACCAAGCTCAATCTTAAAACGCTCCAGTTGCAACTTGAGACTGCCCAGCTTAACTATGCAATACAACATCTGACAATGGAACAAAGCGTTTCCCAGGCATTTTATGCGGTTTATCAGGCGCAGCAAAGCATGGATATTTCAAACCAGGCTTATCAGGACATGATGAAAAGTTATGAAATAACAAAGAATAAAGCTGATGCCGGAATTTCAGCCCAGTCAGAAAAATTTCAGGCAGAGTTGAACCTTGCAACAACCAGGTCAGATTATGAAAACAAGCAGGTTGCTTTTGAAAATTCCAAGGATGCTTTTAAAAACCTGATAGGTATGAGCCTGTATGATGATATTATTGTAATACCAAACATCACGGTTGATACTACTGTTAAAATCGATATAGCATTTGCCATTGATCAGGGGCTCGCGACAAGGATGGAAATCAGAGAAAGTCAGATAAACATTGAAACATCACAGCTTAATCTTATTCAGACTAAGGCACTTAATGAATTCCATGGAAACCTTGCCCTTTCATTTGGATATAATGGAAATAATAAATATTTAAAAGATATTTATAATGACCCAAAAAATAATGAAAATGTGTCATTGTCGTTTCAGATTCCTGTCTGGGATTGGGGAGAAGAAAAAGCTAGAATAAAGGCAAGTGAAGCAACTATTGAGTCAAATAAAATTGATCTCGGGGTAGAACAGAACAGTATAATCTTAGCTATAAGACAGAGTTACAGAAATCTTAAAAATCTCATAAATCAGATAGTAATCGCACGTCAGTCGGTCAATAATGCGCAACTAACTTACGACTTAAACCTTGAAAAGTATAAAAACGGGGACCTGACGGGAATGGATCTGAGTATTTATGAGAACCAGCTCTCTCAAAACAAGCTCAATTACACAAATTCTTTAATATCATATAAACTCGAACTACTGAATTTAAAAATACTGACACTTTACGATTTTGAGAAGAAACAACCTGTTATCCCTGTGAAGACATTAAAATATTAAAAATAAATAACATATGAAAAAAAGTTTATTCATAATAATAGCTATGGCTTTTGCGGCTATCAGCTGCAATAACAAGAATCAGAATCTTAATGCCGATGTTGAAATTCCTGTTTCTGTACAGGATGCCACTCTAAAATCAATTGAAGAATATGTTAATACATCGGGAACAGCTTTTCCGATAGGTCAGATTCTGGTAAAATCGGAAATCACAGCAAACTATTTTCTTGAAAAAAATCCACGAACAGGAAAAGCATGGCAGTTAAATGATAAAGTCAAAACCGGTGATCTGATTGCCAGATTGGAGGATCAGCAATATATCAATGATATAAAACTTGAAACCACCCAGCTTAATCTCGAACTCACGGAGAGCGAGCTCAAAAAACAGGAATCATTATATGAAAAGGGAGGTGTTACGCTTTTTGATCTTAAAACAGCAGGAATCAATAGGGCGAATGCCAAGTCGGCACTGGTAAGTGCAAATCTTTCGATGGCAAAAACCAGGATTATTGCTCCTATAGACGGCGTAATAGTTGAGTTACCATATTACACTCAGGGGACCAGGGTTAATACGGGTTCAGATATGGTCGAAATAATGGATTACCAGATGATGTATATGAATGTACAGTTACCTGAGAAATATGTCTCAGTAATAAAACCTGATGAGGTAGTCAAGTTGACAAATTATACTATTCCAAAGGACACCTTAATCGGGAATGTAACCCAACTATCACCTGCGATAAATGCCGATACAAGAACTTTCCCCGGAACAATACTGATACATAATCCAAAATATCAACTATTGCCGGGGATGTTCGTCAAAGCAGATATTGTAATAACCCATAAAGACTCCGTTATTGTAATACCTAAAAGTATAATTCTGGCACGGCAGAGAGGTAAAACTATCTTCGTTATCGATCGTGGGGGATTAGCTTCTGAACGGATAATTAAGACCGGTATTGAGAACCTGACTGATGTTGAAGTAACCGGAGGTCTGTCAAAGAACGAACGCTTTGTAACCGTTGGTTTTGAAACGCTGAGCACCAGGTCAAAGGTTAAAATAGTTAAATAAAAATCATGAACAGGATTGCCCAATTTGCTGTAAAATACCCGGTTACTGTTTTAATGCTTGTACTCGGTATAGTCCTCCTTGGGGTGATATCTCTTGGAAAACTGGGAACTGATCTCTTCCCAAACCTGAACAATCCGAAGATATATATTCAGCTCACGGCCGGAGAAAAACCACCGGAAGAAATCGAAAAAAACTATGTTGAACAGATAGAATCGCTCTGCATGAGACAGAGTGATGTCATCAAGGTATCGTCTGTATCTCAGGTTGGTACAGCAGAAATAACGGTTGAATATAACTGGAACAAAGATATGGACGAGGCCTTTCTCGACTTGCAGAAGGCACTAAACTCATTCAGCCAGAATTCAGATCTCACAGAGTTTGATATTTCCCAATACGATCCTAATGCTTCACCTGTAATGATCGTGGGATTAAAGAATAAGGCAATTACTGACATGGATGAATTAAGGAAAATTGCAGAAAACTATATCCGGAACGAACTTATCAGAATTGAAGGCATAGCAGATGTAAAACTTACTGGCCAGGAAGAGAGCCAGGTTGTAATTGAAACCAATAAATATATACTTGAATCTTTTGGATTGACCTCAGACGCAATTGCAGTACAGATAGCAAATTATAACAAGAATGTATCCGGAGGTTCTATAGTTGACCTGGGGCTTAAATATGTAGTCAAAGGGGTAAGTGTAATGAGTAATTTAACAGATCTTGAGAACATAGTAATCGGTTTCAAACAGGCTTCCTCCCAGACAGTAACAACAACCGGAAGCACAACCGCAACTTCTTCAACAGATAAAGTTCCTGTATATCTTCGCGATGTCGCAACCATAAAATATGAAAACAAAGATCCTCAAAATATTATCACTCTTAATGGAGAACGCTGTATAGGTCTGTCAATTTACAAAGAACCCAAATTTAACACCGTTGAAGCCGTTAAGAACCTTAATAATGCTTTTGGCACTCTTGCAAAAGCTCTTCCCGGATATGAATTCATAGTTGTAAAGGATCAGGGAAAATACATTGACAATGCCATCAAAGAGGTAAAAAATTCCGGGCTTATCGGCATTTCCCTTGCAATGATTGTTCTGTATGTTTTTCTTCGAAGGATAGGAACAACGATGGTGGTCAGTGTTGCCATACCTATTTCTATAATAGCAACCTTCAACCTTATGTATTTTAATCACCTGACATTAAATATTATGACTTTGGGAGGGCTGGCACTCGGGGCCGGCAGGCTGGTCGATGATGCGATTGTCGTACTCGAAAATATTACCAGAAACAGAGATGAAGGAATGTCATTACGCGAGGCGGCAATCGTTGGTACCGGACAGGTCGGAGGAGCCATCACAGCTTCTACAATAACGACTATAGTTGTCTTCCTGCCAATTGTTTATCTCAGGGGAGCTTCCGGTGAAATGTTCAAGGACCAGGCCTGGACGGTGGCTTTTGCCCTGATCTCATCTTTATTTGTTGCAATGCTCGTCATCCCAATGCTGGTAAACACCCTTTTTCGTGAAAAGAAAAGCCAGAATGTTCAGCTAAGCAGCCCGATGCAATTCAGATGGTATCCAAAGTTTCTTTCAAAAATCATCGAAAAGAGATTGATTGTAATCATCCTTTCCATTCTGTTTATGGGATTAGCAGTACTTCTCATACCAAAACTTGGAAGTGAATATATGCCAAAATCAGCTTCATCCGAATTTACTATTGGATTGAAACTTCCGGAAGGGACAAATCTTGAACGTACTCAAAGCACAATCAAGGAAATAGAAGGAACTGTCAATGAACTTCTTGGTAACAAAATAAGAATGATTTACAGCCAGGCAGGCGGGGATATAAATACAACAACTACTCAATCGGCAACTTCCACAAATGAGAATGTTGCAAATATTAAAATATTTCTTAAAAATGAATATTCATCTGTGACGGAAGAAGCTATCAGAACAGTTGAGAAATACCTTAAAACCATTCCTGATCTTGAGATAAGCTTTTCCCAGGAAGAATCAGAACTGCAGACTACTTTGGGTACCAGCGAAGCCCCATTTGTTGTTGAAGTAAAAGGGCAAGACTATACAGAAATCGAAAAGATAATTAATGAATCAAAAACGGTGCTTCAGAATAACAGAGGTCTATATAATATTACAACTTCCCTTGATGAGGGAACCCCCGAAATAGAGGTAGCGGTTGACAGGTTTAAGACCAGTTATTATAATGTTTCTGTAACCAGTGTAATAAGCCAGATACAAAGTTATCTCTCCGGAGCTTCTGCAGGCACGATGGAAAAGGAAGGCGAAGAGAAAGATATTGTTATTAAGCTCGGAGATCTTTCCCTGCATCAGCTTGAAGATCTCCTTATAACTGCAGGATCAGTAAAAGTACCATTGAGTTCATTAGCCACAATTAAAAAAGTTATATCTCCCAGAGAAATTACCCGGCAGGATCAGAGCAGGACAAGCTATATATACGCCATGGTTAATAAATCAAAGCCTTTTGATAAGGTCATTAAAGATGCCAGAGAAATGTTGAGTTCAGTTCCATTACCGGCTAACTATAGAATTCAAATAACAGGTGAGGAATTGATGAGAAAAGAATCAATGTCTAATCTGACATTCGCTTTGATTCTGTCAATTATTTTGGTATTTATGGTACTGGCAGCTGAATTTGAGTCAATAATTCAACCTTTTGTTATTTTATTGACAATACCACTTGCTGCTGTCGGTACTATTCTGACATTCTTCGTGCTGGGAAAAAGCCTCAATATGATGGCATATATAGGCATTATAATGCTTGGAGGAATTGCTGTAAGTAATGCAATTATTCTTATTGACCGCATTAATCAGCTGCGTCAGACCGGATTAAACAAAAAAGACTCAATAATAACAGCAGGATCGCAGAGAATCAGACCTATCTTAATGACAAGTCTCACAACAATATTTGCGCTTCTACCACTTACAATCGGTATCGGAGAAAGTGCATCACTCAGATCTCCAATGGCGCTTGCAGTGATTGGCGGACTGGTTACATCAACTATCCTCACTCTGATAGTGATACCCTGTGTATATTGGGTTTTTGATTCCTTCACTGATTTAATCACAAGAAAAAAAACCAGTGAATGAATAGTTTATTTATGATGACAAAGACCGGTAAATAAAATGAATTTCATTATTAAGAGAAAAGTGCTGATTTGTATGTTCTTTATCGGGCTTACATTGCTTGGCTATGTTTCCTATAAGAGACTCCCGATAGAACTTTTTCCTAATTCTCAGCTTCCTACTCTCATTGTTCAGGTTACGACATCTCTTGAGCTGGATCCGAATTATATTGAAAGCAAGGCAATAGTTCCACTAGAAGGTGCAATTGGTACTCTTGAAGGCATTGAAAAGATTGAATCAAACATTAATTCCCGCTCCGGGACGATAATCCTTTATTACAATCAGAGAGCCAATATGAAATATGCCAACCTGAAACTACAGGAAAAGATAAATTCAGTTAAGGCAACTCTGCCGGTTGTGTTCAAAATTACCGTGGTAAAAATTGATCTCACACAGATTACCAGCCAGTTCATGGAATTACAGATCAGAGGTGAAGGAGGAATAGACAGGATCCGCAACATAACGGATAAAGAAATATCACCTGAACTTCAGAATATTACTGGTATAGCGGGTGTTCAGATTTATGGAGGTCAGCAAAAATCTATTGAGGTCAGGCTAAATGAAAAAGCATGCAAAGCTTACGGGATAACCATGGCACAGGTCACGAACCTTCTGAACAATAATGGCAAGGATAAAACTTTTGTCGGATCGGTGAAAGAGGGAACCAATAAATTTTTTGTAAATGTGACATCTGAATATACTGATGTTAAAGACATCGGGAATATTATTGTGAAACCAAACGGTTCCGTAACCCTGAAAGACATTGCCGACATTATTTTTGGGGTTAAAGAGCAGACCTCATACAGCAGGGTCGATGGGCTTGATGCAGTGACAATTACTCTGGTAAACGATAATCAGGTCAACTTGATCGATCTTTCACACAAAACACTTGATGTGGTTAAGACGCTGAATGATAATCTGAAATCCGAAGGTGTTGAAATAGTTGTTCAGAACAATAATGCCGAAATTATGGAGAACAACTTAAACCAGATAATTCATCTGGCTGTCATCGGAGGTTTACTCGCGGTACTTATATTATGGTTCTTTTTACGTAATATCCGCCTGGTTTTTATAATTGCACTTTCAATTCCTATCTCGGTTTATGCAGCTTTTAACTTTTTTTATGCATATAATATCTCAATAAACAGTCTGACACTTGTTGGAATGGCTCTTGCCATTGGTATGCTTGTGGATAATTCGGTGGTTGTCCTGGAGAATATTTACCGTCTTGTCAGCCAGGGTGTGGATATAGATACAGCTGTTAAGCAGGGAACGAGTGAGGTATGGAGATCAATCGTTGCGGCAACTTTAACGACTATAACCGTTTTCCTTCCCTTTCTTTTCTCCGACAACTTCATGATCAAAATTATCGGCAAGAATATAGGTGTTTCAATTGTCTCAACCCTGATCATTTCATTATCCGTTGCTCTGCTTCTTATCCCGATGGCAGCACATTTTATTCTTAAATTGGCGAAGGTATCGGATTTGGGAATATTTAAAAAGCTTTCAATACATAACCGGCTCATTCAGGGGTATTATCTCACCCTAAAAGCCAGTATGAGGAATCCGGCAGGTACTATAATAGGAACACTCGTAGTGTTCTTTGCTGCACTTCTTATCAGTCTTAGTTTAAGTGTATCTTCAACAAAGGAAGTTGAGACTTCAAGTTTCAGACTTTCTGTTACAATGCCTTCCGGATCAACGCTTGAAAAGACAGACGCCTTTGTTACCGAAATTGAACATGCTCTTAGCGGAATACCGGAAAAAGGAGATATAGTAAGCAGGGTGGAGGAAACTGATGCAACAATGACTATAAACCTTGCTGAAAAATGGGATAAGATAAGCAAAAGGTCCCTTCCGGAAATTAAAAATGATATTCTTGAAAAAGTCAGAAACCTTAGGACAGGAGAAATCGAAATGGATGAGATTTCTTCCGGTGGGGGCTATACCGGAGCAGCCGGAGGAGCCGGAGCGGTAAATCCCGGTGCAAACTTTATGAACCTTCTGGGTATTGGAACAACCACCGAAAGTGTCATTATAAAAGGGCAGAATTTCGACCAGATGAAAAACATTTCAGATGACATTAAGGCAGCCATTCAAAATCTGTCAACAATTAGCAGTGTGAATGTTAATGTTCAGGACAATACCCCTGAAGTACATTTAAAGTTTGATATGGATTATATTGGACGTAATAATTTCACTCTGGACAATATATCTTCAGCGCTTTCCACCTTTGGGAAAGAATATTCTTCAGGTGCAACTTTTTTACAGGGGACCGAAACATACGATATAACACTGAAATATGCTGATGAATCTGGGAAGGTCAAGGTAAACACGGACAAGACAATTGATGATCTTAAAAACCTCGAGGTGACAGGAAGCAATTCCAATTTAATGGAAATACAGGAGTTATCAAATATTGTATTCTCATCCGGTATGGGTAACATCCACAGGGAAAACCGGGAAAAAAAGATTACAGTCACATATAGCTTCAATTCAGATATAATAAGCTCAAAAGATCTGCTGGAAGGTGCAAGAGCCGAAATTGAAGCAATAGTTTCAGGTATCAATATACCTTCAGGAATAGCTGTGGAAGTCGTTCATGAAGAGGACCCGTTAAAAGATTTCTATTGGCTTATCGGAATGGCATTCCTTCTTATTTATATGATCCTTGCATCGGTTTTTGAATCACTTTCAACCCCGGTGGTTCTGATGTTCAGTATACCACTTGCAGCATTGGGCTCGCTTATTGCACTTATTCTTACAAACAATTCTCTCCTTAATGCCAATACACTTATCGGATTCCTTATACTTCTCGGTGTGGTTGTAAACAATGGGATTCTCCTTATCGATTACACCAATATTTTAAGGAAGAGAGGCTACAGACGCTCACGCGCTTTAATGACTGCTGGCATTGCACGGGTCAGACCTATTCTGATCACTGCATCAACAACTGTAATAGCCCTTTTCCCACTGGCTTTGGGAAAGTCTGAATTTGTCGCTTCCATCGGTGCTGCATTTGCAATTACTGTCATCGGAGGCCTGACTCTGAGTACAATGCTAACACTCATATTTATTCCGACCTTTTATTCTGGTCTCGAAAATTCTCTTCAATGGATCTACTCACTCAATTGGAAAACAAAGATTATCCAAATCACAATATTTGCTTTACTTATACTTTTGATATATAGTTTTATTGATCAATTTCTCTGGAAATTAATCACAACAATACTCTCCTTAATCCTTGTACCTGCAGGTACCTGGTTCTTTATCAATACCCTGAGGAAGGCAAGAGAGACTGTAATATCTCCTGATGAACCTATAAATATTTATGTTCAGAGTCTTGTTAAAATATATGATAGGGACAGCCATCTTCTGAGAGAATGGAATGGTGGTGCTAAAATCAGGGAAAGGCTGGGTCTTGCAAAAAACTACACATCATGGAGTGATATGAACCATCTGACCTGGCAACTTCCATTAATAGGGTTTGTTATCTATTTTACATATTTTTATCTGAAAAGCGGCTTCTGGATTTTTGTCTTCAGTATATGTATCTGGTTTTCTCTTCTTGGTATCTGGATCCCTTTCAAAAAATTACTGACAAATTTTGCATCATCAGGAAGAAAGAAAATATATACCAGGATCCTGAAAATTCTTGATGGACTGATATTCTGGCTCATACCATTGGGCAATATTTATCTCTTTCAGATAAGGTGGCATAATATAGTAATTGTGCTTATACTGGGAGTCCTCTGGTTTTCCGGCCTTATAATTTACAAGACAGGAATTAAAATGAGTTCTGAGAATATAGACATCTATCGCCTCGCAGGCAGGTTTAAAAATATCCGTAAGAATTTCTATAAGATAGTTGCCGCAATACCATTGATAGGCAGAAAGAAGAAGCCTTTCAAAGCTTTAAGTTGTGTCTCATTGAATATCGGTAACGGCATGTTCGGCCTTCTTGGACCAAACGGTGCAGGCAAAACGACCCTTATGCGAATTATATGCGGTATCCTTGAGCAGAGTTACGGTAAAGTCTGGATAAATGGAATGGATACTCAAAACAAGAGAGAAGAGCTGCAGGGACTCATCGGATACCTTCCCCAGGAGTTTGGAAGTTATGAGAACATGACAGCCCATGAATATCTTCACTACCAGGCTATGCTTAAGAATATTATTGATGTTAAGACACGGGAGGATAGAGTCACCTATGTCCTTAAAGCTGTTCATCTGGAAGACCGCAGACATGAAAAAATAAGTTCATATTCAGGTGGAATGAAGCAAAGAATGGGAATAGCACAAATATTGCTTCACCTGCCTCGTATACTGGTTGTTGATGAACCAACAGCCGGTCTCGATCCCAGAGAAAGGATCAGGTTCAGAAATCTTCTTGTAGAACTTAGTCGTGACAGGGTGGTTATATTCTCTACCCACATTATTGAAGATGTTTCGAGCTCCTGCTACCAGGTTGCTGTGCTTAATAAGGGGCTTCTGATGTATCTGGGTAAACCTATTGATATGACAAAAGAAGCGGAAGGACATGTATGGCAATTCAATATTCCTACCCAGGACTTTGCTGGTTTTATTGAGAGTCAACTGGTTGTACATCATATGTCCGAAGGAGAAAAAGTCAGAGTAAGATGTATTTCTGAAGATAAGCCCCATCAGGATGCAATTAGTGTGACTCCAAATCTTGAGGACGCTTATTTGTGGCTTCTCAGAAAAAAAGACAGAACAACCTCTTAGAATAAACAGGTTAATATCAATATAATGAAAGGCACAAGATTATATAATAATTACATCCTTATTTATAAAATGATCATCTATAATTTACGGATCATCTTTGCAAATAAGTTCATCTGGTTTCTTGCCGGATCAGTTTTGTTCTATATCGGACTTTCAATAATTTATGTGTTCTCAAATGACGTTTCAAAAATGGGGGATCTGTATGGAATTTTTCTTTTCTCAGGGGTCCTTTTAGTCTTTTATCCTTCTGTTTTTGGAATTCAGAATGATCAGGATGCCCGAACTATTGAAATATTATTTGGAATACCTAACTACAGGTACAAAGTCTGGCTCGTAAGAATTGTACTCATATTTATTATTGCTTCCCTCATCATGCTTGTTTTTACATTATTATCTTCTTTTTTTATTGTTAAATTCCGTATTGCAAATATGACATTGCAGGTAATGTTGCCTGTTATTTTTCTTGGAGTAATGGCTTTTATGCTTTCTACTATTATCAGAAATGGAAATGGAACAGCTGTTGTCATGATAGCATTCGGGCTGATATTTCTGATTCTAAGTGAGTCATTGAATAAAAGCCAATGGAACGTGTTCCTTAATCCATTTAACATGCCACTTGATATAAATGAGACAACATGGGCAATTATTATTTTTAAAAACCGTATAGTCCTGATTACCGGATCTATCATTTTTTTACTTGTGGCTCTTTACAATCTTCAGAAGCGGGAAAAATTTATGTAATTTCATTCAGACTTCTTTCCGGATTTGGGCTTTAGCCCAATTTTTTGCTAATATTCAAATGGATTTTCCTTACTGAAATCAGGTCTGTAGCTCAGATTGCTCTCAATATCCTGAACCCATCCATTTCTGAAGCCCAGATCTTCCATAGCCTCAATAACAGCCTCATATTCTGCTTTGTAAATCGGACGGTTAAGCACTGAATGATTTCTAACCTGTGTTGTAGGATGGTATTGTGACATGATTGAAAGATGAACACCCGGCGACAATTCTTCAGCTAATGAACGTAAAACACTTATGCTTTCCTGGACATGACCTGGTAAAACAAGATGTCTTACAAGAAGGCCATTTTCTGCCAAATCGTTATCATTTATCGAGAGAGTTGACCCTTTTTGATAGTACATTTCTTTAATTGCTTTCTGTGCTAATACCGGGTAATCTGAAGCATCTGAATACTCTGATGCAATTTCCCGGGTAACATATTTATAATCGGGCAGATATACATCAATCAATCCGGAAAGACTGCGGATGGTTTCAGGTTTATCATAACTATTTGTATTGTATACTGTTATTGGCCTGAGGCCCCGGCTGTTAAGCCCTTTTATTATTGCCTTTACCTGTGGTACTACATGAGAAGGAGAAACAAAACCAACAGCCGGTATGCCTTTCGATAGTATTTGCACTATTTGATCCAGGACTGGTTCCAGTTCCATTTCAGTACTTCGGATTACCGATCCGGGTTGGCTGATTTCATGATTCTGACAATAAATACAATGAAGATTACATCCTGTAAAAAAGATATTACAAATACCATTTGTCCCGCTTATGACAGGCTCTTCGCCCCTGTGGATACAGATAGATGCAATATTCAAACCTGCATCCGTTCTGCAATATCCGGTTCCCCCTTCAAACCTGTTTACCCGGCACTCCCTTGGACATAACGTACAATTCTCAAGAATTAACCTGCCATTTCTGTCATATATATCCGCTTGTTTCACAGTGCTCACTGAAAAATAGATCTGTTCCCGGTTAGTTTTAAGCCGTATGCAAAGATCGAAATGTTTCCTGATTTTCAAGCTACGTATTTGAACCACAAGCATAATACTTCAATATTAATGTCGATTATTTTGGTGATTTAATATAAATATATACCTTTGCCACAGAATTGAGGGGTGTTTGAGACCTAGGGGACCAGAGTCCCCTATTTTGTTATCGGTTTTTGGAAAATGATTGAAAAACATAAAATACAGGGATTAGTCGAAGAGTTCATAAATGGAACCGGACTTTTTCTGGTTGCTGTAAAAGTAAGCAGTTCGAACCGGATCACTGTACTTGCCGATAAAAATGAAGGTATAACAATAGATGAGTGTGCTGCAATACACCGGCATATTGATAAAGGTCTCGACCGTGATAAAGAGGATTTTGAATTGCAGGTATCCTCACCTGGGCTGGATGCTTCTTTTGGAGTTATTGAACAATATTTCAAAAATGAAGGAAAAAAAGTTGAGGTTGTTGACAATGAAGGATCAAAATTTGCAGGGAAACTTAAGAATGTTACGGCTGGGGGATTTGAACTTGAGGCTGAAATAAAAGTTAAGGGAAGAACAAAAGAATTGAAGGATGTTTCTTTCAATTTTGAACAGATAAAATCTACTAGAGTTATTTTGACAATTAAATAATAATAAGAGGTTTACACCAGATGGAAAATGTTAATTTAATCGACACTTTTTCGGAATTCAAGGAGCTGAAAAATATTGACCGTCCTACAATGATGAGCGTTCTTGAAGATGTCTTCAGAAGTATGCTTGCAAAGAAATACGGTTCAGCAGATAATTTCGACATTATTGTCAATATCGATAAAGGTGACTTTGAAATATGGAGGAACAGGGTTGTGGTAGAAGACAAGGAGTTGACAGATCCTGTTATGCAGATACCTCTTTCAAAGGCCAAAGAGATTGATGAAGATTATGAAGTCGGAGAAGAAGTTTCTGATGAGGTCAAGTTTCTTGACTTTGGAAGAAGAGCTATTTTATCTCTAAGACAAAACCTTACTGCACGAATTCTCGATCTGGAGAAAAATAACATCTATATCAAATACAAAGACAGGATCGGTGAAATAGTTACCGGAGAAGTTTACCAGGTATGGAAGAGAGAAATACTTGTTCTTGATGATGATGGGAATGAACTTATTCTGCCTAAAAGCGAACAGATTCCTTCTGACCATTTCCGTAAAGGAGATTCAATAAGGGCTGTAGTTATAAAGGTTGAAATGAGAAACAATACACCTTTTATCATCATAAGCCGTACCTCACCGGTATTCCTGGAAAGATTATTTGAACTTGAAGTTCCTGAAATATTTGATGGTCTGATTACTATTAAAAACATTGTAAGGGTACCAGGGGAACGCGCCAAAGTAGCTGTTGAATCCTACGATGAGAGAATTGATCCGGTTGGAGCATGCGTTGGTATGAAAGGATCAAGGATACATGGTATAGTCAGGGAATTACGCAACGAAAACATAGATGTTATCAATTATACTTCTAACAATCAGCTCTTTATACAGAGAGCACTGAGTCCTGCAAAGATTACCTCTATCAAACTGGTTGAAGAGACAAAGCGGGCAGAAATATATCTGAAACCTAATGAAGTATCTCTTGCAATTGGTAAAGGTGGCCTGAATATTAAACTGGCAAGTCAGCTTACCGGGTATGAAATTGATGTTTACAGGGAACCAGGTGGAGAAGATGAGGAAGATGTTAATCTTGAGGAATTTGAAGATGAAATTGAAGACTGGATCATAGAAGAGCTCAAAGCAATTGGTTGCGATACTGCAAGAAGCGTTCTGAACCTTTCAATCAGCGACCTTGTTAAGAGAACTGATCTTGAAGAGGAAACTGTTAAAGAGGTTGTTAATATTCTCAGGGCAGAATTTGAATAAAATACAAATATAAACTACTCACAATCAGTTTTTTTGAAGTTTTAATAAAGGCAAGTTATATTTATGACAGAAGATATTAAGGTTACCAGATTAAGTAAAGCTGCCCGCGAATTTAACGTGGGAATATCCACAATTGTGGAATTCCTTCACAAAAAAGGGTTTGATCTTGATCCCAACCCAAATACTAAACTTCCGCATGAAGCTTATATTTTGCTTGTAAAAGAATACAGTACAGATATCAGTGTAAAAAAGGAGTCTGAAAAACTCATCCTTAAAGATCTCCACAGAAAGAAGGAATCTGTTTCTATTGGTGATTTTTCAGAAAAGATTGAGATTGAAGATTCTGAAAGGGATGATGAGGTTCTTGTCAAAGATTCTTCAGGAGTTAAGAAAGCTGTAGACGTTAAAACTGAAATCAAAAAACCTGATATAAAACTTGTAGGTAAAATTGATCTTGAAAAGTCAGTAAAGCCAAAGGATGAAAAAATTGCAGCACCCAAAGAGGAACCGGTACAAAAACCTGCTCCAAGTCCGGTTGAAACTGAAAAGACTGAAAAGAACAAAACCCTGATAGAAAAGGAAACACATGTTACTCCGGATCTTGCTGAAGAAAATAAATCTAAATCAAATATTGATCTTCATATTGTCGGGAAAATCGATCTCGATACAATTGCTAAAGATATTAAACCAGTAAAAAAAGAGGAACAGAAAGAGAAGCCAAAAGTCTCAGCGAAAGAGAAAAGCAAAGAAAAGGATATTCTTAAACAGGGAGCGATTAAAGCTAGCGGACGGAAAGAAACTGAAACTATAGAGGAGAAGACCCCTGAGCCACCAATTGAAGAGTTTTTAATCGAAGACATTATAGAGGAAGTTATAATTCCAGAACCCGAAGAGGATATTATTTCTCTATATAAAACTGATTTTAAAAAACTGGTGGGACCAAGGGTTGTCGGGAAAATAGACCTGCCAGCGGAAGAAAAAAAGAAAGCTACTCCATTTCAGCCAGTCAGAGTCAGCAGCGATTCCGATTTCAGAAGGAAGAAGCGTAGGAAGAGAATATTGAAAGAAAAAGAGGGAACACCTGTAGTTAAACCATTTGCAACTGATAAAAAAGAAAAAACAAGCGCTAAGAAGGTCGTGAAAAAAAGACCTGTCAGGGCTGAAGTAAATGAAGAAGAGGTTCAAAAGCAGATAAAAGAGACCCTGGCAAGGCTAACGACAAAAGGTAAATCAAAGGGTTCAAGATACCGCCGGGAAAAAAGGGAGGCTATTAGTCAAAAGCACCAGGAGGTTGTTGACCAGCAGGAACTCGATAAGAATATTCTGAAGGTTACGGAGTTTGTTTCAGTCAATGAGCTTGCATCAATGATGAGTATCCCTGTAACGGATATCATTTCTACATGTATGAACCTTGGGCTTTTTGTCTCCATTAACCAGCGCCTGGATGCTGAAACGATGGCTCTTCTTGCGGATGAATTTGGTTTCAAAGTTGAATTTGTCAGTGCAGAATTGCAGGAAGCAGTACGTGAAGAGGCTGATGAAGCAGTAGATCTCAAACCAAGACCTCCTATCGTTACCGTGATGGGTCATGTTGACCATGGCAAAACAAAGTTGCTTGATTATATCCGGAATACCAATGTGATTGCGGGTGAAGCCGGAGGTATTACCCAGCATATCGGTGCATATGGAGTCATACTCGAGGACGGACGCCAGATAACATTCCTCGATACTCCGGGTCATGAAGCGTTTACTGCAATGCGTGCCCGTGGTGCACAAATAACTGACATTGCAATTATTGTAGTTGCTGCTGACGATGGAGTTATGCCTCAAACTAAAGAAGCAATCAATCATGCTTCAGCAGCAGGAGTCCCTATAATATTCGCAATCAATAAAATTGATAAGCCGACTTCAAATCCTGATAAGATCAAAGAGTCTCTTGCAAATATGAATTACCTGGTTGAAGATTGGGGAGGCAAGTATCAATCACAGGAAATTTCGGCTAAAAGCGGACTCAATATTGATCTTCTTCTCGATAAAATTCTTCTTGAAGCAGAGATGCTAGAGCTAAAAGCCAATCCCGACAAACCGGCTATCGGAACAGTTATTGAATCTTCTCTCGATAAGGGCAGGGGATTTACAGCAACTGTACTGGTCAAAGCCGGAACGCTCAGAATTGGAGATATTATGCTGGCGGGAAGCTGCTTTGGACATATTAAAGCCATGTACAACGAAAGAGGAAATAAGGTTGATGTAGTCGGTCCGGCCACTCCTACCCTAATCCTGGGATTAAATGGTGCACCACAGGCTGGCGACAAATTTAATGTTATGGAGAGCGATCGTGAGGCAAAAGATATTGCAACAAAAAGGGCACAACTCCAGAGGGAACAGGGTCTGCGTACTCAGAAACACATTACACTTGATGAAATAGGCCGAAGAATTGCTATCGGTAATTTCCAGGAACTTAATATTATAGTAAAAGGTGATGTCGATGGTTCAGTAGAGGCTTTGAGTGACTCACTAATTAAACTCTCAACCCCTGAGATCCAGCTTAACATCATTCATAAAGCTGTCGGACAGATTTCTGAATCAGATGTTCTCCTGGCTGCAGCTTCGAACGCCATTATAGTCGGGTTTCAGGTAAGGCCATCCTTAAGTGCCAGAAAACTTGCTGAAAAAGAGGAGATTGATGTACGTCTCTATTCAATTATCTATAATGCAATTGAGGAAATCAGATCCGCAATGGAAGGTATGCTAATGCCTGAAGTCAGAGAAGAGATTGTCGCAACTCTTGAAATACGTGATATATTCAAGGTCACAAAAGTTGGAACAGTTGCAGGATGTTATGTTAAAGAGGGTAAAATTACCAGGAATACCAAAATCAGGATAATTCGCGATGGTATTGTAATTTATACCGGTGAACTAGGATCACTCAAACGCTTTAAAGATGACGTAAAAGAAGTAGTTGGCGGATATGAATGTGGACTTAATATCCACAATTTCAACGATATAAAAGTGGGTGATATAGTTGAAGGTTATCAGGAATTCGAAGTCAAGAAAACACTTTAATACTTTAAATATTTAACCACCCCGTCATTACCCTTCGGGTATGAGCCTACGCGCAACCTGGCTCCTTCACTAAAATATCCCACCGGGCTATTTTTAAACGTTCGGCCCCCTTTCAAAAGGAGGGAAAACTATTATATATGATATTATAACTTTCTCCTCCTTGACAAGGAGAGCCTGCCCCGCTTTAGCGGGGAGTACCCCGAAGGGGGGAGGTTGTTGAAAAGGATTTACAACATTGCCTTATATTTTTCCGGCGATAGAAGGTCATTAATCTCTGAAGGATTACTGATTAAGATTTTAATCATCCATCCATTGCCATAAGGATCCTTATTTACAACTGCCGGTGACTCCTCAATTGCAGGATTCACTTCAAGGATTTCTCCACTCACCGGCATAAACATATCTGAAACAGTTTTAACAGCTTCGATAGTACCAAACACCTCTTGGGTTTTAAGTGTTTCACCGACTGTTTCGATCTCAATGAAAACGATATCTCCTAACTCACCCTGCGCAAAATCAGTAACTCCGACATAACCCATGTTTCCTTCTACGCGAAGCCACTCATGGTCCTTAGTATACAATAAATCAACAGGAACGTTCATATTTGAGATAGTTTTAAATAATTATTTGAATTCAATTCAACCTTCTGTCCGGTCAGCCAAAAATAAAGATTTTTTTGTTTATCCAAGGTGATAAACCTCTTTTTTTGGATATGGATTTTCCCACCTCACATCAAGATTATTAACTATTTTTAAACATTCTTTGAAGATCCCTTGATAACCATCTCTGTCTTAATGACTATTGTTTGGTAAGGAAGATTATATATTTTTTCGAGACGGTCAGTAAGTAGCTTTACCGCTTCTCCTCCTATTATATAACCATCTTTTCTGTTTATCCCTATTTGTAGATTCTGAGGTCCCGACAAATGGACAATATCCTTGCACCCAACTCTAAATAAGCAACTTACAAAAATGATGGATAATATGAATTTGAACGATTTCATTGTCTCAATGTTTCGTGTTTCTTGGGTGGTGAGTTTTATTTTACTAAAACCTTATACCCCCATGGCTCAAGCCTAAGCGAATCCGCAAACGGAAGCGTGTTCTTTTGTCCTGAAAAATAATCCTTGTATTCACCACCAAGATTTTCGACTTCAGGTTTGAATGCCACATTCTTTTTGCTCAGATTAAGGAACACAACAACCCGGTTTTCTTCTTTCTCCCTGTAAAACGCAAATATCTTATTTTCTTTATTGGTTTTTATAGAATCCATTTTACCACCAAAATCTCCGTTCCATAGGGCCCTGTTTTCCTTTTTCATTTTTATTAGTCTGGTATAGAACCGGGTCATTTTGCAGGTATCCCATTTAATTGTATCTCTTACAAAGAATTTAAGGCTTTTATTGAGGCAGACCTCCTGCCCACTGTACAGAAGAGGAACTCCCTGTGTCGTAAAGATAAAGACAGCGAAGGCATTCTGAGCCTCTCCCATTCTTGAATTGATTGTGCCATTCCATGAATTTTCATCATGGTTATCCATAAAAACCATTCTGTAGACATTGGACGGAAATATGGATCTCTCTTTTATGTAATACTTTCTGAGACTCTTCACACTATCTTTCCTCTGGGCTATCCGGTTCATCACATGGTGCAATTCCCAGGCATAGTTCATATCAAATCCTTTCTCAAGGAATCCTGTCTGATCCTCATTTTCAGCAAGTAACAGTACAGGCTTTATTTTATAAAGTTCAGTCCTGGCTCTTTCCCAGAATTCTTTTGGGGTATTATGCGGGTGGTCGACACGGAAACCATCAACCCCCATATTCACCCAGAATTTCATAGCTTCTATCATATAATCCTGAAGTTCCTTTTTTGACCAGTCGAGTTGGATAACATCAGTCCAGTCGTAAGGTGCAATGAATTTCACCAGAGAGTCTTTTTTGTACCAGTCAGGGTGCTTGGTAGCAAGTACATTATCCCATGAAGTATGATTTGGAACCCAGTCGAGCATTACGTGCATACCTAAGTCATGGGCATTATTGATAACTGCTTTAAAATCATCAATAGTTCCGAATTCAGGATTGACATCCATAAAATCTTTCACTGAATAATAACTGCCAAGTTGGCCTTTCCTGTTAAGAACGCCTATCGGGAAGGTTGGCATAAACCATAATACGTCAACACCAAGCGCTTTCAACCGTGGAAGATGCTTCGCAAAAGCATTAAACGTCCCTTCGTCAGTGTACTGCCTTATATTGACTTCATATAGTACAGAATTCTTTGACCATTCAGGGTGTACAACATCTGAAACAAAAGGTTTGACTTCCTTTTTACCTTTGAAAATCGAACATCCTGCTACTGTTAATACTATTGCCAGTAACAGTGTTACCAGACCTACAGGTAGTTTTTCCATAATCTGAATAATTAAGTTATTCTTTTATAAATATGTTTCTGATTAATAATAGCTTAAGAAAAAATGTTTACTGTCAAATTAAGAACAAGTTTCCCTGACGCTTTAATCTGATATTCCTTACCGGATATATCCAGCTTTAATGGTTTTCCTGAAATATTATTTACACTCACACAATCTTTAGTCACTGTGACCTCGAATAGTGAGCCACGAAAGCGTGCATGAAATGAATATGATCGCCAGTTTCCAGGAATAAGGGGATTAAGCAGTATCTTTCCATCAAGAATCCTCATCCCGCCAAATCCTTCAACGATAGCGAGCCATGCACCTGCCATGCTTGTAATATGCAACCCATCAGAGACTTCATTATTGTAGTCATCAAGATCCAACCTTGCAGTGCGAAGGTAAAGCTCGTAAGCTCTTTCGATATTTCCTATCCTTGAGGCGATTATTGAATGAATGCATGCTGACAATGACGATTCATGAACAGTCATTGGTTCATAAAAATCAAAATTACGTTTTATTGTCTCAGTATCAAACTGATCTTCAAAGAAGTATAATCCCTGCAGAACATCTGCCTGTTTAATAAAGCAGGATCTCAGTATCCTGTCCCACGACCAATGCTGATTGATTGGTCTTTCAGCAGATGGAATACTACTGGCCGGCAACAATTCTTTGTCAAGAAATCCATCCTGCTGAAGAAATATTTTACGCGTATTATCAACAGGAAAGTACATGTCTTTAATTAGATCTTTCCACCTAGTTGTTTCCTCAGAAAAGTTAAAATTTGTTTTTCTATATAGGACCAAGAGTTTATCCGGATTTTCCTTTTCCAGGATACCAATGTTTGTTAGTGCATAGGATAATGTCCATACAGCTAATAAATTAGTATACCAGTTGTTATTAACATTGTTCTCATACTCATTTGGACCTGTCACCCCCAATATCACATATTTCTTAAGATTTTCAGAAAAAGTTGTTCTCTGGCTCCAGAATCTTGAAATACCTATGAGCACTTCCAATCCATAATCTGCCATATAGTCCTGGTCCCCTGTATGCCTGATATAATTGTAAATAGCATAAGCAATTGCCCCGTTCCTGTGGATCTCTTCAAAGGTTATTTCCCACTCATTATGACACTCTTCCCCATTCATTGTTACCATAGGGTAAAGTGCAGCACCGTTCTTAAAACCAAGCTTTTCAGCGTTGGAAATACTTTTTTCAAGATGTTTATACCGGTATAGCAATAAATTCCTTCCAACTTTCTGATCTGCTGTTTTTAAAAAAAATGGCAGACCAAATGCTTCCGTATCCCAATATGTGCTTCCGCCATACTTCTCACCGGTAAATCCTTTTGGACCAATATTGAGACGCTCATCTTTCCCGGTATAAGTCTGGTTAAGATGGAAAATATTAAAGCGTATTGCCTGCTGAGCTGATATATCGCCTTCAATGACCACATCCGAAGTAGCCCATATCTTCTTCCATTCATTTTTATGGTTAAGAAAAAGTTCTTTATACCCTTTAGCTTTTACTCCTTTCAGACGAATTTTAATTTCGTCTGCTAAACCTTCTTTTATGATATTCAATGAAGAAAGAACCGAAACATACTTGTTCAGAACTATTTCCTCACCTTTCTTAATCCTAAAGGAGATGATGTATGCAATATATTTTGCTCTATTAATAATATCGGGTTTTACAGCAATGATCCCATTATTCCTCAGAAACTCAAAACACATTCCGGTTGCGATATGGAAATCTGTTTTCAAAGTTCTGGTTGTAATAACTCCAAAGTTTTCATTAATGTCTCTGCTAACCTCTACCCAGAATTTCTTACCATAATTAGCATCTTTATTCCTTACATCACCATTAATATAAACATTATAAGTAAGCGTCCCTTCAAAATCTAATGATCTGACTGCATATCTTATAATTCCAAGATCAGGTTCTGCCATGCTGAGGAATCTTCTGCTATTGATTTCAATTGTTTTGTTTCTTGAAACAGTTACTTTGAAGGATCTTTCAAGATAACCTTCTTTCATGTTAAGAATCCTCGAAAATGATATGATATTAGCTGTTGCCAGGTCAACAGCCTTCCCATTCACTGCGATATCTATGCCGATCCAATTTGGTGCATTAAGGACTTTCGCAAAATATTCAGGATAACCGTTTTTCCACCAACCCACCCTCGTTTTATCAGGGTAATATACGCCTGCAACATAACTTCCCTGCAAACTATCACCTGAATATTGCTCCTCAAAATTGGCTCTCTGTCCCATATAACCATTCCCTATCGAAAAGATACTTTCCGACTCCCTGTTCATTTCGGGGTGGAATCCATCTTCAATAATCAGCCACTCATCCTTTTTATAAAAGTTATTCATAACCTGATATCTTTTTCTATAGTTTGCAATTTTGCAAGATTCATCTCTTTTAATCCTGAAACAACAAAATGAGCCTTTGTTAAACCCTTAGCGGAACCAACACCGATACACATCATTCCGGCATTGAGTGCAGCCTGTACACCTGCAACTGCATCTTCAAATACAACACAATTTCCGGGTTCAACTCCTACCATGTTGGCAGCTTTTATTAAAACTTCCGGGTCAGGTTTTGCATTAGTTATAATGTTCCCGTCTGCCACTGCATCAAACATATCCAGGATTCCAACCCTGCTAAGGATCATTGGAGTATTTTTACTCGCCGATCCGATTGCTACACGGATATTTGCATTTCTGAGTTCATTAATAAACTCGATACACCCAGGGAGGATCTCATCCGGAGTCATTTTGCTTATATAATCCATATACCAGTTATTCTTAAGTGCAGCATATTCCTGTTTCTGCCTGTTGTTAAGTTTCCTGTTCCCAATTTCGAGGATTATCTCAAGTGAGGCCATCCGGCTGACTCCTTTAAGTCGTTCATTATCTGCTTCTGTAAAATGAATACCAAGTTGATCTGTCAGCCTTTTCCATGCCAGATAATGGTATCTGGCTGTATCAACAATTACTCCGTCAAGATCAAAAATACATGCACCTGTTAGCATCACAATTTTTTTGATTTTTTTTCATCCACGTCATTCACAAACAGAATAAGGATTGCAGCAATGAACATGGAAATACCTCCTGTTGCCAGGGCATAAATGCTCTCACCTTTAAACAGATCTCTTACAAGGAACCCGAGAATGCTTGCTGCCAGTATCTGTGGAATAACAATGAAGAAGTTAAAAATGCCCATATAGGTCCCCATCTTATTTACAGGCAATGATCCGGTCAATATCGCATATGGCATTGCCAGGATACTTGCCCAGGCAAGGCCGATCCCAAGCATTGAAAGTATCAACATTTCAGGGCTGTGAAACAGGATTATTGATATCAGGCCAAAACCTCCTGCAACCAGACTAACTGAATGAGTTATTCGTCTGTTTGTCCATCTTGCCAGGACAGGAAGAAGGAATGCAACAAGTGCAGCAAATCCGTTATAAACAGCAAAGAGTAAACCTACCCAGTTGGCACCCTGATTATAAAGATCACTTGTCGGGTCTTTTGTTCCATAAATGTGACTTGTCACTGCTGAAGTTGTATATATCCACATAGAAAAAAGAGCGAACCAGGAAAAAAACTGTACTACAGCCAGTTGTCCCATAGTTTTTGGCATGGTAAAGAGATCTCTTAAAACTATAACCATCCCACTGTTTGTATTCCCCCTTGAGATAAGTAATCCTGTAATTATCTGTACCAGCCCGAATATTCCGGCACCCACTGTAAGGATATATAGTTCCTTTCCCAAAGCATAAAAATAAATTAACAGGCTTGTTACCACTCCTGCTCCGATCCAGTATAGTCCTCTTTTTAAAAATGAACCACTACCCAAAGATATAACATCCTCCATCTCTGTATTATCTGCCTTGCTTTCCACTTCAGAAAAATCATTCAGTTCTTCCGGAGAGTATTCCTTGGTACTGAGCACTGTTAATAATACGGCAGAAATAAATACGGCTCCGCCGATATAAAATGATAGTTTAACGGATAATGGTATCTGACCCGCCGGAGCTGTATTCTGGACATTGAACCAGTTTGTAAGAACGTACGGCAATAATGAAGCAATAACAGCTCCGGTGCCTATAAAGAAGCTCTGTGTTGCAAAACCCGTTGTTCGTTGTTCTGAAGGCAGCATATCACCTACAAAAGCTCTGAACGGCTCCATTGATATATTTATCGATGCGTCCATGATCCAAAGCATTCCGGCAGCTATCCATAAAACAGGTGAGTTTGGCATAAAAATCAGCGCGAGAGATGCCAGGACAGCTCCCGTAAGAAAATATGGACGCCGGCGCCCTAACCTGTTCCATGTGTTATCACTCATATGTCCGATTATAGGCTGAATAATGAGTCCGGTGACAGGAGCGGCAATCCACAAAATCGGTATATTATCAACCTTAGCTCCAAGTGTTTCAAAAATCCTGCTGACGTTTGCATTTTGAAGAGCAAAACCAAACTGGATTCCAAGAAATCCAAAACTCATGTTCCATATCTTCCAGAATGTCAAACGTGGTTTTGATCTTTTCATATATCGTGATCAAATTTTAAGAATGAAAACAATAAAATCTATTGTTTCTATCCAAAAATAGAAAAAATGGTTCGATAAATGCTAGTTATATATCATTTATTTTAACGTGGATTTACTGATTTTCAGGCAGAAAGACCCGATTGGCTATGTTTCATTCGATTTCTGAAAAAGAAAAAAATTAATGCTCCAGCCAGGTTATTACTATTGAGCAAGTGTAAATTTGAGACTGAAACCGAAGTTAGTATTTGAAGTTGGAAATGTTGTGGCAACAAACGGATTATTCATGGTACGATCAACGAAGATCTGGAGATTAAATCTGTCACTTAAAACATAATCAGCAGTCGTTCCTAAAGTAAATACTCTCTGTCCTACAACAGGTTGATTAACATCCTCTACCAGTTTCCTTGCAAGTGTTTTATCATCGCGAATCGAAAGATCGAAACGTAAATTCAGATCGCTTTTCAGGGACCTTTGTACACCACCTGTTTTAAGAATTATCTTAACGTTATCGAATCGGTATCCCGCACCGAATACCAGTTCATTAATTCGTGCATCAGCAACCTCGTTGCTGATCATATTAAGAGTAACAGTGCGTGATTTTTTCCATTCAAACCGGGTTGTCAGGCTGTTTTTCCAGTTCATATCTACATTAATCAGAGGACTGAATTGTTCATTGATTGTCACAACATTTATTTCATATTGCTGAATAAAGTTATTCTGAAGGTCCCTGATACTGTTTATACCGCTGTCATCGATCTTATAATTCATATTTGTGGTAAATGAACCGATTTGATACGTACTTCTGTACTGATGCGTTAAGCTTATAGATCTGAATATACTTTGCACAAAATCAAATTTCGACAATCCGTCAAAAGTAATTCTCCAGTTTGGCATCATTCTTAAGGCAGAAGGGAATGTTTCAAGACCCACGGTATTGGGGCTTGATTTGGTATAAGCTGCAATGAATGCGGGTATCAAAACCTCACCTGATGTCTGTCCGTATCCGCTCTTATATGGACCTGAAATGGGAGCGCCGGTTGCAGGATCAATATCAGGGTTATAACCCGGATCTATCTTTTGTCTTTCTGCGGCTCTCCTTTCGGAAATAATAACCGTATTCTTCTTAAAAGCTTCAAAAGTAGGAGATACATAATCATTATTCTTTGAGATCTTTTCAAAAGCGGTTCCCCATGAAATAATAGAGATGGAGAAGTTTCCTGATATCATGCGGTTGCGTGTGCTGTCGGGAAAGTTACCATTATAATCAGCAATATAATATGAACTTACAGCCTCCTGATATCTTCTGTCGGCATTCAGATCAATTCTCAATCCGGGAAAAGGTTCAATAAGGCTTCGTAAGGAGAGGGTGTAACTATTATTGTATGTTGCAGGAGTATTGAGCAAGGTGTCTTTTGAAAGCCACCCGTTTGAAACTGCTTTATCAAAGAAGTTTTTATCACTATATCCCAGAATAAATGGCAATCCAGGGGCAAGTTTATTGTTAAAACTTGACATCCCAAGGTATTTTGTTTCAGGAATATAACCTGGAAGATATTGTCCCTGAGAGGATGTATAAGTCAAACTTACCGATCTTACTCCCATTATCGCTCTTATCAGATATTCACCTGTAACAGTAAGCGGATTCCTGCTTTTCTTAACCTTTCCTTCAATTATTACGCTTGCACCATCAACCTGTTGAGCCGCTGTGAAATTAACCTTGTTCTCATTGACAATTTCCATTTTGCCTTTAACCTCTTCACCATTTTTCCTGACAACCTTAACTTTTACATCTTTTGTTTTAAGATTATGATAAATAGATTTGACAACATTTGCTTTGAAGTTTACATTTTCCTTCGAATAAGTAACTGTTTTTAATTCAGCCTTCATTTTTTGAGCTGCCCCGGGTTGTGTATTATTTTCAATGCTTTTAAGAAACTTCAATTTACTATAGAGTGAAGACAGGTTTGCCATTGTTGTAAATGTCATCTCATTATGATTTTTAATCGAATTCCCCAGATTGATCTTCAAACTATCGGGGAAAAGAGGGCCGGCTAGCCAGGTATAATCTGCACTATACCGAGCATTGGCATTTATCCACGAAAGCAGAGGAAGCTTATTTACAGGAATTGTATAAGTAACATTAATAAAATGATTATAGTTAGTTGTTCTGCCACCATTCCTTAGGTTAACCAATACCGAATCGCGCCAGGCCCTGTAACTGCTGCTATACCTATTTTTGCCAACACCTCCGGGGGGTTCATCTATTCGTGCAAGGTTAGTAGCTGTAAAATCAAATTTCAACTGACGTGTTATATCATATTTAATATCATAAATCCTGGTCCATTCAAAATCCTTTTTGAAAGAAGGAGTAATTTTCAGGTAAGGATCGTTTATATCTCTTGTTATTAATTCATTATAAGATCGACTCAGATCGGTCCTGAATGAAAGGTTTTTTGGAAAAGTATAAAAGTTAAAGTCTTTAATAATTTTGAAAACAGGGGAATTCAGAAATCTTACATTCTTAAAAGGCATGATATTGGCAGGTTGTGCCTGAAAATCATAATTAATCCCTCCCCTCCAGTCTTTCTCAAGGTTAATTTCAGTATTGGTATTACTACTGAAGATTTCGTTGTAAGTATAGTTCACACTTAAGTTCGCAGGGTCCCATGCATGCGGCTTTTTACCTCGTTTTGTTATACCCGCATTGCTTATTGTAATTGTCTTCCTTCTTGAAAAATCTTCTGAAATAGATAATATTGAATCTCTGGTGGCTTGGTTTTTTGCTGCTTTTAAGGCATCTTTTAATAGAATATCGGGATCAAGAGGATCATATTGGGGTTTGATCCTGGTTTCGGAATAACCGATATAAACAGGAAGCCTTACTCCTAACTTTTCAGGAAAAAATTTCCCAAGTTCAATGTTGGATGAAATGTCATACTTCAATGTCTGATCCTTGCTTCTGTCATTCACTTTTTTGTCGATACTTCCCCATCCGGGAGTACTAAACTGACCAACCATATCAACAGTACCGAGATCGGCAAGACGAGCTTGAATATGTGTATTTGCAGCATATCCTCCGTTTTCAATAAAATCGTTCAGGCGTAGTTCATCAAACCACACTTCGCCATATTTTGGATTTCCGTCATCAGTTGCCTTGTTCCTAGTTTTAATAGGATTCCTCACCCCTATCATGATGACCTTCACATTACTCATGTTAGGGTTCCCGGAAACTGAAATCCGGGCTGTTCCATTTGTATATACAAAGACATCTGAGATGCTTAAAGAGGAACCGGGTAGTTGCATTTGGCGGTTGCGTTCCTGTTTAGCATCCTGTAACAAAGACAGATCTATGTCAAAACTGTTTTCTGTGGGCCACACCTTTGCCCTTTGATCATCTGAATTATTATCGTAATGACCTGGCGGAGTAAGTTTTAAAGGAAGTTCATATTCATAAAAATTCCCTTTATAATCCGAACCTATTCTGATAAATGCTGTCAGGTCATCGTCCTTCAATGGTTGTCCTATCATGGCTTCAGCGTGAACTTCCATCCGCAGTTTGCGGTATTGCCTTATATCGAGATTTACATCTTTGAATGCAGCACGAGCATCTCCATCTTCAAGATTCTGAACCTTAAGTACCATTGATTGTTCATTAAGCAGTCTCAATTGGGGATTTTGCGGGTCAGTAACTCTGTCAAATCCCGGAGGTAAAACATAATTAACAGGTACTTTACCCGAATTCTCCTCGATACTGACAGAACTTATTTCAAATGTCCCATCCGTAGCCTCAGGCGTTGTAACCCTTTCACTTCCTTCCATAAATGAAATATTGTATTTCCTCCATTCTGCACGCACAAGGTCCAGCGAAGCAAACCGCATAATAACAGGTTCTTTGAAACCTTTGAGAAACATTCTCATAAAGCGGATTGATTTAAAGTCTTGAATTGGACCAATGACCTTCTGATAATCAGTTATTGGAATCTGAAACTGATACCATTTTACCTTCGATTTTTTACCGTTGGCAAAAGTAGCTTCGTATTCAATCTCATCAACAACGTAATTTGAACCAACCTTTATATCTCCCGGACGAACACTGACCTTGTATTGATAATAACTTTCCGTTTCGCTTAATGTATTATCGCGATTGATGTCTTCCATATCCGGCAATGTTGACCCTGCAGTCGGATAAGATTCCTTCGACATCTCGGATGTAGGTGAGTTTCCTTCCTCTCCATTATACTTTTTATACCTGTTGAGAATACCCAGTTGCTGAGCATCATAATCCGATCCCCTGTAATAATGAAAATCATCTCCTGACGGATCCTTCAGAATCTCCTGGTAGGCCTCAGGACTTGTGATAAGCAATGATTTTTGAAGGTAATTCTTAAAAAAGGACTGTTCGTCCTGGTCCCCGAGTCCATCAAGTCCGACATCCTGATATAACCTCGATTCCGGAGCGTTGTCAAAGGCATTAACCACCGCCTGAATGGTCGGTACCCGACCCCAAGCTGTGGTATCAACATTTTTTACAACCGGAGAACCCGGTAGTCCATTCTCAAAACTTTTTCTTGAATCCCGCAAAATATCTTCTGAAATATCTCCAAGGTTTATATAAAGATCTCCCCCTTCCTGTTCCGGATTATCAACAAATGGATCCATTACCCAGAACTTAACATATTGAATGTTAGCAGCTTCGAAATCGGGGGTGAGCACTTCTCTCATTATTCCGCCCCATCTTGATTTAGGGTCGTTAAGTTTACCGCCGGAATTCATTCCCTGAGAATAAGAACCAGGGTCAGTATCATAGTTATAGGGGCCCTTTTCGTTAGGATAATATGCAAGGTTTAAAACGGTTATAGTGGCAGGAATTCCGCTGGCACTTTCTTTGTAAGGAAAGATTTCATTTTCATATATCTCTCTGACAAAATGACTCGATTGTTCATCAGGATTCTGCCTTATGTACTCCGGTGTTGATGATCCGTTACGTAAAAAGAGTGGGTCTATCACATACCAGGCTAATTTAGCCCGGTTAAATCCGCTTACAAGATTGTTATTGAACTTTGCTTCAGGAAAAAGCTGGTCCTGTCCCTGTGGGACACTTGCAATCGTCCATGCATTAAATGCTTTAAGGTCCAGAGGAATTTCACTGGCTTCAAAATCATCGATATATGAATTGCCTGCGCTGGATATTGCCTTTGAATGACCCGGAATCAGGTTAGCAAACTCACCGAAAAAGGAGAATGATGAAGGAGTTTTTGTGTTGAGAAGCGGAATCTTGTCGATAATCTTTGTAAGTAGTTGTGATTCTGTTTTATATGAAGCATTTAAACCCCAGATTGTATTTGAAATCGGTTCCTCTCCATAATTTACTTTTTGGGTATATGGTCTTTCTGTAAGGTGAAGTACTGTTCCACCGATATCGAATTTATCCGAAACTTTGTAATCGAGATGTGTGCCAACAAGCGTTTTGGTCTGGAATCCAAAAAACTGATTGTTCTCCAGTGAAACCTGAATAGGTGTTTGCGATTCAATAAGTGCACTGTTAATTATTCTCACAGTGCCCATATTATAATCAACTATATAATCAGTGTTTTCAGTAAGAGGTACTCCACCGGCAGTAACCTTAACTGAGCCTTGTGGTATACTCGTCGCATTTAGTCTGATTTCAGATCCGGATTCAGATGAGTAATGTCCTTTTAGCTTGAATTTGTCTTTTTCGGCCATCTGGCGGGCAACTGTCTGGGTTGAATCGTATAACTCCTGGAAAACATATTTGCCAGCCAGTGTAGGATCGACAATCATCTTCCTGAGATGGCTTCCGAAAGGCTCAATAAAGGGGAAAATAATTCTACCTCTGTCAGCTATAACAGTAACACCATCTATAAAATCGAAAAACCCGTCTGGTTGCCTGTCAAGCTGGGAATTCAGATTGTCGAGACCCATAACCTGCAGGAGTATCTTATCAGCCAGATTACCTTCAGGGATGTAGTTGATTGAATTACCTGTTTTATCATCCTGGTAAAGTACATTTAGCACAAAGTCTTTTTTATCCAGTTTCCCTGATCCGAGAGAATAAATGTTCTTCATCATCAGTTTCCAGGTAGGCAATTTTGGACTCAGAGAAGTACCTTTTAGCAGCTTAAGTACCAGAGTCTGCGGGGCTGTGATTCCATCTGTCGAAAACTCACCTACTTTAAACACCTGACCTGCAATCGTATATTCATAGGCAACAGCCAGAACCTCATCTGTATTTAAAGCCGTGTTAAGCGAAATATAACCCAGTTGTCTGTTAAAATAATACTCCCTTTCATCAAGTTTTCTGGCATTCTCAATCTTTTCAAAATCGCGTCCGATCTGAAATCCCGGATATAATGGACCAAATGCATTTGTAACCTGGTCAACGTTTCGGATTACTCTATATGACGTAGTGAGTTGTTCATACATTTTATTGGCATTATTGTCAGGGTATATCAAAGCACCTGGAATCGCCTGAAAAGCCGGTACTTTATTGAAAATATGATTTCTGCTCTCACCAAGGTCTACAAAAGCAACTATGTTCCTGTTGCTGGCATCTACAAAACTACTTGTCTTGTTGGTTACCCATACTTCGATCCGGTCAATGTTTATTCCTGAACTGACAATTGGCAGGTTCTTCAGTGCTTCATCATAAGTATCTCTGAAGTATTGTGAAATAAAAAAATGTTTGTTTGCCTCATAGCTATCGGCATACATTTCATAATCTGTCGATTGAGCGCCTCCCTTGGCCTCAATTACAGATGATTGTCCCTTTTGTTGCGAAAGAACTGTTGTGACTGTAAGCTTTCCAAATTGCATTTCTGTTTTAAGTCCGAACAGGCTATAGCTTCCTGTGATAAGAGTTCCGGTCAGAGGAAGAGTAACATCTCCGGCTTCAACTTTTTTAATTATTTCATCTTCCTTCCCGGCATATTGAAGTTTAGTCTTGTTTTCAAATTCAAACATTGCATCAGTGTTGTAATTCACACCAAGTTTCATTTTGTCACCAATTGTGCCTGTGACATTCATCTGAATCTTTTCCTTGAAATCGAATGTCGGAATTGTTCTGAGTTTTTCAGATAGTGTCGGGTTTTCGGTTTTTGAAATATTAATCCCGAAAATAAGTTCTGCAGACCCCTGAGGAATAATATTGATAGTGTTGCTGCCGAATATTTTATCAAATGCAGCACCTCCGATTTCTATTTGCGGAATCAGGTTTGATCTGTATCCGGCCTGGGTTCCTGAAATCCTCGCTTCCCAGTAGTCGCGCATCGCTTTGGCATATTCATATTTCCGGAATTCTTCCGGACTCATATGCACTGGTGTACGATAGTCAAAAGTTCCTATTTTCTCATAAAGGATATATTCATTTTTAACCGGATCATAAATTACGGAGGACTTTAAATTTGATGGTTTATCCAGGAAAAGAGGAGCCTTCTGTTTTGATTCCCAGGGATTTCCGGAATCATCTTTTAATTTTAGAATTGATTTGCGGGTTGTATCAGCTTTCCCACCTGTTAGCAAAGCAGTCTGACTGCTTGCTTCTGTGGACTTTATCAGAAAAGAAGCGAATAGTGCAAGATACGAAAATATCAGAATATTTTTATATGATATCCCTGATCCCAATCCGGCTTATATTCAGAATTACAAGTTTTTAAGCGCTCTCCTTATCAAATCCTCAACTGTCAGGTTTTTTTCTTCTCTGGCTATCTTCTCAAGGACTTTTAAGACGGAGCTTTTGGCAAATCCAAGCATTACTAATGCTGATAACGCTTCTTCACGCTTTGTATTGTCTGTAAAGGCAAATATTTCACCACCTCCGGCGTGTTTGCCAAGCTTATCTTTCAGGTCAACTATGATCCTTTGGGCCGTTTTTAATCCAATACCTTTAACACTTTTCAGAATATCTGCATCGGAGCCTAAAATTGCCTTTTCTATCTCCCCCGGACTAAGTGAAGAAAGCATCATCCTTGCAGTATTCGCTCCAACACCAGTAACAGAAATCAGTAACCTGAAAATATCCCGTTCCTCACCATCAGCAAATCCGAAGAGCTGGTGGCTGTCTTCTCTTATGACTTCATGAACAAGGACCTTGAATTCCTTTTTAGCTTCAAGTTTCGTAAAAGTAGATACCGAGATATTGATTAAATAGCCGATTCCACCAGTTTCCATTATCAGGAATGTCGGAGTGATCCGGGTAATATCTCCTTTAATATAATCTATCATAATTATGGTTCATGATTAAAAATATCCGGGGGGAGTTCATCAATACGGTCACTATGAATTTCAATATCCTGGTGTTTCAGGGGATTCCGGGATATTTCGGCATAAATCTGTCTGTTTCTAAAAATGTCGCAGGCAAGATAAATTGCCTGACGGAATGAATTTTCTGAGGCTTCACCTTTACCGGCAATAGCAAAAGCTGTTCCATGAACGGGCGATGTTCTGACAAAAGGTAATCCTGCAGTGAAATTAACTCCGGAATCAAATGATAGTGCTTTAAATGGAGTAAGCCCCTGATCATGGTACATTGCAAGGATCCCATCAAATTTTGTAAATGAACCTGCACCAAAAAATCCATCAGCCGGGAATGGTCCAAAGGTCAATATCCCTTCATTTTGAGCCTGTTGAATTGCAGGGCTGATTATTTCAACTTCTTCTGTTCCTAATAATGAGTTGTCACCTGCATGAGGATTTAGCCCAAGGACCGCTATCCTGGGTTTTCGGATTCCGAAGTCGAGGATGAGCGATTGATTCATCAGTCTTATTTTGCGAATGATGGTATCCACAGTTATCAATCCTGAAACTTTGCCTAGAGGAACATGATCAGTTGCGATACCAATTCTCATACTCTCACCTATCATAAACATAAGCGCTTCTTCTACACCTGCTACTGATTTCAGATAATCAGTATGCCCTTTAAAATGAAAATTTTCCGATTGAATATTTTGTTTATCTATTGGCGCTGTAATCAGAACATCAATCTTGCCATTTTTTAGATCTTCTACTGCTTTTTCGAGAGAAATAAGAGCAGCTTCCCCTCCCTGTTGAGTTGATTTACCAAGTTCGACCCTGATATTATCATCAAGACAATTAATCATGTTTGCCTTTTTCGAATGAGCTTCTTCAGCTGTCCTGATATTGTTAAAACTAAAGTTATTAACATTCAATGCTTTACGATGATAGGCTGCTACTTTAGGGGAACCATAAACCACAGGTGTACAAATGTCATTTATCATCGGATCGGAAAGAGCTTTTATAATAACCTCATATCCGATGCCATTAATATCTCCATGTGAGATACCGGCAATTATTGATTTCTTTTCCATATACTGTTATTAATACCTTATCAGTGCCTAGAGTTTGAAGTGCTAGAGTACTTATTAATCAGGTTATTTCTTTTCTGAATAGCTGGCTGCAATTCTTCTCAGGAATGTTGATAATAGCCTTAACCCTGATGCGGGTCCGTTTTTAATTCTGTAAAAATCATCCTTTTTCAGTATTTCTGTTCCGGCAATATCCATGTGCATTAAAGGGTATTCTGCAAACCGTTCAATGAATTTACCGGCGATAATAGCACCAGCTTCACGGCCTCCGATACTTTTAAGATCTGCAATATCAGACTTCAGCAATTCTCCGTATTCTTCCCATAAAGGTAATTCTGCAATTCTTTCATATACCTCATTACCACATTGTTCAAGCAGATCGATATATTTTCTGTCGGCGTTTGTCATCACAGCAATTGCCTGGTTTCCAAAAGTCATTGCTGCTGAGCCCGTAAGGGTTGCTATATCGATTATAAGTTCTGGAGAATATTTTGAAGCATAGCTTATAGCATCGGCAAGGATGAGCCTGCCCTCAGCATCAGTATTTCCGATTTCAACAGTCATTTTATTATACATTGTAATAATATCACCCTGGGTATAAGCATTTCCTCCGGGACGATTATCCGTTGAAGGGATCAATCCTATGATATGAAGGGGAATACCAGTTTTTGCAGCAGTATGAATGACACCGGTCACTATCGCAGCGCCAGCCATGTCTCCGTTCATTCCGGCCATAAATTCACCGGTTTTAATATTCAGACCTCCTGTATCATAAACAATTCCCTTTCCAACCAAAACAAATGGTTTCTTGTTGAGACAGTTTGCAGGATGCCAATCCAATATACAAAAAACGGGAGGATCAACACTTCCCTTATTAACAGCGAGAAGGCCTCCCATCTTAAGCGCTTCAATCTTACCCTTTGCTAATATTTCAACCTTGAAACCGGCAGCATCACCTAATTTTTTTATCTCCTCTGCCAGAGAGGTTGCATTGAGCTGGTTAACCGGTTCTTTTATAAGATCCCGGGTAAAATAGACCGCATCAGTAAGATCAACGAGCCATTTAATCTCTGAATCAGCGATTTTACCATGCAAAAGTAGTCTTGCAGGATAATTATTTTTCTCACCCTCCTCTTCTATTGTCTTGTATTTTTCGAAAGAATAAAAACTTAGGATAAGTCCTTCTGCAAAATCTTCAATAGCTCCTTTATAAGCCTTATCAGATGTTATAACAAGCTCAGAATGGTTGTTTCCTTTTATAAGTTTTCTTAGATTATAGGCTGTCTTACGAAGCGCTTCCCTTACTTTATAATGACTGATTCCCTCCTTTAATCTGATCAGGTAAATGTATTTATTATAAGAATTGATGATAATGTATTCTTTCTTAACCTGTATTTGTGCGTGAGCGAAGTCATTTTCTGATTTACCAAGCTTTAACTTTTCAGGTATATGATCACTCCCTAATATGCATATAACAGATTGGTCAGGTGATATTTGTGCTATTCTTAGAATTTCAGATTTCATATTATTATCCAGCGTTTTTTGAAGATGTAAAGTTAATTAAAATATTGATTGTTTCGTTTACAAAGAGTTACCTTTGCCCTGTTTAATTCCTGTAATCAAAAAAGTGATTTATTGCTTACTTTGATTATGATAACTTGTTTATAAATATGGTTTTAGAAAAATTATATGAGAAAGCGCTTGAACTTGTCCCATTGAATGTTGAGGAAGGAGTTGCCCTTTATTCCCGGGCTCCGGTCGAAGAGCTGATGTTTGTTGCTAATAAACTCAGGCAATTACATAATCCGGGGAATATTGTGGGATGGATGATCGATAGAAATGTGAATATTACAAATATCTGCTTTTCCCAATGTTCCTTTTGTAACTTTTGCAGGAAAAAAGGATCACCCGAGGCGTATATTACATCTGTAAGTGACTATATATCAAAAATTGATGAATTGTATTCCCTGGGAGGAGATCAACTTCTTTTGCAGGGAGGGATGAATCCGGACCTTGATATCAGCTTTTATATTGATCTTTTCAGAAACCTAAAGAGATTATACCCCACATTAAAATTGCATGCTCTCGGACCTCCGGAGATAGTTTACCTTGCAAAAAAGGAACGCCTTTCTTATTCCGCGGTTCTTTCTCATCTGATTGAAGCAGGGCTTGACAGTCTTCCCGGAGCCGGGGCGGAGATTCTTTCCGACCGGGTAAGGAGAATTGTTTCTCCGGCAAAAGCTACTTCTGAAGAGTGGCTTGATGTAATGAGAGAAGCACACAGATTGAACCTGCCTACTTCGGCAACTATGATGTTTGGTCATATAGAAACAACCCGGGAGAGGATTGAACACCTCATCTGCATAAGGGATTTACAGTCTGAAAAACAGGAAAACCATTTTGGATTTATAACTTTTATTCCCTGGCCATTTCAGGATGAAGGAACCGTTCTTTTAAAGAAACATGGAATTAAAAGCAGTTACAATGGTCCGGATTATATTAGATTGATTGCAATAAGCCGTATCATATTAAATAATATAAGAAATATACAAGCTTCTATACTCACTGTGGGTAAGGAAATCGGAATGTTGACCCTCCATTCCGGAGCGAACGATCTTGGGTCCATTATGATTGAAGAGAATGTGGTCAGTGCAGCCGGGGCAACCAACCGTTATAATGCGAATGAAATGCAATCAATAATAAAAGAAGCAGGATTTATACCCGGGAGAAGAAACCAGAAATATGAATTGATATATCAGCCCCTTACCCCCTAAAAGGATAATCAAAGGTGTTTTCAACCACCCCGTCATGACACTTCGGTCAGGGGGAGGTGTTGGGTTTTTAAACCAAATTATACAAAAAAACCTGCATTTAAATGCAGGTTTCCTGTGAATATTATAGAATCATTATTTTTCCTTCTTAGGGGTGGCTTCTTTTTCATCCTCAGCCGGATCATAGCTTGACGCCTTTTTAAATTCTTTCAGTCCCTGGCCGATTCCTTTCATAAGTTCCGGAATCTTACGACCACCAAAAAGTAAAACTACTACAACTAATATGAGTAATATCTCTGTTAAACCTATTCTTTGCATATCTCCTGGTTTTAAAATTTATACAAAGTTAAGAATTCTTTGTTTATTTACAAGCTATTATTAATGTAAATCTATTTTCTGATCAATCTCAGCACATCATTACCATTTGCATAAATCAATAGTGCCAATAATAAAATCATTCCGGCAATCTGTGCATATTCAAGGAACTTATCACTTGGCTTTCTTCCTGTGATTACCTCAAATAATAAAAAGATAACATGACCTCCGTCAAGAGCAGGTATTGGCAGAATATTCATAACTGCAAGTATTATTGAAAGAAATGCAGTCAGGTTCCAGAATGATTGCCAGTCCCATACTCCGGGGAAGATGCTACCAATAGTAATAAAGCCACCAAGTGATTCATATCCTTTTGTGTGTTTTGAAAAAATGAGTTTAAACTGTTTCAGATAGTTACGAACTGTTCTAAATCCTTTATCTATACCGGCAGGAAAGGATTGCAGAAATCCATATTTTATGGTTTTCAGTTCAAATATCTGGTCGAGAGAACCAGTCCTGTTGATCCCTAGTAATCCTGAAGAAGTAGGTTTTACAGAGATTTTTATATTTTCTCCTTTACGTAAAAGATTTACAACCAGAGAGTGATCTTTGTTAACATTCAGATACTTTTGAAATTCATCAAAATAGGTGAATTTTTTGTCATCGAGACCAATAAGTTCATCTCCCAGGAGAACTCCTGCGATCTTTCCGGGAGACTCTTTTCCAAAGGCTGCAACTACAAATGGTCCGAAAGGGGTTCTTGGTTCAACCTGACCTTTCCCTTTAAGCATTTTAGGGATATATTCCTTAGGTATTTCAATATTTAGAACTGCACCGTCGCGTTCCACCTGAATAGTTTTGCGATTGTTCAGGACTATATCGGTAGTTATCTCAAGAAAGTTCTCAATATGCTTATTGTCAACTGTAAGAATCTTATCGCCGTTCCTGAGACCTATTGCATACCCGACCGAGTCAGTAACAATTCCATATTTAGCGTTAGCTGTTGGCAGGTATGTTTCGCCCCAGGCAAACAAGACAAGAATATAGACCAGCATCGCAAAGACAAAATTGAAAACCACACCACCTGTCATAATTAAAAGCCGTTGCCCTGATGTCTTTGACCTGAATTCCCAGGGTTTAGGAGGTTGTTTCATTTGTTCTTTGTCCATCGATTCATCGATCATCCCTGAAATCTTAACATAACCTCCAAGAGGGAGCCATCCGATACCATATTCTGTTTCGCCCTTCTTATGTTTAAAAAGTGCAAACCACGGATCGAAGAAGAGATAAAATTTTTCGACTCTTGTTTTGAAAAATTTAGCAAGTGTAAAATGTCCTAATTCATGTATTAATACAAGAATTGAAAGACTCATAACAAACTGCAGGATTTTAATTAGTATTGTCATCTTGTTTTATGAAGTTTATTAATAAAGTTGATAGCTGTTCCCCTTGCGTTGGCATCAGTAACTTCAAGGGAATCCAGATCAGGAGAGAGGGAGTACAAACTATTTTCCATTGTATGTTCCACAACATCAGGCATTTGTGTAAATCCAATCTTTTCGTCAAGAAAAGCTTTGACTGCCATTTCATTAGCCGCATTCAATATACATGGCATATTTCCACCCTTATTAAGTGCATAAAATGCAAGTGGAAGATTCCTGAATTTTTTCATGTCAGGATCAATGAATGTAAGAGTTTTACAGTCCTTAAGTTCAAGACGTGGAAGGTCGGAATGCAGCCGGTCAGGATAGGTCAGGGCATAAAGGATCGGAACCCTCATATCGGGGACGCTAAGTTGAGCCTTAATTGACCCATCTGCAAAGTGGACAAATGAATGAATTATTGACTGGGGATGAATTATTACCGAAATCTGCTCCGGAGTAAGATTAAAAAGCCATTTTGCTTCAATCACTTCCAGTCCTTTATTCATGAGTGAAGCAGAGTCGATAGTGACCTTACAGCCCATATTCCAGTTGGGATTTTTCAGAGCATCACATGGCTTGACTTTTTTCAACATCTCTTCGGAGAAGTTTAGAAACGGCCCCCCTGAAGCTGTAAGTGTAACTTTTTCAACCGGGTTTCCCGATTCACCGACGAGACATTGAAAAATTGCCGAATGTTCTGAATCGACAGGGATTATAATGCTTCCCGATTCGCTGACCAATCTTCCTATTATTTCACCTGCCACAACGAGAGTCTCTTTGTTGGCGAGGGCAATTTTTTTTCCGGCTTTTATTGCTGCAACGGTAGGTCTCACTCCTGAATAGCCTACGAAGGAAGCAATTACTACATCCACAGTAGATGAGGTGACTACCTGTTCTATAGCTTCATCGCCTGCATATGCTTTTATATTTGTATCCTTTAGATTTTCTTTTAATTGGGTGTATAGATCAGAATTTCCAATTACGACCGCATCAGGCTGATACTTATGCGCCTGTTCTGTAAGTAGATCAATATTATTGCCGGCAATTAGAACCTCAACAAAAAACTTTTCAGGAAACTTTGAAATGATATCCAGAGCCTGAGTACCGATAGACCCAGTTGATCCCAACAAAGCAATTCTTTCTGGCATATCCGGTGTCCTGGCTATTAGAATAAAATATGTTTCTCGGGATCGAGAGGGCTCCCTTTGTACCAGATCTCAAAATGAAGATGAGGACCAGATGTATATAGTTCACCTGAGTCACCAACAACAGAAATTGCATCGCCGGCTCGAACAAGATCTCCTGTCTCTTTGAGGAGGCTGGCATTATGTTTGTAAATTGAAACAATATTATTCGTATGTTGAACCTCAATTACAAATCCGGTTTCCATTGTCCATCCAGTGAAAATAACAGTTCCGTCCAGAGCAGCGGAGACAAGAGCTTTAGGTTTTGTAACGATGTCGGTACCAAAATGTTTTGTTCTGACATCATACTTCCCTGAAATAATTCCTTTTACAGGAGGGAAAAAATGAAGACTGGCAAGTCCTGAAACTGATTCTGGTGTAGATGGACCAAGTGTAAGATTATACCTTTCTTCATTTTCAATCCGTGCTCTTAAAGTAGAATCTGCGGGCGAGACATTGAATTTTATATCTTTATAATCTTTTGTAGTATCGTGTTGAACAGAGATGTCAACCGGTTGATTACCTGATATTATTGCATTCAGATTCTTGAAATATCTATCTCTTAAAGCCAGTTCACGATCGAGAGAATCAAGTCGGATAGCACTCATAAGTAAGTTACGTCGCATAGTAACGTCGGGATATCCCGGGATAAATTCTCTCAAGTTTGTGAATGAGATCAGCAAGCTGGTGGCACCTATAATGAAAACGACCAGAAAAGTAATCAGAAGGAATGCGTTATATCTGGTTAGTATTATTCTCCAAACCTCCTCTAAGGTATGATCGTTTATTACAGAAAATCTGTATTTATCGCGCCAGTTATTTTTTTTCTTTTCGTCTTTAGCCATTTTCTAGTTAATAATCGGTCTCAAAGATAATAATCCTGCCTCATCAAATGAGTTAATGGAACTAAAAATGGGATTATTACCCTGTTATACCACTTTAACCTGCTTGTCTTCACTCTGCCAGAGACCATGCTTTGTACAAACTGACATTGCAGAAAGGTTCATTGATACTTCAGGAGCTACAATATAAAAATCGATCTCAAAATGAGAAGGCACATTGCCATAAACACCTGCTGTATAACGGGCTTCAGCAAGCAGTGTTTCCCTGTTCCAAAGCTGGATTACGCTTATAAAATGGTCGTGTTCATCAGGATGGGGATACTCTTCACCAAGTTTTACCTTAACCTCAAATTTTTCTCCTCTTTTAACTGTGTCAGGACAGAATATATGTGGCATATGTCTGTCGAGATAATCGCGTTTTATCTCTTTATCTTCCTTTTCTATCTCCGAAGCTTTAAAAACCCTTGGCATAGTAATTAATTTTATATTAATGAGATAACTTATCATCCTGAATGGCACCAACATGATAAATTTCAACAAACATAATAATTAAATTTTAAATTTTAATAGAGTCGGAAGATGGAAGTCTGAAATCGGAAGTCATATTTTAATCTTCGGTCTTCTGACTTCGATCTTATGTCTGATAAATCAAAATAAATTCAAAATTGTTTTGGTAATTGCCTCTTAAATACTACATTTGCAGCTCGATATTGCGGGGTGGAGCAGTGGTAGCTCGTTGGGCTCATAACCCAAAGGTCGGAGGTTCGAATCCTCCCTCCGCTACAAAGGAAAAGCCCTGTCGCGAAAGCGGCAGGGTTTTATTATTTTCAGACCGTCAAAAGCTTGCTTTTGTAAGGGATGGAAATAATAAAGACCGTAGCCACGCGCCAGCGTGGCAAGGCTTTTTCTTTGTGAAGCACCCCCCAAAAGGATCAAGCCGATCCGCTGGTAGGCGGAGAGGCTTAATCCTCTTCACGAACACAACCCTATCTTGCTCCTGCTATCTACCCCCAACCCCATAGCCGTCAACCTAAGGATTAAATTGGATGATAAATATAGTTATTAATATAAAGAAATAGTTTAGTAAGTGCATATAATATAGGGGGGTATATGATACCATGCCTATAATTGTAAAAAGATCTCTTGAAGATGTTTTTACAGAGGAAGAATTGATCTCAACAGCCAGAGAGGCTGGATTTTTAAAAAGGAAGTCGAAGGTTAAACCTTCAGTGTTCTTTGATTTAATGATGTATGATGCCAGTTCAGGAAAGACAAGAAGTCTGAACCAGCTCGCTATTGAAGCCAGGTCAGAGCATGACATTGGCATTACCAAGCAGGGAATGGACAAGAAGTTCAATAACAACACTCTCTCTTTCCTGAAATATTTAATAGAAAAGCAACTGTCAATGGAGCTGGATCAGCAAATTGAAGCGGGATGGCTTAGCTCATTTAACCGTGTTACAATTAAAGACGGGACACGATTTAAACTGCCACAGGAGTATAAAGAGTATCTTCCAGGCTCTGGGGGCAGTGCTTCAGAAGCAGGAGCCTGTCTGCAATTTGAGTTTGATTTAAAAAGCGGTCATGTGATCGATCTGAGCCTTACTCCAGCTAACAGGCCTGATGCAAAAGATGCAGTAGAGTCATTTGACAGTGTTGAAAAGAATGATTTGGTAATCAGGGATCTTGGATATTATGCCTTTTCTTCGTTTTCCAATATCTCAAGCAAAGGGGCCTTCTTTATTTCAAGACTTGGCTCAAAAACCAATGTCTACGAGATGAAAAAAGAGAAGCTCCATAAACTTGATTTTAAAGCACTGTATTATCAGATGAAACGGCATAAAATATCTTGGGTCTATAAGGATGTATTTATTGGAACCATGGCCAAGATACCTGTCCGGTTGGTGATTGAGCTCATACCGGAAGCCATCTATGAAAAACGCATGAGAAAAACCCGTAAGCTTCATAAGAAAAAGGGATATCAAACCAGTGAAGAATATATGTTTTTAGCCAGGTTCAACCTCTTCATTACTAACGTTCCTAAGTCAATCATACCCAATAAGGTTGTCCCAGTACTTTACAGGATACGCTGGCAGATTGAACTGATCTTCAAAATATGGAAGTCAGTAATAGGCATTCATCATACCAGAAGAATGAAGTACATGCGATGGCTGTGCCTGTTACACTTCAAATTGCTGCTGATGATAACAAATTGGAATATCATCATGGTAAAACGAAATCTTCTTTTTAAACGGGAAGGAAGATTATTAAGCCTTAATAAGTGTTTTAAAACTTTGTTTGATAATATCCATAGATTAAGAGATGCTCTTAAACACGGACCAAGATGTATTTAAAAATATATCCGTTGGGTAGAGAAGATACTGGATGAAAATCATTGGTTAGAAAGGAAAAATAAATCAATGGGATTAGAATATATATTTTGTTTATTATGTTATAAATCAAATAAATATGTGTATATTTAATAAAGGAAACGGGACACACCCCAATAGAATGCATCCCGTTAATAAATTAAAAAAGTTCTTTGATATGAGCAAATTTAAACCAATCAACCCTGTTCTCCAAAGGAATGGGCAAAAAAATAGTCATGCCATTTATAATCTGAGAGATACAAAATATTTTTACCTCTTAGGTTGACGGCTATGCCCCCAACCCCCCCCAAGAGGGGCTTAAATCCACTATTATAATTGACTTCGTTCTGAGACAATAAAGTTCTATATATAACAGCACTGCAAGGCTATTTCTTCGTTAAGCTACACCGCAGAGAATCGCGAGCGAAGCGAGCAATCCTTTACTGTTTTTCTTAATCCCTCCTCCTACTCCTCTCCTTAAACAATAAGGGAAGGAGGGTCAGTGCTACAGGGTTTTTCTTTGATAATATCCACTGGACAAATATGATCTGCCGAAAGGCCGGGTGAGAACCTGTCAACTTTAAAAATCATCTTATTATTACATAATGTTTTCAATATTCTATTCACCAATCGTATAGTGAAATAAAGTGGAACTTGGTTTTCCTTATTTCTTAAATATCGTTAATTACTTGTTTTATTATTGTTTTGCCATTCTTTTCCACAAATAATAAATTATTTTTACAAATACTTCTTCCAGGAATAAAATCGATTATCAATCAAAAATTAGATCCAAACAAATCATGTGCAAATTGAAATTAAAAACAGTTATTCTGCTGGCAATAGTAACTTTGATTGCTGGTACTTCATTCAAGCAGGCATCAGACAATGCAGGTAAATCGGGGACTTTTTTTGTCAGGATAACAGACAAGCCGATGACATTCTGTAATCCTCTCAACCTGAGTGTAGGTTCTGAAAGAGCACGCAGGGCCGGAGAGCCTGTTGTAGTCCTTTATAAGAATGATTATTATCTTTTTATTACCGGTGGCAGAGGATATTGGTATTCCAGCAATATGAGGGATTGGACCTATGTTAATGTTCCGAAATTTCCAGGGGGCTGCCTATCGGTTTTAACTGATGGTGAGACTTTATATGCATGTTCAATGAATGCAAGGGATGTATTCACAAGTACTGATCCTAAGCAGGGAGTTTGGACAAAGGTTGGTACTTTGGATAGGGATTACGGCGATGCCGATATGTTTATCGACGACGACGGCCGGTTTTATATGTATTGGGGGTGGTCGCAGATTTTACCATTCCAGGTTGTTGAACTGGACCCCAAAAACAGCTTCAGGGAGAAAGGTAAGCCTGTCGTCTGTTTCTTTGGAAACTATGTCGAACATGGTTTTGAACGAAGGAGAAGTGAAGATGTAATATTTCCTTTCTTCACACACAGGCCCTATTTCCCTGAAGAATCGCCATGGATAGAAGGGCCATGGATGATAAAACGCAATGGGAAATATTATCTGCAATATGCTGCAATCGGCCTCGAATTTTTGTCCTACTCTCACGGGGTTTATGTGTCTGATAGTCCCCTTGGGCCATTTAAATATTCCCAACATAATCCGCTTACATTCAAAACAACCGGATTTGCTCCCGGGGCAGGTCATGGTTGCACTTTCCACGACAAAAACGGGGATTTATGGACTATTTGTATGATCCCTTCATTTTATGGTGGGAGAGGTGGAAGTGAACTCGCTTTATTCCCCACAGCTGTTGATGCTGAAGGTGTAATGCACTCCAATACTGCTTTTGGAGATTACCCGCAATTTTATCCCGGGATCAAGAAAGATGCAGTTGATAATAACTTTACGGACTGGATGCTTTTATCCAATAAAAAATACCTAGAAGCATCTTCCACCCTCGAAGGATTTAATGTTAAAAATGCTGTTGATGAAAATTTCATGACCCACTGGAGTGCCCAAACGGGGAATCCCGGAGAATTTATGACAGTAGATCTTGGCAAGGAATGTAAAATATATGCTTTGCAGGTCAATTTTGACCAGCAAGATGCAAAGGTACAATTTGGCAGGGGCTTTGGCATGGTTAGTGGTCTTAGTCGTTATGAGTCATTTACAGTCCAGGTTTCAAACGACAATAAGAACTGGTCGATGCTAATTGACAAAAGCAATAATACTGTGGATAACAGACATGATTATACCGAGCTTTCAGAACCTCTAAAAGCCAGGTATGTAAAATTAACCAATGTATTCACTCCTGATAGTGGAAAATTTGCTGTAAAGGATTTACGGGTTTTCGGAAACCCTGATAAGGCTAAATTTACAGAGGTCAGAGATGTAATGGTTGTCCGCGACCCGGAAGATCGTCGCGACGCAACCCTTACCTGGAAACCTGTTGAAGGAGCCGATGGTTATGTTGTTCGTTATGGTATTGAACTTAATAAACTTTACAACAACTACATGGTCTATGATAAGTATACCCTGACAATCCACAGTCTCAACAGAGATCCGGAATATTACTTTAAGGTTGAGGCATTTGACAGTGGAACAGATTATTACAGGGAAAGAACAGAACAAACGATGGGTAGAGGTGCAGAAATTGAACTTATGAAGGATAGAGAAATGGTTGAACGAAAAATGATTAAAGAAGGGCAGGATGAGTATGTTTTTGAAAATATTGTACCCGGACAATACACATTCAGACATACCTTCGGTCCTGTTTTGTGGAAAGGTGAGTTGACCAAAGCCGAATTGATAGGTGCTGGGGATAAGGCAACAGTAACAGATACTCTCTCCGCTCTCGGAGTAGGAACAAAAGTTACCGGACAAATGGAGATGAAGGTTATCCCCGGAAAGGAAAGCGGAAAATTTGTTGTGATACTTAACTATAATAAAAAGTAGCGCGTTAAATACCCGATAGAAAAAATCATTTTGTTGTAAACTTCACAATAAAAGCCCTGGCACAAGACCGCCGGGGTTTTTATTTATCTGGCAATTCAAACTAGATCGTAAAAACATATTTAACTTTGAACTAATCAAGATCTAATTTCGATTATCTTCATTTATGAAGTGGAAAATTATGAGAATCCGTGAAAGATCTATATTAGTAGTGATGATTGGATTTATATTAGTGTTTTCTGATCGTTGCAAAAAAGAGACTGATCCAGTAATAACTAAAGAATATGATTTGAATATAGATCCGGAGACTCAGTTTCAAATGGTAGAAGGATTCGGAGCTTCATTAGCCTACTATGAAGACTGGCTAACAGCGCACCCAAATAAGAAAGAAATCTATGATGCAATTTTTGGTGAGTTAAACCTTGAAATTCTTCGAGTCAGAAATGCTTATGGTTATGATGCTGGAATGATTGACAGGGTAAGTGAATTTGTAAGTGAGGCTGAAGCCGTTAAAGGTAAGCCCATAAAAGTTTTATCAACCTCCTGGGGTCCTCCGGCTTATTTAAAAAACAACCACGATCGTTCAAATGGAGGCACCCTTAAGTATAGCATATCAAATTCAAATGTTCAATTTGATTATTCCGGATTTGCAGACTGGTGGGAAGGAGCTCTAAATGACTACAATAGTCATGGGATTAATCCGACTTATATCGGTATTCAGAATGAGCCGGATTTTTCAGCCAGTTATGAATCCTGCCGATTTGATCCTATTGAGAAAATAACCGGCACTGACACAATTGCGGGATATGACAAGGCTCTGGAGGCTGTATATAACATGGTAGAGGGAAGAACTGCAAAACCTAAGTTGCTAGGTCCTGAATCTGCAGGAATTGGATTCAATGTTGTAGAAAATTACATAAATGCTTTAAATACATCTTATCTGTATGGAATAGCACATCATCTTTATCATGGAGTGAATAAAGATGATCCATGGAGTAGTACAGATATTTCCAAAGTGGGAGCTTTCCATCCTGAAATTCCTCATTTTCAGACAGAATACAGTCTGGGTGGCTGGTTTTCCCTGGCTGGATTGATTTATAAATCTTTAAATGATGAAGATGCAGTTGCCTACTTATACTGGGAGCTGATCTGGGATGGATCCGGACTGGTCAGTTTGGATAATCCATGGGATCAAAGTCGCTGGAGTAATTCAAAAGGATACTCAAAAACAAAAGATTTCTACGTTTTCAAGCAGTTCTCAGCATTTATCCATTCCGGATGGAAAAGAATTGGCACATCTAAAGATAATCTGGTGGCATCTCTCGCATTTATCAATTCTGCCAATGACTCTGCATCAATTGTATTAATTAACCGTTCCTCTAAAGATCAGTGTTCGGTAAAAATTTCCATTGCTGGTCATACAATTGACAAAGCATCTGCATACAGGACATCTAAAGTTGATGATTGTTTAAATACTGGTATTTTAAACAGCCCGGAAGTTGTACTTCCAACACAATCAATTGTTACATTAGTGTTGAGTCTTAAATAAAGGGGTTTGCTTTTCCAAAGTACTCAATGAGGAAGGTATCCATTCGTCAAAGGTAACAAATTCATATATTGTCCCTCTTGAGAAGGGGTTCTATCCGGTTAGGCTGGAATATTTCCAGAAAGACGGGGATCCTGATATCCAGTCGATATACCTTAAACCCGGAGCAGGAGATCCTGCATCAATTCCATTTAAAAATCAATATCATAGAGAATACCGTCAGTTACTCTTTCTTTATTTTCAATGCCCAGTCAGTATCGGAAGAATTTTTAGAGTCAGGGAAAGAAGGAATAATTAATAATCCCTGATAATCAGTCCTTACAGTCAGTGGTTTTTCCCACCCCCCTGTTCGAGGATCATACCATATCAGAGAATAGGGTCTGTCAGGCAGGAATCCTTTTAGCGTTGGTTTAACCGAACCGTTTTCAAAATATAATAAAGCAAAATCTTTTTCTCGATTTCTCATCATATATGACCACCCGTCCAGCCCATCGTCAAAACTGCCGGCGGCTTTCCTTGGCAGAAGGTCCTCCTGAACTGGCTCAAGAGTCTGGTACTTTTCGCCTTCTGACAAAATAAATTTACCTAAATGTCTCATGTAGTCAGCCGATTTATATTTCATGGCATCCCATATATATGGCCTTAAGCCTGCCGGTTCACCAGTAGTTGTCATATCATAGCCTGCTGTTCCATGAACATGTCCCGATAATCCGCCTGAGAGGACGGATAAATACATCATTGCCCTGGTGAAGTAATTGTCTCGAGCAGAATTAGGGACAGGATGCTCTCCATGTGGTTTGTTAAGGGAATGGTCCCATCCGGTATAATAAGGTTCAAAATTAATGGCAGGATAAGCCGGAATAAGCTTAAACAAAGTATCAAGCATGGCTGAAATACGATGATCACGAGGATTATTGCCCACGCTGTGCATTGTAAGCCATGGACAATCCTGACCGTGACCGAATTGCCTGTAAGTTGAGTTGTTTATCAATGTAGTGAATGGTTGTCCAAAAGGCATCGGCCCAAACTTCTTTAAGTGATATGTCAGGGCTTCATTGAATTCATCTGCTGTAAGGCTGTATTCTTTTGGAATCCAGTCGAGATGAATACCGCTGAAAAGAATATTATAAGCTCCATATCTCGAAATAAGATATTGAATAAACCTTGAGTATGATTCATTAAAATCAAAGTATGCTTTCCAGGCAGGACAATTATCACGTCTAACACTCTCAAGCAATGGTACAAATCCCTGTTCAGCGAGATATTTCATTTTTTTATCAAGACTTTGAAAATATCCCGGGATTATTCTGTCAAAATTTGCCACTCCTTTGTGCAGTTGAGACATCTCGAAAGGTTTGTTAGAGCTTTCATCCCGCATATCCTTGGAAGTCATCTGTCCGTTTTTGACGAAATAACCGAATTTTTCCCAGGCATTCCTTAAAAATATTCCGTTTGAGTCGGCATAGGTATTTGCATTTTCGTCTGCTTCCCAGTTTGGGAAACAGGCAATCATACTTACAGAATTAAATCCCTGATTTTTCCTGTAGGTCACAGCATCTTCAAAGCCAATACCGGGACCAGGTTCATAGTTAGCCGGTGAGACTGCATTCCTGAATGGTAATCGCCATGTAGTGCCTGCAAGCCAGGTGTCGCCGATCATAAAAAACGGAGTCCCGTCAGCATACTGAAGTGAATGGCCCATTTTTGACGGTCTTATAAAACCGTGATGATTAGGATTATTTTCCAGCTCTTTTTTAGTCCATCCGATAGCGTCAAACTCACCCTGTTTATTGTTCAGTCCATTATCATCAGGTTGATTTGAAGAACTTTGCCAGTGCCATTTACCAGGTTTTGTTGCAACAACTCTTACCCTAAAAAGATTGCCTCCATCCCAGAAGCCGTATATACGTTTCGAAAAACCGGAACCTTCTAACTCCACCCAGCAGGTTACGTCGATGTAGTAGTTATTATATTCCTTCTCTGCCAGAAGTGTTATCTCAAACATCTCCCAGGTATGCAGTTTTTTCTCATTGCCGGTATTTCTGAGGCAGGATATACATGTAACTGAAAAAATACAAAAAAATGATATAAGAAGCTTGTTGTGAAGGTTATCATTCATAATATAAATATTTACTCGAATTTGAACATTTTTAGCTTTATCTGAAAAGAGATACTCAGAAGCACTCTTGTCCAATAAATTTCAGGTAAACTGTTAAAATACAGATTATTTTGCATAAGGGATAATTTTTGCTACTATTGTTGATTGTAGTGTTAAAATAAGACCTTCATCCAATGCTTTATGATAAAATTCTTTGTTGAAAACATAAAGGAATGGACAACAATGATCTCCAATTTTTCTTTTTCGTCTAGTTATTAAGTAGAATAATATTAATTTAATACTAAACTTATGAAGAACATTTTATTGATTATTTGTCTTGGAATATTTGGGATTACCAGTGCCCAGACGAAAACAGCAAAAATGGTTACAACGACCGAAAAGAAAGCCTGGGATCGACAAGCTGAAATCATGCCTTCAAATATCTCCACAACAGCAGATGTAATTATCGATCTGACAAAAACACAACAGACAATTCAAGGCTTTGGCACATGCTTCAATGAATTAGGCTGGACTTCACTGAATACATTAAATTCAGGAGATAGAGAAGCCATAATGAAAGAGCTTTTTGCACCCGGAGTTGGCGCTAATTTTACCGTTTGCCGCATGCCTGTTGGGGCCAATGACTTCTCAATAAACTGGTATTCGTATGACGAAACGGATGGCGATTTCGATATGACTAAATTTTCTATCGAAAATGATAAAAACACGTTAATTCCGTTTATCAAAAATGCCAAACATTATTTGCCTGGATTGGAAATCTGGGCATCTCCATGGAGCCCTCCATCGTGGATGAAATACAATAAACATTATGCCAGCCGCTCATCGATCAAAATGCGCGAAATGTTAGAAAAGAGGATGCAAAGCGTAAAGGATGATCCGAACAGACCGAAGTCTTCAGGAAACGACCGTTTAAGTTTAATGATGAATCCTAATTATCAAAATGATCTGCCAGCCGACAAGGAGGGAAAAGAAGGTACCAATATGTTTGTTCAGGAAGAAAAATACCTGAAAGCATACGCACTTTATTTTTCCAAATTTATTGATGCATACAAAAACGAAGGAATTAAAATTGCCGCGGTAATGCCCCAGAATGAATTTAATTCTGCCCAAACATTTCCTAGCTGTTGCTGGACTGCCGCCGGATTGGCAAATTTTATCGGCGCCTATTTGGGACCAGCCATGGAAGCTAAAGGGGTCGAAATATTATTCGGAACAATGGAAAGACCTAAAGAAGCCCTCGTTGATACCATCCTGACTGACCCAAAAAGCAGTAAATACGTGAAAGGAGTTGGTTTTCAGTGGGCCGGGAAAGATGCCCTGCCTGGGATTAATAAAAGATACCCCAACCTTAAATTTTACCAGTCGGAACAAGAATGCGGTGATGGTAAGAATGACTGGAAAGGTGTTCTACACTCGTGGGATTTGATGAAACACTACTTAAATAATGGCGTTTCTGTCTATGAATATTGGAATACTTCGTTGCTCAAAGGAGGAATCAGCCGCTGGGGCTGGGCACAAAACTCTTTGTTAGTAGTTGATCCCGATGCAAAGACTTACAATTATTCGAACGAATATTACTCATTGAAACATGTGAGCCATTTTGTACAGCCTGGAGCAAAAAAACTGGATACAACCGGTGAATACAAAGACTTACTGGCATTTTTGAATCCAGATAAAAGTATTGTCGTTGTGTTAGCAAATCAGGAACAAACCGAAAAGTCGGTGAACATTAAAATAAATGATAAGGTTTATTCACCAAAATTGTCTCCTAACTCATTTAATACATTGGTAATCAAATAGTAAGTAAAGAGTTAGTAAAAACAGGATATATGATAAATCAAAATAAATCAGTTAGTTATGAAAAAATTATGGTTAAACATGTTAATTGTATTGGCAGTAATGAGTAGTTGTAAAAACACTCCGACTGGAAGTAGTAATAACACTCCTCTGATTGAAAAAGGAGAAGAGTGTTCTGTAAAAGTTTCAGGGGTTGAGTTTACCAAATCGCTTAATAACGCAAAAGCCACTGCAACTGTTGAAGATGGTAAATTAGTGCTTAAAAGCAATGCAAAGTGTGATAATTTTAACGACCCGGATGGGAAACTGTCTAACAGCACAGCTCCTGTTTTACTAACAAAAATAGACAATACAAAACCGTTTACTTTTACCGCTAAAGTTTCTCCCACGTTTATCGACACATATGATGCCGGAACCATGTATATCTATTTAAACAAAAAGTGGTGGTTTAAATTTGCTTTCGAAAGAGATGAACGCATGCGTACTCGTGTTGTAACTGTCCGGACTATTGAAACGTCTGATGATAATAATCACGATATAGTTAATAACACAAGTATATACATGAAAATTTCATCCGACACAAAGACAATTGGTTTCTATTATTCACTTGATAAAGAACTCTGGCAGTTGGTACGCTTGTTTCGTAACGATTACCCTGCTGAATTATGGGCAGGAGTAAGTACTCAATCACCTTTAGGTAATGGAACAAGTGCAACTTTTGAAGAATGTTCATTGACCCAAAGCAGCATTCAAGATTTTAGAATGGGAATTTAGATGAATGCAGTATCGATGCCAATGCTCCGGGGGTACCACAAAGGATAGAATGAACCTCATTTAGGAGATATTTCTACCAGCAACCCCAATACCATTCCAAATCATTCGTCTTCTGCCTAGCCACCTTTTACTTTCTGGGAGACGGGCCTTTGAATTCGGGAGAGTCTGTCATTGTGCAGGCTGCTTTTTCACCATCTACATTGAATACCATAAATTTAGGAGCCGTGGTAGTGTAAGGGGTCCAAAGACCGTTTTCTTTGCCGTTCGGATTTCCGAACCTGGAGAAATTAGTATAGTAGTCTACCATTTGAATGCTCAATGCCTCATCGCCCTTAGTGAAAGGCCTCCAGCTGTGCCTTAAAGAATGGAACACATACCACAAATCCGAAGAGTGCCAGGCTCCATTATCGTCACCAGGAAGTTGGCGTGCGAATAAATAAGCAAAAGCAGGCTTAGTGCTCTTTTCTGCGCGAAGGGCACAGAAATCTTTTATGGCCTGGGTTGCGTCACCCATATCGTTTGCAGTGTATCCAAACATATAAGGAATATCGGGAATATCATTAGCGCGTGCTACATCAGTGAAAGTGCCTTTTAAGAGATAATTGTCATTAACAGGACCCCACATAAAAAGCTTTTTAGTGGTATCTGTGTATTCTTTCGACATTTTAATTAGTTCCTCGAACGAAAGAGCACGCATATCTTTTAATGTAGTCTTTTTATAATAATCCATCAACTTCTTGTTGGCCAGTTGTGCTGTATCGAGGGGGGTACCTGGTCGCATGTCGCTCAGACCGCCTCCACTCATGCTTATTGCATGGCTGATCAGGTTTTTTGACAGTGGTGAAGCGCATAATGACTGCACACTTCCGGCACCGGCGCTTTGACCAAAGATGGTTATGTTGTTGGGGTCGCCACTAAACTGTCCGATATTATTTTTAATCCAATTAAGTGCTGCAACCTGGTCGAATAAACCATAATTTCCCGATACACCATGGGAGCTTTCAGCAGATAAAAGCGGGTGTGAGAAAAACCCTAATACGCCGAGACGGTAAGTTACCGATACTAAAATAACACCGCGCGATGCCCAGTCTTCGCCACCATCCATTTCTGGTTCAAAGGCAAAGCCTTCGCGATAGCCGCCACCGTGGATCCACATGGCGACAGGTAGTTTCTGATCCGTTTTACCTGCTGCGGGAGTCCAGACATTCAGATAGAGGCAATCCTCTCTGAACGGAACAGAGCCACTGGCCCGCCATTCCCTGCCGTAAAAACTTTGAGGATCCCATGTTATTTGCTCGGCGGCAGCGCCATAAGTGTCTGCTTTCTTCACACCTTCCCAGGGCACAACGGGCTGTGGCTCTTTCCAACGCAGATTGCCAACGGGAGGAGCTGCAAAAGGAATACCCTTATATGCAATAATCCCCTTAGTAGGGGTCTGCACACCAATTACTTTGCCACCTTCAATAGTCAATACCGGATTCGAATCACTGCATGAGGCTAGTGCCAGCGACGTGAATATCACAACAAAAAAAGATAATTTTTTCATAGGAGCATTAAGGTTTTTGATTGTTTAGAAATTGTATAAATTATAAGATAGGCAACAGTTTAAACAAATAAATATTTCTATTAAAAATAGTACATCTTATTCATCATCTGTAACAGACATTATTTCTTTCCCGGAAAGACAAAATATCGTAATTGCTGTATAATGTTATTCAAATATAATCAGAAATGGGATAATTCCAAACCTCTTGTATACAAAGAAAAAGCCCTGCCAAAAAAGCGACAGAATTGCTTGGATTTTCTTTGTTATGCCCCCCAAAAAGAGGATCATAAAATTATCCGCACTCCGCTTCATCAACATTAAATGCAGGAATAACCATGTATTGTATTAATAAGAACCGGCTAATCTGGTGGAGCGGAATAAAAGTTATTTGTTAACAGGGTAACTTCAACCTTTATAAATAAAGATTGATATTTACTTTCGCTGAAACCTAACTAATCCATTTTCGTTCCTGTAAAGATAAGGTTAACCGGTTCAGGCTGCTGCATACCCGGAGGACCCAGACTGCGCCGGGATGGCGCAATGATCTCTATCTTCAGATGATCACCATCGAAGGTAAACCGGAAATTCTCGTCTGAGCCGGGATTAAACATCGAAAGATAGTAGGCTGAAAGCTGATTATCGGCTGTCCAGGTGCAGATACCTGCAGTATGGACCGGGGTGACTCCCATCGTATTCGAATAAACCGTACGGGCAATGGAGAGCGTACGGTCAGTCATCCCGTACAACCAGCTGTTGAGGCCAAACGGAATATTATGGATGGCACTGGCTGTAATAAAAGTAAGATAACAGTTCCCGGAGGCATCGAAGCGGAAAAGGAGTGAACGAATGCCCGCGGCATTATCCTCCAAACGATATCGCCGGGTACTCATTGTAACCTTGCTGGTACCGGGCCCTTCAAACGGACGTTTGATTTCGTATCCCGCAATCGCAGCTTTCAGGTTGAACGACTTGTCAGCTTTGAGTTTCTTATCGCTCATAGCTGGCAGCATATCGTAAATCAGCTTATTGAAACCGGCTTCATCCCCGATGCTGCTGTGGCAAACCAGGATAAAATCGTATTCAGGAATTACCATAATCAGCTGGTTCTGTCCTCCAATGGCCCTGTAAGAGTGGTGACGTCCCATCCAGATCTGATAGCCATATCCCTGCGAGCCATCGTCAGCAGCCTTCTCATTCTCCTCCGGAGTCCTTTCACGATGCTGATAGATATGCGGTGTTGTGGCTGCCTCGATCCAGGCCTGATCCAAAAGTTGCTGTCCGTTCCATTTTCCTTTATTAATCAGGAACAGACCCATCTTGGCAAGATCCGAAGTCTTCATATGAGTACCCCCGTTACCCATGTTATAGCCATCGTTATCCATTTCCCAGATAACATCCTCAATTCCCAGCGGATCAAGAAGACGCGGTTTCAGGTACTCATAAAGCGATACGCCGCTAACCTTGGTGATGATGTGCGACAGCATGTGAGAAGCAGTAATGTCATAAGCGAAAGAGGTACCGGGCTCATGCGCGAAACGTGCTGCCAGGAATGAACGGACCTGACTGTTGCCCGAACCGGCATATGAGGTTGAGGCATGACCGACCGACATAGTCAGCAGATGCCTGACCGAGAGTCTGGCCAGTTGAGGTGAAATCGTATCGGGAAGTAGATCGGGGAAAAAGGAGATTACCTTGTCTTCGATATTCAGCAGGCCTTCTCTGACGGCAAAGCCGACAGCAACACCTGTAAAGGTCTTCGTGGCCGAATACATGGCATGCTGGTATTGAGGAGCATATGGCGCCCACCAGTGTTCCGTGATAACCTTTCCATGACGGATCATCATCAACCCGTGCACATCATAGCCTTTCTCTTCAATCATTTTAAAGAACCGGGCGATGGTCTCAGAAGGAACGCCCTGTTCCTCAGGAGTACTTCGTGGTAATTCGTCCTCATACGTATTGTGATAATTAATGGATTGGGAAGATCCTATTACAAATATAAAAACAAGAAGCAAGGTGAAAAGCGGCCGAAAATGCAATGATCTTACTTTCATATTGTCAGACTGTTATGTAGTTATTATTAAGTTATGATCAGAGTTGGGACAACAAGCCATCTACCTGAAGGGAGCCTGCAATCTATTCTCACTCTAAAGCATCTGGTCACTGAAGATTGATTTTACCATATTTAAAGATAGGTAAAAGATGCCAGGTATTTCATACTTTAAAGAATTAACTTTAGACTGTCCAAAGTCAATGATTCGTTAGTAATCTGATTCGGCGGATGATAATAAGTATATTTAGTCAGACCGCTGTCTGCCTTAAACAAATAACTCCAACCCTCTGTATTTGAATGACTTTCTTGTTTTATTTCTATCTGAAGATCATTATCATATCTTTTAAAACTAATATTCAGGAATAATATCATTGAGGAAGTTGATATCAATGATGAAGATTTATCTTCACTTATCTCAAAGTATTGTAAACTATCTGTTATGGTGAATGTCTGGCCAGCAACTTTAAGTGTTGCATTCAATTTGCGTTCAATGAGGTAAATATTTGAATTCCCTCGTAATGATTCAGATACTACCTTCCATGTTTCAGTCCCATTTGTATAAGCATAAATTCCAGTATAACGAGACTTGCTATATTTATAATAAAATTCATTCCCTACTTTAAGTGGGAATAAATCATATCTTCCTTGTTTTTCACAAGTACAAAACATAAAGCCTGAAAAAACAAGAAGCAAAAAAAATCCGGAGTCCAGACCTTTTACCATAATCCCAAATTTACTTCTTTTCCCAATTTCAGTCAAGTCTTTGTGCATCATCATTTTATTATTGAGATAATGTCCAAAAGATAATTAATGCTTCCAATATCGGTAAAAAGAGGCCGATCAGATATTTCAAACCTGTTGTCATTAAAGAAAAAGCCATAGCGCTAAGCGTCACGGATTTGTTGTTTTACCCGCCACGTAGGGTATAAACTATATAAGAAGAATTTGCCCTCTCTTAAAATCCTTTTGTCAGAGTTATGACTCCGGCTGAATAGGGTACAACATTCATTATTACTTCATTCTGGGCAGGAGTTATTTCCTTCTCTTCAACTGACACTGCATGTGGCGATTCCATAGAATTTGCTGCTTTCAGCGAACCAGGAGCAATAAATTCGTATCCGGCACAGGTTAACGATTTCCAGTCTCCGCCGATTGTCAGGTCGTAAGCATTCTCAGTTGGGTTAACAATTTTAACAATGACATTTTTACCGTTTTCGGAGAGAGTGGTCATGATACTCAAGCCGCCTGTTTCACCTGTATAGGACAGACGGTATTTCGAGAAATTATCGTGCCATAGTTTGGTAACAATGTAATTTGGCGCTACGAAAAGTCCTTTATAATCAAAATTGATAAAAGCATTGTTCCATGCGGGAGCGTCAGTACGACGGATAAACAGTGCTGCAGCCCCCATTTCAACCACTGGACGATGCTCACATATGTTCAAAAATCCGCCGGCAAACAATCCTGTACGCCAGTCGATACTATTAAGATTCCATTCTGATATATAGAGTTTAATATTTGGATTGGGGCCATTAGCAATCATTTCGGCATACTGATCATACTGTGCGGCGAGTCTTGCCGGACCTGTCGCATATCCGTTTTCACCCTCATAATGATGAAGGCTTATATAATCAAAATAATTTCCTGAACGATTAATGAACTCCTTGTCCGTGGTATTCCCAAACGCTCCGCAAACAATGATTTTAATATTTGGATCTACTTTCCGCATGGCTGTGGAAAACTCTCGGACAGCGGCCTCATATTTTTCAATTCCATATTCCCACATCTCATTGTCTATCTCCCAATACTTAACGTTATATGGTTCCTGGTGTCCGTTTGCTGCCCTTTTATTGCCCCATTTACCGGTGGCAGGCTCATTACAATAGGCCACCCAGTCAACGGCTTCCTGCAGTATCATTGCATGTTCCGAATCAGGTCTGTCAAAACCGATACGTACAACAATTACCGGGGTGGAATTAATCAGACGGCAGAGTTGAATAAATTCATCAGTTCCGAATTCATTCTGATCGTAATCCATCCACATATAGTGAGGCCAGCGAGTACGTTCTTCCTGAGGACCAACACCCCACTTCCAGCTATACTGTGCGGCATAACCTCCTCCGGGCCAGCGGAGATTGGTCGGACCAAGTTGTTTTACAGCTTTATAGATATCAGGTCTGAAACCGCCGAGACTGATTGCAGAATGCGACATCATACTGACCTGGTCAACCTGAAGGCTCCCACCTTTTACACCGATGGCTAAATCAGCATCACCTTCATAACCTATCGCTTCGAGTGAAAATTCATATTTCTTCCACCCGGTACCGGGTTTACCCATCACTTGTGCTGCAACATTTTTAACTCCTGATATAAAACCTATTGTCAATTCAGCATTACCATCTCCCTTAGCCCATAACGAACCTGAATAAACTTCACCTTTCCTTATTGAAAAAGGTCCCTGCAAAACACCTGATAATTCTGTTCCAGCTGTTATCTTCTGGGAATATTTCATATTAACAGCATCACCTTTCACCATTTCAAATTTACCATTACCAAAAGATTTCCACTGTGGAGCCACTGGTGGATTTTTTACCACCTCCGGTATGCCATCCAGATATATATTCTTACCGTCATCAGAAGCAATTTTGATATTTTTATATTGAGCGGCTGTATAATTTACACCGAATGCCAAATTATTCTTTGGTTCACTGCTGCCCAGATCACTGTATTTTAAGACCTGTTTGTTATCCCAGAAAACTATTACAGTTTTACCCTTGCAATCAATTCGCAGATTATGCCACTGCTCAGCCACATCAATCTGACCTGGTTTCACATCTACACTCTTAACGGGTTTCCAGATGGTAATTGTTGTGGTTTTTCCATCCCGGCCACGGCGTTCAGTCAATGTATCCTTCTCTATAGCAAATGAGGCTATCTTAGGCAATTGCTGCTGACTAAAAGGATTTGCAGATTCATACTGTGGGTCGTGCAGCCGGAAGCGATAATTTATACCATTTGATTCCTTTCTGAAAAACACCCTCATATCTGCATAACCACCACTCCACATATGCCGGGCGAGTTTGTATCCTCGCCATTTTATATCTGTACTTAATACAAAGTTGTCACTTTCAGTCGTCACCAAGGGCATAGGCTGCTCCATTAGGGTTGGGGAATGAAGTACATTTTCGTCATCTTCATACCATCCATCGAAAAATCCTTCGCGCGGGGAGATTCCCGGATACTGCTCTGGCTCAAACGAGCGTTCGGCTATCATTTCACCCCACAATCCACCGTCGGCTGAGAAATAGATATGCTCAAAAAGCTGGCCGTAAATCTTGGAATCAATTATTCCTGAAGGTGCCCCCGACTTGATGTTTATTTTTACTTTCTGGGCTTCCTGTCCGGAAATCATACCACAAACTATTACTGCCACAACAAATAGAAATATTTTTTTCATATTAGACTGATATAATTAGTTACTAGTTGTATTTACAAGACTTAATATTTTCTTATCAAAATTATTCTCCCTTAAGTTCAAATACGTTAACTGAATATGCAGGTAGATTATAGACGAATTTGTTGCCGAATCCCTTTTCAACAAAGAATACCGGGATTATCTTCTCAGGCTTGTCTATTGAGTTGGTTTCGGTAAGTTTTGCAGCTGACAGACGAGTGATATTTGCTGTCGAGGCTATCTTCTTCATACCGTCAATAGCTACCTGTAGCAGTTTCGGTTCACCCGAAACATTTACAACTTTCAGGTAGAGTTTACCTGTGGTACTCTCTTTGGTCACACTGTAAAATATTTCTTCAAATCCGTTTTCTTTTCCGATAGGAACATTGGTGATCGATGAGCTGACGAGCTTGTTTCCAATGTTCTTTGAAAACATAGCCTGAACATAAAATGAAGGCGATCCGTAGCAGTTGAGTCCGTTGTATCCCATCAGGTCAGATGTCCACTGCATCCCGCCCGGGTTGACATTAACGAATTTAGGAGCGTAGCATGTCATCTTGATAACATCGGCATTACGTTCCAGTCCGGTCAGATAAGCAGCGTCGCAGATACCACCATAAAAGTTGGAAGTTGGCGAAACTTCTCTGGTTGCATACTCTCCGATTATTACAGGCGGCATTTTGCGATCATATTCATCGTAACGATGAGCTTCCGCAAGACAATTTCTTACATTCATATACTGATGAAGGTCGACCATGTCGGGAATAACTGATTTAACCGTGGTTGCCGAAGCTATAAGAATAAGCCCGGGATATTTCTCTTTGAAGGCCTTGTAAAATGCAGTGTAACGATTATTGTATGACATGACATCAAACCAGTCCTCATTGCCTATTTCAATATATTTAAGTTTGAATGGTTCCCTGCGTCCGTCAGCAATACGTTTTGCACCCCATTCGGTGTCAGGTCTGCCGGTGAGATATTCAACCTCTTCAAGAGCTTCCTTTATTAACACCTGAAGCGGTTCGCCAGTTACTGGTTCATATTTGCCACCCAGATAGAGACCTGCGAAAACAACTACTACCGGCTCCATTCCCAAATCCTCGCACCAGTACATAAATTCCAGAAGACCCATGCCATCGTCGGAATGATATCCCCACGAAGCGTTGTAGTGGGTTGGACGTGCCTCAACCGGACCTATCATCTTTTCCCAGTTGAAACGCGTATCGGGGGAATTGCCTTCCAGGTAATTTCCCCCAGGGAACCGCAGAAAAGCAGGTTTCATCTGGCTCATAAGCGTCATCATGTCTGCACGGTTTCCGTTGGGACGGTCTTTGTATGATGGAGGGAAGAGCGAAACCAGACTGAACCATATGGTACCTGGTGATTTAGTTGTTATTGATAAACAGGCATCTGAAGTCGCCTTTAAATCCGCTGTATTAAGGGAAAGAGTATATTTTTTCCATTCGCCGGAGATGCTTTCCACTGTTCCATTTGCATAAATGGTTTTGCGATCGTTGCTCTCTATTGTCACGTAAACAGGGCTGTTGAATCCAGGAGCTGATTTTGCATAGAAGGAGGCTTTGTACCTAGTATTTGGTTTAACAGGGATCCCCCAATATCCTTCATTGGAGAAACCGGCACGGTTTGAGTTATTAACAGCTGTTACATCAAGACGAAGACATTTAGTCAGGGCTGTACCTTCCTGTGGAATACTATCCTGAGCAATTGATACCTTTGCGTCACCTTCGGCAATCAGGTTCCAGTAATAAAGGCCCTTTACATATTTTACAGCCGTGTCTGTTATAACTGCGCTAGGGTTCAGCTGTTGAGGAGGAAATTGCGGGCGTTGTTCTTGCTGAGGGTTGCCCCTGGGAACCCGGTCGGGAATGGCAGGAAGAACCTGCTGTCCGGAAACAGGCTTTACATGCTGTTGTGACTGAACATCATGAGGGGCTGCTGGTTGCAGCCGCGGCCTCTGAAACCCCCGTGCCACGGGAGCAGGCGATTGGAACGTTCGGTTACGAATCAATTCCGCATAGAGCCCTCCGTCGTAAGAGTAGTTGATCTCCTCTGTCATAAGCCCGTACATCAGTGGACCAACATCAGAAACAACTTTCGCAGCATCGATTTGAATAGTAGCTGCGGCATCATCAAATTTGACTTTTGGAGCACAGCCATAAAAAATCAAGCCCATCACCAAAAACATTGAAAGATAAATTATAGCCTTTTTCATTGGTTTATGTTTGGAATTTGATGAAGAACAGCTTTTAAAGTTAGAAATATACTGTGCTGATTAATATACCTGAAAAGTGAAAATAATATAGCATTAAAAATAATCATCAGATAATCACTTTTGCAGAATAAGCCTGAAAAGAGATACCCCCTGTCTGGGAAGATTCAGTGACAGATTTATCGCTCCGTTCTCCGGATCTATCAGGAAAGGAGACGTAAACAATTTAAGAGCGCCTGCATCTGCTAGAGTTTCATACTGTTCAGAGGTCGGATTTTGAGGTGAACCCATATTTTTCCATACTTCATAGGAATTACTGGTTTCCTTATCAATTCGGTATTCATGAACCAGGACTTTTGAAGAAGGCAAACCCGAAATATCTATTCTGACCTGTGATGCCTTTGCAGGCAGGTCGTCATCGTGATAATTCCATACCATAATGGATACTCCGTTTTTATCTTTGGATGCCAGTGCATTAATATCCGGAGAAATGGCTTTCACTCCCGAATCACGTATCATAAAGGGATCGTAGACTCCACCTAAAACGGCCACCCTGGTTCCACTCATCATGCCAAACATCCGAAAAATATTTAAAACAGGTTTATCAACACCGTTGGTAGCTAAATCACGGAATCCGTCAAACCATCGTTGATCTTCAAACTCAAATGCCCAGGTAACTGCACCTATGAAATTTACCTTAAAAAAATCAGCAAGAGCATACTCTCTGGCAAATACAGCTGCTTCATAGCTTGAATAAAGGGTCCCGTTTCTATAGCTGTTTGAGGGATTTCTGGTCATAGAGCAGGCTGCACATCCTTCCGGATCGGACTCACCTATTATTACAGGAAGATCCCTGATTTCCGGAAATGATGAAACAATTTCAAATCCTTTGGATATATCCTGCAACTGAAGATTAATATTCATCTGAACATGTCCGTCAACAATTTTGGGTGATCCTTTCGCATGAAAACCTATATAATTGAGAGGAGACCCTTTTTGTCCTGTTTTAAAGTTTTTACCATTTATACAGTGATCGATAAAACTTTTCAGCCAACTGGCAGCATTGTTATCTCTTGGACTTGTAGTATGAGGGCCTCCGATTTTGGCATTAGGGCATGCTTTTTTTACCGCCCAGGAGGCAAAGTCGTACATTTTAAAATATTCCTCCATTGAACCATTCCAATAATTGATGTTTGGTTCATTCCAAACTTCCCAATACCAACTTTCAACCTCGTTTAGTCCATACCTCGATATACAATGAATTGTAAGCTGAGATACCAGTTCTGCCCATTTATCATAATCCTTTGGAGGATATGCCCAGCCAGTGGAGAATGTTTCAGGCCAGGAATGCCTGTAGGGGATAGGATTGGTAGACAATGCTTCAGGCATAAAACCAAGTTCAACAAGAGGTTTCATGCCTCTTTCAATAAATGTATCAAAAATTTTATCAATTATTGTCCATTCATAAACCGGATTGCCATTCTTATCCTCTGTATAGACATTTGTAGATCCCCATTTCAATGATGCTGAGCCATCACCTGTTGTTAGGAGGTAGTGTGTCCGGACATAAACAGGAACCGGACTAAACCCTGCAATTTCAGAAAGAAGTTTTTTACCGTCTTTCATATAGGTGTAATTAGGTTCATCATATCCGAACCAGGCCCATGCAGGATTCATCTTGCCAGTCTCAACAGTCAGATCAACTTTTAAAACTACGGTATACGGATTGGACTGATTCCAGGTTGTCTGCGCAAATGCTCTGATACTACTCCCTATTATTATCAGCCCTATACATAATCTGACAGCAATATCCTGGTATATTGGTTTTTTAATCATTTTCCCATTTCTGAATTATACATTTCGCAAAATAAAGTAAGGTTGATTATCCAGATTTTCACTGAACCCCGGATAAAGCCACGCTTTCCCATGCTCATCTTTAAATTCAAAATAATATTGTAACGGGTAATCTGACCTTGTATAATCAACCGGGATTGTTGCCTTGTATGAGCTGCCAATCAATGTCATCTTTGAGGTTATGAATCTCTCGGCATGATTAACATGACGATAATGCATCAGTACAGTTGAAGGTTTCATGTCCAGAGATATTTCAATGTTTATGGGATTCCCTGGTTTATATCCTACAGGTCTGGGATGTTTCACGGATATTTTGGTTCTGACAGGCCTTCCGATTGCTTCCCCGACAGCAACTTTTACCGCTTCTTTCCCTGAGCCGGATTCGGAAGGAACATTTTCAAGTAATCCTGCCATAAAATCAATATCCTTGTCAATAGTCGGCAGCCTGTCAAGCCAATGCCCTCGAATTACAGGATTCTCACCAATCGTAATATCAGGCTTATAAATAACTCTTGCCCGTTCTGACAGATCAGCCCAGAAATCGCGTGCTTTCCTATAAAGGCTGAGCGATTCTCCAAGTGCTGATTTATCGCCGCTCTGCTGGTAAATCCCGAATAACACGCCTGAACGTATTTTGGCGGCAAAAAACCGACCCAAGCCTATTACTATAGCCGTGTCAATAGCCATTCTACGGAATTCAGGCCTACGCATATCAGTCGTACCATTTTCGGCCTTTTCAAGATACCCTGCTGCTGCATCGCAATAATCTTCTATCCATTGGGCTGCTTCGACAGGGGAATATTTTCCACTCCTTTCAGATGCTAACAATTCCTTTGCAAATTCATTTATACCTAGGAATAACTGTGGATCAGTCGGACTGACATTTCCGAATACCCGTGGGGATGGACTGTCGGTGTAGGGGTTTGTATTAGCGGGATCAGGAATCGACATGTTGGTATACATTTCCGGCCAGTAAGTATTATTCCCGGCTGATGCTCCATGCACAGTCAGGACGATCGGCAGTATCCTTGTTACATTGGCCAGAGCCATCTCAACAACATCGGATGACTTTCCGAATTCCTTTTTTAAATACCGCCGCCAGACATCAGGCTCGGTATCCGGATTATATGCCAGTCTTCCAAATATTCTTAGGCTGTATAGATATTTTTCCCAGTCCCATCGGGGTTTTAAAGATGTATCGAGATAACCGCAGCGATCACCTGCAATTCCTGAACCCCGACGACCTTTGAATGATAAAGGCTCCATCAGATCAACCCCTACACTACCGCAAAAGCTGAATGCCTTTGAATGAGCCGCGCTGACAAGAGGATCGCCCCATAAAAGAAGGCGTTGTGTCCCGGGCCAAATGCGATGAAGCACTCCATACTTCCTGTCTTCCTTCAGAAGGTCGGCATAACCATAACGTGTAAAACTTCTTGATCCGGCACTCAGATTCATCAGTCCATTTCCCCGATTCCCGGCTTTTGGGATTTCAAGAGCCCGTATATCGGCCTGGTGATATGGCATACCAAGATGTTCCGCCCAGTACTTGGGAGAAATATTTACCGGCAAACCTGATGCCACTGCCGTTTCAATCATAGTCTGATCCATGCCTTTGGCATGCATATCTATTTCGACGTTACGGCCGCAGGCAGCTACACCCTCAAATATTGTTTTCCAGAAATTATAGCTCCCTTCAGTTACACCGCTCTCCCCATGTACACGAAAAGTTACACCCCTGATTGCCGGACATTGCTTCAAAAGTTCACAAACAGCATCCCGGCAATATGAAGCGTGAGTTTCAGGTGAAAGTCCTTCGATAGTGTAATTCGGGTTTGGACTGTTCAGCCATTGATATCCATGCATCCAGAGACCCAGCTGGAAATGAATTCCCCTGGTTTCTGCCTGTTCACTTATAAATCTGAGCATTTCGAGATTCTTGTCGCGTTCAGCATCGGAGAGTTGTGGAACCCTTACCTGGTAGCCCTGAACTGTTAAAAAAAACGGATAGGGAAAAAGGAAATATCCGTCAGTTACATTCTGAAGGAAGTCATATCCTATTCCCAGACTCAAACTGAAACGGTTGAACCTTTGTGTAGCCAGCATTGTCAGATATTGCGGCCACATTTCCCTGTCATTGAACCAGCCTTTATCTTCAATTTCGCTGACAAAGAGCCTGTTGATCCCCCTGATGACATTTGCTGGTTTCTCTATTACAAGCTTACTGAGGTATAAGTCTTTAAGGGGTTGAGATGAGCAAAGTACCCGGTCCGTAAGTTCAAGTACTGCGTACATAAGTCCTCTTGCGTCATATCCGGCTGTAAGCAAGATCTGTCGCCCGGCAGAATTAACAGGTATTAAACCAAGAGCTTCGGGTTTTTCCGGGATTGCTATTTTTCCGGATTTAAGGAATTTTCTCGCAATCCGGGAATCTGATCCTGCCACGGCTATACACAGATCGCCGGATCTTGCTCCTGAAAGCTGACTGCATCGGAAAACATCTATGCCTCTTGCAATAAGCGATTTCTCCAGTTCTTTAACTGCCCACTCTGATATCTGCATCCGGGCTATTTTATCTTCAGGATCCAGAACTATTGACACTCCATTAAAAGTGAATCCACTGAGGCCTAAGGAAGACACTCCCAGGGCTGTAATTCCGGTTAGTTTAACAAAATGCCGCCTGGTTATCTTTTTTGATTCAATAATGTTATTTCTTTTCTCTGCATATTTTTTCATATCAGACCTTGCTGAAGGTGGATTTTTATTCATTATTAACCGTTTTTCCCTTAATCTCATAAAAGTACACTTTTAATGGTTGATGTTGAATTCTATCCCCACCATTTCTCACCTTCCACCAGGTACTTCATTGCTACCTCTTTGTTCAGATCCAGGCCAAGACCGGGTTTGTCAGAAAGTTGAATATACCCATCTTTTATCATCTCTCTGTCATATTCGATCAGAGAATCCCATCCGGCATGGGCACCTTTTTTATAATCATAGCTTTCATGCCCGATAAAATCAAGCATAGTGGCAGCGCAATTAGCTGAAGCAATCGTAGCTATCGGCCCCATTACATTATGTGTTGCTACAGGCAAATAATAAGTATTTGCCAGTTCAGCAATCTTTTTTGCCTCAAGCAAACCACCAGTCATAGATATATCTATCTCAACCATATGAACAGCCTGATTAGTAATAAAAGGCAGGAAATCGTATAGTGTATAAAGATTCTCCCCGCATAGGATGGGTATCGGGGAGGCTGCTGTGAGCTTGGCCCAGGTATCCACATAGTTAATTGGCATGGGGTCTTCTATCCACCACGGTCTGATTGGTTCCAAAGCATGGGCGAAACTGAGGGCATCAAAAAATCCAAATTCCCAGTGGCAGTGTACAATAATTTCAAATTCGTTGCCTGCCGCCTCACGCAAATTACTATAGGCACGGATATTTGTTTCCAGTTCACTATGTGAAAGACGACGGTTTAATTCACTACCGCCGGGTCGACTGGATATTCTGAAAGGCTTTGCTGCTGTCCATTTCTGAACCGACTGGTTAACGTAATCGACCCATTCCCTGCATGATGCAGGATCAAGCATGTTTCTTGGCTGATCGGTCAGATAAGCTCTCACACGGTCGGTGTAGCAGCCACCGCCCAGAATCTTGCGAAGGGGCATGTTTAGGAGCTTACCTGTCAGATCCCAAAGGGCAACTTCGCATCCGGTAACTGCATGCATACCAACACCACCGTTACCACCCAGATACGATACGCGCCACTTCATCAACTGAGTAAGACGCGCAATATCGAAAGGATCCTGCTTAACCAATATCTGATTAAAGGCATTCAGAACTACATCCTTTGCCCCTAATCCGGTAACATCATGATGACATTCACCAATACCGTAAACACCTGCATCTGTTTCGATTTTGACCAGCGGCATAACATGACCCCTGTCTATTTGAATACGCATAAATTTTACATCGGTGATCCTGACCTTTCCTAGTTCGGGTTCAGCCAGACGACTGAAATCAGGTACTACTGCAGCAGCCGGAACAGCTGCTGCCATTGTTTTTAAGAATTCATCTCTTTTCATAATAATATTGAGTATTGAAGTTTTAAAAATTAACAAGTTTAACTTTAGTTTTACCAGGAGAGGTAAAATCTATCCACTTGATCTGTCAGAAAAATATAATTAGTATAATCCCCATCTGAATTGTGGGAAGCTTAAAATATCATTTATCCATTTTTACTGAAAACCTGTAGATGGTTCGTGATTTGAATTTTTCACCCGGGTTCAAAATTGTTGAAGGGAAACCTGGATGATTCGGACTATCAGGGAAATGCTGCGTTTCGAGAGCAAATCCTGATCTTGTTTTGACTGCATTACTACCGGTTCCTGCAGCTTTTTTCCACATCATCCCGCTGCCGGAGAAAAACTGTATAGCAGGCTGATCGGTCAACACTTCCATAATACGGCCGCTTACCGGATCATAAACCGTTGCATTGACCTTCCCCTTGTTATCAAGAACAAAATTATGATCATAACCATCGACAACAACACTATCATAGGTTTCCCCGATCTTATCACCAATTGGATGAGGAACTGTAAAATCAAATGGGGTTCCTTTCACCGATCGGATTTCGCCTGTCGGAATCTTAACTGCATTAAATGGTGTAAAAGTAGAAGCATTAAGCTTAAGGATATGGTCAAATATGTACCCCTTTCCTGCTCCGTGAAGGTTGAAGTAGGCATGATTTGTAACACTCAGTACTGTCCGTTTGTCAGTAGTTGCGAAATAATCGATTATTATTTCATTCTTATCGGACCATGAGTAGATTACTTCAATGGTTACAGTTCCGGGAAATCCTTCTTCCATATCGGGACTCACATACGAGAATTTTACTGCAGGTATTTTACTTTTTTTAAGAATCTCTGCATTCCATACTTTTGAAAACCATCCGTTGCGGCCCCCGTGCAGTGAGTTTGGCCTGTTGTTTACCGGTAAATTGTATTCAATACCGTCAAGCGTAAACTTTGCATTTGCTATCCTGTTGGCATACCTTCCTACAACAGCACCTCCAAAGGCATCACCTTTTATTATTGTTTCCAGGGTTTCAGACCCCATTGTAACATTATCCTTTACTCCATTTTTATCGGGGACATCAATTCGACAGATCCTTGCACCGTAATTTGTCAGCTTCAATACATTCCCTGATTTGTTAGTCAATGTAAAAAGACTTACTTCGCTTCCATTGTGATCGCCCAATACCTCTTTAACAACTGGCTCGGCGTTTTTCCCAAGCAGATTACCTGAAATTGACAATGCCGGGATAAATATAAGTGCCAAAAAACTATATCTGTTCATATGTTTATAAGGTTAAAGAATGTATTAAGTTTTTCAAATTTAACAGAATATTGAGAAATGAAAACCTTATGGTCATATAAAAAATGACAAAAATTCAGAGATTGAAGATTATTGATTCCAAAACCCTTCTATTCGATGTAAAACCTTTTTTTTAATGATTCAATCTTGTTAAAAATGTTGGCATACCATATATTAGTTATTAAAATATTAAAACTATAGTCTGTGTAAAAATTTAAATAAATAAATTGGTGGCAAATGAAATATTGAATTCCTGATTTGACTGACTTGATGAGAATAAGGCAGAAGCATATATTATATTGAAATTTAATCTAGCTTGATTTACTATAAATAATTACAACATAACTTTCTCAATATGAAAAAGATAATATTTTCTACCATAATGTTTTTCGCGATATGTGGCTGGTGTTTTGCAGCCGGAGTGACACCAGATAAAGATAGTACAAAAGATGTAAAGGATAATCGCGGGAAAATGAAGCCCTGGAAAAAGGGTGCCAGGGAAACGGGCAAATATCGTAATGTTTTCCTTGATGCCGGATATAAAAAGGCTGATATTAATGCGAAACTTGTAAAAGCATATCATGATGTTTTTGAAGGACCGAACAAGGTTTATTTCGAAGTCGGCGATTCAATGGCATATGTTTCTGACTTGAAGAATCACGATGCGCGCACGGAGGGTCTGTCATATGGAATGATGGTTGCGGTTCAGCTGAATAAAAAAGATGTTTTTGACCGTCTGTGGCGCTGGACCAAAAAATATATGCAGCATCAGGGAGGTCCCAGAGATGCGTATTTTGCATGGAGTGTAAAACCCGAAACTGGCAAACACAATTCTGAAGGATCTGCCTCCGATGGTGAGCTTTATTTTATCACTGACCTGTTGTTCGCTGCAAACCGCTGGGGAAACAATACCGGTATAAATTATTATGCCGAAGCCAGAAAAATTCTTGATGCTATGTGGAGCAAAAACGGATCCGGCGGAATTATGAATGTGATTAACGTTGAGCAGAAGAAAATTACGTTTGTTCCTGATAAATCGGGATATAACTGGACAGATCCATCATACTATCTGCCTGCATTTTATGAGGTCTGGGCAGAATACTCCAAAGACGGAAGAGAACAATTTTACAGGGATTGTGCCGATAGTGCCAGGGTTTTTCTTCAAAGGGCCTGCAAATCCCCTACCGGACTGAATTCTGATTTCACTGAATTCAGTGGTGTCCCGAGAAAACAGTTTAACATGCCTGGGGCATTTCGTTACGACTCATGGAGGGTACCGATGAACATTGCTATGGATTACTCATGGTATGCAAAGGATAAAGAATGGCAGAAGAATTATGCAGTGCGAATCCAGAACTTCCTGTTCTGCAGGGGTATTGATACCTTTGAGGACCAGTTCAATATTGACGGTACACTTCCCACGTATATTCTACAGGCAGGAGGATACAAAACGCTTCGTCATTCTATTGGACTGGTTGCAACTTCCGCCGCTGCATCAATAATGGGGACACTGGCTAAAAGCTGGAAATTTATTGATGCAGTCTGGAATGCGAAAATGGAACCCTATTCTGACGGATATTTCGATCCATATTATGACGGTCTGTTGTATCTTTTCAGCTTAATGCATCTAAGCGGCAATTACCAGATAATAACCCCCACGAAATGAAATGAACCTGATATAAGAATGCAGAAAGTCGATTTCTTTAAGGCTTGAGTATGTGCTTCAAATATTCAAAATGTTTGCTTATATTCCTTTCCATTTGATTTCATAACAATTGAATATTTGCCGGTTTGCAGATTTCTGAAAGGAAATTCCGCTTTGCCGAATCCGGGTTTGTTTATCTGGATTGATTTCAGGAGGCTATCAGCTTCGTTCCTGATTTCGATGGTCGGCCGTAACAGTTGCTTTTTCTTTGGTGCAATAAATTGATCCGGGTTTAAATAATAGTATATTTCGAAAGCGTTAGGTTCGTTAGGTTTAAAAGGATGAGTATCACCCATCAAACGACGGTTTCCAAGCCAGGCAGCTTCTGAATAATTCTTCAATGGTTTACATTTAACAGGAAACAAAACAGCATGGCTTGCGAAGGTTATATCGCTAAGCTGTTTAAGCGGCAAAATATTAGTGATATAAACTCCACGACCGTAAGTTGCTACTATCAGATCATTTTCACGTGGATGTATGGCGATGTCCTTCACCGGAACGGCTGGAATCTGCTCAAATTTAACCCATTCTGTTCCACCATTAATAGTAACAAACAGACCACCGTCAGTGCCAACGAAAAGTATGTTTTTATTATCAGTATCTTCAGTTATAACGTTAACAGGTTGTTCGGGAAGATTACCGGTAATTTTGCCCCATGTTTTCCCATTGTCGGTTGTTTTAAAAAGCAAACTTCTGAAATCATCTTTAGAGTAACCCGACAGGCTAACAAACGCAGCAGCCTTATCGTGTGCCGAAGCTACAATCCGGGTGGTCCAGAAACCTGCAGGGCAACCAGCGGCTATAAGTGCGGAGGTGCAGTCAGTCCAGGATGAACCATTATCAGGCGTAAATTGCACTTTCCCATCATCCGTACCGGCCCACAGAATTCCTGGTTTAACAGGCGATTCATCGAAAGTAGTGATGGTACAGTATTTAATATGCCCACGACCGTTCTGCTTTACAGGATCGTTGGTTGTAAGGTCGGGACTAATCTCTTCCCATGTTTTGCCCTTGTTTACGGAGCGAAGCATCATTTGTGCTGCGGTATAGACAATGGAAGAATTGTGGGGTGAAAGCAAAAGAGGCGTAGTCCAGGTATAGCGATAAGATGGTTTATCTTTGGCTGCTTCAGGCATTATTTTGGTTGCCTTACCTGTCCATGCATCCAGTACCAGCTGCTGTCCGAACTGTCCTGTTGAATAAATCCAGCGCCCCGTTTCCTTATCCACTTTGCAGTACATACCATCACCGGATCCGACTACGGTCCAATCCTCGGGACCAATTTCGCCAGCCCAGCCGTTTGATGGACCACGCCACACATCGTGATCCTGTAATCCAATGTAAATATTGTAAGGAGTAAGATAATCATAACTGACTGTATAAATCTCCTCAATAGGAATCTGGTAAAAATGGCGGGTGGTTTTTCCTCCGTCGAAAGTTTCGTAAATACCACCATCACTCCCAACAGCATATGATTGCCATCTTTTGGATCCAACCACATGGTGCGATAGTCACCAAACATTGATTCGAGAAAATGAGTACTGTCGCCTTCAAAGCCAGTCCAGGCTTTCCCTGCATTAAACGAAATATGCATGGCATCACTTAATATCCAAAGATTATCGGGGTTTTGCGGATTGCAGAAAATCTGGTTGAACGAATAAGCAGCCTTGGTACTAACATTATATTTATCATCATTCATTTTTATCCATACCTGGCCACCATTGACTGAACGATAAACTTCACCTCCCTTAAGCTGGTCGTAATAATTATCACGCAAAGTATTCATCATGCCTTCGGTTTTAAGTTCCATTGTCGGATCTTTCGGATTGAGGTTTTCAACCACTGCGTACACGATATTTGGATTGCTTTTACTGATGGCAAGGCCAATTCTACCCAATTCACCATCAGGAAGTCCATTCAAAGTCTTTGACCAGTTTTTTCCGCCATCCATTGTTTTGTATACAGCACTGTTTTTACCTCCTGCTTCGAAATGCCAGGGATAACGGATCTTTTCATAAGCCGAGGCATATAAAACCGTAGGATTTGACGGATTCATGATCATATCAATAACACGGGTTTTATCATCAATATAAAGAACCTTTCCCCACGTTTTTCCTCCATCAGTAGTTTTAAAAACACCACGTTCGGTGTTTGTCGTGTAAAGATGACCCATTGAGGCTACGTAAACAATATCAGCATCATTAGGATCAACAATAATTTTTGAAATATGATGTGAATCCTTTAAACCCATATTGATATAGGTTTCGCCACCATCAGTAGATTTATAAATTCCGTTGCCCGCATATGAAGAACGTGCGTTGTACGACTCGCCTGTTCCAACCCAAACCACATCAGGATTTGAAGGTGCCACAGCAATTGCTCCGATAGATGTTACACCATATTTTTCAAATACCGGGTAAAAAGTAGTACCATTATTGACTGTTTTCCAAACACCTCCATTCCGGCCTGCGACGAAAAAGGTGTACTTGTATTTTTCGCCAGGATTTTCAGGTAACGCTATTGCCGAAACCCATGCACCGGCACGATATGCTCCAAGGTTCCGAAATTTAAACTCATTTAGCATTGATGATGTCAAATTCATTTGAGCATTGACACCTTGACTAAATAGCACTAAAAGAGCAGAGAAATAAGGGATAAGTTTTCTTTTTATTGACTTAAGGTTATTTTGAAAAGTAATGATCAGATGATTATGATGCCTAAAATGCGAAATGTCAAATATTTCAATTAACTGAGTTTAATATAGACAATCCTATAAATTTGTTTATGACGAAAATAAGAAACTTAACATAAACAATCAATATATTTTATCCAGTAATAATTAATCACTATTTTCATCTCTAGAGAAGTGTATTGACATATCTGTTTCGATGATTTCAATAATGTCTCTGATAAGTACAAGGCTAGATATTTCAAATTTCCTGTCTGCAAAGAAAAAGCTTTGTAGGAGATTCCCGATTGCTGACCCTCGCCGGATTAGAAATGAATTCGGGGTATTTGTTGCAGAAATTAAATACTCAGGGAATAGCAAAAAATCCGTGATTGTGTTGATTTGGGAAGATACACTATTGATGTTAACTGACTCATTTATTTACCCTAAGAAACAACTACTGTTTTTGACGGTTATTTAAATACCAGGCATTATATTCCCTGATGATCGCTTCAATATTAATATTCTTATATCCTTCGGTTTTATTTGCGATTTTTTGTGCAAGCTCCACATCATCCTTTACATAATCAGACATGTTCCTGGCGAATTTTAAAAGGAACTTAAAATTAAACTCCATAATAGTATCTTCATTTTTTTTCTTTCCGAACTCTTGTTTCCATAGTTCACTTTCATCAAAAAGAAATGCCTTAGCTATATCATCCAGGGAGATCTTATCCCAAACCAGGAGCTTACTTTTATCCTCATCATAATACCAAATATAATATTTTATCTCTCCATTCACCTTCCTTAATAGAAAATTCTCCGAGTGAATACTGTTGGTAAAAGGATGTTTTGTGCTTTCATAATACCTGGTTCCTACCTGATATGCTTTGATCTCTTTGGGTGTGTACTTTACCCTTTCTTTTTGGTCGTTCGGATCGGTATAGAAAAAAGTCATTTTTTGATTTTGCCAAAGATTAATATTCAATAAAAAACCTTTTACAGTATCTCCCTTAAGGGTGATTATAAAACCCGGAAGTACGGTTCCGCGCTCTGGTTCAGGCAGGCTTTCCTGAGAATATCCCAAAGCTGGAAACAAGCTAAGGAATAATACAAATAAGTTACAGTGCAAACATTTCATAACTTTAACCAATAAGATAACTATTTAAATATCCGGCCAGTTCTATCTGCAAGTTAAAATAAAAATATGAAAGGACTATTTTGGACCAAAAAAAAAATCAGGAAATTATTGCGATTATTTGCTTCAGTTTCTGCAACATCAACCGGCTTTTAATAATGAACTGTAGATATGAAGCATGACAGACAAGATTTTGAAATGAAGTAATATTGTAATTAAAAGGAATATAACTGTAAGGATGAAATCCAAGATGTTTTCCATTAAGCCGGACATCAGAATTCATAGTACCCCTTCAAACTGAAGGTAACCAATCTTGTCCTTGTCTTCTTCTTTAACAGTAAAACTTTTTCTATACCATCCGATTCCTCCAACCAGATAGCCGGAACTCATTTTATCAATAGAAGATTTGTCAAATGGTCCGATTATATTCTAACCATTCTGATCCGAAAGATCTTCAATAATCCAGTCATGTGATATACAAAGAATTGTCCAGTTTGAATCGTTGAAATTCAGACTGGTTGGTGTGTGAATTGAGGCCAGGTAAGAGTGACATCGATACTCCGATGTAAGCATTTAATATAAGTGTCGTAAGAAGAGGTTTTTGCTTTTTCATTTTATTGGGCTTGGATAATATTAATATGTTGGATCATATTTTAAATTAGCAATCCTGTTACATTTGTATACTGTAAAATAAGTAACTCTTTTGAGAAAATTGATACATTTTACCTACAACAAACCCAGATATTTTCAACTCAACAGATGTATATAGCCTCTTCTATTTCAATAATTTCGACAATATCTCTGATCAGATCATAGTTAGATATTTCAAACCTCTCTTCAACAAATAAACACCCCCGGTGCTTCCACCCCGGGGGTTTTTTTAATAGTCCAATAATTATTGTTGGATTAAATGGAGATTATTTCCAGTTTCTTGCCTTCCGTCTGTTCATAAAGCTGTTTTGCCAGCTCGGCCTTGTCATGGCTGAAGGAAGGATCCATTGAATAAGCTATCATATACGATTCATAGGCTTTATCGTATTTTTTAATATACATATAATAATCTCCCTTTGAGTCGTACACGTTCGGATTCTTCGGTTCCAGTTCAATGTATTTATCGAAGGCCTCTTCCGCCTTATCGCTCTGCTTTAGCGTCAGATATGCATATCCGAGCTGATTGTAAAAGGATGCGGGATTCGAAGCGATTTTAATTGCCTTATTTAAAGTTTCAACTATGCCGGTAGAATCGCCTGCAAGTGATTGAAAAGAAACCAGGTTATTATATGAATTGGGATCATTTGGATACATTTCCATAAGCTTTTTCCCCAGGTCGATAACATTGGTACTACCCTGTTTCAATCTTACCAGAGCCTCTTTCAGAAGTTCCTCAGCGTCACTGAGTTTAGCTTTGCAATTTATTGCGGCATCAGCGTACTCGTTAAAATTATCACCAGATCGATTCAGAAGATAATAAGATGCCAGCTGGTAATTAGCCATGAAAAAATCGGGATCCTGATTAAGAGCTTTTTTACAGGTTTCAATTGCTTTATTCAGGTTAACGTCATCAAAGTACTTCATGGCCTGGTTGTAATACGAAAATGCTGATTTGGAATTCGTAGTAATGGGTATTAGCTTTCCTTCCTCAGGCTGGGAAAATACCGGCATTCCTATTAAAAGCGATATCATCAACAGAAACAATTTCTTCATTTTTCTCAATTTTATTTTATTTATCTTCACTATTATTATAAAATTATTTATGCCATTATAAATTCAATTACAAAATTAATATATAACAAAAATAAACGTTCTTGGTTGTCAGGAAATAAAATGCACTGTATTGCATGGCAAGCCTATTTTCTGCAAAGCACTTATCTTAAATCTGAAAAATGGAATCTATCAATATGCAGTGGCTTAATAAACTCCAGATTCATTAGGGTTATAGTAAAAAGGGAATTAAAGCCCTTCTTTCTTTGTCGTATTCAGGAAATTCTTTTATATACCATCTATGATGATCAAGAGCTCTTGTTGTAAGATTTACTATAGTCCAGATTATAAAAGAGAGAGCAGGAAGATTAAATGCGACCAGTGCAAAACCTGACCATGAAATAATTTCACCTAAAAAATTAGGGCAGGAAACATATTTAAAAAGTCCGCCATAAGGAATTTTGTATCCGTTGCCTGAGGTTGGACGTAGTTTTATTAAAATAACGTCGTGATATTTGTTAATAGCAAAACCAGATAAAAATATAATTGCACCTCCGATCAATCTCAAATTAATTATTATACCCGGTTTGTAGGCAGTTGCGAAGTGCACAAACCAATATCCGTTCAGGAAACCATTAATTATATTAAATATGAAAGCAAGAAGTACAATTAAGACAGGTATTTTTTTTCTGGCTGTCCTTATTTGAAGCGGAAAAATCAGAACACGGTGAATATAATGCAACATCCATAGAAAAGCAGGTAACAGAATAAGCACATTTAACAAATTTGCTTTGAAGATCACAAAATATCCAAAAATGGCTAAAGAAGGAAACTCCATTAGAAACCATCCTAGCCGGTTATTAATCATTGGCCCCCAGTTGTTTTTCGAATGTCTTCCATAGGGTTGCTTGACTTTTAGAAGTATTGGAAATATTATAACCGCAACAGCGATCCAAATCCAGCAGATTATGTCAAATGTTTCGTGGGATATCATATCAGTTTATAAAATTATTCTCTTTATACCAGTCAAATGTGTCTCTGAGTGTTTGTTCAAGAGGTCGGGGTTCATATCGCAAGTCCTTTCTGGCTTTTGCATTTGAAATATTAGAAGGGGAATTTACCAGGATGTTAAGAGACTGATATGTATATAAAGGTTGCTTATTTGTAACTGAGGAGAAAACCTTAAAAAACGGACATGCCAGACGTGCCAGGGCAACCGGGACAATTACAGGAATTTTGCAGCCGGATATTTTACTTATCATTACAGATAACTCCTGAAGAGTGCAGAATTCCCCGGAAAGGATATAATTTTCTCCTTTACGTCCCGATTCAATTGCATTTATTGAAGCTGATACAACATCACGTACATCAACCCAATTGTATCCGCCGGAGACCAAAAAGGCCAGTTTATTCTGATAAATTTTAAGAAGTGCCTGACCCAGCAGTGAGCCTCTGTAATCAAACGGACCAATTACTGCAGTAGGATTTAATATAACAGCATTAAGCCCTTCCTTTACCGCTTTCATTACTTCCCTTTCACCTTCAGCTTTTGTAAACTCATAAATTGTTTTATTTGTTTCAACCAATGATCTGCTTTCGTCCAGCAACTCACCTGGGCATCCAATCTGAAAAGCATGAATACTGCTGAAGTGAATAAATTTTCTTACCCTTGAGTAATTAGCTGCCTTTATCATGTTTTTAGTACCTGTCACGTTGGTTTCATAAACATGTTCTGAAGATCTGTTCTCAATGGCAATTTGAGCTGCAAGATGAAATACAACATCCACTCCCTCGCACAGGTTAACCAGCGATTCAGGTTCAAGCAAATTCCCCCGAATAAGCTCAACATCCATTTCATCCAGAACGCTTCTGAAATTGTGAACCAGAACTTTTATCCCGGCCCCCTGTTTTTTTAGTTCCTGTACAAGGCAATTTCCGATGTGTCCACTGGCTCCGGTAACAGCAACTTTCATAACAAAAAGTATAAAATGTAAGGTTATAAAGCTAAACTTTTTGTACAAATAAGCAAAAGAGATGTTTATTTAAAAGGATTATGAGGTCCTGAGAGACTTGAGGCCACGCCACGCCATGGCGTGACCCTACACAAAACACCCGGACATAATGTAGGGAAATGCCATGGCATTTCCCCTTTGTAGATCCAAGCGTGTTTTTTCCTTGTTAAGCACTCCCCTAAATAACAAAATCTTGCCAGGAATATTTCCCATAAATGACTAAATTTGTTCTCACAATGTAATATCACTTATTGTTGCTAAACATCTCACCAAAAAGCATCATAATATGAAAAAACTTATTCTCTTCATTACTCTGTTTATAGCCAGTTTATCATTCAATTGTGTTTCTCTGGCTCAAACAGTTACTGTCAAAGATCAATGTCTTAAACTAGGCAGAGGAGTTAACATCCTGGGATATGATAAAGCATTCTGGCAAGACCATGAAAAAGGACGGTTCAAAGAATCGTACTTTAAAATGATCAAAGACGCAGGTTTTTCTACAGTCCGTATAAACCTCAATCCATTCACACAAATGGATAGTCAGAATAAAATCAATCCCGGGTGGCTGGAAACGCTCGACTGGGTGGTTACCAAAGGCCTTGATGCAAATCTTATGATCATCCTGGATTTGCACGAATACACAACGATGGCTGATAATCCTGAGGCAAAAAAAGAGATGTTCCTTTCATTCTGGAAACAGATTGCCCCCAGGTATAAGGACAAATCCGCCAATGTAGTGTTTGAACTTTTGAATGAGCCCAACCAGAAGCTTACCGTGGAAATGTGGAACACATTCCTGGCAGAAGCCATAAAAGTTATCAGGGAGTCTAATCCTGACAGGACCCTTATCATCGGACCCGGTAACTGGAACGGCATAGAAAGTCTGAATACATTGAAATTGCCCGATAATGACCGGAACATTATTGCAACTGTCCATTTTTACCATCCCATGCGGTTTACTCATCAAGGGGCAGCATGGGCAAGTGATTATAAGTACCTGAGTGGCATAAAATGGACGGGTACTCCGGATGAAAAAAAGGAGATAGAATCAAAGCTCAAAGTTGCCGCTGACTGGTCACTTAAAAACGATAGACCAATATTCCTGGGTGAATTTGGTGCTTACGACAAGGGCGAGATGGATTCAAGGGTGCGATATACAGCCTTTGTAGCCCGTACTGCCGAAAAACTTGGATTTTCCTGGGCTTACTGGCAATTCGACAGCGATTTTATTGTCTATAACATTGATAAGGAAAGCTGGGTCGAACCCATTTTGGATGCCTTGATGAACAAATAAAAAGCCCGGTATAATATTACCAGGCTTTTACTTTGTTTCACTCCTCTCGAAGATTTACGAGCAGTGTAATTAATCCTCTTTTATTGTCATAATTGCAGGGTTTTAGCGGTGTTTGAGTTACCTTCCTCTTCCTCCATGGAAACCGCCTCCACCATGGAATCCGCCATGAAATCCACTACCATAACTTCCACGGTAGTTGTACACCAATGTTGGTCCCCAACCCCAGCCCAGGTAGCCATAAGGCCAGCCCCAGCCCAAACCAAAAGCTCCATAATAGAACCCATCACCACCCATCCACCAGTAAGATGAATCGGTATATCTCTGATTCTGCCGGAAAGCGTTGATTTTGGTCTCTTCCATATAGTTTAAAACTGAATCCTGAACTCCCTCATCCCTAAGCTTTACAAGCTGGTCAGCTTTAAGAGAGTAAACTGTATGGGATTGTTTTATTTCATTGATAATATCCTTTGATGAAACACTGTCCTTGCTCATCTGGATAATATCAGGTACTGTTAACAGTTGTGAACTATTAGGATAAGGGCGGTATATTGCGCAACTTTGCAGAATGGCGACACCAGTAACAATCAAAGTGAACCAGATCGCACGTTTAAAGTTTATTAGATTTTTCATTTTACTTCCCTCCTCAAATCTCTCTTTTTAATTTACTTTTTTAATAGATAATTTTCATATAATAATACAAATTTGATGCCTGAATATGTTTTAAGATGTCGAAATCTTGTTAATAAAATGTTAATAAACAGGGGGAATGAAAAAGGATTTTCTTTAGGAACCCAGTTTCTGCTATTCAACCTGGAAAATGAAGTTATTGAACAGAATAGAATTTTAATTGTTCTGATGTAAATATCCTACATGAAAAAAACTGCATTAACTCTATTTACAATTATGATCTTTATCTCATCTCATTCTCAAAAGTTACCCTCAGTTGTATCAATAGTCGACCTCAACAGATATATGGGTATGTGGTATGAAATTGCCCGTCTGCCAAATTATTTTGAAAGAAAATTAAAGTGTACTTCCGCTAACTACACACTCCGCGATGATGGAAGAATAACGGTATTGAACAAAGGATACTACTTAACTGATCCGCATAAATCAACATCTTCAAAGGGAGTTGCCTGGATACCTGATAAAAACAGTCCAGCAAAACTTAAGGTACAATTTTTCTGGCCTTTTTCAGGAGATTACTGGATTATGGAGCTTGATAAAGAATACAGGTATGTTCTTGTGGGTGATCCCTCAGCTAAATACCTCTGGATACTTGCCAGGGAAAAGAAAATGGATGAACAGACTTATAATATGCTTCTTAGCAAAGCTGTGGAAAAAGGATATGATGTAAAATCAATAATAAGGGTTGAACAGGACTGCGACTAATCTGCCATTAAAAGTCTTCTTCTATTTCTATTTATTTAAATTTATTTCTACCTATATCCTGTTTAACCTATTTTTCATTCATCGGGACATAAACTAAGTCAATCCCATACTTCTTACCCAGATTCCAGCTATATTTTTTCCAGTTTAAATCATAATGGACTTACACCTCTAAACTATCACCCATTAAATTATCACCAATGTCAGGCGCAAAAAAAAGGCTGTCATAAAATTGAACAGCCTCATTCTAAAAAAATCGGAATATTAATTGAATTTGTAGCTTAATCCAATTGTTAAATAACCAAGGCCATAGCCTAATTCACCAAAACCGGCAAGTTTATCAGAAAAATAGTAGCGACCACCCACATATAAGGCAAATAACCCATGAGTGAAAGAGGAAGTTAATTTCTTATAGTCATTTGCTCCATAAGGTGCAACCCAAGTATAATATGTTTCAGATTCAATTCTTACACCCAAAGCTACTCCACCATAAGTGTCAAGTTTACTTACCTTAAAAAGATCATAATGAATAGCACCACGAGCAGCCACTATAATATCGTTCCATGACCAATCATAGGAAGAAGTATAAGCGTACTTGGCATGTTTAAATCCAATAATTCCTCCAACAGAGAGCGGACCAACATTTGTGAGGTCCATAATTCCTTTTTCTAAGCTCAAACTAAAAGCAGGCAATGAAGTTGTCCCATAACCATAGCCATACCAGCCAAAACCAACGCCCAGGTTTCCTACCATGTCACCATTTTTAAATGCCTGTGCATTGAGTTGTGTTAAAGAGAAGACAACAACTAACAATAAAAGTAAAAGTTTCTTCATAATTTTAAAGTTTTAGTCATTAAATTTAATAGATAACAATTTTTTTTGAATTTTGTTTATCCCTATACAGATTTTTATATAAACTAAAATCAAAGCTAATTTAGTAATTGTATTTCAAGAAAAGAAGGAAGCTCAGCTTTTTTTTACTAAGATTTTGATGAATTCTGTAAAAGAAACGACGAAAATAGGTATGCAAGTTGTATTCGATGGATTTTTTTGTTAACCCACATTAAAAATCAGAAACATCACTGCTGCAAGAGAAGCTCCAACCAATGGCCCCAGAACAGGTACCCAGGAATATTTCCAGTCACTGTCGCGTTTGCCTGGTATTGGAAGGAGGAAATGAATTATTCGAGGACCCAGATCACGGGCAGGATTAATAGCATACCCGGTAGGACCTCCCAAAGAAAGACCAAGACCCAGCACAACAATAGCCACAGGCAATGCATTCAGTGCGCCCAATCCAACTTCGGGTTTCGCCATATAAAGAACAGCGAGAGCAAGGACATATGTTCCAATGGCTTCAGTCAGAACATTATACCAGTAACTTCGGATATTTGGAGAAGTACAAAAAACTGCCAGTTTTGAATCGGCATCTTCAGTTGCATCAAAATGTTTTTTATACGCTAACCATACAAGAAAAGCCCCAAACATAGCACCAAGCAACTGGGCACAGACATACATGGGCAACAATGAAAGAGAAAATTTATGTGCCAGCACAAGAGCAAGAGTGACAGCAGGGTTCAAATGGGCACCGCTATACGGCGCTGCAATTAATACTCCTGTAAAGACTCCGACTGCCCATCCGAACGTTATTACTATCCAGCCGCTGTTATTTCCTTTGGTTTTATTGAGAACGACGTTAGATACAACTCCTCCTCCGAAAACAATAATTATTGCAGTCCCGAAAAATTCAGCAAAAAATGCATTCATCTTATTTAGCTATTAAATTTTTGACTAAACCTCTATTTCATTATTACTTTATTTATACCCAGTTATTCCTTATAGTGCCTAGAGTTTGGAGTGCCTAAAGTGCCTAGAGTTATTATCATTATATTAATCTTCAACTTTTAAAACTTTTTCAACCTTTCAACTCTAAGTACTCCAAACTCTGGCTCACTCCAGCCACTTTTAATTTGAATCGTCAGCCCAGGTTTTAGCCGCATTGATCGCACGATTCCAGCCTTTGATAAGTGAATGAGTCTCACCTGATTTTATCCGTGGAGAAAAGGTACGATCCATCTGCCATTGTTCCTTAACCTCATTGATATCACTCCAATAATTTACAGCAAGTCCGGCCATATAGGCAGCTCCAAGGGCTGTCGTTTCAGTTATCTTTGGCCGCACCACTTTTGCCTGCAATAAATCTGCCTGGAATTGCATAAGCTGGTTATTAACAGTTGCTCCGCCATCAATACGTAATTCACGGATAACAATTCCGGAATCCTTTTGCATAGCAAGTAGCACTTCCAATGTCTGATAAGCGATACTATCGAGAGCCGCACGAGCAATATGCGCTGATGTTGAGCCTCTTGTAATACCCACCAGAGTACCACGTGCATGCTGGTTCCAATGTGGAGCACCGAGTCCTGCGAAAGCAGGAACAAAATAGACTCCTTCACTGTCTTTTACCTTCGCTGCAAGTTTCTCAACATCACTGGATTTTTTGATAATTCCTAACCCATCGCGAAGCCATTGAACAACTGCCCCGGCAATGAAAATACTTCCTTCAAAGGCATATTGTGTGTCATTGCCGATTCTCCAGGCAACAGTTGTGAGAAGTTTGCTTTTTGATTCTATCGGTTTATTACCTATATTCATCATCATAAAGCAACCTGTTCCATATGTGTTTTTAACCATCCCCGGTTCAATACACATTTGTCCGAACAAAGCTGCCTGCTGGTCACCGGCTATCCCAGTAACAGGTATAGCAGTGGCAAACTGACCTGCAGTTTTTCCATATACTTCGCTTGAGGATCTGACTTCCGGTAGCATACCTGATGGTATATTAAATATTTTCAGTAATTCTTCATCCCATTTAAGAGAGTGAATATTAAATAACATTGTTCTTGAAGCATTTGAAACATCAGTTATATGTAGTTTCCCCCTGGTAAGGTTCCAAACCAGCCACGAATCAATAGTTCCAAATGCTAAATGTCCATCCTCTGCAAGTTTTCTGGCGCCTTTCACATTATCCAATATCCATCGTATTTTTGTAGCAGAAAAGTAGGCATCAATTATCAATCCGGTTTTTTCGAGGATCTTCCTGCTTTGTCCATCATTCTTTAATGAGTCACAGAAATCTGCTGTACGCCTGTCTTGCCAAACTATAGCATTATGTACAGGTTTCCCTGTTTTTCTGTTCCAGACAACTGTCGTCTCTCGCTGGTTAGTGATCCCTATGGCAGCGATGTTGACGCTTTCGAGTCCTGCTTTTGTGATTGCCTCAAGTGCAACTCCGGCCTGTGTTGACCAGATTTCATCCGGATCATGCTCAACCCAGCCCGGTTTAGGGTAATATTGAGTAAATTCCTTTTGTGCAGTTGCTACGGGAAGTCCATTCCGGTCAAAAACAATTGCACGAGAACTCGTAGTTCCCTGATCGAGGGCTAAAATGAATTCTTTCATATTCCTTGTTATTAGGTGAATATCAAACTCCTATATATAGTTTTTTACCAACCCTTTATAAGATTCTACCTGTTCCTTCTGCCATTTTAGATCATATCCAAATTCCTCCGCCATCAAATCAGCTACCTTAGCGGCGATTTCTGCACTTGCACGGGCATTAAGAAATAAGGCACGGGTCCTTCTTGCAAGGATATCCTCAATAGTGAAAGGCATCTCATTCCTGCAAATCCAAAGTATTTCAGCCCTCGTATATGGTAATCTGGGATCAATAGTCATTCCCAAATCCGGGTTTTCAGTAATAATCTTTTCGATATCAATAGAGTGATCGCCATAGATATGCAAACGGTCTGAAGAATTAGTTCTCGTAAATGTGGTCAACTTAAGATTTGAAGTAATACATTTCTTCCCATCCAGAAAACCTGCTTTTATTGCTCTGTCAATAGTCTCTTCGGCCATCCGTCGATAAGTGGTCCATTTCCCACCAATAATAGTAAGAAGTCCTGAAGATGAAAGGTTAATCTTATGTCTGCGTGAAACTTCTTTCGTGGAAGCAGGATTATCCGGATTGGCGGCAAGAGGACGCAATCCGGCAAATATGGAGAGAATATCTTCCCTTCTTGGAGGTTTAACAAGGTATTTCTCAGCAGTTTTCAGAATAAAATTGATTTCTTTTTCAAGAGCTACTGGCTCTATATTTATTGTATCGAGCTGAGTATCTGTAGTTCCTATCACAACTTCATTGTACCAGGGAATAGCAAACAGGACTCTCCCATCATCTGTTTGTGGGATCATAATAGCCGAGTCACTCTGAAGGAAAGATTTATTGATAACAATGTGTACACCCTGACTTGGTTTTATAGTAGGCTTTGATTCCGGATTGTCCAATCTGGCCACCTCATCAGCGAAAACCCCTGTTGCGTTTATAACCAGACTGGCTTTCAGGTTGAATTCATCTCCTGAAGCAATGTCCTTAGCCCTTATACCGTAGATTTTCCCGTTTTCATTCTTCAGAAGGCCGGTAACTTTGAAATAATTAAGCACCATACCTCCTTTATCAACACATGATTGCGCCAGGGCAAATGCCATACGTGAATCATCAAACTGCCCATCGTGATAAACAACACCACCTTTCAATCCTTCTGGTTGTAAGAGAGGCAAACGGGACAGTGTCTTTTCCCGGTTGATAAAATAAGATTTCCCCATGCTTAAGCGTCCGGCCAACAGATCATAAAATTTCAGGCCCACCGTGTACATTATTGTATCCCACAGGGTATAAACCGGAATAACAAATTCCTGGTTGAAGGTCAGATGAGGTGCATTTTTAAGCATTGTTCCGCGCTCATGCAATGCCTCCATAACCAGTAGCAAATCACCCTGGGCCATATATCGTACTCCTCCATGAACCAGTTTTGTGCTGCGTGATGATGTTCCCTTTGCAAAATCAGACTGTTCGAGTAACAGTGTTTTATATCCACGTGAGGCGCCATCAACAGCCACACCCAATCCAGTAGCACCCCCGCCAATAACAATAATATCCCAGATTATCCCAGACTGTTTTTTTAATTCCTCAACAAATTTCTGGCGGTTCATACCGGATCTGATTTTACAATAATTATACGGAGAAATTCCCGGAAAAACAAAATTCAAATAAATGGATTTCCTCTGTGAAACTCTGCAGAAGGGATAGTTATTTAATTTATTGGCTGGTTGTTCGATGAGATTGCTTCGTCGCTTCGCTCATCCAGCAATGACCATGGACTGTACTTAATTCGGTTCATCTCCCAAACTGAACTTATCTTACTTGCACGGTCATTACAAGTTCCGCCCTGCGGGACGAAGCAATCTTAACCTGATCCTCCACGGGCCTTCCCATCAGTCCGTTATCGAACATTGCCCTGAAGCCCATATCATAACAGAATTTAATATTATTAATAATTTCTTTGCCGGCATGTTCACTAAACATCCCTATGCCTGGAGCATATTTCAGTTTGAAAGGAACAGGTGCATCAGTTGGCTTTTGTTGCTTTGGAAAAGCAACACTGCCAAAAACTGCAGGAGCAGCTAAAATAGCGGCTCCTGTTGCAGTGGTTTTTTTTATGAAGTTTCTTCTCGAATGATCCATACAATCAATATTGGGTAATAAAAATTACTTAATTGGTGCAGGATCCGGAACGTAAGCCAATCCTGCTACAGGTACTGTTTTGTCAATATCAACAGGACCAAAATCAAAAACTTTCGGACCAAGTTTGAGATCAGAGTTCATCAATTCTTCATAAGTTACCTCTTTGCCGGTATAAGCAGATATACGACCCATGATTGCATCCATGGTTGAAATAGCTGTATTCTCTGCCTCATTTATAGGTTTATCTGTACGGATAGCTGTAACGAGATCAATATGCTCCTGAACATATGGGTCAACACTTAGACGTGTTGTTGGTTTCCCATCTTTATCCAGAGGATATTTATATTTCCAAACCTCTGTTCCTTCAAGGTCAAGGATTACGCTATGGCAGTCAGTTGAACCTTTTGTTCCCTGGATTCTTTCTGATACATTATTTGTGCAACCATTAATCTGGCGGCACATGCTATGAAAATGAATTCCATTTTCAAAAGTAAAATCTACACTGAAATTATCATACTGGTCACCTGTAACACGACGAAGTCTTGATCCAAATCCGACTGCTTTAACAGGATGAGTGCCTGTGAACCAGTTCATTATATCGAGGTTATGAACATGCTGTTCTACAATATGGTCACCTGAGAGCCATGTCCAGTTAACCCAGTTACGGATCATATATTCCATTTCGCTCCAGGTAGAGTTCGGATCGCGATGCCATAGTTTACCTCCATTCCAGTAAACATTACCGCCAGTGATATCGCCAATTTTACCCTGAGCTATTTGCTGCCAGGTAGCAACGTAGTCGCGCTGGTGACGGCGCTGGGTACCTGTAACTATGCTCAGATCCATACCTTTGGCTTTCTGAGCGGTTGCCATAATTGATCTTGCTCCCACAGGGTCTACACAAACAGGTTTTTCTGCAAATACATGTTTCTTTGCCTGTATCGCTGCTGCTAGAATCTCCGGACGAAAAAAAGGAGGTGTAGCTGTAATAATGATATCAACACCGGCATCAATTACCTTCTGGTAAGCATCAAAGCCCACAAAACATTTATCGAGAGGAACTTCCTGTCCTTTTTCTTTTAATATCTCTGCCCTGCAGGAATCTATACGGTCCTTAAATGTGTCACCCAAAGCAACGATCTGAAGATTTGGTCCGGCACTCAGAAAGTTAATAGCAGCACCTGTTCCCCGACCGCCGCAACCAATAACACCTGCTTTAAGAACTGGCCCATCGGGTGCCTGGTCTAGCATTGCAGGAAGTGCAACAACCTTTTTTGTCTCTCGGGCACAACTGGTTATAATAGAAGGGACAATTACTCCTGCTATTCCAACCGTTGCTGCTTTACCAAGAAAATTACGTCTTGAAATACCTGATTTTTTCATATTATATTAGGTTAAGGGGAACTGTCAAATATTTAATGTCTTAAGTCAGTTTTGTAATCTAACCAAATGTAAAGATAGGCTTTTAAAATAGCAAATAATTTACTCCTTTTAATGTTTTTTAACTTAAGCCAAAAGGCTAATAAGACTAACTTGAATGATATTATACAAATCCCGATAGAAGGTGGTAAATGATAGTATTCTTACCTTACTATTTCACTTCAACATTCCCGGATTTATCGTCAAATTCACATACTACCCTTAACCCGACATTGAAACAGTCGGAGTACCACCAGATACTTTTCGGCATCTGCGGATCGGTTTTCAACCACAACTCTGTCTTAGTAAAATCGCGGGCTGCACTTCTCAGAACACCTGCTGTACTTAAGAATGAACCTCCACGCACAACATGTTCAGTTCCCTTTTCCGGACCCTTCGGATCTTTGACGATCCCTTCGGTATATTGTGAATAAGCATCCGGCTGGTACCAGTCGGAACAGAACTCAGCTACGTTTCCGGCCATATTCCTTAAACCAAAAGGATTTGGCTTCACTTTGTCGGGAGTTTGCGTTTTTGCCGGACTATTACCTTTATATATTATATAGGTATTTATTATGGTTGTATCGTTTTTTGAAAGTTTTGCTTTTATCCCGCTTTTCTCAAATTTCTTCGGATCGCCCGGGAAGAAATAGGGACCTGATGAACCTGCCCTGCAGGCATATTCCCACTCTGCTTCTGTCGGAAGACGATAGGTCTTCCCGGTAACAGAAGTTAACCATTTACAGTAGGTTTCGGCTGTATGAAAAGAAAAAGAAATTGCAGGCCTCTTACCCAATCCCCATCCCTGGTCAGGCTGGCCGTATGGTGGTGTGGCACCTGAGATTGCATCAGTCTTCGACTCGCTTTCTTTTCTTAACCCCTCCGTGTCAGTGGAACGACCTTCACCAGCTGTCTGAATATAAAATGCGAGATATTCATCCCACGAAACTTCGATCTCAGCCATAAAGAACTGGCCTATCTCAACTTCCCTGACAGGTCCTTCATCCTCTTTTCTGAAAGGTTCCGAAGCAGGACTTCCCATTTTGAAAGTTCCACCCGGTATTGCGATCATATTAAATGTAACAGGTGATTTTGGAATACGTTCGGTGAAATTTTTAAATTCACTGATCTTTGTGGGTTCAGTAAATATCTCTTTTGCAGCAGAGAAGGTATTACCAAATGTGGAATTGCTTCCATGAGTATACCCTTCAATGAAATGCCCTGCATTCAGGTGACAGTTTATACAATTCAGTTCGTCAGTTTTTTTTGTCTGTGTATAATAAAGGTGAGCATCTTCTCCGGCTTTTGTAAGCTTTGCAGGGAAAAGATTTTGGTGACATTTAATACAACTTCTTTCATAAACATAACCACGGGCAACTTCAAGTCTTCTTCGGTCCACCCAGTTAAATGAAGCTGAATCTTTTGTCCATTTGCTCCAAAGATCGCGTAATCCTGTTTTCAATTTTGCCCGGAGATATCCTTCGCCTTCCGGAGGCAGATGACAATCCACACAGGCAATCCTGTATCCCGATCGAGTATCATAGTGTACAGATTTTTTCCAAGATGCGTCTGCCGTTGGATGAATATGACATGAGACACAATAATCGTTAGCTGATGTCATATGCAGCGCTTTGGCTCCACCAAGGACAAGTAACGCCTCAACAATTAACCCGGGAAAAAACCATAAAAGGAATCGCTTCATAAATCAGAATTTGCAGGGTTCAAGATAAAAAAATATCTTTCATCCGATTCAGGTATTGATCATTTTCAGGAAAAATTAATAAGAAACGAAGACCGAAGTATTGATAAAATCAAGTCCACAATTATTACTTGTTTTCACTTGTAAGTGACGGATTGCTTCGTCGCTACGCTCCTTACAATGACCGTGTACTTTCTCGATTAGTTGTTTCATCCATAACTAAACTAACTTATTTGCACCGTCATTGCGAACGTAGTGAAGCAATCCCAAACACCCATCCTGTGAATCAACTTATCTTCCTTGCGATCCAAACCTTTAAAACGGAAGATGAATCCTATATGAATATTATACGTTAATTGGTATTTTTGCAGCAAAATCTTTACTCCATGAAAAGAATATTAATTATTATCATTGGTCTTGTAATTAATCTTACTCTTTTTTCACATCCATGGAAACCTAATCATTATGTGATAATTGACACTGATGGCGGAATTGACGACATAAGGGCTATTACCATGCTTCTTGCATCTCCCGATGTAAGGGTGCTGGCAATAACAGTATCCCCGGGGGCCCTGAATGCAGATATTGCATATATAAAGGTAAAAAGTCTGCTTAACTCATTTTACCACGAAGGGGTACCTGTCGGGATTAACAGAACCTGTAATTTCAAATCACCCGACTTCCAGGTTGCTTTAAATGCCCGATGGGGTGAAGAGAGTGGTTTGGATGATAAAAATGCAGCTGATTGCATCAGCCTGATAAAAGAGATACTTTCAACCGAAAAAACGAAAGTTAGTTTTATATGTCTCGGAGGTATGTCAACTGTTTCATTAGCTATGAAGGGAGTTCCCCTCTTTAAACAACAGGTAAAAGAGATTATCTGGAGTTCCGCTGGACCAAATGATAAAAACGGCTTTAATTATAAAATTGATATTCCGGCAACTGAAAAGGTTTTAAAAGGAGATATTCCTGTCCGGATGGTAAAAGGTTTGGGACAGGAGATCTTTTATAATGAATCAACGCTTAAAGCTATTTCATTGATACCAACAATTTATGCTGACAGGATATCTGGATTCTTCAGATCAGAAATCGTAACAAACCATGAGTTTTCATTCTCCGCGACTGATGAAATGGTTGCTCTTTATCTGCATTATCCCCAGCTTTTTCAGCATGATACAATAGCTGATGATTTTGAGTATTCGCCTGCAAACATCGCTTCACTGAGAGAGAACATGATTAAAATACTTGCCGGGCAAACAGTTGCTAAAAATCAGACTATTAAGGAATTCCCAGTCGATCCTTCATTTTATTTTGCTGATATTGAACCTTTCGTAACTGAAATTAGTAAAAAATTCGGAATGGATGAATGGATATCATCAGTAATTACCAATGAATTACATCGTCATCTTGGTGTTTTTTCCATTGTCGGTGTTAAAATGGGAATAAGGGCAAGAGAATATTTCGATACAGGAGTTGACGAGTTCAGTACAATTTCATTTGCAGGTTCAGATCCTCCACTAAGTTGTATTAATGATGGTTTACAGGTCAGTACAGGATCAACTCCCGGTCATGGATTACTGACTGTAATAAACGACACCCTAACTGTTCCGTCAGCTGAATTCAACTATATGAACCGGAAGATTCGTCTGACCCTAAAACCTCAGGTTGCTGAGAAGATCATTGCTGAGCTGAAAGAGATAAATTTTGTAAATGATCTCGATAGTAATATTTACTGGGAACTGGTAAGGAAGAACTCAATCAAGTATTGGCGCGATCTCGACAGACACGATATTTTTATAATCGAAGAAATACAGTAAAGGTATTTTTTACCACACTTGCGAAAGATTGCTTCGTCACTTCGTTCCTCGCAATGACCGTGGATGTAATAATATGCGGTACTATCCCAAACAGACCTTACTTAATTGTATCGTCAGTGAGAGCGGAGCGAAGCAATCCCAACCTCACATCCACACCTATTCTATTTATTGTATTCGTCGAAAAAATCGTTCCCTTTATCATCTGTAATTATGAAAGCGGGCATATTCTCCACTTTTATCTTCCGGATTGCTTCCATTCCAAGCTCTTCAAAATCAACCATTTCCACCGATTTTATATTTTCTTCAGCAAGGATAGCTGCCGGACCGCCAACTGATCCGAGATAAAACCCTCCATATTTTTTGCATGCATCGATAACCTGCCTGCTCCGGTTCCCTTTTGCAAGCATGATCAAAGAACCGCCAAGACTTTGGAAAAGATCAACATAAGAATCCATGCGTCCGGCTGTTGTCGGACCAAAGCTCCCCGACGGCATTCCTTCAGGTGTTTTTGCCGGGCCTGCATAGTAAATCGGGTGATTTTTAAAATATAGAGGCATTGGTTTGCCTTCATCAATCATCTTTTTAATCCTCGCATGTGCAGTATCTCTGGCAACGATTAGTGTTCCGGTGAGATTCAACCTTGTCTTAACCGGATACTTAGTGAGTTCGGCAACCACTTCTTTCAAAGGACGGTCGAGATTGATCTCGACAGGTTTTTCCAGCTCAGGAGCTTTTGCCGGCATAAACCGGGCAGGATTTTTTTCCAGCTCTTCAAGAAAAATCCCTTTCCCCGTGATGTGGGCCTTAATATGTCTGTCGGCGCTGCAACTTACACCCAGTCCTACAGGGCACGAAGCTGCATGGCGGGGCAATCTGATAACCCTGACATCATGAACAAAGTACTTTCCTCCGAATTGCGCCCCCACACCATATTCATGGCAAATTTTTTCAATTTTCTTTTCCCATTCAATATCGCGAAAAGCTCGTCCGCTTTCATTACCAGTTAATGGAAGCTGGTCGAGATACCCTGCTGAAGCCTCTTTAACTGTTTTAAGTGTTGCCTCAGCGGACGTTCCGCCTATGACAAGTGCAAGATGATATGGCGGACATGCAGAAGTACCCAGTTCTTTTATCTTCTCTTTTACAAATTTTATGAGAGATTCTTCATTGAGTAACGATTTGGTCTGCTGATACAGAAATGTCTTGTTAGCCGAACCACCACCCTTTGTTATAAAAAGAAACTCATAGGTATTACCCTCGGTTGAATAGATATCTATCTGTGCAGGAAGATTGGTTCCGGTGTTCTTCTCTTCGAACATTGAAAGGGGAACAACCTGAGAATACCTGAGATTCTTCTCTTTAAAAGTTTCATATATGCCTCTTGACAGATGTTCGGCATCCTTGCTTCCTGTCCGGACGTCCTCTCCCTTTTTCCCTATAACTATTGCAGTTCCCGTATCCTGGCACCAGGGCAGATCCTCCTTTGATGATATCACAGTATTGCGAAGCATCATATATGCTACAAAACGATCATTATCAGTTGCTTCCGGATCATCGAGAATTGTTGCAAGTTTTTCGAGGTGAGATGTTCTGAGGAAGAAAGAGAGGTCGGAAACAGCCTTCTTGGCAAGTAGCACCAGACCTTTGGGATCCACATTTAGGATTTCCCTTCCTCCTTCTTCAACAACTTTAATATACTTTTTTGTCAGCAATCTGTAGGTGGTCGAGTCCCCCTCAATCTGAAAAGGTTTCTCGTAAATAAATTCTGCCATATATGTTGATGTTAATTTATTAACAATGGAATGATTATGAAGTAATTGCAAAATTTAAAATAAGGCTATATCAAATATAAGAACAAATGTTTTACCAAACAATTTTACCCTCTTTCTTGTTTCCCCCAGGGGAGCGCCGAGCGTATAAAAATTGCCTGGTATGCAATTTTAGTGAAGGCGCCAGACAGTCGCGTTGGCCATCGCCCAAGCTGGCCCCTCCCGTGGGGGAAAGACGGGATGGGGGTCATTAAAACAAATTTGCACCTAACAACTTGAATAAATTACCTTTAAATAAATTATTATAGTATCTCCGAAAAATTAAATTTTTCTTTGGCTCTTATTCCTTTCGGAGTCATCTCAAGATTGCAGCACTCAGTACGTTCATCATGCTGAAAAACAAAGATGTATCCACCTTCCAGAGCTTCATTAAGAAGTCTTTGCTTCTCTTCTATTGTTTTAAGCGACTCAATATCATAACTCATGTTCCAGATAAGCGGAATATGGGCAATTGTAGGAATAAGATCACCGGTATACACTAGGGTTTTATCTTTAAATTTAATTACCGGGATCATCATTCCGGGGGTATGACCGTAACATAACATTAAAGAAAATCCTGGAAATAGGTCCCCCTCTTCATCGATAAGGTTAAGGTGACCGCTCTGCCCGATAGGTAAAATATTTTCTTCAAGAAAGGAATCAGCTTCACGCAGATTATTCTTTACGGCCCACTTCCATTGTGTACGACTGACATGATAGGTTGCTTTGGGGAATGTCAGTTTATAGCCATCACCTCTTTCTTCTCTCTTCACACCTCCCCCGCAATGATCGGCATGCAGATGTGTGAGAAAAACATCTGTAATATCTTCCGGGCTGTAGCCTATGTTTTTAAGCCCTTCAATTAATCCTTCCCCCCCATGCAGATAAACATGCCTAAAAAATTTCTCATCCTGTTTATCGCCCCATCCTGTGTCTATGAGAATCACATGTCCTGCCGTTTCCACAACCATTGATCGCAATGTGAGTTCAATGAGGTTATTTTCATTGGATAAATAATAACGCGACCAAAGAACTTTGGGAACAACCCCGAACATTGCACCACCGTCAACCATGAAATTAGCAATATTAAAAAGATGAAGTTTCATATTGTATTGTAAAATATTATACAATTATAAGAAATTCAGGATTTATTTATATTAAAACAGATAAAATGCATAATAGTTGCTGATCACTTCGGCTCTTTGCGAATCCACCCTAACCTTCTGTGTAACAGTAAAGAATTAATACAGAGTTACACAAGGCAGACATAGAAATATAAAGAAAAAAAAGGTTAAATGAATCGAATTTTTATAATATCTTTCGAATCATTATCAATAAAACCTACAAAATCTTACAATTTCAAACCATGAAAAAGCTTTGACCATTATTCTTCATTTTGACTATTTCATCTGTCCTACTAGCTCAGACAGGGAAGGTTTATGACAACCTTTCGATTCAGAGTAAGATATTAAAAATGGACCGGAAATATGCCATATATCTCCCTCCCGATTACGAGACATCGCAGCGTAGCTATCCTGTCCTTTATCTGTTGCATGGGGCGGGTGATGATCAGACCGGATGGGTACAGTCCGGTGAAGTTCTGCCTATTGCCGATGAAGTTATAAAATCCGGAGCTGCAACTGCAATGATCATTGTAATGCCCGATGCCAATACAGGAAAGCGTGGTTATGTAAATGATATAAAAGGAGAATGACCTTATGAGGATTTTTTCTTTCAGGAATTCATGCCTTTTATTGAAAAATCGTATCATATAAAAGCAGATAAAAGATATCGTGCTATTACAGGTTTATCAATGGGTGGAGAAGGTACATTCATTTATGCCCTGCATCATCCTGAATTGTTTTCAGCAGCTTGCCCTCTCAGCGCTGCCACCAGGCCGAGAAACCTTGATGAATTAAAGGATTACAGGTTGTGGCAGGGTGTTGAAGGCATTTCAGATGCTGACAAGGAATCATATTATAAGCGTAATAGTGTCTTGAACCTGATTGAGAATATACCTGAAGATCAGAAAAAAGCAGTCAGATGGTATATCGATTGTGGTGATGATGATTTTCTTTATGAAGGTAATTGCCTTGTACACATTGCAATGCGTAAGAAGGAGATACCTCACGAATTCCGGATTCGCGATGGTGCTCACAACTGGACCTACTGGAGGGCTTCTTTACCAAACGTACTGGATTTTGTTTCGATGGGTTTCCATCAGTTTTAAAAAAAATCTAACATCAATATTTTAAGAATAGAGACGTCCAAATTGGGCGTCTCTAATGTTTTCAGTTTGTATGCGGTTTTGATTTTTTTTCTGTTAGCAGAAACATAAGCCTCATCATTATCCTGATCATCTGGTATGAGAACCAGTCAGTAAGCTGGAAAACCCAGGTTTTCCGTTTAATATACTCTTTAAAAGTTACTTGCCGGCAGTCGTTTTCAATGATCCCAAGAAGGAGATCCTCAAACTTTTGGGCAAACTTTGTATCAAGGATATCGGTATTCATTTCGACACTGCCGTAATCGCTGAGATGGTTCATATTATAACTGCCGATTGTGCTCCATTTACCATCTACCGTGGCTACTTTCGCATGCAGGTTTGATGGAAGGTATTCATAAATTGTAATATTATTGCGAAGGATAAAATCATAAAGAAAATTGGTCGCTCTTTTAAATACAGGTTCATCAGAATCAGCTGAAAGGACTATTATTATATTGACTCCGCGACGGCTTGCATTCCTAAGTAGCCTGCGTTCATTTCGTCCGGGCAGGAAATAACTTGCAAAAATTATCATCCTGTTTTGTGCATGTTTAAGAGCAGAGCGATAGCTCTTCAATATCTCTATTTTATTCCTGTACCAGTTATTCTGCAAAACTTTCACTTTAACATTGTCGTCATAGGATAAAGGATTATGAACAGTTTCCCTCGAGCGTTCTTTCTTGAGAATAAATGCTCTGTTCCAAAGTCTTTTAAGAATAAGCAATACATGAGCGCATTCGGGACCTTTAATCAATAAGGCAAAGTCGAGCCATTTTTTTAAATCTTTGGTGCCATGATAGCGGTTGGCAATATTCATTCCGCCAACAATAGCAGTATCACCATCAACAAGCAGAACTTTATGATGGAGCCTCAGACTTAACTTAAAACCTTTGGTTATTAATCCCGGAGAAAACATGCGGAAAAGAATGCCAGCTTTTTCAACATCGTTTATCAGGTCCTTAGAAAAAGTGCTGCCCCCATACGCATCAAGCAGAAAATAGACTCTTACTCCTCTCTCTGCCGCTCTGATAAGTGCGTTTGATATACGTCTGCCTATCTCATCATCATCAACAATATATGTTTGAAAATGGATATATTGTCTTGCTTCATCGATTGCCTTTTCACATGCAGCAAAAAAGTTCTCTCCGCTTTGAAGCAGTTCAACGTAATGTCCGCCTTTATAATCGTTTCGTGCAGAAATTTGCATAAGATTAGCCAACGATCGTATCTCTGATACAAATATAGAATATTAACATCAAGATCGCTATTATCATCCTTTTTACATTACTTAACCTTTTTAACCGAAAAGTTCGCAAAGAAGAGCAAAGTGCACAAAGTTAATGCCATGTCATTCAATTATTTGGGATCCTGAAAAAAAAAGACCAAAACATAATATATTTACTATTTTTATAATGATTTTTTCAAAGATTATAATCATGAATAGAAGAAAAATGATAGGAAGTATAGCAGGGGCAGCAGTAATAACTGCCGCAAGCCCTCTAAACAGTGTTTTTGCAGGAGTTGGCGAAGGAGCCACCCAGCTAAAAGGAAATATCCGTCATTCAGTAAGTCAATGGTGCTATAACGATATCCCCCTTGAGAATTTTGTCAAAGCATGCAAGGAAATGGGTATAGAATCTATTGAATTACTTGGTGAAAAGGATTGGGCTATAGTTAAAAATGCCGGACTTAAATGTGCTGTAGGTTATGCGACAGACTGGGGTATTCCTAAGGGATTTAACCGAATCGAAAACCATGACAAACTGATCACTGATTTTGAGTCAGTGATACCGAAAGCAGCAGCAGCAGGTGTTCCGAACCTTATTTGTTTCTCCGGTAACCGTGAAGGGCAGAATGATAATGAAGGAATGATAAATTGCGCAAAAGGATTGCGTAAGCTTATACCAACGGCTGAAAAATATGGCGTAACTATTATCATGGAGCTTCTTAACAGTTATGGACATAAAGATTATCAATGTGACAAAACACCTTGGGGTTCAGCACTTTGTGAGATGGTCGGATCGGAGAGATTTAAACTCTTGTATGATATTTACCACATGCAGATAATGGAAGGTAACATTATTGACACAATTACAAAATACAGTCAATACATTGGCCACTTCCATACCGGAGGCGTGCCCGGAAGGCACGAACTTGATGAAACCCAGGAACTCTATTATCCGGCAATAATGAAAGCTATTGTGAAAACAGGTTATAAAGGATTTGTCGGTCAGGAATTTGTACCATCTGAACCAGACAAACTGGAGTCATTGCGGAAATGCATCCAGATATGTGATGTGTAGAATGAAAGTTCACTTTATTGCTATTGGTGGTGCGGTAATGCATAATCTGGCAATTGCTCTTCATAAAAAAGGGTATATCATAACAGGATCAGATGATGAGATCTTTGAACCTTCAAGGTCGAGATTAGATCAGTACAGTCTCCTTCCTGAAAAATACGGATGGGATGCCGGTATGATAACTGCTGACATAAATACTGTCATCCTGGGAATGCATGCAAAACCTGATAATCCGGAACTCATTAAGGCACATGAGCTCGGACTAAAAATTATGTCATTCCCGGAATATCTTTACGAACAGACAAAAGACAAAAAACGGATTGTTGTTGCCGGAAGCCATGGCAAAACCACAACTACTGCAATTATAATGCATGTTTTCAGATTTCTCGGAATTAAATTCGATTATATGGTGGGTTCCCAGATTGAAGGATTTGAAACGATGGTAGGTTTATCGGATGAAGCTCAGATTGCCGTTTTTGAAGGAGATGAGTATCTCACATCAGCACTCGATAAAAGACCCAAGTTTCATCTTTATATGCCTGATATTGCTGTATTGAATGGTATTGCGTGGGATCATATTAATGTATTTCCTACTTTTGAAAACTATATTGAACAATTTAAGGTTTTCGTTGGAAAAATTTCTGATGGAGGATCTCTGATTTACTTTGATGGTGATGCTGAAGTGAAAAAAATTGCCCTTGCCTCAGGAGATAATATCAGAAAGATTCCATATAAAATTCATGGCTACTTTCAAAATAAAACCGGATTCTTTGCTGCGACACATAGCAGGGTCGTACCGATAAAAATATTCGGAGAACATAATATGCAAAACCTTTCAGCTGCGCGCGAGGCTTGTCTATCTGTCGGTATTACAGAGGATGATTTTTATGGAGCCATCAAGAGTTTCAAAGGTACCTCCAGGAGACTGCAGAAACTGAAAGAGAATGAAAATGGGTCTATATACCTCGATTTTGCACATTCACCATCAAAGGTAAAAGCCTCAGTTGAAGCAATAGTTTCAAGGTATCCGAAAAGGGAGATCATTGCGTGTCTTGAGCTTCATACATATTCGAGCCTGAATAATGACTTCCTTCCTCTTTATAATGGGACATTTGCAAATGTTACCGCTGCATTCGTCTATTTTAATCCTCATGCTATTGAATTAAAAAAGCTAAAACCTCTTTCCAAAGAATCTGTAAAAAAAGCTTTTGGCGGAGAAAATATCAGAGTGTATGATAACTGCGAAGAAATGTTTTCTTTTATAAAAGCCCAAAACTATTCATGCCCGGTTTATCTTTTTATGAGCTCCGGAGATTTTGACGGTTTTGATTTTAATAGTTTACTATAATATCAGAACCTTGTTTATCGGACATTTTTTAGGTCTAAATATTTTGTGGATCGAAAAAAACATCCTTTCTTTGCATCCGCATTTTAAAGTTCTTTGTTCGGTCCATTCGTCTAGTGGCTAGGACGTCAGGTTTTCATCCTGGTAACAGGGGTTCGATTCCCCTATGGACTACAATTTTTAAGAGTTTAAAGATAATTTATATATCCATGGCAAATCATAAGTCGTCAGAAAAAAGGATCAGGCAGATCGAAGTAAGAAAAGAGAATAACAAATATTATGCAAAAACAACGCGTAACGCTCTTAAGACATTTCGTGAAACAAACAACAAAGAAGAGGCAGCAGTTCTGCTTCCAAAATTAACTTCTATGCTCGACAGGCTGGCAAAGAAGAATATTATTCACAAGAAAAAGGCTTCAAACCTGAAGTCATCAATTGTTAAGCACGTAAGCAGCTTATAAAATCATATTATTATATATAGGGAGGCTGTATCATAATGGTACGGTCTTTTTTATTTTTTAGACGAATGACACACAACTCACGATACACGGCTCACGAAAATCTATTTAAAACTGAAACGTAATGCTTTTCACCTTGCGTCGTGAGTCCTGCGTCATTTTTTTTGTAATGTGCCTAACTTTAATTATATTGCATATGCATTTCAAATCTTTCGCTGCATGTCTCTTAAAATTACTGACTGGGCTGTCGAAGACAGACCCAGGGAAAAACTTATTCAGAAAGGTACTTCCAGTCTGAGTGATGCCGAACTTCTTGCAATACTGATAAGTTCGGGAACAAAGGATAAATCGGCCGTTGATCTTGGTCGTGAATTATTAGGTATTGCAAACAATGACCTTAATACTCTTGGTAAACTTACAATTGCCGATCTCAAAAAGTTACGTGGTATAGGTACCGCAAGAGCTGTAACAATTACTGCAGCTCTTGAACTGGGTCGAAGACGGAAGCTGGCTGATATCAAGGATGTCCCTCAGATCAAAAGTTCAAAAGATGTCGCTGATATTTTTCAGCCACTTCTCTCCGATCTTCTGCACGAAGAGTTCTGGATCTTGTTTCTCAACAGGTCAAACAAAGTGATTAACAAGATGAAACTGAGTCAGGGTGGCATAAGCGGCACTGTTACCGATGTACGCCTGGTGATGAAAAAGGCTATCGAATACTTAGCTTCGGGTATTATTGTTTGCCATAATCATCCTTCAGGAAACCTTAATCCAAGTGAATCGGATACAAAAATAACTCAGAAGATAAAAGAGGTAGGTAACCTGATGGATATTCAGCTTCTCGATCACCTTATAATCTCTGATAAGGATTATTACAGTTTTGCAGATAATGGATTGCTATGAAATAAACCCATCTGTTCCGCCGAAGCGGGAATTCTCTCTAAAGGTATTCTGTTTTGGAAGAAGTGCCCCCTGGCCACTTCGCGGCCATCCCCCTAAAGGGGGACAAATTTGTGGTATTTACCTGAATTACTCTTGAATACAGAGGATTAGCCCCCCTTCAGGGGGGTTGGGGGGCCAAAGAATTTTTTCACTTCACTGCTATCCTCGCATTTTTCCAGCAACTCAGAAATAGACTTTTTCAAAACCGGGTGAACCATCTCAGGAGCAATTTCACATAGGGGAACCAATACAAATTTTCTCTCATGTAACAACGGATGAGGAATTTTCAGAGTTTCTTCATCTAAAATCATATCCTCATAAAACAGGATATCGATATCGATCAGTCTGGATGTGTAATGCGTTTCGCTTCTGACTCTGCCTAATAAAGATTCTATCATCATAATTCTTCCTAAAAGTCCGGAAGGGGCCAGCATTGTTTCAACTTTCACGACCAAATTAAGAAATTCATTCTTAGTCAGAAATCCCCAGGGCTCAGTTTCATATATTGCTGAAGAGTTCAGAACCGGACCAATAAATTCCTTTATTCTTGTAACAGCTTGTTCAAGATTGCCTTCCCTGTTACCAAGGTTTGTTCCGATACCAAGAAACACTCTTTTCATAATCAGATCAATCTCACATCAAAATTATTAAATACATGTATACCTTTACAAATTCATTTTGTTTTTTATATATTTAAAATTCATTTCTTAAACACTTGAAAAGATGAAAAACTTTCTTAAATACACTCTGGCAACTATAACCGGAATAATTATTGCTTCTGTTCTTTTCTTCATTGTTGTGCTTGCAAGTTTTAGTGTTATAGTTTCATCGGGTAATAAACCCGTTTCAATAAGTAATAATTCTATTCTGGTATTAAAAGCCGGAGTTAGGATTCCTGACAGGGGAGATCAAAACCCGCTTTCCGGAATCGATCTGTTTAATATGACCTTTGCTCCTGCTCCCGGACTGAATGAAATACTGCATAACATTGAAAAAGCCTCAGGTGACAGTAAAATTAAGGGCATTCTGATTGAAAATGGACTTCTTCCTTCGGGATGGGCGACAACTGAGGAGATCAGAAACGCGCTTATGAAATTCAGGGAGAATGGAAAGTTTGTAATTTCCTATACTGATTATATCCTGACGCAGGAGTGTTACTATTTGTCGACTGCTGCTGACAAGATTTTTATTAATCCGGGATCAATGGTTGATTTCAAGGGTCTGAGCAGCGAGGTTATGTTTTACAAAAAAGCACTGGAAAAGATCGGTGTGGAAGTCCAGGTAATCCGTCACGGTAAATATAAGGGGGCCGTAGAACCTTTTATTCTGGATAAATTAAGTGAAGAAAACAAGACTCAAATAAAAGATTATGCCGGATCAATATGGAATCAGGTTATTGCAGATATATCAAAATCAAGAGGCATACCAGATGAACAACTTAACCGTCTTGCTGATAATCTTGATGGCAATCTTGCATCCAGAGCCCTCGAGACAAAACTTGTTGACGGGCTGATGTACCGCGATGCGTTGATTGATACCTTAAAAGTCATGTCTGGAATAAGTAAAGATAAAGATCTCAAGCTGGTATCTATGATCAAATACAATAAGGTCCCGGATCCTAAAATTATTTATTCTGCAAAAAACAAAATAGCAGTAGTTTATGCATCAGGAACTATTGTGACCATCAGAGGAAACGATAACAATATCGGAGGAAATTATTACGCTGACGTGATCAGGAAAGCAAGACTCGATACTTCCATCAAGGCAATTGTTCTTAGGGTTAACTCGCCAGGCGGCAGCGCAACAGCTTCAGATATTATATGGCGGGAACTGGATCTAGCTGCCAGGGTTAAACCGGTAGTGATATCCATGGGTAATTATGCCGCTTCGGGAGGATATTTCATCTCCGTTCCCGCAACAAAAATATATGCAGATCCCATGACTATATCAGGGTCAATTGGCGTATTCGGTCTGATACCAAATGCAGGCAAGCTATTAGAACAGAAACTTGGACTGACAACAGAAATCGTAAATACAAATAAAAATTCAGATTTCCCTTCAATTTACAGACCTATGAATAACTATGAGAAAAAGATTATGCAGTTGAGTATTGAAAAGATTTACAACGATTTTGTAAGTAAAGTAGCGTCAGGACGAAAGATGGCTGCCGGGTCGGTTGACAGCATCGGACAGGGAAGGGTTTGGAGTGGAACCAGCGCTGTGAAAATAGGCCTCGTGGATGAATTAGGTGGTCTTAAAGATGCTATTAAAGGGGCAGCAAATCTTGCAAGGATTGAATCATATTCAATAAGAGAACTTCCAGTGATTGAAGACCCCTATACAAGAATCCTTTCACAGCTTGGCGGTGAGATCAGAATGAAAATTCTAAAAAAGGAGCTGGGAGAATCGATAAAGTATTACAATATGGTTCAGGAAATAAAAGATCTGTCAGGGATACAGGCAAGGCTACCCTATTTTATTGAGATACATTAATTGACAGTACTTAGAGTGAGCTAGAGTTTGGAGTACTTAAAATTTTAGCCATCTTTAAGTGATTTGTTTCAGGGAGAAAAACCCCTCTGTCCCGCCGAAGCGGGACATCTCCCCTAAATGGGAGATAATACTCTGATACTTAGTAGAATTTCACTTTGACACAGAGGGTTAGCCCCCCTTTAGGGGTGGTAGGGGGCAAGACTCCAGGCACTAATTAAATTTGAACATGAGACTTATTAAAAACATATTTCTTTATCCTGTTTCTCTTCTTTATGGTCTGATAACCGGTATTAGAAATTTTTTATACAATGCCGGAGTTCTTCCATCTGTGGAGTTCCCCTTCCCTGTTATTTGTGTCGGAAATATCACTGTTGGCGGGACGGGTAAAACACCGCATACGGAATACATCGCCGGATTGCTCAGGGAAAATTTTAAAGTAGCAATCCTGAGCAGGGGTTACAAAAGGAAGACCCGTGATTTCAGAATAGCCTCATCATCATCTCTGGTAAGGCATGTTGGTGACGAGCCTATGCAGATTTACCGGAAGTTCCCTGATATTCTTGTAACAGTTGACAGAAACCGGGTTCGTGGAGTAAAAAGGATTCTTAAGGAAAATCCGGAAACAGACGTAATTATTCTGGATGACGGTTTTCAGCATAGAAGTATAACACCAGGTTTTTCAATCCTTCTTTCTGATTTTGAAAGGCTTATTGTGAGAGATCACATGTTGCCTTATGGCAATCTGAGAGAAAACAAAGGAAATATGAGAAGAGCCGATATAATACTGATCACCAAATCTCCGGAAAACTTATCTCCAATACAGAGAAGATTGATTGTGAAAGAGGTTGACAAAGCTCATTATCAGAATCTCTATTTTACTTCACTTAAATATAAACCACCTCATCCTGTTTTTGAAAGCTGCGATCCTGAAGAATCAGTTTTGTCAGAATGTGCCGCCAGATGCGGAATTGTTCTTATAACGGGAATAGCCAATCCCCAACCTCTTAAAGAATATTTACAGAAAAGTTACGACGAGATAATCCATCTATCTTTTCCGGATCACCATAATTTTGAAGATGATGACCTGGTTAGTATTTCATCAGCCTATAAGAATCTTAAGTCAACAACCAGGTATCTGTTTACTACAGAAAAAGATGCGGTAAAATTGCGGGAATTTACTAATATTGCTGAACCGATAAGATCGGCATTTTTTTATATCCCCATAGGAATACATTTTTTGAATGAGGACCAAGATGAGTTTGATAATCTGATAGTTGACTATGTTAGAAAAAATAAAAGAAACAACAGAGTTTCTGAAAGCTAAAGGGATAATTAATCCCGACGCTGGTATTATCCTGGGTACCGGTCTGGGTGAGCTTACTTCTAAAATTGATAAGCGGATTGAAATAGATTATAAAGATATCCCTAATTTTCCTATCTCAACAGTTGAAGGTCATGCTGGCAAACTCATATATGGAGAATTCGGCAAGAAGAAGATTGTTGCAATGAAAGGCAGGTTCCATTATTATGAAGGTTATAGTCCGGAACAGGTTGCATTACCGGTCAGAGTTTTGAAATACCTTGGTATTAAATGTCTCTTTCTTTCTAATGCGGCAGGGGGAGTTAATCCCTCCTTTCAGATAGGTGATATAATGGTAATTACTGATCATATTAACCTTTTGCCAAATCCGTTAATTGGACCAAATGATGATCGGATAGGCCCCAGGTTCCCCGATATGGGAGAAGCTTACGATAAGTACCTTGTTAATAAAGCATTACTTATTGCAGAGGAACAGAATATCAGAATTCATAAAGGTGTTTATCTTGCTACAAGCGGCCCTACTTTTGAAACACCTGCCGAATACAAATATTTCAGGATCATCGGTGCTGATGCTGTGGGGATGTCAACTACTCTTGAGGTTATCATCGCCCGTCACATGAATCTGCCTTGTTTTGCAGTCAGTGTAATTACTGATCTGGGTGTTGAAGGAAAAATACGATATACGACACACGAATCAGTTCAGAATGAGGCTGCTAAAACCGAAGCCCGGATGACAACCATTATGACGGAGATGATTTCGTCCTTATAATGTTTCTTTACCACAAAGGGGTTGATGTTGAGGTTGACGTAAAGGCTGAGTTCATCTTAATCTTAACCTTAATCTAAACCTTAACCTTAAACTCTAGTTTCTTATAACCGTACAAACTTTTTTCCACTTTTCTGTTTTGCCGGTATCGTTATATAGAGTAATGAGTATAATATAGATTCCGGTATTAACCAGCGATCTGTCATCTGCTGTTCCATTCCAGGTTACTGATGCTTCAGTACCAACAAACAGATTTGTCGCGATTTTCTTAACATAATTTCCTGCTTCATCAAAAACCGTCACAGAAACTACATTCCCATTACCTTTCAGGTTAAACATGATTGTCAGAAAATCTTCATTACCATCATTGTCGGGAGTTATTCTTGATGAAGAAAAACCCACTTTATCAGATGTTGATGGTAATTCGACAAATACTGAGTTAGGTGCTCCCGGTGTGCCCCATCCCGAACTCTCCGATGCAGAATGCCAGCTAGTTGCTTCATCAGATTTATTTTGAGGAAAAATCTTTTCCAATGCAACGCCTTCATAATTTGAAAGAAGTGAAAAATGCATTTTTTCATTGTAAAAAACTTCATCTATCTTATCAAGTTCTCTGTTATAAAATATAATATGTCCTTTGTCATCTGGCATAGAGGGCAAATTTCCGGCCCTAAACAGATAATCTTTGTTTGCGGAGAAATATCTTTCCGAAATCATTTTTGGATCGGTGGTAATTGCATAATATGAACGAGGCATTATACATCTCTTTTCACCAGAAACCGCTACTGTTTCTGAAGTGTCACCAGAGGCGTCATTAATCGAAACCAACTGAAGTCTTGAAGCATCTATAACTTTCTCTGAATTGTTAAATAATTCTATATAATCAGGATCTCCCGGCAATGGATTGAATAAGAGTTCGTTAAACAGAATATCTCCCGGTAACACCTGTTCAGGTAAACCAAAATAAAAATCTCCTTTTTGCATTCCGTTTCCGGCGAAATCTTTAATATCTTCTGAAACTTCAAGCTGATAAGCCTTGGCTCTTTGCAATGGTTCCGTTAATTTAACTGAGAATTCACGAAACAGCGGGTCTGTTGGATAAAGATTGGATATTGCCTTCCCTCCTATAGTAATACTTTTAATTTTCCCGGGTAGACTAAAGACAGGTTCTGAAAACCAGGCATGAAGGCTAATACTATCATCAGGAAAAACATTCTGAATTCCAAAAAATGAAATATCCGGATTACTTTCCGATACGGAATTGACTGATCCCGGTGTTCCGCCTTGCTTCGATTCGGATGCTATCCAGTTATCCTTGTCGTAAAATGGAAATCTTGTATCTATCATCTCAAGTGACCATCCTCCTTTTGATTTTAATTCCTCTTTGTACCAGTCCGAAGAGTATTCCACACCGTGAATAAGGGTTCCGATGCTGTCGGAGATGTACACGAGCCCGCCTCCAAAAGTCAGTGAGGGAAATTGCTTTATTCCAACAACTCTTCCAAATTTTGTAAAAAGTAAAGTATCCTGTGATGCACAGATTATCAGGATTCCGGATGGCCGGATAGTTGTTTCAGGAAAAAGTATATTCTTATCGCTTGTAGAAAGTTTCCAGTTTTTCAGATTGAATGTATATTCAGTTCTGTTAGTTATTTCAATATATTCTTTCCCGGGTAATGAGACTTCAGGTATAGGATCAGCCATGATTTCTGAGATTACTATATCTCCCGTCTCTGCCCATAAAGGAGTAAATGCTATCTGAATATTTTGAGCACAATTGCCGGAATTATCACACATTTTGTTGATAATCAGATTATTTAGGGACCTATTAATGAGCATATTAGCAAATTCAACTTTGCAGGTCAGGCTATTTTCCTTTATGACAGAAATCGCTTTGTTTTCAACAACATTCAATGAAAAATTCTCTGTAACCATCATTTGATCCACAGGTTCTTCATTAAAAGAGAGTTCTACTGAATACCTTCCCGATGCTTTACATCCTGTGATAACAGGAGCTTCATTATCTTCGTAGAAAGTACCTTCAATACTTATGTCATCGAGCCATAGAAGCCGGTCGCGGGTTGATGTGTATTTATAATATATTCCAAACCAGGCCGGAGTAAATAATTCATTATCGGTACCTGAAGCCATCCCAACCAGATTTCCATTTAAAAGGTAAACCGAAACGGTCCAATTTCCTTCCTGTGATCTTTCAACAACAATTTTTGTTGGGTCCGTTATTCCAATAGAGGTCTGCCAGTTAATCCGGCTATTTATCAGAGTTGTCATTACCTTCCCCTTTACTTTCCAAAGTCGAAGAGTATCATCATAACCTGTCAGGTTAACTCCGACGGCAAAGCCATTTGTGCTTCCACCCGGTGACATGTCAACCGGTTCAGTATCGGTCATCAGGAATACTGACCAGTTGTTTGATGATGACGGATCATATCCGTACCTTACAAGAAAAGACCATCTGGTCAAACCCTGCGACGGATGCAGGTTTTTTACGGGGATTCCTATCCTGTCTATGCCAGCATCAGGATTATCAAATACATGGTGTAATGAAACCCTTCCTGAAAGGCTTGCTGTTGTGTCGGCTTTCCAACTCCCTTCAGTACTTTGTACCCAGTTGACAAGACTTCCCGATTCGAAGTTTTCGACAATCTGGCCAAATGCCGTATATGGCATTAATAAAGCCAACAAAATAACTTTTTTCATGCAGCGGGACGAATTGAAAAAAAAAGCTAATTTTGACAGTTTTAATGTCACAGTAAATTTAAACAATAACTTAATTTATTCCAAACAAATAATTATGAAAATTGCTGTTGTAGGAGCCACCGGGATGGTAGGCCGGACAATGATGAAAGTACTTGAGGAGAGGAATTTCCCTGTGTCGCAATTGTTACCTGCTGCTTCTGAGAGGTCGGTTGGTAAAGAGGTCATTTTTAAGGGAAAGGCTGTCAAGGTTGTAAGTGTTATGGAAGCTGTTGAAGCCGGACCTGAATTTGCCATCTTTTCAGCAGGTACATCAACATCAAAGGAATGGGCTCCTGTTTTTGCGAAAAACGGAACTGTTGTGATTGACAACTCCTCTTACTGGCGAATGGATAAAAATATTCCGTTGGTCGTTCCTGAAATCAACAGTCATGTAATAAAGAAGGGTGACAGGATAATCGCTAATCCAAACTGTTCAACGATACAAATGGTTATGGCATTGGCTCCTCTTCACCGTAAGTATAAAATCAGGCGTCTGGTAGTTGCAACATATCAATCAGTAACCGGTACCGGTGTAAAGGCTGTTACCCAGATGGAGAATGAAAGATCAGGAATAAAGGGTGAGATGGCTTATGCATATCAAATTGATAAAAACTGCTTCCCACATGGAGGAACATTTCAAACCGATGGATATACAAGCGAGGAACAGAAACTGCTTGACGAAACCCGTAAAATACTCGAAGATCAGACCATCCAGGTAACTGCGACAGTTGTAAGGATCCCCGTTGTCGGCGGACATTCAGAGGCTGTAAACATTGAGTTTGAAAAGGATTTCAACATTGATGATGTAGTACGGTTGATCAGTCAGTTCCCGGGGGTTGTTGTTTATGATAATCCTGCAGAAAACAAATATCCTATGCCAATACTTGCTCATAACAGGGATGAAGTTTTTGTCGGAAGGATAAGAAGAGATCTGTCTAAAGAAAAATGTCTGAATCTCTGGATTGTATCGGATAACATCAGAAAAGGAGCAGCTACCAATGCGGTGCAGATTGCCGAGTATATGGCTGCTAACAAATTATATTAAACAAATCCACTATGGCCCTCTGTGTCTTCCCCGTGGTTCTCTGTGTGACAAATTTATAAGAACTTTCACAGAGTTACACCGAGAAGGCTCAGATTTACACAGAGTTATTTAACATCACTCTTCTGTTTCAAATAAAAAATCGTTGAAGGGATACCTCTTTACATGTATTTTCTTTACCTCCTCATAAAGAAGTTTGCGGAGTTCTTCAACGTTTTCTTTTGTTTTTGCTGAAATAAATACAGTCTGGTAATGTTTATCAGAAGACATCCAGGTCTTTTTCAAATCGGACAAAGAATAGTTTTCTTTCAATACGGGCGTAAGATCATCTTCATCTTTAATAGTATAGGAGAATGCATCGATCTTGTTAAATATTAATATTAATGGCTTACCGGATACTCCAAGCTCTCTGAGAGTATCGTTGACAACCTTAATTTGTTCTTCAAAGTTAGGATGCGAAATATCAACAATATGAACAAGAAGATCCGATTCCCTTACTTCATCGAGGGTTGATTTGAATGACTCAATCAGGTCGGTTGGCAGTTTACGGATAAATCCGACAGTATCTGAAAGAAGGAAAGGAAGGTTACCAATTACAACTTTCCGTACTGTTGTATCGAGGGTTGCAAAGAGCTTATTTTCAGCAAACACATCTGATTTGCTCAAAAGATTCATTATGGTCGATTTACCAACATTAGTATAACCAACCAGAGCTACCCTTATCATTTTCCCGCGGTTTTTCCGTTGGGTAGCCATCTGGGTATCTATTTTTTTTAGCTGTTCTTTAAGCAGAGATATTCTATCCCTGATAACTCTCCTGTCAGTCTCTATTTCAGTTTCTCCCGGTCCCCTTAAACCGATACCTCCCCGTTGCCGTTCAAGGTGGGTCCACATACCTGTCAGGCGCGGAAGAAGATACTGATACTGAGCAAGTTCAACCTGGGTTCGGGCATGAGATGTGCGTGCCCGGCGTGCAAATATATCGAGGATGAGGTTTGTTCTGTCAAGTATGCGGCAGCCAAGTGTCTCTTCGATGTTTCTTATCTGGCTGGGAGAGAGTTCATCATCAAAGATTGCAGTATCAATTTTGTTTTCACTTACAAATAGAGCGAGTTCCTCGATTTTGCCAGAGCCAACAAAAGTACGGGGGTTCGGAACATCAAGCTTCTGTATGAATCGTTTAACCGGCTCTGCTCCGGCAGTTTCAGTCAGAAATGAGAGTTCTTCCAGGAAGTCTTCAACTTCACTTTCATCCTGTCCGTGATATAAAATTCCGATGAGGATTGCCCTTTCCCGTGGTTTTTCGGTTTCAATCATCTGTTATTATTAATATTTTCCCAATTGAAGTTTGTCTATAAGACCCTTTGTGAACCTTCGTGAAAACCTTTGTGTTCCTTTGTGGTAAAAGCCAATTCATTGAACCACAAAGTAACACAAAGTATGACACAAATCAACACTAAGGGAAAACAAGACAATTAATACCTGTTTTGACAGCCTCTGGAATCAGTAAATATTTCGAAACTATTTAAAATTTTCTAATAAATAAACCTTCTGTTATTTTGAATTGCCCCCCTAATAGCCATTTTCAGAGATTCCGAACATCGTATGACCATTTCAATGTCGGTTGGAAATGGCACTACAGAGGTTTTTGTTCTTTCAAGCTGTTTCGGATTAAGTGCCTGAATATCACCAAGAGCACGTGATGAAATATTTTCAAAATTTGATCTAGCTCCAATAGGCTCTTTATTAAGTACTTTATTCGGGTTCATCTGTATAACCTCTACCTCGCCATCTATATGGCACGTCTTTGACTGTATTGTCTCAACAAGAGCACACTGAAGAGTTTTATATTTTTTCTGTTTAATATCATTCCCAAGGGAATCTTTCATTACGTTACCCTTTTTATCAAGAACATAAGTAAAGCCATCTTCAATGTTTCTTTTAATAATTGAATCGCTTTGTAATGAGCGATCAGGGCTGACCGAAATATTCTTGATATTCACATTAATAAAATAATCGAACTGTTTACTATCATTCAGATTTTGTGTGTAGTACTCAACCCATTCCGAATTTAATCTAGGCAGATCGAGAACAAGAAGATCCTGCTCAAACTCTTGTGGAAATTTTAACATTGAAATATTTTGAATTGAAACGAAGACTCTGCTCATTCCCTGTAGTTTTGTCTCTTGTATTCTATTGTCAATTCCCTCATAATCACCAACATAATTCTTTGCCCTAATGAATTCAGCATATGCCTGTCGGTAATTTTCCTTTATACCACTCTTCATCAATTCAGTACCGTGAGCATAATAGAAATCTGCTGCCTTACGTTTTGCATTGACCATTTCCGGCAAATAATCAACATAGGGAAAATCAACAGATTTCCCGTTCATATTCAAAGGCGTGACTGTTTTTACGAGCGATTGTCTGTCGTTCAATGCTTTATAAACCAGATAAATTTCGTCCCAGTTATTTGGTTTCCCTTCCATTTTCAGGAAACGTACTCTTTCATTATCCTGATCATTTGCAACTTTGTAAGCCTGGCTGAGAATATCGATCTGCTTAACATCAGTAGGGTCTTTCCGTAACTGTTTTACTGCTTTCTGGATAGCCGCATCATAGTTTCCTTTCTCGAGTTGTTTCTTTGAGGAACCACAACCCGACAGGATGATAGTTAAGATAAAAATAAAGGGTACAATTCTTTTCATATAATTACAATTAAATATCTATTGATAAAGATAACTAAAACATGGAAAAAACAAATACACTTCATCCTCGCTATGCTTATCATAAAACCTTTAAATAGCAAAATTAAGTGATATTGAATACCTTACACGAACCGGTTGACCTCTTTGCAAACCAGGACTCCATTTTGGTGATGCCTGGATTGCTTTTATTGCTTCAATATCAATCAGAGGGTCAACTCCTTTTACTATAGTCACATTGGTAACAGCTCCATCCGTTTCAACTATAAAAGTCAAAAATACCTTACCCTGGATCTTCTTATCAATTGCAATCTGGGGATAATTGGTTCGTTTTTGTATCCAATCCCGAAATTTGTTTAGATCGCCTCCTTTAAATGATGGCATCACCTCTACCAGGGAAAAGGGCTCATCTGTCTCAGTACCATCCTGTCCGGAGAATAGATTATCACCTGTACCGGTTCCTTTCACATCAAGATTATCTTTTGTGGTCTGATTAATAAATTCGTCAGTTGAGGGTAGTGATTTCTCAAGAGGATGAACACTATCAACAACTACCGGTGGAACGTATTTGGCTATCTCCTCCACATGAACAGCTTCGGGAGGAGGAGGAGAAGGAGGAACAAAGATTTCCTCTTTAGGCGGCTCAAGATTTTCCATCTGAACCTGAACATAACTGCCATGGGGGCTGAATACATACTCTTTATAAGGAGTAAGAACAAATGGAAGAATTACAGCAGAACTTACTACAACGGATGCAAGAATTATACTCGTAATAACTACAGAATTATATTTTTCCCGGAGCTGATAAGCACCATAATCCTTATTCCGCGTTTGAAAAAGCAGATCGTCAAAATCGAGCCATTTTCTAAGATTATCGTACATATTTCCGGCTAATTATACACGCTTTACAAAATCTTTTGTAAAACGGTGTTAAAAGAATATAATTGCTTTTTTAAAATTTCTTATAATGCCATTTTTTTTCTACCCGTGTAAATGTAATTAAAAGTTGATCGGGACTTTCAAATGTCCGGCAAAATTACAAAATAGTGCCTTTTTGCCAAAACTAAATAATGATGGTTTTTCGATTGTTTTAAAATTTTCAATTTTTTCTTACATTTGCCAACTCTCCGGGGGTTTAGCTCAGTTGGCTAGAGCGTGTGACTGGCAGTCACAAGGTCAGGGGTTCGATTCCCCTAATCTCCACCTTCGCCCTACGTGGCCTTGGCGAAGTAGGGCTTAGCTTGTTCTCCAAGGCTCCTCCGGGCTTCAGTGAACTTAGTCCATTGAATTTTGCTTTCAGGTTATTTTATATTTTTTGATTAATAAATACCGTCTACAAGAATTAAAAGAAGTTTAACTTTGTCTATTCTATTCTAACCATTTAAAATATATTATTATGAAACATGCACACATTATCAACTTAAATTCCATGAAAGTATTAAGATCTTTGATGATGATCGGGCTCTCAATTCTTTTTTTCATGCAAGTATCTGCTCAAAGTAGCTCTATTAATTTTTCAGGAAACTGGGCTCTTAATGAATCAAAAAGTAAATTCGGAGATGGTCCTTTTCGAATGGCATCAACCACGTTAGTTGTTAAGCAGGATGGAAACACTCTTTCAGATGACAGGACAATGCCTGGACCTGATGGGGAAATGAAAATGACAACTAAATACACACTCGATGGTAAGGTGTGTGAAAATACAGGGATGATGGATATGAAATCAAAATCAATTGTTTCATGGTCGGAAGATAAAACATCAATTACAATTGCTACCACAATGATTTTTGACATGAATGGAGAAAGCAGGGAACTGAAATCAACTGAAATCTGGAAGTTAGGTGACGCTGGAAAATCTCTGACAATTGAAGCAACTAATCCTACACCTGATGGAGAAATGAAGACTACTGCAGTTTATGATAAAAAATAATCAGATATTTCTATTTATTTGATTTTATTTAAAATATTTTATAAAAGCTACTGCAACCACAGTAGCTTTTTTTATCTGTCTATCCATCTTTTAAATTCAGCAACTTTATCACGGCTGACGATAAAAAGATCGCTTTTTTCTTTGTTCTTTAAGTTCAGTTGTAACCTGCTCGAAGAGTAATTGTGCATTAATGCAATAGCGTCGATATTGACAATACATTCACGATTAATCCTGAAGAACTTACGAGGATCGAGCATACTCTGCAGCTGTTCAAGAGAGTAATCAACATCATTGTCTTTACCTTGATTATCATTCAGAAAGACATTCCGTTCGCATATGTGAAAATGGCTGATTCCTCCGGCTATCAGGATAAACAACTCTAGCTGGACCACAAGCAGAATAAAAAGGTTGATATGAAATTCCGTAAAAACTGCCCTTGAAGTGCCAATTGATAAAATCATCGGAATAATAAAAGAAAATAATATTATCATTAAGTGAGATGGCAATCTCTTCCGGTCCAGAATGTTTTTTAAACTTAGTGTCTTCATTGTTACAAATTTAAAAGTTCTTTATTGAATTTTATTAACCTCAAGTTCTCTTATTGTTTTTACAAGAAATTTGTCATTCATTCCCTTTACCTCAATCTCCTGGATTGTTCCGCTGTACATTACAGCCTGCTCGATATTTTTAGTATAAAGTGAAATCATAACAGTTCCCCAATATTGTTCAGTTCCTCTTGTTTTGATCTGGTCCATGTTCATTTCGATTTTATTATCAATGGCATCAAATTCGACAATTGCACATAATTCCCCATTAACCACAGATATTCCAGTCCATGTGAGCAATATTTTTTTGTGAGAATATGTACCAATATCCGACATTTCAAACTGACCATTTATATCCGGAATAATGTAAGTTTTATTAAGTTGCAGTGAATCGTAGTAGTTCCAGGCGAACATTTCAAAAGACATCATGTCCCATATCAGGTTCCTTGAATAAATATTATCAAGAGATGTTGGGAAAATTTTAAAAGCATCTTTATCCTCAACCATTTTCGCAGAAGGAACATATTTGAAGTTTTCCATATAATCCTGTTTTGTCCCCTCTTTAAAAGGTTCATCAGCATTGTTTGAATTTGAAATGGAGACATTATTCCATAGAACGTTCCCATTCTCAAGACCTCTTGTATAATCACCTGAAACCTTTATTTTACCGGTAAATTTCCCGTAAAGATCCATGTTTGTGTAGACAGCTGTCATCCTGTATTTCTGAAGTGTTTTGCTTACCGGAACTTTGGGTAATTCAGTTAAATACTTTTTAACAACAGCCTTTTCACTCTGACCGTGAGAAACGGAAGGCACAATAATCAGCAGGACCATGATTAAGCCTGCAAAACCTGAATTCAATTCTTTTTTCATTGTCTTAATTTTTATAGTTAGATATTAAATTAAGATCAAAGAAACAGCAGACCGGATACGATAAAAAATATTATATGCAGAGTGGTCAGAATATATAGCTGAATGGTAAAATATGATGTTTCAACCGGAACTAGCCAGTTAAAAATCAAATTCAATATTTATTTTACAACATTGATTTCCACGGTTGTTCCCTGCAATCCCGGAGATAATAATAATATTACAGCCCTCCCTGATTTATCCAGAGATTGGTAAATCACCGAACCTGTGTACCAGCGTGAATCACTGAATTTTGTTAGGTCATTATGGTTCCGATTTTCTCCCGGTAGATTTCTTATATGCTGGATGCATTGCCCTGGGGATAGCAATAATCTGGAGAGTAATCAGTTATTATTCATATCAAATTATAGGTGATATGTTAGTTTCGGGATGGGAAGAAAGAAAATTTATTTAGCCATTGACCAAAAAGAATAAGTTTTTTTCTAACTTCGGTTCTTAGGAACGCTGATTATCACAGCCAATTTATGAGTGAAGAGATTCTAAAGGCTTTAATGGAGTTATTTGCCCTCATCGTAAAACAGGACGGTGGGATACTTATGAATGAGCGTGAGTATGTTTCCGACTTTCTTAATAAACAGCTTACAAGAGAAACCGTTAATGAGTTTCTTGCTCTTTTTGATGAGCATGCAGGTCCGGTTATGCAAAGATCATTTGTTAAAGAACTGTCTGCTCCATCAGTAAAAGACTCTGTAAAGATTCTCGGAATATGCAAAAAGATCAATCGTACCCTTAATCAGGAACAAAAAGTTGTTGTTCTGATGCGGCTTTATGAACTGGTAAATGCGGACCGCCAGTTCACTCTTCAAAGAATGAATATAATTAATACTGTTGCTGAAGTATTCAAAATATCATCTGATGAATTTGCCGCAACTGAGCAATTCGTCAAGAATGACAATCCCGCATACCTGAAGAACCCTGCTATTCTTGTTCTCACGCCAGGTGACGAGGCCTGTGATTTGTGCAAAAGAATGCTGACAGGTTACCAGGACACAATAATTTACATTTTAAGGGTTGCAAGTGTAGACCTCTATTTTATCAAGTATGTTTCAAATGACCAGTTATATCTTAATGGACTTCCAATAAGATCTGGTCAGGTATACACCTTTGCCAAGGGAGGTTCAATAAAATCACAACAAGGACATTCAATTTACTATAGCGATATCAGTTCCAGCTTTCTGTCCGATATAATCATACATAAGATATCTTTCAATGTTGAAAACCTCTCTTATCTTTTCAGGGAGGGCCATGCTGCAGTAGATAATGTCAGCTTTTCAGTTGAAGAGGGGAAACTTATAGGTATTATGGGAGCTAGTGGTTCAGGAAAAACAACTTTGCTGAACCTGATGAGCGGTATTCAGAAGCCAAGTGCAGGATATGTAAAGATTAACGGATTAAATGTAAATACTGATAATAAAGAACTGGAGGGAGTTTTTGGATACGTTCCACAGGATGACCTGCTTATTGAGGATCTGACTGTATTTGAAAATATCTATTTTGCAGCCTGCCAGTGTTTCAGAGATAAAACAAAGGAGGAGATCACTTTACTTGTTGATCATACACTTTCAAATCTGGGATTACTCGAAAAGAGAGGATTAAAAGTTGGATCTCCATTTAACAAAGTGATCAGTGGAGGCCAGAGAAAAAGGTTAAATATTGCTTTAGAGCTGATCAGAGAACCATTGGTTCTTTTTCTTGATGAGCCAACATCGGGACTTTCTTCGAGAGATTCTGAAAACCTGATGGACCTTCTGCGCGATTTAACTTTAAAAGGGAAACTGTTATTTACAGTCATTCACCAGCCATCATCTGAAATATTTAAGATGTTTGATAAAGTGATAATTCTTGATCAGGGGGGATGTATGGCCTACTTCGGGAATCCGGTCGATTCTGTAATTTATTTTAAGACTCTAGATGCCCAGATCAACTCAAACCAGGGAGAGTGTCCATCCTGTGGAAATGTAAATCCTGAAACCATTTTTAATATTATTGAAACCCAGGTTGTAGATGAGTTCGGAAAATATACTGAAAAACGAAAAGTCAAGCCGAATGAATGGGCAAATATATATAGTTCAAAACAAACTTTTAGACAAGTGCCTGAAATTAAGGAGTCTCCTCATAAGAATCTCCAGAGACCAGGCCGTTTGAAACAATTCCGGATTTATTTCTATAGAGATTTTAAGAGCAAAATTTCTAATAATCAATATGTCTTGCTCACACTTCTCGAAGCTCCGATTCTGGGATTTATACTTTCCTTTATTATCAGATATATCCCTGATCCTGATTCTAGTATTTACATTTTTTCCGAAAATGAAAATATCCCAATTTACATTTTTATGAGCCTGATCGTTGCTCTTTTCCTTGGATTGACAATAAGTGCCGAAGAGATTTTTCGGGACAGAAAAATACTTAAAAGGGAGCATTTCCTAAATCTCAACCGTAATAGTTATCTCCTTTCCAAAGTTGCAATTCTGATACTTATCTCTGGCATACAAACACTTCTGTTTGTTATGATTGCAAACCCGATTCTCGGGATAAAAGGTTTGTATTTCCATTACTGGCTGGCATTATTTACTACAGCCTTTTGTGCCAATATGCTGGGACTAAACATATCAGCTTCATTTAATTCGGCTATAACCATTTATATTGTAATACCCCTTTTAATAATACCTATGATGGTTCTAAGTGGAGCTATGTTCTCCTTTGACAAGCTAAACAGGGAAATTGGTAATGTCGATAAAGTTCCTCTTATTGCTGAATTTATGCCAACACGGTGGACTTATGAAGCGCTTATTGTGTCACAATTTAAGGATAACGAATATAGTAAAACTATATTTACACTTGACGGAGAGACATATTATCAGCTTCAAAAGAAAATCAGTGAAGCTGAATTTAATAAGGTTTACAAAATTAAAGTTTTACGAGATGCGCTCGAAACTACTCTTTTTGAATTCAGGAGTAACCCAAAAAATATCGGTAACAACGAGGATCTTTTTATAAAGAAATCTACCCGTAACTTCAGCAAACTTCAGCTTCTTAAAAATGAATTGGAAAAAATGGCTGCAGTCTATCATGTTCCTCCCTTCAATTATATTTCTGATCTGACACCTTATGAATTCAATCCCGGAGTTGCTGATTCTTTGACAAAATACCTCAACAGAATGGATAAAATATTCAGTAAAACTTCAAATTCAGCTAGCGACAGGAGGGATGTTTTTTACAATATGAATGATTTAAAACTGAAGAAACTTGAGGATGACTATTATAATTATAAACTTCTTGAATTAGTCACAAAACCTTATGAACGCAAGAAAATTCTGATCTATAATAATACTCTTGTTCAGAATACTGATCCGATTTATCTGGATCCTTACAGGAAAGGATTCCTTAATTTCAGAACCCATTTTTATGCCCCTTCAAAATATATTTTCGGAATAAAAACAGACACTTTTGTATTCAATATTTCTTTGGTCCTTTTTGGTACTTTATTTTTATATCTGACACTCTATTTTGAGCTTCTCGGCAGGACAGTCCGGTTTTTTGAGAATTTTAAATTCCGAAAATAAATATTTAAATGATTATTAATCTGTTTTTTTTGTATTTTTGTATTAATCTATACATTGTCCTAAATGAAAGGAAGAGTATTTTTATTGATACTTATTGTGTTAATTAGTTTCTCCTGCAGAAATTCATCAAGCAAAACATCTCAGTTTGTATTTCCAAAATCTGATTCCATTCCGGTTTCTGAAGCTGAAAAATTAAGTCCCGAAGCAATTGCTGATATTTCAAAGAACATTTCATCACCAGTTGAGATTGCAAATCTTCTGCAGACAATGGGAGTTCCTTTCTCACAAAACTATCTTGCTGAATCCATAGATGCAAATAAGCAAAACACAAATTTTGACAAAGCTATTAAACTGGGTATCCTTGGAGCTGATCTCGGATATCTGAACATGTATGAAAAAACAGGCTCTTCCCTCGAGGTTCTCTCATCAATAAGGAAAATTGCTGAGGATATTAAAGTCGGACAGTTTTTTGATTTCGAATCAATAAAAAGATTATCGAAAAACAAATCAAATCTTGACTCTCTTCTTTTCATTTCAGTCGACTCCTATAACAAGATAGATAATTATCTAAGGAGCAATGACCGCGGGCAACTTTCGGCTCTTATGATTATAGGTGTTTGGATTGAGGGCCAGTATCTTGCAACTCAGGTTGTGAACCAATACCCCGATAAAATGCTTAGCGACAGGATTGGAGAGCAGAAAATAATCCTGAATGATCTTCTCCTTCTTATCATTCCTTACTGTAACCGCGATTCAGAGTTCACCAGCTTATGCAAAGATATGCAGGATATTAAAGATAAATATCACGATATAAGAATAACCTATACTCAAGGGGATCCTGTAAGTATAGAAAAGGATGGGGGTCTGACAATTAAACAAACAGAAACGAGCGTTGTCACTATGTCTAAAGAACAATTAAAGGGTGTCGTTGAAATTACCAAGAATATAAGGGACAGGCTAATTTTAAATAATTAGTATGAAAAAAAGTATTATTACTCTGACGTTTTTATTTACAGTCGGATTCCTGTCTTTCGGACAGGTTACGGATCCCCTAATAAGTAAATGCGCCATTAACGCCGGAGCCAATGCCAAATATCTGAAGGATTTCAGAATACAGCTAGGAAAGGCAGCTACGCAAAGTGAATTACGATACAAAGCGAATATGTCGCTCTGGAAAAATACTAAATACAGGTTTACAATGTGCAATGCTGAGAATTCAAAGGGTCAGCTTATTCTTAGTATTAAAGATGATGCAAATAAAGTACAACTTTCATCGTTTGATAAGAAAACCGGAAAAACATATCCATTTGTTGATTTCATATGCCAGAAGAGCGGAATATATCAGCTGAGTTATGATTTCAATAACGGACAACAGGGATCCGGTGTCGGAGTAGTTTCAATGATAAAATAATCCCTTCATTTCAGGTACAATATCTGTATAAGCAGAATAAAAACAAAAAACAGAGAAAAGAAGATTTCCGGTACCAGTTTCTTTTTAATAAAAACAAAATAGTGCGCCCAGAAATAGCTAACAGGGATACCTGCTAACCAGACCATTTCGACTGAAACCGAAGGTACCATAAAATAAACTTCCATAGCAATCAAAAATACCCAGAGAAGCAAGGAAAATGTCTTGCGTGATTTTATCTTTTTCATATTCATCAACTTAAGCAGATAAACTATACTCACCAGTGTGCTCAAACCTGCAAAAGTAACTGCAACTACTGTTAAACGGGTAAAAGCATAGCCGTTCGGGTTACCTAGAAGATTGTACTCCAGAATGGATAATAAATTTTTTAAATCTTTCCCTAGTACATAATAAATTCCAAAAGTCAGAAAATATGGTGTTATTAAACCAATAACAGAAATAGCAATTTCTTTAATGCTCCCTGTTCTGAGTAATGCAACTCCAATGATGACCACCAATCCGAACCAAATAAGATTAGCATAAAAGAGGCTCCCAACGCCAATAAGTATTCCAGCATCGAAAAAGCTATATGCTGTCCCCGGAATCCTATATGCATCCATTATCCGCCTGATTGCCAACGTTAAGAACACTGCAGCAAATATAGCAGGATTCAATAATTGATATTGTGGGAACAGGCCGCTTAATAAAATGTAAATTAAGGCAGGAAGAAAAGTTCTTTCATTTATAAAAAAGATAGTGGTATTCAGATTTACCATGAGAAAAGCCATCAGGGAAACCAATGCTAAAGTGAAAATTATTCCTGGCAGAGGATTGGTCCCGATTAAATATGACAGTATACCATAAAGAGGCATAGGATCCAGGTCAAAGTACAAAGAAAAGTGACTTTGAAGCTTAATAAATGCACTTGCCCATACAGCCAAAAGAGTAACAATAATCAGAAATATTGTTCCCGGACCTGTTCCCTTGAATTGTCTTAAAAGCATTTATTCTATAAATCAAATCCAATATCGGTTCTGTAACTGATGCCTTCGAAATTTAACAACTTCGCATCTCGATAAGATATTTCAAGAGCCTCTTTCATTGTTGTTCCCCAGGAACTGACTGCAAGAACACGTCCACCTGAAGTAACGACTTTATCTGCTTCTTTCTTTGTTCCGGCATGAAATACTACACTCTTCATTGTAAGATCCAACCCATGAATAGTCTTTCCCTTTTCATAATTTCCCGGATAGCCTTGGGAGACAAGCATTACTGTCGTGACAAATCTTTCATCAGTTTCGATTTTTCTTTCTGCAAGATCACCCTTAACCACACCTTCAATCAGTTCGAAGAAATCCGACTTAATTCTTGGTATAATTACTTCTGATTCGGGGTCTCCCAACCTGGCATTATATTCGATAACGTATGGGTTCCCCGCAACATTTATCAGACCGAAGAAAATAAATCCTTTATAAACAATTCCATCTTCCGACAAACCCTTCATTGTGGGATCAATTATCCTCTTCTTCACCTTTTTCATGAAGTCATTGTCCGCAAAAGGAACAGGAGAAACAGCTCCCATTCCACCTGTATTCAGACCTGTATCACCCAGACCAATTCTCTTATAATCTTTTGCCTCCGGTAATAACTTATATGAAATCCCATCGGTAATGATAAATACCGATAATTCAATCCCTTTAAGAAACTGCTCTATAACAACTCTTTGTCCTGCTGTACCGAACTTCCCGCTCAAAATTGCTTCAACTTCTTTCTCTGCTTCATAGATATCATCAATAATCACAACGCCTTTCCCTGCGGCAAGACCATCTGCTTTAATTACATAAGGTGGATTAAGTGTCCTTAGAAAGGATGGAGCCTCTTTCAGTGTTGTCTTATCAAAGCTTTTATAATCAGCAGTGGGAATTTTATGTCTGATGAGAAAGGCTTTTGCAAAATCCTTGCTCCCTTCCAGACGTGCAGCAGATCTATCGGGACCAATTAGGGGTATGTTTTTAAGTGTGATGTCGTTCAAAAAAAAATCATGTATTCCCTTCACTAATGGAGCTTCAGGGCCAACAATTACTACATCAATTTTGTTTTCTAAAACAGCTGCCTTAACCTCAGGGAAGTTTTCAGGATCCAGCTTCAGGTTTATTCCTATATTTAGAGTCCCTGCATTTCCCGGACCAATAAAAATTTTTTTGACCTTTTTACTTTGGGCAAGTTTCCAGGTAAGAGCATGTTCTCTGCCACCAGATCCCAGAATGAGAATATTCATCTTTCAGGAAATATTTTATTATTTCAAAAGTAACATTTCATTCTGATAAACAAAATCGATAAAGAAAAAACCGTCAACTGACATCAACTGTCTGGCAATATTTCGAGAAAGTCTGCATTACGGAGTTGACATAGGTTTTTGAAACAGGAATATCTGTCACCGACGGATTATCAAATTCAAGCTTCAGCCCGTCTCTGTCTTTTCTGATAACTTTAACTTTTTCAAAATTAACTATATATGACCTATGACATCTTATGATTTCTGTCCCTGAAAAAGTCTCTTCTATTTTTTTAAGAGTATCACGAAGCAGGTATTTGGATACTTTGCCTTTATTCAGATAGCAAATGTTCACATAATTTTCAGCTGACTCAAGATATAGCAGATTCTCCTTTTTAATTGAAAACTTCAGGATTCCTTTTTCATCATAAAAAGGAATCATGTTTCTTGTGTTATCTGAAGACGGCTGAAAATCTGCTAGTCGCTCGATTTGATCCTTTTTATCCATCCATGAAAAATAAAGCCATAAAATCGAGTATGGTAATAAAAGTACAAGAGCAGTATTTCGTGATGAATTCCTTACAAGATCTGAAAACAACCGGATATCTTTCAGGAATAGTTTTTCGAACAATGCATAAGTAAGAGCCATTAAAAGTATTTCGGCAAATATCCATATGTGCGACAAGAAGTCGCTTACTATAACTGTTTGACGTCAACCTGTCGATAGGAAGGTTTTGACGATCAAACCTTGTGTTCCATCACAAGTAGCCTACGGACACATGCATACCGGGTAACCGG
>JBEKWS010000011.1:0-156425 GCA_049512815.1 Bacteroidales bacterium | reverse complement strand
TAATTGAGTATTTGTTCTTTGATTTTTTTATATGTTTGATTTGGGAAAAGAGACATTCTTAATTGCTATTTTTCCTACATCCTTATTTGCCAATTTTCCTACATTGTAAGTTGCCGCTTACATATGCTCATCATTTAGTTATAAGTTTACTGATGGTATGTTACTAAATCAAAATTGGAAGAGCATAACAAACAAATTGATATTCGTATGTTTATCAGAATGTTTATTTCTTGTAAAGGTGTCGACTGAACACAAATTTGAACAACTGATTGCGATTATTGAGATTTAATAGGCTATAAAAAATACTAATTATTGATAGATACATTAATGGAACAGGTTGAACTATTTAAAGTTGCTGGAACAATTGCAGGATTAGCGGGAATTGTATTAATCGTTTTTTTCCTATTATTTAAAGAAATAATTAGAAAAAACATATTTCCCAAAATGACAAAAAGGCAGGCGTATAGAGTTGTAATTATAATTCTTTTTCTAATCTGGAGTCTTGCTATTTTTGTTATAAGTGCATGGGTATACAAATCAAAAATGATTCAAAACAATTTATCAATGAACGAAGTCCCATTAATACAAGAGACTTCAGATTTAGATATTTTAAACCAATATAAGGGTAATGTTGATGTTCCAAATATGATAAAAATTGAGGAGGGAAAATATTTAATTGGTCTTTCTGAAGAATCTGTGGCAAACCTTGTTGCCGAGAAAATTGGAAACAGAGAAGACTTCTCGAATGAGACTCCACAAATTAAATATTCAATTAAGGGATATTTCATTAGCAAATATGAAATATCAGTAAAACAATATCGACAGTTTGCAGTACAAAAAAACAAACAATTACCAGAGAACCTAAAGGATAATAATTTTAATGCTGACGACCAACCAATTATGGGTGTAAGTTGGTATGACGCTCGTGAATATTGTGATTGGCTGAGTAATAAAACAGGTGAAAAATATAGACTTCCTACCGAGATAGAATGGGAAATTGCCGCCAAAGGTACTGATAATAGAATATTCCCTGATGGTAATAATAGACCAAATACTAATAATTGTAATTTCTATGAACAATTTAATAAGACTTCACCTGTTGATAAAACTCCAATGAATTTTTCATATTTTAAAGTAGTAAATATGGCAGGTAACATTGCTGAATGGTGTGATAACAATTTTGAAGAGAATTATTATCAAAAATTACATCAAAATATTGATTATCTATCAAGCGGGGACAAAAAATGTATCAGAGGAGGTTCATGGAAAGATAATATCTTTTTTGTTAGGTGCACTGCCAGAGTTGGACTATTACCAGATACAAAAAAAGAAACTGTTGGGTTTCGAATTGTTAAAATACTAAATCAATAATTAATCTTTTAAGGAGGACAAAAACATGGGAAATTTAATGATTCTAAAATTATTTTCTGCCGCACTTATTCTTTTTTCTTGTAATAATGCTCCTATTAAAGCAGATAAAAATAATTCCGATACAAAAAAGCAGATTAATAATGAAACGGCAGAGATTAAGGAATCTACAAGAATTGATACGATTGATATAGGTCTAAGATTTTACGCATCTGGCTGGCTTGGGGATGGTGCGACTTATGGCAAAAAAGCGATTATTTTTCAAGATAATTGTTCCAATAAACCATATTCTCCTCCAATATGTTTCAAAGTAGTATATATTCCTCAAACTGTTGGATGGGCAGGAATTTATTGGCAAAATAGACCAAATAACTTTGGTAAAGTTGCTGGTGAAAATTATTCCAATAAAGGCTATTCTAAAATAACATTCTGGGCACGAGGAGAAACAGGTACAGAATTAATCGAGTTTAAATCTGGAGGAATAAATTCAGCAAGTAATCCTAATGGTAATCAATACAGAGATACTTATGAAGTTTCGACAGGGAAAATTGTTCTTGGAAGAGAATGGAGAAAATACACGATTAATTTAGAAGGGCAAAATTTATCATCTGTCATTGGCGGTTTTTGTTGGATTGCCACAAATAATGTGACTTTCTATTTAGACAATATTTACCTTGAATAAATTATACAGCTATAACCTAAGGTATAGGCAAGGTTCTGAGTGATACAAACTCGAACAAACGGAATTAATATTATGAACAAACCTGAAGCTATATTTTGTTGGAGTGGAGGTAAAGATTCTTCTTATTGCTTATACAAAGTTTTAACAGAAAAATGGTTTGATGTAGAATATCTACTCACCACCGTGAACGATAAGTTTAAAAGAATTTCAATGCACGGAGTCAGAGAAGAACTATTGGACAAACAAGCTGAATTTATAGGTATTCCACTCTTGAAAGTAAGAGTAACTGAAGGCACAAACAATGAGTATGAAAAACAAATGGAAATTGTTTTGTTGAAAGCCAAATCTGAAGGTATTAATAATGTAATTTTTGGCGACATCTTCTTGGAAGATTTAAGAGTATATCGTGAAAATAATTTAGCAAAGCTGGGAATGCTGGGAATTTTTCCATTATGGAAAATGGACACTACAATTCTAATAAATGATTTTATTACAGGACAATTTAAAACTGTTATTTGTTGCACTAATGACGGATACCTTGGAGAAGAATGGGTTGGAAGGGAAATAGACAAATCATTTATTGAACAATTGCCTGTTAACGTTGACCCGTGCGGTGAAAACGGTGAATATCACACATTTTGTTATGATGCACCTTTGTTCAAAAAGAAGATTGATTTTACAATTGGTAAAAAAGTTTACAAGCCACTTGAAATAAAAACAGAAGATATCCTCACTCCGACAAATATCGGGACAAAAGGATTTTGGTTTTGCGATTTATTACCAATGGTTTGAATGAATGAACACAGATGCAAGACAAAGCTCTATGCCTGAAACGCACTATAAGACATGCGGGTTTCAGTAGTTTTGCATAGTTCAGTTCCCGTAGGCAAGTTTCATCACGGGGGATACAGACTCATCCATGCAATTCAGCACTGTGCATAGCCGAGAAACGTTGGGATTCATGCAAAAAATTCAGAATATGAACATTATTGAGATAATTAAAAAACGGAAATCAAGTAGGACATTCAATCAAGTTTCATTAAAACCTGCAGAGAAGAGAGACCTCGAAAGTTTCATCATTGAAAATAGTAAAGGCTTAGAAAATGAAGTTGTAGATTTCAGAATCATTGAAAAGAACAATACTAACAACCAAATGAAACTTGACTTAGGAATGATTAAAGGACACAATGCCTATATTTTGGGAACGTCAAAATCCACAGTAGCATCAAGGGTGAACTATGGATACCTTATGGAAAAGGTAGTATTAAAAGCCACTGAAATGAATATGTCAACCTGCTGGGTTGGATACTTTGACTATAGCTATTTTAATGAAGTACATATTGAAGATGGTTTTGATATACCAAGTATAGTAATAGTCGGATATTCTGAAGAAAGACAAACATTTCAAGAGAAATTTGTAAGACTAACTGTTAATGCTCCGAAAAGAAATAGTTGGGATAAGTTATTTTTCAACTACAAATTGAAAACGCCTCTTAACCCTGAGTATATTAAGAAATATTCTGATTCTCTGGAAATGGTAAGATTAGCACCATCATCTGGAAATACTCAACCTTGGAGAGTGTTTTTTGATGACACCAAGAATAAATTTCACTTCTTTAAGAAATTAATAAGCAAAAGGTACGAGTTAAGAGGATTACATGATATTGATATGGGTATTGCTATGTCTCATTTCGAGTTAACGTCTTTACAAAATGGATTATCAGGTAGCTGGTTTAAACATGCAAAAGAGAATATTAATTCTCTTGATGATTTGCAATACATAATGACTTGGAAATGTGAATAAAATGCCTGACGAACATCCAACAACAGTATCAACAATAATCACATTTACCTGTTTCCTGAATCGGTGGACATTTGACACTACCATATGAACAAAACACACAACAATCCCCCTTTTGGGGTTTGAGTATCTGTCCACACTTTGAACACTCATAGAAGACCAGACAGGAATCTGTCGGCATAGTCTCCTTTTTGCTAAAGCCACATTCAGGACAAGTTATTATCGAGTATAATTGAATCTTTTTATTCATTAATCTTAGTCCTTTTTCTATTGTCTGGGTCTTAACTGGCAAACACACGAACCATCCAATTGTTCTGTCTTATCAATCCTTAGTTGGAATCCATCACGCTCCCATCTTCGCCTTGTTGCTAAGTATCAATATCTAAAATACAAAAAACGTTCTTGCTCTCTGATAATTCTGAAAGTAATTAAGTTGACCAACCCTTTTTTTGATATTTAAGCAGAATGTAGTGCTCTAATACCATTCAATGAGGATTTATTTTAATCAAAATTAAAAATAATAGTTTACAATGTAACAGTTTACAGTTATAACTATATTTGTAAAACTTAATTTATTTTAAAATGAAAAATAAAATAGCTGTAGACGCCCCAATAATAGAACCTGTTGGGCATATAGCAAGCAATATACATCGGATGTTCCTGACTGTACTCAATATGAACCTTGCCCATATAGATATTGACCGTTTTTATTATCCCATACTGTTAATTGAAGCCAGCAGAGGTAACCTTACACAACAGGAACTGGCGGGGAAATTAGGATGCGATAAAGTGCAAGTGGTGCGAATAATTGACTACTTGTCAGAGAAAGGCTATGTAACACGTGTACAAAACACCCATGATAGGAGAAAGTATGGATTGGAAATCACAGAGAAGGCTAAAAAAATAATACCAGATATCAAAAAAGCTATTCAAAATGCAAATGCACTCGTGTTAAATAATTTATCGGAAAAGAAGATTTATGACTTGTATTCCACGCTTAAAACTATTGAAAAGAATCTTTCATCCTTTAAAAGCCAACAATATAATGAGTAGTAATAGAAATATTGCTTTTGTAAGAATTTTCGTTCTTATCTCGCTTTGGAGCATCGAAATCATCTCATTTGGGCAAGCAAACAAAGGTTTTTCAGTTTCAGGAACTCTTATTGATTCATTAAATAAACAGCCTCTTGAATATGCATCTGTAGCGATTTATAAATCAATAGACAATTCATTAGTAACAGGTGCAATCACTAATGCTAAAGGTGCATTTACAATTAATAATCTTCCTGCAGGAAAATTCTCAATTAAATCCAGTTTTGTCGGGTACATAACTAAAACTACGAATATTGAAATCAATAATGCTTCTGTTGACCTGCTCCAGCCAATCTTAATGAGCAGTACATCTCTTTCCCTTAACGAAGTTCAGGTGGTTGGTAAACAGAATGAGAAGCATATGAATATTGAGAAGACAAAAATTAATGTCTCTCAAAACATTTCTGCAGTTTCAGGGAATGTGACAGATGTGCTAAAAAGTCAGTCTTCCATAACAATTGATGCGCAAAACAATATTTATTTGAGGGGAAGTGGCAATATATTAATCCTCATGGATGGAAAGCCAACCACAATTAGTGCTCTGAATTCTATCCCTGCTTCCAGCATTGAAAGTGTGGATATTGTAACAAATCCTGACGTAAAATATGATGCAGAAGGAACAGGTGGCATAATTAACATAATGATGAAAAAGCAAAGTGTTTCGGGTATAAGTGGTGCAGTGTCGTTAAATTATGGTTTTAATAATCGTATTAATGGTGGGTTGAATGTTAATTTAAGAAAAGGAATCTGGGATATTGGTTTAAGTTACAATGGCAAATATGAAAGAGCAAACGTTCACAGTAATTTAACTCGCCAACTTTATTCACAATCCACTATTGTGGAGCAGGAAATCAATTCAGTTCAGATAAGTCCAACTCAGGTCGCAGGACTTTCTATATCAGCAAAACCGACTGAAAAAGACTTAATTACATTTGGTTTAAGAGTATTATCTCCTGATTTAACTAATACTCAGAATATTTCTGGCACACAACTTCAGGACACATTACCAGTAACTTTCTTCAATCGTAGGAATGAAATTGCGTTTTCCAGAAAGGTAGTTGAATCATCCCTGTCTTACAGAAAGATTTTTGAGAAGAACCGAAATGAAATTTCTTTTGATGCTTTTTATTCTCGCACGAAAGGTTCAAGACCTGCCGAATATTATATTGAAGACCAACTTTTACAAAAATCATCTGGCGGTGGTGCTCCAACCAATGCAACAATTCAGGGTGATTATTTCAAATCTTTGTTCCAGAGAGGAAGAATGGAAACTGGACTAAAAGTATTTTCAAGATGGAATAGTTTCACGTCTAACTTTTACGATTTGGATACAATTACTAACGAATGGATAATTAATCCTGTTTTTAGTAATGACTTGGAGCACAAAGAGTACATTTATTCAGGATATTTAATGTATTCCGACAGCCTGTTAAAGAAGCTGTATTATAAAGTTGGTGTCCGATTAGAATACAATACCTCTGATTTAATTCAGAAATCAATAAACGAAGAGATTTATAACCATTATCTTTTCCCATTCCCATATCTTCTGTTAACCCGCAATATAAATAAGGCTCAGAGTTTATCATTAAGTATTAACCAAAGAGTTACAAGACCAACTTATCCGCAGTTGAACCCTTTCATAAATGTCATTGACCAAACGACATATGAAACAGGCAATAAAAACCTAACGCCTGAGATATCTGATAAAGTTGAAGTCAACTATTCGTTGATAAAAGAAAAATATCAGTTCAGAAGTAATTTATATTATAGTTCTACAAAAGATTTTATTACACAGGTTTCTTTGCTTTCTCCGCCTGATAATCTCGTTCTAACCTATGTAAATGGCAACAGACTAAATAAAATCGGTGCAGACTTAGATTATGTATATAAATTTAATAAAGTATTTTCAGTAAACCCTGCATTTTCTATGTTTTACACAAAATCAACAGGATACTATAATGAGATAGATTTAAGTGTTAACAATTTTGCATGGACTGGAAATATAAAAACTACGATAAGACCTGACCAAAAAACGGACATTCAGATTTTATTAAACTACAACTCTCCAGTTGCTTTACCACAATTCAATTTAGGCGAAATTTATTATGCTGATATTGCCTTAAAACGGAATTTTCTAAAAAATAAATTGGCTTTAAGTCTTTCACTAACTGATGTTTTTAATACCAGAAAATGGATTATTAAATCTGATAATGCTGCTTTCAGATTATACAATTCAAGCAAAAATGAAACACGGATTTTCTGGATAGGGATTACCTATAATATAAATTCATTTAAATCAAAAGCGCAAAATAACGGAACAGAAATTGACAACACTATTATAAAACTTGGGCAGTAAAAATATCACGGATTTATTGGTCAGGAGACACCACTTCTCAAGATTTTTCTCATTGCCAATAGTAATTGTGTACCTTATTTGAATTAACGATTCATTTATCTTTGTCGCAAATAAACAAATAGAACTTTTTGCTGTTATATTGTGGTCTGAAAACGTGGAAGTTAAGCCAACCAACATTTTAATGAATGTGATACTAAGCCTGCTTTCAGAAAAATTGAATGTAGGGGAAATGAGTTGGTGATAGTAAAATCATGAAATCATGGAACACAATCATTCTAACAATCACGATATTAATTTGGGTAATGCCTTTAAAATAAGCATTACCATTAATATCATATTTATTGTTGTTGAAGCCTTTTACGGCTTCTTTTCAAACTCGATGGCTTTGGTTGCAGATGCAGGACATAACTTTAGCGATGTACTGGCATTGGTGTTTTCATGGATTGCTGTAATACTTTCTCAACGTAAACCTACCCTGAGGTTCACCTATGGGTTTCGCAGGTCAACCATCCTTATTGCATTACTTAATACCATTATCCTTTTAGTGGCTGTCGCCTTTATTGTGTTGGGAACAATCGAAAGATTAAGTAATCCAATAGTAATTAATACAACCAGCGTAATTATTGTTGCTGCCATTGGTGTTGTAGTAAATGGATTCACGGCTTGGCTTTTCCTCAAAGGCAAAAAACATGATTTGAATATACGTAGTGCATTTGTTCACTTTATAGCCGATGCATTGGTTTCACTGGGCGTAGTGGTTGCAGGTGTTATTATGGCATTTACAGGCATTGTTTGGGTTGATTCTTTGGTATCGTTTGCCATCATTGCCGTTATCCTTTACAGTTCTTACCATTTGTTAATTGATTCCGTTAACCTTGCGCTTGATGCAGTGCCGAAAAATATCAACATTGAAGCAATACGTGAATATCTTAAAAATTTGCCCGAAGTTTCAAATATTCATGACTTGCACATTTGGGCATTAAGCACTACGGAAGCTGCCCTTACTGTTCATCTTACAACACAAACGCAAACCGATGTTCTGTTTATTACCAACATTCAGCACCAGTTACACGAGCAGTTTAGCATTGAACATGCCACAATTCAGGTAGAATATAGTAACAAGACCACTGATTGCATAAACAATTGCAATTAATAAACAATACTTTGAATTGAACGAAACCATTCTTTCAGTGTTGAAGAAGTAGCGTATTGTCCTTAATTATGGAAACAAAAGAAAACAGACTTTATAAACTGGCTTACCAATTAAGTCTGTTTACCATCTTTTATAATATTATCGAAGGGATTGTTTCAATGTCCTTAGGCTATGCAGATGAAACGCTTAGTTTGTTTGGTTTTGGGGCAGATAGTTTTATTGAAGTAATGTCTGGCATTGGCATTGCCATTATGATATTGCGTATAAAACAAAATCCAGACAGTCCTAAAAGCAAGTTCGAAATAACAGCCTTAAAAATAACTGGTACAGCATTTTATCTTTTGTCGGTTGGTTTATTTGCAGGTATCGTATTAAATCTTATCAACCATCACAAGCCTGAAACCACACTTTGGGGGGTAATAATATCATTGGTTTCAATTGTAGTAATGGTTTGGCTTATGAATGCAAAAAAAAGCGTTGGCAAAAAGTTACAATCCGAACCCATAATTGCTGATGCCAATTGTACCAAGGTTTGCGTTTACATGTCATTGGTTCTACTTGTTTCAAGTCTTGTTTACGAACTTACAGGCTTTGCCTATGCCGATGTTATTGGTGCTGCAGGTCTAATGTACTTTTCCATATCTGAAGGGAAGGAAGCCTTTGAAAAAGTTAAAGGGAAGGAAGCCTTTGAAAAAGTTAAAGGGAAGGAATGTAGTTGCGAAACCAAATAGCGATTAAAGAAATTCTGCACTTTAATTTTAAATTCAACAGATATAAATCCATCATTATATTATAATATTCTAATATATCAATATATTTGTATAATATTTAATACTCAAAATAGAAATGCAACAGGTAGATTACGAAAAGAATAGTCAAATATTTAAAGCACTTTCACACCCAATAAGACTACAAATGGTAGATGTTTTATTGGATGATGAATGTTGTGTTACTGATGTTATGAATACATTGGGGATTTCTCAATCAACATCCTCTCAGCATCTTTCAATACTAAAAAACAGTGGTATTGTATATCCTGAAAAGCATGGTACTAAAACATGCTATAAAGTTAACAACGACTTGGTTAAGGAAATAGTTTCAATATTAAAAAAGAAGAAATAATGTTACAAAAGATGATGCAGGCACTTATGCCACCAGAAAAAATGATTGAAATGTTTACTTACAAAATCATAAGTACTCAGTTAATCGGGAAAATATCGGAGAGTGTACCTTCAGCATGTGAAAAATACAAATTCGCATTGCTTCAAACTTACGTTTATCATGAAATACTTGAGGGTAAAGGATTTCCAATAAAACGCAAAGTTTTTATTTATGAAATTTGTCAGGCAAAAACAGCAGCAAAAATGCTGACAGATTTTCCGCATTTTTCCATTTTTATGCCTTGTAAACTTGCTATTTATGAAGATAATGGAAAAACCATTATTTCAACCATGAATATGGAGATAATGCTTAAAGCAGTTGGTTCAAATCAGGAACTTTACAATGAGGCAACAACTCTTTTTAATACATTGAAATCATTAATGAACTCATTATCTGAAATGCAATGAAAAAAACGCATTTAATCCTTACAGTTTTACTGAGTCTGTTCGCTATTACCATTCTTACGCAATGTGGAAAACCAACACCTGCTGTCTCAAAGTCAAACAGCATTGGTATTGTTATTTATTCAAATGATGTAGAGACTGTTTGGAATGCACTCAGGTTTGCAAATTATTCGAAATCCCAAGGAGATTCAGTAAGTATCTTCTTACTTGGTAAAGGAGTGGAGTTAGAAAATCTGGTTAAATCTGATAGTACAATAAAGGAACAATCAGATAAATTTTTAAACAATGGCGGAACAATACTGGGTTGTGGTACTTGCTTGAAGAGCAGAAATAATAGCAACCCTCAGGTGTGCAAGTTTTCATCACTGAAGGACTTATATGCAATGGTTCACAAGAATGAAATTGTAATGACTTTTTAAGAGTGCATTATTTTACCTAAAAAAATAAAAGCTATTAAGATTGACTAAAAGAAAATTATGAACATAAAAAAAGTTTTAATTCTTATTAATGATGCACCTTACGGGACTGAGAAAGCATATAATGCTTTAAGATTGGCTATGCAGATTCAGAAAGATTACGAAGGTACAGATGTATGCGTATTTCTAATGGCTGACGCAGTAACTTGTGCATTACCAAATCAGAATACACCAAACGGCTATTACAATATTGAAAGAATGTTGAAAGCAGTTTTAATGAAGAATGGCAAAGTTAAACTATGCGGGTCATGTGCAGATGCCCGTGGACTTAAAGAAATAAAACTTGTTGAAGGTGCTGAATTAAGCACCATGAAAGAACTGACACAGTTAACCATGGAAAGTGATAGAATGATAACATTCTAACATATAATCCATCCCAGAATGTTTACAAATCGACCCTTCTCGGATATTCATTAAGATATTACAACCTTGGTAAATTAAGAAAAGTTGAAAGTGAGAGATAGTGGAATGCCCGCAGAAAATATGTGGGCATCCTTTTTTAATGTTGAACTGATTTTATCTGAATTACAAATCAACTCTGATATTAACGATTTGGTTGAGGTTGGTTGTGGTTACGGGACATTTACTATCCCTGCTGCAAAAAAAATCAGTGGTAACTTGTATGCCTTCGATATCGAAGAAGAAATGCTTGACATAGTAAACAAAAAACTTAAAAATGAATCTGTCATTAATGTAATTCTGGAGCAAAGGGATATATTAAAACAAACAACTGGATTGGTAGATAACTCAATAGATTACGTAATGCTATTTAATATTCTGCATCATGAATCGCCAAACGATTTTTTTTTAGAAGCGTATAGGATATTAAAGCCAAATGGTAAGGTCGGAATATTGCATTGGCGGAGTGATGTTGAAACACCACGAGGACCGCATCTAAGTATCAGACCAAAACCTGACCAGATTTTAAAATGGATTGATGGTTTGAAATTTAATATTTACAAAGAACCAGATGTAATTGAACCTTATCATTATGGTATAATCATTTCAAAACTATAACTCTTAGTTTAAAAAGAAGTCAGTCCCGAAGATTTCTTTACGTTTACCAGCATCACCGTGAAGATTTCCATCAACAATATCTTTAGCCATTATATCCAAATTTTTCCCAAGTGCTATTTGTTCAGTTTCTCTTGCGCAAAGCAAACCATTGTTAGGCATGACTAAACGGCTGAAAACAAACTGATTGCCTTCAGCATCCCTTCCTCTTTTAATGCAGCCAAAATAGCTTCTGTTTTTATCGATTTGTGCACAAAACATTTCGGTGATTTCAAACTTGTCTTTGCTTTTTTTGTCCATAGATGGAATATTAGAGCACAAATGTACATTCATAATTCTGATATTGAGCAATATAATAAACATTTTAGGGTCAGGAACTCATATTAGAATTCGAATTCGAGCAGGTCATCATTGCTTTGTTCGGGTTTACTTTCAGCAATAGGTTTCGTCTTAGTGACATTACACTTTTCGCAATAAGATTGTATCGTTTTATAATCCAATAATTTATTGAAATAATCCATATCGATTAGTCGCCACGTACATCTGGTTTCTGGACATTCAATGTTGTGGTCAATGGTAAACTTCTTCTGAGTTAATAAGTCCTGTACATTTAGATGTACAAAGCCATCTTCAAAATAAACATCCAGTAATATGACTGAATACATTTTGACATCTTTACCAATGGAAGAGTCAACAAGTAAGTATGTTCTTCCAGTGCTTATGGCCTTGTCATGTGCTATTATGGCTTCTGAATTAATGTAGAAATTACCCATACAATCTACCACATAGAGATTCTCCAACCCTAAAATGGTTTCGTCATAAGGGTGAAGTGTCTGTGCTTTCATATCTGTACAATCTTATCTATAAATACTATTGTGAATGAAATTAGTATTGTACGTGTATCTGGGGGTGGAGAAGGTATCCAGTTTAATCTACCCCCCTGCCCATCAATGCGTTACAGGCTTGCGTGGTGGGGCAAGAATAGGAACGACCCAAAATCCAAAATGTATTTTTATAGATTTTTAAAGGGCGGATTATAAAAAATAATAAAATTTTATAATCTGAGGGTGAAAATGAGTACTCCTTGATTCAAACTGTTAAAAATTTCTGGATAAAAATTTTAATTCCTATGCAGTACAAGGTCTTCAGAAAATACAAAGTCACGGATATTTTATAAAAAATTTATTTTTATTTGCCGATGAAGTAAAAAGTCTATAAATTCAAATCTTTAAAAACCCTGTAATTAAAGAAGTTAGCAATAAGGTGAAGCATAAACTATTCTTAATTAAAAACATTGCTTTTTGCAACGTATAATTAGAATATGGTTAGAAGAAATTAATTGTTAGAAAAACATGAAAGGCAACTATCATAAATTCAGATAATTGCCTTCGCTTATTTTTGGTAGTGGGGTGGAAGATGGGGCTCGAACCCACGACCTTCGGAACCACAATCCGACGTTCTAACCGACTGAACTACATCCACCGTTTCTGGAGTGCAAAATAAGGTCAAAATTTCTATTTCACAAAATTTTAAATTTATTTTCTCATACTGAAGTCAATTACTATCTTTGGATGGTTCAAAAAAAAATGAACTTTCCGGGACAATTTATAATCCTTTAAATTGCTATCAGGAAGAATTTGTAAAGTATTTTTTTTGGATTGAGAAAGCTAAAATTTATAGACAATATTTCAGGGCTGCAACTTTTCCAGTTGATGAGGCCAGTTATATTTTTCATTGTCAGTATTGTATTAACAAAGAGTTCTCTTTCCACCCAGGATATCGGACAGTGGGAAATGTTTATGTTTATCAGCGGGCTATTGACATTTTTCTGGGTCACGGGTATAATTCAATCGCTCCTTCCTCTTTACCACAGGAATAAAACCTACAGGAAAATTGGTGATAACGGAGTAGATAAGTCACCTGAGATCTTTAATGCATTCCTCCTGATGTGTTTTTTCAGCCTGCTTTTTTTTATTCTCGGTCATTCATTAAAAAGCAATTTTTCTGTCTTTCATAACAGAGGAAATGTGCCATTTATAAATCTGTTATTGCTATATATTCTCTTAAGCAGCCCTGTTTGTCTTATAGAGTATATCTATCTCCTCAATAACCGTTCCTATCGGATTTTTCAATACGGGTTATATACTTTTGTGGCGCAGCTGGTCTTTATTATCACACCAATATTGTTAGGTAAAGATATAATATGGTCAATTTACGGATTACTCTTAATTACCGGGTTCCGATGGATATGGCTGATAATTCTGCTAAGGAGATACACCGAAATGAAGATATCGGTCGATTTTATTAAGGAGCATCTTTACCTGGGTATTCCTTTGATTATAACTACTCTTATAAGCGGATCAGGTCAATATACCGACGGAATTATTATTTCGGCCTTTTACAAGGATCCGGCTAAATTTGCAGTGTTCCGTTATGGTGCCAAGGAATTTCCTCTGGTTCTCATGCTTGCCAACGGGCTGAATGCCGCTATGCTTTCAGAATTCTCAACCCGTGAAAAAATGAAGGAATCGATAGAGAAATTAAGGGTTAAATCAAAGAGACTTATGCATTTCCTTTTTCCTGCCACTATGCTGATGATGCTGATTGCGCGATGGATCTATCCACTGATGTTCAGACAGGAATTTGAGAAAAGTTCGGGTATATTTCTGGTTTACTCATTGCTTATTATTCCGCGACTTGTTTTTCCTCAAACAATAATTGTAGGTAGAAAGAAGACTTACATAACTCTTATTGCTGCAATAATTGAAATTGTAGTGAACATTTCTTTAAGCCTGTTGATGTTAAAATGGGGATATAAACTTGTAGGTGTTGCAGTTTCTACATTTATTGCCTATGTGGTCAGTAATTTATTTTTGGTAGGATATGTATGGTTCAAAATGAGAATCCGGCCAGCTGAATATATCCCCCTAAAAATCTTTGCAATCTATTCTTTTCTAATCGGAATACTCTTCATTCTTATCGACCACAGAATAATTGATATCCATTAAACCTGCGAACGAATACAAGAACCAGTGCAGATGGTTTGATCGGTAAATTCAATTTTCTTAACTTGTGCTCTATATGTCAGATTTTATTAAATCAAAAAATTTGTAGCTGTTTAAATGTTTAGGTTAATAAACAAACAGGTTTTATGCAGAGAAACCTACTCCTGATAATTATATCTTGTTCCTTATATTTTTCCCTGAATGGTCAGGAAACACTATCATCAGACAGCCTTAAAATAAGGGAAATTAATATTGAGGGGAATTTCATCACAAGTAAAAAAGTTATTTATCGTGAACTGACTTTTAAAATTAATGATTCTGTCAGCAGAAATGATATTGAATATTTTAAACAGACAAGCATTAATAATCTGACTAAAACAGCTTTGTTTAATTTCGTTGAAATACACACAGCTGAAATACCGTCCGGAATACTTATTGTGACGGTTGAACTTACTGAACGCTGGTTTATATGGCCCACAGCATATTTAAATCACACCGAAAGAAACTTCAGTGAATGGTGGCGCACTAAAGATCTGAGCAAACTGGAATATGGAGTTGGCATTAAAGTGAATAATTTCAGAGGGATGGGGGAATCTCTCTATTTTAAATATCACCTGGGCAGTTTAACCAGATATGAATTTGAATATGATGGAATTCATCTTGATAATGAGGAACATCATTTTTTATCTTTGAATGCTACTCTTATTGCACAAAGGAATCTTCCCTGGGTCATTGAATCAAACAAACAAGTTATTATGAAATCCGTGAGAACATTATTAAACAGTACATTTTTAGGATTTATATATAAATACCGTAAAGAATATTTTAATTTTCATTCTGTGGCATTTGGTTATTCGGATTTTAAAATTGCAGATACAATTTTGCACCTTAATCCATATTTTTTTGGACTTAATAACCAAAGGCAAAGATATTTTAACCTTGGGTATGAGTTTACAAGTGATACACGCGACTCTCATTTTTATCCTAAAACCGGGTATATTTTAGTTGCCGGTATAAACAAAAAGGGGTTAGGAATTTTACATGATGAATACAATAGCATAGATGTCTCTATCCAGTTATTTGCTTACAGAAAACTTATCGACCGCTTCTATGCAGCATCAGGAATATTATTTACATCAACTTCAAATAATGATCATGTCTTTTATTCACAGACAGGTTTGGGATATTTGCAATTTGTAAGAGGATATGAGTATTATGTAGCAAATGGAGATAAGACGTTGCTTTTTAAAAGTCTCCTGAATTTCGAACTTTTGCCGAAGAAGGTTCTGAATATAAAAATCTGGCCAATTCGAAATGCTTATCAGTTTAACAAAATCCCTATAGAGATTTATACAAATGTCTTTTTCGATGCAGGTTATGTCTATGACAAAACCGGAGTATATAAGCAGTATAACAATACACTGGTAAATAAATTTATGTACGGTACGGGAATAGGTATTGATTTTGTAACATACTATGATAAAATTTTAAGATTCGACTATTCATTTAACGGTATGGCTGAGAATGGTTTGTTCATTCATTGGAAAGCTGCAATACGTTGAAAAACTAATGAAATATCTTATACATTATATCAGAGAAAGAATAGAAATATCACATGTTGTGATTATCTGGCTTTTAGTTAATATGACTTCGGCCATTTTTACCCAACTTTATTCTGATGAAGCATATTACACACTATTTGCAAGGCAGCTAGACTTTGGGTATTTTGACCATCCGCCAATGATAGCTTTGATGATCAGGATAGGTTCAACTATATTCAAAAACGAAATTGGCGTTCGGCTTCTCTCTGTTATTGCCATTACTGTCGCCATATACTTTATATATGAACTGGCAGAAGTTCAAAAGCCGTTTTTATTTTTAACTGCAATATTTTCAATATTCGGGTTGAATATTTTAGGTTTTTTAGCTCTTCCTGACAGTCCGCTTCTGTTGTTTACGGTTTTATTTTTTGTTGTATATAAAAAGTTTCTGCTAAAAGAAAATATTGTAAATTCAATATTGCTTGGCCTGTCAATGGTAGCAATGTTATATAGTAAATACCATGGCATCCTGGTAATAATTTTCACAATCACTTCGAATCTCAGATTGATAAAGTCTCCCAAATTCCGAATTTCACTTGCAGTTGCTTTTTTATTATTTATACCACATATTATCTGGCAATTAAATAATGATTTCGTAAGTATTTCTTACCATTTATTTGAACGTTCAGCTTCGCACTATAAGGTTTCATTTACTTATAAATATTTATTAGGGCAACTTCTTTATTGGGGTCCGATTTCCATAATTTTTATGTTTATTTCAGCAATTATATTCAAGCAGTCAACTCTGTTTGAAAAGGCGTTAAAATGGAATTTATGGGGGTTTATTTGTTTTTTTCTTCTAAGTACATTGAAAGGTCGAGTTGAAGTGAATTGGACATTACCTATTATTATTCCGTTACTCATTTTCTTTTTAAAATCCAATAATACAAAACCTCTATTTGAAAAATGGTTTTACCTTTTAGCGATCCCGGTTATTATTATAATTATTTTTCTTCGGATGGAAATAATTTATCCTGTTTTTAACTTTAGAATAAACAGATTTAATGATTTTAGAGGACAAAAGGAGCTTGGAAAGGAAATTGTTGATAAATGCAAAGGATTACCAATAATAACCAGTAATTATCAAAGAGCCGGAATAGTATCCTTTTATGCAAATACTTTTGCAACAAGCATAAACCTTAATAGTCGCCGGAACCAGTTTAACTTATGGCATGCTGACGACTCACTCCGTTATCGGCGGGTGGCATATCTTAATAACTACTTAAATGAAGGAATCAGTATTCAAAATCCTGAATATAAAGATTATAGGATAACGATTATTGACTCACTTCCGGTAATGAACGATATTCTGATAACTTCCGGGTCTGGAAAATTAACTGCTAAGAATAATGAAATATTTAATGTGAAAGTAATTTTATTATCTCCGAAGGATCCTGAAAATTATCGCGATGCAGGGAATTACTCGACCCGATTATATGCCAGTTTGTATAAAGAAGATAATCTGCTAATTGAAGAAGTCTGCAAATTACCTATTGATCTTCTTTTAAAAAGAAATAGGGGAGAATGCAATTTTCAGTTTAATGCTCCTTCAGTAAAGGGCAGATACAGAATAATTGCATCATTGAAAACCACTGAACTTGGCACATGGAGCACCATAAAGACCATTTACCTGACTGTCAGATAAAAGATCTTCAACTTATCAATTAATGAATTAATAATGTTGATTTTTTGCGAGCCTTTAGATTTAATTATTAGATAAATGGCTGTTAGCATCATACTGTATGTATTATTTTTTAAAAATCTGTTTATATTTGGACCCAATACTAATCTACTGATTGGGTGATTCTATAAATAGCTGATTATCACATAACTAATATCATGCAGGTACTTGAGGTCATAACAGAACGGGATAAAAAGGAATTTATAAATTTTCCAAAAGAATTATACAAAGCAGATCCATTCTGGGTATGTCCTCTTGATTCAGGTATCGAATCTGTTTTTAATCCGGCAAAGAACCACACTTTTAAACATGGCGAAGCAATCCGCTGGATTCTGAAAGATGATGATGATCATACGATTGGAAGAATTGCAGCTTTTATCGATAAGGTAAGATCCGATGCCAATAATCAGCCTACAGGGGGTATTGGTTTTTTTGAGGTTATTGAAAACAGAGAAGCAGCATTTATGTTATTCAATACGGCCCTAGAATGGCATTCTTCACGTGGTATGGAGGCAATGGATGGCCCGATAAATTTCGGAGAAAATGATAATAACTGGGGACTGCTTGTAGATGGATTCATGCAACAGGGATTCGGAATGCCTTATCATAAAAAGTACTACAGGGACTTTTTTGAAGCGTATGGCTTTAAAAATTATTTTGAACAATACTCTTATCACAGGGAGGTAAGAGGGGTTGATAAAAAGATAGTCCAGTTTCCTGAAAGGATCATGAAAATTGCTGAATGGCTCTCGAGAAGGCCTGGTTATTTTTTTCGACATTTTGAATTCAGAAACAAAGAAAAGTTTGTAAAGGATATTGTCGAAATTTACAATTCAACATGGTCGGTATTTAAAGAAGATTTTACCCCTCTGGATCCTGCATTTTTGGAAGAGTCGTTTGAAAAGGCAAAATTAATTATCGATGAAAAGTTAATCTGGTTTGCTTATTACAATGATAAACCAATTGCTTTCTTTGTTCTTTTTCCCGATCTGAACCAGATACTTAAGCATTTTAATGGTAAATTGCATCTTTGGAACCTGATACGATTTATTTATTTCAAGAGGATTCATAAAATGACCAGGATGAGAGCTGTTGTCGGAGGAGTTCACCCGGCTTATCAGAACAGCGGAGTAGAATCTGCGATCTTTTTGCAGCTTTATAATGCATTTAAAAAGAAGCCATGGTTCAAAGAACTGGAACTTTCATGGGTAGGCGATTTTAATCCCAAAATGATAGCGATTTATGAGGCCCTTGATGCAAAGAAAGCAAAAACACATATTACTTACCGGTTTCTCATAAATCCTAAACTTACTTTCATTAGGTATAAGGACGAAACGCTTGGAAAAAAAGGATTTAAGCAAGGATATTTTCAACATGATCAATAATTTTGCAATTGCTTTTGTATTTTAAATAATGTTAATTAATTTTGCAAGCCCTAATCAGAGGGAGTTTATTCGGATTTTTAAGGATATAAAATATAGAGCAATGAAAAATGGTATTCATCCAAGCAACTACAGGTTTGTGGTCTTTCAGGATATGTCAAATGGAACTTCTTTTCTGAGTAAGTCAACTGCACCCTCCCGAGAGAATATTAAATGGGAAGATGGGAATGAATATCCGCTTATCAAGCTTGAGATTTCAAATACATCTCATCCCTTTTATACCGGCAAAATGAAACTTGTTGACACTGCTGGTAGAGTTGACAAATATTTGAACCGTTACAAGGATCATATTGGGAAAAAGAAATAACTTGCAGATTAAGCTGTTTTAATGTAGGGACATGCCATGGCATGTCCCTACATTTTTGTTTTTATTTGTACTGTGGCACAATCATTGCATTGCCCAATTTCACATCAGTTGTAAAAATATTATGTAATTTTGGCACAACCTGGGAAGATTAAAGATAAAAGTAAAAAGAGGGACGACCTTTAAGAATTTCCCCTGTGGGCAAATTTAGGAGCCAGACTGCAGGGGTGGCAATGAGGTGAGTTCATGGAAATTTGAAATAGAAAAAGTAAGGAGTACAATACCGGATGGAAAAGAAATTCAGGAAACAGGATAGCGAGATATTATTTCCGGATATTCTTGATGGAGAGGGAGATATCATACCTATTATTGCCGACGGTGACGATGGTGAACTAGAGGAGGTTGAGGTTCCGGAAGCTATTCCAATCCTGTCACTTAGAAATACAGTGCTTTTTCCGGGTGTGGTTCTTCCAATTTCAATAGGTCGCCCCAAATCAATCCAATTAATTAAAGATGCCTATCGCAACGACAAAATAGTAGGAACTATTGCGCAAAAAGATCCTGATATTGAAAACCCGGATTTTCAGGACCTTCACTCTATTGGTACTATTGGTCAGATAGTTAAGCTTCTTGAGATGCCAGACGGATCAACTACTGCTATTATTCAGGGACGAAAAAGAATGGTGTTGCAGGAACTTATTTCAGATGATCCCTACTTCATTGCAAGAGTCAAGACAATACCTGAAACAAAACCAGATATCCTGAGCAAGGATTTTGATGCAATTGTTGGCTCTCTGAAAGATTTGTCCCTTAAGATAATTAAAATAAATCCGAATATAAGCCCTGAAGCCTCCTTCGCTATAAAAAACATTGAGAATAATACATACCTGATAAATTTCATCTGCTCAAATACAGATATCAAGGTTCAGGATAAACAAAAGTTGCTGGAAATTAACAGTTTGCGGGACAGGGGTTTTATGCTGCTCGAGTTCCTTGTACAGGAAATACAGGTTCTGGAACTTAAAAATGAATTACAATCCAAGGTTAAAAGTGACCTCGATCAACAGCAAAGGGAATTCCTGCTGCATCAGCAGATGAAGACCATCCAGAATGAGTTGGGAGGGAACCCTATTGAAAAAGAAGTTGAAGAGTACAGGAAAAAAGCTGAAACCAAGAAGTGGAATGATGATGTCAGAAAAGTTTTTGATAAAGAGCTCGATAAGCTGCATCGGTTAAACCCTGCTGCAGCTGAGTATTCCGTTCAGGTAAACTATATTCAGACACTTCTTGATCTGCCATGGGACCTTTATACTCAGGATAACCTCGATCTCAGTAATGCAAGACGGGTTCTAGACGGGGATCATTTTGGGCTCGATGAGGTTAAAGAGAGAATCATTGAACACCTGGCTGTTCTTAAGCTAAAGGGTGATCTGAAATCTCCTATTCTATGCCTTTACGGTCCTCCAGGTGTCGGTAAAACATCTCTTGGCAGGTCTGTTGCAAAAGCTCTCGACAGAAAGTATGTCAGAATGTCACTTGGTGGATTGCATGATGAAGCTGAGATAAGAGGCCATAGGAAAACATATATTGGCGCCATGCCGGGAAGAATAATTCAGAATATCAAAAGAGCAGGTTCCTCAAATCCGGTTTTTATTCTTGATGAGGTTGATAAAGTTGGACAGGATTTCAGGGGTGACCCTTCCTCAGCCCTCCTGGAAGTACTTGATCCGGAACAGAATAGCACATTTTTTGACAACTTTCTTGAAATGGAATATAATCTGTCGAAGGTGTTATTTATAGCTACGGCTAATAATCTTGCTACAATCAATCCGGCTTTGAGGGACAGAATGGAACTGATCGAAATAACAGGTTACCTTGTTGAGGAGAAACTTGAGATTGCAAAACGGCACCTGTTTCCGAAACAGCTTGAAAATCACGGTGTAAAGCAGGATCAGATTACTATCGACAATAAAGTAATTGAAATGCTTATTGAAAAATACACAAGAGAGTCCGGTGTGCGTGAACTTGATAAACGTCTGGCAAAAATAATCAGGGTTACTGCCAAAAATATAGCATCTGAAACAAAATATGACACAGCTCTTTCACAATCAGTTCTGAGTGAAATGCTTGGCCCTCCAAAATATACACGTGATCTTTACTCAGGAAATGAACAGGCAGGTGTTGTTACGGGCCTTGCCTGGACAGCTGCAGGAGGTGAGATATTGTTCGTGGAAACCAGTATAAGCAAAGGTAACGGAAAGCTTACTCTGACCGGAAACCTTGGAGAGGTTATGAAAGAATCAGCTATTATTGCACTGGAGTATCTGAAATCAAACGCAGTTTTGCTCGACCTTCCGGATAATTTCTCTGAAAGCTGGAATATTCATATACATGTTCCGGAAGGAGCTATTCCAAAAGACGGGCCATCTGCCGGAATTACTATGGCTACCTCCATAGCATCGGCATTCACCCAAAGAAAAGTTAAGAAATATCTTGCGATGACGGGTGAAATAACATTAAGAGGGAAAGTCCTTCCTGTAGGTGGTATCAAAGAAAAAATTCTTGCAGCAAAAAGGGCCAGTATAAGGGAGATAATCATTTCGGAAGAGAACAGGAAGGATGTTGAAAACATTAAGGAAATATATATCAGGGGATTAAAATTCCATTATGTTGAAACAATCATGGGTGTGCTTGAACTTGCATTGCTTAAACAAAAGGTTAAGAATCCCAAAAAAATATCCTTCGAATGAAAAAGATAGCAGTTTTTCCAGGATCATTTGATCCATTCACAATCGGACATGAAGCAATCATTAGGAGAGCGATAAGCCTGTTTGACGAGATAATTATCGCTGTTGGTGCAAATGCTTCGAAGAAATACTTCTATTCCCTTGAAACAAGGAAAGAGATGATTATAAAAGTCTTTAAAGATGAGCCCAGAGTAAAAATAAATCATTATGAGGGACTTACTGTTGATTTTTGTAAAAAAAATGGAGCCGGTTATCTTTTGCGCGGACTCAGAACAGCAGCTGATTTTGAATTTGAAAGAGCAATTGGGCAGGTAAATAAATCAATGGCCCCGGGTATTGAATCGGTTTTTCTTCTTACGGTTCCTGAACATTCTTTTATTAATTCCACTATCGTACGGGATATTATAAAAAATGGAGGTGACGCCTCCAAGTTTGTTCCTTCCGCAATTAACCTTAAAGATTATAAAGGGAATGAGGATCATGAGATCATTCCCTGAGAATCGAACAGTTTATAAGATCCATCAGCGACAACCACGCTCCGCTTTTAATAGAATTTAATTCATCCGGGAAAAGCCATTCAACTTTTGTAATACCTTCAGATATCTGAGGTTCAATAATCATCTTCCCGTCATATTTCATCAGGAACCATCTGGTTTTTTTGAGGTAAGAAATTCCCTCCCATGTATATGTATGATAACTTGGGCTTAGAGGCTTAAGTATAGTATGACCAGTGATCCCGCATTCTTCATTTACTTCCCTTAAAGCACATGTCTCAGGTTCTTCCCCTTGTTCTATATGCCCTTTGGGCAGATCGAGCTTTCCTTTCTTTTCAATAAAAAGGTATTTACCTGAAGTATGTTTTACCAATCCACCAGCAGCACCAACTTCTGTAAAATAGATTCTGAAGATCTTCCAGATATGTTTAATGTCAGTACCGTAAATATTGATAGCAGGAATACTTTTATCTGATTGAAAATCTGCTATTAATTTATAAAGTTCGTTTGTTGCATAGAATTTATGGAATAAGCCGTATTTTTGTATCCTGTCAGGTTCAGAGCTTATCATTATAAATCTGTTTTCGAAATGAACTTTATACGTACTCATATGTGGGATTGTGCAAAAAAAACAGCTGAATATCTTTTACAAATTAAAGCAATTAAATTGCAACCATCAAATCCTTTTACCTGGGCTTCGGGATGGAAGTCACCTATATATTGTGATAATCGCAAAACTCTTTCATTTCCGGAGGTAAGATCTTTTATCCGCGATTCCTTCGCAGCTATGGCAAAAGATCTTTATCCGCAGGCAGAAATGATTGCCGGTGTTGCAACTGGTGCAATTGCTCATGGCGTTCTTACAGCTGATAAACTTGGATTACCATTTATTTATGTCAGATCAGGGGCAAAGGAACATGGACTTGGTAACCAGATTGAAGGGTATTTTGAACAAGGACAAAAGATCGTAGTAATTGAGGATCTGATATCTACGGGTGGCAGCAGCCTTAATGCCGTAAATGCTCTCAGGGAAGCAGGTTGTGATGTCTTGGGTATGGTCGCGATATTTACCTACGAATTTAAAAAAGCCTCAGAAGCATTTACCTCCGAAAATTGCAAACTTAATACTTTAAGCAACTATTCAGTATTAGTTGAGACGGCAGTAGAAACAGGTTATATTGGCCAGACTGAATTAGAAACTTTGAAAAACTGGAGAGTCGATCCTGCCAGCTGGGGAGGCCTCACCCCAACCCCTCTCCCAGGGGATAGGGGCTAAATGCCCTGAAAATTTTTAACCTACCCCTTCTCTCATGGGAGAAAGAGGTAATCTGCATTAGTTTAATTAGATAAGCCCCTCCCTCTTGGGAGAGGGATTTGGGGAGAGGCAATAACATAATATCGAAACTGTGATATATAATATTAGTACTTAAATATTTATGACCAATCAATCAACGTTTGAAAGCAGGTCCGGGAAGTTAATCTGTAATGCTGAAGAGGTTTTTGCTTTTGTGACCGATATCAGGAATTTTGAAAGATTCATACCAAAAGGTACTATCAATAACTGGATTGCTGAAAAAGAATGGTGTAGTTTCAGTGTATCTATGCTTGGGACTGTAACTGTCAGGCTTGCAGAAAAAAAGGAATACAACAAAGTTGTTTTTGCCGGAGATGCCATGAAGAAAAATGACTTTTCACTGGTATTGAATATCTCAGATAACAATAAAAATCCTGCCGAAGTGAAAGTTACTCTAACTGCGGATCTCAATCCAATGATGAAGATGATGGCAACTAAACCTATAGCCCTATTCCTGGAAATACTTATAAAGGAAATGGAAAACTTCAGAGACTGGAGAGATACTATAGAATAAATTCTATCTCTTTAAAAGAATATTCGCTAATATTGTTGTTTTCCCTTTCGATCTGTATCCGGCCAAAATCAGTCACATTCAATATGCGTCCGGTGTAAATACCTTTAATATCTCTGAATTTAAACCATTCATTTAAACGGTAAAGTTTCGAAATATATTCCTCCTTAATTTGTCCGTAATCTCCGGCAATTAATTGTTTATACCTTTTATCGAGATCCATACTCAGTTGATTAAGACAGGCTGGAAGATCATAACTCATTCCGGTTAATAAACGGAGAGAAACCGGATTGGGTACAGTGCGGAGGAACTTATCCTGATTGATATTGAGACCTATACCTGAAATTGTATTTTCAATCTGATTGCCCATAACAGAGCTCTCAATTAAAATACCTGCTATTTTGTCATTTTTTACATAGATATCATTTGGCCATTTTACAGAACAAGCAGGAATAAATCTCATTAAAAAATCACAAATGCCAAGTGAGACTGCCATTGAAATATGGAATTGATCTTTTGGATTCATAAATGAAGGGAATAGTACAATGCTGATTAATAAGTTCTTATCGGCTTCACTTTCCCACCTGTTTCCGGTTTGGCCCCGGCCTGCCGACTGATAATTGGTATATATGATTGTCCCCTCAGGCACGTTATTCTTTTTCAAAAGGTTAGCAGTGTAAGTATTTGTTGATGGCAGATTTTCAAAAAATAATAAATTCGAACCTATTATCATGATTAGCAGTGATTTATTTAGGAATTAGTCATATTCACCATCGGCTTTTTTATTGCTGCTAAGATTGGCATTGAAATTGCAAAGGAGCATTACAGTAACAAAAATACAGATAAAAGTGATACTTTTGCGACTTAATATCAAACTGATAAATATTGATGAAGAAAAAATCTGACGGAGCTGAGGTCCTTTTAGGGAGCGTTTTAAAAGGTATTTTTGAGAAGAAAGGGCAAAATGTTCTGAAAATTGATTTAAGGAAGCTTGAAAACAGAATTGCGGATTATTTTGTTATATGTCACGCCTTTTCCGGAAACCAGGTTAGTGCCATTTGTGATTCAGTTGATGACACTGTGAGAAAAGAAGCACAGGAAAAACCATTACATATTGAAGGGCTTGACAATTGTTTCTGGGTACTTCTTGATTATGGCGATGTAATCGTTCATGTTTTTCTTGAGCAGTACAGGAATTTTTACATGCTGGAATCACTCTGGGCTGATGCAGCTATTGAAGCCGTAGAAGATAAAATACAGTAAGTTAAATATTTATGACAGACAATACTAATAATAATCAGGTACCGGGAAAAAAGCCTGATAAGAATATTAAACCTCGTTTTAATACCAACTGGATTTTTGCAATTCTTGCGGTATCTCTGATTCTTTTTTCGTTATTTAACAACGGGAAATCAGCACAGCAGACAACCACAAGCGAAATAAGGGAGATGATTAAAAATCACGATATTGACAGAGTAATCGTGGTAAACAAAGATCAGGCCGAAATCTACCTTAAGAAGGAAGCATTGGAATCTGGCAGATATCCAAAACTTCCAAAACCCGGAACCGGATTTGGATTGTCAGCTCCAAAACCAAATTTTACAATTACTATAGGAGATCTCAGCAGCTTCATATCTGATTTCAAAGAATATCAGAAAAGTGCCGGCTACAGTGATACCGAGCTTATTTCTCCCGAATATCTGAAACGTACAAACTGGTTTGGCGATATACTTTCATGGTTGTTATTACCTGTATTATTAATTGCTTTCTGGCTGTTTATGATGAAGCGGATGTCAGGGGGCGGAGCAGGCGGAGCAGGCGGTATTTTTAGTGTCGGTAAATCACGTGCTCAGATATTCGACAAGGATACAAATGTTAAGTTAAACTTCAATGATGTTGCTGGTCTTGAAGAAGCTAAGACGGAGGTTATGGAAATTGTTGATTTTCTTAAGAATCCTAAGAAATATACAAACCTTGGAGGTAAAATTCCAAAAGGTGCTCTGTTAATAGGTCCTCCGGGAACAGGTAAAACAATGCTTGCAAAAGCTGTCGCCGGAGAAGCAAACGTACCATTCTTTTCCATTTCAGGTTCGGACTTTGTTGAAATGTTCGTAGGTGTAGGTGCTTCAAGAGTAAGAGATCTGTTTAAACAGGCAAAAGAAAAAGCCCCCTGTATAGTCTTTATCGATGAAATAGATGCTGTAGGTCGGGCAAGAGGCCGTAATGCAAATTTTGGATCAAATGATGAGAGAGAAAACACTCTAAACCAGCTTCTTACTGAGATGGATGGTTTCGGAACTAACATGGGAGTGATAATCCTCGCTGCCACTAACAGAGCAGATATACTCGACAGGGCACTGATGCGTGCCGGCCGTTTTGACCGTCAGATACATGTGGAGCTTCCTGATCTCAATGAAAGGGAAGCTATATTTAAAGTTCACCTTCGTCCAATAAAACTTGAAAAAAGTTTTGATATAGGATTCATGGCCAAGCAGACACCGGGCTTTTCAGGCGCTGATATTGCAAATGTCTGCAACGAATCGGCCCTTATCGCTGCCAGGAAAAATAAAACTATTGTTGAAAAACAGGATTTTCTCGACGCTATCGATCGTATTGTTGGTGGTCTGGAAAGAAAAACAAAGATCATCTCACCTGGGGAGAAAAAAACAATTGCATATCATGAAGCAGGACACGCTACAGTCAGCTGGCTGCTTGAATATGCCAGCCCTCTGCTTAAAGTGACCATAATACCTCGAGGAAGGGCTCTTGGAGCTGCATGGTATCTTCCTGAAGAAAGGCAACTTACCACACGCGAGCAGATTCTGGATGAAATGGCCTATGCTCTTGGAGGCAGAGCTTCTGAAGAACTCATCTTCGGGAAAATTTCAACAGGAGCACTTAACGATCTTGAGAAAATTACAAAACAGGCCTATGCAATGGTTTCGTTTTTCGGAATGAGTGATAAGGTTGGTAATATTAGTTTCTACGATTCATCAGGGCAATCTGATTTTGGATTCACAAAACCATATAGCGAGAAGACAGCAGAACTTATAGATCAGGAGGTTAACCAGATAATTGCAGAATCGTATGTGAGGGCCAAGGAAGTTCTTAAAAACAATATGAAAGGTCTTACAGAGCTTGCAGAGCTCCTTCTTGAAAAAGAGGTGATTTTCAGTGAAGATCTTGAAAGGATCTTCGGTAAGAGAAAAGCTGATTTATTAAAGGAAGAGAAAGAGGCTGAAGCCAAATTGGCCCTAGCACCAAATGACAAAGAAAATATCAAAGAAGATAAAAAAGGGAAAAAATCAGGCAAATCTTCTTCAGAGAAAACAAAAGTCAACTCAGAGCAAAAAGAAGCTGTCACGGAAGATACAATTCAAAAAAGGACTGTGAAAGTGGCTAAGTTAAAAGATAAGGGCGTGTAATAGAATAATATACTGAAGTTTTGAATACTTTTTTCAAACGGACCTTAACCGGAGCTTGGATAGTAATATTCGTAATGGGAGGGTTCTGGCTTCATCCAATCTCCTTTTTTCTTACCGGACTTGTAATACTTATAGGCACACAGTATGAATATTATTTGATGATAAGAAACGCGGGTGTGAAGCCACAAATGATACCTGGCATTCTTACAGGTATTACTGCATATATTATATCGACACTGATTGCTTCCGGATTGATTCCAAAGAGCTCTTTTCTTATTCTTATACCAATGATGTTGGTAATTATAGTTGTAGAGCTTTATAGGAAAAATGAGAAACCATTTGATTCCCTTGCACATACTTTTTTTTCTGTACTTTATACTGCAGTCCCAGTTTCGATGTTCCCGTTTTCGGCATTCTCAAGATCAGGTCTTAATTCATTGCTTCCTCATAGCAATATCATCTTCTCCCCGGGAATAATAATTGGCTTTTTTATTCTTATATGGGCAAATGACACTGGAGCGTATCTGACTGGGATGTCTTTCGGCCGGCACAAACTGATGGAGCGTATCTCACCAAAAAAAACATGGGAAGGTTTTTTTGGAGGTGTTATTATAGCCTCTCTGATTGCCTGGTTGCTTTCTGGCTGGCTGGGTGTTGTTGATAAAATCCATTGGATAATTATTTCTGTAATTGTTTCTATAGCAGGCACATATGGAGACCTAGTCGAATCAATGCTTAAAAGAAGCACTGGCGTAAAAGATTCAGGAACAATAATGCCTGGCCATGGTGGATTTCTCGATCGCTTCGATAGTGCAATAATATCCTTCCCGCTGGTGTATCTTTTTATTTCACTTTTTGGATGATTGGCAGGACTTGATTAGTTTTGTGCAAATTTTAAACAGATGAGGATTCATATTCATAAGGAAGGATATAAGTTATTAGGTTTTGGTTTAATAACATTGCTGATTCTAAATATCCTTGTTAATATTATCTGGGCAGATATAGGAATTGTGAGATGGGCTTTTTTCATTTGCTCTTTTATGCTATATATTTTTTTACTCTTTTTCTTCAGATTGCCGACAAGGTCCCTTGAAACTGATCCGGGACTTATTTATGCTCCAGCTGATGGGAAAGTTGTGGTTATTGAAGAGACACTGGAAAATGAATATTTTAAGGATATACGCCTGCAGGTTTCGATTTTTATGTCCCCTTTCAATATGCATAGTAACAGATATCCTGTTTCGGGAAGAATTAAATATGTTTGTCATCATCCGGGTCAAAATATGGTTGCCTGGCATCCAAAATCTTCTGAGCTGAACGAGAGGAGTACAATTGTTATAGTAACTAAGGAAGGAACAGAGGTAATGGTAAGGCAGATAGCTGGAGCTGTGGCCCGAAGGATAGTTACTTATGCAAAAGAGAATGTGGATGTATTCCAGGGAGACGAACTTGGATTTATTAAATTCGGATCGAGAGTCGATATTTTTTTACCGGTTGATACTGAAGTTGAGATTCCAATCCTACAGCAGGTGAAGGCAAATAAAAGTATCATTGCAAAAATCACAAAATGATTGATGATATGAGCAGAATTGATGATAAAATAATAGATGTTACCCGTGATGTCAAATGGATAGGAGTACTTGATTATGATATCAGGACCTTTGATATAGTGATGCATACCGATCATGGGACAACCTATAACTCGTATTTTATTAATGCAGAGAAGAAAGCAATAGTTGAGGTTGCCAAAGAAAAATTCAGTGAAACCTACTTACGCAAACTAAAATCAGTTACTAATCCTGAAGAGATTCAGTATATTATTCTGGATCATACCGAACCTGACCATTCAGGTAGTCTACGGCTTCTTCTCGATCTGGCACCTTCAGCTACAGTTGTTGGCAGTGGAAATGCGATCAGGTACCTGGAAGATATCGTGAATACACCTTTTAAATCACTGGTAGTAAAAGATGGTGACACGCTGGACCTCGGAAATAAAACCCTCAGGTTTATCTCGGCACCAAACCTGCATTGGCCAGATTCGATCTTTACCCTCCTCGTGGAAGATAAGGTTTTGTTCACATGCGATGTATTTGGAGCCCATTACTGCTCATCTGAAATGTATAGTGATTTTTCGGGGCTTTACGCCGATACATTTAAGTACTACTTCGAAGTTATTATGAAACCTTTCAGCAGGTTTATGCTTAAAGCTATTGAAAAGATAAAACCTCTTGAACTTGATTTCATTTGTCCGGGTCATGGACCGATACACAAGAAGAACCTCAGAAAAGCTATAGAACTATCAGAAAAGTATGCAAATGAATATATGCAGATTATATCTGAACAAAATCAAAGGAATATTCTGATTACTTATATTTCGGCTTATGGTTACACAAAGGAAGCAGCACAATTTATTTCTGAAGGGATCCTTGAAACAAAAGGTATTACTGTAGATATTACAGATATTGAAAACATTGCTTTAGAAGAACTGGAGTCAAAAATAATAATGTCAGACGGTTTATTGGTTGGTTCGCCAACCATAAATCAGAATACGTTACTACCTGTATATAAGTTATTTGCCTTGATAAATCCTTTGCGAGACAAGGGCAAATTAGGTGCCGTTTTCGGATCGTATGGATGGAGTGGGGAGTCTCCAAAAATAATTCTCGAAAACCTTCGTCTTCTTAAACTGAAGGTATTTGAAGAAACCGCAGCATTTAAATTTTCTCCGGATGGCCAGAAGAAGGAATATTTGAGAGAATTCGGAAGGAAATACTGTGAGAGATTTATTGAAGTATGTAGTTAAATAAAAAATCCCGGTAATTAGCCGGGATTCTTTTTTGAATAGTTATGAAATTTCAATCTTTCTTGTGATTTTGTTTTTCTCCTCTTCCTGTTTGGGAAGTTCTACAGAAAGAACTCCATCTTTGTAATTTGCATCAATTTTATCCCTGTTTACGTTTTCGGGAATATAGAAACTTCTGCAGAATGATGAGTAACTAAATTCTTTTCTCTTGTATCCATCTTTGCTTTCTTCCGATTCATTTTTGATTTCAGACGAGATTGTCAGAACATCCTCATTCATATCAATCTTCAGATCTTTCTTGTCAATTCCCGGAATAGCAAGATCGAGAATATAATTCTTTTCATCTTCCCTGATGTTTACAGCCGGCATTGAGCTGGTCCTGTTTGAGAGTACTGGAAAAAAATCATCGTCAAAAATATTCGGCATGTAAAATGGCCTGAAACTTCTTCTTGTAATTGTTGGTAACATAGCTTTATCCTCCTATAATTTTAGTTTAACATTTAATCGTATATCAGCATGTTTTCAAACTTCGTTCCAATTCAACAAACATGACATAATGACGTAATAGTTAATTGTTAACAGACAACATGGCAGATGCAAAATATGTATTATGGCTTAAGTTGTTGATATTTAGGGAATAGTCGGTAAGATTGCCACGCCTTCCTTCGTCGGGCTCGCAACGACAGTGTAAGTAAGGTTACTTCAGGTTGGGAGTTGAACCAAATTAAGCAAAATCTACGGTCATTGCGAGGAGAGAAGCGACAAAGCAATCTCCTCACCCTATTCCAAATATGATTAAGAATTAGCCCATTTTTAGAGATGCGGGGGGTAAAAATTTTTAGCGAATTCCAAAAATTTGGATTAGGTTTGTATAAAGAAATATCTTTAATAATGAAAGCAACCTTAAGAAACATTCTCATCTTCATTGGAGTTTTGCTGCTTTTAGCTTGCGCTTGGTATTTCAGAAATATAGTTGTTTACATTTTGGTATCGGGTGTCTTATCTATAATGGGGCGACCTCTTGTGGATTTGTTTTGCAGAATCCGGATAAAAAAATGGTCTTTCCCAAGAGCGCTGAGTGCCCTGATAACACTCATAATAATCTGGGGGCTTATTATACTTTTCTTTGTGATTTTTATACCTCTTGTAACAACTCAGATTAATTATTTCTCTACTATTGACAGCGAAAAAATTGTTCAGATTGTCGCAGGTCCTATCAATAAAGTTGAGAGTCTGTTCAGAGCTTTTAACAAAGATATCACAAAGGAGTTCACAATTCAGGATTTTATAGTAGGAAAGGTTGCAGGAGTTCTCAATATTAACATGATACAAAATTTTATTGGTTCACTTATAAGTATTCTTGGCAACGTCCTGATTGCAATATTCTCGATTACATTTATTACATTTTTCTTCCTTAAGGACCAGCGGCTATTTTTCGAATCTATATTAATGTGGGTGCCTGATAAATATGTCGATAATGTAACACGTGCATTATATTCGATTAAAAGACTTCTTACTAGGTATTTCATAGGCATTGTAATACAAAGCACTTGCATAATGATACTTGTTACTATTGGGATGACGATCGTGGGTATTGATTTTCGACAGGCTTTGGTGATGGGACTTATTCTGGGAATCTTAAATGTTATCCCATATGTTGGTCCCTGGATTGGTTTGTTTATAGCACTTATAATGGGAGTTGCTTCGCATATTAACCAGGATTTTACAACTGTCGTAGTGCCTCTCATTACATATATGATAATAGTTGAGGCCATAACACATTTAATTGATAACGTGTTATTTCAGCCTGTTATTTTTTCCAATAGCGTTAAAGCTCATCCTCTCGAAATTTTTATTGTGGTACTTGCTGCCGGATTTGCTGCCGGAATACCAGGAATGATATTAGGAATACCTGCTTATACTGTTATGAGGGTACTTGCACGAGAGTTCTTTTATAACTTTAAAGCAGTTCAGAAGATTACTTCCGGTCTGGCTCCTGAAAACATCGAAAGCAAAACTCACATGCATTTTCGGGCAGATGAAGAACCAAAGGTTGATTAGATTCTTTATCAAATATTTGTATTCAAACTAATTACAGATTATTTTCTTCAGTAAGAACTATCGGATAGATGAAACAATGTACTCTTTTATTAATCCGTGTGTTCCGTTTTTACTATGACGGTTTCAGAAATATGTCCGGCTGGGGAAGAAAAGTCTGGGTAATAATCATCATTAAACTTTTTATTATGTTTGCTATACTGAAGATCTTCTTCTTTCAGGATTTTCTTGATAAGAATTACCATAATGACAAACAGAGAAGCGAATATGTCATCGATCAATTAATTAAATCATCTGATAGCCATGATTGAAAATATTGATTTGAGCCTTGTGGATTGGTCAAGAGCCCAATTTGCCCTGACAGCAGTTTATCACTGGCTTTTTGTACCTCTTACTCTTGGTTTATCCTTCATATTGGCCATAATGGAGACCATCTATGTTAAGACTGGTAAAGAGGAATGGAAACGTATTACCCGGTTCTGGATGACTCTTTTTGGAATTAACTTCGCGATTGGTGTTGCAACTGGTATTATTCTTGAATTTGAGTTCGGCACTAACTGGTCGAATTATTCATGGTTTGTGGGCGATATCTTCGGTACCCCTCTTGCAGTTGAAGGTATTCTGGCTTTCTTCCTTGAATCAACATTCGTTGCAGTAATGTTTTTCGGCTGGAACAAGGTTAGTAAGAAATTTCACCTTGTCTCTACATGGCTGGTTGCTATCGGAGCTAATCTCTCGGCACTCTGGATCCTGGTAGCAAATGCTTGGATGCAACACCCTGTCGGCATGATATTCAATCCTGATACTGCACGAAATGAAATGGTCAGTTTCTGGGCAGTTCTCTTTAATCGGGTGGCAGTAGATAAATTTCTGCATACGATTTCATCCGGTTTCCTGCTTGCTTCAATGTTCGTTCTGGGTATAAGCGCATGGTTTTTATTAAGGAAAAGGGAAGACCTTCTGGCAAAGAGAAGCATAGTGATAGCAGGGGTCTTCGGCCTTTTATCTTCTCTGATGGTCGCTTACACCGGAGATGCATCTGCCAGAACAGTGTCAAAAGTACAACCAGTAAAGTTTGCCTCAATGGAAGCATTGTTCACAGGTAAAAGCAATGCCGGTTTAATAGCTTTCGGAGTCCTGAAAGACACCGATAAGAAAATAGGAGAAAAAATTGTCAAGAAAATTGCATTTAAAATAGAAATACCGGGTTTACTCTCAGTACTTACCGGAGGCGACATAGATGCATATGTTCAGGGACTTTCAGATCATATATCAGGTAATCAGAAATTGGGAATTATTTCAGTACCGGAAAAGATGCAAAATGGTAAATATGCCAGGGATGTTCTGACAGCTTATAAAAGAGCAAGGCTTATTAATGACACTGCACAAATTGAGTCTGTTAAAGGGATTTTCAAAAACAAAGATTTCTATAATAAATACTTCAGGTATTTTGGTTATGCTTCTATTGATAAACCAGAAGATGTGATCCCAAACGTTACGATCTCTTTTTATTCTTTTCACCTGATGGTTGTACTTGGGTTTTTATTTATTTTAATCTTTTCGGCAGCTCTCTATTTTCTATTTAAGGGGACAATTTCGGATAAAAAATGGTTTTTATGGATAGCACTTCTGTCAATACCTTTGCCTTACATAGCAAGTGAGCTGGGTTGGTTACTTACCGAAATAGGCCGGCAGCCCTGGATAATTCAGGACATGATGACAGTATCAAAAGCTGTTTCACAGATCAGTACAGGGTCAGTCATTACAACATTCATTCTATTTGCAGTTCTATTCACGGTATTGCTTATTTCAGAGATATCAATTATGGTTAAACAGATTAAAATTGGACCCAAACATTAGGAGGTTAAAATTATGGCCGCAATGATTTCTCAACTTTTTCTGCAACACTACTGGTGGATCATTGTCTCGCTTCTGGCCAGCCTATTGGTATTTCTGATGTTCGTACAGGGAGGCCAATCGATGATCTATTCACTTCCTAAAAGCAACAGTCAAAAGGCAATGATTGTTAATACATTGGGAAGGAAATGGGAATTCACTTTCACCACTCTTGTCACATTTGGCGGTGCTTTTTTTGCCTCCTTCCCGCTTTTCTATGCAACAAGTTTCGGGGGTGCTTACTGGGTTTGGATCGCAATATTGTTCAGTTTTACTATTCAGGCTATAGCTTATGAATTCAGATCAAAACCAAAGAATGTTTTCGGGCAGAAAACATTCGATCTGTTTCTCTTTCTTAATGGTTCACTTGGACCATTTCTTATCGGAGTAGCAGTTGGTACTTTTTTCACTGGTGCTATGTTCAGTCTGAACATGATGAATCAGGTACACTGGGCAACTCAATGGTACGGTCTTGAAGCCTTATTAAACGTGCGAAACCTTGCACTTGGTTTTGCGGTATTATTTCTTGCAAGAATTAATGGTCTGCTATATATAATCAATTCAGTTGACGATGAGGCAATAATTAAAAGGTCAGTCAAAGGGTTGTTTGCTAATGCTATTATTTTTTTGATCTTCTTCCTGTTTTTTGTCATTTCACTGCTCATTTCAAAAGGGTTTGCAACTAACACCACAACAGGTACAATAACTACTGAAAAGTTTAAATACCTCCATAATTTCATTCAGATGCCGGTTGTTCTGATACTTTTTGTGGCAGGAGTAGCAGGTGTTTTGTATGGCATCTGTACGACAATTATCAGGAACAGTTTTAAAGGGATCTGGTTTTCCGGGGCAGGAACAGTACTTTCAGTATTCTCTTTGTTTCTGATAGCCGGCTTCAACGGAACCTCATTTTACCCATCTCTTTATGATCTGCAAAGTTCATTAACAATAAGGAATGCATCTTCGAGCCTTTTTACATTGAAAACAATGATGTATGTCTCGTTTATTATCCCTTTCGTTATAGCGTATGCCTGGTATGCTTGGAAAGCTATTAATAATAACAAGATCACCGAAGCAGAGATGAACTCGGAAGAACATAAGTATTAGGGTAACCGGCGACCGGTCTGCGACAACTTTTCACCGAATACCGCACACCGGGTGCCAATTGACAAAAGAAAATTGAAATTAATACAAATGGGAATGTATATAAGCGAAATTCTTCAATATCTCATCTGGCCGGCCTTTATTTTATTAAGCTGGTTTGCAATAAAATATGCTTTATCTGTTTACGAAAAGAAATTTCCCGAAAACGGATAATAATCAAAAAATCAGGTACGTTTGTAACCTGAAACGATACTTTTCTCTATGGAAATTCCATCATTAAAAACCTGGTTCAATGTGGATGATCATTATCCGTTTATCATTGCCGGACCATGCAGTGCCGAAAGCGAGAAGCAGGTTTTGTCAGTTGCGGCTTTCTTGAAGTCTACAGGAAATGTAAACCTTTTCAGAGCAGGTGTATGGAAACCCCGGACTCGTCCGGGGACTTTCAACGGAGCAGGGGCAAAAGCATTGAGATGGCTCATGAGAGTTCAATCGGAATATGGCCTCAAAGTTACAGTTGAAGTTGCGTCTCCAAAGCATGTGGAAGTCTGCCTGAAGCATGGGATTGATGTGATATGGCTTGGAGCCAGGACAGTCTCAAATCCTTTTTCTGTTGAAGAACTTTCTGAAGCGCTAAGGGGTGTTGATATTCCCGTACTCATTAAAAATCCGTTGAGCCCAGATATAGATCTCTGGCAGGGAGCAGTCGAAAGAGTATATGCTGCAGGGATTAAAAGAATTGCTGCCGTACATCGTGGATTTTCCCCATTTGAAAGAACGCTGTATCGTAATATGCCAAAATGGGAAATCCCAATCGAATTGCGGCAGCGTATAAGGAACCTTCCTGTTATATGTGATCCAAGTCATATGTCCGGCAGGGCGGATTTAGTTCCCGAAATATCTCAGAAAGCTCTGGATCTGACTATGAGCGGTTTGATGATTGAAGTACATCCAAATCCATCAGAAGCTCTAAGTGATTCTGCACAGCAACTCAACTTTGATCAGTTCAGGTCGTTAATGGCAAACCTGATTATCCGTCAGCCAACAATTGATGATAAAGGTTTCATGAATCAGCTTGAAGAGCTGCGTAACCAAATAGATTCAATTGATTTTCAGTTAATCGAACTCTTGGCATCACGAATAAATATATCAGAGAAAATGGGGGAATACAAATTTAAGAATAACGTTACAATTCTTCAGATGGAACGCTGGCTGGAGATTTTGCGTACCCGTACAGAACATGGAACTTTACGCGATCTGGAACCTGCTTTTATTGAAAGAGTTATGACACTTCTGCATCAGGAATCCATCCGTATCCAGACTGCAATACTTAACAACCTCAAAACAAACAGCGATCACTGGTCAGAAGAGCAGTGACAATGCCGAAGCAATGATATAAAGAGGTATTATTAAAGGAAATGCATTTATTCTGAAAATTGCAAAAACAATAAGTACCAGTCCAATAAGAATGTACCTTCCTTCATTTCCCCTGAACTTCAGGTTTACAACTTTCAGAGATAATAATGGTATCCTGCTGACCATTAAGAGCGATAATATGATGGTAAAAAGTATAAGCAAAAAAGGAGAGCTGGTAAAGGAGTTGAAAAGCAACGATTGTGAATTATGTCCGGCAATAACAACTGAAATCACGGCCAGTGCATTTGCAGGAATAGGTAAGCCTTTAAATGATGTAGCCTGTGTCGAGTCAATATTAAATTTTGCCAGTCGCAGAGCTCCGCATACCGGCATTATTGCAGGTATAATCATTAAAAGTAAAGTTTTTATGCTATTGGAATCTATAATAATTGGAGTGTTAATTGAAAGAGAGCTCTTAAGTAGGTGATAAATTATTAAGCCTGGAGCGACACCAAAACTTACAAGATCGGCAAGACTATCGAGCTCTTTACCAATTGCCGAATATGCTTTCAGTAAACGTGCAAAAAAACCATCGAGGAAGTCGAAAATCATTGCTGCAAGTATCAGCCACGAAGCTGTAACTATATCACCATTAGCTGCGAAAATAATTGCACTGAATCCTGATATCAGATTAAGCGACGTTATAAAATTTGGAATTTGTTTCATGTTGAAATGAGATATTATAATTCAGAAGGGGAGTAAAATTAAGATAAATTTCAGTAAGCTGATCTTTCCAGATATCTTAATTAAGTCATTCTTTTATCATTTATTATTAGATTTGTACAAAATAAGATAAATTGAATGTTTGACTTCACAGGTATAAAGATTGCGATTGATTTCGATGGAACAATAGTTGAACACGAGTATCCTGAAATCGGTAAAGAAAAACTCTTTGCCTTTCAGACATTAAAGGAACTCGAAAAAAAGGGAGCAAGACTCATCCTTTGGACTTTCAGGGCAGGGAAAGAACTTGATGATGCAGTAGAGTATTGCAGAAAGAACGGGATCGAGTTTTATGCAGTAAACAAAAACTACCCTGAAGAGATTTTTGATGATACTGTGAGCCGGAAGATAGATGCAGACATCTATATTGACGATAGAAATATTGGAGGTTTTCCCGGTTGGAGCGGTGTATGGCAGATCTTAACCCCTTATGAACTTCAAGAGCAAGAGGCTGAAAAAAGAATATCATCAGCACGAAAGAATATCTTTAAACGATTATTTACCTGGAAAACAAAAACAAATGAAAAATGATTATCCAAAATATATCATTTCCATTTCTGGAATGCTGCTCTTAACATGGACTCTTTCATGTTCGGGTCGGCCGGGAAAAAAGACAGAAACTGGTGTGCAAACTGCAGAGATCTTGAGCCAGGAGGTTTCAACAAAACTTATTAAAATAATCTCACCTGAAGAAAATACAGGGTTTAAACTCAATGAACCGGTTAAAGTGATTCTGGCTCTTGAAGATAAGAATATAACCCCAGACTCTGTCGCGATTTATTTTAATGGTAATGCTGTAACGACACTTAAATCAAATTCATGGGAGTATTCCATTCCCCAGGTTTTTACTGTTACTACCGGGAGAAAATCATTAAAAGTGACAGCATTTAAAGGAGGTAAACCTCAGAATACTGTTACCCGTTTTATGATAATTTACTCAGATCAGGTTCCTAAAAAAAATAGTTATAAAGTAATTCACACCTATCCCCATAACAGGGATGCATTCACCCAGGGACTTGTTTATAACAATGGGGTTTTATTTGAGGGTACCGGCGAAGAGACTGGCTCAAGCCTAAGAGAAGTGGAGCTTGAAACAGGCAAGGTCATCAGGCAACATAACCTTGATGACTCATTGTTTGGAGAAGGTATAGCGCTTTACCGGGACAGGATATACCAGGTAACCTGGAAAAGCAAAGTTGGATTTGTATATGAAAAGTCGGATTTTAAATTGATAAACAAGATTTATTATCCCACTCAGGGTTGGGGTTTGACAACAATTGATGACAAGATAGTAATGAGCGACGGAACAAATATTCTATATTTTTATGAACCTGAGATGTTTACGGTTGTTTCAAGAATTGAGGTGTATGATAATGAGAAGAAAGTTGACCAGTTAAATGAACTCGAATATATTAATGGTGAGATATGGGCCAATATCTGGATGACTGATCTTATAGCGAGAATTGATCCGGTAAGCGGTAAAGTTATTGCATATATTGATTTGAAAGGTATATTACCCAAATCGGACCGAAATGCAGATACTGATGTTTTAAATGGTATTGCTTATGATAATTCGGGTAAAAGGATCTTTGTTACAGGAAAGAAATGGCCGAAGCTTTTTGAGATTAAACTTACTGAATAATCTTTGTTCCGTATACGATATTAATACTCGCCGGTATAATGCTGAATTCTGCCGGAGTATGACCCAGAGATTCCCCATCCGCTTCAGTATAAATTATCGAATCTGAGCTTACCTTTATGTTCTTGCATTTAAAACCGTCGATTTTGGGATGATTGAGAATTGTACCATCATATAAGATCTTCAGGTTCCTGACAATCTCAAATTTACCCATACCGTTTATTATAGTCACATCAAGTATTCCATCATCAGGTAACGCGTTTGGTGTTTGCCTCATACCTCCCCCGCAGTACCTGCCATTGCCTACATTTATTGAAAATACATCTGCATTGATTTTTTCCCCGTCAATAATTATTTCTGCTCTAGTGTTATTGTATGAAAGAAGACTCGTAAGCAGATTGTATAAATAGATGAGTTTGCCACCATGTCCCTTGTCCTTCTGGAAATTGGTTTTTCTGACCACCTCTGACTCGAATCCCAGTCCCGCAATATTTATAAAGTACCTGTTCTTTTTCTCAGTACCGTTATAATAACTGACCAGGCCAACATCATGTAACAACATTTTATTATCCCTGATTATTTTCACAGCTTTTTCATAATCAAGGGGTATTCCGAACATTCTTCCCCAATCATTCCCGGTCCCAACCGGAATCAATGCGAGCGAAATATCTTTAGTAGGACATATATTATTCGTAAAAACTCCGTTGACAACTTCATTAAGAGTTCCGTCCCCGCCAACAGTTATTATTTTTCTGAAACCTGCTGAAATACCTTCAATGGCAAAAATAATGGCATGACATTTATGTTCTGTAAATTTTACGGTAAAGGGCAAACCCTCTTTTTTCAGAAGTGCCGAAATCGTCTCCCAGTCCTTTTTCCCTTTTCCGTTCCCTGCATTAGGGTTGACTATGACAAGCCATTCTTTCTGATCGGTATTTTGGTTCATCTGTCAGTTTGTTAATTGGCAGACAAAGATGGAAATAAATAGATTAATATTAAAAAATCCTATTTAATATCATCTTAATGATCTCTTTGTGAGGCAATGAAACTCCAAAAGCCCAGTTAAAATTAAAAATTAATTCAATTGCAGAAAATCACAAATATTCACAAAATCAGTGAGATACGTTTAATTAAGAACCCCATTAATGTTAATAAATTGTTGAAAACCCCGAAAAAAATGTTTACAATTACATCTTTCACTACCAGAAGCAGTGGTGCATAAATAGTAAATTTGAAACTCAAAATATAACTCAAAAAACTAAAGGAACAGATGGGAAGGATTATAGCTATAGCGAATCAGAAGGGCGGTGTTGGGAAGACGACAACAGCAATTAACCTGGCGGCCAGTCTTGCCGCTCTCGAGAAGAAGGTGCTGATTGTTGATGGAGACCCTCAGGCAAATGCAACTTCAGGTATTGGAATCGACACAAGACAGATACGGTGCACAATATACGATTGCCTGATCGACGGGAAAGAACCCAGGGAAGCCCTGCTAAGCTGTGAGGTTGAGAATCTTTCAATAATACCCTCAAATATTGACCTTGTAGGAGCTGAAATTGAAATGCTGGACAGACCTGAAAGGGAAAAAATTCTTAAAGAAGTCCTCAGAAAGATCGAAGGAGATTATGATTATATTTTTATTGATTGTTCACCTTCGCTGGGACTTCTTACTGTAAATGCACTCACAGCATCACATTCGGTTATAATACCGGTTCAGTGTGAATATTTCGCTCTGGAAGGACTAGGTAAACTTCTTAATACAATAAAAATTATTCAGAATAATCTTAATCCTGAACTTGAGATTGAGGGATTCCTTCTTACGATGTATGACGTCCGTCTCAGATTATCAAATCAGGTTGCGGATGAGGTTAATAAGCATTTTCAGCAGATGGTTTTTAAGACAATCATCCAGAGAAATGTAAAGCTTTCAGAAGCTCCAAGCTTTGGTCAGCCTGCTATTCTATACGATGCCGATTCAAGGGGCACGGTCAACTATCTTAATCTGGCCAAAGAGCTGATTGAGAAACAGGAAGCAAGAGTAAAACAGTAGTTACAGAACTTTCAATTACCGGAAATAGTAATGAATATGGCAAAGAAAAATGCGTTGGGAAGGGGTCTTGGTGCGTTGATAGATGGTGTGGAGAAAGAGATCCTTGAGAAAAAAGTTGAAGCAAACCTTGATATATCAGTAGATTCGATAGATGCTAACCCTTTTCAACCAAGGACAAATTTTGATGTACAGGCACTTGAAGAACTTTCAATTTCAATAAAGAAACTCGGTATAGTTCAGCCACTTACAGTACGTGAAATAGGGGCCGGCCGCTTCCAGCTTATTGCAGGAGAAAGAAGACTCAGGGCTGCACGTCTGGCGGGACTTACTCATGTTCCTGCCTATATCAGGACTGCAGACGACCAGGCAATGCTTGAATTGGCACTGGTTGAAAACATACAGCGTGAAGATCTTGATGCAGTAGAAGTGGCAATAAGTTTCCAGCGACTGATAGAAGAGTGTAAACTCACTCAGGAGCAATTAAGCGACAGGGTAGGTAAGCAAAGATCAACTGTGGCAAATTATCTGCGCCTTCTTAAACTACCTGCCGAGATCCAGCTTGGTATAAAGAACAAACATCTGATGATGGGCCATGCCCGTACACTTGTTAATATTGAAGATCCGAAAAAGCAGATCAATGTTTATTATAAAATCATAGATGGTGAACTATCTGTGCGTCAGGCAGAAGAGCTTGTACGACAACTGCAATCGGAAAAAAGCAAAGATCCCGGGAAAATTGAAAAAAAGAGGAAACTAAATGATGATTTCACTCAGCTTTCTGACCATCTAAATAAAATATTTTCAGCTAAAGTTAACTTCAGGATAAATGAAAACGGGAAAGGTAAGATAGTAATACAGTTTGAAAACCCGGATGAGATGGAGCGCATTTTAGGAGTATTTGACCGTCTGAACTCCTGAAAATAATTATCTTTATCGCGCCGTTATACTTACACAGGAAATTTAGAACTGGTTAGTTTTTATTTTGAAGACTTTTCAAAAAATACTCATTATACTGATCCTGCCATTGTTTTGCATTCAGCAGAACATCTTTGCACAGGATACCTTAACTGTTATCACACCTGTAAAGCAGAAGTTTAAACCTGAGACACTTAGGGCAACAATGATGGCTGTTGCATTCCCCGGTCTGGGTCAGATTTACAACAGGAAATACTGGAAAATCCCGGTAGTATATGCAGGATTCGGCACACTTATATATTTTGCAGGAGTAAATTCAAAATATTATAACTTATATATGAAAGCATATCAGGATTTTACAGATAATATTAAGGAAACTAACAGCTACCTGAAAGTGATCCCTCCTTCAGTCCTTCAAACAACCTATGATGCAGTCGTATATCCTAAAACTTATAATCCTTCAACCTATTCGTATTTTAAGGATGCAATGCTCCAAATGGTCGATTATTACAAAAGATACCGTGATCTTTCGTATATTGGCATCGCAGGATGGTATCTTATTTCGATCCTTGATGCTAATGTTGATGCCAGCCTTTTTAACTATGATATAAGTAATAATCTTGATATTACAATTGCCCCTATGCAGTTATCGTTGCCGGGTGGATTTGTGGGAGCAGGACTTAATTTGAGCTTGAAAGTAACTTTTTAATACATATAGTTTATTATGAGATTTACAGCAATACTGATAACTATTCTCTTCGCGGTTCTGAATGCAAATGCAGCTTCTGATGTAGACACAATAATTATTAAATCGGACGATAGTAGTGAACGAATTGCCCGCGATCTTGATAGCCTGGTAACCACATGGTATGTTAAAATTGCTATCAAGAATAATCTTGCTGAACACGAGGGAGACACGGTTGGATTTCAATGCCCTGATTCAGTATATGAAAGTAGACTGAGCAAGATTAATTCTATAATATACCTTCCTTTCAATAACATCATAAGGAATCATATTGAGGTCTATACTGTCAGACAGAGAGAAAAATTCTGTGCTGTCCTCGGCCTGAAAGATTATTATTTCCCGATGATTGAAGATGTGTTCGATTCTTATGGTCTTCCTGCAGAATTTAAATATCTGGCAGTAATTGAATCAGCTTTAAATCCAAATGCTGTTAACAGACGCTCCGGGGCGGCAGGAATGTGGCAATTCATGTACAGTACCGGACGTTTGTACGGACTTACAATTAACTCTCTAGTTGATGAACGCAAAGATCCGGTAAAAGCAACCCATGCAGCCGCAAAATATATAAAGGACCTTTATGAGATTTATAAAGACTGGGTGCTGGTTATTGCTGCGTACGACTGTGGTCCCGGTAATGTAAACAAAGCAATCAAACGGTCAGGCAATAAAAAGGATTACTGGGGAATATATAACAGACTTCCCAAAGAAACCAGGGGATATATTCCTCAATATATTGCTGCGGCTTATGCGGTTAACTATTATGCAGAACATAACCTTCAACCTTTGCCGCTAAATATTCCTGTATCAACTGACACTATTATGGTTAATAAAGACATTCATCTCGCACAGATATCGGAGGTAATGAATATCCCGTTAGGGGAGCTTCAGGCACTCAATCCTCAATATCGTACCGGCCTGGTTCCAGGGTCTTCAAAACCGCAGACTCTAACCTTGCCGATGAACCATCTTGGAGATTTCATTGATTTGAACGATACTATAAGACGGTATAAATCAGATGTTTATTTAAGAAAATCAACTCGCATTGCTGATCCCACACGCTCTTCTTATATAACAACAGATATTAAAGGAAAAACCAAATTAATTTATACCGTCAAGGATGGAGATAACATTGGTTTCATCTCAGAATGGTACAAGGTAGGGCTATCTGATCTCAGAAACTGGAATAATATTTATCGAAACAATATTAGAGTTGGTCAGAAACTTGTTGTTTATGTAGATCCTGCAAAATCTGAGTTTTATTCGAAGATCAATACAATGGAGTTTGCTGATAAACAGGCATTAATCGGAAAAACGGCAATAACCAATTCCCAGCCTTTGGCAACAACCATGGGGCCAGGTGAAATTGATGGTGAGTATATAACATATACAGTTCGCAGAGGTGATTCCATCTGGGATATTGTTAAGATGTTTGATAATGTGACTACAACGCAGGTACTGGCATTAAATAATATTTCTGATCCGGGTAAAATAAAGGTTGGGCAGAAGCTGAAGATCAAGAAGAAGAGCTGATCCTTTTTTTAATATATGCGCCCTTTAAGGTCATTCTTATTATTATTGATCTTTCTGACCTGTTTTACCGGTCTTCATTATATAATTCCTGCAAATCAACTTTTTCCCTCAATTTATGAATTTATTCCGGCTAAACTGTTAAGCGACTTATTATCAGGAAGTAAGAATCAAGATAAGCTTCAATTTAAGCAACCACAAGATACAACTAAATTATTATCTAAGGATTCTATTCCAGTTATTTATTCCATTCCGGCAATTCGTGAAAAACTGTCAGTAAATTCACTGAATAAGTTCCTCGATTCTCTAAAATATTCCAGGGGACAAATCAGGATCATCTATTATGGTGATTCACAGATTGAAGGTGACCGCATAACTTCCTATCTCCGGCATACACTTAGAAAGGGACACGGAGGCACAGGTCCGGGACTGTTTTTACCACTGATGCCGGTAATGTACACTAAATCGGTCTGGCTACGATCATCCTCAAACTGGAAAAGGTATAATTATCTTTCTTATAAAGCCGGGGAGATATCTCACCGAAGCCTTGGTCCCTTCATGGTCATTTGTCGCTATTTGCCTGAAGGAGAAAAAACAACTGATCCTGAAAAAGCATTTGTCAGGATCAAACCGTCAAATTTTGCAGACAGCGCCTCGGCTGAGTATGATATTTTAAGAGTATTTTATGGAAATACGGAAAGTATTGTAAATGTTGTAGTTAAATCTGGTAATAATGAGCTGTTTGCAGATACTTTAAAGAGGGGTAGTGGTTTTAATGAGATCAAATGCTCAATAAAAGGGGCAAAAGACATCCTGATAGAATTTGAAGGAAATGTAAGCCCCGATATTTATGGTATGAGTATCGAAAGTGAAAAGGGAGTTATAGTTGACAACATACCTCAGCGTGGAAGCGCCGGGCTTGAATTTACAATGGTTAACAAAGACAATCTGGCAAAAGCTTACAGGGAACTCTCACCAAATCTGATAGTATTGCACTATGGACTGAATATTGTGAAAAATGTAAGAGACGATTACTCATACTATCAGAAAGGATTGGGAAGACAACTCGCACTCCTTAAGGATATTTTACCTTTTACTCCTATATTAGTGATTGGTGTCACAGATATGGCAGTAAATGAGGGAGATAGTATAAAATCATATAGGAATATTCCAGCAATAATTGATGCTCAGAAGCGAGCCACCCTGAAAGCTGGTGAAACTTTCTGGGATTCCTACAGAGCCATGGGAGGGGAATCATCAATTATTAAATGGGCAGAAAAGAAATTCCCTCTTGTACAGAAAGATTACGTTCACTTTACTTATCCGGGAGCAGATACACTGTCTGCTATGCTGGCGTCTTCTGTATTTATTCTTCCGGAAATGGATACTATGCAACATGCAGTTACTATTATACCAGCGGGTATTGTTCCAATTGCACCGGCAGTGATTATTTCTAATACCCATACGGGTGTTGGAGAAGAAAGCCCTATTAAGTCTCTTGTATCATCAATATTAAATTATGATTCCGATAAACCATTTGTCTTTACCTCACCAGCCTTCTGGATATTCTTTCTTTTTGTGCTGGCAGCATATAGCCTGGTATATAAGAAATTGCTTCTCAGAAATGTGTACCTGTTTTTGGTAAGCCTGTTCTTTTATTACAAGACTGGAGGACTGTTTTTATTTATCCTGATATTTGTGACTGTAGTTGATTATACCTGCGGTCTTTTAATATATATGTCAAAACGAAAGGCAGCAAGGAGGTTATTTGTTCTTTTAAGCATAATCTCAAATCTTGGACTTCTTGGCTATTTTAAATATACAGGATTTATTATCAGTACAATAAATGATCTATTCGGAACTCAGCTCAAGGTTTATGATCTCCTTTCAGCTTATTCAAATTCAATTCTCGGAACATCTTTTGATATAAGGTATATAATACTGCCTGTAGGTATTTCCTTCTTTACTTTTCAGTCACTTAGCTATACAATTGATATTTACAGGAAGAAAATGAAACCGGTGAGGAATATTATCGATTTTGGTTTTTATGTTTCATTCTTCCCTCATCTTGTTGCAGGTCCAATAGTAAGAGCTTCTGTTTTTATTCCACAAATATATCAGGAATTCAAGCTGACCAAACATGAATTCAGCCATGCTCTTTATATGATTTCCAAGGGTTTAATTAAAAAAATAGTCATTTCCAATTTCATTGCAATTAATCTTGTTGACCGTGTTTTTGATGCCCCATCAATTTATTCCGGTTTCGAGAATCTGCTGGCAATATATGGATATGGACTGCAGATTTACTGTGATTTTTCAGGGTACACAGATATTGCTATAGGGGTCGCATTGATTCTTGGATTCAGGTTACCTATAAACTTTAACTCACCCTACAAAGCGAAAAGTATAACAGATTTCTGGAAAAGGTGGCATATTTCGTTGTCGCAGTGGCTTCGTGATTATCTCTATATTTCGTTGGGAGGAAACAGGAAGGGAAAGATCCGTACTTATATAAACCTGATGATCACAATGCTTCTTGGCGGATTATGGCATGGTGCTTCGTTAAAGTTTGTCATTTGGGGGGGATTGCATGGCATTGGACTGGTAATTAATAAGTTATGGAGTTCAATTTTTAAAAGTCATTTGAGGACAAGATTTATTGGCCGGGCAATTGCTGTTTTTATAACCTTTCAGTTTGTAAACTTTTGCTGGATCTTCTTCAGAGCTTCCGATATAGAAACTGTGAAGATTATGTTAAAACAGATTTTCGAGAATTTTTCTCCGGGATCATATATGACTGTTCTCCCGGGATATAGTAGCACCCTATTATTGATTGCTACAGGTTATATAATCCATTTTCTGCCGGAAAGGACCAAAGAGTCATACAGAGGGCTATTTATAAAAATCCCTCTTGTAGCTCAACTTGCTGTTATTATGCTGGTTGCAATCCTGCTGTTTCAGATGAGGACAACTGAAGTAATGCCGTTTATTTATTTCAGATTCTAGGGAAAGTGCCTAACCCTCTCCAGTCCCCCGCTCCCAAGAGAGCGGGGGAGGGATTTAGGGAGAGGTAAACATTAAAAAATGTGCTTACAAATCATTACAGGTAGGTTGAATTATTTTTTTCTCTTTTCACAAACGGTGCAATCGCCCGATTGTAAATACCTTGTATATAGGCAATTGCCATACCGTAGTTTGTAACCGGCACCCCGGCTTTAATTGCTGACCGGAGTCTGTTATGAAGTTGTTTTCTTGTTATCATACAACCGCCACACTGTATTACCAGCGAGTAGTCAGTTACGGGCCTGGGCAGGGTATCAAGTCCTGGCACAACATCATATTCAATCTTTTTACCTGTAAAATTAGATATCCATCGGGGAATTTTAGTTCTTCCAATATCGTCACATGAGACATGATGCGTACATGATTCAAAAAGAAGTACCCTGTCACCGTCTTTTAATTCGGATATTTTTGGAGTACCTAAAAGATAGTTATCAAAATCACCTTTATAACGGGCAAGCATGATACTGAAACTGGTAAGAGGAATATCCTGAGGAATGGATGCATCAGCTTTAATAAATACCTGTGAATCAGTAATTGCAAGCGCTGGCTTAATCCTGGTTTTTTTCAGGAAAGCATCCACTTCCCTTTCTTTTAAGACTATGGCAACAGCTTCATTGTCAAGAATATCTCTGATAGCCTGCATCTGCGGAAGGATAAGGCGACCAGCCGGGGCTTCAATATCGATGGGTGTAATGAGAATTACAATATCACCATAGCTGATAAGATCACCCAGTAAAGTTGGAGTTTTAAGTGAATGCTCGGGAATTGTTTCTTTGATGAGAGTTATAAGCTCCTCATAATTTCGTTTATCAATAGATGAAAATTCAAAGAGTGAAGTACCTGTGATTGAAGTTATCTTATTTTTAAAGTCATTTGTGGGCTCTTGAATATCAGATTTACTGTGTATTACTATAAAAGGGAGATCATAATCATGAAATCTATTTATAAGTTCATCTTCAAATTGTCCCCAGGAATTATGAGTCACAATAAGCAGGGCGAGGTCAATAGTTTCGAGGGTCCTGACCGTCCGGTCCACTCTTTTCTTTCCCAGCTCACCGAAGTCATCTATGCCAGCCGTATCTACAAGGATTACAGGGCCGAAGCCCGTGATCTCAAAGGATTTCTTTACGGGGTCGGTTGTCGTTCCTGCATGATCGGATACAATGGCAATTTCCTGACCTGCAAGGCAGTTGATCAGGCTGCTTTTCCCGCTATTACGTCGGCCATAAATGCCAATATGTGGTTTTGACTCCCTGCCCTTTATCATCTATTTGAGGAATTTGCTGCGAAATTAGCGATTTTTTATCAGTATTGATTTCTCAGTGTCACTCTGTGTCTTTTCTGTGTAACAAAAAGAAAATAAGAACTTACACGAAGTTCCAGGGAGGAGTCACAGAGTGTCATAGAGTTTTGAACAGATCTTATTTACAGATCATCAAGTGAGAAGCCCAACTTTAGAAGGTTTCCCGGTTCCAGAATGGATTTAAGTTTTGTTTCTTCAATCAATTTCAGAATACTGTTGGCTTCAAATATGTCAATATTCCTCTCTTTCATTAGTCGGGCGAGTTCTGCTGCCTTGTGATATCCGATATGAGGACTTAAAGCTGTAGTCACCGATGGACTATGAATAACAGCTTCATAGCCAGCTGTTTCGTTAATTGCAAGATCTGAAAACAGATTGTTTAATAAGGTTACATTACTTGAGATAAGCAGATTAATGCTTTCAATAACAGACGATCCTATAACCGGAAGATATGCATTCAGTTCGAGAACACCCTGTCCGCTGAGCGAGGTGATAAGAACGTCATTGGAATATATTTTATGAGCTGCTGATATGACAAATTCGGGTATTACAGGATTAATTTTTCCCGGCATAATTGAGCTTCCTACCTGCCGGTCGGGGATTGAAACAGTCCTTTCACCTACAAGGTCCGATGCAAGAAGACGTAAATCGGAAGACATTTTTTCAAGATTTACTGCGTGGGCTTTTAATGTGGCATGAATCTCAACCCACTTGTCCATGTTGGAAGTAGCATCTGACAGATTTTCACTGTGAGCTAGAGGAAGTCCGGTAAGGTTACGCAGTTCAGGGACAACTTCCATTATGAAAAACCGGGGCAGGGATAACCCAGTACCTATAGCGCCACCGCCAAGATTAACCTGTTTGATTCTTTCAGAGCATTTTGATACTCTCCACCAGTCTCGTGAAAGGGCTTCATTATAGGTGCTGAATAGAATTCCGAAGGAAGATGGTACAGCTTCCTGCATCTGTGTATATCCCGGACGAAGCTTATCCCTGTTTTTCTTCTCAAACTCTTCCACTTTCTGCCTTAGGAGGTTTATCTTTTCTTCGAGGGATTGAAGAAGTTTCATTACAGCAACCGTAAGAGCTGTTGGAATTACATCATTGGTAGACTGATAAATATTTGCATGTTCCAGGGGATCAATAAAAGTATAGTCACCACATTTATGTCCGCTATTCAGAAGCGATAAATTTGTAATGATCTCATTGATATTCATGTTTATGCTGGTACCTGCACCCCCCTGGATGGCAGGAACTATAAATTGATCAAAATGGTTGCCTGCAAGAACTTCTTCTGCAGAGGCAATCAGTGCATTCAGAATATTGTCGTTTATTATTTTAACCGGAAGATCTTTTCCGAATTTTCCCAGAGCAGCTATCCGGAATTTTCTATACGTGTTATAACAAGCTAGTTTGGTTATGCCAACTGCTTTGTACCATTCGACAGGAAAAGGAGTATTCCCCGGGAAATTTTCCCTGGCTCTTTCTGAATGAATGCCATACAATGCTTCGGCAGGTATTTCTTTTTCACCCAAACTATCTTTTTCTATACGGTACATATTCAGATTATTGTCTTTTTAGTGTATTTTCTGCCCCCTGCCCCCTAAAGGGTATAAATCCATCCTGATTATTAGCCCCCCTTTAGGGGTTGGGGGGCCTAAAGATCACAGAGTTATATATTACTGTCGGACACGGGCAATGCGTATGCAAGCACATCTTTTCCGGAAATTTCATTAGGACACAGGATGATCAGTCTTTCAAGAACATTCCTGAACTCTCTGATATTTCCGGTCCATTGGATTTTCTGAAGCTCTTTGATTGCATCTGCTTTTATTATTTTTTTACTCATTCCGTATTCGTTGCAGATTAAGGTGTTAAAATGATCCGCAAGGAGCGGGATATCATTTTCTCTTTCATTGAGTGTTGGAACATGAATAAGAATAACGCTAAGCCTATGATACAAATCCTCACGGAATCCGTTAGTTTCTATCTCTTTTTTAATGTTCTTATTTGTAGCGGTAATTACACGTACATTAACATAAATATCCTTATCGGAACCAACCCTTGTGATCTTGTTTTCCTGGAGAGCTCTCAACACTTTTGCCTGGGCTGAGAGGCTCATATCGCCTATCTCATCAAGAAAAAGAGTTCCCCCGTTTGCCTGTTCAAACTTGCCAATTCTCTGTTTGATAGCTGATGTGAATGAACCTTTTTCATGACCAAAAAGTTCACTTTCAATAAGTTCTGATGGGATAGCTGCGCAATTGACTTCAATAAAGGGCATTTTTGCTCTGGTACTTTTTTCATGAATCTGATGAGCTACCAGTTCTTTTCCGGTTCCATTGGATCCGGTTATAAGTACTCTTGCCTCAGTGGGAGCAACCCTATCGATCATGCTTTTAACTTTTTCAATAGCCTCAGACTCACCAACAATCTCATACATCTTGTTAACCTTGTTTTTAAGGACCTGAGTCTGTGTAATGAGAGTTGATTTATCCATTGCATTACGTATCGTAATTAGGAGCCTGTTGAGGTCAAGAGGCTTTTCAAGAAAATCGTATGCTCCTTTTTTTATTGCTTCAACAGCCGTATCGATATTTCCATGGCCGGAGATCATGACAACAGGTGTTACGGAAGATATTTCTGATATTTTAGAAAGGACCTCGATACCATCCATCTTAGCCATCTTGATATCGCATAGAACTATGTTATATAAATTGGCGGAGAACATTTCAAGTCCTTTCGGACCGTCTTCCGCGAGGTCAACTTCATGTTTCTCATATTCCAGTACCTCCTTCAATGTATTTCGGATTGCCCTTTCATCATCAATGACCAGTATTTTTGACATTTTCTTCTTATTAGTGCTTTATTACATTTGGAAAAGACGTAAGGTATCGGGCGTCAGGCTCGCCGCCTGTTGCCTGTCACCTTTAGCCACTGAATCTGAGCCATTTCCACATTTCTTTCCAGGAGGTTTTCTTTCCATACATAAGGATACCTGTTCGATAAACCTTTGCAGCCATCCAGACAAATGCGCCAAAGGTTATCACCATTAATATCATTGAAACTGCTATCTGCCAGTATGGTACGCCAAAGGGAATACGGGCCATCATAACAATGGGAGAGGTGAGCGGTATCATTGAGCACCAGAATGAGAGAGGACTTTCCGGATTTTGCATTGTCCCCATTGCTACCATAAGAGCAAGTATTATAGGTATCGTAACAGGAAGCATAAATTGTTGTGTTTCAGTTTCGTTATCAACTGCTGAACCAATTGCCGCAAATACTGAGGCATAGAGAAGATAACCTGTAACAAAATAAAAGATGAAACAAATTATTATTAAACCCCAGGGCTGATTCATTGCGCTGTCGAACATCTTGGAGAATTCGGCAAGCTGCGGTGACATTTCTGTAGTCTGGGTTGTTCCGGCACCCTGCTGATTACCTGACATTAAATTCTGTGGGGCTGATTGTGAAATTTCTGCAATATTTGATTTTTGAAGAATTGTAGTTTTAAGAACTGTAACAATTCCAACAGTAAGAAAAATCCAGATGAGGAATTGTGTAAGACCAACCAGGGCAATACCAACTATTTTTCCCATCATTAGCTGAACCGGTTTCACCGATGAGATAATAACCTCGACGACTCTGCTTGTCTTTTCTTCTATCACTCCTCTCATAACCTGGGCCCCGAAAATGAAGACCAGCATATACATCAGGAAACCAAGTATGTAGGCCAGGGCCATTGCTATGCCTGTACTTGTCTTTTTTACTGCACCGGATGAATCTATCTTTATTGTCTGAACAGATACGTTTGTCTCGACGTTTTTCATTATTTCATCGAGGTTTTGAATTTTGTACGCCAGCAACTTTTGCCTTTCGATCTCCTTTTTCAGGGAGTTTTCAATATGTTGCAGAAGACCAATAGATGGTTGTTGCTTTGAGATGAGCTGTACAGCATTAGGGGTATTAACCAGCTCAGGTGAAATATAGAGAATACCATAGTATCCAGCCAGTTCAAACGTCTTTTTCAGGTCTTCAACTTTGATGTTTTCAAGGTATACAAATTCGGCATCTTTTGTGTTTTTAATAACACCCTTAAAAAGATCGGAGCTATCTTCAACTACTGCAATCTTTTTAAATTCACCACTCTGGTTCATCATAATAAGGGTGGGTACTAAAATTATAGCTGCCATGAGAACAGGCGCAAGAATGGTCATTATTATGAATGATTTTTTTCTTACCCTTGTTACATATTCTCTTTTAATAATTACTGATATCTTGTTCATAATATGAAGGTTTCGAGATTATTTGCAGGATTTAATTACGGGCTTCGATTACTCTTATGAAAATCTCATTCATTGATGGAAGAGCCGGGTTAAAAGAGATGACATTGCCCGCTTTCATAACAGTTTGCAGGATATCATTGGTGTTGATATTGCTGGTAGTCTTTAGTTTGATAATGCTTTTATTATTGTCTTTCTTCTGATTCAGAATGTTATAATGACTGTTTCCCTCTATTTTCACATCACCGTCAAATACAAGATCATATTCGTTGGCGGCCCATTGGCCGCGTATCTCATGCACACTGCCTTCGAGAATTGTTTTTGCCTTATCAATAAGGGTGATATTATCGCAAAGCTCCTCAACGGATTCCATATTGTGAGTTGAAAAAATTATTGTTGCTCCTCTTTCCCGCAGAAACAGAATCTCATTTTTAACAATATTGGTATTTAAAGGATCGAATCCTGTAAATGGCTCATCAAAAATCAGAAGTTTTGGTTCGTGAAGTACTGTCGTTACAAACTGAACTTTTTGTTGCATCCCTTTTGATAATTCTTCGACCTTTTTGCCCCACCAGTCTATAATGTCAAGTTTTTTAAACCAATACTTAAGTCTTTTCATTGCTTCAGCTTTCGAGAGCCCTTTGAGTTGGGCAAAATACAAGGCTTGTTCACCGACCTTCATTTTTTTATATAGGCCCCTTTCCTCCGGAAGATAGCCGATAACCTGAACATCAGCAGGCATCAGCTTTTTACCGTTAAGAAATAACTCTCCTGAATCTGGTCCGGTTATCTGATTAATGATCCTGATCAGTGTAGTTTTTCCGGCACCATTAGGTCCGAGGAGTCCGTAAATGCATTGTTCAGGTACGGAAATGCTTACATTATCGAGTGCCAGCTGATTGCCGTATTGTTTTGTGACATTCTTTGCTTCAAAAAGTACCATAAAGGATTATTTTTAACATATTTCAAAAGAAGTGTAAATATAATAAACTCTGTGAAAATCACCTGATATATCGGAACAAGTTATTCTTCTCCGTGGCCCTCTGTGCCTTCTCTGTTTAACTCTGTGTAACTATAAAAATTAAGAACTTACACGGAGGCACCCAGAGAAGCACAGAAATACACTGAGAAAAAACAACATTTTTCTGGTTTATATATAATTGATACTACTCAAAGTACCCTTTCATCCTTTCAAAAAAACCTTTATCATTTTTGTCCGGATTGGGTATGAAAGATTCAGAGTCTTTGAATTTCTCAAAGATCTTCAACTCTTCTTTATTCATGTTTTTGGGTATCCAGACATTCACATTAACAAGCAGATCTCCACGGCCGTATCCATTGACTTCAGGTAATCCTTTTCCGCGGAGACGTAAGATTTTCCCCGGTTGGGTACCAGGTTCTATTTTTATTTTTACATTATTGTCAACAGTTGGTACTTCAACATGTGTTCCTAGCACAGCATCTGGGATACTGATAAACAGATTATAAATCAGGTCGTTACCCTCTCTTATCAGGTCGGAATGCTCTTCTTCATCGATTACAACCAGAAGGTCGCCATTTACTCCGCCTCTCCTTGGGGCATTTCCTTTGCCACTGACTGTCATCTGCATTCCTTTGCCGACACCAGCTGGGATATTGATTTTAATGATCTCTTCTTTTTGTACGATCCCTTCTCCATAGCATGTAGTACACTTTTTTGTAATAGTCTTGCCCTCGCCACCACATGATGGGCAGACCGATGTTGTCTGCATCTGACCAAGCATTGTATTGGTTAGTCTTGTGACATGCCCCGAACCGCGACATGTTGAACAAGTTGATAAGCTTGATACGTTGGCGGCTCCTGTACCATGGCAAGTGTCACATGTATCGTATTTATTGACTTTGATTTTCTTCTCTGCTCCTGCAGCAATTTCCTGAAGCGTGAGTTTAACCTTGACCCTGAGATTACTTCCTTTGTTTACATTGCGTCCGCGTCTGCCACCACCGAAAGCGCCAAAACCGCCAAAAGCATCACCGAAAATATCACCGAATGATGAGAAGATGTCATCCATGGTCATCCCCTGACCACTGAAACCGTTACCAGTACTTCCCATTCCGGCATGGCCATAACGGTCATAATGGGTTTTTTTTTCATCATTACTTAAAACTTCATAAGCTTCGGCGGCCTCTTTGAAATTTTCTTCTGATTTCTTATCCCCCGGATTCTTATCGGGATGAAACTTTAAAGCCTGTTTTCTGTATGCTTTTTTAATCTCTTCCTTTGTGGCTTCTTTCGATACTCCAAGCACTTCATAATAATCTCTTTTTCCCATCCCTTTTGATTTTTTAATTCAGCCACTATTCCAGATTTCGGATTCTTATTTTAAGTTTATTCGCCTACAACAACTTTCGAGAATCTTAAAACTTTATCGTTCAAATAATAACCCTTTAATAATACATCAACCACTTTTCCCTTTTTATCATCTTCCTCAACGGGGACTTTTGCTACAGCTTCATGAAGATTAACATTAAAATTACAATTCAATGATTCAATTTCTTTTATCCCGTTTTGTTTAAGAAATTCGCTGAACTTTGTATAAATTAAATCAATACCATCTTTCATTGCAACACAATCTGTTGTCATATTCATATGTTTGAGGGCTCTTTCAAAATCGTCCATAAATGGAAGGATACTCAGGAAAAGATTTTCGCCTGCATATTTTGATAATTCCATTTTCTCACGTAGTGTTCTTTTCCTGTAATTGTCAAATTCAGCTGAAAGACGGATATATTTATCCTGCATTTCTGCCAGTTTTTCTTCAGCTGCATTCACACCCGGGACATCTTTGTCAGAAGAAGTGCTTCCCCTTTCTAAACCATCAGAAGCATATTCTGCTGATCCATCGGGAGCGGAATTTTCTGATTTTTCCTCGTTATATATCTCAGGAATAGTAGTATTTTCTTTATTTTCAGTTGATTTGTCAATATAATTATGTCTTTCCTCTTCCTGGTCCTTCATTTTTTTTTTCATCATCACTTACTGTATTTCAATTTCATATCATTATTTAACAAATTGCCTGCCAACCCATGGAAATTGACAAATTGGCAGTGGGGAAAAGGCACAAAGGCACTTCATTAGGAGGTTCTGATATGGTAGCGATGGATTGCTTCGTCGCTTCGCTTCTCGCAATGACCATATACTTTAATAGATTTGTCGCAATCATAAACTAATCTCGCTCACTAGCGCCGTCTTTGCTGCGAAGCGAAGCAATCTTAAACTCCCATACTGGGCTAGATCCTTTGGATATCGGCTCCCAGAGCATTTAATCTTTTATCAATATTCTGATAGCCCCTGTCTATTTGTTCAATATTATTGATAACACTTTTACCATCCGCTGAAAGTGCGGCAATCAGAAGGGCAACTCCGGCTCTGATATCAGGTGACGACATGACTGTACTTTTTAGTCTGATCATTTTATCCTGGCCAATTACCGTAGCTCTGTGCGGATCACAAAGAATAATCTGGGCGCCCATATCAATCAGTTTATCAACAAAAAACAGACGGCTTTCAAACATTTTCTGATGAATAAGTACAGCACCTTTTGCCTGAGTTGCTGTAACAAGGAATACACTTAGTAAATCAGGAGTCAGTCCTGGCCAGATAGCATCAGATATGGTCATAATTGATCCATCTATAAAAGTCTCTATTTCATAATGTTTCTGAGTCGGGATAAAGATATCATCACCTCTTCTTTCGAGGTTGATTCCAAGACGACGGAAAGAATCGGGTATAATTCCCAGATTTTCGTAAGATGTGTTTTTTATAGTAATCTCCGATTCAGTTATTGCGGCCAACCCTATAAATGATCCTATTTCAATCATATCGGGAAGGATAGTATGGATACATCCACTCAGACTTTTAACCCCATCAATATAAAGAAGATTGGATCCAATACCTTCGATTTTTGCTCCCATAGAAACCAGCATTCTGCAGAGTTGCTGAACGTATGGTTCACAGGCAGCATTGTATATTGTCGTACGGCCTTTTGCAAGAACCGCAGCCATTATAATATTGGCAGTGCCTGTAACAGAAGCCTCGTCGAGATGCATATAGGTACCTGTTAATGATGGTGCTTCAACTTTAAAGAACGGATCAGTGGAATCAAATTCAATTCTGGCTCCTAGTTTTTGGAAGCCGGTAAAATGTGTATCGACTCTGCGTCGTCCAATTTTATCGCCTCCTGGTTTTGGGATAAAAGCTTTACCGAATCTGGCAAGAAGGGGTCCGACAATCATTATCGATCCTCTTAAACTGGAGCTCTGTGTCCTGAATTCACTTGTCTGGAGATAATTAAGATCAACATTTATGGCCTCGAAGCTTGTGACCGAATCGGATTCTCTGGTTACCTTAACACCCATACAGCTAATCAGTTCGATCAGCATATTTACATCACTTATATCGGGAATATTTTTAATTGTAACTTTTCCAGAAGTAAGGAGAATTGCACAGATTACCTGCAAGGCTTCATTTTTGGCTCCCTGAGGTGTTATTTCTCCCTTAAGCGACTTTCCACCATTAACAATAAAAGTACTCATTAATGTCTGCTGTGTCCTTTTTTCTTGATAAATTGTTTATTTTGTTGCTTTCCATGAGGTTTTCCAACAGGCTTTCTTTTGACCGGTGGTATCAGTTCCCTGACTTCAAGGATTCTTACTCCTTCCGTCATTTTCAGTTTTCCGGCTGATAATAATTTCATGTCGCCAATTATCACTTCGTCAGCAACCTGACCTCTGTTCCAGGTAATATATGATTTCTTCATCTGATTAACAATCAGGGTAGTAAGGTATTCCTTTTCACTTCCGTCTTTCATTTCACAGGCAGCATCAATCATCAGTTCAATAATGCGTCCATAGTGGAGAAACCTTATATCACCCTGCTTGTAAGGTACCTGCTTAGGTTTTTCATGAAACTTCGATGGTTCAGGAACCTGATATGGTGAATCAATATCCAGCTCAAAGCTTGCAATCAGGGCCAGATGATCCCATAATTTGTGTTTAAAATCGCCCACATCGCGAAGATGAGGATTAAGGTTGCCCATTATCGAAATTATGGTCTTTGCAGCACGGTTTCTCTCACCCCTGTCCTCAATGGTCTTAATATGATCAACCATCTTCTGAACATTTCTTCCATATTCGGGCAGTGCCATTCTTTTCCTCTGAGTATTGTAATCGTAAGTCATTATGTGCATTTTATTTTATGCAAAGCTAGTAATTTAAAGTATATTCACGATAGAATGCTGAGTGGTAAAACAATAAAGTGATTTTCAGTTTAATATTTTAAAGCAGTGTTATCTCTTTCTTCGCTATACCTGCTACCTTTGATTGTTAACCAACATTTTTACAAAACCATGAAGATAATATTTTCCATATATGTCTTTTTCATTTCCTTTTTTACGGTTACCGGGAAGGATGGTTATAAACGGAATCCTTTTACTGATGTTATTCATTATGAATTTTCAGTTTCGATCAGCGACACAAATAATGTCATTTATGGACATGCTGCAATAACTGTAAATTTTACGGGACCTGTCAACACCCTTGAGTTTGACCTTAAAAATAAAGGAACCGATGAAAATGGGATGGTTGTGAAAGATGTAATATTTAACTGCGGAAAGATCTCCTGGGTTCATAAGGAAAACAGAATCATAATCACTATTGATGAATCAGTAAAAGCCGGATCTGAAGGGATTTTCAGTATTGATTATTCAGGTATCCCGGCTGATGGATTGATTATATCTGATAATAAGTTCGGAAGGCGGACCTTTTTTGCAGATAACTGGCCAGACAGAGCAAGCAATTGGATCCCTTGTGTCGACCACCCTTACGACAAAGCAACAGTAGATTTTCTTATTACTTCTCCCGATCACTATGAAGTTGTTGGCAGCGGATATCTTGTTGAGGAAAGCTGCCTGCCGAAACATACGAAACTGACTCACTGGAAAGAAGATGTGCCGCTTGCAACGAAAGTTATGGCAATCGGGGTTGCTCCTTTCGCAGCCCGGTTAGAAGGTAAGGTTAATGATATTCCTGTATGGACCTGGGTTTTCACCGAAAACAGGAAGGAGGGATTTTATGACTATTCAGTCGCATTAAAGCCTCTTGCATTTTATAGCCAGCTTATTGGACCTTACCCTTATGAAAAACTTGCAAATGTTCAATCCAAAACAATATTCGGAGGGTTGGAGAATGCAGGTTGTATATTTTATGCTGAAAATTCTGTTACCGGACTCGGTGGAACAGAAACTCTTATGGCACATGAAATTGCGCATCAATGGTTTGGGAATTCTGTCACAGAAAATGACTGGCATCATATCTGGATGAGTGAAGGATTTGCGACTTACCTTACTGCAGTTTACCAGGAGAAAACTTATGGAAAAGAAAAGCTCGATGAGACTTTGAAATCAGCACGTGACCGTGTTATTGGATTTTTCCTAAGATCGCCCAAACCGGTTGTCGATACAACAATTACGAATCTGATGAGACTACTGAACCCGAACTCATACCAGAAAGGAGCCTGGGTTCTTCATATGCTGAGACGCGAATTGGGAGATGATTTGTTTTGGAAAGGCATGAGGTCTTTTTATGAACGCTACAGAAACAGAAATGCTCTCTCAAGCGATTTTAAGACGGTAATGGAAGAAGTCAGTAAAAGAAATCTTGAGAAATTTTTTAGCCAGTGGCTTTATGTCGCTGGTCAGCCGGATTTAAAGATTACAACCAGCCCTGCCGGAAAAATAGGATTCACCGATCTAATAATCGAGCAGAAGCAGGATTATCTGTTTAATTTTGATATTGAGTTGATGATAAAGGATTTAAAAGGATCGCATCTGGTAAAAATCCCGGTATCTGATAGAATTACAAGGAAGACTGTCAGGACTGAAAAGATTATTGAGATTATACCGGATCCAAATGTTAATCTGTTGTTCAGGATTGTTACAGATCCGGGTAAAAACATAAGCAGTCTTATAATCCCATAAATTGAATAGCCAGACCTGAAAAGAAAATCATCGCTCCTGCAATAAGATGGCTGTATTTCTCAATAGGTTTAGTGTTTATCTTGTTCATTCCCAGCTTAAAAGCAAGTACTATCGACATCATCGTAGAAATCGTTACAATAGAAAAGAGTATTGCAACTATTACAGCTCCTTGAATATTATTTTTGGCAGCAGGATACATAACTAAAGGAATAAGTGGTTCACAAGGTCCAAAAACAAAAACAAGAAAAAGTATCCAAGGTGTAGTTTTAAACACTTCTTCCTCATGAACATGAGAGTGCTCATTATAATGATTATGCTCGTGAATATGTTTCTCACCATTGAAATGAAAATGAGCATGGCTGTGTTTCTTTTTTTTAATCAGATTTCTGATACTGATGATCATATAGACCAGACCGAAGGCAATAAATAACCAGGCTGCAATATTCCCCCGGAATGACTCCACAGATACAAGTTTGGTTACAGAAATTCCGACAGCAATACCAATTATTCCCAGAATAACTGAACTGAGAACATGTCCTATACCACAAAAAAATGTAATTATCATTGTTTTTCTGAGTGACCATTTCTTTGCCTGGCTGAGGACAATGAAGGGGAGATAATGATCCGGTCCCAGAAGGGTATGCATAAAACCTATTGAGATTGCAGTAATTGAAAGAAGTGCAATGGAATTATTCATCTGTTAATTTTGTAATGTCATTAAAGGATAATTCGTAATGCAATTATATTTATAAAAACTGAGATAATTAAGCTGTTTGGTATTAAAAAAATGAAATCCATTAATCGCGAAGGTCGCAAAGCGGCCAGGGGGCGCACCTTCTTAGCGTGCTTTGCAGTTAAAATATTTTATTAATTATTTAATAACCACGAGCTTCAATCGAAAATATACTCCTTAATATCTATGTTTTGTTCATTAAGAAGTTTCCTCGAATCGATGATGAATTTTTTCATTAGGAGGAATGCATCCGGTTTGTCAAAAAAATCAGGTTTGTTTTCAAACTCTGAGCAGGGAAGGATAAAGAATTTTTTTCTGTATTTCTCAATAGGGGTATAAACCCAGGTGAGGTAATATCCTGCATCTGAAATAATATATTTCTCACCATTTCTTGTAAACTCAATTCTTACCATTGACCCACCATCGGTTTTTGGTTTTCTCTGGTTCGATACAAAATTTCCAAGAGAGTACACCGCAACCCCTTCTTTTCCCGTAGAAATATTTTCAGTCCGGACCATTTTCTGAAGAACATGTGGATGAGAACCTACTACAATGTCAACGCCAATTGATTGGAAATAGTCTGCAAGATCAGTCTGGCTTTTTGTCGGAATTGTGTCATATTCTGTTCCCCAGTGCAAAAACAGGATGATGATATCTGCATACTTCTTCCTGGCTTTTTCAACATCATTGGTAATCAATTCTTTATCAAGCATATTTACCACTACCGGTTCCGGGACAATTATCCCGTTGGTACTAAATGTATAATTGAGCAGGGCAATTGATGTCCCATTCCAGTTAATCATTAACGGAGTGAGGCTATCCCGGCAGGTTGAATTCAGAAACGTACCTGTATGCGGAATTCCGATACTGTCTAGTTTATTGATCGTGCTAATAATCCCCTTTTTACCCCTGTCGGCTGCGTGATTATTCGCCGTGACAAAATAATCAATGCCGGCATTTTTGCAGGCAACAGCTAACTCAGCCGGAGAACTGAACTGCGGATACCCCATATATGGTGAACCGGCAAGAGTAACCTCAAAATTAGCTATTGCAATATCGGCTTCAGTTATAACAGGTTTAATGTATCTGAATACATCATCATAATTAAATGTATGTGTATCCCTGTTCTCTGCCGACCAAATCTGTTCATCATGGCCCATAATATCACCAATAAATAGAAAGGAAATTTTGTCATTGGTTGTCAGCTGATTTTGACTTCCGGCGGGGAAACATATGGTTATTAAAAAAATAATAAATAGGAAAGATCTGAGATTCGAATAAGGATGTTTCATATAAACTGTTTTATCCGTTTAACTTCACCTAGTTAGTAAGGCTGCGTCCAAAGATACAGCTATAATAAAATTATTCCGGTAAAGCTGATTTATAAAATACTTATAATTATTAACTTTGCCCGCTTTGTTAAAAAACCAGGGTAAAATGCAGGGTATAATCATAAAAGGATCTGAACATCATCTTAATATTAAAAAGCTCTCTTTAGTAGGTCTGATCATCACACTTGGTGTCGTTTACGGTGATATTGGGACCAGTCCTCTTTATACTATGAGAGCAATTGTTCTGGCAGGGAAAGATAATTTTAATGAACTACTTATTTACGGATCTTTATCTTGTATATTCTGGACACTCACACTTCAGACTACAATTAAATATATACTGATAACTCTGAGCGCGGATAATAACGGTGAAGGAGGAATTTTTGCGCTTTTTGCCCTGATCAAGAAAAAATCAAGTTGGGCAGCAATTCTCACAATGATTGGTGGCGCTGCTTTACTTGCAGATGGAGTTATAACACCTTCAATTACAGTGACTTCAGCAATTGAAGGATTAAGACTTTTTCATCACGACATTCCGGTAGTTCCAATTGTCCTTGTTATATTCGGTGCGCTGTTTTTTATACAGCAATTTGGAACCAATATAGTTGGGGGCTCATTCGGACCAATAATGGTTGTCTGGTTTTCAATGTTAGGTATTATTGGGTTTTCTCAACTGACACTTCATCCAGACATTCTCAGAGCTATTAATCCAATGTTTGCAGTCAAGTTTCTGAGTGAGTATCCCGGTGGGTTTATCCTGCTTGGTGCTATTTTCCTCTGTACAACAGGTGCAGAGGCGCTCTATTCAGATCTTGGTCATTGTGGAAGGACTAACATAAGAGTATCGTGGATATTTGTGAAGGTCACTCTATTACTCAATTATTTTGGCCAGGGAGCCTGGTTAATGCTGAATAATGTTTCTGGCTCTAATGTTAATCCGTTTTTTTCGATGATGCCCAAATGGTTCCTTCTCCCCGGAATCTTAATATCAACTGCTGCTGCAATAATAGCGAGTCAGGCACTTATCAGCGGATCCTATACCCTTCTCAGTGAGGCTGTTTCACTTAATTTCTGGCCGAAGATCAGAATATTGCATCCCACATTTATCCGTGGACAGGTTTATTTGCCATTTGTAAACTGGTTCCTGTGGATCACCTGTAGCCTTGTTGTATTCTTTTTTAAAGAATCTGCAAACATGGAAGCTGCTTATGGTCTGGCCATCACCATTACAATGATAATGACCACTTTTTTGCTCTCATATTATTCATATCAGAGAGGATGGAACCACAAGCTTGTTTTCCTGATGCTGACCGTATATCTTACAATAGAAGGAGGTTTTTTAATTGCAAACCTGCATAAATTCAAATATGGAGGATGGTTCACCCTGCTGCTTGCATCTCTATATTTCCTGATCATGTTCGGATGGTATTTCGGCAGGAAACTGAAAAACCGGTATGTAACATTTATAGACCTTTACAACTATATTGATCTGTTTAAGGACCTGTCAAAAGATAATTCTGTGCCCAAAACAGCAACCAACCTTGTATATATTATAACGGCAAACAGGCAGGATCAGGTTGAATCAAAGGTGATTTATTCAATATTCCGGAAACAACCCAAACGGGCAGATACATACTGGCTTCTGCACATCGACAGGATTGATGAACCGGACAGGATTGACTATCAGGTTAATCAGATCATTCCGGGAGTCTTAATAAGAGTTGATTTCCACATCGGATTTAAGGTTGAACCGAAGATTAATTTTTATTTCAAAGAGGTGCTGGAAGACTTGACAGCATCTGGCGAAATAAAGCTTGAAAGTACTTTTAAATCACTGAAAAGGCATTCCATTCCTGCAGATTTTAAATATATTTTGATTGACAGGATAATGCCACACGACTATAAACTTTCAAATGTGGAGAATGTAACTCTTGCTCTTCACAGTCTTTCGCGATTGTTATGTATTTCCGATGTAAATGCTTTGCACCTTGATACCGCTAATACTATTGAGGAACAGGTCCCAATTACTATTGACCAACCTTTTGAAAAGAGAATCAGGCGTATAAAGAATTTTGAACATCCGGCCAGTTGAATGTCATATTTCCTTAATTCAATTCTTTACAGGAACACTTTCAACATTCATCAAAATTTTTTTCATTTTAGGGTTGAAGTCAGGCACCCATGAGAATTCAACTTAAAAAATTTGGAATGTAAAGGCATAATTATGGTAATTGGAATTGCATAGTCGAGCTATAATGGTTATTTTGTTCCGTTATACAGAACTAACATTTGGTATATGAATGCAATGCCTTTTGTTATCGGAACCATTGCGTTATTCGCAATTGCTTATCGGTTATATTTCAGCTTTGTCGCTGCAAAGGTTGCTGTAAAGAACGATTTAGGCGATACCCCGGCTTATAGGTTATATGATGGACAGAATTATTACCCGATGAACAAATGGGTCTTATTTGGGCATCATTTTGCTGCGATTGCAGGTGCCGGCCCTCTTGTTGGTCCGGTTCTTGCGGCACAGTTTGGTTTTATGCCGGGATTTTTATGGATGCTCATCGGTTCAGTAATGGCAGGCGCTGTCCACGATTTCGTGATACTTACTGCTTCAGTTCAGCATGATGGAAAGTCTCTCGCAGCAATTGCAAAAGAAGAGATAAATAAAATAAGTGGAATCACAACAACATTCGCAATAATCCTGATAATTGTAGTTGCACTGGCAGGATTGGGTCTTGTTGTTATAAATGCTCTTGCCGAAAGCTCATGGGGAACATTTACAATAGCCTCTACCATCCCAATTGCTCTGGTAATGGGTATTTGGATGTTCAAGATACGAAAAGGTAAAACGCTCGAAGCAACAATTTTCGGCGTGGTAATGCTCGTTCTCGCAGTCGTTATTGGCCGATATATACCTGATTCCCAGTTTGCCTTATGGTTTACTTTTAATCATAAAACACTTACTATAATAATTGCAATTTATGGTTTTTTGGCATCGGTACTCCCGGTATGGCTGCTTCTTTCCCCCCGTGATTACCTCAGCTCGATAATGAAAATATCCGTTATCGCATTGCTTGCTGTGGGAATAATCATAGTGGCTCCGGAAATTAAAATGCCGGCTTTCACTGAGTTTGGCAGGGGAGGGGGACCAATTATTCCCGGGAGACTATTCCCTTATCTTTTTATTACAATTGCATGTGGTGCAATTTCCGGTTTTCACTCACTTGTAAGTTCAGGTACAACTCCCAAGATGATAATGAATGAGTCTGATATAAAGACTATTGCAGTTGGTTCGATGCTTACAGAAGGGGTAGTAAGTATTATGGCATTGATTGCTGCGACCAGCCTTCTTCCACTCGATTATTTTCAAATAAATGTTCCGGTTGAAAAGTTACAGGCAATCCTTCCGAAGCTTCATGCGATGGGATTTGCTGAAACAAATCTCGGACAGCTTTCGGCCAGCGTAGGTGAAAAAATTGCGGGACGCACAGGCGGAGCTGTTTCTCTTGGAGTAGGTATGGCATATATATTCTCATCAGTACCAGGTATGAAACACCTCATGTCGTACTGGTACCATTTTGCAATTATGTTCGAAGCTTTGTTTATTTTGACCACCATTGATGCCGGTACCCGTATCGGAAGGTTTTTATTGCAGGAAGCGTTAGGTAAGATGTATAAACCTTTTCAGCAAACAAACTGGCTTCCCGGAAATCTGCTAACCAGCGCATTGATTGTTTTTGCCTGGGCATATTTCATTTATACCGGGTCGATATCGACAATCTGGCCTATGTTCGGTACTGCTAATCAGCTTCTTGCCACAATAGCTCTTGTAATCGGGACCTCTTTTATTATTAACAGGGGGAGGGCTAAATATGCCTGGGTAACAATTTTACCGATGACCTTTGTGGGTGTTACAACAATGACAGCGGCTTATCTTAATATAAAAAATATTTACATCCCTCAAGTCAGAGATTCCGGAACAATGGTTCCCGGTCTGATTAATCTGATCCTGACACTGTGTATTTTAATCTGTGCATTGGTAATTATTTATAATGCTGTACCGAAATGGATAAAAGCTTTCAGAACTCCTGATAAAAATTGATTTAAACTTTACTGGGTTCCTCCGAATATCTCCTCTGAATTCATTATCAAATCGACATACTGTGCTCTTTTATAAACAAAAGGATTACTACTGAGTTTATTTTTGGACAGCTTGCCTCTGAATTCATCAATACTCTTATAGTTTTTACTATCCATCCAATTCACCAGTTCTTTATTAATATTATTAATTTGTGTCAGGCCATTTTTATATAATGTACTCACTACTTGTACACAGGTTGCTCCGGACAATAACAGCTTAACTACATCTGCACCGGTAAATATCCCATGGCTGCTGCATATGCCAGCTTTAATATTATCGAATAAGAGTCCTGCATATCTCAAAGATTTCTTATAATCTCCCTCGCTACTAAGATGTGACGATTTGATATGCTTTTCGCTGATAACATCAATATCGGGCTGGAAAAAGGAATTAAAGAGAACAAAGGCATCTGCACCGGCTTTATCAAGTTTTGTTATAAAATTCAGAATATTCGAGTAGTCCGGACTCAATTTTACACTAATGGGGATTGAAATATTCTTTCTGATCTCTTTCAAAGTGTTAATCTGTTCGTCTTCGATATCTTTCGCATCTTTATCAAAATCTGATGGGATCTGATAAAAATTAAGTTCAATTCCATCAACACCTGTTTCGCTTAATAACCTGGCATATTTGATCCATGTATCATTATTGACTGCATTAAGACTGGCAATGAGCGGAATAGACAGGTTCTCACTGGCTTTCCTGATATTCAACAAATGTTCGTCAGGTCCAGCGTGTTTAATATTCGGATGAATTGAAAGCATTTCTGCATTAATATCGTTGAATTCGTTTAGCCTTTCATCTAACTGGAAACTCTCAAGTTGTATCTGTTCCTCGAATAATGATTTAAAAACTATTGCACCGGCACCAAGTTCTTCTGCCTTTTTAAGTTTATCCAGGTCATTTGACATATTAGAGGCCCCAATAATTATCGGGTTATCTAATTCGATACCCATATACTTTGTTTTCAGGTTTTTCATAGTTTTATAACAATTAATTGAATTTTATTGTTCAGAGAAAATGCTTCTTTAACAATCAATCTATGTAAATACAAAATATCTAGGAAGCTCTTTTTTTGTGAACCTTTAATAGTCTTAAGATACTAGTGGCAATTATGCATTTTTTTATTCTCCGTCATCCTCATCCAGATCGTTATGATCATCGCCACCTAAACTGTAATAGTTATTCTCTTCATCTTCACTTCCATTAATTTCCTGGTCGTCATCCAATTCTGAACCGGGAATATCCAAGTCGCTGCCGGATTCATCATCGGTAAAATCTTTTTCGTTATTTGTTCCGTTTTTATTCTTGTCAATTGTTTCTTTAGTTTTGGAAGTGTCCTCGGGATTTATGTTCTTCTCTTTTCGATATTTACCATAGATATCTTCACTGGCAGGGTAAAGCGGGTATCCATTTAGATTATCTTTCTCCTGATCGACAACCTTCCGGCCAGGCATGTCTGTTTTGGTGCCTTTTTCTTTCATAGCTGTAAATGAATTTTGAAAGAGTAAAGTTGAAAAGCTTTAACCTGAAATATGTTACATAATTTTGGGAAAGAGTTACATTATTCATACATTTTTGAATATGCATTAATACTACCTCATGAAGAACCACTATTTCATCGGTTCATTCTAATCGTGCGTCATAATCCACTCATTAAATTTTACAGACAAATTTTCGCAGACCTCACTTTAAGTCCTGATAAGTTACAAATGATCTGTTAATTTATAAATTTGTGTTTATGAACCTTAATAAATAGAATATCTTTATATCTGTAATTAATGGAGAATAAATTGAAGTATTTAATTACATTCGATCCTGCATAAATCATGTTATTGGAACAAAACATTCCTTTCTGGCCTTTTATAGTATTCGCTATAGTTGTTATTTTCCTTATCGGAATAATGATTGGTTTATCCTATATACTTGGAGAGCGGCACAAGGAAAAAACAACTGATGAACCATTTGAATCCGGAATACCGCCAACCGGTGATGCACGGTTGCGATTTTCTTCAGGATTTTATCTTATTGCCATGTTTTTTGTCATTTTCGATCTTGATGCTGCATTCATTATGTTATGGGCAGTCTCTTTCCGGGAGCTGGGACTTCACGGTTACATTGGGATACTAATATTTATTGGTCTGCTGATTGTACTTTTAATTTATGAACTCAGTATTGGCGCTCTTGATTTTGGTCCGGATGGTAAGAAGATTCTGAAATATAAAAACAAGACTAAATAAAACTGTCCGTGATAAAGACTGGTATTAAAAACAACGGTTTTAAAAATGAAGTGTCTGAGGAAGCCATATACAAATCGGTATTATTCGGCAAACTTGATGAAATGATCTCCTGGGGGAGGAAGAATTCTATATGGCCGTTCGGGTTTGGTCTCTCCTGTTGTTTCGTTGAGATGGCCACTGCTCTTACAAGTCGTTATGATATAGCCCGTTTCGGCGGTGAGGTTATTCGTGGTACACCTCGTGAAGCTGATATGATGGTTGTTGCAGGTACAGTATTTATCAAAATGGCCCCCATCATTAAAAGGTTATATGAACAAATGATGGCTCCTAAATGGGTTATTTCGATGGGATCATGTGCAAACTCGGGTGGAATGTATGATATATATAGTGTGGTGCAGGGTGTTGATAAAATTTTACCTGTTGATGTTTATGTATCAGGCTGCCCCCCAAGACCAGATGCATTTCTTGAAGGACTATTGTTACTTCGTGAATCTATTGGCAAAGAACAGCGGCCGTTAAGTTGGGTTATCGGGCCTCAGGGTATTCATAAAGCCGAAAAGATCAGCCAGAGAGATAAAAAGCAGGAGGAAAGATGCAAAATGGGAATCATTCGCCCGATGAATGAGGTTTAACGCCATGTTTTGAAACTCCAAATATTAAATGAGTAATAACGACCATAATATAATTGCCGAACTGGAGTCTGAATTTGGCGACCAGACTATCGTGTGTCATCAACAAACCAAAGATGGGACTGTTACTATATGGATAGATAAGAACAATCTGGTTACGGTATTAAAATACCTCAAAAGCGAAATCAAACTGCCATATAAAATGCTATATGACGTGACTGGCATTGATGAACGAACAAGAATGAGACGGGAAGGTCAGCCTGACAGTGATTTCTCGGTAGTATACCACCTTACATCTTTTGAAAGGAATGAAGACATCCGGATAAAGGTGGCTCTAAAAGATAAAGACCTCAATATTCAAAGCATAACAACAATATGGGAATCAGCTAACTGGTATGAACGTGAGGTGTTTGATATGTTTGGGATTAACTTCAATGGGCATCCCAGACTGACAAGGATACTAATGCCAAAGACATGGCAGGGCTATCCATTGAGAAAAGAACATCATGCAAGAGCTACTGAACTTGACCCATTCATTCTGACAGAAAATATCAGGAATGAAGAGGATGCTGATCTTAAATTTAATCCTGAAGAATACGGATTGGAAAGGAAGAGCGAAGACAGCGATTTTATGTTTCTGAACATCGGCCCCCAACATCCCGGGACACATGGCCTGTTAAGGCTTGTAGTTCAACTTAATGGTGAAGATATTGTAAACATTGTACCGGATATTGGGTTCCATCATCGAGGCGCCGAAAAAATGGGAGAAAGACAATCGTGGCATACTTTTATCCCTTATACTGATCGCATTGATTATCTGAGTGGCGTAATGAATAATCTGGCTTACCTGCTCTCCGTTGAAAAATTAGCCGGGATAGAAGTTCCTGACAGGGCCAATGTGATACGCATAATGATGAGTGAGCTTTTCCGGATCGCAAGTCATTTAGTCTGGTTTGGCACATTTGCACAGGATATGGGACAGATGTCTCCGGTATTCTATGCTTTCAATGACAGGGAACGAGTCTTCGATATAGTATCCGCAATTACCGGTGCCCGTATGCATCCATCATGGTTCAGGATTGGCGGAGTTGCTCATGACCTGCCGGACGGCTGGGAGAAACTCATGCAGGACTTTGTGAATTATTTTCCAAAACGTCTTAAAGAATTTGAAAATATTGTGATAAAGAACAGGATATTCAAGGCAAGAACTATCGGTATTGGAGTCTATACGACAGAGGAAGCTATTGAATGGGGAGTTACCGGCTCTGGTCTAAGGGCTACCGGTTATGACTGGGACTACCGCAAAAAAAGGCCATATTCAGGTATTGAGAGGTTTGAATTTGATATTCCACTGGGGAAGAATGGTGACTGCTATGACAGGGCACTTGTACGTATGGAAGAGATGCGCCAAAGTCTGAGGATCATTCAGCAATGTATCAATAATCTGCCCCCAGGGCATTACAAATCGGATCATCCGCTTGCCATACCGCCACGGAAGGACAAGACCATGACAGATATTGAAACACTGATCACTCATTTTGTTGGCGTTGCATGGGGCCCGGTTATTCCTGCCGGGGAAGCAATGGTGCCTATCGAGGCAGCTAAGGGCAGTAATGGTTATTACCTGATAAGCGATGGAAGTACATCATCATATCGCTCCAGGATACGAACCCCTTCCTTCCCCCACATGCAGATGCTTCCCTTTATCAGCAAAGGATACACCATTCCTGATCTTCTGGCAATTCTGGGAGCAATGGATTTTGTTTTGGCTGACTTGGATAGATAAGTTCGTGTTTAGCGTTAAGAGTTTAGAGAGTTAAAAATTTGAATTACTAAATTACCATGCTGACCGAAGAAGAAAAAAAAGAGATTCTGGAAGAGATCAAACAATATCCATACCCTTCTGTGGCATGCGTAGACGCTTTGAAGATCATTCAACATCATCGCGGATGGGTATCTGATGAATCAGTCAGTGAAATTGCGAATATACTTGGGATATCAGATGAAGAAGTGGACAGTGTTGCAACATTTTATAGCAGGATCTATCGTAAACCTGTTGGCAGAAATGTAATACTTATTTGTGACAGCATAAGTTGTATGATCATGGGGTACGGATCAATTTATAACTATATATCGAAGAAACTTTTTATCAATTTTGGAGAAACCACATCTGACGGGCGTTTCACACTTCTGCCTGTTTCATGTCTTGGAGATTGTGATAATGCACCCACCATGATGATCAACAATGATCATTATAACAGATTGACAGTTGGAAAGATTGATGAGCTTCTTGACCAATACAAATAACCGGAAATGGAAAAACCATTGACCAAACATATTAAACCTGGTTCCCCTTCCCTTAATCTGAAAGAATTCAGGAAGGTCGGTGGTTATAATGGTCTCCATAAGGCGCTTAAAGAGATGTCTCCTGCAGATGTTACAGGATTAGTTAAAGCTTCGAACCTGCTTGGACGGGGAGGTGCAGGTTTCCCTACCGGTGTTAAATGGAGCCTTGTACCTATGGATGACAAATCCGGACCAAAATACCTGGTCTGTAATGCAGATGAAATGGAACCGGGCACTTTTAAAGACAGGTATCTTCTGGAAGGGAATCCGCATCAGCTTATTGAAGGAATGATAATTTCAGCCTATGCCATTCAGGCAGGGAAAGCTTATATTTTTCTGCGCTGGGCTTATAAAAAAGCTGAAGCAGGGCTTCGCAAAGCTTTAGATGAAGCATATAACGCAGGCTACCTCGGTAAAAATATTTTAGGTTCAGGTTTTGACCTTGATATATTTGTCCATTCAAGCGCAGGAAGGTATATCTGCGGAGAGGAAACAGCATTACTCAATTCACTTGAAGGGAAAAGAGCTATGCCACGCACTAAGCCTCCATTTCCTGCAGTCAGCGGTTTGTTTGGCAGACCAACTGTGGTAAACAATGTTGAAACACTTTCGTGGATTTCACATATAATTGAAAATGGAGCTGAATGGTTCAAGGGTTTAAGTCTGACCGCAACAGGTGGTACAAAATTATACGGAGTAAGCGGAAAAGTAAAAAATCCGGGGACATGGGAATTGCCTCTGGGAACAACAGTACGCCAGTTGCTCGAAGAATATGCCGGGGGAATGTTGGATGGATACAGGTTCAAAGGTGCGTTGCCGGGAGGAGCATCTACTGACTTTCTTATAGAAGATCATCTTGATGTAAAAATGGATTTCTCAACGGTGGTTGCTGCCGGAAGCAGAATGGGAACCGGAACAATGATTATTCTGGATGATAAAACTTGTCCTGTAGCCTTCATACATAACATTGAAAAATTCTTTGCTCTTGAAAGTTGCGGTTGGTGCACTCCATGTCGCGAAGGCCTTCCCTGGGTTGAAAAGTTGCTTGCGTCACTCGAGGAAGGCACAGGTAAAACAGAGTATCTTGAAATATTGAAGTTTCATACTAAATATTTAGGCCCGGGTAACACATTCTGTGCTCATGCGCCCGGTGCAGCAGAACCTTTGCAGAGTGGGCTGAACTATTTTTATGATGATTTTGTGAAACATATTGCTGAAAAAAAATGTCCCTGGAGGTAACGATGGCTAAAATCCGGATAGATGGGAATTATTATGATGTAAAACCCGGGAAAAATCTTCTCGAGACTTGTCTTGCGCTTGGATTAGACATCCCTCATTTCTGTTTTCATCCCGCTCTTGGTTCTGTTGGTGCCTGCAGACTTTGTGCTGTAATAAAATTCAAGGACAAGAATGACACAAAAGGTCGTATTGTGATGTCTTGTATGGAACCGGTAACAGAAGATTTGATAGTTTCAATTGAAGATGCTGAAGCAAAAGCATTCCGTGCTGCTGTTATTGAAAGTTTGATGACCAATCATCCGCATGATTGTCCTGTGTGCGATGAGGGTGGTGAATGTCATTTACAGGATATGACTGTTATGACCGGGCACAATTACAGACGATTTGATTTCAAAAAAAGAGTTTATAACAACCAGAACCTGGGACCATTCATTAATCATGAAATGAACCGATGTATTCAATGTTACCGTTGTATCAGGTTTTACAAGGATTACGCGGGTGGTAAAGATTTGAATGTTTTCGCATCTCATAATCATGTTTATTTTGGACGGCACGAAGAGGGGACGCTTGAAAATGAATTCAGCGGGAACCTAGTCGAAGTATGCCCCACCGGAGTTTTTACTGACAAAACTTTAAAAAAGCATTTCACTCGGAAATGGGATCTGACAAATGCCCCTTCAATCTGTATAAACTGCAGTGTCGGGTGCAATACCATTGCAAGTGAACGATATGGTTCATTAAGAAGGATAATGAGCCGTTATAATGGAGCCGTAAATGGATATTTCATTTGTGACAGGGGCCGGTTCGGATATGAATTTGTTAATGATGAAAAGCGAATCAGAAAAGCTTTAGTTCGTATTAAAAAGGAGGGTGACCTGGAAAGAGTTGAAAATGGAATGCTTAATTCAACCCTGAAAACAGCACTCTCAAAAAACAAAAAAATCATAGGGATAGGTTCCCCCAGAGCTTCAATCGAGTCAAATTTTGCTTTATCTACCCTTGTCGGTAAGGAGAACTTTTATCATGGAATTTCAAAGAAGGAACATCAACTTACAAGGACAGTGCTAGACTTTCTGCAAAATAGCGGTGTTCAAACTCCTTCATTAAAACAGATAGAAAAGGCCGATGCAGTTTTAATTCTGGGTGAAGACCTGACAAATACTGCACCGATGATCGCACTTGCTTTGCGCCAGGCAGTACGAAATGTGCCTAATGAACAAGCAAAGGAAAAGGGAATTCAGTTATGGAATGATGCTCCTGTAAGAGAACTGGCACAGGATGACAAAAGCCCGGTATATATCATCACGCCATATAAAGATGCACTTGATGAAATTGCAGAAACCACATTCAGAGGTTCATATAATGATATTGCAAACTTAGGTTTTACCATTGCATCATTCCTTAATGATAAAGCGCCGGTTTCTGAAATCAAGAATAAGGATCAAAATGAACTTGCGGAAAATATTGCACTTTCATTAAAAAAAGCAAAGAATCCATTGATCATTTCAGGTATTAATTGTGGTGATGAGGAGATAATTCATTCAGCCTTAAATATTTCTGCTACACTTTTATTGTCCGGTTTAAAAGTTATGCTTAGTATGGTATTACCGGAATGTAACAGCATGGGACTGGCATTGATCCCGGGTAAATCTTTGGATGAAGCTGTTTCATTATCAACTGATGAAGAAATAGATACACTTGTAATACTGGAGAATGATTTGTATAGAAGAGCAAGCGAGGAGTCAGTCAGTACACTGCTTGAACGAAGCAGCCAGATAATTGTTCTCGACCATCTAATTAATAAAACTACGCAACATGCTGATATATCATTACCTGTCGCAACATTTGCCGAATCTGAAGGTACCATAGTAAATAATGAAGGTCGTGCCCAACGTTTTTATAAAGCACTGTTAAATAAAGATCAGGTAAAAGAAAGCTGGCAATGGTTAGCTGAGCTCATTAAGATAAAAGATAAAAATCTTTCAGTTTCATGGGCCCGTTTTGATGACATTGTTTTATCTCTGGTCAATGAATTACCGGTTTTTTCAAAGTTATGCGAATACATGCCTGATGCTGATTTCCGGATGCTAAATGCGAAGATCCCGAGACAGACAATTCGTTTTAGCGGAAGGACGGCCATGAATGCAAATATAGAGGTTAGTGAATCGGGAATTTCACAGGACAACGGTTCCCCGATGGCATTCAGTATGGAAGGTCAGCAAGAGAGTCCTCCATCCTCCCTGGTTCCATTCTATTGGACACCAGGATGGAACTCTGTTCAGGCTATGTACTATTATCTTAATGAACCGAATGGACAAATGAAAGGGGGTGATCCGGGCATCAGACTTATTGAACCAAATGAAGGAGGTGCTGGTTCTTATTTCAAAATAAAGATTCAAACTATTGAGGCCCCAAAAGACGAATGGCTTATTATCCCTGTATATCAGATTTTTGGAAGTGAAGAGCTGAGCTCGGCAGGTTCCTCGATTACCCGGAGAATTCAGGAACCATTTGTATATATGAATCAGAAAGATGCACAAATATTTGATACTGAGGGTGGTGATTTGATTCAACTTGAAATTTCTGAAAGCAAATTAAACATAAGAGTAAAAATCGAAAACAGTCTGCGGCAGGGAATAGCCGGATTGTCTGTAAATTTACCTGGTATGCAATTTATTGATCTGCCCGGCCGTGGAAAGTTTTATAAAACCTAACTATCTGTTCATGAAGTATTTATTTATCATTGCAGGAGTACTTTTAATAGTTTTGTCGATAGCAGCCGGATTGATCTGGGTGGAACGCAGGCTTCTTTCTGTCTGGCAGGACAGGCTGGGGCCCAATCGCGTGGGTCCGTTTGGCCTTGGACAGGTTGTTGCCGATACAATCAAACTGTTTTTTAAAGAGGATTGGGTTCCTCCATTTTCAGACAGACCAGTGTTTGTCATGGCTCCCGGATTACTTATGATTACAATCCTTCTGACATTTGCTGTTATCCCCTTTGGTCCGAACTTTTATGTATTTGACTCCAACATTGGGATACTGTTTTTCCTTGGCAATTCATCGCTTGGGGTTTACAGCATTGTTCTGGGCGGCTGGGCATCAAACAATAAGTACTCATTAATAGGAGCCATGAGAGCTTCTGCCCAAATGCTCACTTATGAAGTTTTCATGGGGCTTTCTCTGATGGGAGTAGTGATGATGGCCGACAGTTTCAGCTTTTGCAGGATAGTGGAAGCTCAAAAAGGTGGCTGGTTCTTCGTACCTCAGTTTGTAGGCTTCTTAGTGTTTTTTATTGCAGGCATAGCAGAAACTCACCGGCTTCCTTTTGATCTCCCTGAAGCTGAAGGTGAACTTATTGCCGGTTATCATTCAGAATATTCCGGTATGAAGTTCGGGATGTTTTTTGTAGGTGAGTACCTCGGTATAACATTGATATCTGCTATAATTGCCACCCTCTTTTTTGGTGGCTGGCTGGGACCTTCATTTCTTCCTCCGGTTTTCTGGTTTTTATTCAAGACATTCTTTTTTATCTGTGTTTTTATTTTGCTGCGTGCATCATTACCACGTCCCAGATATGACCAGTTGATGGAACTGGGATGGAAAGTTTTGTTACCTCTGTCGTTACTTAACATTCTGATAACCGGAGCAATTCTGATATTTTTAAAATGACATTAATTAATCAAATATAGACCCTCTTTATGTTGAGTATTCTACGCAGTATGTGGCTGACTTTTCTTCATGTTTTTCACAAGACAGAAACAGTGGAATATCCTGAAGTAAAGCCATATCTTGCGCCACGTTACAGGGGTAGAATTGTTCTTACCCGTGATGAAGAAATGAAAGAAAGATGTGTAGCTTGTTATCTATGTGCTGCTGCTTGTCCTGTAGATTGTATCTCACTTCAGGCTGCAGAAAATGAAGAGGGCAGGAGATACCCTGAATTTTTCAGGATCAATTTTTCAAGATGTATTTTCTGCGGATTCTGTGAAGATGCCTGTCCGACTTATGCCATACAACTGATACCCGATTTTGAAATGGCAGAATATGACAGACAAAGCATGGTTTATGAAAAAGAACATCTGCTGATCAGCGGTGAAGGAAAATATTCAGGGTACAATTTTTATAAAAACGCCGGTGTTGATATGGGAGTTAAAGGAAAAGGTGAAGGGGAAAATGAAGAAACGCCGGTTGATGTAAAGGAACTTATGCCTTAATTATTAATTAAGTCAAGTTACCAGTTATTTGAAATCACCAAAATATCGAACAAGGATTGAAGATTTTAGATTTACGAAGAAAAAAAATAACATTATATAGCATGAATTATTATTATACCAGTTTTTAACTTCTAAAATCATAAATCGTTAATCGATATTCGATATTAAGTTTTATAAAAAGGTAGATAGCAACATATATTAATTAGAAACAATGAATGTATTCTTTTACATAGCAGCTTCGGTAGCAATTATCTCAACAATAATGGCTATTTCAGGGAGGAATGCCATACATTCATTACTTAATCTGATTTTATCACTTTTAGCTATTTCTGTTGTTTTTTATTTGTTGGATGCACCTTTTATTGCTGCTCTGGAGGTAATAATTTATGCCGGTGCTATAATGGTGCTTTTTATTTTTGTTACTATGATGCTGAATATCGGACTTGAAAGAAAAACGGAAAAGAAATGGCTCAATCCAAGCATGTGGATAATCCCGTCGATATTAGCAGCCGTTCTACTTTTTGATCTGATCCTTACTTTAAAAAATGTAAAAACAACAACAGTTGACCAACATGTTATTCTGCCTAAACAGGTAGGTATTTCATTATTCTCCACTTATCTTCTGGGTGTGGAAATTGCCGCTATTCTTTTAATGGCAGGAGTTATTGGTGCTTATCATCTGGGAAGTCAGAAGAAAAAAGTCACACATCGTTTTCTCAATAAAAATTAAAGGAATGCTGACCGTACCTATAGAAACGCTATTATTGTTTGCAGGAATTCTCTTCCTTCTGGGACTGATCGGATTACTTGTACGCAGAAACATGATCTTTATGCTTATGTCAATCGAGATTATGTTTAACAGTGCCGGACTTGCATTTATCATTGCGAGCACTCACTGGAAACAACCCGACGGCCAGGTTATGTTTATTTTTATACTTGCAGTAACAGCAGTTGAAGTTGCTATTGGATTAGCTTTGATCCTGCAGGTTTATCATCATTATAAAACCCTTGATGCTGATGAAGTTAATAAGTTAAAGGATAATACTTAATATATACTTGGCATTGACATTCTTGATAGCCCTCATACCTTCTATACCGTTTCTCAGCTTTCTGGTACTGGCTCTTTTTGGGCATAAACTGACCCGGAAGGAAGCAGGTTATATTGGTGCCGGTTCAATCGGAATTGTTGCCCTGCTCACATTCATTGTTGCAACAGGGTTTATTAAAACACTGCCTCAGGTAAAATCATATTCTGTCATTGTATGGGAATGGATAAATGCCGGGAATCTGAAAGCAAACATATCATTCAGTCTCGACGCACTTTCACTGGTTTTTTGTTTTGTTATCACTTTCGTTGGATTCCTGATACACGTTTATTCGATAGGATTCATGGCAAAAGATGAAGGATTCTCAAGGTTTTTTGCATATATGAATCTCTTTATCGGAGCAATGCTGATACTTGTGCTTGCAGACAATATTTTACTTATGTATCTGGGATGGGAAGGTGTAGGTTTGTGCAGTTATTTGTTAATCGGTTTCTGGTACAAAGAGCCCACAAACGATTATGCTGCAAGAAAAGCTTTCATAATTACACGCATCGGAGATACAGCAATGATCATCGGCATCTTCATTTTATTTCTGAGTTTCGGCACAGTTAACATAAATGAACTAATGCAGCAGGCATCTGAAAAATGGGTCACAGGATCTTCAATTGCAGTTTTTACAGCAGCACTTTTACTTGTTGGTGCATTAGGCAAGTCTGCCCAGCTGCCCCTGCAAACCTGGCTCCCTGATGCGATGGCAGGGCCGTCGCCTGTCAGTGCATTGATACATGCTGCAACTATGGTCACAGCAGGTGTATATCTTATAGCGCGCACCCATGTTTTATTTAGTCTCGCTCCGGTTATTCAGTCTGCAATAGCTATTATCGGAGCGTTGACTTTACTGATTGCCGGGTTCAGCGCTCTGGCGCAGCATGATCTGAAAAGAATTCTTGCATATTCTACTATCAGCCAGATAGGTTATATGTTTCTGGCTTTGGGTGTTGGTGCGTGGTCGGCAGCTGTTTTCCATTTCATGATACACGCATTTTTCAAAGCCCTCCTTTTCCTCGGAGCAGGTATTGTAATATTAGTTTTGAATGAAGAACATGATATTTTCAGAATGGGGGGGCTCAGGAAAAAAATGCCGGTTGTATTCATAACTTTTCTAATAGGTTCTGCTTCTCTTTCTGCTCTGCCACTAATAACGGCAGGCTTTTACAGTAAGGACCAGATATTATGGTATGCTTTTTCCTCACAGAGTGGAAGCTTGGTGTTATGGCTCGCAGGGATCATCGGGGCCCTTCTCACAGCGCTTTATTCCTTCAGAATGATATTTATAACATTCTATGGCGAAGCCAAAACTGAACCTGTCTTCAAACCGGGTAAAATTATGACAGTTCCATTAATTATTCTTGCAGTTTTATCTCTTGTAGGAGGATTTGTGGAACTGCCGGCATCAATCGGAAACATACATCTTTTCTCAAACCTGGTTGACAATACATTACCTGTTGTTGTTGCTAAAGGCGGAGAAAATCAGGAATTTCTATTCCAGTTACTTTCAGCATTAATTGCCCTTACCGGAATTTATTTTGCATATCTGATTTATTTTAAAAAACCCGCTCTGTCCGAACCATTCAGTCACAGCAGAATAAATAAATTTTTTGAAAAGGGATGGGGCTTCGACAAACTTTACGATATCCTGTTTGTAAAACCGATAGTCTGGTTTTCAGTGATAGATAAAAATGATTTCTTTGACTGGTGGAGCATCGGTATATCCAGGCTGGCGATTCTCCTCAACCGCTTGCTTAGCATTACTCAAAACGGGAAACTGAGATGGTATTTAATGTCATTTGCCATCGGTATTGCATTAATATTAACTTATATGCTTAGTAAATGATACTAGTTTATCTTATTGCTATTTTATTAACAGGAGCCTTTCTTGCATGGATAACAGGAAAATGGAACCCTGTGTGGTCTCGCATCATTTCCCTGGCAGCATTGTCGATTGATCTGATAATTATCACTCTGTTTGTTTTGCAATCGATCCCGTCGGAAAAGGACTGGCTGATTGATATTAAGTTTAACTGGATTCCTCAATTCGGAATAAGCTTACATCTTGCTCTTGATGGACTTAGTCTCGTCATGCTCATTTTAACCTTCTTCCTCGGTTTAATTTCAGTCATCATTTCATGGAAAGAAATAGATTCAAGAGTTGGCTTCTTCCATTTCAATCTTCTCCTTATTCTGGCAGGAATTACCGGAGTGTTTCTTTCACTTGACCTGTTCCTTTTCTATTTCTTCTGGGAATTGATGCTGGTGCCTATGTATTTTCTTATTGGGATTTGGGGGCATGAAAACAGAACAGCTGCCTCGAATAAATTCTTTCTGTATACACAGGCAAGCGGTTTGTTGATGTTTATCTCAATACTTGCATTTTATTTTATCCACGGTCACAATACCGGTGTGTACACGTTTGACTATCTTCAGCTACTGGGAACTTCGATGCCTGCATCAACTTCGATGCTGATTATGCTGGGATTCCTTGCTGCCTTTCTTGTAAAACTGCCTGTTGTGCCTTTGCACAACTGGTTACCTGATGCTCATACCGAAGCGCCTACAGCCGGCAGCCTTATTCTTGCAGCACTACTTTTAAAGACAGGCGCCTATGGTTTATTCAGGTTTATTATACCTTTATTTCCCTCTGCATCAATGACCTTCGCCCCAATAGGAATGTTGCTTGGCGTCATTGGCATTTTATATGGTGCCAAACTTGCATTTGCACAAACCGATCTGAAAAGACTTGTTGCTTACACAAGCGTCAGCCATATGGGATTTGTAATACTAGGTGTTTTTTCTTTCAATGAACTGGCATACCAGGGAGTTGTTATGCAGATGATTGCACACGGTATAAGTACGGGTGCATTATTTATTTTGGCAGGGCAGCTCCACGAACGCATTCATACACGAGATATAAACAAGATGGGAGGGCTCTGGGAAAAAGCTCCTGTTATGGGCGCAATAGGTCTGATTTTTTCCATGGCTTCATTAGGATTACCGGGATTAGGTAACTTTATTGCCGAACTCCTTATCCTGGTTGGAGTTTTTAAAACTAATATCCTGATGTCGTGTCTGGCAAGTCTTGGACTAATTGCTGCGACAATATATTCTCTGCGAATTGTTCAAAAGGTATTCTTAGGGAAGAAAAACAAGGATTGGGAATTAAGTGATCTTAATTTTCGTGAAAAAATTGTAGCAGCATCCATGGTAGTTGTAATTGTATGGCTTGGCCTTTTTCCCAAACCTGTTTTTGATACTGCTAAACCTGCTCTGTTAAAGACACTTAATAAGCAAAAAGAAATAACCTTCCAGAATCCGGGAAGTAATTCAGACAATGCTGAAAAAGTCCTTTGTGAGCCTTCGTGTAACCCTTTGTGTACCTTTGTGGTAAAACCTAACTTATTTAACCACAAAGGATCACAAAGTAAAGCACAAAGTAACACGAAGGGGAATCAAGATAATTTATGCCCTTGACCAATGACCGAAAAAGATTTTTTATGTTTAACTCCGTTCCTCATTATTGCCACTGCTCCTATTGTAATTATGATCGTAATTTCCATATTAAGGAATTATAAAGTTGTTTATGGTTTTTCCGTTTTGTCATTATTAGTCGCTTTTGCTTCCATATTTTTAATTATTCCTTCGGTACCCCATACTATTGAGCCCTTATTCATTATTGACATTTACAGCCTGTTTTTCCTTGGAATAATTATTATTTCGGCATTGCTTGTGACTTTGCTTTCTTACGATTATATAAAACAACTTGACGGGGTAAAGGAAGAATACTACATTATCCTTTTCACATCAACACTCGGAGCATCATTGCTGGCTGTTGCAAATCATTTCGTACTGTTCTTTCTTGGTATAGAAACACTCAGCATTTCATTATACATTCTTATAGCATTCCAAAGATCGAAGGACAGTTCAATTGAAGCGGGAATTAAATATCTTATCCTGGCCTCGGTCTCTTCGGCATTCTTATTATTTGGTATGGCCCTGATCTACACTGCATTCGGGACAATGCAGTTTTCTGCAATAGCATCTGCACTAGTAACCGGCAATCAGCTATCTCCGCTTGTTATCTCAGGCTTCGGAATGATGATGGTAGGTATAGGCTTTAAGCTGGCATTAGTTCCCTTTCATATGTGGACTCCTGACGTCTACCAGGGAGCGCCTGCACCCGTTTCAGCATATATAGCCACAGTCTCGAAAGGAGCAGTAATGGCAATTCTGATTCGATTCTTTTTTAATCTCAGGGGATTCGAAAACCAATACTTTTTCATAACCATTTCAGGTATAGCAATACTTTCCATGTTCGTCGGAAACCTGCTTGCAATAAGGCAGCAGAACATAAAAAGGTTATTAGGATATTCGTCTATTGCAAATATGGGATATCTGATCATAATATTACTGACCGGAAGTAATAAAGGAATTCAGGCTTCAATTTTTTATCTCATATCATATTTTATAACCACAATCGGAGCTTTTGGTGTGATATCACTCCTTTCGACATGCAAAGATGAAGCTGAAAAAATAGAAGATTTTAAAGGACTCTTTTGGAAACGACCATGGATAGCAATTGTATTTACGCTTTCTTTATTGTCGCTGGCAGGGATCCCGATTACAGCCGGTTTCATTGCAAAATTCTACGTCATTCTCGAGGGCATGAAGGCAGGGCTTATGGTACTTGTATTTTCAATGATAATTAATAGTGTAATTGGATTATATTATTACCTCAGAATTATTACCACGCTCTTCTCGGCTGCAGGTGATACTAAACTACCTGAACTTTCTTTTACCGGGAATATTACTCTTGCCATAATCGGGATAAGCATATTAATATTAGGAATTTATCCGGGCTGGCTTATCGATATAATAGTAAGATTTGTTACCCTGTAACCGTTTTTGGATAATAATACTTCCATTTATGACGATATTATCGGATTGACATTCTGTCTGGTTAAATATAATTCATTTTTATACATTATGTTACGCTCAATTTGTTATTGGATGAACTATTATCTGGTTTCTGGTGTTAAACATTAAACAATAACAAAAATAATCGATGCTTAATATTCCCGAAACAGATAAAAAAAGAGTCGTTATCGTAGGATGCGGATTTGCAGGATTAACCCTGGCTAAAAAGCTTAGAAACACAGGTTACCAGGTAGTTATTCTTGATAAACATAATTATCACCAGTTCCCGCCTCTCTTTTACCAGGTAGCTTCCGCCGGACTTGAAGAGAGTTCGATACTTTTCCCACTCCGCAAGATATTCCAGCATTATAAAGATTTCCATCTCAGGAAGGTGGAGGTAAAATCGGTGGATACTGTCGCCAATATTCTTACAACATCTTCCGGAGAGATTAAATACGACTATCTTGTTTTGGCTCATGGCGCTACGAATGCATATTTCGGCTCTGCGCAGATGCAGAAATATTCAAGGGGTATGAAGACAATTGCAGAGGTGCTTGATTTAAGAAATTCTCTTCTTATGAACTTTGAAAACGCACTTACAGCCCAGAATGCAAATGAACGTGAGATGCTTCTTACCATTGTAATTATCGGAGGCGGTCCGTCAGGAGTTGAGATAGCCGGGGCACTGGCAGAAATGAATAAATATGTCCTTTCAAAAGATTATCCGGAGTTTAAAGAGATCAGGGCAAAAATATTTCTTATTGAGGCTGTTGACAGGGTACTAAGCTCGATGTCTCAAAAATCTTCAGATAAAGCCAGGATTTTTCTTGAAAAAATGGGAGTACAGGTGCTTACAAATACTAAGGCCATCGGTTGTGATGAGAAAACTGTCTTTACTGATTCAGGGAAAAAAATCAGTACTGGTATGATTATCTGGACCGCGGGTATAGAAGGTAACAAGACAGAAGGCTTGAATACGGACTGTTTCTCCGGAAGCGGGCGGATCAGAGTCGACAGTTATAATAGGGTATCAGGATACACGAATGTCTTCGCTCTTGGTGATATCTCTCTTCAAATAGAGGAAAAATATCCTCATGGACATCCTCAGGTTGCGCAGGTAGCCATACAGCAGGCACAACTATTAGCCGGAAATTTTGCCAGAATAAAAAAGAACAAACCCATTAAGGAATTTAAATACAGAGATTTAGGTACTATGGCAACTGTCGGAAGACATCTTGCTGTAGTTGAACTTCCATCTGTCCGTTTTCAGGGTGTCTTTGCCTGGTTTGTGTGGATGTTCGTTCATCTAATGAGCATAATAGGTGTAAAAAATAAGCTTCTGATCTTCATGAACTGGGCCTTTAAGTATTTTACCTACGATCAGTCCACCAGATTAATACTCAGGCCTAAGGGTTGCGCAGATATATCCACAAACAATTACTCTATACCTGAATAAAGTTTCATGAACTGAACCCTTTCTATAGCAGCCGGATTTTCAAGATTGGATTTGCTTAGCTTGCCTCTGAATGAATCGATTGTTTGAAATTTATGCTTCTTCATCCAGGCTGATGTGCCATTGAGGATTTCAGGAATTACATCAAATCCTTCTTTATACAGAGCCGATGCAATCTGAACGGTGGTAGCTCCGGCCAAAAGCTGCTTTATAAAGGCTTTAAAATCATGTACACCTGTTGAAGCGGAGAGATCACAGCTTACATGACCTGATAAAATTGATATCCACCGGAGAGTATGAGTAAATTCCTCGGGGCTGCTATAGATTGATCCGTGACAAAGTCCTATTGTTTCAATATCAATATCAGTATTATAAGGTCTGTTGAATAAAACCAGTCCTTTAATACCACACTCAGACAATTTCTTAACTGATTGAGCAAGTGATGAAAAATAAAATCCGGTTTTCACTGCTATTGGAAGGTTAACATAGTTCCTGACTTCCCTGATAATATCATAGTAAATCATCTCATTGTCTTCACCGCTTCTGCGCCAATCGGAGGGAAGAATATAAATATTCAGTTCGAGTGCATCGACTCCTGTTTCTTCTATCTTTTTTGCAAAAGAGTGCCAGTCCTGATTGGAGACACAGTTTATACTTGCAATTACAGGTATATTTACTGATTTTTTTGCCTCGTTAAGAAAATCAAGGTACTTTGCAAGGGTGTTTCTTTTAGCAAAATCATATATATAGGAATAGGCTTCATCATAGTCATAAATTCTTTTGCTGAAAATAGTATCAGGTGCATGGTTGAAGATTTTGACTCCACCCTTGTCATTTTTAATAACCTTCTCAGTTTCAATATGTATCTGTTCCTCAAAAAGAGATTTGACAACAACGGCACCGACCCCTTTTGTGGCCAGTTCCTTTATATTTGAAATTGAATTTGTTAGTCCGCAGCTTCCGGCAATCAGCGGATTCCTTAGTTTTAATCCTAAATAGGTGGTTTGTAAGTTTTCCATATATGAAAAATGTGATGGTCAGATTTTTATTTTTGACTACCAAAGTTAGCAATTCAAAACGAATCTTTCTTAAATTACCTGGAACAAGTATCGAAGACTTCGAACAGTCAATTAATAAGACTCATTTTGATAACCAGGAACCTTAACAAATTGACTGAAGTGAACCAATTGAAGCATTTATTAAATATCTTAGTAAAAATAATCTTACTCTTTTCAATTAAATTCAGATTAACAAGAATATTTTATCAGCTAAATTAAAACCATCAGATTATGAAAAGAATTCAATTAGTTTTAATCATTTGTACAATAACCTTATCCACTTTTGGTCAGTCATCTGTGGCAATGGTTGTTGATGACGGAGCATCAAAATACACAATCAGCCGCCATATTTATGGTCATTTTTCCGAACATCTCGGAAGATGTATTTATGATGGTTATTGGGTAAATGAAAGCATGCAGATACAAAAACAGGACCGGATTCGTCTGGATATAGTTGACGCATTGAAAAAGATAAGGATTCCCAATTTAAGGTGGCCAGGCGGATGCTTTGCCGATGAGTACCACTGGCGCGACGGAATCGGTCCGAGAGATCAACGACCATCAATGGTTAATACCAACTGGGGAGGGGTAACAGAAGATAATAGTTTCGGGACACACGAATTTCTTTTGCTTTGCGAACTTCTTAATACCGAACCTGTTATTGTCGGGAATGTTGGTAGCGGGACAGTCGAAGAGATGTCTAAATGGATTGAATATCTGAATTTTGATGGTGTCAGTCCCATGACAAATATGAGAAAACTGAACGGTCGTGAGAAGCCATGGAAAGTAACATACTGGGGTATCGGAAACGAAAACTGGGGGTGTGGAGGAAATATGACTCCCGAGTATTATGCAACCCAGTTCAGGCAGTATTCCTCATTTGCCAAGAGCTATCCCGGAACCCAGTTAAGAAAAATCGCCAGTGGTGCAAGTGGAACAAATTATCAATGGACCGAAGTTCTTATGCAAAGTCTGGTTTCAGGCGCCGGCAGAGGAGGTATGTGGGGAATTGACCTTCATTATTATACCCGTCCTCCAAGAGGCAACAGGGGTCAGGGTGGCCAGGGTGCACAGGGAGCTACACAACAAGGCACTCCGGCTCCAGGCCAGGGTTCTGCAACCAATTTCACTGAAGCAACTTACTTCGCTACCATGCAGAATGCTCTCAGAATGGATGAGATAATCAAGGGACATGATGCAGTTATGACGAAATACGATTCACTAAAAAGAGTTGCCCTGGTTGTCGGTGAATGGGGAATATGGACTGATCCGGAACCGGGCACTAATCCAAGATTCCTTTACCAGCAGAACAGTCTTCGTGATGCTCTCATTGCAGGGTCAACATTGAACATTTTCAATAATCATTGCGACAGGGTAAAGATGGCACAGCTTGCTCAAACAGTTAATGTTCTCCAGGCTCTTATCCTTACTGAAGGCCCGAAGATGATACTTACCCCGACATATCATGTTTTTGATATGTATAAAGTTCATCAGGATGCAAAGATGATACCTGTAAAATTCACCAGTCCGGATTATGTTTTGGGTGATCAGGCACTTCCCGCTCTAAATGTATCAGCTTCTCAGGATTCATTAGGAGCTGTCCATATTACATTGGTTAATATTGATCCCAATAAAACCATAACACTGAGCACAACCTTTAATCAGGTCAAATGGTCAACAGTTACCGGCGAGGTTCTTACTTCTGCAAAGATCACGGATATCAACACATTTGAAACCCCGGGCACAATTAAAATTGTAAAATTTGATGGTGCAAAAAAACAAGGGGATATCCTGAATATTGTATTGCCTTCAAAATCAGTGGTTTTACTCGAACTTAAATAAAGAAAACAGAATATGGCATTTTTTCAGACGCTTTTCGATTGGTATATGGCTAATCTGAATTATTTCACTATTGCGCTGCTGATGGCAATTGAAAGCACCTTTCTCCCTCTGCCATCAGAGGTTGTGATTCCTTTCGCTGCTTACAAGGCCGGACAAGGTGATCTGAATGTTTTTTTTGTTGTTCTTTCCGGCACCATGGGGGCTCTTTCCGGTTCCTTAATCAACTATACCCTTGCATATTGGCTCGGGCGTCCACTGGTTTACAAATTTGCCGACTCAAGACTGGGGAAACTATTCCTTTTATCAAAGGAGAAAGTTATGCATGCAGAAGATTATTTTATCAGGAATGGAAAAGCATCAACATTCATAGGTCGTCTGGTACCCGGGGTCCGGCACCTGATTTCGATTCCTGCCGGGCTGGCAAAAATGAGTCTCCGCGATTTTATGCTATACACTTTAATCGGAGCAGGGTTGTGGAACATTATACTTGCAATTATCGGATATTATTTATATGCAATCAGGGAACAGATCTTCCCATATATCGGACATATTTTACTTGGAGTCGGAGTGATATTTGTTATTTACCTCATAATCAAGGCCAGAAAAAACGGGAAGAAAACCTGATTCCGGGTCGTTTTGGTTTTTCTGTATTGTCTGGGAAGCGAAATAAATAGGGTTTCAAATATTTTTCTCAATATTTATAATTCTTATCTCAAAATCTTAAAGATAAGCAACTTAAACCGCCATCAACTTTCCTGAACTCAGAAACGTTCAGAGCAATAGTTTCATACTCTGCCTTCTCAATTTTTTTTCTTGTTTTTGGAAACCCATCAGGAACTAGTACTTTGCCATTTATCCACAATGAGTTCGCAGCATAACTTTCATCCTCATCAATTTGGATCCTGTTATATGCTGAAAATCCTTCATAATTAATTAATTCACCGCAAACCAGCATATTATTGTTTTCAAGATAGGAGACCGCGGATTTCAGATGAAGTATTTTTTTCAAAGGAACCTTCGATCCTGTCATCTTATGTTTATTCAGGATTTTAATCAGTTGATTTGCGCCATCAAGATTTGTCCGGCTTGAAATGCCTATAAAATAATGATTGCCAACCATCATCACATCTCCGGCTTCAAGAGTTGCCGGGAAGATGATCTCTTCGATTGTATTGTAATATTCCTCAAGAACGCGTCTCATACCTGCTATTTCACCTCGTCTTGATACAGCACCCGGACGGGTTATCACTGCACATACCGGGGTACATAAGGCAACGTCCTCAATAAATGTTGAATCAGGAAACAAATCTTTTTCTGCAAGAATTTTAACCTCTAATCCTAACAGTTCGAGTGTCTCAACATATTTTGAATGCTGTTCAAGTGCCAGGGGATAAAAAGGTTTTCCGATACTGGAAGATGTAATGGCATCAATAATTGTGCAACTTGGGCTAAGAACAATCGCATTTCTGAACATTGACCTTGATATTAGTTTAAAATTGATTTTTATTTTCCCCTTAGGTTCTTCGCGGTTTGATAAAGATTTTTATCTTCCTCAGTTATCGGATTTATCTCGAGGAAGTGAGGAGAGGGTCTGGTCTCTTCATCAACATGAATGAATGTCACAAATCCATCCACCAGGGGTTCATCGATTCCCTTTTTATCAACATGGACATATGATGTAAGACTTGTTTTGCCTGCAAAAACAACCTTGGAAGAAAACTTCAGAACATCTCCCGATCTGGCAGGTTTTGTGAAGAACATGCCGTGAATCTTGAGACAAACGATGTTTTGAGGATTTAACAGTGATGCTGCAGCAATAAAACCTGATTCTACAAACCATTCAGCTGTGCGTCCGGCAAAGAGTGTTCCGTGATGGTTAAGGTCCTCGCTCTTAACCAGTCTCATTGTCACCATACATGAGGGGCATATAATTTTTGTTTCCATCTGAATTTTTTTCAAATGTACTGATTTTCAGTGCCAGGAAATGATGATTTGTATCAGTTCCGGTTATGGATAATTATCTTTATTACCCCTCTATGTACCTCCGTGTCAGTTCTCACTTTTTTAGTTACACAGAGAGCCACAGAGTCCCGATGACTATCGGGATCACAAAGAACCACAGTGTTGATAATGCCTATACGAAAATCTGCTGGAGAATTTTTGAAAGCATCATATTCAATAATAATTCAGGTCATCTCTATGAACCATTTCAGGTGAGAATGCAGGCAGGCAAACTGAAATATATTCAGCCCCACCTTCAAAAGGAGTGCTGTACTTTACCCATTCATCTTTTGCAGTCATAATTCCCTGACCTTCAGTTATAAGGAACTCATCTGTTTTTGTCGTAATCTTAAGTTTCCCTTTTAAAACAACCGTATATTCATTGAATTTAGGACATTGACCTGGTTCTTCCCACCCTGCAGGGCTTTTCATATGAGCTATACTGACTTCAGCTGTTTTGCTGTTCACGTGACCGAAAAACTCCTTTATTATTTTTTCCTTGTTGCCGGCAGCTTTTATTATTGACGGCGATTTAATGAACTGTGTCATAGTGATATAAATAATTTAAAATCAGTCCTCAAGATAACCAAATTTTCCATTGTTATAATCCTCGTAGGCCTGTTTTATTTCAGCTTCCGTATTCATAACAAACGGGCCATATGATGCAATTGGTTCATGAATTGGTTCTCCGCTAAGTATAAGTATCACGCTCTTTTCAACAGCTTCGATTACAATATCTTCTCCGTCATGTCCGAATAGGACAAAATGATTTTCGGGGGCAGTTTTGGAATCATTGATTTTAACCTCACCTTCAATAACCAGCATACCTGTATTATAGTTTTTATTGAAACTGAAACCGGCTTTAGAACCCTTGATAAGTTTTGCATTAAAAAGGTTTACGGGAGAGAATGTAAATGCAGGTCCCTTCATGCCATTATAGTCACCTGCAATAAGTTCAATACTGCTTTTCCCATCGGCCAATAAAAACTTTGTCATGTCTTTATTCTCGATTGCCTGATATTTTGCAGGAGTCATTTTAAATTTTGCCGGAAGATTGACCCATAACTGAACCATCTGTAATATACCCCCTTTCCTGCTGAATTCCTTTTCATGATACTCATTATGCAAGACCCCCGATCCGGCAGTCATCCATTGTACATCTCCTTCTCTGATGACACCACTATTGCCCGCACTGTCGTGATGTGCAACCTTACCATGATAAGCAATTGTGACGGTTTCAAATCCCCTGTGCGGATGAACTCCGATACCTTTTGGAATGTCCGAAGGAGGGACTAACCATTTTGAGCCATAATCCATCAGGAAAAACGGACTCATTCCATCCAGTCCTATTTTTGGTTGTGAAGGGAAAAAATTATGAACTCTGAATCCATCACCAACCATGTGAAAATGTGGCGGTGGCAGAATTGCCTCTATCGATTTTATATTACTATTCATAAAGATTTTTAATTACATAACAAATAGTTGCTAAAATAGTTGAGATAGTCAGGTTATGCATTTTTCTGACCAATCGGACACGCAGCAACACAGATACCGCAAATCCTGGCATCGATTCCTAGTCTTTTCCTTCCAAATTCGGCACACTGATCGCGGCATTTCCAGGGATCAAAAAACTCTTCTCGGTCAACCGTTATATCCCAGAGCTTTCCATTAGCTGCCTTTGCCGGACAAATATCAACACAGATACTGCATGTTCCGCAGCGGCTGGTATCTACAGCCTTTAGTTTTGATTTAATTGGTGTTTTTAAAAGGATTGAAACAAGACGCAATCTAGGTCCGAATTCTTTTGAGATGAAGAGATCAGTTTTACCAATCCACCCAAGGCCGGCCCTGGTTCCCACCATTTTATGGGAAAGATCTGTGCGAAGGGTTTTAAAATAAATTGAGTCAAGTTCGGAAGTTGAAACTGTTGGATCAATGTTTAATGTTTCAATATCGTTTTTATTCAGATCCGCTGAGATTTTTTTAATCAGAATGGCAAGATCTTCATTGATCCGTCTGTAATGAGAGTAGTATTCCTGTGTAGGGCCCTTAATTACTTTATCGACAATTTCATAATCAAGTTTACGTCCGATTGAAATTCCATAATTAAATCCAATGAATTTTTTTTGCAGCAGTCCTGTCAGATCAGAAAAACCATATATATGATTTTCTTCAGGGATAAGGTGCCTCTTAACTATTTCATCAATAATATGTATCATCAATTATTGTTGGGTTTCAGAAAATAAATTATTTGGTAAAATTATACTACTAAGCTCCTCCATTTCCTTATGTGCATCCTCAAAACTGGTATATTTATTCAGAATAACTTTTTTTGTACCATTCCTGTTAATTATTAATAATTCGATATTTGAAACATCCATATCAAATCTCACGTTAGCACGACTATAGGAGGTGTATTTTTTTGTTGCCTTTATTATGCTGAATCTTGTGAACTGGTCCGCATCAATCCATTTTCCGGTTATGAAAATCCCAAATAATGTCGTATAAGGTTTTAACCTCTTTTTGTCAACATCTATTATGGTTCCGTTGTATGTAAAAGCCATAAAAAATCCGGGTATGAGCAATGTGAGCGCCAACAAGGAATAACTAGCGGCAACAATGCCACAAATGATGAATACATACCCCATATAACTTGAGGATGGACCAAAGAATTTACCAAGATTGTTATTGCGAATTGGCATTTTTTGTCATTTCATGGATTCCTTTTTAAAACAGACTCTCAATATCTAATTCTCTGCCCAACAAAAAGTCATTTGGTAGTGAATGTTTTCTTTTCTTTTTTACATATCAGTTGTATTGCCCATTTCCCGGTCTGACCGGCAGGAGGGAGGCCTCCTCCCGGAGCAAGCCATTGTCCAGCCATATAAAATCCATTTAACCCTGGCAATGTCGGTTTAAGATTACTCATCAGATTTTTACTTGAAGGTAGAAAACCCTCATACGAACCTTTCCATACTCCTGTGTACCTTACATCGGTTACAGGTGTTGCTACGTCAACAACTTCAATTTTTCCGGATATACCAGGAAAATGTTTTTCTAACAACAATCTGGCGTCATTTTCTATTTGTTGTTTTTCTTTCACGTACTCTTCCCCTTTAAGATCTTTCCATAAGTCCCATTGACTTTCATAACGGATCACAATTACTGTTTTTCCGGGAGGAGCCATGGAAGGGTCAAAGCAATAGTTCATTACTGAAAATCCCTGGTCGGTTTTTGTCATGCCTATTTTGATATTTTTTGAAAGCCATGATTGAACCGGGAAATCTGTCCTTATCTCAGAGTTAATGCCAAAAGAAACCTGTACAATCGGGTTAAAAAGTTCCCATGAATTGTATGCTTCTTTTATTTTTTCAGACAGGTATTTCCCATCGAGCATTTCAAAAATTGTTGAATGACCATCCGCTGCGCTTATTACATAGTCAGCTAAAATTTTTGAGCCATCATCCAGTAATACTCCTTGCGCAATATTATCTTCCACAATGATTTTTTCTACTTTTTTCTGTGTTGAAAGAATTCCTGAAAGATTAAGGTATTTTTCTGTCATTCTTTGAGCCATTGGTTTAGATCCTCCCAGCAGGTAACCGGCATTTTTTTTATGGAACCAGGCGAGCATCATGATAAAAGCCAGTGCAGAAAAGTCGCGTGTTGAAAAAAGGTTATCAAAAAAGAGGGCTAATCTGGGATTTTTAAAATCAAACTGATTTATGTATTCTTTAAATGTCTTTTTCCCATATTTCATAAACAATATAATGACAGGTAGAATTTTGAACAATGAAGTTATTTTATCTCCCAATCTACGCAATTCAGGTGGATTTGAATACGGTTCGAGAACCGATGTCTTCCTCATATCATTACACATTTTCATGATACCTTTTGTATCTTCCGGGGCTATTTCACAAAGGTATTTTTCCCACCTATCGATATTAGTATAAACAGTAAAATCCGTTCCATCTTCTGCAAATATTTTTGTATGTATTTCGTGATCAATTATTTTGACCTGATCATTAATTACATTAGTCTCAAGCCAGATATCATGGAAGGGACCGCTTCTGGTTCCGACCAGCCAGTGAAGACAATAGTCAAATCGGTAACCCTTCCTTTCCCAGGCTGTACATTGGCCTCCAGTTATGGTATGCATTTCGATAATCTCGGTATCAAATCCATTGAGCCTTGCATATATTCCTGCAGAGAGTCCGGCTACTCCGCCTCCTATAATTACAATCTTCTTATTCATAATCTGTAGTTTGATTTAGCTTATTCTACTATTTCAGCATTATCAAATCTCTGAGACTGTACATGGACCCGGCTGCTTCTTACTTTATTTGCCCCTTTGCTCCCAAAGAATCCCCAGCCACCGCTGCCAAGAAGAAACCCCAGAGCATATAACCCGCCATTATTGTTCTGTGCATACATTGTAATCTTTTCATTAAACAGCATCCCGATAAAATCGAAAGGAGCAATGAATCCGTGCCACAAACCGCCTAGAAAGCCGTAAGTATGTCCGGTCAAACATTGTTTAACAACCTCATTCTGGGCACATCCCGTAAGAAGGATTATTAATGAAAGAAACATCAGGAACAGGAAGTTCTTTTGAAAAAAGAAGGTTTTCATTTTATACCAGATTAAGTTATGTATTTGTTTGTAAAAATATATCAGAATAATGAGAGATCAATTGGTTTCCCGGAGTATTTTTTTTCGTGATCCAGCAGCCACTTCTTCCTTTTCAGTCCTCCTCCATAGCCTGTGAGTTGTCCCTTGGAACCGATAACCCTGTGACACGGAATAATAATAGAAATTCTGTTCATTCCATTTGCATTTGCTACGGCACGGATCGAATCTGGCCTGTTCAAAGCGATAGCCTGATCCTGGTACGACTTTGTAGACCCATATCGAATATTCTGCAATTCTTTCCATACTGCTTGTTGAAATTCAGTCCCCGGGGTAACAAGAGGGATAGTGAATTCTTTCCTCTTGCCGTTGAAATATTCTTTTAACTGTTTTCTAAGCGTTTTAATATGTCTGTTTTCACCATCTTCCAGAGTTGTTTTTAGAAATCTTGCAAGGTCTTTGTATTCAGTTGGTAACATTCTTCTGTCGCAGAACTCAAGAAGACATACACCTTCATTAGTTGCACCTGCGATCATCTCTCCAAGAGGAGTTTCTATTTTAATAGTTTTTATCATCTTAAAAAGATTTCGGATTACGGATTCAAATCCGAAATCGAAAATCCGAACCGAGCAAAGCGAGCTAGGCGTAACCAATTCCGAATTTATTTTGTAAACCTTCCTGAGGTTGACTTGATATATTTGATATTCCTGAACCTTAATGCGGACCAGTCTTCATCGATACCAACCATTTGGATACCATGAAGACCGGAATCATTTAGAACTTTCCATCCGTGGTCGCGGTCTATATCAGAACTATATTTTTTTGAGGTTTTTTTAGGATAACAGAACCACAAGACACCATCGGCCATCAGGTTATGAAGGGTCATTGGTGCAAGCTGCTCAACTTCCGATACGCTTTTAACAAATACTATCATGAATTCATATGGATAACGGGGATCAATTTTCTGATCAATAATTACATCTTTAAGTTCAGTGGAAAGTGAAATTATGAAGCTCTCTTCTGCATTTATAACTGATATCCTATTTTGGCCCTTGTAATTAAGTTTATCCAGTAGCTTTTTCATTTCTGTTCATGTATTTAAGCGCTAATTTAACAAAAAATTGATATTTCTGCTAAAAGATATTACCTTTGGTGTATCAACAAATGGGGTGCCTTATAACTACGGGCTGAGATCATACCCTTAAACCTGATCCGGATAATGCCGGCGGAGGGAAAAGAGAGTATCCAACAGATCAGCTGTACATAACAACCTCATTTTCCTGATATTGAAAACGGATAAATTAATAGTACTATGAGGAGACTGATTTGTTTGATTGTGTTTATCGGGTTGTATGGTGTTTCTCAAGCAATTGTATTTCAGAATAATGGTTCGGTGATTAAGGGTAAAGTGACTGATATAAATGGATCTCCTTTACCGGGGGCAGGAATAACAATTGAAAACACATTACTTGGAGTACATGCAGATTCAGAGGGGAACTATACCCTGTCTGTTCTAAAAGATGGAATTTATATATTTCATTTCTCTTTTATCGGGTATGAATCACAGAGCCGTGAAGTAAGACTAAAAGGCGATACTGTTTTGAACATAACTCTTTTAGGAAAGCCCTTTATGACAGAGGAAGTTTTTGTAAATGCCACCCGGGCAGGAGAGCATACACCATTGGCATATTCAACAGTTAACAAAGAATCTATTTCAAGAAACAACGTTGCTCAGGATATCCCATATCTGTTAAATTATACTCCATCAATGGTTGTATCTTCAGATGCGGGAACAGGTGTAGGTTACACTAACATAAATATTAGAGGAACTGATGTAAAACGAATTAATGTGACAATAGATGGAATACCTGTTAACGACGCCGAATCGCATGGAGTCTGGTGGGTTGATCTGCCTGATCTGGCATCTTCTGCCGATAACATTCAGATTCAACGAGGAGTAGGGACCTCAACAAACGGAGCAGGAGCTTTTGGTGCCACAATAAATTTTCAGACTACTAATCTTAATCGTGAACCTTATGCAGAAGTCAATTCATCATATGGCTCGTATAACACTTCAAAAAACACTATAAATTTTGGCACCGGTCTGATTAATAATAAGTTTGCTATTGATGGTCGTTTATCGAAAATCTGGTCCGATGGGTATATCGACAGAGCTTTCAGCGATTTGAAATCATTTTATATCTCAGGAACAATGTATGGGGAAACAAGTATTTTGAAACTAATGATTTTTTCAGGTGTAGAACACACTTATCAGGCATGGCTGGGAGTTCCTAAAGATTCTTTAATGACAAATAGAACATATAATCCATATAATTATAAAAATGAAACAGATAATTACTGGCAGGATAATTACCAGCTTCATTATTCAAAAAAAATAAACACCAATTTGAATGCAAATGTTGCACTACATTATACAAAGGGGAAAGGATACTATGAAAACCTTATACAAAACTCAAAATTCAGTTCATTAAATTTACCAAATGCTGTTTTTAATAATGATACCATAACCAGCTCTGATTTTATTACACAAAGATGGTTAGATAATGATTTTTATGGTTTTACATATTCTTTAAGTTACAAGAAAAATAAAATTAATACCCTAGTTGGTGGGGGATGGAATCGATATTCAGGAAATCATTTCGGAGATATAATATGGGCTAAAATTGTAACTTTCAATGGCGAAAAATATCGATGGTATGAAGGTACCGGGGACAAAAAAGATCTAAATACATTTATAAAATTCAACTATTTGTTAACAAGCAGATTAAACTTGTATGCCGATTTGCAATTACGTAATATTAATTACGCAATTGGCGGGTTTGATGAAAATCTGAAGAATGTTGCTCAGAATCATAATTATAACTTTTTTAATCCTAAAACCGGGCTTTTATACAATTTAGATGAGAAACAAAAAGTATATGCTTCATTTGGCATATCACACCGGGAACCGGATCGTGGAAATTTCACTGATGCGGACCCGGGAAAAACACCCAACCCGGAAAGTTTATTTGACTACGAAGCTGGTTACGAATTCCATTCATCAAAATTAATGCTAAGAGGAAATTTATATTATATGAATTATATCGACCAGTTGATTTTAACAGGTGAAATAAACAATGTTGGTGATCCCATATTAACAAATGTATCAAAAAGTTACAGACAAGGGATTGAGATCGAGACCGGAATACAGATTCTTAAAAATTTAAACTGGTACGAAAATATAACATTTAGCAGGAATATTATTCAGGTTTTTGTTGATTACACAGATAATTGGGATACCGGGATTCAGGATAACGAGACGTTAAAAAACAAAACTATATCCTTTTCTCCAATAATAATTGCAAGTTCAGTTATAGATTATGACCCGTTTAAAAACTTCCATGTAAATTTTAATACGAAATATGTCGGAAAACAATATATTGATAACACACAAAACTCAGGAAGAATGTTAAATGCTTACCTGGATCAAAATCTATCTTTCTTGTATACAACTAAAAATAAGATATTTAAAGAATTCACGTGCCAATTTGTAATAAATAATTTGTTTGATAAGAAATACGAAACAAATGCATGGGTTTATAAATATAATGAAGGAGGTTCGCAACATATAATGGATGGATATTTTCCGCAGGCTCTTATAAATTATATGTTAAGAATTAATATAAAATTCTGATAATTAATATTTTCATGATTGTATCTAGCTGGATATCAAATAATTATATAGAGGTATTCGGAGCGGTTACGGGGATAATCTATGTTTTTCTGGAAATCAGACAAACCATATGGTTATGGCCTGTCGGAATTATCACTTCTGCAGTTTATATCTGGGTTTTTTTCACCAGCAAATTCTACGCGGATATGAGCCTTCAGGGTTATTACCTGGTCATTAGTTTTCTTGGTTGGTATTGGTGGGCTAAGGGCACAGGGCAAAGTGCACAGGGCACACGGAATAATGAGGCAGGAGAGGGGAATGAAACACTACAGGTGACGCGATTAAAACTGAGGACAGGTGTCATTCTGTCTGTTGTTTTTATATTAATATATGCTATAATGTGGCTGGTTCTTACCAGGTTAACTGATTCTCCTGTTCCCGTCAGGGATTCATTTATTACATCTTTGTCAATAGTTGCAACATGGATGCTGGCCCGCAAGATTTTTGAACACTGGTTTTTATGGATTGTTGTAAACTTCGTATCAGCCGTTCTTTTTTTGACACGTGGACTCTATCCGACAGTTATTCTGTATATTGTTTATGGGATAATGTCGTTTGCAGGACTTGTTGCCTGGAAAAAAACTATACCTCATCCACCAGCCCCTTCTCCCAGGGGAAAAGGGGAGTAAAAACAAGATAATCAAGATATTAAGCCCCTCTCCCTTGGGAGAATGGTTGGGGTGAGGTAAAAAAGTGGGGAAATGGAGAGGAGGATTTTAAAATGAGGTTAAATTGAGAAAAGAAAAAGTAAGATATTAATGCAGATACAATTAGAATGGAATTATAATTTAGTGAAAAATGAATGAAGATCAATTTAAATCTTATACTGTAATCGTCGCTGATGGAACCTTCCCTAAGCATGATATCCCTCTTGCATACCTGCAGAATGCAGAAAGAATAATCTGTTGTGACGGCAGCGTAGAAAACCTGATTCTTGCCGGCATGCAACCTGATGCAATTGTAGGAGATATGGATTCGCTCAATGTTGAATTATCCGACAGGTTTGCTGATCGTATTTTTATTGGTGAGAATCAGGATACTAACGATCTGACAAAGGCAATCACATGGTGCTGTGAAATGGGTTATAAAGATATTGTTATTGTAGGTGCGACGGGGAAAAGAGAAGATCATACAATTGGTAATATTTCGCTTTTGACGGAATACATTAAAAATGCGAATGTGATTATGGTAACTGACACAGGAATTCTGCGACCGTTTTTGACAAGCTCTGGAATATCATCCTTTCCGGGACAGCAGGTTTCGATCTTTTCAATCGATCCGGAAACGGAAGTCACGTCTCATGGATTGCGATATCCCCTCAGCAGGACAAAAATAAAAAACTGGTGGTTCGCTACCTTAAATGAGGCACTTGGAGATAGTTTTACAATTGAATTTAACAATGGCAGGGTGATTGTTTACCTGAAATTCTCCTGATCAGGGACTTATTATCTTCAATTCTTTTACAAGATAAATAAGCTGAACACGGCTCTTAACATTGGTTTTCATATATATCCGGTGAGTATGATCTTTTACAGTCTGCAGGCTGATAAATAGCTTATCAGATATTTCCTTGTTGCTTAATCCATTGCATATTTCACGAACTATGTCAGTTTCACGCGGGGAGACTTCAAATTTTTTACAGAACTCTTCAAATGATAGATCCTTTATCGGTTCAGTTGTGAAGACTGTCAACAGCGTACCATAATTCAGATATATCGGAAGAAATGTGTTGCCTGCAAAGAATGTAAAAATGAAAATTACCCCAATATAGGGTTGTGAATTATAAAGCAAAAGTGGTATGCACTGTAAAACCATGACAAGGAATATTCCGGGAGCAATTCTCTTACCGTCATAATCATGAATGATTGATCTTCCTTTCATGGAGAATACTATCAGCAAAGAAGAAAATAGAGAATAGAAGAAGTTCATAGAAATGAAGTAATACTTTATCAGTGATACCGGTTTTAATGCATTTGTTTTTGCTGTAAAATATCCTACAATAATAATTAGTGAGAAATTCAGCAACAGGAACCAGAATATAAACCAGTTACTATTCTTTCTTCCTGATATTCCAAATGAAAACTGTATAAGCATTAACCAAGCAAAAACCAGGAATGGCAACCCCAGAAGAATAGCAATATCCGAAAACCTGGCAAGCAGCTCTGCAGAAATGTATGTCGAGAGAAAAGCTTTGATGACTGCCTGGCCCCATATTCCATAGAACCCGAATGTAAATATGAAAACCTGAAAATAGAGCAATGTTGAAAAGATTTCGTGGCGATATCTGTTCCTTAACCTTGATGAAAGAACAACACCTCCTGCAGCCAGCGCAACCGACAAAATAAATATTAAGTAACCAAGGTAATGCAACATTTAATAAAGGTATAAAAATTCTGTAAAACCGAAAATTCAAAAATAGCCACTACCAAAGTATTGAGTTGCATACTAAAGTAGGAAAATATAAAATCACTACTAAGGTATGAAGTCTGTAAGATATCCGTGACTTAAATTTGCTTCATAAATGTTCACCGGATTTTTAACTTAAAGAATTGTAAATATGGAAACAAATAATGAATATAAATTAGTCCCTGATTTTGGTTATTGTTTCGGGACAGGCTGGAGGGTTATGATTGATAATTTTCTCAGGTTATTCCTGGTTGTTATCATTCTGGCTATAGTAACAGCACCTTTTAAAATGTTCAATTTCCATTTTGATTTGTCTGATCTGCACAGAGGCCCGTGGAATTGGGGAAATAATTGGGGGCATAATCTTTTCAGATTAGGGACATTTGGAATCTTCGCAGCTTTTTTCGGATTGCTTGCGATGCTCTATGCATTTCTGGTTGCTCCTGTATTTGAATACGGAGGCAATATGATTTTTGTTCAGGCGGTCAGGAAAATAAAGCCCGATTTTGAGTACCTGATCAAAGGATTTATGGAGAACTATCTTCATATAATACTTGCAAACCTGTTGGTATTTGCTCTCGTCGTTCTGGGGTTATTTGCCCTCATTATTCCGGGGATTATAATCGGATGCCGGCTTGCATTTGTATCCTATATTGTAATGGACAAAAAACTCGATCCTATAGAGGCTGTGGAGTTAAGCTGGAAACTTACAAAGGGTCACGCATGGCAAATATTTCTAATGGGTTTTGTATCTATTTTCATAGTTATCTTAGGACTTTTAATGTTAATAGTCGGGATCTTTCCCGCAATTATGTGGGTATGCAGTTCGTTTGCCACACTATATGAATCTGTTCTGAGGGAGAAGGAGAATCCGGTTGAAGTGATCGCTGCATAGGCAAAGTTAATGACTATCTTATTAATAATTATAGGAGGTTACATGAAAATGTAGCCTCTTTTCTTTTTATTCACACAGGTAAAAAAACCTCTTGTAAGGACAGCATTTATAAAATGTTCATTATTTTTAAAGTTACCTTATATAATATCTGCCTAAGTTTTGTAACTTTATAGTCTAACTTATTAAAATTTTAAATTATGAAAACAAGATCAATAATTCTTCTTCTGGTATTGGCGATAATGTTACCTGGTGTCTCAAATGCCCAGGGATGGATTTTAAGAAGGGCGATTGACAGAAAGATCGATCAAAAAGTTGATTCGGCAGTTGATAAAAGTGCAAAGGATAAAGCTAAAGAAAAAGAACAAACCGATCAGAAGCAATCTGACAAGACTTCTGCTCAGGATAATGGTGGTACCAAAGCAACAGGTCGTGGGTTGTTTGGAGGGAAAATTGACATCAAATACAATGATGAATACAAATTTACAGGCAGGATATATATGCAGATGGAAACATACGATAAAAAAGATGTGATGAAGTCAGACTATTATACCTATTACAATAGTAACACTTTGAATGCCGGAATTGAGGTCAGCCCTGTAGATGCCAAGCAAGGAGATAAAGCTGTACCAACAGTATTCCTTTTTGATAATGATAACAGGTGTTTCATGATGCTTATGGAGAATAAGGATTCTAAAACAGGTATTATTTCATCTCTTCCTTCTGATTCAGCAATGGCTGCTCAAACAAAGAACCAGAAAGGTGCTAACCCTGAAAAGGCAACAATAACAAAAACGGGAAATTCGCGTGTAATTGCAGGATATAAATGTGATGAGTATAAAATAGTTGATGCTGACAAAGATGGTTATTCAAACGTCTGGATGACAAAAGATGTTAAGCTGAAAGCTGATAAAAAGTATTGGGGTAAAGCCGGGGTGCCAACTTATTATAACTATCCCGGTTTTGAAGGAGCTATGATGCTGGCAATGGAATCATTCGATAAAAACAATAATCCGGGAATGAAAATGGAAACTAAAGAGATCAATGATAACTTCAGCCATTCAATATCTACTTTAGGTATCACATTTATGAAAATGAATTTTGGTCAGGCTGGTAAAAAATAATGATATTTTCAATTTTTCTTTGCAAAACCCATTAACCGCAAAGATCGCTAAGGCTTTAAACCCAAGGTCGCAAAGAATATCAACATTTTTTCTTTGCGTTCTTTGTGTTTCTTCCCTTTGCGTACTTTGCGGTTAAAAGGATTTCTGCTTGGATGCCAAATAATTTATAATTTCCTGAGTTTCGCAAATCTAAGTAAAAGTTTTTTATTGCCATCTTTTTCAAACTCAACTGTGGCGGTAGTGTTTGGTGGTTGTCCCTCAATGGATATTATTATCCCTTTGCCAAATCTCTCATGCTCTACGATATCGCCTTCGGTAAACAGAGAGGGATCACTTCCAATAAATGGAACATCGGATGAAGTGCCTGATTTACTGATTTTTTTAAACCTGTCATCCTTTGCATAAGAATGAGTTTCTTCACGAAAAGATGCAGGTTTGACTGCCGAATGATTATTGTTCTGAAAAGGTTTTCCCCCGGTCTACGGATAATGCAGAAATTTCTGATCAATCTCACGAAGGAACCTGCTGGGACTGCATCTTTCTAGATTTCCCCATTTATATCTGTTAAGTGCATAGCTAAGTGTTGCCTGCTTTTCAGCTCGGGTAACTGCAACATAAAACAGTCGTCTTTCCTCTTCAAGTTCGCGGGCACTTCCGGATGACAATGGTGAAGGAAACAAAGTATCTTCCATCCCAACAATATATACATGCTTGAATTCTAATCCTTTAGCTGAATGCATTGTCATAAGGGTAACCTTATTGCGGTCTTGTTCATTTTCGGTATCCTGATCAGTCAACAGAGCAACATTGGCCATGTAAGCCTCTAATATTGAAGACTCCCCATTAGTCTCAGCGGCCTCAGTAAAAACTTTTATGGCATTCAGCAACTCTTCGAGGTTTTCAAAACGACTGACCTCTTCAGGGGATTTTCCATCCTTAAGTTCTCTTATGATTCCCGAACCAAGCGCAATTTCTCTTGCTTTTATAAAAGCATCTGTTGTATCTGAATTCAGGCGAAGATTATTGATTACGTCAACATACATTGATAATTTTTTAACAGTCCCTGAGTTAAAATGTTCCGGATATTTTCCGGCTTCAGGAAGAATACTCCAGGGTGATACATTAAATGCGGAGGCCAGTTCAAAGATCTTCTGGATCGTAGTATCTCCGATACCTCGTTTAGGATAGTTAATTGATCTTTTAAGAGCCTCTTCATCTTCCGGATTAATAACCATCCTGAAATAAGCCAGAATATCTTTTATCTCTTTTCGCTCGTAAAACGATAAACCACCATAAATTTTATAAGGTATATTTTTTCGTCTCATTGTCTCCTCAAAGATCCTCGACTGGGCATTTGTTCTGTATAAAATTGCAAAATCTGACCAGTAGAGCTGTTGTGATAACTTCTTATCGAAAATGTCAGATGAAACATTAAATCCCTCCTCAGAATCGGTCATCGCCTGCATTACCTGTATCTTTTCTCCCGCCTCATTCATTGAGTAGACTTTTTTCTGGATCTGGCCTTCATTATTTGCAATAATTGTATTTGCAACATTAACAATAGTCTGAGTCGATCTGTAGTTTTGCTCAAGTTTAAAAAGCTGGTAGTCAATGTAGTCGTTTTTAAACTCAAGTATATTCTCAATCCTGGCTCCACGGAATGAATAAATGCTTTGAGCATCGTCACCTACCACACAGATATTCTGATGTGAAGCGGCAAGTTTCTTTACAATAAGATATTGCGAATAGTTAGTATCCTGATACTCATCAACAAGCACATAATTAAACCTTTGCTGGTAGGCTGCAAGGACATCCGGAAAATCTCTGAAAAGAATGTTTGTATTTAATAACAGGTCATCGAAGTCCATAGCGTTAGCTTTGAAACAGCGTGCAGCATAAGTCCTGTAAACATCGGCAAGCAACGGCATCCGGCTCGACTTATCATAATCCTGCATTGAAATATCCGCAGCATAGATGCTGGATGTTACAAGATTGTTTTTTGCGGTTGATATTCTTGAAGAGATAACACCTGGTTTGTAAATATTATCATCCAGATTAAGTTCTTTAATAATAGATCTGATAAGGCTTTTAGAATCGGAAGAATCGTAAATAGTATAATTCGATTTATACCCGAGTCTGTCACCTTCCATCCTTAAAATCTTTGCAAATATAGAGTGGAAGGTACCCATCCAGAGATATCGGGCTATCTCGGGACTAACAATTCTGGTGATACGTTCCTTCATCTCCTTTGCCGCCTTGTTGGTGAAGGTCAATGCAAGAATTTTACCTGCCGGAACACCTTTCTTGAGAAGATGAACAATACGATAAGTCAGAACCCTGGTTTTTCCGGCGCCGGCACCTGCTATAACCAGGGCAGGTCCTTCAGTGTTGATAACTGCTTGTTTCTGAGATTCATTCAGATCGTTCAGATAGTTGGTTGTCATGTGTTTGTTTGAATTACAGCGAACCGGCAGGGCAAATTTAACAATAACAATTACAGGGACACCTTTAACGACTGATAATATCAACAATTTTATTAACTTAGGTTTGGGCTGTTTATTTTACCCTTTGTGAACCTTGGTGATAACCTTTGTGTGCCTTAGTGGTAAAAGGTATTTCACTTAACCACAAAAGCTTGCCCTGACAACAGAAGGGGATCACGGAGTTCAGCCCAAAGTAACACAAAAGGAAAACCGGATAATGATGCCATTTATATACCCTTCCAATATTCCCTGAATTTGATTAAAATTGTCTATGAATATATTTTTATGTTCCTCAATTCAATGTATTCAATTATTTTTGAAATATAAATCATAAAAAAATGAAAAGATTTGGACAGGTAATCGGTGTCAGACCTGAGCACTTTGAACGGTACAAAAAGCATCATTCAGCTGTATGGCCTGAGGTTCTTAAAATGATTAAAAAATGTAATATGCAGAACTATTCTATTTTCCATAAGGATGGTATGCTTTATGCATATTTTGAATATACCGGAAATGATTTTGCGGCTGATATGGCTAAAATGGCTGCTGATCCCAAAACCCAGGAGTGGTGGGCAATTATGGAACCAATGCAAGATCCGGTTGCTAGCCGTAAAAAAGAGGAGTGGTGGGCAAACATGGAAGAGGTGTTCCACCTGGATTGATACGGAATATGGCTCTAATTTTATTATACTTGCATAAGAATATACCAAATAGATATTGGAAAGCGTTTTTGATACTAAGATCTGATTGTCTGTGCGTTATTTTTTGTTAATAATAGCTTTATTACTGCCGGTAATTTCTGAAGCTCAGCTTTCGGCGCCGGGGATGAGCGTAGTGAGGTATACTGCATATCCATCTGGTCAGGATCCTATTTTCATATACTGTAATGCATCAGGCTCGCAAAAGGGGAATCTTAATATCACTAGTCCGGGAGGAACAGCTCCATTTACTTTTTTGTGGTCTAAATGGAACGACAACGACAAGAGCTTCAGCATTCCTCTTCCACAAGGACCCGGAGATACACCTTCAACCAGAAATAATCTTGATGATGGAGGATACAAGGTCAAAATTACTGACTTGGCAGGATATAAAGATAGTCTTGTCGCATGGATATTTATCGACAAACCTCATTCATTGGCGACGCTTCAGAACCGTACATGTGATTATGTTGCATTAAAAGGACAGGCAGCTGTTGACACTTTCTATTATAAAAATATTTCTAATGGGCTTCCCATAAAATTGCCAAACGCTGTCAGTTTTTTGTGGTCATCGAATCCGGCCTCGACCATACCATCTCCCGATTTCTATTTAAACCCTCAGACTTTTAATCCACCCCTCGTTGATGTTACCTATAATCTTCAGGTAAGCGACAGTTTTGGATGTATGAGCAACTCATCATTCTTTTATCAAACTATCCGGGTAAAAGCTGACTTTTCAGCTGATCCTTTTACAGGGGAGGCTCCTCTCACAGTAACCTTCACAGATAAATCGGTAAGGGCATTAAAGTATCTTTGGGAATTTGGCGATACTGCAACCTCGAAGCTTAATAATCCCGAACCTCATATATACTATAAGCCTGGAGAGTATTCGGTTAAACTGACTGTTGAAAGTGATCTTCATTGCATCGATTCATTAAGACTGGATCGAAAAATTGTTGTTGATCCCTCGGAACTTAATATTCCGAATGTATTTACTCCAAACGGGGATGGGATCAATGACAATTTCTTGGTTGAATCAAAATCGCTCAGGAATTTAAGTGTTGAGGTTTTCAGCCGTAGTGGTTTGAAAGTTTATTCCTTTTATGGTGAGGGAGAAATTCTAAAAAACTGGAAGGGTTGGGACGGGAATGTGAATTTTTCATCGATCAAAGCCTCACCCGGAGTTTATTTCTATATAATCCGTGCATATGGGTGGGATAATGTTGTTTATAATAGCAAGGAGTATAGAGGATTCGTTTATTTATACAGGTAAATCAATAAAATCTTTTGGTTCTTAGCTCTTCGGATCGTCTTTACGGGAGGGCATTCATCGCAAGGCTGAGATGGCCATCAAAAATCAAAGGCTTATTTAACATTGGTCAGGTTTGGATCAGATTGTAATTTTTCTTTTTCTTGCTTCAACATTCCATTGGCCTGTAACCTTGTGGTCATTAATTACATAAACAGTATCGTACCGGTCAACTGTTGGACAAATATGCCATGGGATACCATACATAGGATCCCCGATTTTATATTTATCCGCTAAAGTTGTTCTAATAACCATATGTTCTTCGTTATGGTTGACAATTGTATATTTCTCAATATCCAGAAGTTTAATTCGTGGTTGCGGCATCTCTGAAGCTATTGCTTTATGACCGAGATCGAGACATAATAGATCCTTCCCGGGTTTGCTTATAATTCTTGAGAGCAATACAGCAGCATGTGAAAACTCCATATCGGAAAATGAGCTGCTGTTTCCGTCCCATAATATTAGTGTTCCCGGGCTGCATTCTACACCATTTCGTAATGCGTGCACAGGGAAGGTAGGAGTTCCTCCGGCGATAATTTTAATTGGCGAAATACCTTCATTTTTAAGCTCTTCAATAAGTCCCATAACAGGGACAAATGCATCATCGCATCTTTTTTGCCGGAGTGATATATCCGGTTCATGAATATGACCGTCATAGACATGAAGCCCTTCTGCAACCAGCATAGGAGAATCCATGATTCTTTTATAGAGTCTTGCTGCTTTTTCTCCCGGAATTACGCCTGTCCGGTTCATCCCGTTGTTAATGTCCAGCCAGACATGAGTTTCTAGTCCGGTTTTCCTGGCCATATCTGACAGCTGTATAATAACCTCTTCATTATCAGCTATACAGGAAATCTTTATATTATTGAATTCTTTTTTTAAGTTAAAAAACCTTCCAATATTAGGGCCGACAGGTTGTATTGCAAGTAAAATGTCAGGGGCTCCGCATCTTGCAACCATCTCTGTCTCAGATATGGTAGCACATTTGAACTTATAAATGCCATATTTCATCTGCAGTTTGATGATCTCGGCCATTTTATGAGTCTTGACATGCGGCCTCAGTCGATCCACACTTCCTGCAATCTCAATAATTTTTTTAATGTTGGCTTCGATACGATCGGGATAAACCAGAAGCGAAGGGGAACTGACTTCATCTGCATTGTCTATCAGGTACCAACCATCATTTGAATCAGGGCTGTTTTTCATTAGATGGATGTCGGTTACTTTTTACCACTAAGGAGCACAAAGGTTATCACTAAGGTTCACAAAGTATTCAAATGGCAGCTTCTGAACTAATAAAGTTCAAACATAGCTTCTACTTCAACGACGATATTCATAGGGAGCATTGTCCCGACTGCACTTCTTACTCCAACACCGTTATCTTCGCCAAAAACTTCAGACATTAACTCACTGAATCCGTTGATAACGGCAGGATGACTATCAAATTCTGGAGTACAGTTGACCATTCCCAGTACCTTCACTATCCGTTTTATTTTATTAAGTTCTCCAAAATGAGCCTTGATTGTTGAAAGCATTGTAAGTCCAACCTGCCTTGCAGCAATTTTCCCCGCAGCTGTATCCAGATCAGCGCCAACTTTCCCTTTCATCATAGTTCCATCGGCTGATATGGGTCCCTGACCTGATACATAAAGAAATTTATCAACCACCAGTACGGGTTTATAAACTCCAACCGGTTTTGGGGCTGGTGGCAGGATAAGACCTAACTCAATGATCCGCAAATCAGTATCTTGTTTCATAATAAGTATATTTGGGTAGGGGAAATATACAAATTATTTATGGTAGTGCAAGGTTATAAGTTGATGCGCTCCTTTTGCCTTTTAAGCGAATCCGACAAGCTATGCAGGATAACAATTGCATATTAAAAGGAATAGTAGAGATTGATGAGACCTATGTTGGAGGAAGCTTATCTAACAAACATTATTTTACAAAGCTTGAATCAGGTAAATAATAAAAGTCCATATGTACCTGTATGCTCCATACAAAACAAAGATCTTTTTAAATCTTTTTTGTTCTTTAATAACCATTCTTCCATTGATTCAAAGCCACTTAAATGGTTCCCAAATTTCTTGTCTTTAAATGAACCAGAATGATCCTCATTAAGTAATGCACAGTCGATGAAATCTTTCGAGATATCTATCCCGATGAAATCTTTTTCTTTGTAATTTTGTCCATAGTAATTTTGTTTTAGACCGGAATTGGTTGTCAGACTATTACCTTTAATAAGTCTTGAGCTTAAAATTCTAAATGGTTCTTACAACCATAAAGGGAACTGAGGACTAATTCACAAAATGATACTTTAATCATAACTCTGTATAGTTCACCAAAGTTCCCTCCGGTTTAATTATTAACATCTTATAAAGTTATTAACTCCCCCTGGAACCCCCTATTTCATCATCATAATTATTAATAAATTTAAAAACGCTAATCTAAAGGCAACTCTGTGTAAGTTCTTCTTTATTTATTGCATTCACACTTGATCGGAATGGCTATTTTCTGACGTAGGTTCATTTCAACTAAACGATCAGTTCTTTTATCTAAACACTTATTGCAGGATGAAAACAAACCAAGATCCCAAACATCAGCAAATACACGTCCTGCTTTTAACCCTATTCCATATTCCAAAACCGTTTCAAGAGAGCGGATATCAGGCAAGTTGAAATCGCCTTTTTCCATCAGAAACTCCATTGCCCCGTTTCCAGCCCTGACAGGAATAACAGTGCAACAATCGACCCCGGCATCAAAAGCAAAATCGATAGCCTTCTCTGCCCAGTAAATTCCATCTGATTCTGAAAGACGGGGGGGCCTGAGCAAAATGAATGCTCTTGTATGAATATCATGTTTTGTCAGGAAATTGACAGAACTGCTGAAATCCTCCAATGTCATTTGCTTATTGAGACTTAACATGATTGAGGGATGAACTGTTTCCAAACCAAGAGCAATATGCAACTCAGGCATCAGCATATCCCTGAATTTAAGACATTTGTCATTGATCAGTTTTGGATGACATTCAACGATAATAGTTTCGAAATTTTTTACCAGAGACGCAATTTCTTTATAGTCTGCCTGGGCAATAGCCCTTTCATCAAAGAAGCTTCCACAGTTATAAAGCTTCAGATATTTTAAATCAGGCATTTGTTCAAGCGCCCATGCAATTTGTGCTGGTATTGCGCCGGCAGGAACAGATTCATCTGTAGTGTTTTTCCACAGATCGCACATGAGACAATGAAAAGGGCATTCACGGTTAGTCAGAAAAATGATTCCGGTATCTTCGATCTTCCCTGAAATGGTCCGCTCTTTTTCTACCATCCATCCATAAGGTTTCCAAGGGTCAACAGGGTTTTTATTTCCCCTCATCGACACTATCCATTTGTCATTGACCGGTAAAGGTGGAAATTCACTCATATTTTGAAAGGAACTCTTTCCGATAAGCGATCTCTTTTCCGGGGAAATGTTTGCTGAAGTCCCTGTCAGATGCTGCACCATGCTGGAAGCGTCTTTTCTGAAAAACCGGCATTTCCATTCCGGTAACAGCCTTAACTCCCGCAGAAACTATTTGTCCCTTAAGATCATACAGTTTCTGATGATCCCAGTTGGTCATATTGATATATGGTATACCCTCGGAAATTTCAATCACATTTGGTAAAGTATAAGGACTGAATCCTTCGAAACTCATCAGATCTCCCGTTGCAAAGGTTCGCATATATCCTCTGCTCAGTCCCCCAGAATATGTTAAGGAATGTTTGATTGATTCCACTCCCCAGCCCTCATGATACAGCATCAGGTTGTTCAGGACGCTGCGAATAGTTAATTCAGGATTTTCTTCAATAGGATAATCTTTCAGGTTTTCGTCACCACCGTCTCCGTCAATAATATATTTCCATTGCTGGTACCTTGAGCGGATTCCCTGCAAAAGAGCCAAACTCATTGTTGCGGACTGAATATCAAGAGGTTTATAATCTTCGACCACTTTTATAGCTTTCTTCCAATCCATTGATGAATAATCCACCTCAATGGGTTCGAGAAACAATCCGAGATCCAATGCATCCAGAAATTTTCTGGCCTGAAGCAAATCAGCGCCATCACCGTCAATTGAAAGTGTAAAAGCTTTTAGTCTTGACGGGCTTTCTCCAAGTTCCTTAAGAGCATGATATGTAAGTAAAAAAACCGAACCGCTGTCGATGCCTGCTGAAAAAGTCACTCCGACCGGACCCGTGATAGCACGGAAATGAAGCCACTTTTTTATCTCATCATATAAAGCGCCAATATACATTTTGCCTATACCTTCAATATCCATGTTCGAAAATTTGTTGCGTTCAGGAGTGAAAAACCGGGTATAAACAGGATTGGGATCAGGACAACCCAAAAGTTCTATTTTGGTAATGTAGTGTGCCGGAGCCATCCTGGTATATGAAGGATGGAACTGGTGATCGAGACCCTCCTTTTTCAGGTAATTATAAATTACATCAATACGCTCGGCAATAACCAGTTCGGGTCCTCCGGGGCGTTTTGCAATAAAATAACGTATTGGCCTTCCAATGGACCTTGCCATCCTTATCGTTTTACCTTCTACTGATACAAGAGAAAACTGACCATCAATCTTTCTGACAGCTTCGGCATCACCCGATCTGACAATATTAACTGCCTCTTCCTGTGTCATATTATAGATGACATTCTTTTCAGGATTTGTAAGATCCTTAACCTGACTCACATATTGATTATTCATATATCTTGTATTTTAGGTTTATTTTAAAATTCCAGTTCCTTCCAATATGGTTATATAACGGTCCGAATCAATTTTATTATATACTTCTTTTTTCCCGTCCGACCACCTGATTTCAAGGAGATCAATTTGTTTTGTATTACCAAGTCCAAAATGTACCCTGGGATCGTTGTTAGCAAGGTAACTGGTAGCCCATTGATTTACCATTACCTGTTTTTTACCACCCGCTGTTATGGTCACTTTTGCGCCGATAGCTGAAGCCGGTGTACGAAATTTTGGTATGTCGATAGGGGTGGTTGCAATGGATTTTAATAATGATGGCTGGAAAGATTTATACATATCAAATGATTTCAATGTGCCCGATTACTTTTATTTAAACAACGGAAACGGAACTTTTAAAAATATTTTGAGAGAGGCTACATCTCAAACATCCATTTTCGGAATGGGACTTGATGCTGCCGATATTAATAATGACGGACTCATTGATATCTATCAGATAGATATGACTCCTGAAGATCATTATCGCAGGATGGTGAATGTCAGGCCTATGAGTCGTGAGACATTTAACCTCAGCCTTGATTATGGTTTTCATTATCAGTACATGCAAAACTCTTTGCAGCTAAACAACGGCATTTTTAATGGCATCCCCATTTACAGCAATATTTCACTGTTTGCAGGTGTTGCGTATACCGACTGGAGCTGGGGAGGCCTTTTTATGGATTTGGATAATGACGGGAATAAGGATCTGTTTGTAGCCAACGGTGTACTGAGAGATATCAATAACAGAGACATTTTGGAGGATTCAAGGAGTAATATTTATTTCAAGGTTAGAAAGGAATACCGTCCGGAACTCTTTCCCAGCACGCCCGTAAAAAATTATGTATTCAAAAACAACGGCGATTTCACATTTACCAACAAAGCAGATAGCTGGGGTTTTGGTGAACCAGGATTTTCAAATGGAGTGGCTTACAGTGATCTGGATAATGACGGTGATTTAGATGTAATAATTAACAAAATAAATGCTGTAGCTGGCATTTACGAAAACAAGGTTGTTCCTGACAACTATCACTATTTGAAAGTTAATCTTGCCGGACCGGTTACCAATCCATTTGGTATAGGCAGCATAGTAACGATTAAAACTGGCGATATTACACAAAAGCAGGAACTGACACTAACAAGGGGCTATCAGTCGAGTGTTCCAACCACTATTCATTTTGGTTTAGCTCAAAAAGATACCATCGATGAATTAACTGTAATATGGCCCGATAAGAAACAACAAGTACTAAAAAACATTAAAGCAGACCAGACACTTAAATTAAAATACACCGATGCGGTTGCTGCTGAAGAAAAAACTACTCAAAAATCAAATTTTAAAGACATCACTAAACAGGCAGGAATAACATTTGTTCATCACGAAGATAAATACGATGATTTTGAATTTGAACCGTTGCTTCCGTATAAGAATTCACAGATGGGCCCTGGTTTAGCTGTCGGGGACATTAATGGAGATGGACTTGAAGATTTTTTTGTTGGCAATGGCAAGGGTTTTAAGGCAGCTATGTATTTGCAAACAGAAAAAGGTACATTTAAGGAAATACCAGGACCCTGGACAAACGATTCGCTTTATGAAGATACAGGCGCCTTGCTGTTTGATGCCGACAATGACGGAAGATTGGATTTATACGTGGTTAGCGGAGGGAACAATAGCAAGGAAAAAGCGGAATATTACCAGGACAGGTTGTATTTAAATACAGAAAAGGGTTTTGTTAAATGTAAAAATTGTCTGCCTGCTGACTTAAATAAAAGCGGGAAATGTGTAAAAGCTGCAGATTATGACAAAGATGGACATCTCGATTTATTTGTAGGAGGACGTATTGTTCCCGGAAAATACCCGCTCCCTGCAAACAGTTATATTTTGAAAAATAATGGGGAAAAAGGAGCTGATCTGAAATTTGAAAATGTTACAGAAAAAATAGCCCCGGAACTATTAAATCTGGGACTTGTCACAGATGCTATTTGGGATGACTTTGACAACGATGGGAATGTTGATCTGATAATTGTGGGTGAATGGATGAAAATTCACTTTTTTAAAAATTCTTCAAATAGATTTGTTGATGTTTCTGATAAATTAGGATTTAAAGAAACTGTCGGCTGGTGGAATAGTATTAATAGTATCGATATTGATAAGGATGGCGATAACGATTACCTGGCAGGTAATCTTGGGTTAAATTATAAGTACAAAACCAGCGAAAAAGAACCATTTGAAATATACTCCAATGATTTTGATGTAAATGGCACATTAGATATCGTGCTTGGTTCTTCTGAGAATGGGAAAAATTATCCGGTCAATGGTTTTGATGCTACTGTCAGGCAGCTTCCGGTTATGAAACTCAGGTACAAAGGTGTTGAAGAATTTGCAAAAGCGACACTGCAAGAGATATATGGCGAACAAATGTTGAAGGCTTCTTTGCATTACAAGGCAAATACTTTTGCTAGTTGTTGGATTGAAAATAAAGGGAAAGGGAAATTCACAATGCATAAGCTCCCAAATTGGGCTCAATTTTCTTCCATCAATGATATGGTTGAGATAAAATATAAAGAAAATAGTACTGCTTTTGTTGTTGCCGGCAATTTATATGGTTCGGAGGTAGAGACACCCAGGAACGATGCAAGTATAGGGCTGGTATTAGTTTCAGATGCCAAAGGTGAAATAAAGGTTATTCCGCCGGCAGAAAGCACACTTCATATTAAAGGTGAGGTGAAAGCTATCAGGAAGATTAAACTGGCTTCAGGAAATGATGCATTGCTGTTCGCAATCAATAATGATTCACTGAAATTAATTGAATGTTTGAATAAATAATATCACGACTACATACCGCACGCAGCATACCAAATTTATTATATGTTCCCTGAAGGATTTATAAGAAGAATTCACGATAAGAAGCCGTCAGGCAAACCCCGCATACCATACAACGATGAAGTTGAAGAGGCTGGGAAAACATTTTTACACAAACAACTCAGCCTTGAAGATGGTTTTGGCCTGACCCGAAATTTCGACTCTGTCTCCGTTAAGAGATACTTTAAGGATTCCCTCTCTTCTTGATATCTGGTGAGAAATAAAATCTTTCTTTCCGGTTTTCATATGCCAGAAAGGAACCAAAGCACAATGTGCAGAACCTGTTACCGGATCTTCATCAATTCCAAAAGCCGGGGCAAAGAACCGAAGACAAAAATCGTATTTTTTGTCTGATGATAGGGTGGTAACTATCAGATCACCGAATTCAGACTCTTTCATCGCTTTGAAATCAGGCTTAATTTCTCGGATTATCTTTTCCTCACTTATCAGAGCCAGCGTTAGTCCGTTGTCACATTTATAAAATTCAAGGGGTTTGACACCAACCACTTTTTCAAACTCAACCGGAACAGTACTCTGATTTATCTTATATAAAGGGAAATTCATTGTAATCCAGCTTCCCGATTTACGTATTTTAAGAATTCCTGCTTTAGCTAGTAGTGATATTTCTTCGCCGTCATTTACCAGATTGGTTTCATATAAAATGTGAGAAGCAGAAAGCGTAGCGTGACCACAGAGCGGTACTTCAACTTCAGGTGTGAAGTATCTGATTCTACGGCAATCCTGTCCAGGGAAAACAAATGCAGTTTCGGAAAGATTCATTTCCATCGCAACATTCTGCATCCATACAGAATCAGGTTCATGATCTATTATGCATACGCCTGCCGGATTACCTTTAAATGGCTGTGTTGTGAATGCATCGACCTGGTAGATAATTTGTTGTGATTTCATGGTTATAAATTAACGACTTTTAGATTAATAGTAAATATAAGTTGAATTTAATATTAACCAATAAGTGTCAACTGGAATATAGCAAAAATTTGTTCTGTTCTGGGTTTTAAGCCCCTTTTAGGGGGTTTGGGGTTAAAAAAGCTGGAAGGGAAAAGATTTATAGGTAAAAAAGAGAGGCCGCTCTTTTGAGACAGCCTCTTCATATTTAAATATATTTTGTATTCTATTCTTCTTCTTCTTCTTCAGAGTATGCTTTGATAACAGCATCCTGCACATCACCAGGGACCTGTGCATATTCTGCAAACTTCATGGAATACATTGCACGACCTCCTGTTATGGAGCTGAGAGCCGTCGAATATTTATTCATTTCTGCTAGGGGAACTTTAGCTTTAATAATCTCAAAACGTTTTTCACTTGCCATACCAAGAACCATTCCACGTCTGCCCTGAAGGTCGCTGATAACGTCACCCATACGGTCCGATGGTACCATTATTTCAACATCATAAACTGGCTCCAGAATTTTCGGACCGGCAATTTTGAACGCCTGGCTGAATGCATTTCTTCCGGCAAGGCGGAAAGAAATTTCATTTGAGTCAACCGGGTGCATCTTTCCATCATACACGTACACCCTAATATCGCGGGCATATGATCCGGTCAGCGGGCCAATCTCCATCTTTTCCATTATCCCTTTCAGGATTGCCGGCATAAAACGTGCATCGATAGATCCTCCTACAATACTGTTTACATACACCAGTTTTCCGCCCCAGGGAAGAGTAATCTCCTCTTTGTCACGTACTGATATCTTTATCTCTTTACCATTAATCTTTTGCATGGTAACTTCTTTTGAGCCCTCTTCATACGGCTCTATAATCATATGTACCTCTCCAAACTGGCCTGCACCACCAGATTGCTTCCTATGGCGGTAGTCGGCCTGAGCTGACTTTGTAATTGTCTCACGATAAGGTATTTTGGGAGGATTGAAATTCGTATGAATTTTATAAATATTATCAAGGTGCCACTTCATAATATTAAGATGGTATTCACCCTGTCCATGAACAATTATCTGTTTTAATTCTTTTGAATACTCTATAATTATTGTCGGGTCCTCAAGATGAATTTTATTCAAAGCTTCACCAAGTTTCTCATCATCACTCTCGCTTTGAGCCTTGATTGCTGTACGGTATTTAGGCTCTGGGAATTTAACACCTTCATATTTCCAGTCATTGCCAGGAACATTTAGTGTATGACCGGTTTTAGTGTTTTTCAGTTTAACAAACGCTCCGATATCACCCGGGTAAAGCTCAGGAACCCTTGTTCTGTTCTTTCCTGCGCATACATATAATTGTGCCAACCGCTCTTTTGTGCTGTTATTGCTGTTTACAACATCGAGGTTTTCTGTAACTTTTCCGGAATATACCCTAAAATAATGTATCTCTCCGATATGTTCTTCTATTGATGACTTAAATACATAAACCGAAGCGGGTCCGGTAGAATTTGGCTTTACTTCATCCCCTTTACTGTTAACTGGAGCAGGCATGTCTGCAATTGATGGCGCTTCGTTAACAATAAATTCCATAAGGCTGTCAACACCGATATTGTTCTTTGATGACATGCATAATACCGGGAACATACCTCTTGTTCTTATTCCCTTGGCAATGCCTTTTTTTATTTCTTCTTCTGTAAGAGTATCATTTGAAAAAAACAGTTCCATAAGAGCCTCATCACTTTCCGCTGCTTTTTCAACAAGTGCACTATGCAATTCTGCAGCTTTGTCTGCCTGATCTGCAGGGATATCAACTATTTCTGCCTTTCCTCCATCTTTTGAGTATCGGAGCATTTTCATTTTAAGAACATCAATAATAGAATTGAATCCGACTCCTTCGTTCACAGGATACTGGACAAGGATAACATTGTTGCTTAACCTTTCCTTAAGCATCTCAAGTGACTTCTCAAAATTGGCTTTTTCGTGATCCAGGCCATTAATTACAATGATAAGCGGTTTATTTTCTTTTTCAGCATGCCGGAAATGAATCTCGGTTCCAACTTCAACCCCATTTTGAACGTTAATTGTCATAACAGCCGCATCGGAGGCAAAAAGCGACGAGATAACTCCGCCACTGAAATCATCCAGGCCAGGGGTATCAAAAATATTTATTTTATGGTTCAGATATTCAGTATACAGTACTGTTGAAAAGATTGAGTTTCCGTTTTCATGCTCAATGGGACGATAGTCAGAAACTGTGTTATTTCCTTCAATAGTACCTCTTCTTTCGATTATACCGCCATTAAAAAGCATTGCTTCTGTAAGAGTTGTTTTGCCTGACCCCGAGTTGCCCAGAAGTGCAATGTTTTTAATCTGATCTGCCTGGAATGTTTTCATATTTTTCTGGAGATTATATGTAATACTTATTTATTATATACGATGATTTGGAGGGGACAAAAATAATAATTTTTTAAAAACAGTTTAAGAAAGCGGTGAGAATTACAATTTTTTTATTTCCTTTGCAGCAGTTTTTTGAAATACAGGAGTACCGGTTTTTCTTTCAAAGTAAGTTTATAAAACGTTTTTCGCAGTGAAAGATCGGGAAGGAACCTGTTGATAACTTACATTTTTAGTAAGATATATTGATTTTGAATATGTTTTAGGGTGTGTAATAGTGTATCCTATATTATTTGCGATACATTTAACATTACACATCAGGTTATTAATAAAGATAATTATGCAACTTGCTTTATTACACACCCTTAAAGCCTGAATATTTATGTTGATCAGGCATTTGAAATATATGTGTTATATTGATTTAAAAAATAATGCGACTTGTTTTTGAATTAAAAAATAAATACAATACCTTTGCAAGCCATTTTTTTAAGTAAAATTTAATGCTAAAATAATTGGAAATATGCCGACAATTCAGCAGTTAGTAAGAAAAGGCAGGAAGAAACTGGTAGATAAAAGTAAAGCGCCAGCTCTGGATTCATGTCCTCAGAGAAGGGGTGTTTGCGTTCGTGTTTACACCACAACACCAAAGAAACCTAATTCAGCTATGAGGAAGGTAGCCAGAGTAAGGCTGACCAACCAGAAAGAAGTCAACGCTTATATTCCAGGTGAGGGTCATAACCTGCAGGAGCACTCGATCGTACTGATCAGAGGTGGCAGGGTTAAAGATCTTCCTGGTGTTCGTTACCATCTGATTCGTGGCGCTCTCGACACTTCAGGAGTTGATGGCCGTACTCAGAGAAGATCAAAATATGGTGCTAAAAGGCCTAAGAAGTAACAGTTAAAGGAATAAGATAATGAGAAAATCAAGACCAAAGAAGAGGATTCTGTTACCGGATCCCAAATATAAAGATCCGTATGTAACAAGGTTTGTGAATAATCTTATGTTCAGTGGTAAAAAAAATCTTGCTTTTAAGATTTTTTACGACTCACTTGAAATAGTCGGAGATAAATTTAAAAGTGAGGGCAAGACTCCGCTTGAAATTTTCAAGCAGGCTCTTGATAATGTTACCCCGCAGGTTGAAGTTAAAGCCCGCAGGGTTGGAGGAGCAACTTTTCAGGTGCCAATGGAGATCAGGACCGACAGGAAAGTAAGCATAAGTATGAAGAATATGATCTCATTTGCCAGGAAAAGAACCGGACATTCTATGGCTGAAAGGCTGGCCGCAGAACTTATGGCAGCCTATAAGCTTGAAGGCGGTGCATATAAGAAAAAAGAAGATACTCACAGAATGGCTGAAGCAAACAAAGCTTTTGCACATTTCCGGTTTTAATTGATAATAAGAGGCAGTTGTATAACAGATAGATGGATAAAAACCTGAAATATACCAGAAACATCGGAATCATGGCCCACATCGATGCCGGGAAGACCACTACAACAGAACGTATTCTGTTTTATACCGGTCGTACCCATCGCATGGGCGAGGTGCATGATGGCAATGCCCAGATGGACTGGATGGTTCAGGAACAGGAGAGAGGGATCACAATAACATCTGCCGCTACAACTACTTACTGGAAATATAAGGGAGACGACTTTAAGATTAATATTATTGATACTCCCGGCCACGTTGATTTTACTGTTGAAGTAGAAAGATCACTCAGGGTTCTTGATGGTGCCGTCGCAGTCTTCTGTGCAGTGGGAGGTGTTGAACCTCAGTCGGAAACTGTTTGGAGACAGGCAAATAAATATGTAGTACCCAGAATTGCTTTTATTAACAAAATGGATCGTGCAGGCGCTGATTTTTATAGTGTTGTTCAGCAGATCAAGGAAAAACTTGAAGCGAATCCCGTGCCGGTTCAGATACCTATAGGTGCTGAAGAGAATTTCACCGGGGTAATCGACCTCGTTGAAATGAAAGCAATTATCTATTACACTGATGAGGCAAATGCTACCACCTTTAAAATAGAGGAGATTCCTGCCAATATGAAAGAGGAAGCTGAGGAGTGGAGAGGAAAGCTGATCGAAGTGGTTGCCGGTGTTGACGATACTCTTCTTGCTAGATACCTTGAAGATCATGAGTCTATATCAGGCGAAGAAATATTGATTGCACTCAGAAAATCAACAATCAACGGACTTGCAATCCCGGTAATTTGTGGTGCTGCTTTCAAAAACAAGGGTATTCAGAGTCTTCTCGATTCAGTAATTGCATTTCTTCCTTCACCAGTTGATAAAGGTTCTGTGATTGGAATTGATCCGAGAAATGATGAAGAAATTATACGTGAGCCGGATGATGAAGCTCCACTGGCCGCTCTCGCATTTAAAATTGCTACTGATCCGTTTGTGGGTCGTCTTGCATTCCTGCGTATTTATTCGGGTATTCTGAAGGCAGGCGACACAGTATTGAATGCACGTACCGGGAAAAGAGAACGTATTAACCGTCTCTTCCAGATGCATGCCAACAAGCAGAATCCTAAAGATAGTATCTCGGCCGGCGATATATGTGCAGGTGTTGGATTTAAAGATATCAAGACCGGTGACACATTATGTGCAATAAATAAGCCTATCTTGCTTGAATCAATGGATTTTCCAGAGCCTGTTATCGGTGTTGCAATCGAGCCTAAAACTCAGGCCGATGTTGATAAATTGTCAATAGCTCTTAATAAACTTGCAGAAGAAGATCCGACATTTCAGGTCAGAACTGATCCCGATAGCGGGCAGACAATTATCCATGGTATGGGTGAGCTTCATCTGGAAATACTCATTGACCGTCTAAAGAGGGAGTTTAATGTTGAATGTAATCAGGGTGTACCCCAGGTTGCATACAAGGAGGCTCTTACAGCCACTGCTGAATTCCGTGAAGTATTTAAAAAACAGACCGGGGGCCGTGGAAAATTTGCAGATATGACATTTGATTTAATGCCGGCAGATAAAAAAGTAAGAGGTCTTCAGTTTGTAAATGAGGTTAAAGGTGGACATATACCAAAAGAGTATATTCCATCAATTGAAAAAGGATTCCGAGAGGCAATGGTCAACGGACCACTCGCAGGTTTCCCTCTCGATAGCCTTAAAGTAGTACTCAAAGATGGTTCGTACCATCCGGTCGATTCTGATGCTCTTTCATTTGAAATAGCTGCCAAACAGGCATTCAGAAAATTCGCAGGCAAATGTAGTCCCGTAATTCTCGAACCAATTATGTCTACAGAAGTTGTTACTCCTGAAGAATATGTTGGTGATGTAATCAGCGATTTCAACAGAAGAAGGGGTAAAGTGGAAGGTATGGAATCGAAAGCAGGTGCAAGAGTTGTTAAAGCAAAAGTACCTCTGGCCGAAAAATTCGGTTATGTTACAGTACTTCGGACTCTTACCTCTGGAAGAGCAACTTCAACAATGGAGTTTTCGCATTATGAACAGGTGCCTGCAGAAATATCAAACAGAATTGTAGAAATTACCAAAGGAAAAATTCTTTAAAAGATGAGTCAGAAAATTCGTATTAAACTGAAATCTTACGATCATAACCTGGTGGATAAATCTGCCGAGAAGATCGTAAAAACAGTAAAATCTACTGGTGCAGTGGTTAGTGGTCCTATTCCGCTTCCAACCCACAAAAAGATTTATACAGTGCTTCGTTCACCATTTGTTAATAAAAAAGCGAGAGAGCAGTTTGAGCTCTCATCTTACAAAAGATTGCTCGACATTTACAGCTCAACACCGAAAACCATCGATGCACTGATGAAACTTGAGCTTCCAAGTGGAGTTGAAGTAGAAATTAAAGTGTGAAACCAGTAAAGTAATAAAGAGATGCAGGGATTAATTGGTAAAAAGGTAGGAATGACCTCCATTTTTGATGAAAATGGAAAGAATATTCCATGTACGGTTCTGCAAGCCGGTCCATGTGTTGTTACACAGATTAAAACTGTGGCTAAGGATGGCTATTTTGCTGTACAGCTTGGATTCGAAGACAAAAAGGAAAAACACACGACTAAAGCTGAATTGGGACATTTCAAAAAGGCTAATACAACGCCAAAAAGAAAAGTTATTGAATTCACAGGCTTTGAAGAAGGTCAGTGTAAAGAGGGCGACGTGATTACAGCTGAACTTTTCAAAGCCGATAGCATAGTTGATGTAAGAGGCTGGTCAAAAGGAAAAGGATTCCAGGGTGTCGTAAAACGTCATGGCTTCAGCGGTGTAGGTGGACAAACCCACGGACAGCATAACAGAGGCAGGGCACCTGGTTCACTCGGGGCTTCATCATTTCCTTCAAGGGTATTACCTGGCATGAGAATGGGAGGCCGTATGGGAGGAGATCAGGTGATGTCAATGGACTTGAGAATAGTGAAGCTTATGGCTGAGAATGATATAATAATTGTAAAAGGATCAGTCCCTGGTCCAAAAGGTGGTTACGTAATAATTACAAAATAATGGAATTAGCGATTCTTAATATTAGTGGTAAGGAAACCGGAAGAAAAGTCGATCTTAACGATTCAATTTTCGGTATTGAGCCTAACGACCATGCAATTTATCTGGATACAAAACAGTTCCTTGCCAATCAAAGGCAGGGTACTCACAAATCAAAAGAGCGTGGTGAGGTAGCAGGTAGTACAAGGAAGATTAAAAAGCAGAAAGGAACCGGTACCGCACGCGCAGGAAACATCAGGAACCCGCTTTATCGAGGGGGAGGCCGCGTATTCGGACCTAAACCAAGGTTTTATGGCTTCAAGCTTAATAAAAAAGTCAAACAATTAGCAAGAAAATCAGCACTTTCATATAAAGCATCAACAAATAATATTATTATACTGGAAGACTTCTCTTTTGAGTCTCCTAAAACAAAGGAGATCATTAAAATGGGAAATAACCTGAATATTGTCAATAAAAAATCAGTATTTGTTTTACCGGAACAAAATAATAATATATATTTGTCATCCCGAAATGTACAAGGGGTCGAAGTTGTAATGGCCAGCGAATTAAGTACTTACAAGATTATGAGGGCTTCAACATTGATACTTGTGGAGAGTGCAGTTGACGTTTTGCAGGCAACCTTTGAAAACTAGAAAATTCTGAGTAATGAATATTTTGCTTAAACCGATTGTAACAGAAAAGATGACAAACCAGGGCGATAAATTTAACCGTTATGGTTTTCTCGTTGCCAGAAGCGCAAATAAGTTACAGATAAAAAAAGCCGTTGAAGAATTGTATAATGTTACAGTTGATTCAGTAAATACGATGCGCTATGGCGGGAAAATAAAAACCCGTAATACCAAATCGGGACTTCTTACAGGAAAAACATCAGCAACCAAAAAAGCTGTTGTAGCACTTGCAAAAGGGAATAAAATTGATTTTTATAGCAATATTTAATAACCTATATGGCAGTCAGAAAGATCAAACCTGTAACACCAGGTCAGCGACACAAAATCGCAAGCACTTTTGACACACTCACAAGTGCTATACCGGAGAAATCCTTACTTCGACCGCATAAAAAATCAGGAGGAAGGAATGTTAACGGCAAACAGACAATGAGATACATCGGAGGCGGTCATAAAAAGATGTACAGAGTTATCGATTTCCTGAGGGAAAAAGATGGAATGCCGGCAACAGTAAAAACAATCGAATACGATCCGAATCGTTCCTCGAGAATTGCACTTGTAGTCTATAAAGATGGTGAGAAAAGATATATAGTAGCACCTGTCGGGCTTCAGGTCGGTCAGACATTATTGTCTGGAAAAGAGGCTGCCCCGGAAATAGGGAATACTATGTTTCTCAGTGATATACCTCTGGGTACTATCATTCATAACATTGAGCTTAAGCCGGGCAAAGGCGGAGCAATCGCCCGTAGCGCAGGAACATATGCCCAGCTGTCGGCCCGCGATGGAAAATATGCGACAATCAAACTTCCTTCGGGAGAAACCAGATTGATCCTTACAACATGTCGTGCAACTATCGGTACCGTTTCTAATCCTGATCACAACCTTGAAAGATCAGGTAAGGCAGGCCGCTCGCGCTGGCAGGGACGCCGTCCGAGAGTCAGAGGTGTGGTTATGAACCCGGTTGATCACCCGATGGGTGGTGGTGAAGGAAGAGCTTCAGGCGGACATCCACGATCGCGCAAAGGAATTCCTGCAAAAGGTTTCAAGACCAGAGATAAGAAGAAATACTCTGCAAAATTTATTATTGAAAGAAGGAAAAAATAACTGATATATTATGAGTAGATCAATTAAAAAAGGCCCTTTCATTGATTTCAAACTCGGAAAAAGAATTCTTGAAATGAATGAAGGACAAAAAAAATCAGTAATAAAGACATGGTCAAGAAGATCAGTGATCTCACCTGATTTTGTCGGACATACTATAGCAGTTCATAACGGGAACAAGTTTATCCCCGTTTACATTACCGAGAACATGGTAGGACATAAATTAGGAGAATTTTCACCTACCCGTACTTTCAGGGGTCACTCTGGTAATAAATAATGAGTAATGTAAACATTGAAAAACATTAAGAAATGGGTGCAAGAAAAAGAAATACAGCTAACCAGAAAAAAGAGGCTGCCAAGAACAGGTACCAGGCGATCCTCAGAAACTGTCCCACGTCTCCGCGTAAGATGAGATTGGTAACCGATCTGATTAGCGGAATGGAAGTAAACAAAGCACTTGATGTCCTCAAGTTCAGTTCGCAAGAGGCATCGCGCAGAATGGAGAAACTTCTCCTCTCCGCAATTGCCAATTGGCAGTCGAAAAATGAAGGTGTAAGAGTTGAAGAGAGTAACCTCTTTGTAAAACTGATTCATGTCGACGGAGGCCGTTCATTGAAAAGACTGCAAACAGCACCTCAGGGAAGAGCATACAGGGTAAGAAAAAGATCAAACCATGTAACTCTCGTACTTGACAGTATGAATAAGGAAGTTGAAAAAACATCAAAATAGATCAGATGGGACAAAAAGTAAATCCGATAGGTAACAGATTAGGTATAATAAAAGGATGGGATTCAAACTGGTACGGCGGAAAAGATTTTTCCGGTAAACTGGTTGAAGATACCAGGATAAGGGAATATCTTAATGCCAGGCTTGCAAAAGCCAGCCTCTCCAAGATTATTATTGAAAGAACACTGAAGCTTATTACTGTAACTGTTAATACAGCACGTCCGGGTATCATTATTGGTAAAGGAGGTCAGGAAGTTGACAAGCTGAAGGAAGAACTCAAGAAAATCACCAAAAAGGAGGTTCAGATAAATATCTTTGAAGTTAAACGTCCCGAACTGGATGCTAACATAGTTGCAAATAATATTGCTCGCCAGCTTGAAGGTAAAATTTCTTACAGGCGTGCTGTCAAGATGTCAATCGCATCAACAATGAGGATGGGAGCTGAAGGAATAAAAATAATGATCTCCGGTCGTTTGGGTGGTGCTGAAATGGCCAGAAGCGAATCATATAAGGAAGGTCGTATTCCACTGCATACTTTACGTGCAGACATCGATTATGCTTTGGCTGAAGCACATACAAAGGTTGGACTGCTTGGTGTTAAAGTATGGATCTGCAATGGAGAAGTTTTCGGTAAGAGAGATCTCAGTCCCAATATCGGTGCAAGAAATGCTAAAAGCAAGAGCCTGAAAAGAAAAGCAAAAAAATAAGACATTAAGAAGTATATAATTTTATAACAATATTTGAGCAATGTTACAACCGAAAAGAACCAAATTCAGGAGAGCCCAGAAGGGAAGAATGAAAGGCAATGCACAAAGAGGCAACCAGCTGGCATTCGGGTCATTTGGTATCAAAGCACTTGAGGAGAGCTGGATCACCGGAAGGCAGATCGAAGCAGCTCGCCAGGCAGTAACACGTCATATGAAACGTGAAGGTCAGTTGTGGATAAGAATTTTCCCCGATAAACCAATTACAAAGAAACCTGCTGAGGTGCGTATGGGTAAAGGAAAAGGAGCACCTGAAGGTTTTGTTGTACCGGTAACTCCGGGCAGGATACTGCTTGAAGCCGAAGGAGTACCATATGAAGTCGCAAAAGAAGCTCTACGTCTGGGAGCTCAGAAACTTCCGGTAACAACAAAATTTATTGTAAGACGTGATTACATACAGGAATAAAATTTAAACGTAAATGAAAACTTCAGAAATAAAGGAATTAAGCACTTCAGATATTTTCGAAAGAATCGATACAGAGAGGACCATGCTTGTTCGAATGAAGCTTAACAATGCAATTACTCCTCTTGATAACACGCAAAAGGTTAAAGAAGTGAAACTTACAATTGCACGTCTCCTAACCGAATTGCGTACAAGGGAATTGAATAAGAAATCTAATAGCTAGATCAGCAATGGAAAGGAATCTTAGAAAAGAACGTATAGGTGTAGTTGTAAGTACTAAAATGGACAAATCCATCGTCGTAGTAATAAAAAGGAAAGTAAAACATCCTATATATGGCAAGTTTATTAACAGAACAAAAAAGCTGATGGCGCACGATGAAACAAATTCATGCAATATTGGCGATACTGTACTTATATCAGAGACCAGGCCTCTGAGCAAAAACAAAACCTGGAGATTAATTGAAATAATCGAAAGAGCTAAGTAACAATGATACAGCAGGAAAGCAGATTGACCGTAGCCGATAACTCAGGTGCAAAAGAAGTATTGTGCATAAGGGTACTCGGTGGTAGTAAAAAAAGGTATGCTACCGTAGGTGATAAAATTGTTGTGAGTGTGAAATCCGCACTTCCTTCAGGTGAAGCTAAAAAAGGTACAGTGAGTAAAGCAGTTGTTGTCAGAACAAAAAAAGAAATTCGTCGTCCCGATGGTTCTTATATTCGATTTGATGATAATGCTGTTGTTCTTCTTAACAATGTTAACGAAGTACGCGGAACCCGAATCTTCGGTCCGGTTGCCCGTGAATTGCGCGAAAAGTACATGAAAATTGTTTCATTGGCTCCTGAAGTGTTGTAATATTTTTAAATACACAACGATGCAGAAGAAAATACATATAAAAAAAGGAGACTCGGTTATGGTGATAACCGGTGAATCAAAAGGTCAGAAAGGACGTGTTCTGGAAGTCGACAGGGATAAAGACAGAGCTATTGTTGAAGGTGTAAACATGGTATCAAAACATACCAAGCCTAATGCCAAAGCTCCTCAGGGTGGTATTATAAAAAAAGAAGCACCGATACATATTTCAAATCTGATGCTTATCGATCCTACAACCGGCAAACCTACACGTGTTGGTAAAAAACTTAATGAGAAAGATAAATTAGTGCGTTATTCAAAAAAATCAGGAGAGGAGATCAAGTAATGTACATACCTGCGCTACAAACCAAGTATAAAGACGAGATCGTCCCTGCATTAATGAAGGAATTCGGATACAAAACGACAATGCAGGTCCCAAGATTGCGAAAAATTGTCATCAACCAGGGGGTAGGACAGGCTATAGCCGATAAGAAACTGCTTGAATTCGGTGTTAAAGAGTTATCGGATATTGCAGGTCAGAAAGCTGTTCAGACTAACTCAACAAAAGATATCTCAAATTTTAAGCTGAGAAAAAACATGCCAATCGGTATAATGGTAACATTACGCAGAGACAGGATGTTTGAATTTCTCGAAAGGCTGATATCTGTTGCTCTTCCTCGTATCCGCGACTTTAAGGGTATCAATTCCAAACTCGATGGACGCGGCAATTATACACTGGGAATCACCGAGCAGATCATTTTCCCTGAAATCGACCTGGATAAGATCGCAAAAATCATGGGACTTCAGGTAACCTTTGTAACCTCGGCAGATACTGATGAAGAAGCGTTAGCTCTTCTTAAGCACTTTGGTTTACCGTTTAAAAATATTAAAAACTAGTAATATGGCTAAAGAATCTATGATAGCCCGCGAAGTTAAACGCGCAAGACTGACTCAGAAATATGCTGCAAAAAGAGCCCAGCTTAAAGCTGCTGGCGATTATGTGGGATTAAGTCGTCTGCCCAGAAATTCAAACCCTAACAGAATGCATAACCGTTGCAAATTAACCGGTCGTTCAAGAGGTTATATGAGACAATTTGGAATAAGCAGGATAACTTTCAGGGAGATGGCATCATTCGGTCTTATACCGGGTATTAAAAAAGCCAGCTGGTAATTTGAGAATAAATATAAACTATATTAAATAATTAAAGATGACTGATCCAATTGCAGATTTACTGACCAGAATAAGGAACGCCATTATGGCCGGTCATAAGGTTGTGGAGGCACCAGCATCCAATCTTAAGAAAGAGGTTACCAGAATTCTGTTCGAAAAAGGTTATATCCTCAGCTATAAGGTTATTGATGGTGAAGGACCGCAGGGTATATTAAAAATAGCTCTTAAGTATAATTCAAAGAGCAAGAAACCTGCAATCAAAGAAATACAAAGGGTGAGCCGTCCGGGTCTTCGTCAATATATCGGAGTTGATGAAATGCCAAGGGTTCTGAATGGGCTGGGTATTGCAATCATTTCAACCTCTAAGGGATTAATGACCGACAAAGAGGCTAAAAAAGAAAAAATCGGTGGTGAAGTATTATGTTATGTTTACTAATTAGGAGGATAGCTTAATGTCACGAATAGGAAAATTACCTGTAAACCTGCCTAAAGGCGTAACTGTAAATGTCAGTGACACCAATGTGGTTAGTGTGAAAGGCCCCCTGGGAGAGTTGACTCAGGCAGTCGACAAAGATCTGAAGATTGAAGTGGTGGGGAACGAAGTCATATTATCGAGACCATCCGAATCGAAAAATCATAAATCCTTGCATGGCCTTTACCGGGCACTTATACACAATATGGTGGTTGGCGTTTCGGAAGGATACAAGAAAGAACTTGAACTTGTTGGAGTTGGTTACCGTGCAGAAGCAAAAGGGCAGAATCTTGAGATGAGCCTTGGCTTTTCACACGAGGTAATTCTTCAGCTCCCGAATGAAGTTAAAGTCGAGACCAAAACTGAAAGAAGGGCTAATCCAATAATAACCCTTACATGCATCGACAAGCAATTGATAGGGCATGTTGCCGCAAAAATCAGATCTCTCCGTCCGCCTGAACCTTACAAAGGGAAAGGGATTAAGTTTGTCGGAGAACAGCTCAGAAGGAAAGCTGGAAAATCTGCCAGTGTTTAGGGTATAAAAATTGTAAAAGTAAAAAATCATGGCCTTAACTAAGTTGGAAAGAAGAACAAGGATCAAAATGAGGATCCGGAAGAAAATAAACGGTACTGTCGAAATACCACGGCTTGCAGTATATCGTAGCAATAAACAGATATATGTTCAGGTTGTTGACGACCTGAATGGAGTTACTCTTCTGTCGGCCTGCTCTAAAGAAAAAGAAGTTGCTGCCCAAACAGGGATAAAGAAAATTGAACAGGCTAAACTTGTTGGAAAACTTCTTGCTACCAAGTGTAAAGAAAAAGGTATTGAGAAAGTTGTTTTCGACAGAAGTGGATATAAATATCATGGCAGAGTAAAATCATTGGCTGATGCAGCCCGTGAAGGCGGATTAAAATTCTAATGAATTATGGGAAACGGTATAAGAAAAGTTAAAACCAGCGATCTTGAACTAAAGGATAGACTTGTCAGCATCCAGAGAGTGACCAAAGTTACCAAAGGGGGACGTACATTCAGTTTTTCAGCGATAGTTGTTGTCGGAAACGAAGATGGTATTGTCGGACATGGACTTGGTAAAGCCAGTGAAGTAACCACAGCTATTGCAAAAGGTATCGAAGATGCAAAAAAGAATCTGATAAAAGTACCTGTTATTAATGGTACTATTCCTCACGAACAGGTTGCTAAATTCGGAGGCGCCAAAGTTTTTATTAAACCGGCTTCCGAAGGTACCGGTGTTAAGGCCGGTGGCGCTATGCGCGCAGTTCTTGAGAGCGTTGGAGTGAAAAACGTACTTGCAAAATCAAAAGGCTCTTCGAACCCTCACAACCTGGTAAAGGCAACTTTTGCTGCTCTTCTCGAAATGAGAGATGCCTACACAGTTGCTGAACACAGAGGTATCGCGATGGAAAAAGTTTTTAACGGTTAGAAAAGAACATTAAAATGGCAAAAATTCGTATCACTCAGGTGAAAAGCAAAAACGGGAAACCTGAAAGACAGAAAAGAACTCTCGAAGCTCTCGGTATCCACAAATTGAACCATAGTGTTGAACATGAAGCTACTCCTCAGATATTGGGGATGGTAGTAAAAATAAGACACCTGGTTAAAGTTGAAAATATTTAAGATATTAACCATATTTATAATAAAAGTCATGGATTTGAGTAACTTAAGACCTGCCAAAGGATCAACCAAAAAAAGTAAACGTCTTGGTCGCGGGCAAGGCTCCGGTAAAGGAGGTACATCGACAAGAGGACATAAAGGCGCTAAATCCAGATCAGGTTATAGCAGGAAAATCGGATTTGAAGGCGGTCAGATGCCTCTTCAGAGACGTCTTCCAAAGGGCGGTTTTAAAAATATCAACCGTAAAGAATATAAGGGTATAAACATTAGTACTCTTCAGACCCTCGCCGAAAAACATAATATTGAAAAAATCGATTTTGAAGTACTTGTAATGGCCGGACTGGTTTCCAAAAATGCTTTGGTTAAAATCCTTGGAAAAGGAACTCTTGAGAGAAAACTTGAGGTTCATGCCCATGCATTCAGCAAATCAGCTGTAGAAGCAATCGAAGCTAAAAAGGGAACCGCTGTAAAATTGTAATTTCATGAGACTGATTCAGATTTTTAAAAATATCTTTAAGATAGAAGATCTTCGCGCAAGACTATTCTATACTTTTGGAATCATTTTATTATACAGACTGGGTAAATATGTTACCCTTCCGGGTGTTGACCCTTCACAACTGGCATTACTTAAGCACCAGACTTCCAGCGGTCTTATGGGGCTGCTCGACATGTTTTCAGGTGGAGCTTTTTCGCAGGCCTCGATTTTTGCCCTCGGAATCATGCCTTATATCTCTGCTTCAATTGTAGTCCAGTTGCTGGGTATTGTCTTTCCTTATTTCCAGAAACTTCAGAAAGAGGGGGAAAGCGGAAGACGTAAAATGAATCAGTATACAAGGTACCTTACTATTGCTGTACTTGTCCTTCAGGCACCAACTTATCTTGTAAACCTTGCACATACTCTTCCTTCCAGTGCTTTTATTCTTGGAGGTACGTTTTTCCAGGTATCCTCTGTAATTATTCTTACAGCAGGTACGATGTTTGTAATGTGGCTCGGAGAGAAGATAACTGATAAGGGTATAGGAAACGGAATTTCACTTATTATAATGATAGGTATTGTAGCCAGAATGCCTTCAAATTTTATTTTTGAAACAGGTACCAGGATGAACGGCGCCGGAGGTGCTATAGCACTGATTGTTGAGATTCTGTTTTTGTTTGTTGTTGTACTTGGTGTTATTCTTCTGGTTCAGGGTACACGAAGAGTGCCAGTTCAGTATGCAAGAAGGATTGTTGGAAATAAGCAATATGGCGGGGTGCGTCAATATATACCACTCAAGGTAAATGCTGCAGGTGTAATGCCAATTATCTTTGCCCAGGCTATTATGATGTTACCGATGATCATTGCCGGGTACACAACTAGTTCTGGCTCTGCCTTTACTGTTGCATTCTCAAATATGTACGGATTCTGGTATAATCTGGTAACTGCATTGTTAATTATTGTCTTCACATATTTCTATACAGCAATTACTATTAATCCTGTTCAGATGGCTGAAGATATGAAGAAAAACGGGGGGTTCATTCCTGGTATTAAACCCGGAAGGAAAACAGTGGAATTTATCGATACTATTATGTCGAGGATCACATTCCCCGGTTCAATTTTCCTTGCAATAGTTGCTATTCTACCATCTATTGCTGTGAAAGCGCATGTAACACCGCAGTTTGCTCAATTCTATGGAGGCACATCACTACTCATTCTCGTCGGAGTTATTCTTGATACCCTTCAGCAGATTGAAAGTCATTTGCTTATGCGTCATTACGATGGTCTGATGAAATCAGGTCGTGTTAAAGGAAGATCCGGATCTGTTAGATCGATATAATTAGTTTAGGGTGTGTAATAGAATAACCTATACAATTATGATATATATAATATTAAATATCAAGTTATTAATAAGTATAATTGCAAAACTTGTTTTTATTATACACCCTTAGTGTTCTTTGATGTTGTATTTAAAGACTGATGAAGAGGTCGGGTTGTTAAAAGAGAGCAATATGCTGGTGTCGAGAACACTTGCGGAGATTGCATCGATAATAAAACCCGGGATCACCACCCTTTATCTCGATAGTATAGCCGAATCGTTTATCCACGATAATGGAGCAATTCCGGCTTTTAAGGGATATGGTGGTTTTCCGAATACACTCTGTACATCTGTCAACGATGAAGTGGTTCATGGTATCCCATCAGACTATATCCTTAAAGAGGGCGATATAATCTCAGTTGATTGCGGAGTTATCTTAAACGGATGGTATGGCGATAGTGCCTTTACTTTCCCTGTCGGTGAAATAACTGAAGAGGTTAGACGACTGCTCGATTATACAAGAGCTTCTCTGGAAGCTGGAGTTAAGGAAGCTGTTGCCGGAAACAGGGTTGGAGACATCTCTTACGCAGTTCAAACCAAAGCAGAAAGCGGAGGCTACTCTGTAGTCAGAGAACTGGTTGGTCATGGGATCGGGAAAAAACTGCATGAGCAACCTGAAGTTGCTAACTGGGGCAAACAGGGAACAGGACCAAAGATGGAAAAAGGACTTGTAATCTGTATTGAACCAATGATTAACGCCGGGAAAAAAGAAACGTTGCAGATGAGAGACGGATGGACCATAAAAACAGCTGACGGCAAACCTTCGGCACATTTTGAGTATGCCGTAGCGATTGATATAGGAAAAGCAGAGGTATTGACAACTTTTGAATTTATTGAAAAAGTTTTAAATAAATTGTAATCGTATGGCTAAACAACCATCAATTGAGCAAGACGGTACCATCATAGAAGCCCTGTCGAATGCAATGTTCAGGGTGGAACTCGAAAATGGACATGTGATAACTGCACATATTTCGGGAAAAATGAGAATGCATTATATAAAAATCTTGCCGGGCGATAAAGTAAAAGTGGAAATGTCACCATATGATTTAACAAAAGGAAGAATAACATTCAGGTATAAATAAGAAATATTAAGATAATGAAAGTAAGAGCATCTGTAAAAAAGCGCAGTTCTGATTGTAAGATTGTCAGAAGAAAAGGTCGCATTTACGTTATTAATAAGAAAAATCCTAAGTTCAAACAGAGACAGGGATAATTTTAACTAATTTTGCAACTCATTTAAGAAAAGTTTTATATGGCACGTATTGTTGGTGTAGATTTACCAAGAAATAAAAGAGGCGAAGTTGGCCTGACTTATATCTATGGAGTAGGCAGAAGCATTGCACAGAGAGTACTCGATGAGGCTGGTGTTGACAGGAATGCCAAGGTCCAGGACTGGACGGATGAACAGATCAATTCCATCCGTAGAATTCTGAATGATAACTATAAGCTTGAAGGTGAACTCCGCTCAGAGACACAAATGAACATTAAAAGGCTTATGGATATTGGTTGCTATCGCGGTGTTCGTCACAGAATAGGTCTTCCTGTAAGAGGACAAAGCACTAAGAATAACGCCAGAACCCGTAAAGGAAGGAAGAAAACAGTTGCAAACAAGAAAAAAGCTACTAAATAAATAGATTATGGCAAAGAAGACTGGAGCATTAAAAAAGAGGGTCGTTAAGGTGGAACCTTCGGGCCAGGCACATGTTCATTCATCATTTAATAATATTATTGTTACACTGACAAATAATTCCGGTCAGGTTATTTCATGGGCATCTGCAGGGAAGATGGGATTTAAGGGTTCCAAAAAAAATACGCCTTATGCCGCTCAAATGGCATCTGAGGAATGTGGCAAAGTGGCTTATGATCTTGGATTAAGAAAAGTAAAGGTGTTCGTTAAAGGTCCAGGTTCAGGTCGCGAATCAGCAATCAGATCAATAAGCAACATTGGTATCGAAGTTACTGAAATTGTCGACGTAACTCCAATGCCTCATAACGGTTGTCGTGCTCCAGGAAGAAGAAGAGTATAATAAAGTTATAGAATTGATTATTTGTAAGTTATAAATTATAGCATAATGGCAAGATATACTGGACCAAGAACAAGAATAGCAAGAAAATTCGGTGAACCGATTTTCGGTCCTGACAAACACCTGGAAAGGAAAAACTTTCCTCCGGGACAACACGGAATGAACAAGAAGAGAAAGAAGACTTCAGAGTATGGTGTTCAACTCAGGGAAAAGCAGAAAGCTAAATATACCTATGGAATGCTTGAGCGTCAGTTTCGCAATACTTTTGAGAAAGCCTCAAGAAGTAAAGGTGTTACAGGTGCAGTGCTTTTACAACTTCTTGAATCTCGTCTGGATAACGTAGTTTACCGTCTTGGTGTTGCTCCCACAAGAGCAAGCGCACGTCAACTTGTTTCACACAGGCACATTACCGTAAACGGATCTGTCGTAAACATACCTTCATACCAGCTTAAACCCGGCGACATAATCGGTGTTCGCGAAAAATCAAAATCTCTTGAATCGATCGTTGATTCACTCACAACCAAAAAGTATACAAAGCTTACATGGCTCGAGTGGGATGACACTCAAATGGCAGGTAAATTTATGAACCTGCCTGAACGAACTGATATTCCTGAAAACATCAAGGAACAACTGATAGTTGAATTATATTCTAAGTAATAATAATAAGAAAAAATCTATGGCCATTTTATCATTCCAGAAGCCTGATAAAGTAATAATGCTGGAAGCGGACGACAAACACGGAAAATTTGAATTCCGTCCGCTTGAACCTGGCTATGGTATTACTGTCGGCAATGCACTGAGAAGAATTCTTCTCTCTTCGCTAGAGGGTTTTGCCATTACAACGGTTAAGATCGAAGGCATAGACCATGAGTTCTCTACCATAACTGGTGTAATGGAGGACGTAACAGAGATTATCCTGAACATGAAACAGGTCCGTTTCAAAAGAACTGTTGAGGATATTGATCATGAGAAAGTTACAATTAAAGTCAACGGTCAGGATGTATTTAGAGCCGGTAACCTTAATAATGCACTGAGCAGCTTCGAGGTACTAAACCCCGAACTGGTTATCTTCAGAATGGAACCGGATGTTAAAATACAAATTGAACTTACTATTAATAAAGGTAGAGGTTATGTCCCGGCAGAAGAAAACGAACCGGTTGACAGTGAGTTCGGGCTTATTGCCATTGATGCTATTTTTACTCCCATCAGGAATGTGAAATATTCTGTTGAAAACTACCGCGTTGAGCAAAAAACCGACTATGAGAAACTTCTTTTCGAGATCGAAACAGACGGATCAATTCATCCGAAAGATGCTCTTAAAGAAGCAGCAAAAATTCTCATTTATCACTTCATGCTCTTCTCCGATGAGAAAATAACCCTCGATTCGGACGATAAAATGGCAAACGAGGAATTTGATGAGGAAGTACTGCACATGAGACAGTTGCTAAAGACAAAACTGGTGGACCTGGATCTTTCTGTCAGAGCACTTAATTGTCTGAAAGCTGCAGAAGTTGAGACGCTTGGTGATCTTGTCAAGTTTAATAAGAATGACCTTCTTAAATTCAGAAACTTTGGCAAGAAATCACTCACCGAGCTTGATGAGTTGTTGGAATCCATGAGCCTGTCATTTGGTATGGATGTAAGCAAATATAAGTTAGAGAAAGATTAATTTGAAAACTGGTTAAGGAAATAAAGAAATGCGACATTCAAGAGTTATTAACCATTTAGGAAGAACAAGTTCACACAGGAAGGCGATGCTTTCGAATATGGCTACATCACTTATCCTTCATAAAAGGATTACTACAACAACAGCCAAAGCCAAAGCACTTCGTACCTTCGTTGAACCGCTTATTACTAAATCCAAGGAAGATTCAACACATTCAAGAAGAGTGGTATTCAGTTATCTGAAAGACAAAACTGCCGTAGCTGAATTATTCAGAGAGGTATCTCCAAAAATCGCTGAACGTCCGGGTGGATATACACGTATATTAAAAATCGGCAATAGGATAGGCGACAATGCAGACATGTGCATTCTGGAGCTTGTTGATTACAACGAAACTATGCTTGGAGGGGAAGCTGTAAAAACCAAAACAACACGAAGAAGAAGAGCACCAAAGAAAAAAGAAGAAGCAATAACAGAGACAAAAGCTCCTAAGGCTGCTAAAGTAAAGGCAGAAAAGATTGAAAAACCCGTTGCAAAGAACGTAGAAACTGCCGGAGGATCAGTTCCAGACGAAAAATAATATGTTAAAATAATATTAAAACGAAAAGGGATGATTCATTAAAGACTTAATCCCTTTTTTTGTTTATTACAGAATTGTTTAATACTAAAATAAAAATCTATGGGTCAGATAGTTAGTGTTCATGCTCGTGAGATTCTTGATTCCCGCGGCAATCCCACAATTGAAGTTGATGTAATGACAACAAGTGGTTATTTTGGAAGGGCGGCAATACCGTCAGGCGCATCAACCGGAGAAAACGAGGCACTTGAACTCAGAGATGGCGATAAGAATCGTTATCTGGGCAAAGGTGTTCTGAAAGCTGTTCATAATGTCAATAATGTTATTGCCGAAGAAGTAATCGGAATGGATGTTACCGATCAGGCCGGAATTGATAAAAAAATGATCGACCTCGATGGAACCAAAACTAAAAGTAATCTGGGAGCCAACGCTATTCTCGGTGTTTCACTGGCAGTTGCAAAAGCTGCAGCTTCATACCACGGTTTACCATTGTTTCGTTATATTGGCGGCACTAATGCAGTTACGTTGCCCGTTCCGATGATGAATATCATTAACGGAGGATCTCATTCAGATGCCCCGATTGCTTTTCAGGAATTCATGATCAGACCAATAGGAGCTTATTCATTCAGTGAAGGATTGCGTATGGGTGCTGAAGTGTTCCATGCATTGAAAAAGGTTCTTAAAGAGCGTGGATTAAGCACTGCAGTCGGTGATGAAGGCGGCTTCGCTCCAAATCTCCAAGGAACTGAAGATGCACTGGAAACAATTCTTAAGGCAATAACCGCTGCAGGTTATAAGCCGGGCTCTGATGTTACAATCGCTCTTGATCCTGCAGCATCAGAATTCTATAAGGATGGGATGTATAATTATTCGAAATTTGAAGGACCAAAAGGTGCAAAAAAAACTTCTAAGGAACAGGTGGATTATTTTGAACAACTTATAAATAAATACCCGATAGATTCTATTGAGGACGGAATGGCAGAAAATGACTGGGATGGATGGAAGATGCTGACAGAGAGAATTGGAAAACGCTGCCAGATAGTTGGCGACGATGTGTTTGTTACCAATGTTGACTATCTGAAAAAAGGTATTGAAATTGGCTGTGCAAACTCAATCCTTATTAAAGTAAACCAGATCGGGACTCTTACCGAGACTCTCAATGCGATTGAGATGGCTCACAGAGCAGGGTACACAACCGTTACCTCACACCGCTCAGGTGAAACCGAAGATACAACAATTGCAGATATAGCAGTTGCTACTAATTCAGGCCAGATCAAAACCGGATCAGCTAGCAGAACAGATAGGATTGCTAAATATAATCAGTTGCTTAGAATTGAAGAGACTCTCGGCAACCTGGCTGTTTATGGATATAAGAAATAAATTGAAATAAATAGATATTGAAAAGGCTGTCTGAGAGGATGGTTTTTTTTTGTTTACCCTCTAATTCACTAAATGGATGAGAATTACCTCTCCTTCATTGGAGGTGCCGCGAAGCGGCAGAGAGGTTTTACTCCCTGAACAAAAAGCCCTTTAGGCGGAAGGATGCGAATCGGCCAAAGGGTATAACTCCCAAATCAGAATTCCCTGCCTGGACGGGTTACAAAAAGGTGGATGAACATTTCTCTCTTCCAGAATCTCTTAAATTGTAATCCAATCTCACTTTCCGCCGTTATTAACAATTGTTGATAACTCTTGTTTGTATCAGGTTTACAACAACGGTTCTCTTTTCATTGTATTTCGTGATTCTTAGTATAAATTTGTTTCATCAGGTGAGCGATAAAAGACTGCTCAAAAGATGTGGAGACGGAAAAGGTTACTTAAATGAAGCGAGATCCGTTTCGGTCAGACCTTCGGGTCTGCGCACCAGGAGAGCCGAAGCCTGAACTAAGTGGACTTCGCGTCTATGATGTTCAGTAAGTCAAAGAAAACCGGAAACGTTCTTTCAGAGATTGAGTCACAGGGCTTCAGAAAATGAAGGGCTTCGGCCCCGGGTTATCTGAAACTGATGCTGTATCCTTCGGGAAATAGATATCAGCGCCTGAATGACACTTCGTCCAGGAAGTCCGTCTTAAAACGGACGAACGGACAGCCTGAAGGTTCTGTTGTAACAGGCAAAACCCGAAAGCTCGGGGCTGAAAAAACTGGTCTTGTATCAGATGACACAGCCGGTCAGAATAACAGTAATCTGGCATCGTTAACAACCTCGGTTGTAAACGGTGAATGGGAACTAATCCTAGCGAATAGTTCCCATTATTGTTTTTACCCCTCCCCTTTTTAACCCCCCAACCCCCCATATGGGGGGCTATAAATGTAAGACAGTTTCAAGTCCCCCATTTGGGGGATTTAGGGGGTTGATAAAATCACATTTAGGGGATTTAGGGTGTAAATATTGTAGCTTATTGAATATCTTTGGGTTTCATTATAAAATTGATAATGGCTTACTCAGGACTAATCGGTTTTATTACTGAACTCGAGAAGAAAGGTAAACTCTGGCGGGTTAAACCATTTGTTAACCCGATACTCGAAATCACAGAAATAACAGACAGGGTAACCAAATCCGGAGGAAAAGCATTGTTGTTTGAAAATACAGGAACCGGCTTTCCCGTTCTTATAAATGTTTTCGGATCCGATGAGAGGATGGTTATGGCAATCGGAAGAAAAAATCTTGAAGAGGCCGGAGAAGAAATTGAAACCATATTTAATAATCTGTTAGATAATAATGAGACTTTATTACTAAAACTTTCAACCCTGCCTGCTCTTTTTAAGCTGGCAAGATTCCTTCCATCGCACATTAAAAGAAAAGGCACTTGCCAACAGGTGATTCACAGAATACCCGACCTAGGTATCCTCCCTGTTCTGAAATGCTGGCCGCATGATGGTGGTCGTTTCATTACACTTCCCATGGTACATACCAGACATCCGGAAACCGGGAGAACAAATGTTGGGATGTACAGGATGCAGGTTCTTGATAAAAACACAACTGCCATGCACTGGCAACGTCATAAAACAGGAGCCAATCATTTTGAAGCCTGGAAGATAACAGGTAAAAAGATGCCCGTCTCAGTTGCTCTTGGTGGAGACCCGGTTTATACTTATGCAGCCACCGCTCCGCTACCCGAAAACATCGATGAATATATTCTTGCCGGATTTCTCAGAAAGAAAAAAGCAAAAATGGTAAAGTGCATTACTAATGATCTGTTTGTTCCTGAAGATGCAGATTTTATCCTTGAGGGTTTTGTCGATCCATCTGAAGATTTGGTCTGGGAGGGCCCATTTGGTGACCATACCGGATTCTATTCCCTGGCTGACTGGTATCCAAGATTTCATATTACCTGTATAACACATTCAAAGAAAGCAATTTATCCTGCGACGATAGTAGGAATTCCACCACAGGAAGATGCATGGCTCACCAAGGCAACAGAAAGGTTATTCCTTTCGCCCGTAAGAATGGCCATTCAGCCCGAAATTGAAGATTTTCATATGCCAGATGTCGGCATAGCCCACAACCTGGTAATAATAAAGATTAAAAAGAGCTATCCGGGTCAGGGGATGAAAGTTATAAGTTCATTATCAGGAGCGGGCCAGATGATGTTTTCAAAATATTTAATTGTGGTCAGTGGTGACATCAATATCAGGAATTATAAGGAACTCCTGGTGCATATTTTCGCCAATGTTGATTTCAGCAGGGATATTTTGTTCAGTCGCGGTCCTCTTGATGTTCTCGATCACTCATCCGATTATTTTTCTTTCGGTGGAAAAGCCGGAATCGATGCCACAATTAAGCAAATTGAAGAAAACTCAGGAAGAGACATAATAACCCGATCAGATAAACATGATATTTCTAAGATTAAAGGTGATTTTTTTGACAGGAATATTATAAAAAATTATAACCTCTGCCTTTTCGGAGTTGATATTCCTATCCTTATAATTTCAGTAAACCAATCAGAGGATGAGGATGTTATTGTAAAAGTAGAAAGTATGTTCAGTACTAACGACCCCGAAAGTATCTTTAGGTTGATCATAACAGTTGATCATACAGTTGATGTAACTGATTTGTTTATGGTTGCCTGGCAGCTCCTTGGTAACTCTGATCCGGAACGTGATCATAAATTTATTTCCCCTTCATCAGTTTTGATCGATGGAACAATAAAGGCTTACAGAAGGGGCGGATTTCCCAGAAAATGGCCAAACATAGTCTGTTCCGATATTGAAACTATTTCATTAATTGATCAGAAATGGGAGTCTTTCGGAATAGGAGAGTTCATTAATTCTCCCTCAATTAGATACAAGGGATTATGTCGTAATGGAAATGATGAAATTATCATTGATTAGTTTTGATGTATTTTTAAATACCAGCAGACAACATACTGATAATTAGTCTATTTTTGCATTATCTGATGGTACTGTTATGCTTAACATATGTTTATATATATATCATTGATGGTGTAATAACTCAGAATGGTATATTAATTGGTGGTATAATTAATTACCCGGCATCTCCATACCGTTTTGTTCTCTACAGTGTACTGATAATTTCTTTTGTCTATTTGATTTTTATGTCTCAGACAAAAAGGCTTGTTAAAATCCGAAAACTTCTCAGGGAAAAGGAACAGGCTCTGGATCTTATCGAGATACAGAAGGGTGAGTTGGAATTAAGAGATAAAAACATAACTGACAGTCTGGTATACGCGCAAAGGATTCAAGAAGCACTTTTGCCATCTGAAACATATTTCAGAAAACACTTTGAAGACTCTTTTATCTTGTTCAAACCTAAAAATATTGTTAGTGGTGATTTCTACTGGATCGAGGAAAAGGGTGAAAAGGTTTTTGTTGTTGCAGCCGACTGCACCGGTCATGGGGTCCCAGGCGCTCTGATGTCGATGATTGGACTAGAGATCATTGAAAAAACCATAAATGTAGAAAATATTGAAATTCCTTCTAAGATTCTGGCAATAATGAATAAAGGGCTGGAAAAAACCTTCAGCAGAGAAAAGAATATCGGAACAATCATCAGGGATGGGATGGATATAGGGCTCTGCGTCATCGACAGAAAAAGAAAAAAGGTGGAATACGCCGGAGCTTTTTTACCTCTCTATCTTATCCGGGACAATAGCCTGATTGAGATAAAGGCAGATAAGATTATTATAGGCATGAATCATGAAGGAATATCTTATGCCGATCATGAAATAGATCTGAAAGAGGATGATATATTTTATCTCTTCTCTGATGGATATGTTGATCAGTTCGGTGGATCGGAAAATAGGAAATTCATGTACAGGCGTTTCCGATATTTGTTATTAACTATTCACCGTTTCCCGGTGAATGATCAGAAAGCTATACTGGAGGAAAATATTAAAACCTGGATGGGCACAAATGAACAGGTCGATGATATAACTGTATTAGGGTTCAGACCTCTTAACAGAAGAAATTAAATTGTTTTTTTTATCTTGTCAATGAGAGCAGCCGGCTGGAAGGGTTTGCTTATATAATCATCTATTCCGACTGACAGGCATTTCTCTTTATCCCCGATCATGGCGTTTGCTGTAATTGCTATTATAGGAACATGTGTATTGGTTGTAGATTCAAGAGCCCTGATCTTTTCAGCAGCAACAAGTCCGCTCATCACCGGCATCTGAATATCCATAAGAATCAGATCAAAGCTAGTGATTCCGAACTTATCCAGCGCCTCTTTTCCATTTGAAGCCGTATCAATGCTATGAACCAGAGGCATGAGTGTAAGAAGAGTGATCTTCTGGTTTATGAGATTATCTTCGACTAGGAGTATTTTGAGATCTTTAAGATCTTTATGAACTTTGTCTTTCTGAATTAGCTCTTCAATCTTTTGAGAAGCAAGGCTCTGTTTTGGTTCAGCCACAGGAATGGCAAAAGGAAGAAGAATGCTCAAAATTGTACAATTTGTTGCAAACTCCTGACTGAAAGTGCCCCTTTCAGAGGAGATAAATTTGGCAGCCAGACTTTTCTCAACACCAATATCATTTATAAGAACAATGGGATTATCGGTTTGTATCCTCAATGCAATAATGCTTTCAGTTCCTGTTTCTTTCGTTTTTTTGAGGTTTATTGTAACCTTAGTTGCTCTTTCTGATGATTGAATCTCAATAGTATTAAAAAGGTCAAGAAAGATCTGCTTAAGAATTATAGGGTCACCAAAACATTCAAAGTCGCTGAATTCCTTCTTGTTTAAAATAAAATCGATGTTAGCTTGATCTTTAAGGCTATAAAGCTCAATAGTGTTTTGAATAGTTGATAACAGATTAAATTTTATGGCCTTTCTGTGCTCATAACTCAGGTTCCCGGCTGATTGCATTGTTAACTCATTAACAGAGGTAACCATGTTATTCGTTGAAGCAATGAAAGTCTCAAGTAACTCTTTTTGTTTTTTCTGAAGGCCCGATTCCATCAACATATCTGAGATGATAACCAGGTTATTCAAGGGTTCTCTTATTCTATGAGAAAAATTGACAATAACATCATCTTTTCTTTCATTCAATGAAGAAAATTCATTTAAAGATTCTTTAAATCTATTATTAAGGTCCAAAGTTTTCCTGACAGCAATTACTCCAAGACATGCAGCCGCAATAATCATGCATCCTGCGGGAAGCTTTAGATCAATAGAAATCAGAAGTATAGCTGATATAAGGCTGATAAGCGCTAAAATTGAATACGTTTCAATGATCTTCCTTCTCTTATCGAGAAGTTCCTCAGAAGATTTATTTAAACTATTTTTATAGGGACCATTTTCAGTTTCACTGACCATAAATCACTATTTTGCAGTTTTGTAAATTTAAACAAAATATGTGATAAATATACATTAACTGAAATTAACAACCTTTGAAGGAAAACATTAAATTTGTCTTCCCGGCATGAATTTTGAACTGAAAAAGAAAAACTTCGATTTTTATGTTGAAAGTATTCAAAATATTTTTTTTATTGAGTCTGTTTTCGCAAGGTACCCCTTTTCTGCTTTTGTCTGGACAAGAGAAAGAGGGAATGGTAAAATACACTCCCGAATTCAGGTTCAAAGATGGTATTTACCTCAATTTTGATCAGGTTAAATTAAATAGTCCTATACCTAAGGCGAAGTTGCTCACTTCAATCGATTACAACGACAGAGAATTCTTTAAAAAAATCCTCGAGATGGATAAAATCTATTTCTATGACAATATGGGTGTGAGACAGGAAATTGCGAAAAACACTATTTGGGGCTATTCACGCAACGGAGTTTTATACGTTCAGATTCAGGCGAATTTCAACAGGATTACCTTCGTTGGGAGCATCTGTCACTTTGTTGCGGATATAACTACTTATGATTCACGTTATTATAACTCTCCATACGGATATTACGATCCCTATTATTCTCCATATGGATATAGTAATTATTATAATCCTTATGATCCGTATTATTCACCCTACAGGCAATCTAATATGGGTCGTAACGAATTAAAACAGTATTTAATCGATTTTGAGAGTGGTAAAGTTCTGGAATTTGATATTGAAAATACTGAACTGTTACTGATGAAGGATAATCAATTATATGAGGAGTATGTTCAGTTGTCAAGAAAAAAGAAGAAAGAGCTTATGTTTGTATATGTAAGGAAATTCAATGAAAAAAATCCATTGTATATACCTGTAGAATAATACCTTAGATGTGAGAACAATAGTTATCACCATAGCATTGCTTCTTCCCGCTGTACTATTGCCAGGCCAGGCCCCTTTCCCGGATAAAGATGAAATAAAACAATTTAATGCATCAAAAACTTGTGTTGTACTTGAAGATGATCCCTTTTCGTCATATAATATATATATAAAGGAAGCAGTCAAAGCATGCTGGAAAATCACCCCTTACGATTTTATTACAGTTAAGGATTTTAATGTCAGGAGATTGAATCCAGCTTACTCATTTCTTGTTATTACACAGACAAACTTTGATAAGGACAAATCCCATGGCCTTTATAATTTTTTAAATCTGCTCCAGGGGAAAGATGTAAATAAACTTGGTGAGATGCCTGAAATTTGTGCCATCCCTCTTTCTTTTGCCGGGGTAAATGATCTTGTATATAGTTACAAGCTTGGTGCTATTGTATCTTTCATGCAGAAGCATGCACAAAAGATTTCAGAGGACCCTTCACTTACCTTGAGGAAATATCTTAAATATTATAATAAAAATATACCTGGTATTAGAAATAAAACTATACTTGTGGAACAGGAGGATCTTACTCCTGAAATAGCCACAATTGATAAGATAAAAGCCATCTATACCAGTAATATTGAGATAGTTACAGATGAAGAAATTATTAAGGCAATAGAGAATAAAACTCCTAACACTGTGATTCTCCATAAGGTGGGGCCCATGGGAGACAGACATTCAGGTTATTGTTTTTTAATGCTTATAGGCACCGATGATTCAGAATTGTACTACTATAACCTGCATATGGTTGACAAAGCCAATCCGGACGGCTTATTACCTGCAGATCTGAAGCGGCTTGAAAATTGAATGCAGCATAAGATAAACTGAGCCGTCTTTTAATAAATACTTAAATGTCATGGAAGAGAACAGAGTATTATCAGAAACAGAAAGAAATTGGGCAATGCTATGTCACCTGTCAGCTTTTGCCGGTTTTTTTTTCCCTTTTGGGGGTATAATCGGGCCTCTAATTTGCTGGTTGACAAGAAGAGATGAATCATCGTGGGTTAATATAAACGGAAAGACATCTCTTAACTTCCAGTTATCTATGCTACTCTACATAGTTCTCGCTATTCCTTTATGTTTTATCATTATAGGGATTCCAATAATTATGTTGATAGGAACTCTTAAGGTAATCTGTGTAATTATTGCAAGTGTGAAAGCACCTAAGGGAGAACTATTCAGATATCCTCTTGTGATACCATTTATACAATAAATTTTTGCTAATTTTCTGATTCATTTATAATCTTTTGTTATGGCAAATAATATTGAAAAGAAATCAGCCAAATTAAAAGTTGCTGAAAAGGAGGATTTATATCATGATATCGATCAGAAAAAGAAGAAAAAACTCAATCGCAAGGCATACGAAAAATTGCTTATGAAACTTGATATTGAGTTGGTTAAGCTTCAGGAATGGGTAAAAGCAAATAAACTTAAAGTTGTTATAGTGTTTGAGGGCAGGGATGCAGCCGGAAAAGGTGGAGTAATTCAAACCATTGCAGGTTGTCTGAATCCAAGAATATGCAGAATTGTGGCTCTTGGGATACCCACAGAAAAAGAAAAATCTCAATGGTACTTCCAGAGATATGCTACAAATTTACCGGCAGGAGGTGAGATTGTCCTTTTTGACAGAAGCTGGTATAACAGGGCCGGAGTTGAGCAAGTAATGGGTTACTGTACAAATGAAGAGTATGAGGAGTTTCTGAGATCATGTCCGGAATTCGAAAAAATGCTGATCAGGTCAGGCATTATTCTTATTAAATATTGGTTTTCTGTAAGTGACCATGAACAGGAAAAACGTTTTCAGGATAGAATAAAAGACCCGACAAAACGATGGAAGATCAGTCCGATGGATATCGAATCACGTGATAAGTGGGTCGAGTATTCGATGGCTAAAGATAAAATGTTTTCTTATACCGACATTAAGCAATCACCATGGTATGTTGTACATGCTGATGACAAAAAGAGAGCAAGACTCAATTGTATCGATCATCTCCTTTCTCTCATTCCTTATGAGGATCTGACCCCCAAACCATTGAAAATGCCTCCGTTGAAACACGACGTGGCTTATGTCAGACCTCCGGTTACGGAACAGACATTTGTTCCGGAGAAATACTAAAGGCTCAGGGCACAGGGCAAAGAACACAGAACACAGGACAAAAAGTAGACAACAGAGCACCTCGAACCCTGCACCTTGCACCATGTATATTTTAAATTCCCGGTATCTTTTGTACTTTTGTTCCCGCTTTGCGGGATTTCGTCACTATGTTCCTCAACTTTTTACTTTTTTCTTTATACTTTTATCTTTTGTCTTTAAAACAATTATATGTCCTCCAAGCCATCCATTCCAAAAGGAACTCGTGATTTCTCAACCGAGGAGATGCTGAAACGCGAATATATTTTTGAAAATATAAAACAGGTGTTCAGATTATATGGATATCAGCCAATTGAGACTCCGGCAATGGAGAATCTTACCACTCTTCTCGGAAAGTATGGAGAGGAAGGAGACAAGCTTCTCTTCAGGATTCTTAATTCAGGAGATTTTCTATCATCAGTCAGTGATGAAGACCTAGTTAAGTTGGAACACGGAAAACTATCTTCAAAGATTTGCGAAAAGGGGTTAAGATATGATCTTACGGTTCCATTCGCACGTTATGTAGTGCAACATCGCGATGAAATAGTCTTCCCATTTAAAAGATACCAGATACAACCTGTCTGGAGAGCCGACAGACCACAAAAAGGTAGATATCGGGAGTTTTTTCAATGCGATGTCGATGTAATTGGTAGTAGTTCCCTCCTTAATGAACTTGAGCTTATCCAAATAATTGATAAAATATTTGGGAAACTAAAATTGGCTGTTCAAATAAAAATAAACAATAGAAAGATTCTTGCAGGTATTGCTGAATATGCAGGATTACCAGAAAAAATAACAGATATTACTGTCGCGTTGGATAAATATGATAAGATAGGATGGGAAAAAGTTAAAGACGAATTAATATTCAAAGGTATTAGTAAGAGTGTAATAAACGAATTTGGTAATATTATAGGAGTAATTAATAGGAATAATAGAGATAAAGTCAGATTTTTGAATTCTATACTATTAGACTCAAAAATAGGTATTACAGGAATTCAAGAACTTACTAAGTTATTAGATCTATTGGAAGGAATTGAATTAAACTCTCAAGTTGTTTTCGATTTAACATTAGCAAGAGGTCTGAACTACTATACAGGTACAATTATTGAAGTCAAATCTTCAGATGTGATAATGGGTAGTATTTGTGGTGGTGGCCGTTATGATAATCTTACAGGAGTTTTTGGGTTACCCGGAGTATCTGGAGTTGGCGTTTCGTTTGGAGCTGACAGAATATATGATGTTTTAAGTCAACTAAATCTTTTTAATAATACCATAGTTACGACAACAAAGGTACTCGTTGTTAATTTTGGAGAGAACGAATCAATATACGCTGGAAAAATCCTTGACATATTGCACAACCAAGGTATACAAAGTGAATTGTATCCTGACTCAGTACCTTTAAAAAAGCAGATCTCATATGCTGCCACAAAAAAGATTCCTTATATAATTATGGCTGGAGAAGATGAGATTTCTGGGGATTCTATCACGATTAAGATAATGTCCTCCAGAGAACAGAAAACCATACATCTGACGGAACTAAGTGCATTTGTTAATAATGAGATTATGTCTTCGATTTGATTTTGACTTCTTAGAGCTTGTCCTGATGAATCGGGTCTAGGCTCTGAAAGAGCCAAATATGAATAACCCCGGGCGCCAGCCGGGGGTTATTCGTATATTGCCACATTCGTGGCAAACGCATTTTTGAAATTGAACCTTCTTGAACTTGACAAATTTTTCACAGTCTTTATCTTTGCCATTTGAGTATCCGAAGATGTGTATTAAGATAAGCCACTAGGTGGAGGGGTAAACGAATAAAATCAATAGATTTGTATTTTAAAAAAATAAACTGATGAATTTTAAGATATCACCTGAAGAGCTTAACCTCGAAACGATCCGGGAAATTCTTGAAAAGAAGGCCAAACTATCACTCTCAAAGGAATCTGTAGATCTTATAACTCTTTGCAGGAACTATCTTGATCTTAAGCTGGAGAATAATTCATCTCCCTTTTATGGGATCACAACCGGTTTTGGATCACTTCATAATAAAACAATAAGTAAAGATCAGCTCAATAAACTCCAGGAAAACCTGGTCATGTCGCATGCTTGCGGTACAGGGCCTGTTGTAAGAGAGGATATTGTCAGACTCATGTTGCTTCTGAAAATACATGCTCTGAGTCTTGGAAAATCAGGTGTTCAGGCATCAACAATACAGCGGATGATAGATTTCTTCAATGAGGGGGTTAGTCCTGTTGTTTATGAACAGGGATCTCTGGGAGCATCAGGCGATCTGGCACCATTGGCCCACCTTGTTCTTCCCCTTTTGGGGATGGGAGAAGTGATGTATAAAGGAAAGATATATGAAGCTGGCACGATTCTAAAAAAACTTGGCTGGTCTCCCGTGGAACTGAGGTCAAAGGAAGGTCTTGCATTGCTGAATGGAACACAATTCATGAGTTCATATGGGGTATATATTATTGCAATGGCTGAAAGGCTCTCGGCAATTGCAGATATTGCTTCAGCCATTTCCCTGGAAGCTTATGACGGTCGACCTGATCCGTTTTTTGAGTGTCTGCATACTATAAGACCACATAGAGGACAGATTGCTACAGCAAAAGCATTCAGAGAAATATTGAAAGGGAGTGAGCTGATTTCACGATATAAAGAACATGTTCAGGATCCTTACTCTTTCAGGTGCATCCCCCAGGTCCATGGAGCAAGCAAGGATGCTATAACCCAGGCAAAATCAGTGATTCTTACAGAAATCAACTCTGTGACCGATAACCCCACTATATTTCCCGATGAAGATCTGATTATTTCGGGAGGAAATTTCCATGGTCAGCCACTTGCTCTCATTTTCGACTACCTTGCTATAGCTCTTGCCGAGTTGGGAAGTATTTCGGAAAGAAGGGTCTACAGGTTGATAGCCGGACAAAGGGAACTTCCGGAATTTCTGGTGGCAAATCCGGGACTAAACAGTGGTTTTATGATACCACAATATACTGCAGCTTCGATTGTCAGTCAGAATAAGCAGCTCTGCACTCCTTCATCTGTGGATTCCATACCCTCATCAAATGAACAGGAAGATCATGTAAGCATGGGAGCCAACGGTGCAACTAAACTGTTACGTGTTGCAGAAAACCTTGAGAAAATAATAGCAATCGAATTATTTACAGCTATTCAGGCACTGGAATTCAGAAGGCCGCTCAGATCATCGGTATTAATAGAAGAAGTGGTAAAATCGTTCCGGGAAATTGTACCTTTTATTAATGATGATAAGGTTATGTATACAGAAATTGAAAAATCAATAAAATTCATACGTAACTTTAACTGGCAATATTTCACCTACCACTAACTTCTAATTTAAAAATCACGTCTCGGCCTTACTTTCTGTTGTTGCTTAGCACTCTGCAACTCATTGAGAAGTTGAACCTTATATTGATTTTCTGCCTGGTAATACCTGATCACCTTTACGGGAGGCAGCACCTCTTTAAGTTTTTTGTGAAAAGTGACCGCAAGTGCAGACTCCTGAACCAGACAATCAACATACTTATCACCCATTTCTTCCAGCTGATTATCACTTAGGGTACTTTCGTTCAGATTAAAGTTTCTGTTAAGTTTCAGTTTTTCCAGTTGTATCAGATTCCTATGACCCTGATATTCATTATAAACGGGCCAGAATTTTTCTGCCTCCTCGGAACTTAAATTCAGTTTCTTTGTAAAGAATCCGATTTTATAATTGTTCAGTTTTTCGAGATTTGGATTCTGTGCCGCTGACCTGATAACAGGGAACATTAACATTATCAATAAAATAATGCCTACTCTTTTCATGGTTTCGAACTTATAATTGTTCATAAATATCACTTATTTCAACGTTATCAAGCAAAAGATATTCAATTATATCCGTTTTGCTCACTTCTGGTCCTTCTTCAGAAAGATTAAGGGATGATGCATTTTCTTCAAGCGAATAAATGTCAATGTCATTCATGTATGAATCAGGGTTCTCATCCTTTAAAACTTCTGATATCTGTGAATTTTTTGTTTTATCAGGAGTTAAAAGCTTCATTCCGGCATAACTGATAAGTATAAAGCCTGCAACAGAAGCTGCTATTAGAAGATAAGGTCTGATTCTGTCATATAGTCTGATCTTTTTGACGTCATAATCGCGACCGGTTGTGATAGAAATTATTTTTCTGTTTACCTCCTCAAAGTAGTCATCCGGTACTTTAAAGGGATTTTCAGCTGGTATATCATTTAATTTTTTCATCTTAATATAATTGATTTCAAAGGTATGAAGGAACTCGCATGTTTAGGTTAATATTTCTTAGAAGATTGTATTTGTAAAACATACCCGGTTCATCATTGATTTAGATAATTAAGTATCAAAAAGGTTTAATCTTTAATTATTATTTTTTCAATTTTTTTTACTGCATGATGATAAGATGCTTTAAGAGCTCCTTCTGAAGTCTTCAACACCTTGCTCATCTCTTCATAAGGCATTTCGTCGAAATACTTAAGATTAAAAACAATCCGCTGTTTCTCAGGAAGTTGCAGAATTGCATTTTGCAGTTTCAATTGTGCCTCATCACCATCAAACCAGGTGCTGCCTTCATGAGAATTGGCAAAATAGCTTTCCATATCATCAATTGAAACTGAAGCATTTCTTTTTCTTTTGTTTATTAAGGTAAGCGCTTCGTTTGTTGCTATGGTATAAAGCCAGGTATAAAGTGAACTTTCACTTCTGAAATTCCCAATGCTTCTCCATGCATTTATAAAAGTGTTCTGAAGGGCATCATCAGCATCTTCATGAAGAATTACCAACCTGCGGATATGCCAATAAAGTTTCGGGCTGTATTTCTCAACTAAAAGTCTGAAACCTTTATTCAGATCAGTCTTTAATAATTCAGAAATGTTATCGTCGCGACTAATGCTGTTCAACTGCAAATCTCATTTTTTTCTTAGATAGAAAAAGAGAACAAAGGTTTAAAGATACTAATGGTCTTTGATTAGAAAAAATCAAATTGCCATAAAGACTCAAAGGTTCAACAAGAAGAGCTATTCATTTAATTGCCCAAATGATAAACCTTCCCTGATTTTTAATAAATTTGCAACCAAACTAACTAATCCGGATTACTGATGGCTCTTCAATGTGGAATTATAGGAATAACCAATATTGGTAAAACGACGATATTTAACTGTATCTCTAATACCAAAGCGGAAACAAATGCATTTGCCTTCAGTGCAACAAAATCTAACATGGGAGTTGTCCAGGTTCCCGACCCGAGACTTTATGAGCTTGAAAAACATCAGATAACCGACAGGATCGTTCATACCACAGTGGAGATTGTCGATATTCCGGGATTAGCAAAAGGTTCTAATAAAGGAGAGGGTGTAGGTAACAAATTTCTTGGTGATATCAGAAACACCGATGCATTGATTCATGTTCTTAGATGTTTTGACAACGAAGCTTTACCACATATTGACGGCTCTGTTGACCCTGTACGTGATCTTGAAACAATCGACCTGGAATTGCAGGTAAAAGATCTGGAATCGGTCGAAAAAAAGATTGAGCGTCTTGAGCGGGCGATAAAAGCAGGCGACAAAGATGCAAAACATGGAAAGGAAATTCTTCATCTTTATCGTGAACACTTTGAAGAGTTTAAAAATGCAAGAACACTTGAAGTGAAGGAGGATGACAAAAAATATGTTGATGATCTCTTTCTTCTTACCATGAAGCCCGTAATGTATGTATGTAATGTTGATGAGAAGTCGGCCGTTTCTGGTAATAAGTATGTAGAAAAGGTCAGGGAGTTTCTTAAAGGCAGGAACGTTGAAATTCTGGTTATAGCAGGTGCTATTGAAGCTGAAATAGCTGAACTTGAAAATAATGAAGATCGTCTGGCATTTCTTAAAGATGCCGGACTGAATGAACCCGGCGTCGATAAGCTGGTAAGAGCAGCCTATAAGATGTTGAATCTGCAGACTTTCTTCACCGTCGGACCGATGGAGATCAGGGCATGGACGATTAAAACCGGAATGACAGCTCCTAAGGCCGCAGGTGTCATTCATAGTGACCTTGAAAGGGGATTTATAAGAGCTGAGGTTATGAAATACAATGACTTTGTATCACTCGGCTCAGAGCATGCATGCAAGGAAGCAGGGAAATTTTATATAGAAGGAAAAAATTATATTGTTGAGGATGGCGATATCCTGCATATAAGATTTAATGTATAACGTCTTTATGACTCGACGTTTCCTCATATTACTGTCTATATCTGTTTTATATACACAGCGGTGCTTTTCACAGGATATAAGTCTTGATGACAAGCTCCGCCAGATTATCAGACAGAATGGACAGGTTGAAGTAACAATTCCTTATTCTGATAGAAAATCTTTAGATATAATTACTACCAATGTTTCAATATTGTCTGTTAAGGATAAAGTTGTGCATATTAGTTTGTCACCACTGACAGTGGAATGGTTTATCCTGCAAAAGTATGATTATCAGATAATAGAGAAATCTGATATTAAGGGTGTTATCTCGGCTCTGAATGTAAATCAGGCTATGGAATGGGATAAATATCCTACCTATACCCAGTACGATTCCATAATGCAAAGTTTCAAAACTCTTTACCCGGCTTTGTGTCGCCTCGATACAATTGGAACAAGCATAAATGGGAAATTAATTCTCGCTCTTAAAATTTCAGACAATCCGGGTATTGATGGTGACAAACCTTCAGTTTTTTATACATCAACAATGCATGGTGATGAAACTGGAGGATATGTTCTGATGCTTAGGCTTGCCGATTATCTCCTTAAAAATTATAACATCAGCAACAGAGTGAAAAACCTCGTCGATAATCTTATGATATGGGTAAATCCGCTCGCTAACCCCGACGGTACATACAATAACGGCAATGCCATAAACTCACCTACCCGTTATAATGCAAACGGGTATGATCTTAACCGGAATTTCCCGGATCCGATAACCCCAAATATCGTGAAGCAGAAGGAAACTCTTGACATGATTAAATTTATGAGAAAACACAAGTTTGTTCTCTCTGCCAATTTTCATTCAGGTTCTGAGGTCGTTAATTACCCATGGGACAGGTGGCTCTCAAAGTTGCATGCAGATGATTCATGGTTCAATTCCATCAGCCGGTCTTATGCCGATACTGCTCATGTTTATGCAGGGCCTGAATATATGAATTATCTTGATAACGGCGTTACGCGTGGTGCTGTCTGGTATTCAATTAATGGAGGGAGACAGGATTTTATGACCTGGGAGTTGCATGGAAGGGAAGTGACTATTGAGCTTGATGATCAGTATGTTACTCCGGCAGTACAGTTACCTCTTCTTTGGCAGAATAGCTGGCACTCATTACTGGGGTATCTCGAAAACGCTTTGTACGGCATTCATGGACAGGTACGAAATGCCAACTCTTTTGCTCCGGTACCGGCAAAAGTCTTTATAAACGGGCACGACAAAGACAGTTCTCAAGTCTACTCCGATACTCTTAGAGGGAGTTTTGTAAGATTCCTTTCACCGGGTTCCTGGAACCTGACCTTTTCGGCTGTTGGCTATCAAGATACAACCGTAAATAATGTGATTGTTACTTTGGGCCAAAAGACTGATTTAAATGTAGACATGGTGCCAATTCTCAATGGTATTAAAACTACAATTTCACCAACTCCATTACTCCTCTTTCCCAACCCGGCAATAAATGATATAAAAGCAGTTCTTCCCGACATGATAGCAGGTACCATAAACGTCAGAATTATTAATCAGTCAGGTAAATTAATGTCAGATTATAAAACTGAAGCTGCTAATGGTGTTCCTCTTTTAATTGATGTAAAATCATTATCGGCTGGTACATATACTGTTGTTTTCACAAACACACTTTCAAGAACCTCTTTCTTTGGAAGGTTCGTGGTGATTAAATAATCCACATAGTTTGCTTCTGTAATTAAAACAAGTATTTTTGCACCTTACTTTTATATAAGGGGAACCTGTTTTATTCATTCTTTAGCAAATCTGTATATGATACATTAAGAAGTAGGAGTCAGTTATGAAAAGATACGCAACAATCATTTTATTGATATCGGTTTTTATTAAAATGTCTGGTCAGGGAGCTTATCTTCCTCCGGATAAACCACGACTTGTAATCGGGATTGTGGTTGAAGAGCTGAAATACGATCAGCTCGAAAAGTTCAGGGACAGGTTAGGTGAAAATGGAATAAAAAGACTTATCAATGAGGGAACATACTTTAAAAATGCCTCATATGAATATATGCTCACACAATCTGCTCCGGGCCATGCAACAATCGCTACAGGTGCTGAACCTTCATTTCATGGAATAACTTCTGATGACTGGTATGTTCCGCTTAAGAATGAACTGATAAATTGTACCAAAGATATTAATGTAAATTCAGTAGGTGGAAGTTTTGAAACTGGTTTACATTCACCTGTAAACCTTTTGGTATCAACATTTTCCGATGAACTTGAAATGTCAACAAACAAGAAGGCAAAAGTTTTTGGAGTTGGTTTAAGAGAGAGTTCGGCTATCTTCTCAGCCGGCCATGCAGCAAATGCTGCTTATTGGTTCGATAATATTACCGGAACATGGATGTCAAGTACCTATTATATTGATTCTCTTCCAATGTGGGTTAATGACTTTAATGCCATGAAGTTTTCAGACTCATATCTCAATTCTACATGGAGCCTTTTAAGACCGGCAAAGGATTATGCTGATTGCCTTCCTGATTCAAATAGTTACGAAGCCGGGTTCAATAATATCAACTATTTCCCATACGATTTGAAAAAGATAAGGTCAAAGAGCATATTTGGTTCTAAAAATGATTACTCTTTATTGAGAGAGACGCCGTTTGGTAATTCACTTACCACCAACTTTGCCATCAGGCTAATACAAAATGAACGTTTGGGTAAAGATGATGTAACAGATTATTTATCAATTTGCTATTCAGCTACAGACTATATAGGACACAGATTCGGACCATCATCGGTAGAGATGGGTGATGCTATTTTCCGACTCGATGATGAAATAAAAAACCTTCTCACATTTTTAAATGACAGTATCGGTAAAAAGAATGTTCTAATCTACTTTACTGCGGCTCATGGTATATCTGAGATTCCGACGGTTCTGGAAAAGAACAGGATTCCTTCAGGGTATTTTATGCAGAATCAGGCATTGCAGTTGCTGAGGAGTTATCTTAATGCAGTTTATGGAGAGGGAGACTGGGTAAAAGGTTATTCTGAAAGACAGGTTTTCCTGAACAGGACACTAATTGAAGATGCGAGACTTTCACTTGATGATGTCCAGAAGAAAGTTGCACGGTTTCTTGTTCAATTTACCGGTGTAGAGGCTGCTTATCCCTATTCTGCCTTTGAGGCCAACGACTTTGGAAATGGTAATCTTAAAAGGATCATTAATAATTTTAGTCCCCAGAGATCCGGAGATGTTATTGTTACGTTAAATCCCGGCTGGGTGGAAAAGGAGAATGACTATGTGACCAATCATAATTCACCTTATGAGTATGATTCTCACGTTCCGTTGATTTGGTACGGCTGGACAGTTAACAGGGCTACCGTGACCAGAAAGGTGAACATGACAGATATTGCTGCCACATTATCAACACTCTGCAAAGTTCCGTATCCGAATGCATGTACCGGGGAGCCTATGTTTGAGTTGTTCAGATAAGTTTGTTCATTTCTTTTGCTCCTCCAAAAGAAATGAACCAAAGAAAAGGAGGCCGGAAATACCAACTTCATCCAAAACTTACGCCTGCTACACGTGCCTTATTGGCGCTATCGTTTTAGCTGAAGTTCGCGCCATTTCCGGGTTTACCCACGCGCCATCATTTAGTTAATCTTCAGAATGATTAATGTATTATAGATTTTCTCTGTGGATCCTCCGTGGATCTCTGTGTAACTTAAAACATAGGAAGAACTCAGAAACTACTTGTTTCTGAGAAATAATTCTTTGCGGTCTTTGCTAAATCTTTGCGTTCCGATAGCTCCTAAAATCCGCATGTCGGGTTTTTGAAAGTTTTTTTATTAAGATTTCTACAATTTTAATTGATTCAGATGATACAATTTAGCAAAAAGCATAAATGGTGATCAGGTT
>JBEKWS010000010.1:0-156644 GCA_049512815.1 Bacteroidales bacterium | reverse complement strand
AAATATGGATGGGAAGAATGATTATTTTGTAATTAGAGGATTAGCAACCCTCGGCAAGACTGAATTGATGATCTTCGACAGGAGAGGAGCTGAGGTCTATAAAAACATGAATTATGATAATTTATGGAATGGAGTTGATTATAACAAACATCCTCTTCCGGATGATACATACTTTTTTGTTTTGAAGTCAGCAAATAGCAAATCTATTGGTGGGTATATTGTAATAAGAAGATAAAATGAAAATGATCTTTTTTATTATCTATTTTAGTTTATAAGCTATTTCAAAACAAATCATGCTAAACCCGGGCATAAAAAAGAAGTACACAGTTAGTATAAGAGTTATATACTAAACTATGCACTTAATATTTTGAGACATTCTGAAACTTGGTCGGGGTGATCCGACTCGAACGGACGACCACTTGCACCCCATGCAAGTACGCTAGCCAACTGCGCCACACCCCGCTTTGACCGCCGAAGCTTTAGCGAAGGCGGTTAATCCGTCTGCAAAAATACTCAACTAATCTTAAAATGCAAATTGATGGTTTAACTCTTTGACATTTATCACACAGTATTGTTAGCTTTATTTTCATATTTTTGCAATTCATTTAAGCTTTAAACATTTATGAATATATTTAAACCACTGGATCTTCAGAAAGATGCTCAAAATACAACAGATATAAAAAAAACTGAAAAGGTCAGGTGTTTGATAATCGGCTCAGGTCCTGCTGGATATACTGCAGCAATTTATGCCTCAAGAGCTAACCTTAATCCGGTTCTCTATACTGGACTACAAATGGGGGGTCAGCTTACAACCACAACTGAAGTAGATAATTATCCGGGGTATCCCGATGGTATTACCGGACCTCAAATGATGGAGGATTTTAAGAAACAGGCAGAACGTTTTGGTGCGGATGTACGATTTGGAATTGCCACCGATGTCGATTTTTCCGGCAAGAAACTTAAAGTAACTTTTGATGATAATAAAATCATTGAAGCAGAAGCTGTAATAGTTGCCACCGGAGCCACAGCAAAATATCTTGGATTGGAATCGGAGACTAAATATGCCGGAATGGGTGTTTCTGCATGTGCTACCTGTGATGGATTCTTCTTCAGGGGAAAGGATGTTGCGGTTGTTGGAGGAGGTGATACGGCAGCTGAAGAAGCAACATACCTTGCAGGACTATGCCGGAAGGTCTACCTCATTGTAAGGAGGGATGTTCTAAGAGCATCCAGGGCGATGCAGGACAAAGTTCTAAGATTCAAGAATATTGAAGTATTATGGGAGCATCAGGCCATAGATCTTTTTGGTGAAAATGGTGTGGAAGGTGCGACTCTTATAAAGAAAAAAGGAACTTCTGCAGAAGAAGTGGTAAAAATAAAGATCGACGGCTTTTTCCTTGCTATTGGACATACTCCGAATTCAGATATATTCAAAAAGTATATTGATACTGATACTACTGGATATATCAAAACTGTTCCCGGTACATCAAAGACGAATGTCAAAGGAGTGTTTGCGGCAGGCGATGTCCAGGATCCGGTTTACCGACAGGCTGTTACGGCTGCGGGTTCAGGTTGCATGGCTGCTATAGATGCCGAACGTTATTTGTCAGAGTTAAAATAGTTTCAATATGAAGACATTCAAAAAAACATTCAAAATAAATGCTGAACCATCCGATGTTTATTCAGCAATAACAAATCCCTATACAATTGAATTATGGTCAGGTTATCCAGCACAGATGAGCACAGCGCCCGGAAGTGAGTTTTCTATGTGGGAAGGGGATATTACCGGAAAGAATCTGGAATTTATTCCTGATAAAAAAGTGGTTCAGGAGTGGCACTTCGGTGACCAGTCTGAAAAGTCAATTGTAACTATTACTATTTCATCTTACAGGCAAAACTCACTTGTTACCGTAGAACATTCAAATATTCCTGATGAAGAGTTTATTAGTATTGCAGAAGGATGGGAAGAGTATTATTTTGATGCTATTACAAACTTTTTTAACCCTAATTTTTAAGGTAGTCAGTCGGAATAGTAGCTGACGATTCCTGGTCCAAAAATCCAAATACATCTTCAGTGCAGGCGAGAATCAGATTACCTATACCTTTGAAAGACAATGTATTTGCATGATTCTGGATTTTTTTATTCCATTCAGGGACCCAGGAAAGAATATGTTGATTAATAAACCGGTGTATCTCTCTTCTCATTTCTCCCCTACATGCTTTATCATCCAGAACAAGGTATTTATCAATCAGTAAAGTGAGAAAAAGTAGCTCAACACCAAGATGATCATCTTCTATTCTGCCTTTGAATTTAGATTCCCATCCATAGGAATTATAAAATTCGGTGACACTAGCAGAAAGATGATCCGTGCTTTGAAAAATGTTCTTGTTGTATAGTGATTCATAAGCCGGTGCCAGCGCAGACGTCTGCCTGGCAAAGAGCCTTAAAAAGTCTTCATGCAATAACTTTCCAAAACCGATTTTATCTTTAAATGAATCTCTGAGTTGGGAAGCTGCTTTTACAAAATTTGGATTTGCACTTGAGACCGGAAGATTTTTCAAAATACCCTTTTCCCAGAAATCTACAATACATTCTTCTGAAGGTTCGTGCATAATCATGCTCCCGGCAAAATAGAAAAGCATGTTGTAACCCTTTAAAATATTATTATTATGGCTCGTATTGTCCATTATCTTAAGGAAACTATTTGCTAATAAAAATTGATACATCCATAAAATCTCGGAAATACCTGCTGATTTAAGTAATATAACCATATTCGGGTCGGTTTTGTTCGAAACGGAACAAAAAAATCTGCATCCATAAGATACAGCTTTCCTCAATTATCAATTATTTTTCTTATTGGTTGAAATCAGCAAGCTTATCAGGGTATTCATTTTTATCAACTTTTGCTTTTATTTCTCTGAAAGCCTTAATTGTATAATCCACATCTTCAAGGGTGTGAGCGGCTGTAGGTATAAGCCGAAGCATTACTACATCTCTTGGAACAACCGGATAAATAACCACTGAACAGAAGATCGCATAGTTTTCACGAAGATCCCAAATCATTTGAGTTGCCTGTGCAACCCCGCTTTTCATAAACACCGGTGTTACAGGTGATTCTGTCTTTCCAAGATTCAGTCCGGCATCCCTTAACCCTTTCTGCAGAGCATAGACAATGGTCCAGAGTTTCTCTTTCTGTTCAGGATGAGTCTGGATAAATTCGAGTCTTTTTATAGCTCCTAATGTCATAGCCATGGGAAGTGACTTGGCATATATCTGTGAGCGAAGATTGTAGCGTAGATAGTCAATCACATCTTTTGTACTTGCAACGAATCCTCCGATTCCGGCCATGGATTTTGCAAATGTTGCAAAGTAGATATCAATCTGGTCCTGTACACCAAAATGTTCGCCTGTCCCGCTACCATTGACACCCATGGTTCCAAACCCGTGAGCATCATCCACAAGGAAACGGAATTGATAATTCTTTTTCAATGCGGCGATTTTATCGAGTTTCCCCAGGTCGCCTGCCATACCAAAAACTCCTTCAGTTATCACTAGTATCCCACCACCGGACTCATCAACAAGTTTCTTAGCTCTCTGTAATTGCTTTTCACAACTTTCGATATCGTTATGCGGATAAACAAATCTCTTTCCCATGTGCAGTCTCAAACCGTCCATTATGCAGGCGTGAGATTCGGAATCATATACTATAACGTCATGCCTGTCTACCAGAGCATCAATAATTGAGACCATTCCCTGGTACCCGAAGTTGAGGAGATAAGCATCTTCTTTATGGGTAAAACGGGCTGCCATTTCTTCAAATTTTTCATGATTTGAACTATGACCCGACATCATTCTGGCGCCCATAGGATATGCCAGACCATATTTTGCTGCCGACTCGGCATCAACTTTTCGAATCTCAGGGTGATTTGCGAGTCCGAGGTAATTATTCAGGCTCCAGGTCAGAACCTCTTTACCTCTGAACTTCATATGCGGAGCTATTTCACCTTCCAGTTTAGGAAAGGCAAAATACCCATGCCCCATATACTGATATTGCCCTATTTCACCTCTGTTTTTCTTAATCTTTTCAAATATATCCATGTTAACTACCCTTTATAAAATTTTTTCACAAAATTAAAGATAAACTGGTTTAACATTATACCTATTTATACCTAATTTCCCCATGCCGTGTATTTGAAAGCATAATAAAAGCACAATTATTACGTTTTTATGCCTGGAATGAAATTTTTTCTGTAATTTTGCGCAACAATTTTTTTTATGAGGTTTAGATTATATATAGTCCTGATAATTTTATTGTTGGCAAGCTCATGTGGCGAATATGAAAAACTCCTGAAGAGTACAGATTTTGATCTAAAAAAATCAAAGGCAAAAGAATATTACGATGCAGGTCAGTATGTTAAAGTTACAGAGCTATTAACTCAGATCCTTCCGCGATACAGAGCTACAGACGAGGCTGAAGATCTGAACTGGATGAATGCCCAGAGTTATTACGGTATGAAGGATTATTTCATGGCAGGCAGTACGTTTAAATCATTTATTGATCTGTTTCCTTTTGGCAAACATGCAGAGGAGGCTTATTTTATGGCAGCTATGTGCGATTATAATTTATCGGCGCGTCCGGAACTTGACCAGGAAAACTCCAGGAATTCAATAGAGGGATTTAAGATTTTCATAAACAAATTTCCCAACAGTTCAAAAGTAGAAGAGAGCAAAAAGCTGATCAGGGACCTTGAGGACAAACAGGTAGAAAAGTCATATCTGAGCGCAAAGCTTTATTACGACATGAAACAATACAAAGCGGCAGTTGTGGCTCTGAATAATAGTCTCAAAGAATTTGCCAATACAAAATACAGGGAAAAGATGATGTACCTTAAACTGAATTCCCTTTTCCAATATGCAGAACTCAGTCTGGCTAATAAACAAAAAGAGAGATACCAGGCTACGCTTGATGACTATTATTCATTCATGGAAGAATTTCCACAAAGCATATACTTAAAGGATGTTAACGGTATCTTCCAGAAGACAAATAAATATCTTAAAGCAGGAATTCCAGACACTGGAGTAAAATAATCAATAAATTTATGGATTACAGAAAATCAGCAGCACCCGTAACAACTGTTACACGCAATCTGGACCTGATGACTCAGGGTACCGGAAATATCTATGAGACAGTAATTGTTGTTTCCAGAAGATCAAACCAGATTTCGGTTGAGATGAAACAAGAGCTTAACAAGAAACTTGAAGAATTTGCATCTTATAGCGATAACCTGGAGGAAGTATTTGAAAACCGTGAACAGATAGAGATTTCGAAATTCTACGAGCGGCTTCCAAAACCTACCCTTATTGCATTACAGGAACTTGAAGAGGGTAAAATTTTTTACAGAAACACTGAGAGTCCTGCTAAACAGAAATAATATTTAGCATAAAAATGCTGAAAGGCAAGAACATACTTATCGGTGTAACCGGAGGTATTGCAGCTTATAAAACTGCAACTATCATCCGGTTGCTTGTTAAGGATGGTGCAGAAGTCAAAGTCATTATGACTGATCATGCAAAAGAATTCATTACCCCTCTGACTCTTGCAACATTATCAAAAAATCCGGTACTTACAGAATTCTATGACCCCGGAAACGGTAACTGGAACAGTCATGTGGATCTTGGCTTATGGGCACATATATACCTGATTGCCCCTGCAACTGCAAATTCTATTGCTAAAATGGCGAATGGTGTAGCCGATAATCTGCTGCTTACGACTTATTTATCAGCACGCTGCCCTGTCTTTATTGCCCCTTCGATGGATATGGATATGTTAATCCATCCGGCAACAATCATTAATATTGAAACACTGAAAGCTTTTGGAAATTCTATTCTCGAGCCAGCAAGTGGAGAGCTTGCAAGTGGTCTTTCAGGTAAAGGCCGGATGGCAGAACCGGAAGAAATAGTGAAAGAAATTAAGAACTTCTTTGCTAAAAAAAAAACAATAAGCCTCTGAATGGCAAGCATATTCTGATTAATGCGGGACCTACCCGTGAACCTCTTGATCCCGTTCGTTTCATCAGTAATTATTCTTCAGGAAAAATGGGGATAGCACTTGCAGACGCAGCTGCAGAGTATGGTGCTGATGTCGAACTTGTACTCGGCCCTGTAAGTATCACGCCAGGAAATAGTTCCGTAAATGTTGTTAATGTTACAACGGCAGAATCCATGGCTGCAGAATGCATAGCCAGGTTTCCAGCCTGCGACATCGCTATTCTTGCCGCTGCAGTTGCAGATTTTACTCCTGAAGAGGTTAAAGGGAATAAAATTAAAAAGGACAGGAAGGGATTGATCTTAAGGTTTAAACCGACAACTGACATTGCAGCAACTCTGGGTATGACTAAAAAGCCATTCCAGATCGTGGCAGGGTTTGCACTTGAAACCAATAATGAATTGGAGAATGCCAAAGAAAAACTTTTCCGGAAAAATATGGATATAATAGTTTTAAATTCGCTTAAAGATAGCGGAGCAGGTTTTGGTCATGATACAAACAAGATCACAATAATAGACAGATACAATAATATTGATAAATTTGAGTTGAAATCAAAAGAAGAAGCTGCCAGGGATATTCTTAATAAAATTGTTTCAATGATTCAATAATTTACCAGGATGACAGTAATACGTTTTCTAAAATATTATCTCATTCTATTTCTGGTTTTATTGCCGGGGATCATTAGTTCCCAAGAACTTAACTGTAATATTCAGATATCTGCACAGAGAATACAGGGATCTAACCGTCAGGTATTTGAGAGTATGCAACGCGATCTTTTTGAGTTTATGAACAACACAGTGTGGACAAACCATGTATTTAGTTACGCTGAAAGGATCGACTGTAATATTTTAATTAACCTCTCTGATCAATTGTCGGCAGATGAATTCAAAGGAACAATCCAGATTCAACTTAGCAGGCCTGTTTTTAATACAACCTATAACTCCACAATGCTAAATTTTATTGACAACAGCTTTCAGTTCAAGTATGTGGAATTTCAAGCGCTGGAGTTCGATCCAAACACCTACAGGTCAAGTCTGGTTTCAGTTCTGGCCTACTATACTTATATGATTCTCGGATTTGATTACGATTCTTTTTCACCAACGGGAGGTACGGAATTTTTCCAGATGGCTGAGAAAATTGTTACAAATGCCCAGAATGCTCCTGAACCCGGATGGAAACCTTACGATGGTTCCCGGAACCGGAACAGGTACTGGCTTGTAAAAAATGTTCTTGATAAAGAGTATGAAGGAGTAAGACAGTTTCTTTATGATTACAATATTAATGGCCTCGATAAGATGGAATCGAAAATATCTGAAGCAAGAACAAGTATGGTGGAGAGCCTCAAACTGATCCAGGAGGTTTATAGAAGAAAACCTGATCCATACATGTATCTTGTGCAGGTTGTTATGGATTCGAAATCTGACGAGCTCATTAATGTTTTTTCAGCGGCATTCCCTGAAGAGAAGAGCCGTGTTGTGGAGATACTTACAGAAATTGACCCTGCAAACAAGGCAAAATATGAAACAATCAATTCAACCAGCACACCATAATAACATGTTATGCTCGTAAAACTGTTCGTTCAAAATTATGCTCTTATCAAGGAACTGGACATTGAACTTGGAAACGGCCTGACAATTATCACTGGCGAAACAGGTTCCGGAAAATCAATTCTTTTAGGTGCTCTTTCGCTTATACTGGGAACAAGAGCAGATTCAACAGTACTTCTTGATAAAAATGAGAAATGCATTGTGGAAGGCGCATTCAGAATTGAAGAATATGAACTTAATGATTTTTTTATCTCTAATGAGCTTGATTATGAGTCTGTCACGACTCTCAGAAGAGAAATAAATCCCGCTGGAAAATCCCGAGCATTTATCAACGATACACCTGTAACTATCAACTTGCTTAAGGAGCTGGGCGACAGACTTATAGATATTCATTCTCAGCACCAGACTCTCATGCTCAATGACAATTCATTCCAGCTTAGTTTAATTGATTCATTTTCAGGTATTTCCAGACAGTATAGTGAATACAGGGAGGCTTACTCAAATTATAGGAAATTAAAAACAGAGTACAACAGAGTAAAAGAAAAAGCTGACAAAAACAGAGCAGACCTGGAATATTATCAGTTTCAGTTTAATCAGCTGGAAGAAGCTGATCTGAAACAGGGAGAGCAGGCAGAGCTTGAAGCTGAGCAGGAGTTACTAGGGCATGCTGAAGAAATAAAACTGGCATTAAGCGGATCATCTAATCTCTTTTTTGCAGAAGGTATATCGATACTTTCAATGCTCAGGGAAGTTAAGACAAACATAGGAAGAATCAGAACCTTTTTGCCGGATGGTGAAAGTCTTCTCGCGAGAACTGAGTCCTCACTGATCGAACTTGATGACCTTGCAGCGGAGATAGAAAAACTCGTTGTCTCAATTGAAGCGGATCCTCAACGACTTGTCAAGGTCAACAACAGGCTTGATAATATCTACTCACTGATTCAAAAGCATAGGGTTAAAAACCTCGATGAGCTTATTAATAAAAAAGATGAGATAAAAGATCTTATAAATTCTATTGTTTCCAGCGATGAACGACTTGGTGAACTGGAAAAACTTCTTGAAAAAGAGGTCAACTCATTGAAAATTATTTCTGAAGAGATGTCTGACAGGAGAAAAAGTGTATTGCCAGATATTGAATTGCGAATTATAGAATTACTTAAACAGCTTGGAATTCCGAATGCAAAATTCAGAATATCCCTTACACAAATAAATGAATTCACTGCAACTGGTATTGACCATGCTGATTTTTTATTCTCGGCAAACAAACAGATAGCACCTGAGAACCTTGCTAAAATCGCTTCCGGTGGTGAATTATCGAGGGTTATGCTTAGCCTCAAATCGTTGCTGACAAGAAAAAATAATCTACCTACCATAATATTTGATGAGATAGATGCAGGAGTATCCGGAGAGATAGCTGACAAAGTCGGACAGATTCTTTCGGGTATGGGGAAATATATGCAGGTTATCAATATTACTCATCTCCCACAGGTTGCTTCGCGTGGAACAAAACATTATCATGTTTATAAGGATGATTTAGATGACTCAACAATTACACGGATCAAATTGTTATCACCCGAAGAAAGAATACTGGAGGTTGCCAGATTATTAAGCGGAAGCGAAGTTACTGAGACTGCGATGAAAAATGCCAGGGAACTCTTGAAAGCCGGAATTAATTGATATATAATAAAATACGATGAGAGATGGTCTTTTAAAGGGGAAAAAAGGTGTAATTTTTGGTGCCCTGAACGAAAAATCCATTGCATGGCGGATTGCTTTGAAGGCATGGCAGGAAGGAGCTGATTTGGTACTTACTAATTCCCCGGTAGCTATCAGAATGGGTACAATTAATGATCTGGCAAAAATTACTGGCAGTAAAGTAATTGCTGCCGATGCAACCAAAATGGATGATATTGAAAACCTGCTTTCGGAAAGCATGATGATTTTTGGTGGTAAATTCGATTTTATTCTTCATTCCATTGGTATGTCACCGAACGTAAGGAAAGATATCCCTTATGAGCAAACCAGTTACGAAAACATGTTAAAGACATTCGATATTTCCGCCCTGAGCTTTCACCGTATTCTACAGACATCCTATAAGCTTGATGCATTGAAGGAGTGGGGATCAGTTGTTGCATTATCCTACGTTGCAGCTCAACGAACTCTTTCCGGTTATAATGATATGGGGGATGCAAAAGCCCTCCTTGAGTCAATAACCCGCAGTTTCGGTTATATTTATGGTCGCGACAGGAAGGTAAGGGTAAACACAGTTTCTCAGTCTCCTACTGCTACTACTGCGGGAAGCGGTATCCATGGTTTTGAATCTCTTATCGATTTCTCCGAAAGGATGTCACCACTTGGTAATGCCACTGCTGAAGAGTGTGCCGATTATTGTGTGGCACTGTTTTCCGACCTTACGCGTAAAGTAACAATGCAAAACCTTTTCCACGATGGAGGGTTCTCAAGTATGGGTATGAGCCTTAAAGCTATAGAACAATACCGGAAAAGTTTTGAAGAGTGCGATTGATACGACAGGTAAATAAGTATAAAAACCTATTTTTCAAACGACTTGCTATTCAGTGAGCCACTTTTTTTATATTTGGAAATGCCTAAAATCTAATCCTATGATAAAGATTGTATTATTGGTAATTTTCTATTTTGCTTTTCCCATTGTCATTATTTATTTGTGTAAGCAATGGTCTTTTCTTCAGAAGATGGGTTCAATTGTCCTCGCTTACGGATTTGGTCTTTTGATTGGCAGTACCGGAATTTTACCTCAGGGAAGTAATGGTTACAAACTGGCACTTCAGGGAAAGGCATCTCTTCCGAAAGCTGAAGTTGAATCGCTCATAAGTCAGGGCAAAGCAACAAACGAAGATTTGTTCGTTAACAAGATTGCATCAGTTCAGGATATAATCCCATCAATTGTTGTTCCACTTGCCTTTCCATTATTACTATTTTCTCTTAATCTCAAGAAGTGGCTTCGTTATGCAAGAAAAGGGTTTATCTCAGTAGTATTGGCTCTGGTCGCAGGTCTTGTGATGGTTACAGTAGGTTTTTTTATCTGGAAAGATTCAATTCCAGAAAGCTGGAAACTTGCTGGCATGTTCGAAGGAATATATGCAGGCGGAACTCCAAATTTTGTTGCGATAAAAATGGCATTGAATGTGGATGCAAACCTTTTTGTCATCGTCAGTACTTACGATATGATTGTAGGCGCTTTTCTTATCCTTTTCTTTATAACAATTGCACCTCGCATCTTCAGGTTCATATTACCCCCATTTGAGGGATCCAAGGGAATAGCAGGCGATGAGGCAGAAATTGCCAGTCAGACCGAAAACCTCGAGGATTATTCCGGGATGTTTAAGAAGGGAGTTTTCCTGTCTTTACTCGGAGCACTTGGAATTTCTATATTGATTTTTGCCTTCTCAGGTGGATTAGCACTTCTCTTGCCCGGACTGCCTATAATGGTTGTGGTTATCCTGTCAATTACCACGCTTGGGTTGCTGTTCTCGCTTTTAAAATCTATCAATCGGATTGAAAAAACATTCCAGCTAGGAATGTACCTTATCCTGGTATTTTCTCTTACTGTTGCTTCAATGGCAAACATCAGGACTCTGTTCGGAATTGGGATGTTTAATCTCATATTATTTATTACCTGGTGTTATTTTGGATCTCTTGTCCTGCATATAATTCTGGCAAAAATTTTCAGAATTGATGCAGATAATTTTCTTATCACATCGGCTGCTTTTATATTTTCTCCTCCTTTTGTTCCTCTTGTTGCCAGTGCCCTTAAAAATAAGGATGTTATCGTAACTGGTATTACGGGCGGTATAATAGGTTATATTGTAGGTAATTACCTCGGAGTGGCTCTGGCATATTTTCTGAAGGGATATTGAATGTATTAATATTAAATAAGAGACACCCGCCTACAATTAATAATATATATCTTTTGCTAAAATAAATAATTCAACCCGATAGAGAATCCGATATTGCCATCCTGTTCATTAAAGGCCTTACCGACTGGGATTGCAATTACAAAGTTCTGATTCATGACAAGCGTTACACTAATCCCTGCACTCTGATGGAGCTTTTCGGTTCCGGGTTTAAAGAAATCGGAGTAATTTTCCGTTTGAACCGGGGTGTTATATATTCCATCAAACGTATTCTGAAGATCATTTGGGAGTTTGATATCTTTTGTCGTCATTCCGAAATCATAAAATCCGTTAAGTCCAAGATAACAGTCCTGTTTGAAAAACTTGAAATATAACGGTTTCCAGCGAAGCTCAATGTTCCCCATAAAGAAGGCGTCACCAACTACCCTATCCAGCAGAATTCCTCTTAATGTTTTTGAACCGCCAAGACCTTCAGAAGTTTCTCCTATAAGTCGCGATGTAATTACCTCAGGTTGAAAAAAGAATGGAGCATGTCCTGATAATGTAGTCTGATATCCTAACCTGTAAACAAACGATAAATCTTTTTCTATTAATGTAAAATATTGACGATGTGTTATATACAATTTTGAAAATTCCCAATTATTTCCTATGAATTTTGGTGCTGCTATAATCCCAATCTCCGTCCAGAAACCTTTCATCGGATTAGGTCTATTGTCACGGCTGTCCCACATAATGCCGACTTTGACCGTATTGACCCAACCTCCCCTGGCCTCGTCAGACGGAATTATACCGAGTGTCTGATATCGTTCGAAAAGACCTGGGACGGAGTCAACTGAAGGAAGTTTATCTTTTTTCCCTTTGTTAAGTTTATCAATATTTACAGAGCTTGTTGTGAAATCCTGAAAAGCGAAACCTGCGCTCCATTTGATATGTTCACCTGAAAGTTTTCCCAGGAAATCATTCTTAAATCTGAACTGGTTCTTCTGAAAACGATAAAACATTCTGGTCCTGTAAGGGGGAGAAGACAATTTATCATCCATCCAGTCTTTGTTATATACTGATTCATATCCGTTGAATCCGTAAAAAGTAGCTGCCTGATTAGGAAGATAGCTGAGATCACTTATCCATTGTACTCCAGGGATAAGGTGATTTGATTCGAACATGAACCTGTAAATGCCACTTCCTTTGGTGTATCGTGATATTTCAGTATAAGTATGATCAAGGAAATCAGGATATTTGCTGCCATCACCATAGTTAAAAAATTCTGCAAGCGCTCCATACTGAAACCCGAGATCAGAGTCAAAAGTAATTGCAGGCAAAGCACCACCGAACTTCCATCCGGTTTTTACCTTTTTCTCCTGTGCCGATACCGAAAGTACCAGCATTGATATAAGAAAAACTAAAAAGGTTTTTTTCATAGGTTAAGGTTTTAGTTCATACTGTTAAAGATAAAGAAAAATGGAAATACAGGTCATTTTTTTTAATAATTGCTACCTTAGGACCTTATTTATAAGACTAAATGCGTACGGGATTACTTATTAAGAATATAAAGTGCCTTGTTCAGACTGAGGAGATTCCTAAATTGAAAATATGCGGTGCTGAAATGTCTGAGATTAGCACGGTAAGTGAAGCTTATCTTTATATCAACGATGGCATTATCAGTGGTTTTGGCAAGATGGAGGAGCTTCGGAATAGTAAAATTCAGTTACAATATCCACAGATTAATACTATCGATGCCACCAACAGATTCGTTTTTCCTTCATTCTGTGATTCACATACACACCTTGTATATGCCGGAAGTCGCGAAATAGAGTTTGTGGGCAAAATTCGTGGATTATCTTATGCTGAGATTGCAAGGAGAGGTGGCGGTATAGTTAATTCAGCAAAGAAACTTCACGAAACATCAGAAGATGAGCTGTTTAATCAATCGATTACCCGGATAAATGAAATCATTTCTTTAGGCACCGGAGCAGTCGAAATAAAAAGTGGTTATGGTCTTAATCCAACTGATGAACTAAAGATGTTGAGGGTAATCAGAAGAATTAAAGATACCAGTCCGATCGAAGTGAAGGCAACTTTTTTGGGAGCACATGCAATTCCTGAAGAGTATAAGTACAACAGGGGAAAGTACGTTAATCTTATTATCAATGAAATGATACCGGTGGTAGCTTCAGAGGATCTTGCCGATTTTATAGATGTTTTTTGCGATAAAGGATTCTTTACGGTTGAGGATACGGAAAGGATATTAATGGCAGGAATGAAATATGGCCTTACTGCCAAACTTCATGCAAATGAGCTTGATTATTCAGGGGGAATCCAGATCGGCGTAAAATACAACGCTCTTTCTGTTGATCATCTGGAATTTACTGGTGATGAGGAAATTAATGCGCTTATCGGATCGGAAACAATGCCAACCCTTCTTCCGGGATCAACCTTTTTCCTGGGTATGTCTGATCCGCCTGTAAGAAAAATGATTAATGCAGGTTTACCAATAGCTCTGGCATCGGATTACAACCCCGGTTCATCACCATCGGGTAACATGAAACTCATAATGTCGTTAGGTTGTATCAAACTCAGGATGCTTCCCGAAGAGGTTATAAATGCTGTCACTATAAACTCAGCTTATGCAATGGGAATTTCGGAAACTCACGGATCCATTGCAAGAGGTAAGGTGGCTAATATATTTATAACTAAGGAGATACCATCATACGAATTTATGCCGTATGCTTTTGGCAGCGATCTGATTGAAACGGTTATACTTAAAGGGAATGTTGTTAAATAATTAAACATAAAATAGCTTTAAAAAACTCTGTGGTTCTTTGTTTATCCTCTATGTAACAAAAAAAATAAGAACTAACACTGAGTTACACAGAGGATTCACAGAGTTACACAGAGGAAGACAAAAAAAATTCTGCTAACAGATGGAGAAGAAGATAATAGAATGCGTTCCGAATTTCAGCGAAGGTCGTGACATGGGAATAATAAAACAGATAACTGATATTATTGAATCGGTAGAAGGAGTTAAATTGCTTGATGTGGACCCCGGGAAAGATACTAACAGAACGGTTGTAACTTTTGTAGGAAGCCCTGAAGCAATTTCTGAAGCCGCGTTTCGTTCAGTTAAAAAAGCTTCTGAGATTATAGATATGTCAATACATCACGGAGCACATCCACGAATGGGTGCCACCGATGTTTGTCCGTTTATACCGGTTTCGGGTATTACGATGGAAGAGACTGTTGCATATGCACATAAAGTTGCAGAAAGGATCGGAAATGAATTAGGAATACCGGTCTATTGTTATGAGAATGCTGCTTTTAAGGAGGAAAGAAGAAATCTCTCGAACTGCAGATCCGGTGAGTATGAGGGACTCAATAAAAAACTTTCTGATCCTCTGTGGAAACCTGATTTTGGTCCTTCTGTATTCAACAAACGGTCTGGTGCCACAGCAGTTGGTGCAAGAGACTTTCTTGTTGCATTTAATGTGAATCTTAATACCACCTCAACCAGGCTTGCAAATGCTATTGCCTATGACGTGAGAGAAAAGGGGCGACCTGAAAGGGAAGGAGATCCGGTTACAGGGGAAATTGTTAAAGATAAAAATGGTGAAAAAGTTATGATACCTGGTTCATTGAAATCCGTAAAGGCAATAGGCTGGTATCTAAAGGAATACGGAATAACCCAGATATCAATGAATCTTACAAATATCTCTGTTACACCGGTTCATGTTGCTTTTGATGAAGTGTGTCGCAAAGCAGATGCCAGAGGTGTCAGAGTTACAGGATCTGAACTTGTCGGGTTGATTCCTCTCAAGTCTTTACTCGATGCGGGACGATACTATCTGGCTAAACAGAATCGTTCCGGTGGAGTATCAGATGACGAACTAATTAAAATAGCCATCAGATCGATGGGACTTAATGACATTCATCAGTTTAAACCTGAAGAGAAAATAATTGAATTTGTTATGGCCAATAAACTCGAACAAAAACTTATTGACATGAATCTTAAAGAGTTCATGGATAAAACGGCTTCAGAGTCACCAGCCCCCGGGGGAGGCTCAGTCTCAGCTTATATGGGAGCGCTTGGGGTTGCGCTTGGGACGATGGTTGCTAATCTTTCAAGTCACAAGCGGGGATGGGACAACAGGTGGAAAGAGTTTTCAGACTGGGCTGAAAAGGGTAAAGCAATTCAGAATAATCTTTTGCAAATGGTTGATGAAGATACTAATGCATTCAATCGAATACTGGAAGCATATTCACTTCCTAAAAAATCTGAGGAAGAAAAAAAAATAAGAGATCATGCAATTCAGGAAGCTACCAAAGATGCATCCCTGATCCCATTGAGAGTGATGGAAACTGCTTTCTCGGGTTTCGAATTAATCAATGAAATGGTCGAAAAAGGAAATCCGAATTCTATTACTGATGCAGGAGTAGGTGCATTAGCTCTCCGCTCGTGTATCAAAGGAGCATTTCTTAATGTAAAAATCAATGCATCCGGACTTCATGATAAAGGTTTTGCAAACAGTATAATTGCAAAAGGAGAGGATTTAGAATCCAAAGCTGCAGCTGCAGAACAGGCAATCCTTAAATTGATTAATACAAAAATCAAAAGTATGTAACCATCTATTTTTGTTGCATGGTGCAAGTTATAAGGTGCATGGTGGATCATGCATATTTCTCAACCCTTCACCCTGCAACTTGCACCATGCAACTTTTATCAATTACAGAATTCTCCTGATTGTCCGCAATTTATGAGAGTATCCGCCAATCTCAGGTTTAAATATTCCCTGGTGATCAATCGAATCAATTCTTACCCTGCCAGAGGCGTGGATAACCAGCCCTCTTGATAAAATCATCCCGACATGAGCGATCCGGCTCTTGTCATTATCGAAAAAAACCAGATCCCCGGGTTCAGTCTGATCAATGAAATCAATATTTATACCTTTTTCAGCTTGCTGCCAGCTATCTCGCGGAATAGGAATGCCTTGTATTTTATAAACAAGCTGGGTCAGTCCTGAACAATCTAATCCGGAAGGTACGCGTCCTCCCCAGATGTACGGACTGTTGATGAATTTCATGGCTGTATCAGTAATAGAATCATTTGTTGAAATATAGTTATTACTGAATTCACGACCGGTTGTGTATTTATTGTTTCCGACAAAAAACAACTTATCTTCAAAATCAGGATTAAAAACCTCACATCCGGCTTCAAGAACCATTTTTGTCTTATCGGTTTTATAACAAAGTAAGGACCTGTTCAGCACATGTCCGCAGGTACTGCCTTCAACAGGAGAATGCTGCAGATGATCCATATCGATCCATCCCATATATTTATCGAATACTGGCTCTATTTTCATCCAACTACCTGCTTTATCTATGACAGTATATTTCTCGCCAAAAAGGATCTGGCTCAGCATCTCTGTTTTATGCGATGGCCCCGATCTCAGAGGGACAAAAACGTTTTCACATATATATTCTTCCATGTTGACATTAATTTATTTCAAAATTAATAAATATCCTTAAATTTTTGCTGTTTTGTCTCTATGTAACTCTATGTCTTCTCGTATGACTCAGTGTCAGTTTTTCTATAATCTTTAATCGCTTCTATCCACACGAACTCACACCTGGCTCCCTCTCTATCTTTTTTGCCTCATCCACCTTGCCCCCTTCTCCCTGGAGAGAAAGGGGTATGTCAGTGACATACAAAGTATTAGCCCCTCCCTCTTGGGGGACGGGTTGGAGAGAGGCGTATTTGAGAAGGTGGGGTCATGGGGTGAGTACATGGAGTTAGGGAAAAATAATCTATTTTTGCCATCTCAATCCGGATTATCAAATACATCAGGTAATGTCTGAAAATCAGAAAGTTTGGAAGCCAACCAGAAAATACTATATAAATCTTATTTTCTTCATGCTTAGTATTATAATCGTTGTTGCGATCTGGCCACGCGAATCAGGCGCTGGTTTGTTCAGGATTCTTGGTACATTTATTCTTGTATCGTCATGCTACCTGGTTCTTTATCTTTTCCTTTCTCATTTTCGTTCTGAAGTCCTCGATGTTACACGGAAAACATTGTTTATAATTCTCATAATCCTGTCTTTCGTTGCATTAACCAGGTTTGTGATAACCTTTGGTGATCAGAGCCTATTGTTTCTTATTCCCTTTGTAATAATACCGATTGTCATACGAACATTCTATGATGCCCGGCTTGCATTATTTATTCTCCTGATAACTATTATGCTGGCCGGATTTATGGTTCCGGATCCGTTCGAATATATTTTTGTGAATTTTATATCAGGTATGGTTGCAATATTCACATTGACAAATATATACAGAAAGGCTAAGTTTTTCATTATTGCTCTTTTGGTCGTAATCAGCTACTCAGCTCTTTATTTGGGAATCAGTTTAATGCATTTTGGAAATGCCAAAAATTTGATATGGTCCGATTTTTACCTTTTTGCCGGCAACGGAATACTTGTTCTTATAAGTTATCCCATTATATTTATTTTTGAAAAAAGATTTCTCTTTCTATCAGATACAACATTACTAGAGCTTGCAGATACAAATCAGCCTCTGTTAAGAAAACTTGCCGAAGAGGCTCCCGGTTCATTTCAGCATTCGCTGCAGGTTGCTAATCTTGCTGAGGAAGCGGCGAGAATAACCGGTGCTAACCTTCTCCTCGTAAGGACAGGGGCACTTTATCATGATATCGGTAAAATTGCCAACCCGAAATACTATACTGAAAATCAGACTGATGGATTAAGTCCTCACGATAATCTCAATCCGGAGGATAGTGCCAAAGTGATAATAAATCACGTAAAAAACGGAGTAATACTGGCAAAAAATTTCAAACTTCCTATTCAGATTATAGACTTTATCCGGACACATCATGGGACTACCGTTGCTTATTACTTCTTCAAGAAATACACCGATCTGCACCCATGGGATACAAGTAAGGGAAAGGATTTTACATATCCTGGTCCAAAACCATTTTCGAAGGAGACAGCGGTTATTATGATGGCAGATGCAGTGGAAGCATCATCCCGGAGCCTTGTGAAATATACGGAAGGAACTATAAGCGAACTTGTTGAAAGAATTGTTTACATTCAGGAACAAGATGGACAATTCTCCGGGATACCGCTTACTTTCAAAGATATTTCGGATATTAAAAATGCCTTCAAGAAAAGGCTTTCGAACATCTATCATGTACGGATTGCATATCCTGAAAGAGACTTTTTGATAGATTAACGCATATCAATAACCTCAACCCCTTTAAATTTTCCCGGTTGAAAGATAAAAGTATCGGGTTCGGGTTTTAATGTCAGATCATATTCACTAACTATCAGAGTTATTACAACCCCATCCTTTTCTTTGTATTCCAGGCTCTTGAGATTCAAAAAAGATTTTCCAATTGTAAGCCTTACTCTCATAAGTTCGCTTTTTATATCTTCGGGATAGAGGTCGATAATATATGAATCTGATTTCTCTTCAAGGAGCCTGTTCTTATAACCTTTTTTGTACATTGAGAAAATCAATGAGGGACGACTCTGAAATGAATTGTTTTTCTTGTCAGCCCTGGTTATTGTAACTTCTTTTTCTGCAGGAAGGTAACTCCATGATGTTCCGCCATTAAACCATATAATATTATCGGGCAGTTCGAGCTTATATTTATCCTTGTTGATTAGGACGGATCCTGTCAACGTATCACTTGAATTATCTGTCTGGTTAGAAGTTACCATGATGAATTTCATTGAAACTGATGGAGCTTCAAGAGCGTTTGCTGCGAATTTATCAAGAATTTTTACAGCTTCCTGATCGTTCTGACCGGCTGCATTCAGAGTAAAAAGAAGAAGGAACGAAATAATTGCTGTATCAGATCTCATAAGATACTAGTTTTACTCGAGACGCTTCAAAATCTGTTCCAAAGCGATAAAGTCAGAGCAGAGAACATCTCTGGCTTTGCTTCCTTCGAATGGCCCGACAACTCCTGCAGCTTCAAGTTGATCGATAATTCTTCCTGCCCTGTTGTATCCGATCGAAAGCTTTCTCTGGATAAGTGAAGTGGAACCCTGTTGATGCTGAACAACAAGTCTGGCAGCTTCATCGAACATGGGATCTCTTTTCCGGAGGTCAATATCCTGGATGCCAGACTCACTGTCGTCGACATATTCAGGAAGGTGCATGGCATCGGCATAACCCTTCTGCGATCCGATGAATTCCGTTAGCTCTTCAATTTCCGGTGTGTCAATAAAAGCACATTGTACCCTTACCGGTTCGTTTCCTGAAGAGACCAGCATATCTCCCCGTCCAACCAGCCTGTCTGCTCCTGTGGCATCAAGTATTGTTCGCGAATCTATGGATGAAAAAACACGGAATGCGATTCTGGTTGGGAAATTTGCTTTAATAAATCCTGTTATGATATTTGCTGATGGTCTCTGAGTTGAAATAATCAGATGTATTCCGATAGCTCTTGCAAGTTGTGCAAGTCTGCCTATTGGTCCTTCAATTTCCCTGCCTGCTGTCATTATCAGATCGGCAAACTCATCGATAATCAAAACAATGTATGGCAAATATTTATGTCCTTTTTCAGGATTCAGTTTCCTTGAGATAAACTTCTCATTATACTCCTTGATATTACGTGACTGGGCTGCTTTAAGCAGCTCCAACCTGTTGTCCATCTCGATGCACAAAGAGTTAAGTGTTTTAATAACTTTTTGAGTATCAGTGATTATTGCATCTTCTTCGTCCGGGAGTTTAGCAAGAAAATGCCTTTCGATTTTAATATAAAGAGGTAATTCCACTCTTTTGGGATCGATAAGCACGAATTTAACCTCGGCAGGATGTTTCTTGTAAAGAATTGAAGTTATAATTGCATTTATACCGACTGATTTTCCCTGACCTGTTGCTCCAGCCACAAGAAGGTGAGGCATCTTAGTCAGATCTACGATATAAGGCTCATTAGTAATGGTTCTTCCCAATGCCAGGGCTAAATCAAATTTAGTCTCCTGGAAAGCTTTTGAAGTAATAAGGGATCGCATTGAGACCGTTTCCGGTTTTTTGTTTGGAACCTCAATACCTACTGTTCCTCTTCCGGGAATTGGGGCTATAATCCTTATTCCCAGGGCAGAAAGATTAAGAGCGATATCATCCTCAAGCGATTTTATGCGGGCCAGCCTTACACCACGTTCAGGCACAATCTCATACAATGTAACTGTCGGACCGACTGTTGCTGAAATACTTTTAATACTGATCTTATGATCGCCCAGAGTCTTAATGATATTCTCTTTATTCTCAAAGACTTCAGAATTATCAAAAGCGCTCTCTGATTTATGTTCCTTCAAAATTGAAACAGGAGGAAATTTGTATCTCGAAAGATCGAGTCGTGGATCATAATCTTCCATTTTTTTATCAACCTCATGATCAGGGAGTGTGTCACCTGCTTCAGGACGGGTAATATTTATAGGAACTTTGTCGTCGGGCGCCGTAAAAGATTTGTCATCATCAAAATCACGGATTATAGAACCTGTTGCAAGAACTTCCGGAATTTCATCATCTATATCATCAGGGTCAGAATAAAGTTTTGTGGTCTTAACCACAAATTCAACCTTATGATCTTCTTGAATTTGATGATTGATGGGCTTCCCTTCCCGGATAACTGAATCTGCACCAGAATTTATAATAGTGTCGCTTGCCGGGATAACAATTTGATTATCAGTAGATTTTTTAAACTTCAGGAATGAAGGTAGTCTTAAACCGAATGATTCCGGTTTGACCCTCAAAGCAAAAACAAGGTATGTTATTGTAATGAATGCCAGAATGACCCCGGTTCCTATCATCCCCATAAAGGCATTCATCCACCTTGTAATCTGGTATCCGTGGGCACCTCCGGGACCACTGCCAAGGTACCCATTTGATTTACCAAAAACAAAACCAAGAATAAGTGAAAGAATGATTGCTGCAAAAGCAAACTTGGCAATCAGTTTAAACGGCTTGATTTTCGGGAACTTGAGAAGGTATAATCCAACAGTACCAAAAATCAGAGGAATAAAAAATGCCCCAAATCCAAAACCGTTATTGATTATCATTTTAGCAAGATAATGGCCACCCTTGCCTGACCAGTTTTTAACTGCGATGTCAGGGCCCGAAAATATATCTGAATCAGGTATACTAAGGTCAGTTTTCCACCAGAACAGATATGCAACACAAGCCAGAAGAAGATATAAAGCAAAACCAGTTATGAGTATACCTATAACAAATTTGATCCTATCATCTGTAAAGAAGGATTTGGATTTTCCAGAACCTTTTGCAGTTTTTGTATTCTTTTTACCGATATCTTCCTTCTCTTTAGTCATCAGTGGGTGATATTTATCAAAACAGTTTTCGTTTTTTAAACGCAACCCAAAGGTAATAATTTTGGGCCTTATGCAAAAAGTAGATATATAAAGTTTTGGATTGGATTCTGAAAAAGTAATATCATGGTCTCCTGGCTCTGTGCCCTGCGTCATGCGCCTCGCACCCAGTGCTCTACAGACTGATCATTTTATTAATGAACTTGTCGATCTCCTCCCTCGATACTCGAACGAATTTTTCTCTTCTTTCAAATGCCTCATCAGGTATCTCTTTTTTATAAACTGTTTCTGCATCGAAATGAAGCTCAGCAGGACCAAGTAAAAAGAAAAAACTCATAAGGACCCCATCAATCTGACTGAATGGAGTAGCGGTATTGGGATTCTCAACTTTGATCTCATTTGTGTACCATATCTCATAGACTTTCTCCCTGTCGTAAGGGAAGGTTACCTCAGCATTTTTACAATTGAACCCGCAAATCACTGATTTCTTAGTCGTTTTCCTGATTACTATCCCCTTCATCGCCTCAAAACCCGGAAACAACTCGCCAGGTACAATAGAATAGAAGTATTTTAATGCAAACAAGCTGAAATATGTATCAAAAATGCCTTTTCCCGGATTGGCCAGGTTGATGATACCTGAGTTGCCCATTCCGGTCATCTCAAACAGGATTTTATCGTTTTTAAATGATACTATAAGATCTTTTGGCAGAAGCTCTTTTGGCATGGACCCGAGATTGCCTCGATAATCTATATTAAAATGGATTTCCCCCTGATCTATATTTTTCCCTCCTTGTTCTCTACAGGAGTAACCTGTCATTGCGAAGATTACCGCAATGAACAATAAATAGCTGAATCTCACTTATCTGGTATTATTTTGAATTGTGTAAATGTAGTATTTTTTTTTAACTTCGATTCTATCAGTTAATATTTATAAGATTAATCAGGCGAATTATGTTATAAAACATATAAAGGTCAAACTTCAATTCATTGAAAGATTTTGTTTGAATTTCCTGAATTTTGATACTTTTGTGATCTTTTATGAATCTGTTATATGGAAAAGAAACTTGCAGTTGTTGCCCTGGGCGGTAATGCTCTTCTGAGAGATGATCAGATTGGAACTATTGATGAACAGGAACAAAACACTACAGAAACTCTTGAAAATCTTGTTTTTTTAATAAATGAAGGGTATGATCTGGTCATAACCCATGGGAATGGACCCCAGGTAGGGAATATCCTTATGCGGAATGATGCAGGAGAACAGTTGTATGGTATTGCTCAGATGCCAATAGATATTTGTGTGGCTGACTCTCAGGGTGGAATAGGTTATATGATTGAGAGGATGTTCAGAAATGTGCTCAACAAATATGGAATTATTAAAAATGTTATTTGTATAGTTACACAGGTTCTGGTCGATATTAATGATCCCGCTTTCAGCGATCCTCAAAAAAGAGTCGGAAAAATATATTCGAAGGAACAGACTGATGAACTTTCCTCAAAAAGGGGATGGATCTTCAAAGAGGAGGTTAAAACGCTGGGTGGATACCGGAGGGTTGTTCCGTCACCAGTTCCTGTCAGGGTGATTAATGATTCAATTATAAGTGACCTTGCCAGGAAAGGGAATTTTGTTATTGCAGCCGGAGGAGGTGGAGTACCGGTATATATTGATGAAAAAAAAGATGTAAGACCGGCAGAAGCAGTTATTGATAAGGACCTTGCCTCTTCACTTCTGGCTACACAAATTGGCGCTGATGAGTTTTATATTCTTACTGATGTTCCATATATATTCATTAATTATAAAAAGCCAAACCAACAGATTAAGGAATTTCTCAACTATAACGATACTCTGAAATACCTGAATGAAGGTGAATTTGCTAAGGGTAGTATGGCACCCAAGATCCAGGCATGTCTTAACTTTATAAAACAAGGTGGCAGAAAAAGTGTTATCACTGAAGCTTTTAAACTTGCTGATAAGAAATACGGATCCAAGATTACGATGGAATATGAGGATGATAGAAGGTAATAGTAAGGTGCAAGGTGCAGGGTGCACGTTCAACCTGCAACCTGTACCTTGCAACCTGCAACCTGCGACCATTGGAACATATCACAATTGATTATTATTTATTATTTTTGCACTTTTAAAAATAACGACTATGCCTACTAATCTTCACAACCGTCACTTTCTTAAATTGCTTGATTTTACTCCGGCAGAGATTACATATCTTCTCGACATGTCTGCAAAGCTGAAAAAAGCAAAATATAATGGTACTGAGAAACAATACCTCAAAGGGAAAAACATTGCATTGATATTTGAAAAAGCTTCAACCAGAACTCGTTGTGCTTTTGAAGTTGCTGCTTATGACCAGGGAGCACAGGTAACTTATCTTGGACCAACCGGTACCCAGATAGGGCAGAAAGAGTCTATGAAAGATACTGCAAGAGTGCTTGGTGGTATGTATGATGGAATTGAATATCGTGGTTTTGGTCAGGATATTGTCGAAGAGCTTGCAGCGTATTCAGCAGTGCCAGTATGGAACGGACTGACTAATGAATTTCATCCAACTCAGATCCTTGCCGATTTCCTGACAATGATAGAGCACGGAGACAAGCCTCTTAATAAGATGGTCCTCTGCTATCTGGGTGATGCCAGGTATAATATGGGTAATTCGCTTATGGTCGGTTCTGCCAAAATGGGAATTGATTTCAGGATTGCAGCTCCTAAGGCTTACCAGCCCTCAGAAGAGTTGGTGGTAAAATGCCATGCTATTGCAAAAGAAACCGGTGCAAGAATTACTATTACCGAAAATGTTGATGAAGCAGTAAAAGGTGCTGATTTTCTATATACTGACGTATGGGTATCAATGGGTGAAAATGATTCTGTGTGGGAAGAGAGAATAAGACTGTTAAAACCGTTCCAGGTTAACATGAAAGTAATTGAAAGGACCGGAAATCCTTCAGTGAAATTTCTTCATTGCCTTCCTGCATTTCATAACAGGGAAACCAAAGTCGGAGAGGATATTTTCAGGAAGTTTGGTCTCGATGGGATGGAAGTAACTGAGGATGTATTTGAATCTGAATATTCAATAGTTTTCGCTGAAGCAGAGAATCGTCTTCATACTATTAAGGCAGTGATGGTTGCAACACTGGGAGCATAATTTACCTCTCCCTAAATCCCTCCACCAGGGGGAAGAGGCAAAAAATCAATTGGTTATTGGGTGAGATCGTACCAGTAAGTTGTAGTTGCTATTTTATCAGCTCCTTAACAAAGTAAAATGTAATTACAAAGGAAGCAGCAAGTTTGAGGCCAATACCAGTAAGGAATCCTAACAGACTTCCGAATCCGGCCTTGAAAGCATAACTCATATCATCTTTGAAAATCATTTCACCAACAAATGCACCAATTAATGGTCCTATAATTATGCCCAGAGGACCAAGAAAGAATCCAATTATCAGACCAACAGTTGCACCTCTTGTTCCGTACTTGGAACCACCAAATCTTTTTGTTCCCCATACAGGTACAACATAATCCATAACTGTTACAATAGCAGCTATTGCACCGAGGGTAATTAATATAGGAGTTGTAAACTGTCCAAACCGGGTCAGATGAAGTAATATTAATCCAAGATAACTGATAGGTGGTCCGGGTAATACAGGAACCAGGCACCCGATTATCCCTATGATCATAAAAATGATCCCCAGAATAAGGAGTATATAATCAGACATTTAGAATATTCTCTTCACTTCTTGCCAAGGTCTTCAAACTCGATGTTTGTAAATTCTTCTGCAGTCAGAGTACTTTTTTCGTTTCTGATTTCAGCAATCGATGTTTGTTGGGGAGCTTTTAATTCATCTTTGCCATTTTCAATATATGAAACAGCATCTTTCAATCCTTCTGTAAATTTTTCAAAATCTTCTTTATAGAGGAATATCTTATGTTTTTCGTAAAAGACTTTCCCTTCTTTACCCAATCGTTTCTTGCTTTCAGTGATGGTCAGATAGTAATCATCTTTCCTTGTAGCTTTCACATCAAAAAAATAGGTTCTCTTTCCGGCACGCACCACTTTAGTGAAAATTTCTTCTTTTATGGTTTTTTCATCATGCCCGTTTATGACTTCCTTTATTCCGGCTTCTTCTTCCATTTCTAAGTCAATTAGTGTTAGGGTTTTGTTTTGTATTGTCAAATGTAACAATTATTTTATCAAATCAAAACGTGACAGATTATTTGTCCTTTATTTTGCTCAGTTGTTTTGAGGGTAAAGGAAAAAGAGTACTTTAGCAGCGGAAATTTGAGGTTCTTTATAAATGATAAGCAGAAGATTATTACGTATAAAAGCCCTGATGGCTCTTTACGCATTTAACCGCAGAGAGGATGAGAATCTTATCCAGGCCGAAACAGAACTGATGTTCAGTATTGATAAGAGCTACGATCTTTATCATTATCTGTTGCTGCTTGTTCTTGAAGTCGCTGATATTGCTGGTGAGAAGATCGATCAGGCTCTTCAGAAAAGAATGCCTTCTCCTGAAGATCTGAATCCCCAAAGGAGATTCATAGATAATCAACTTATAGCCCAGCTTAGAAAAAATCTGGCATTTAAAAACTATATTTCTTCAAAAAAGATTTCATGGGTAAATAACTCACATATCCCCCGGCTTCTGTACAATAAAATGGTTGTCTGGGATGTATATGACGAGTATATGGCATCGGAAAATAATAATTATCTATCTGATAAAAAGTTCACTATCAGGCTTATCACTGATCTCTTCGCAAATTCAGAAGATCTCTATTTAAACCTTGAAGAACAAAGCATATATTGGAATGATGATATCGAATACATATCCTCTATGGTTGAGAAGACTCTAAAAAAATTCAAGGCTGATTCAGGAGAAAAAACTCCACTTATGCCTTTGTTTAAAAACGATGAGGATGAAGAATTTGTTAAGATATTGTTCAGAAAAGCAATCCTTCATTCGAAAAAATGTTCCGAACTTATTGATAAAAATACAACCAACTGGGAGGTTGACCGTATTGCCCTAATGGACATTCTTGTGATGCAGCTTGCAATAACTGAAATACTTGAGTTTCCGGAAATACCGGTAAAGGTCACCCTCAATGAATACATTGAAATAGCCAAATACTATTGTACTTCAAAAAGCAGTACATTTGTCAACGGAATTCTTGATAATATATTAAAAGAAATCCGTGATGAGGGGCTTTTTAATAAGGTTGGCAGAGGTCTGGTTGGTGAATCACTAAAAGAAGAAAACTGAATAAGTGACATTAAATCAAGGTTATGAGAAAGATCATAATAATATCTTTGGTTCTGATAGTTATAATTGCTTCAAACTGTGGCAATGGAAGATGTATGAATTCCGGTAATTCCGCATCACAGGCAAATAGTATAGGAACCAGTGATATAGTCTTCAGGGAATATCAACACGATTTCGGGAAAGTTGCTGAGGGAGAGAAGATAAGTTATACTTTTACATTTGATAACAAGGGAACAGGAAATCTTGTAATCGCGTCTGCTACAACAACATGCGGATGCACTGTTTCGAAATATGATACCAGGCCTATTCCTCCCAGAGGCAAAGGAAATCTTGAGGTCATTTTTGACACATCAGGTAGAAACGGTATGCAGACAAAAACCATTACTGTTAAGTCAAATGCATCTACCCCTGTTGTATTATTAAAAATAACTGCGGAAGTAGCAGAAACAACTAATAATTAATAATAATTAAAAATTGAGACAATGACCAATTTTGCGTATTTGTATTTAATGGGTCAACCTGCCGGAGGTACCGGTCAGGGTAATCCCCTTGTGACTTTTCTTCCACTTATTCTTGTTTTTGTTGTTTTTTATTTCTTCATGATCAGACCTCAGATGAAAAAGCAGAAGGATATGAACAATTACAGGAGCTCCCTTAAAAGGGGGGATAAGGTAATAACTACCGGAGGATTATATGGGAAAATATATGAAGTGAAGGATAACTATTGTACTGTTGATGTCGGAGGAGATATCAAACTGAAAATTGACAAGAACGCTCTTTTGAAAGATCCTTCTGCGGACGAATAGAAATCAAGTTATTCTCATTAAGCTTTTTGTGAAGGGGACAAATGGGATACCGACGGAAAAACTTACCAAGAAAGGAGTAAGTGTAATTAACAGAGATGTTGGTGTTTTTGTTTTTTTCCTTTTTCTTTCTTTCCTTTTCTGGTATCTAAATTCTCTCGATAAAGAAATTGAAGCCTGTATAAGTTATCAGGTAAAATATACTAACCTTCCTAAAGAGAGAGTTTTAATTGAAGAACCACCTGTTGACCTGATTCTCTTTCTTAAAGGTCCGGGTTATTCAATATTGAAACTCAAAGTTTCAGGTAAAAAGACGCCCTTTGTTATTGACATTTCAAAAGTCAATTACAAAAGAGTGCCGGGAAGTGAGACTTTTAGTTATTATATTGTAACATCAGGTCTCACAAAAAGCCTGAATGTACAGATGAGTTCAGGATGTGAGATTACCTCAATTAAACCCGATACACTCTTTTTCACATTTGACAAGGTAGTTGTAAATTCATCAGTCATATATGAAATTAAGAATAATAATAAAAAGAAATGATGACCTTTTGTTTGGGAGATTGTTGAATGATAAAAGAAAAAAAACCAGCGATAAAGCTTGGCGTTACAGGTGGTATCGGAAGTGGTAAAACAACTGTTTGCAGAATTTTCGATGTTCTTAGGGTCCCTGTCTTTTCAGCTGACCGGGAAGCAAAGGAAATAATGGAGAATGATGATAGGATTATCAAACGGATCAATTCTATCGCAGGGAAGGGCCTTTACATTAACGGGGGTCTCAATCGAATGGAATTGGCCACAATTATTTTTAATGATAACACTCTTCTTGAAAAGGTAAATTCATTGGTTCATCCTGTTATTTTTGATCATTTCAGGAAATGGGTGTTGGAACAAACCGCTCCCTATGTTATTATGGAGGCAGCTATTCTCTTTGAAAGCGGCGCTTCAAAATTCGTAGACAGGGTAGCTACGGTTGTCGCACCGGTTGAGCAGAGAGTGGAAAGGCTTATACAAAGGAACAAGCTTTCCAGAGAACAGATTATGGAGAGGATGAGAAATCAGATGGATGATGAGGCCAGGATAAAATTATCAGATTACATAATTCATAACTCTGAAAATGATATGATCATTCCTGCTATCCTGAAAATTCATAATGATATTTTGACATTTATAAAAACTCAAACCTGAATATGGGAATCTTTGGAAAATGGCTGGGTGGAGGACTCGGTTTTGCAATGGGCGGGCCGATAGGGGGTCTGTTAGGCTTTCTCGTAGGCTCGATGATAGATAGTTCGACTATTCGTTCTTCAACCTATAATGCCGGAATTACAAGGACAAGCCAGGGGGATTTCGGAATGAGCCTGCTCGTTCTTGTAGCAGCCGTGATGAAAGCTGATGGCAAGGTTGTAAAATCTGAACTAGACTATGTTAAACAGTTCTTTGTCAGACAATTCGGCCAGGAATCTGCAAAGCAAGCTCTTCTGATGCTTAAAGACATACTCAAACAGGAGATTCCGGTCAGGGATGTTTGTCTTCAGATAAAAAGAAATATGGATTACTCCTCCCGTCTTCAGTTGTTGCATCTTTTATTTAATATTTCCCTTGCAGACAGCGTGATTGATCCTGCAGAAATTGAGATTATTGAAAAAATATCGGCCTACCTGGGAGTTGCTTCAGGTGATTTTCTGTCAATAAAGAATATGTTTATTCCGGAAACAGATTCTTCATATAAAATTCTTGAAATAGATCCCTCTTCTACTAATGAAGAAGTTAAAAAAGCCTACAGGAAAATGGCCATGAAGTACCATCCTGATAAAGTAAGCCATCTTGGCGATGATTTCAGAAAATCTGCTGATGAAAAATTCACGAGGGTTAATGAAGCTTACGAGAAGATTAAAAAGGAAAGAAATATGATCTGAGCACGTTTTCCGGAAAAAAAACACTTATAATAAAACAAACATTACATTACAAGGATTAAATTTGTACAAAAATAAGATAAAAAATGATTTTAAAAGATATTCTGGCAATTTCAGGCGAACCCGGGCTCTTTAAATTTATAGCCCAGGGCAAAAATGCAATAATTGTTGAACACCTTGAGACAAAAAAAAGAAGCAGTGCTTATGGATCTGCGAAAGTAAGTTCACTTGAAGATATTGCAATTTTCACTGATAAGGAGGATATGCCTCTTGGGAAAGTTTTCGACCTGATTCACGAAAAGGAGAACGGCGGACCGGCAATAGATTCAAAAGCAGATACTGTCAAACTTAAAGCATGGTTTGAAGGGATCCTTCCGCAATATTCAAAAGATAAAGTATATACCAGCGACATAAAAAAAGTTGCACAGTGGTATAATATCCTTCATAATCTGAACCTTCTCATAAAGGAGGAGCCTGAAGCTGTTGTTGAAGAAGAACAAGTTCCGGTTGCTGAAAAGAAAAAGAAAAAAGCCACACCTAAACCAAAGACTAAATAAACCGGGGTTAATAATTTCGTACATGAACTTTGGAGGCAATGAGGTAGTTTATAATTATTCAGAATCAGGCATAATCATTGTTCCTGTACCATACGACGAAACAAGTTCATGGATGAAAGGGGCAGATAAGGGTCCTGATGCAATTCTGGAAGCCTCTGTAAATCTTGAATTCTATGACGTTGAAACTTCATCAGAGGCACATCTCACAGGCATTAATACTATTGACCCGATTCTGGAGAAAGGAACACCTCAAAAACTTGTTAAAGCTGTACATGATAAAACGTTATCCCTTTTGTCAGAGAAGAAATTTCCTGTAATCATTGGTGGAAATCATACCGTCTCAATCGGAGCTATAAAAGCTTTTTCCGAATCCTACGAAAACCTGTCCGTCCTTCAGCTTGACGCTCATGCTGATCTTAGGCAGGTATATGAAGGCTCTGAGTTTAATCATGCCTGTGCTATGGCAAGAGCGCGTGAATATGCCCCTATATTACAGGTTGGCATCAGAAGTATGTCCTCAGACGAGGTGCCATTCGTTGAAAGGGACAGGATATTTTTTTCGCATGAGCTATATTATGACAAGAGTCTGTATGAAAAAGCGATTGATAGACTTTCGGAGAATGTATATATCACCATCGATCTTGATGTATTTGATCCTTCGATAATGCCGTCAACCGGTACTCCTGAACCAGGAGGCCCTGCATATTTTGAACTAATGCATTTTCTGAGAGATGTTATAATAACCAGAAATGTTGTAGGGTTCGATGTTGTCGAATTATGTCCTTCTGAAACAAATAAATCTCCTGATTTTATTGCTGCAAAAATAATTTACCAGCTTCTGAGCTATAAATTTGCCTGATCCCTCGATCCCCTTCTTTTCCTAATGAACTCACCCCCGTCCCCCTCTCTAATTCTTAGAGAGGGGGTGTAATTACTTGAATATTAGTTATTTCCCCCTCTTTACGAAGTAGAGAGGGGGAGTAAGGGGGTGAGTACATTTGGGGGGCAGGGGGGCAATTAATCCTCTTTCTTCGCTTCTTCCCATATCACATTCATTTCATCCAGACTCATATCGTGAAGTGAGATACCTTTTTTAATTGTTTCTTTTTCAAGATAATTAAACCTTCTAATAAATTTTCTGTTGGTCTTTTCAAGGGCTGCTTCCGGATCAATACCATAAAGACGCGATGCATTAATAATTGAGAAAAACACATCCCCCAGTTCTGATTCTATAGATTCTGTATTATGATTATCAATTTCGTCTTTCAATTCATTGATCTCTTCGAGCACCTTGTCCCAGATCTGATCACGTTTCTCCCAGTCAAATCCCACACCCCTTACCTTTTCCTGGATCCGGTTGGCTTTTATTATTGCAGGTAATGAAGAGGGAACGCCTGAAAGTACTGGTTTATAACCATCGTTCTCCTTTATCTTGAGTTGCTCCCAGTTCTCCTCAACCTCTGATGCTCCTGTAACCTTTGCATCTCCAAAGACATGAGGATGCCGGTAAGTAAGTTTGTTGTTGATCCCCTCCAGAACATCTGCCATCGTGAAAACTCCTTTTTCAGAGCCAATTTTGGCATAAAAGACTATATGAAGCATGAGATCACCAAGCTCGTTTTTTATACCTTCATCACTTCCGGAGAAAATAGCATCAGCTAATTCAAATGTCTCTTCAATTGTAAGTTTCCGCAAGCTGTCATTAGTCTGTTTCATATCCCATGGACACTTAACCCTCAGCTCATCTATAATACTTAGGAGCCTGTCAAACTCTTTCAGACTTATGTTTCTATCATTCATTAATCATGGTTTTAGAACAAGTGGTCAGGCGATGCAGTTTTGTTTGTATTATCGATCCGTACTACAGAACCAACTGAAAGACTGAGCAATTCAGAAACGTCAGTACCATTTATTGAAATTTCAAGCAGATCGAGCTGGTTAAATCTTGCAAGCATCTCACCAACCGGCACATCACTGTACTTCAGGGAAATCTGATCTGTATAGTTTTTATTGCTCTGAATAAGAATCCTGTAAGCTCTATTTTCAAACACCCTGTAAAAAACTTCCCTTGTAATGTTCGATATAGCGTTTCCGTATGAGTCGATGAAAATAATACTGCCAATAATTACATTTTTATCGATTGTTGCCCTTAATGGGACTCTCTCACTCAGAGTCTTAACAGATTTTCCAAGGTTGGTTGGCTTTTTCCCTGCTATAAGATCCGAGGCAGCTTTCGCAAATATTTCAAGTTCGTCTGAAGTTCCCGGATGATCAATTTTTATAACTTCGTCAGGATCGGAATTAAGTATGAGGTTAAAAATTCCATTGTCTGTTCCTATGAAAAAATGATCTTTAGCCCTGACAATCAGATGATCCTGATCCTTATTTGCTTCTGAATGAACACATATAATATGAATTGAACCTTTCGGGTAATTATTATACGTATTTCTAATTATGAAAGAAGCATGGGAGATGTCAAAGGCAGGGATATTTCCGGCATTATCTATTATAATTGTTCCCGGACACCTGGTGCTGAGTTTTCCTTTAATGATTCCATAATAGATATCATCGGGCTTCCATTCTGTTGTTAATGTAATTACCGGCATATAAAAAAACTTATAACAAAGATAATCTTCTAAGGAAAAAATAACCTTACTTTGCACTGTTCAATGAATTTTTTTATGAACTATTTACCATATTTCCAAATAAATTTGGCAATTGGCATATAAGTTCATTAATATTTGTTTTGTTTAATGACAGAGATAGTTATATTTCTTGAGGATATTGATCCTGTAGTCTTTTTCGGCACAAACAACTCGCTGCTTGATAAAATCCGCAGTTTTTTTCCTAAAATTAAAATCATGGCCAGAGGCAATGAGATAAAATGTATGGGAGAGGCGACTGAGATAACAATATTTGCAGAGAAGTTTAATGAGCTTATCGAATATTATCAAAAATATCACCGGCTCGATGAACAGGACATTGAAAAATATCTCTTTGATGCTGAACATATGAAGTCGGCATCAAACGGGGAATTTGAACAGGTTATAGTTTTTGGTACAAGCGGAAAACCTGTACGGGCGCGTACAGTCAACCAGTTACTTTTAGTGAATGATTATAAAACTAATGACCTCATTATTGCTGAAGGACCTGCCGGCACCGGCAAAACATATACATCTATTGCCTTGGCAGTGAGATCGTTGAAGGAAAGAGAAGTTAAAAAGATCATTCTTACGCGTCCGGCTGTTGAAGCTGGTGAAAGGCTTGGCTTTCTGCCTGGAGATATGAAAGATAAACTTGATCCTTACCTTCAACCGCTGTACGATGCCCTGCATGATATGTTACCATTTAAAAAGCTGGAAACATGGCTTGAGGATGGTACAGTACAGATAGCCCCTTTGGCATTTATGAGAGGAAGGACCCTTGAAAATGCGTTCGTTATTCTTGATGAAGCTCAGAATGCCACTATCAGCCAGCTTAAGATGTTCCTGACAAGGATGGGAGTAAGCTCAAAGTTCATCATGACAGGCGATACTACACAGATTGATCTTCCAAGGAAAAATGACTCCGGTCTGCTGATGGCAATGCGTATTCTGACTAATATTGAAGGGATCTCGATTATCAAGTTCGATGAAAGGGATATTGTCAGACACAAACTTGTTAAAAGAATTGTGAGAGCTTATGAAAATGAGGAAAATGAAGCTGATAAAATGAAAAGCAACTCGGCTGAAAGAGAGAAAAAATAATATTAAAAGCCGAACTCTGTGTGACTCTGTGTCTTCTCTGCGTAACTCTGTGACAGTTCTAATCCTTTGTCACACAGAGAGTCACGGAGGAGACACTGAGGACCACAGAGAAAAGAAAAAATAACTGCTAAATATTTACAAATATGGTCAAGACAATTTTAAGCTCAAGCTACAGCTTCCCTGGTCAAAAGAGCATTTACAAGGGGAAGGTCAGAGACGTTTATAATATAAACGACAAATACCTTCTGATGATCGTATCTGACAGGATTTCAGCTTTTGATGTCGTACTTCCCAAAGGGATCCCGTATAAAGGGCAGGTGCTTAATCAGATAGCTGCTAAATTCTTGGATGCTACAACCGATATTGTTCCAAACTGGAAAATTGCCACACCCGATCCGACTGTGACCTTTGGTCATAAATGTGAACCATTCCCTGTCGAAATGATTGTAAGAGCTTATCTTACAGGCAGCTCGTGGCGGACCTACAAAGCCGGTGCAAGAGAAATCTGCGGCATTAAAATACCTGACGGCATGAAGGAACATCAACGGTTCCAGATGCCGATAATTACGCCAACAACTAAGGCAGAGCAGGGTAGACATGATGAGGATATTTCCCGCTCAGAAATAATAAGCAGTGGACTGATTTCCAGGGAAGATTATAATCTGATTGAAAAATATGCCATGGAGGTTTTCCTGAGAGGCGCTGAGATAGCTGCTCGACATGGCCTGATTCTTGTAGACACTAAATATGAATTTGGTAAAAAAGATGGTAAAATTTACCTGATTGATGAAATTAATACTCCGGATTCTTCACGTTACTTTTATGTGGATAAATATCAGGAACATTTTGAAAAAGGGCTTCCTCAGAAACAATTGTCAAAAGAGTTTGTGAGAGAATGGCTCATGGACAATGGTTTCCAGGGGAAAGCAGGGCAAAAGGTTCCAGAAATGACTGATGAGTTCGTAGGAGAAATATCAGAAAGGTATATTGAACTTTATGAAAAGATTACCGGGGAAAAATTCATCAGGGCAGATATTAGCAATGTTCCTGAGCGTATTGAAAAAAACTGCAGAACATTTCTTAAATCGTTGTAACCCGGAAAGAGACTGACAAAAAAATCTAATGAAAATCATCAACTGGATAAAGACTCTGCCCATATTAGTAGTTATTTTGATTTGCAATACTACTGCAAATTCACAGGTTATCGTTGAGAGATCAAAAGACAAAGTGATTATTTCCGGGATCCCTTATTTTATACATCTGGTTAAGAAAGGTGAAACCGCCTATTCGATTTCAAGAGCTTATGGAATTACTGTTGAAGACCTGACAAGGGAGAATCCTCCGGCAGTTTATGGTCTAAATGAAGGGCAGACACTAAGAATTCCTGTCAAATTGGTTACCGAAGTAAAACCTTCAGAACCTGTGCCTGCTAAAAAAGAGCACGATGAAAACAAATTCATCTACCATAGTCTGAAACCCGGAGAAACAGTATACTCCCTCTCGAAATCATATGGAGTTTCTGAAAACGAAATAATTCAGAGCAATCCCGGGATTGATATTAATAAACTTTCAGTCGGTTCTGAAATAGCTGTTCCGAAAAGGGCGTTCATGAGCACCCAGCAGAAATTTGACGATCTGGAGAAAAGGTACCTTTTTCATAAAGTATTAAAGGGTGAATCACTCTCTTCTATTGCTAGAGAATATGGACTTACTGTCAGGCAATTACGGAAGGAAAACAGAGATTTAAGGTTTCCACAGGTTGGTGATTTTGTAAGAATTCCAGGGGTTAAAACTGCTGAAATCCAGGAGATCGAAACGGTAAAAACCGATACAGCTGCTGCTATTGTTGAAGAACCTTTGATTAAGATTGACAGACATGCAGGATTTACCCCTGTAAAAAACCTGAATGGTTCATTGAATGTAGCTGTGTTGCTTCCATTCTATTTGGCAGAGAACTCCAAACGCACAGAAATTGATTCATCTACCCAGACCAAGGGCAAAAAAACATTTAAATTAAATAAAATGCAGGAGGATTGGATCTATCCGGCTAGTCTAGATTTCCTTGAAATGTATGAGGGAATTTTACTCGCCTCCGATACTTTGTGTTCCTTAGGGTTGAACATAAATTTGCAAACGTATGATATAAAAAGCGATACAATTGAAATAACCAAACTAATCAGGTCGGGAAGATTGGCAGATATGAATCTTATCATCGGGCCAGTTTATTCACATAATCTCTCTATCGTTTCTGAATATGCAAGAAACCTGGGTATCCCTGTTGTATCACCGGTTCCTCTTATGAATAATTCTGCTCTGATAAACAACCCGACTCTCTTTATGGCCAATTCCTCACTTGAAATAGCCCAAAAAGCTCTTGCAAAAAAAATAAGTGAATATTGGGATAATAATATTGTTTTTATTCATGCCGATAGCTTAGGTGTTGATGAGGATGTCAAAAGATTTAAAAACCTGATTTTTAAAGAGCTGAGCTATAAGTTACCATATGAGGATATTAAGTTTAAAGAATTTCTGTTTTATAGCAGGTCAATGTTTAATAATGACTCTATCAACAGATTGAGTCATACCCTTTCAGAACAATCTAAAAACATAGTTATTATCGCGTCTGAAGAAGCTCCTGTAATTAGTGAGATAATAGATGAGTTAAGCGGTCTTTACAGAAAATATGACATAAAACTATTCGGATATCCTGTCATCAGAGATCTCGACAGACTTGAACAAAAGGAACTCTTTGACATTGATATCATGGTCTATTCTCCTTACTGGATTGATTATTCAAAGAATGATGTAAAACAATTTAATTCAAATTTCAAGCAAAAATTTCTTACAGAACCCTTAGAAAAAAGTTATGCATGGCAGGGATATGATATTGCATATTACTTTTTAAGTGGACTGGCTATGTACGGAAAAAATTTTATTATGCATCCTGAAATTCATTACCCCGACCTTTTGCAAAGCGAATATGACTTTAAACGAAAAAATCCGGGTGACGGTTTTGAAAACCAAAAACTATTTATGATCAGATATACAAAGGATTACGAGGTTAAGTCAGTAGATGAGATCGATTCCTTTCAGCAAAAGTGACCTTGAAGAATATTCACAGGACTGAAAGGATAGCTTTTATGTTAATAAAAATTAACAATCGGGAATATTAGTATGTTATTAATTGTCTATATGTTGTAGTATGATTAACGAATCGTACAGTGTAACTAAGGATATAGAACTGGTAAAGGAATCTCTGAATGGAAAAAATGAGGCATTCGGGGAAATTGTTAAGCGTTATCAGAAGATGGTTGCACGTACGATTAAAAGTATGCTTGGGAATTCTGTTTTTGCAGAAGATATTGGACAAGAGGTGTTTATTAAACTTTATTATTCTTTATCAGAATTCAGGGGAGAAGCAAAACTTTCAACTTATATTCAGAAAATTGCAGTTAATCTGACTCTTAATGAGATAAAAAGAAGAAAGAGATTCTTTTCAATGTTTTCTCAAAAAGCCAACAATGAAATGTATGAATTTGAAGTCGCGGATAATAATACTGAAGAAAGAAATGAAGCATCGGAATTAGTAAATAAAGCATTAATGGCAATGGATCCTAAGTTTAGAATAATAGTAACTATGAGGATGCTTCAGGGCTATTCCACTAAAGAAACAGCAGAAATACTTGATCTGCCATTAGGAACTGTTCTTTCAAGGTTATCAAGAGCACAGGAGCAATTAAGAAATATTTTGGTAAAACTTTAAATACAATGAACCTCTCAGAGATTAAAAATTTGATAATCAGCTCGCTGAATGCGGATGCTGATCCAATTGAGGTTTCCAGAATACTGGAAGAGGAGGGTATCTCTTACAATTTTAGCAAAAAATTTAGCGACAAGATCCTCAATAAATTATTTTTTGCAGGATTAACTATAAAACGCGAAGCAGAGTTTGTTAAATACATGAATTTTGCTTTCTATAGGGTTGCTGTTACTGGAGTGGCTGCAATTGTTGTTCTTCTCATCTCCATTTTTCTCATGGAAGGCTCTCTTTCTTTCAATTCATTCCTTGGATTGAGCAATGGTTATAATGAAAGTATTGTGTGTCTGTTAACTGGAAATTAGCGTAAAATGAAAGCAAAACCAATAATACTCGTTCTCGTAACTTTGATAATAGGATTTGTCCTGGGAATGCTTACTTCTGCCCAGATCAGATATCATAAACTAAACCCTGTTAAAGTCTTTTTTTCCGAAGAGAGATTCAGGGATGGCTTTTACCGGACAATCCAGCCTGATGAACAACAAAAAACAAAGATTGATCTGGTTCTTAATAAGTACGCTAAGATTAATAGTGAATTACAAAATAATTTCCGGAAAGAACTTGATGCAATAATGAAAGATTTCAGGAAAGAACTTGATCTTAATCTGACAAAGGATCAGTTAGCAAGGTTAAAGGAGATGGATGAACGACGTCAGGAAATGATCAGGCAGAACAGAAGAAATCATGAAAATGATACCCTTAATTCCAGAGAAGGCAGACGACATGGTCCTGATGGACCTCGTTCTCAATTCCCTGAGCATGATACGACCAGACTACCCGATAATAAATAAAAGGTAGTCTAAAAGGATTGGCAAGTCGTCAGGATTAACCCCCAGAGATATCAGCAAAGCAATGTCCTCTGAAAAGATTGATATGAACTGTTCTTTTGACAATTCACCCTCTAATATACTTTGCCTGTAAAAATCGACAGCTTCTCTTTTTTTACCTCTGCAGAGCGCCAGATGACCTTTGTTTATCTGATCATGTGCATTTAATTTCCCGGCTGATAAACGATCATAATATTTTTCAGACTCATCAAATCTTCCAAGTGCAAAATAACAATATGCTATTGGTCTTAAAATCTTAAGATTACCCGGTTCCTTATATTCAACTCTGAAATAATATTTTAATGCTTGCTGATAATCTTTAATGTCAATGTAGCAATGTGCTATCATTATTACTGTATGAATATTCTCCGGATCCAAATCATATGCCTGCAGATAATATTCCAAAGCCTCCTCATTCTTACCCAGCCTCCGCAGACATAAGCCTATTTTCTTGACTGTCCAGACTTTTCTTTCGATAAGTTCAGCTCTTTTATAAAACTTAAGAGCCTCCTCATAATTGGAACTCTCCTGATAACAATATCCTATTTTTTCGTACAATTGCACATCCGACGGCTTCTCATTCAATTGTTTCACGAAAAGTTGAAGGGCATCATTATAAAAGTTTTTGCTGAAAAAATAGTCTGCCAATCCTGCTTCTGCATCCGGCGCATTACATGTCATCCTGAAAAATTCCGAATTGTAAATATCCAGTTTACCTATAAACAGATCCTCAAATTCTTTTTTATATGGTGAAAGTTTAAAAAATCTGTAAATATCCTGAAGATACTGTGTTATGTTAATCCTGAAAACCCTATATGGATCGGTAGACGATTCTTCATCGTTTAATTGTTGCAGCCCTTCAAGTTCCATTCGAAACACCTTTAACATCATGCTTTTTTGTGCCGAAGGAAGATGTTTTAGATTCAGAAGCAACGAATATTTGTCTGAATTGCATATAAAAGGTGTTTTATATAATGCCTCTGCTAACTCATTGGTCCCTGGGCCAAGGATCTCATCCTTGTATATCTCATCCACTGTCTCATGGTCCGGATAGAAAGGAATAAACCAGTTCTGGAAGTCTTTGAAAAAGTCAAAATGCTTCATGTTGGCAAACGCTGACATATAAACATCTGCTCCTTCCATCTGAAGCTTTGTAAGTTCCTCCATTGTCTTGAATATCTCTTCCGAATCGCTGAACATCTCTGCCCAGTCAGGGTTCTTCTCTTCATTTTTATCTTTTGGTAGAATGTTATCCAGATCAAGTTTTTCTTCAATCATGGGTTTAAGCCTGGCAACCTGGGGTAAGATCTCGTCCTGTAATTTCCTGCTTAATTTTTCTGTCTCCCTCGACCTGATAATTTGGAGTACAATTATCCTGCAATGTTCTTTAAACTTGCTATTCTGGCTCATTTTCCTGATCTTGTCAGTAATATCCGGATACAATAATATTCGTCCGTTATAATAATGCAAATTCAGGATCAGACCCGAAAGGGCCCTTTCCATTACCTGTTCCTGACCTGCTTTATAGAGACTGATCAGATGAAAAAGCTTTTCAGATTGCCACGTTCTGAATGAGCTCAGTGTAATAGCCGTTGTAAAAATACTTGCTTCAAACCATCTGAATTTGCCAGATTTCAGAATAATGTTGATCAGACTGTTTTCAGCCTCTCCATAATAATCTGTTAACCAGAGATGGTTGAATATATTTCTAATAAGCTGTTTGTGTTTTTTGGAAATCTCCGAATCAGGGTTGGGATTAATCTCATTACTCAATTTCAGCCACTCATCAAGTTCAGATTTAAACATCAGGTCATCAACAGTTTCCACAATCGTTTTTCCACTAAGTTTCATCTCTTTTTCAGCTTGTTGCTTTACCCAGTATGTGTGCCATCCGGAATTATGTGACAATATGTCCTGTCTGACCCTGTCGGAGAGACCAAGAATAGACTGAATAAGTTTAAGATATATCTTGTTACGTTCGGGATCTTTTATTCCTTCAATGGTATAAGTGAGCATATTTCTATAGGTCATTTCTATATTATTATACTCATCATGCATATCACCTGATGACGAACTGGCAATCATATCTATCAGTATATCAAGACTTTGCTTTATCTTTTTTTCAGAAACCAGGTTGCAGAGCCTTTTATGTTGTTGAATAACCTTTGATGCATCCATTTTTTTCTTCTTTTGAACCGAGCCCCGACATGCCGGGGAGAGTTATATCATTTAATAAATAACAATTTACAATGATGAAATGAAATCTGACAAAAAATCATTTCATACTATAGAAATTATATATGCAACAATCGGACCGTTTCCCAACAATACCAATGAACTCACTCCCAAGGAGGTGTTGAAAAAGTCAACCACCTCCCCCCGACGAAATGTCGGGGGGTGGATAATTTCAATTTTTAAACAACACTGTATATGGATAAGGTTGATTAAAGGGGAAATAAGGATTGGGACTATTAAGGTTATTTTCAGAAATTATATCCGATGCTGATATAGCCTTTAATTTTATTGAAATATTCTTCCCTTTTATAGATTCCATACATTAATCCGATTTTAATGGGACCAATAATTGACATGTAACCAGCGCCAATACCGAAACCGGTAAGCAATGAAAATCCCTTGTCACGATTAGCTTCCTGTGCAACAAAGATGTTCGCCATAATATTCATATGGAAGTCTTCAAAAAGTTTCATGTCAAGTTCAGTTCTGACACCTGCAAGTTTTTTTACCGGAATTTCGTTTGATTGAAAACCAAACATAGGAATTGACCTTTTATTAACTGATTCAATACCGCCGAGGAGATAAAAATTGTTTTGTGATGAAACCGAATCAGAGTTGGTGATTAAAAGTGCATCTCCTCCGAGAGAAAATGTCATTTTGGTGGTTGTTGAGAAATAATAGTTAAAGGATCCATGGAACGAATAGAATCTGTTAAAGGAAAACTCACCATTATTCAATCTAATAACTGCATTTGAGGAATCGTTTTTTATTTCAGCTGACTGTAGTTTTGAAGTACTGATGGAAAAGTTAAAAATCGTACCTCTGTGCGGGAAATACTTAGCGTCAAGAGTATTTATCTTATAATCATAAGTTGCAGTTATATAATTATATGAAAGGTTTTTTAAATGAACATCAGAAATATAGTGAAGCACCAGATTCAGGTTTTCAAAGTTTGCAGAAATACTCATCATATTATTAAGTCCTATTCTTCGGTTGATAGACAGTCCAGGCGTGAAATTCCTGCTTATCACCTCACCTTTATCACCTTTTAATTCTAACAATGGTATCAGTGTGTTATCGGAATTCAAATTTACTGATAATCCGAATATCTGGTTTCTGTCAATAAACTGAAGGTAGTTAAGTTCAAACTTGTAATACTGGCCGATACGGGAACCAAAATTGATCACAGATCTCTGAGTTAAAAGGTTCTTCACGGATATCTCAAATATAAGTCCGGATTGTAGAGAATTGTCATAGTGTACAGATCCATAAAGCATTGCCGCAGGCTTTTCGATACAATCGATAACCAGTATGAGAGAATCATTCCGTGGAATAACCCTGTATTTTACTTTGTCAAACCATGCTTTTCCGAATAGAAGTTCAATTCTGTCAGTAAGCAGATATTTATCAACTTTTTTCCCCGGGTTGATGTTCAGCACACCAAGTATTTGGTCATCCGAATAGCTCTTATTACCTTCAATTTCAATCTTGTCAAAGGTATATGATTGTTTATCAAGTATATTCTCCAGTGGTTTTTGCGGGCCAATCCGGTTAAGAGAGTCTGCAAGTTTTCTGAAGTAGTTTTTATAGGGTAGTGCAGCCTTATACCCTCTTTGAATAAGTGAGTCTGCATTTTCAAATCCAAAGATTGATAATCCCTTAGTTTCAGGCTTGATGAGCACATCAACCAGTTTTTTCTCTTCTTCAAAATCATCCAAACTCCTGAACATCGCTATCTGCTCCATTATTCCCGAAACAGTCTGCAGTTTATCTTCTTTATAACCATTGAAACCGACATAAGATCCGATAATAATATCAGCTCCCATATCTTTGGCCTCACTAGCTGCAAAGTTTCTTATTAATCCTCCATCGAGAAGGAGAAGAGTATCAATCTTAAGCGGAGTAAAAATTGATGGTACTGAGAAGCTTGCCCTTATTGCATCCGGCAGATAACCTGTTTTCAAGTCAATTTTTTTATAAGTTATTATATCGGTTCCAACACACATGAAAGGAATCGGAAGCTTTGAAAAATCATTAATATCTGCAGCGGGCCAGGCATAGAAACTAAGGGTATTTTCAACCTGTTGTCCGTTTATAAGACCGGATGGAAGGATAACCTTCCTGAATGAAAGAGGCAATGAAATAGCGCTATTGGAAAAATGACTTTTTTCCAGAAAAATAACTTTGTTTTCAGGGATCTTATTTGAAAGGATAAGTTTCCAGTTTATCTTGTTAAATATCTTATGCAGACTATCAGCTGTATAACCTAATGAATACATACCACCTATAATACTACCCATACTGACCCCTGTTATATAGTCGGGTCTTAACCCGGCTTCCTCCATTACTTTAATAACTCCGAGATGAGCAATCCCATGTGCACCGCCTCCGCTAAGGACAAGACCAACACGTGGTCTCTTATGAATTTCCTGGGCTTTGATGTTTATAGGGTTGACAAGGAAAAGAAGAGTGAAAAAGCAATTTATCAGGACTAATTTTTGAAAATATTTTGAGAGTAAACAAGAATGTATGTTCATATTTAGCATCTTTAAATGCTACTGATAAATAGCACATATCATCGCAAGATAGTAATTTTAAGTAAATTAGCGTCGTGAAAAATCAACCTATTTTCAGTAATAAATGGCTGCCCACAACTAAGAAAGAAGTCGAATCATTTGGGTGGGATGAAATAGATGTCATCATTTTCAGTGGTGATGCCTATGTTGATCATCCATCATTCGGCACGGCAGTTATCGGAAGAGTTATTGAAAATGAAGGATTCCGTGTTGCAATTGTGCCACAGCCAAACTGGAAGGATGATTTAAGGGATTTTCGCAAGCTGGGTAAGCCAAAATATTTTTTTGGGGTCACAGCAGGTAATATGGATTCGATGGTAAACCATTATACTGCTGCACGTCGTTTGCGATCCGACGATGCATATACTCCGGGGGGTAAAGCAGGTTTCAGACCAGATTATCCGACAATTGTTTACACTAAAATTCTGAAGCAGATATTTCCCGATGTTCCTGTTGTTATAGGTGGTATTGAGGCGTCCATGAGACGGTTGACACACTATGATTACTGGAAAGATAAACTCGAGCCCTCTTTGCTTTTGAGCAGTGGTGCTGATATGTTAATATATGGTATGGGAGAACAACCTTTGAGAGAGCTTCTAAGGCTGTTATCGAAAGGGGTTCCGTTTTCATCTCTGAAAACAATTCCTCAGACAGCCATCGTAATAAAAAAGGATGAACCTCTGCCGGTACAGAAAATGTGGAAGGATATCTCTCTGCATCCGTTTGAAAAATGTCTGAAGGATAAAAACCTGTTTGCAGAAAATTTTATACAGTTTGAAAAGGAATCAAATAAAATTGAATCTGCAAGACTTAGCGAAGCTTCAGCGGGTTTCAATGTTTTAATCAATCCGCCGTTTCCCCCGATGGGGGAAGAAGAAGCTGACCGCTCTTATGACCTTCCTTATATGTATATGCCTCATCCACGATATAATAAGAAAGGAGATATTCCCGCTTATGAAATGATTAAGTTTTCTATAAATATTCATCGCGGATGTTTCGGAGGATGCAGTTTCTGCTCTATTGCTGCACACCAGGGGAAACAAATAGTTAGCCGGTCAGCAGGATCGATCCTTAATGAGATCGGAAAGATCTCCCAACTACCTGATTTTAAAGGCTATCTCTCTGATCTGGGTGGTCCCTCTGCGAATATGTACAGGATGAAAGGTAAAGATATGAAGTTATGCAAAGTATGCTCGAGGCCATCCTGTATATGGCCTGCAGTTTGCGGGAATCTTAATGTCAGCCATAAAGAGCTTACATCGCTTTACAGGAAGGTGGATAGTTTAGAGGGGATCAAAAAATCATTTATCGGCAGCGGAGTACGCTATGATATGTTATTTCCTGAATGGAACAAGAGTGCCGGAAACGATGAGAGGGAATATCTTGAAGAACTGATTAAAAATCATGTATCGGGGCGACTGAAGGTAGCACCTGAGCATACCTCACCGGGAGTATTGTACGAAATGCGAAAGGTTCCGTTTGATCTCTATAAAAAGCTTAAGAGGAGGTTTGATAAAATAACAACTACATATGATCTTAAATATGAGTTGATTCCATATTTCATTTCATCGCATCCCGGATGTACGGATAACGATATGAAGGATCTTGTTGCGGAGTTGAAAAGTCTTGGTATAAAACCCGAACAGGTTCAGGATTTTACTCCGACTCCAATGACATTGTCAACATTGATGTATTATACAGGTTTTGATCCATATTCCGGAAAAAAGGTTTACGTTGCAAGAAATATCGAAGATAAGAGGAGGCAGAAAGAATTTTTCTTCTGGTATAAAAAAAATATCCACAAACCAAGGTATTAAACAAAATTAGAAATTCATTTTAAAGATCTGAATAATCGAGCGATAGTTGATATTTTGTTTATTAATATTAATTGATGTTCCGTTTTGTTATATAAAAGATACGTAACTTTGAGGTAACTCCGACATACAGGAGGTACGAAAGATCCATTAATCTGTACATTATGGCCATAACAGTAACTCTTCTAAAACGATCAGTTTACGGAAACCGAGAAGCCTTATACTTAGACTTTTATCCTGAAATACCACACCCTAAAACCGGAAAGTTAACAAGGCGAGAATTTTTGCATTTATTTTTGATTAGTGAAATAGAAACTGAGGTATATGACTATATAGATAAAAAGGGAAAAGATCAAAAGAAAATTATCCCGGTTCTAAACAAAGCAGGTAATCCTAAAATAAGGAAATTAAGTGTCTGGGATAAACAACACAATAAAGACACCTGGGAAATAGCTGAAAAGATTAGACACAGAAGAGATAATGAACTCAATAAGCCCTTGATTTATTCAGAGCTTGAAAAAGAGAGACTAAAAACCAGGATAATTAGTACAGGCAGCTTCCTTGAGTTTTTTAAAACATTGGCCGATAAGAAAAGGGGATCTGATAAGGATAACTGGAATGTCGTCTATAAATATCTTAAGGATCATACAAATGGGAAGCTGAGTTTTCAAGATTTAGATGAAATATTTTGTGAGAATTTTAAAAAATTTCTTCTTAATCATAATGCATTTAATGGAGACAATCCTATCAGTCAAAATTCAGCCTGCACATATTTTGTGAAATTTAAAGCCGCTGTAAAACAGGCATATAAGGATAAGAAAATTGTTTCTAATGTCAGTTCCGGAGTTTCCCCTATTAAGTTGGTGGAAGCACAAAGAAATTTTTTAACTCTTGATGAGCTTAATAAGTTGGTAAAAACCAATTGTTATGATCCAATGTTGAAAAGAGCTTTCCTGTTTTCATGTTTGACCGGACTTCGTAAAAGTGATATAACGTCACTTATCTGGAGTGAACTAGAGCTTATTGATAAGCGTTATGCTATCAGATTCAGGCAACAAAAGACCAAAGGAATCGAAACACTTTGGATCTCAGATCAGGCGTTTAGTCTTCTTGGTGAGCCAGGGAAGCCGGAAGAAAAAGTATTCCCCGGGCTTAAAATAAACTCTTATTACTCAAAATACCTATTTCTCTGGTTGCATGAGGCCGGCATTACGAAGAAAATAAGTTTTCACTGTGCGCGGCACACTTTTGCAACATTGCAAATCAGCCAGTCGACAGATCTTTATACTGTCAGTAAAATGTTAGGACACAAAAACATAAAAACAACAGCTATATATGCGAAAGTGATTGACAAATTAAAACAAGATGCAGCTGATAGAATAAAACTCGATTTATGATTGTAATTTATAGATACTTTAATCATATGAAAATAATTCCACATTTCAGTATCTTCTATTAATATTATTTTCTACATTTGCAGAGGTTACCGCTTTTTTTCTAATTTCTAGAAAAATCAACCAGTTTTTTTATGCTTTAAGTTTTTGTTCCTATCAGGGACATAGAAATTTATTTTTTAAAAATAGCGGTATGAATAATCCATTTGAAGAAATTAACACCAGGTTAAGTAATATCGAGTCTTTATTACTTGACATTAAACACAAACCTATTGACGGACCTTCCCGTCCAGATCCCGAAGAGTTTTTAACTGTCCAGGAAACAGCAAAATTTTTAAAGCTGTCTGTACCGACTGTCTATACAATGATTCATGAAAAAAGGATCCCATTCATGAAGAGATCTAAACGTTGTTATTTTTCAAAAGCTGATCTGGTTAATTATTTAAAAGAGGGCAGGAAAAAATCAGCTGGAGAGATCTCTGCAGCTGCAGACGATTATATAAATAAGAAAAAGGGTTGATCATGGATAAACCAACGAACAACCCCGGACTATCTTTGACTGGCAGAAGCAAAGATAGCAAATTCTTAGATATCAGTGATATCAAGGAAAAAATACTTTCCCTGGATATTGTTAAAGTGATTGGCAAATATACTGACCTGAAGAACACCGGCGCGAATTATAAAGGTTTATGTCCTATACATAATGAGAAAACTCCGAGCTTCACTGTCAGCCCGGGAAGAAATAGCTGGCATTGCTTCGGGTGTGGAAAAGGAGGAAATATTATTGATTTTGTGATCGAGAAAAAAGGCTTAGTGTTTATCGATGCGTTGAAGGATCTGGCTGACGAATACGATATAGCCCTGCCAAAAAAAGAATATACCGAGGAAGAAAGGAATACGGACCTTCACCGCGAATCGCTCTATGTTGTCAATGCGATTGCTGGCAGGCATTATCATGAAAATCTTTATAAACCTGAGAATAAAGAGGCTCTGAATTATGTACTCAGCCGGTGGACTAATGAAACAATTAAACTTTTTCAAATTGGCTATGCTGAAGTCTCTTGGGATGAGTTTATTAAGTTCGGTAGGGAAAAAGGATTAAAAGATGATATCCTACTCGAGGCCGGTTTGATAAAGGAAAAGAAAAAAGGAGGATATTTCGATTTTTTCAGAGATAGAATCATATTTCCAATTCAGGATAAATTTGGCCGGCCAGTTGCATTTACCGGCAGGATCCTCCCGGAGAAAAATCCGCCCCGGGCTTCAGCGACACATACCAAAGGCAGTACTGCTCCAGAGCCAAAATATATGAACACCCCAGAAACAGCAATATATACCAAAGGAAGTATTCTTTTTGGTCTTAACCTGGCACTAAAGAGCATAAGGGAAAAACAATTTGCATATCTGGTTGAAGGTAATCCGGACGTGATCAGGCTCCAAGAGTTAAATATTAATAACGTGGTAGCTCCCATGGGGACCGGCCTCTCTCCTGCCCAGATCAGCCTAATTAAACCACTTGTAAAATCGATAACTATTATAGGAGACAGCGATAAAGCGGGATGGAAAGCAGTAACGAGGTCTGCAGAGATGTTGATAAATGAAGGTATCCTGGTTAATGTCGTATTATTTCCTAACGAAAATGTAAAAAGCGATCCGGATAGTTTTTTCTCAGATGAAGACCAGTTTCATGATTTCGTAAAAGATGAAAATAATAATAAGGACTATATAATCCTTTGTGCTTTAATTGCTGCAGCTCAAAAGGAAGAGACTAATAGTCCTGGTTATAAAGCAAAAGTGGTAGAGAAATTAAGTAATCTGGTGTGCAAATTTGATGATAAGGATTTGAGGACTCAATATATTACTATGCTTGGTAAAATCTTCCCTCCAGCACAGGCATGGAAAGATAAAATAAAATCCTTTCAAAGAGAAAATACAACTATTGAAAGGGCTGAACGGATCCCGAGCACTGTTAATGTAAACGATTTTGAACGTTACGGATTTTATGAAGATACCGACGGATATCACTTCAGAACTAAAAACGGGATTGTTCGCGGCTGTAACTTTGTAATGAAACCTCTTTTCCATATTCAAAGTGTACAGAATGCTAAGCGTTTATATGAAATTAAAAATGAATATGGTCATACTGAAGTTATTGAGCTGCTACAAAAAGACATGGTAGCGCTGCAGAGCTTTAAGGTTAGGGTTGAAAGCCTGGGAAATTTTCTTTGGGAAGCATCAGAAACAGAACTCAATAAATTGAAGCGGTATTTATATGAGAAAACTGAAACTTGTACTGAAATAACTCAGTACGGATGGCAAAAAACAGGATTTTGGGCCTGGTCCAATGGAATTTTTAATAGTGAATTTATTAAAGTCGATTCTCATGGCATTATAAGGCTTAAAGATAAAAACTATTATTTACCACCATTTGCCGATATCTATAAAGGAGAAGAAGGCCTCTTCATAAGTGAACGTAATTTTATACATAGGGATAATAATAGCATTAGTTTAAGGGATTATAGTCAAAAATTGATAGATGTATTCGGGGATAATGCGATGATAGCTCTCTGCTTCTATTTTGCCACTCTATTCAGGGATTACATAGTAAAAATTAATAACTTTTTTCCTATACTTAATTTATTTGGTCCAAAGGGAGCCGGGAAAACCGAGCTAGCAGTATCAATGATGCATTTTTTTGGCAAAGAAGGGAAGGGCCCAAACATGAACAATACAACAAAAGCAGCACTGGCTGATCATGTTGCTCAGCGTTCAAATGCTTTTGTTCATATAGATGAATACAAAAACTCTGTAGATTATGAAAAGATTGAATTTTTAAAAGGATTATGGGACGGGACCGGTCGCACCAGGATGAATATGGATAAAGACAAAAAAAAGGAAACGACTGCAGTCGATTGCGGAGTTATTCTCAGTGGTCAGGAAATGCCTACAGCTGATATCGCACTTTTCAGCCGGTTGATTTACTTAAATTTCTATAAAACAGAATATTCAGATAGTGAAAAGAAGAGTTTTAATAAGCTTAAGGAAATTGAGAAAAAAGGACTTACTCATATTACTCATGAGATTTTAAGTTATAGATCACATTTTATTGAAAACTATAATGACCATTACGAACGGATTAGTACGGAGGTAAATACTGAGCTCGTCAAAGATATCATTGAAGATAGGTTATTCAGAGGATGGGTAATGATACTTGCAGCTTACTCAGTACTGGAAAATAAAGTCTCTCTCCCATTTACTCACAAAACACTTATTGACAATGCAGTAAGGCAATTAAGGGTACAACAAAGAGAAACCAGGAATAGTAATGAGATATCAACCTTCTGGAATCTAGTTCAATATATGTATGCTGATGGATTAATTCAGGAGAATGTGGATTTTAAAATTGATTTTTTAGAATCGATCAAGACAGACCTGTGTAATATAGTCTTTGATGAGCCCAAAAATGTAATTTTCATTCAGCACAGCAGGATAATTCCTTTATACCGGAAACATGGCAAGAGTTATGCGGATCGAATTCTTCCTGCAGATAGTATTGATTACTACTTAAGGAATGACAAGCGGTTTTTAGGAAAAAAGGATGTTGCATTTAAGGCTATTGATCCCAAAACAGGTGCCGAATTATTAAAAGCTCCAGATCCGGAAACCGGAAAAGGAGGAGGTAAGATGCGTAAAATCACTAAAGCATATGCCTTTATTTATGATGATTTAGTAATAACTCTACATAATGCAGATCCTGTCTCTTCATCATATAAGGAGACAAAAGCTCTTAATCCACAAGTTGAAGAAGAGGAACTAAATTTTTAAAAGCATTTTTTGGCGATAAAAGTGCGGCAACACCGGCAACACCGGCAACAAAGATATAATATACTAATAATGAAAAAAATATAAATAATAAAGAACAATGTTGAAAAGCAACAGTCAGCAACAGTCGGCAACAGTCAGCAACACTAGCAACATAAATTTTAATAATAGCAACATTAAAAAATTTATATTATACAGATTATTAATTAATTACAAATTTGTTGCTGCTGTTGCCGCTGTTGCCGGCTAAATAGGTATCCTTCTCTATAAAATAAATAATTTTTAAAAAGCTACTATTTACAATTCAGAGATAATTAACTAGTAAATAAAGAGTTATGAAAAAGGGTAATTATTTTTCACTAAGTTCATTTAGAAATACCAAAATTTTTAATTACAAAACAATTACTTCATTTGAGGATGCATGTGAGGTTCTAAATTTAGACCCCAATAAATTTCCAGATCTTTCCGGTGTCCCTTTGGATTACAGGAGATCAATTATCGCGTACCATAAACTTTTGATTATTTATAAGGCTATTAATGATATATGGACCCCAAATTATAAGAATTATTACCAGGTTAAATTTTATCCCTGGATAAAAGGAGAGCTTATTGGATCTTCATCAACCAGGACGCATTCATACATCGGTAATCTTTGCTGTGATTCACCTGAAAAAGCTGAATTCATCATTGAACACTTTAAAGATGAATATATTGATTATCTGCTTTTGCCTAGATAATTATTCAGCTCTGGGTCGGATGACCTCAGGTCAATGACCATGTGAAAGTCACTTTAAAATAAGAAAATATATAAGCCGGACTCATTTCAGCGATTTGATTTCAACAAAAAATATGAATAAACTGACTTTATTTGATGATTTAGGCGATACAAACCTACCAAAATAGGTCATTAACCTGTCTTATTACTCAATTTATAAAAGGTTTTTTGAGTAATAAGCCGGGTTTAGCATACTCAGATATAATCTAAAAATTGCGTAATAATGGAAATTGAAAGAATAAAAGAATTGTTTTTTTCGACCATAACAAACTATCCTTTCCCGTCAAGCGAATTGTATTTGTTTTTTGGTTTCAGCCGGCACAATAATTTTATTCGTGTTTTGAATAAAGAAGAGTACAAATCGGATGTAACAATTAAACCATGGGAAAAGGTTCAGCAACGCCGGAGCGGTGTTTATTTTATTACCCGGAATCTGTTTTATATATTCTGTCAAAAATTTTTAAAAGACTATAACAACATCACTCAGGCATACCTCGAGTATAAACGAGAAGCGTTAAAATCAAAAATTTTAAACTTTGCTTTCTATAAGAAGCCTGAATACCCTAAACTTGATATTTGTAAAAAATTAAAGGGTCATTTTTATACATATAATCTTAATACACTGAATATTTCTAAAGACTTAAATGTTGACGTTTATGATTTATTCAAATTCTGCAGCCTGGAATTTTGCTCAAAATATGATTATAAATCAGCCAGGTGCACAAATGAATACGGAATGGATAGAGAAGCAGCATATCCTTATTATAGTTTCGATGATATTAAGCATGAAACCAGGTACCTGTTTATAAAATTGCTTGAAACTGTTTTCGAAAAGTACAAACTAACTGATTTTCAGAAGCAAGTAATTAAAATTTATTCCGGTTTTGTAAAGCTAATGCTAGAAAAACAGGTTGTTTTTGATATTAAAGAACATCGAAGGGAGAAGAAACAAAAAACATTTACTTTTTACTTCAATTATAAACCTGCATTAACCAAAGAGCAGCAAGCTGAACTAAAGGTTATTTATCGAAAAGCCGCAATGCTTTGTCATCCTGATAAAAATATAAATGGTGAACAAATATTCAAGAATTTAAACAACGCTAACAAAAACAATGACTTGGCAAAAGTTAAGGAAATATTCAGTCGGTTAAGTTAATTCAAACAGTAATGGATCAGGAGGAATATTGGGATCCAGGGCGGCGTTCTTTCAAGAAAGGTTTATAGCGATAAACAATTTTTTTGCCCTTGATCCCTTTTTTATCTTCTGGACCTCTGATCAGTGACCAGGAGAAGATCCTGCAGCTGTGGATCCGGAGGAGCTCCTTTCAAAGTATGAAGCCTTTGAATTTAAACAAATTTGATCGAAAAGCTTTGATTATAACCGTTTTAACTCAATAAGGATCGTATATTTGTCTTCACCCTGGAGAGTAGTATATAAAAATTGATTCTGATTAAGTTAAAAACCAGAATTCTGGTTATTTATAGGGCCTGAGTGTGCAAATTTGCACATGCAGGTATCCAAAGATCTGGTTCTGCAGCTCCGAATTAGGAAGACCACTGATCAGCCCCGGGACTGAGGGATATTTAATGTATCCTATTTTTTATAACTGTAATTAATTATTTGTTTATAAGTAATAAATATATTACTTTTGTATTTATGAAATACAATGGCCTTTTCACTCTTCTAAAAAGAGACGGATGGTTTATAGTAAGGCAAAAGGGGAGTCATGTAACTATGCAACACCCAACAAAACCAGGACAAATTACGGTCCCATACCATGCCGGGAAAGAAGTTAAAAAAGGTCTGTTAAAAGCAATATTGAAACAAGCCGGGATTAAAACAAATAAAAGATGAAAAAGTCCAAAATTAATATTACGGTAGTAAAAGAAGATACTGGGTATAGTGCCAGTTCTTTAATAGGAAATGATTTTATAGCATCCGAAGGAAATACCTTTGAGGAGCTTAAAACCAACATTTTGGAAGCTGTGAACCTTTCTTTTGAGGAAAAAGGTTTCGTTTATAATATTGAAGAAATTAAGTTTAGTTATGATCTTGAAAGTTTTTTTGACTTCTACAAGGTTATAAATGCAAAGGCACTTTCTGAACGTATTGGAATGAACCAAAGCTTGCTGGCTCAATATATCAAAGGAATTAAAAAACCTTCGACTATTCAAACTAAACGGATATTGCTTGGTGTTCAGCAAATAGGGAGGGAACTTTCCGAAGTTCGTTTTTTGTTCTAATTTCTTCCACCTCTAACATATTTATGGGTTAAACTCTAGTCAGGACTTAATATCCTGGCTAGTTTCTTTATATGCCGGTCTGATCATTCGGTACCGGACCGGTTTAGCTCTGGATCCGGAGGGCCACAAATTATGTTTCTCTTAACACTCTGAGGATTTAATATTTTTAACCGGCATGATTATAGTATAACAAAAGACTCTCCTGGTTAAGTTAAATAGGAATCTCTTGACGAAGATGAACAGAAGCTGACCAACCTCACAGATGGGTCAGGTCAGTCAAGAAAGACCTGAAAAACAGCAAATTTTGGCAAACCTCCGGATAAAAAAGTCCACAGGTTTGTCATTTTGAGCAAGTAAGTGTCTAAAAAAGAACAGTCATTTGAATGAAATAGATAGAAATGAGATGATTATTAACCTTTTAACTCAATCAGGATTGAATATTTGTTTTCTCTCTGGAGAGTGGTGAATAAGAATCAATCCATACTAAGCAAATTCTATAAAGTAGGGTAATAATCCCTGATAGCAACAGACAGAGCTGGTTTCTTGTTTTTCAGGTATATATCAGTAACTGATATGCTACTGTGCCCAAAATGCCTGCTAATATCCTTTAATGGTATATGTGATTCATCCATTTCCACTGCAGATGTATGTTTCCAGGAATAAAATTTATATTCACGAGGCATGTTTAAAGCATCACGAATTTTTTTGAATTTTCTAGATAAATTGTTCTTCCCGATTGGTATTACTCCAGGAGTTCCTTGTCGGCCAAAAATATACAATCCACGATCCCACTTCCTGGTATCGATGCTTTCCCGAAGGAAGGTAAGAAACTGTTTTGGTATGGTAACAACTCTTGCATTCCTCGTTTTGGCATTAGATCTGTTGATATAAATAAAACCGGCAACCAGGTCGATATCTCCTATCTTCATCTCTCTTACTTCATGATTTGGTCTAAGACCGCAATAAAACATAAACTGAACAGATAGCCAGAGCTGCGGATCCTTTTGTAGTTCTTTTTTAAAAACCTCAATGTCATCTCTCATAATTGGTCTGGCAGTATTATCATTAACCCGGTTGCATTTGGGGATCCCATGGACCGGATTAGTTTTGATATACTTCTTATTGATACAAAACCTGAAGAAACTTGACAGCAATTCAGTATATTTTTTAATGGATTTTGCTGATAATTTTTTCTTATCAATCAGATATTTAAAGAAGGAAAGTATTGCGGCGTTCGTATATGACATTATATCAGATCGTTCCATTCCTAACTTCTCAGTATAAAGTGTAAAGATTCTAAAACAGCTTGTATATGTCTGCAATGATGATTTTGATATACCGGAACTCATTAACTCAATGTATTTTGATAAAATCAGTCTCAAAGTTCTATTTGCACCTTGCCGTGTTTTATACATTTCTGCAACTGTCTTATAATCAATATTGTTTTCATAAATGATGTGCTGATTGCCTGTAAAGGGAGACCATCCGCCCTGGAGTCGTACTGAATAATCATCGATTAGTTTTCGTGCATGCTCATATTTCTCAGTCTCAGACAATCCGGTAAATCCATCGTAATGCCTAACGCGGACCATTTTTCCGGAAAGCGGATCTCTCACTGAATAATATACAAACCACTGTTTTTTTACTTTGCCGCTGCAGTTACACAGCTTTGGCATTATAATCATTTTTTCGAGTCTCATAGTGAATATTTTAAATAGAGTTTAATTATGCCAAGCAACTATTTTGCAATCAGCTTCAGCTGGACCTTTCACAATAAGTTCCGCAATCCTTTTTTGCATTGCAGCGCGATCCTCTAAAAGATATTTGAATAGACCTTGCATTTTAATGCATTCAACACAGGAACAGTTAAGATCCAAAGCCTCCTTAACCTTTACCTCAAATAAACTAGCTTTTCTTTTCATGTTATTCAGCATTAAAGAACATATCATAAATATCAGAAACCAAGCTATTTAATAAATGAAGGTGAAATGAAATAACTTCTCTATCATCTTGTGGTTCACCGGCCACCTCTTCACTTCTGATGTATTCCTCTGAAAGGAGTGATAATGTATTCTTAACATCATATGCAGTCTCCGGATTATTCCAGGTAGTGTTAAAACCACTAATTTTTTCATTAAAAAACATCTTTTTCTCTTCCATGCCATGAACATTAAGTTCACAATTATGAAGATCGTCAATCAACCATTGGAGTATCTCCAGATGAAATGCGATATCAGATCTGGTCGATTGTGGATCTCCCTCAATTCTCTCAGATCTGATGTAAGTCAAAGCCAATAAGTTTAGTGTTCCTTTAATACTGAAGGCCATGCTTCCCCAGGTGAAGCTGATAATCTTTTCATAAATTTCAAGCTGTTTTTCGCTGAAGTTAACCTCTAATTGTAGTTCCTTGTTACTTGTTTCCATAGAATAAAATTTTAAATAAATAATAAGGAGTCGGTCGTGTGCGATTTAATTTCATATGCGAGGCATAGAAATAAAATACAGGACTTACACCCGTGCGCCGGCTCCAGTTATCTCTTTAAATCTATTAATGTTTGGCTCCTCATGGTTATGAAATTAAATCGCACTTCAAATATATACAAAATTTAGGAAATCCAATAATAAGGTAGTAATATTTTCGGGCTCTTCATCCAGTTTATTATTTACTAAAGTAATATAAATCAGTGTTTTAGTTTAAAATAGGTCATATTCAAGCTTGTCTGGCACAGGATTCAGCCGGGCCCGCCCTATTGATCCAGGCAGTCGTATAGGCATCTTTCATAGGAAATATGATAGAGAAATTTCTGTCAAATAATAATTTATTTGTTAAGAAAGTTATTATTACTGCCTCTGGCATGCCATAGGTCACCTGAGGATCCTCGACCTGGTTACACCGGTCGGATATCTGATCAGGTACCAGGTGAGATACTGCAGCTGTGGATCCGGAGGACCTTCCGATCCAGTTGACATGCTAAGCATGCCAACTTAATCCCTGATCAGGTACCAGGTGAGATGCTGCAGTTGTGGATCCGGAGGACCCCTGATCAGGTACCAGGTGAGATACTACATCTGTGGGTCAGTGACCTGGCTAATACCGTCCGGATCTCTGATCAGATACCAGGTGAGATACTACATCTGTGGGTCCGTGACCTGGCTAACACCGTCCGGATCTCTGATCAGGTACCAGGTGAAGATACTGCGGTCCTGGACCCGAGTATCTACTTTTATGAAAAGTTCTAAAAAATGACCAAATAATTAAAAAACATATTATAACTTATTGACAATCAAGTGTCCTTTTTTTGGACTGTATACCGACTTAACTTTAATCTCATTAAAAAGTGAATAAGATGAGAAAAAAACTTGAGAAGTATCCGGAGATAATTTCTATCAGATTAACACAGAATGAGAAATGGCAGTTTAATCAATTAATGAGGAGCCGGCAGACTAATGGCTCTGAATTTTTGCGCGGGAAAATCAAGCGCATTCTAAGAACATTAACAGTAAAAATTTAATTATAAAATCATGAAACCACAAAATTTAAGATCTGCAACTAGACCTGCGAAATCAATTGGTCCCGGGAATTCACAATTTAAGCCTGAAGATCCGGTAAATGTCATTTCTAATCTTCTCGAAAAGGCGATTAATTCACCGCGTCCTATTGTCAAATCAAAATTTGCGACTGACCTGGTAAATGACCTGGTAGAAAAAGCATATAATCTCAAACTTTCTTCTGATAAACCAACGCACCCGGTTGATGAATTCTTTGATTCTCTTAAAACAGAATTATTCAATCGTCGTCCTTTTGTCAAATCTTTACACCCGCTCGACGTGGCAAATTTTATAGCTGGAGCTGCTTTTACTAATCGCTCTGCAGTATCTGACCAAAAACTGGAAGAGATTTTCAATTCTCTTAAAAAACTATATATATCTTCTGTAAAGTCAACAAACGCTATTGATCCGGTAAACGACATGGTTAAGGGTCAATATGAAATTGGCCATATTCTTGGTAAACCCAAAAATTCCTTTGAAAAAGTTCGAGATTTAATTAAAAAATCATTAGGACCTGAATACAGATCAATTAAGCCTTTATTTGCAACTGATTCAGTTAATGATTTCATTGCAGCACAAATCGGCGCCGGCCGACCTTCAGCTGAAACTTTGTCTGTGATCCAGAGTAAATTATTAGATGCAACTTATCAATTGCATTACAAAATGTCCTCCGGAACTGAAGAATACACTAAAAAGGCAAAAGAGATTGATCAATTAAAGGGGACCATAAAAAAACTCCAGGATAATTTAACTGAAACCGATCGTTAAATATCAGGTATGGAAATAAAAGATCAGATTTTAGCCTGGTTAGACGGACCTCGAGACTACCAGGAAGGCCTTAATCTCTTCTTAAGGGTATCAAAAAAACATAGATTAATGGAAAAACTGATGACCTGGAGAGTTAGAGATCATTCCTCTAAATTATATTTTAAATATCATGAGAAACTGGTTTATGAACTAAGCTTATTTATTGATCCTTTGAGCATACCGGTACTCAATGAGGATGAACCCGGGGGCGATAATAATGAAAGTCCAAAGGATCTTAATTCAACTCAGGTTATTTCGAATGGAATTTCCAGAGCAGGCTGGAATGAGAATAATAAGCAGAGCTTTATTAGAAGACAGCTTACTGACTTTTAAGAATATTTTTTATACCAAGAATCAATAATTAATTTATATCCAATGGCTAACGATAAATCATATGATAGGCATACAAATATCTGGATCAATGGAAAAGAGGTTAAAAACGATATTGCTTCGATTTCCAGTGAGCTAAATAAAATGAAAAATGAATGGCGACGAATGACAATAGGAACCCAGGAATGGATTGATAAGGGAATGGCTTGAAAACAAGTATCCATTTGCCTTCAAAATGAAAGCAGAACTTAAAAATTTGGGTAAAAACAATGGCTGGGAGGTCTTACATCTAATCGTCGATTTTCAAAACATATTTTATATGTAAAAATGAAAAACTTCGGTACTGAACGGTACCTCACTTTTGAAAAATATGGCGAAAAAGATGAATTTTCGAACATCAAATGTACTCTGTCAGTACCGCAATTTAAACTAAAAGGATATAAATATCTGGCTTTGCCTGTTCGTAAAATACCTGGATGGTTAGGTTCAATTGATATAAATTTAGATGTATTAGGCATGATTTCTGAGAACGATCCAGCTAAAAAGAAAGAGTATTCAGACATCCCGGTGAATATAATGCTGAAAAAAATGGATTCTGAAGGAGGCACAGACCTCAGAACCAGAAATTATGTACTTTCTTGATATTTTATCTTGTCCTAAGCGCATTTTTACAGACGATCGTCCGGAAGTTTTTAAATATTCAATTCTGAGCGAGTTAAGATTAAAGTAATCAGCTCATTAAGTCCAATTTTTGAATCTAATAATTATCATCTGGCCCGGACCAGGACCGTCCGGATCCGGAGCTGCAGGATCCTCTCTTGCCCTGATCAACTCAAATCCCAAACTTGAGCGTATTCTTGACGATATCCGGATGTTACTGGATGACCTTAAAGAAAGTGGAGTTACCACCAAGTTCGATTATATCATTGTAGACAATATACAGACGGGAATGGACAAATTAAATAAGATTAAATCTAGTGTCAGTATGTAATCTGCTGTTTTTTGTACATTTGTTATGTTATCGCTTATCCTCTACTTTTACTTATTATTAATCTGTGTTTATGTTCATGCCCTTGGCATAGCTATAAAAGTGTTTTTATTTATGAAGAACCACTTTTCAATGAGTATTCCATGTAAGAAATTTGTAAAAGTTTTCCTGGAGAACAATTGTGGAGATCCGGTCGATCTCACACACATTCCGGAATTGCATAATGAATTCAGATTTTGGCTCAAGAAAAAATCTCAGCAAAGTGAAATTCTCTCAGAGCCCACATTAACAAATTATTCAGATAGAGTTACGTTAACTCTCCCATTAGACTGGCTTTACAGATATGGGAGTGAGATAAACAGAAGAAATATAATGAAATTTAATCTGGATATAGAGCGGAGATTAAAACTCCTTATGAGGCAGTATGTTTCACTAAATAACAGCTTTGGTGTGCCTATTGCCTGTTGTATAAGAGAATTTCAGGATAAATTTGAATTTCCTGAATCAATATGGATTTACGAATCTATTAAAAAAGAGTTTAACAGGCATGGAGAAAAAGTAAAACTTAATACCATACAATCGCTACAATCAGAAATTAATAAGATTCTATTGAAGGATTTGTCGGATAGGGGGATAATATCTAAAAAACTAATTAAACTATGTTAGATGTCGATATTCATTACAGACCGGTCAGGTTTCTTCCCTGGGAAAGGCATAAGAAAATTATGCTTCCAACAAAATGGGATGAGTTAACAGAAAAGCAATTTATTTTTGTTCCGGACTTGCAGAGAGGCATACTTAGTGAATCAAAAATTTTACAGGTATTCCTTTATGTAAATCGCGGATTTGTAAAAAAAATGGACTTTTCCCAAAAAGACTATATTCTCAGTCACTTAACATTTCTAAAAAAGCCCGAACCCTTTGAATATTTCAAAATAAAGGAGCTCTCAATACTTAAGGCTCCCAAACCACAGCTCGAGGACGTATAATTAAGTGCATTTATCTTAGGGGATACTTACTATCAAAACTATATTGAAGGGGGGAAAGATGATCTAAATAGGTTTATTGCCCATTTTTATACCGGCGTAATTGGATTCGATGAGAAACTCATCAATACCCACGTGAAATTATTGAAAAGAACTGATCTTAGGGCCAGGGAGGCTATTGCAATTAACTATGGAATGATACGTCAATGGCTTCTTAAAACTTATCCTTATGCATTCAGGCTGATAGATAAAGTTAAAAGTATAGAGAGATCTCAATCCCTGGATATAGCATTTGAATATATTTATTGCCAAGAAGATATGTTTAATTATGAAAAGGAACTTAACAGACCTCTAAATGATATATTAAGGGACCTGGAATATATTGGTAAATTCCATTTCAATAATAAAAGTTTCAATCCATTTCACAGCGGGATGTTTGTAGATCCCAAAGAGGTTCCGTTTCCTGATATTAAATAGTAAATTCTAATTGTATCATGTTGAGTAATGGGAAATTTATAGATCCAAATCACAATTGAATCCAGGTCCTTCTTGATTGACCTGACCCGTCTCTGACACGGGTCAGCTTTTTTACGAGGTCCCGGCCCTAAAAAGCTGGCTTTTATATCATAATATACCTTATTTGTACCTCTCCTGTACCTCGTAGGTTTTAATTAAACTCTATCATATTGATAAACAGTATAATAATATAGTTTGTTTTCTTTCTGGTATAAGAAGGCACAATGGCACAATGGTACAGGGGTGCAACTGCGTAAAGGCTAGTACTGGATGATTATTTAAGATTGCCGCCCCCTCCTTTGTCGGGCTCGCAAAGACCCTGCAAGTAAGCTTATTTAAGGTTGGGAGTGAAGCTGAATATTCTAAAGATCTCGGTCAATTGCGAGGATCCGCCAACTGGCGGAGACGAAGCAATCCTATGATCGCTGGTTGAGAACCTACTGAATCAGATACCTCACAACTTTACCTGTCTTCAAAGCATACTCAATTTCACTTCTGGTTGAAGAACCAATATACCCACCTACATTTATAACAAATATTTCATCGGCAAGATCAATTTTACTTTTATGCATATCATCTAACATAGCTTTAGTTTCCTCCGACATTACCTCTTTGTCACCTGAATGCCCAAACAGACCTACACTTATAACAATTTTTCCTTCTAAAGTTAATCGTTTCTGTTCTGAAATAAACTCATCTTTGAATTTTGTGCTTCCGCAGAGGGTGATGATTTTATATTTGCCAAACATGGGATTTTATTCGTATTCTTTTAAAATATTTTTAACATCGTCCGGAGCAACTCTTCCATAGGTTTTATCACCAACGAGCACTACAGGCGCAAGACCACACGCACCGACACATCTCAGGCTGGATAATGAAAACTTATTATCTTTTGTTGATTCTCCTACCTGAATTCCAAGCTCTTTCTTAAATTCCTCGAGAACCTTCTCAGCGCCCCTGACATAACATGCTGTTCCCAGACATATACTTATCGGATGTTTACCCTTTGGAGTCATAGTAAAGAATGAGTAGAAAGTAACTACTCCATAGATCTTGGCCACAGGCATATTCAGGTCATCAGAAACAACCTCCTGAATCTCTGCAGGAAGATAGCCAAAATGTTCCTGACAAGTGTGCAGAACGTTAATAAGTTCCTGGGGATCATTGTTAAAGGAAGCACATACTCCTTTAATATAGTCCACATCTTCTTTCCTTAATTCTAATTTTATATGAGACATAACCATGAATTTTATTGTTGGCAATTTTTAAATACTATTTTTTAATTAATATCCTTTTCTTTTTATCAAAATAATGAGTGTGAAGCAAGTGGTGAGCTTTTTCACTGCCTGGTTTACCCAGGAACTCTTTATATAGTTTTATTATAAATGGGTTTTCGTGTGATTTTCTGAGCGGCTTCATCCTGTCTTCTGCATAAATTGCCTTTGCTCTGGCTTTGATGATCTCCGAATTCCCATGGTGTAATGGTTGTCCTCCACCTCCGATGCAACCACCGGGGCATGCCATAACCTCAATTGCATGATATTTTGATTTGCCAGTTCTGACATCATTAAGCAATTTGCGTGCGTTACCCAACCCATGTGCAATACCGATTCTGATTGGTGTTCCGTTAAAGTCAAGCAGAGCTTCGCGAACACCTTCCATACCTCTTAGTTCGGTAAAATCAATTCTTTTAAGTTTTTTACCTGTATAAAGTTCGTAAGCGGTGCGGCATGCTGCCTCAATAACACCACCTGTTGTCCCGAATATAACACCTGCTCCCGTTGATTCGCCTAACGGAGAATCGAAATCTTCATCAGGTAAAGTATTAATATCGATATTTGCCTGCTTAATAAACGTTGCCAATTCTCTTGTAGAAATTGAAAAATCAACATCCGGATTACCCTTAACTGAGAATTCATCTCTCTGACATTCATATTTTTTAGCCAGACATGGCATTATTGACACCACGACCATATCCTTCCGATTAATTCCGATCTTGTCAGCGAAGTATGTTTTAGCAATTGCTCCGAACATCTGCTGTGGCGATTTTGCCGTTGATGGTACATCCTTGAGGTCGGGGAAATAATGTTCAAAGAAGTTGACCCAACCGGGACAGCACGATGTAAGAATCGGTATCCTGGCAGAAGTATCTCCCTTTAGATGGTTGCCCAGCCTGTCAAGTAGTTCAGTTGATTCCTCCATAATGGTAAGATCAGCTGCAAAATCAGTGTCAAAAACATAATCGAATCCAAGAGCTCTGAGTGCCGCTGTCATTTTACCGGTAACCAATGTTCCCGGTGCAAGTCCGAACTCTTCACCAAGAGCGGCACGAACAGCCGGAGCAGTTTGTACTACAACTGTTTTTGTCGGATCCACAAGGGCTCTTAGTACCTGGGGAACATGGTTAACTTCAGTAAGGGCACCCGTAGGACAAACTGATACACACTGTCCGCAATATGTACATGTGGAATATTCCAGATTCTGCTCAAATGCAGGAGCCACAGTAGCCATAAAGCCTCTGTTAACTGCCGATATGGCACCAACAGTCTGAACTTCATTGCACATCATTTCACAACGACGGCACATTATACATTTATCAAGATCTCTGATGATTGACGGGGATGTGTCTTTCCTGTAAGTTGAAACTGCTGCATACTCAGCTCCGGGAATTTCTTTTATTCCCAGACGATGAGCCATTGCCTGTAGCTCGCAGGTACCTGATTTTGAACAAACCAGGCAATCTTTTGGATGGTCGGAGAGAATAAACTCCATCACCGTTCTGCGTGCATTCAGGACCCTGGTAGTATGAGTTTTAACGACCATTCCAGGTTCGCATTTTGTTGAACATGTTGGTGCAAGGTTCCTTCTTCCCGATACTTCTGCAACACAAATACGGCAACCTGCAGGTTTGTTTTCAATATTCATATCATGCAATTCCATATAACACAGTGTTGGAATATCAATACCCAACTCCTTTGCAGCTTTATATATCGTAGTACCTCCTGGTACATCAATCTCTTTATTATCAATAGTAAGCTTTATTGTTTCCATTATTTTGTTGTTTATCTGATAAATATTGCATCAAACTTACATTTCTCAATACAAGCACCGCATTTAATACAAATAGCAGGGTTGATTAGATGGACTTCTTTTCTCTCCCCTGTTATAGCATTCACAGGGCAAACTCTTGCACAGGCAGTACAGCCCACGCAATTATCAGGATTAATTACATATTCCATCAGGCTGCGGCACTGACCTGCCGGACACTTCTTGTCAGTAACATGCGCAACATACTCATCATAGTAGTTATCGAGCATGGAGAGTACAGGGTTAGGTGAAGTTTGGCCAAGACCACAAAGTGAAGTATCTTTTATAACCAGGCTCATATTTTTCAACCTGTCAAGATCCGCAAGAATCCCTTTCCCATCGCATATCTGACCGAGGAGTTCGTGTAATCGCTTATTTCCTATTCTGCAAGGGGCACATTTCCCGCAAGATTCCTCAACAGTAAATTCAAGAAAGAATTTTGCCATTGAAACCATACAATCATCTTCATCTAGAACAATCATTGCTCCGGAGCCCATTATTGATCCGGCTGCAATAAGGTTGTCGAAATCAATTGGAGTGTCGAGATGTTTTTCGGAAAGACAGCCACCAGAGGGTCCGCCAGTTTGAATGCCCTTGAATTTTTTGCCATTCCTTATGCCTCCTCCGATCTCAAAGATCACCTCTCTCAATGTAGTTCCCATCGGTACCTCTATCAATCCAACATTGTTGATCTTTCCTGCAAGGGCAAATACTTTGGTCCCTTTTGACTTTTCTGTTCCAATACTGCTGAACCATTGTGCTCCTTTAAGGATGATAGCCGGAATTGCGGCGAAGGTCTCAACATTATTAACATTTGTAGGTTTGTTGCGATATCCAGCCTCGGCAGGGAACGGCGGTTTTACAGTAGGTTCGCCACGAAGCCCTTCCATAGAATGAATAAGAGCAGTCTCTTCGCCACATACAAATGCACCGGCACCAAAACGAAGAATTATATCAAAACTAAAACCTGTGCCAAATATATTATTGCCAAGTAAACCATATTCTCTTGCCTGATTTATTGCGATTTTTAATCTTTCGATAGCAAGTGGGTATTCAGCACGAATATATATCAGTCCATTAGCGGCTCCGATACTATATCCGCATATTGCCATAGCCTCCAGTACTGAGTGAGGATCACCTTCAAGTACAGAGCGGTCCATGAATGCTCCGGGGTCTCCTTCATCGGCATTGCATACTACATATTTCTCATCAGACTGGTTTTTGCGGGCAAGTTCCCATTTGAGACCGGTTGAGAAACCAGCACCCCCTCGACCCCTTTGACCTGAATCTTTAACCTCTTTAATAACTTCTTCAGGGGTCATTTCTGTCAGAACTTTTCCAAGAGCCTGATACCCATCACGTGCAATATACTCATCAATATTTTCAGGGTTAATAAAACCACAATTACGGAGAACGACTCTGAGCTGTTTTTTGAAAAAACCCATATGCATTGAATCAGAAACGGGTTCCCTGGTCACAGGATCTTTGAATAAAAGTCTGGTTACTTTCCTTCCTTTTATTACATGCTCTTCGACAATAGTCTGTGCATCTTCGGGTTTAACCTTTACATAAATAGTATTGTCTGGCATAACTTTTACAATTGGCCCTTTCTCACAAAAACCAAAACAGCCAGTCAGAATAACCTGAACAGAATCCATCAAACCGTTTGCTTCGAGTTCATCTCTTAAACTGCAGACAATAGCATCGCTTTCTGAGGCATGACAACTTGTGCCACCACATACCAGAAGATGCATACTGTATTTTGACATAATTCTTCCTCCTTATGCTTTTAAGTCAATAGTTTGGTAATTTACAGGGATGATGCCATCAACAAGTTCACCTGCTTTAATATATTTTTCAATAATCTGGTCCGCCCGCTTAAGGTCGACAAAACCAAACACAACTGGCTCCTCTCGCGGAAGCTTAACCTCAATAGTAGGTTCTGCATAACAATATCCCATGCAACCGGTTTGAGTCACAACAGCTGCAACGTTTCTTCTTTCGAGTTGTTCCGAAAAAAACTCCATAATAGTCTTTGCTCCTGATGCAATACCACAAGTTGCCATTGCAACTTTCACCTGAACAATATTCTCAGGATTAGTGGCATTAAGAGTACCTGTACCCTTTTCTATTTCTTCGCGTCTCTTTATCAGATCGGCGAGTGATGTGATTTTTGACATTCTTTAATCTGTTAAGTTTAATTTTAGTAAGCGGCATTCAGTTGTTCGATTTGCTTACTTAAATTTATTCAATTTTTTCTGTATGTTTCAGATTTTGTAAGTTGAATTATGAATCAAAAAGTTGTCAGGTGCAAAGATAATAAATTAGTGTGAATAAAATAACAATGTTAATAAAATAACACAAATTTAAAATAGTTCTAAATAATACGTATTTCCTATTGTCTTCAAATTGTGTTGTTAACATGTGAACATAGTATCTGTCAAATTGTATAATGGTCAACTGCGTCCAAAAGCCGGTGAAATCCTCTGATTTCGCCTTTGGTGTTGAAGTCAGCAATGACTGGCGAAGTCACTGTTGAACTCACGGGTATAGCCAGCTGTCTTATAAAAACAATAAGCATGCCCAGGAGGTTAACGTTAATAAGTCCGGCCTGATGATTCTCAGATTTATCCTATTCAGGGTTATAAAGCTTATATCTGTATTGTTTAGTATCTTTACTAAAGAAACATTATTATTAGATTGATTCCCAAATTTTATTAAGGGTATCATTACTTATTTTAATCAATGGAAAATCAACACTCAATGGGTGATCAATTCCTCAGGATAATTCATCAGAATATCGAGGAGAATCTTGGAAATGAGGATTTTTCTGTAGAGGATCTGGCAAAAAGCGTTGGATTGAGCCGGTCGATGTTGCATAGAAAATTAATAAAATTAACAGGTAAGTCTGCCGGCAATTTAATTGCAGAAAAGAGATTGCTGCGGGCAAAGGAACTGCTTGAAAACGATGTAGCCACTTCTTCTGAAATAGCGTATAAAGTTGGCTTTAAAAGCCCAAGTTACTTTACCAGAGTTTTTAAGAATTACTTTAAGGTATCTCCCGGCGACGTCCGAAAAGGCGTTGTTATAATTCCTCCTCATACATCGGATGACTACCTTCATGAAAATAGGAATTTTACCAGGAAAAGAATCAGGAATTTTAGTTTAATCATACCGATTATCTTATTTATCCTGATCTTAACTGGTGGAGGTATGTATTATTTATTCGAAAAAAAAATTCCGGGTGATAAGTCGATTGTTATTTTGCCGTTCGATAATTTGAGTTCTGATACTGAAAATATGTATTTTGCAGATGGTATTATCGAAGATATTCTCAATAACCTTTTCCTTATAAGTGATTTAAGAGTAATATCACGAACTACTTCAAAGCGCTTCATCGGGACCAATCTTACTGCAAAGGAAATAGCCCGTGAAGTGAACACCAGGAATGTATTGGAAGGAAGCATACGCCGTTATGGAAACAAAGTAAGGATTAGTGTTCAGCTTATCGACGCACGCCGGGATCAGCATCTTTGGTCAGCAAATTTTGACCGTGACCTTAATGATATTATGGGCATTCAGGGTGATATTGCTTTACAGGTTGCCCAAAAACTAAATGCAGTAATTTCTGACAAGGAAAAGCATCTCATCGGCAAGATTCCAACAAAAAATTCCGAGGCTTATGATAACTACCTGAAAGGCCGGTTTTTGCTACATAAGGCAAATAGTGAACAAAGATCCGACTTTGATAAAGAGGGAGTGATGGCCTGCCTTCAGTATTTTGAAAAAGCTATAGCTGCAGATAAGAATTTTGCGGAGGCTTATGCAGGTCTTGCTAATGCCCGGTTTAATCTGTCAGCCTGGGGTTGGCTGCCTGCAAATGAAGGTGCTTTTAAAGCGAAAGACTTATTCGCAAAAGCGTTGGAGATCGATCCTGATTGTGCAGAGGCTCATGCCGTCAAGGGGGCGTTTCATGCATGGGTTGAATGCAGGTTTGAGGAAGGTCGTAAGGAATTTGAGACATCAGTTCAACTAAATCCGAACTTTGCAACCACCCATCAATGGTATGCCCAATTGCTAATGACAACGGGACCAATAGAAGAGGCTCGCAGACATATGGACCGTGCTGTAGAACTGGAGCCTTATTTCTGGGTTGTACAAAATTTAAACGCCTGGATATACTATTTCGAGGGGAAATTTGACAAGGCCATAGATGCATGTTTCATTGCACACGATCTTAAGCCCGGTTTTCTTGAAAACAATTGGTTATTCTTTCTGAACTATGCAAAACTGGGTGAAGGAGAAAAAGCAATGAAGGAACTTCAGACTATTGCCGGCAGCTCTCAAAACAAAAACGAATTTGCTGATGAGATAAAGGATGCTTACGACAAATCAGGTATAAATGGACTTTTTTCCTGGCTGATTAAAATCAATATTAATAAACCTGTTCCGATTGAGGGAATGGACGGATATCCATTTTTTATTGCATGGTGGAATGCTATCCTGGGTAACAAAGAGGAATCAATTAACTGGCTCATGAGAAACACGGAAACTAATAAGAGCTATAGCACATATTTAATTCTGATTGCAACCAATCCCGATTTTGATCTTTTGCGCGATGATCCGCGGTTTCAAACCATCATTGAAAAAATCGGACTTGCTCCTTATAATACCAGAAAGGCAAAACATCAAACCATTAAACTTTAGTACTCTCATATTAAAGTCAGCACAGTATTATCTGAATTACTTTGCCGGTCATCTAAATAACAGTTTATTTATTTGAACTGAAGCCTGATTCATAATTATGTATCAGATAATGATTTCATAAAAAATGCAACCAGAATATCAAAATGCAACATTTGTGCTCCCAGTTTTATAAATGTTTGCAACAATACAGCTATGCACCAGGGGATTATTGGCTGTTACTTTACACTACCTATTATTATTGGTTATTGAAGATCTTAAGCTCAATACAATTTTATAATTGATAAATTTTTTAATCAAACCTAATTAATTAAAATTATGAAAACACTTAAAATTCTTGCAGCTCTGCTCTTCTTTTTAGGCTTTGCCTCTAATGACGCTAAAAGTCAGAAACCAGTCAGTGAAGTGTTTGATGCTTATTTTGTACTTCCTTTTGATTGTCTGAATCAAAACCTTATCGGGACTCTGACTGTTGAAAAGACTTATATAAATAATCATCTCCAGATCAGGCATTCCGGGACTCTAACAGGAGAATCAGATGGTCTTAAGTATTATGCAGACATGATGACCAATATTGAGGATAAAGCAAATTGGGACGAATGGGGCCAGCAGGCAATAACTCAAACCTGGCCTGCAAATTATCATATATCAAGGGATGGCAAATTGATTGCAATAATCCATTTTTCTTATCACTATACCGTCAATGCCAATGGTGAGTGGGCTTCATATCATGGGGATACCTTTGAATGTAATCTTGTTGGTGAAGGAAGATTTAAGTAATCATAATCGAGAGAGTTCTACAGCTTATATCAGGTTTAAAAGTCCACGTTATTTGTACGTGGATTTTTAATCTGGTCTATTTTCTCACTTTTCTGAACTCCGAACCTTGTTTCCAACCCGGGGAAAAGTCAGAATTTGACAGACGGTATCCGACAGAAAAACCGAGTTTTGCATCTTCCGCTATGCCTCAAAAGTCCCAATGCCTGGTTTATAATTATCTGAAGGTCTGAGATATTTATTATTGATATAATCGAGTTCCATTTTGGAAGCCCACACTCTGCCATGCTCCCTGCTCTCAATGTTTCCCCTGACAAATGTCGATGGAACTCCAATGTCCGATAGAAATAATAATTATGGAAGCAAAAGCAGCCAGTAAGGTCTTTTTCATTTTGATTAAATTGGTTTCAGAAAGATAAATATAATCTTTTTTCAAATCGATGTTAAAAGATTTCAATCTGCTTTTAAACAGCTATTAAAACTTAATAAAATATTCCTTTTTATAATCGCAGGTCAGCGATCATGAAATTAAGATCTCCCGTTCTCCTTCAGGTGAAGAATTCCGGGAATTCTACTATCGGCTTTCAGTTAGGTGATAATAAGCAAACAGGAAGGAATTCATATTAAAAATTCATATTTTTGTCTTCCTGTATATGAATATTCACAATTTAAATATAAAAGTCATGAGAAGATTCAACCTTCTTCAAATTATAGTTTGCCTTTTATTATCTGCAACGGTGCTGGTTAATCCGGCTAAAGCACAGATGCCTCAACGTAACAGTAATCAGGTCGCCATAATGGGATGGACCGATGATTCACATTATCTGATCCGGAAGTTTGATTCTGACAAAAACCTGGTTATTCAGAGTGTTGATATTAAATCCGGGAAAGGCATTATTGTTCCTCCGGCAAAATCCGAACGTGAATTACTGGTTCAATCCCTTCCTCAGGGAGTAACATTGACTATGAACGATATTATTAGTCCGGATATGAAAAGTGTTATTATAATCAAGGATAATGATCTGTTCTTTTTTACCGCAGGGGACAAAGAATTGAGAAGACTTACCAATGACAAAACACCTGAAGTAAATACCCGGTTTTCACCTGATGGGAAAAAGATAGCATATACAAAAAACAAAGATCTTTATGTTTATGATCTTACAAACAATAAGGAGATAAGACTAACTACTGATGCTTCCGATAGAATTTATAACGGCTATTGTTCCTGGGTTTATATGGAGGAGATACTTGAGAGAATTAGCCGTTATGCAGCATTCTGGTGGTCACCTGATGGAAATAAAATAGCATACCTGAGAACTGATGAGACTGATGTCCCTGTTTTCACTCTGAACAGGTTGGATGAACCAGACGGTATTCATGGTCTTATTGAAGCAACACCATATCCAAAATCCGGCGACCCCAATCCAAAAGTGAAGATGGGGATTGCAGATATCGCAACTGCTAAAACCATATGGGTAAAAACCGATTATAATATTGACCAGTATATTGCATGGCCGTTTTGGACACCCGATAGCAAAAAACTTGCTATACAAGTAATTAATCGCGATCAAAATGTAAATAACATTATCCTGGCTGATCCATCAACAGGTGATTATACTCAGATATTCAATGAAACCAGAAAGACTTGGGTCGAATTCCATGAGGATATTTATGTGATGAAGAAGGGATCAGGTTTTATTGTAAGAAGCGACAGAAGTGACTGGGAAAACCTTTATTATTATGCATGGGATGGAAAACTTATTGCCCAACTTACCAATTTAAATTTCAGGGTAACAAGCCTCGACAGGGTTGATGAAGATCTGAAGATGGTTTACTTTTCAGCAACCGGACCTGAATCGACTGATAGTCATGTATTCAGAGTCGGGCTTAATGGCAAAAACCTTTTGCAGTTAACCACCGGAGATGGAACTCATAATGTAAGCATTTCGCCTAAAGGAACTTACTTAATAGATACATGGAACAGCATAACCAGTACTGGGTCGATAATCGCCTACAATAAAAGCGGGAAACTGTTAAAAGAGATATATAAATTTGACCAGCCGGTTTACGACCCTACTAAGAGTTCAAAACCCGAAATGGTAAAGATCATGACATCCGATGGACTGTTCAATATGCCTGCAATAATAACCTACCCTGTTAATTTTGATCCTTCAAAAAAGTACCCTGTAATTTTTAGTATTTATGGTGGTCCTGATTTTAAGAATGTATCTAACAGGTGGCGGGGAAATAATCCTTCATGGTATTCTCAGAATGGGATTATTACTTTTACTGTGGATCACAGGGGTTCTGGTCAGTTTGGCAGGAAAGGGCTCGATTATCTGTATCGGTCTCTCGGCAAGTGGGAAATCCTTGATTATGAAGATGCTGTGAAGTGGTTACGCACAAAACCTTTTATTGACTCCTCTCGTGTAGGTATTACCGGAAGTTCTTATGGAGGTTACATGACCTGCCTGGCTTTGACAAAAGGTGCGGATTATTGGACTCATGGATTTGCCGGATCTTCAGTGACAGACTGGCGTCTTTATGATGATGTTTACACAGAACGCTACATGGATACTCCACAAGATAATCCTGACGGTTACAAAGATGGATCGGTCCTTACTTTTGTTAAAAACTTCAAAGGGAAATTGTTTCTGACTCATGGAGATATGGATGATAATGTTCATATGCAGAATTCTATTTATCTCATTTCCAGGCTGGAGGATGAAGGTAAATCATTCGAATTCATGTTATACCCCGAAGGGCGCCATGGATGGGGCGGGCCAAAAGCTACCCATTCAAGAAACGAAGCAAATAACTTCTGGTTAAGGAATTTTTTTAAATAATTAACTTTAGACACTCCAAACTTCAAACTCCAAACTTCAACTTTATGATAATAGGCATCCTCAAAGAAGCGGGAAATGACAACAGGGTAGCCATCCTTCCTTCTGAAGTTGTTGTATTGAAAAAGATGGGTATCGAAGTATTAGTAGAGTTTCATGCAGGAGAGCATGCTTATGCTGCAGATATAACTTACCAGACAGCTGGGGCCCAATTAGCTGAACGAAAAGAGGTTATCTCTAAAGCTGAAATGTTGCTTTCTGTCAATCCTCCTGTTGAAGATGATATCAAATCTTTCAAAGATGGGCAGATCTTATGCTCAGTTCTTAATCCCGTTGTAAACAGCACATGGCTTGAGAAGGCTCGTATTCAGGGATTATCAGTTCTGGCGCTGGACCTTGTACCAAGGACAACAAGAGCCCAGTCAATGGATATACTCTCATCGATGGCTACGGTATCCGGATACAAAGCTGTGCTTGAGGCTGCGTCATTGTTACCAAGATTCTTCCCGATGTTCATGTCGGCAGCCGGAACTATAAAACCATCACGTGTTCTCATCTTAGGTGCCGGTGTTGCAGGATTGCAGGCTATAGCTATTGCCCGGAAACTCGGGGCAACAGTTGAAGTGTTTGATGTAAGAAGTGTAGCAAAAGAGGAAGTGAAAAGTCTCGGTGGTAAATTTATTGAAGTTGAAGGGGCGAAGGAAGATGTTGAGGCAGGCGGATATGCTGTTGAACAAACCGAGGAGTTTAAAAGGAAACAGCAGGAACTTATTCAACAGCGAGCAATAGCAGCTGATGTTGTAATTGCCACTGCACAGATACCAGGAAGGAAAGCGCCGGTTCTTCTGCTTAAAGAGACAGTTAATTCAATGAAACCCGGATCCGTTATTGTGGACCTTGCAGCTTCAACAGGTGGTAACTGCGAATTGACTGAGAATGGGAAAAACATTGTTATTAATGGTGTACATATTATCGGGAAATCCGACTATCCTTCCGACATGCCAACTGATGCCAGCAAAATGTTCGGCTGTAATATAATAAACCTGCTGAAGATAATGGTTGATAAGGATGCGAATCTCTTTCTTAATATGCAGGATGACATTATAAACGGAACAACTGCCACTCATCACAAAGAATATATCAGTCCGAGAGTTAAGCAGATATTAAATATAAAATAATATATCATGGAAAATATTCTTGGATTTTTCTTATTGCACAGGGAAGCTATTTTCATTGTGATCCTATCAGTATTCCTTGGTATCGAAGTGATCAGCCACGTTCCTGCTATTCTACATACTCCCCTTATGTCAGGAGCTAACGCTATCCATGGTGTAGTAATTATTGGTGCTATAATAGTGATGGGACATGCTGATACAACCGGGTCAATGATACTCGGATTTCTGGCTGTTGTGCTTGGTACTCTTAACGTAGTTGGTGGATTTGTTGTTACAGACAGGATGCTGGAGATGTTTAAAAAGAAGAAGTAGTAACCTGAGTAAAAATCGAAAAAGATCAATCTTATGGACCAGCTATCTCATTTTCATCCCGGGATCTCAATACTGGAGATAACTTATATAATCGCTTCGGTTTTATTCATTTTAGGATTAAAAATGTTAAGCCACCCGCTTACGGCCCGAAGAGGTAATACCCTGGCAGCAGTTGGAATGGGATTTGCAATAATAGCAACTATCCTTTTTCATCAGAAGAATGGTAAACCGATTGGTAATATTGGATTTATTCTTGTCGCAATTGGAATAGGAACTGTGATTGGTTGGTTAATTGCCAAACGGGTCAAAATGACAGCTATGCCCCAGCTCGTCTCATTCTTTAATGGTATGGGTGGTGCAGCTGCGGCTCTTATCTCAATGATGGAATTTCCCCATGTCAGTCCTGAGCTAATAGCAAAAAGCGGTATGGCAAACGGACATGTGCTGGCAATTCTTCTGGGACTTATGATAGGCACTGTTTCGTGGGCTGGTAGTATGATTGCGTTTGGCAAACTCGATGGACGGATCGGTGATATGCGCATAAAAGCTATGAAGTATGTGAATCTGACAATTCTTTCTGTGCTTATTGGATTTATAGTTTATATAATGACCCGTCATGTACAGGCCAGCAGTGAACTGACGTCATTAATATATATAATGTTCCTGATATCAGTTATCTACGGTGTATTGTTCGTTATGCCAATCGGTGGTGCTGACATGCCTGTGGTTATTTCACTATTGAACTCATTCACAGGAGTTGCTGCCGCAATGGGAGGGTTCCTTTATAATAACCAGGTTATGCTTACCGGAGGGATACTCGTTGGGTCAGCAGGGACAATTCTGACTATTTTAATGTGCAGGGCAATGAACAGATCTTTGCTTAACGTTATTGTTGGAGTGTTTGGCGGAGGTGGACAGACTAACATAGTAACTGCTGGTTCTGTGAAGGAGATATCAATCTCAGATGCTGCGGTTCTTTTAAGCTACTCGAAGAAAGTGGTCATTGTTCCAGGTTATGGACTTGCTGTTGCACAGGCTCAGCATATCTGCCATGAGCTGGATAAACTTTTGGACGAGAAAGGAGTAGAGGTCAAATATGCCATTCATCCTGTTGCCGGACGTATGCCTGGACATATGAATGTATTGCTTGCTGAAGCGGATGTGCCTTATGAACAGCTTATTGAGAGTGATGAGATCAATCCCGATCTTCCAAATACTGATGTTCTCGTTGTAATTGGTGCAAACGATATTGTAAATCCGGCAGCTGAAGACGATCCTACAAGTCCTATTTTCGGAATGCCGATTATCAAAGCACGCGATGCGAAAAATATCATAGTAATGAAACGTGGTATGGGAAAAGGTTATGCAGCTATCGAAAATATGTTGTTTTTTAACAATAAAACAAGAATGTTATTCGGCGATGCTAAAAGCACTCTGCAGAACCTTGTTAATGAGGTAAAAAATTTATGACCTCTTTCATTGAAACACTGGCTCTTCTTAGAGGCATAATGAAAGAGAATAATGTTGACGCTTACATTATTCCTTCAACAGATCCCAATCTTGGAGAATATGTTCCGGATCATTGGCGCATAATTACATGGCTCAGCGGCTTTACCGGTTCTGCTGCGACTGTTATCATAACTGATTCATTTGCAGGATTATGGACTGACTCAAGATACTTTATACAAGCTGAGTACCAGCTGGATGGTTCAGGTTTTGTCCTTATGAAACCTGCTTTTCCTGAAAAGAATGACTTTATTAGTTGGATGGCTGACAATATAAATACAGGAAGCAAAATTGCACTTGACGGACGGATCTTCTCAATTGAACAAAAGAGGAATATTGAAAAGTCATTAGAGGGTAAAAATGTATCATTCGATATTAATTGCGATCTGATTTCCAGACTATGGACTGACAGGCCTCCGATGCCACAGTCAATTGCATTTGATCATTCTACCAGGTTCTGCGGAAAAGAACGATCCGATAAGATAGCTGAAGTCAGGGAACAAATGAGAATTAAAGGAATTGATTATCATCTTCTTACTTCAATCGACGATATTATGTGGTTGCTTAATATCAGGGGAAACGATATTAAGTACAGCCCATTATTGATATCCTTTGCAATTGTAGGTGAAGAGCAGATACTGTTATTTACAGATGAGCGTAAGATCCCGCCAAAACTTGTATCAGAGTTCGACAAACTTGAAATAGTGATACTACCTTATGAGGAAACAGCCGGGATATTATCAACTTTGTCACCCGATTCCTCAATTCTTCTCAATCCGGTAACTGCTTCTTCAAGTCTTTTCAATTCAATCCCACCTGGGATGATAATAATTGAAGACGTGACAATTCCGACTCGTTTAAAAGCTGTAAAAAACAGAGTTGAGATTGATAACATCGGGAAAGTGATGGTTAAGGATGGTGTGGTTCTGACTAAGTTTTTCTATTGGTTAGAAAAGAATTTCGGCTCTGAACCAATAACAGAACTTTCATTGGCTGAAAAGCTAAACGTTTTAAGGTCTGACCAGGAAAACTATCTTGGCCCTAGCTTTTCGACAATAATTGCATACAATGATCATGGTGCGTTACCGCATTATTCAGCAACTACTGAATCAGATTTTGTTATAGGTACAGAAGGGATTCTCCTTGTAGACTCCGGGGGCCAGTACCTTGATGGTACTACCGATATTACAAGGACAATTGCTATAGGAGAGCCAGGCGCACAGCAGAAACGAGACTTTACTTTGGTATTAAAAGGAACAATAACCCTCGCACTATCAAAATTCCCGTCAGGGACCAAAGGCTACCAGCTTGATATACTTGCGCGTAAAGCATTGTGGGAGAATGGTCTGAATTATGGTCATGGTACAGGTCATGGTGTCGGATTCTGCCTTAATGTCCACGAGGGTCCGCAAAATATAAGCCCGATGGCCGGACCAGACTCAAAAACCGTTATTGAACCGGGTATGCTCATTTCTAATGAACCTGCAATTTACAGGGAAGGAGAATACGGTGTCAGAATTGAAAACCTTATTCTTTGTTATGAAGATGAGGAGACTGAATTCGGACAATTCCTGAAATTTGATACTGTTTCACTTTGTTATATAGATAAATCTCTGATTGATATTTCTTTACTCGATCAGAGGGAGATTGACTGGCTTAATTGCTATCATGCCGAAGTTTATGATAAACTTAGCTCACACCTCACAACCGAAGAAAAAATGTGGCTAAAGCACAAGACCAGTACCGTTTAGCTAGAATTCAAACTAACCGCAAAGAGCGCTAAGGTTTGCGCAAAGGTCGCAAAGAAATGGAGCAATTGTTTTCCTTTGCGTACTTTGCGTTTTTAACCAACTGATACCGATTTCTCGGGATCAGCTGGTCTTTGTGTACTTTGCGGTTAAAAGATTCTATTTTCCGTATTTAAAGATATCCTCCATAAGGATAACATCCATAACAGGAAATTCAGTTATTCTGAGTTTTGCACATCCATAAGGGACAAGAGTTATTATTTCAGGATCTCCTTCCGGTTTTACAGGACTTAACGGAGGGACACCGGCAGAGTTATTCATCATGATCCATCCCGGAATTTTCATGCCTCTTGTTGTAATGGTCACAGGTGCATTCACCGTCGATATAATATATTTACTGGAATCAGCTGACCAGATCATGTCACCCGTATCGGAGAAAGGATATTTGCTGACAGGATTTTCAGTCACTTTCATTCCCCGCATAATATTTGCCTTGTCAATCAGGAGTCCATAGTTCCATGCACTCTTCGGACAAATTTCCCAATCGGTACTTCCTTTGTAACTAAAATTGTTATAGTTGATCTTAACACTTTTATATTCTTTATCAATCCTTAAAGAAAAATAAAGTGGGCCGCGAAGCACGGATAATGAATTATTATACCTTTTCTCAACACGTATTTGCATCGGTATTTCCAAAGCGATCTGATCACCATTCTTCCATCGCTTATTAATCTTAAAAGTTGAACCGCTTTTCACTTTTAAAGTTTTACCTTTAAATTTGATTGTAACCGAATCAGCCCATCCGGGGATCCTCAGATCAATTGGAAACCTGAATGTCTTTTCTGTGGTGATTGTAAGTTTAACAGATCCGTTAAATGGATAGTCAGTTTCTTCAGCAATTGTCACTTCATTACCTTTACCTGCCTTTGCCTTGACAATTGATGGTCCGTAAGTTACTAATGCCAGACCATTGTCATTTGTTGCCATCCACATGCTCTCTACAAACTTGGGCCAACCCTGATGCATGTTTGAAAGGCAGCATGCATCTTCTGGTCTGAGGCCATAAATGTTGGAATAGTCTCCGTTTGTGCTCCAGTCTCTTTTGGCTCCCGAAACCATTACCTGGTTAGCCTGCTGGTCGTATTGATGAGCCCACATGTCGGAAGTGGTTGTTCCTGGTAAAGAATTGTATGCAAGTAACTCAAGTCTGTCAGCTAATGTATTGTCTCCAAAGATCTCGTAAAGTTCTTCAAGGGAAAACATATATTCCACAACCGAGCATAACTCGGTCCCCCGGCTGGGACTTTTCCCCGAGAGATGTTCATCTCCTGAAAATCTTCCTCCGGCCTGACCATGGTTAAGGTCATATTTTTCAATACCGGAAAAAACAGCTTTTTTGAATCGTTCATCCTTTGATTGCTGATACCATAATCCCGGATATTTTATTGCCATTGCATTATTTACAGCATGGGCCGTCAAACCATCCGGTCCCCAGTTAAATGGTATTTTTTTATCTGCTGATGCGGCTGAATCCCATGGGAATTTTTCATAATAGGTTGTCCAGTCTGAACTGTTTTTCTGAATTGATTGTATTGTCTCAAGTATCCATGGTTCGCCTGTTTGCCGGTATAACCAGTAACCAGTAACTGCATTTTCCATAGCCCTCACTCCCCGCCATTCCTTATCGGGCCAGTCAGGTTGTGTATTGTGCAGATACCTGAAGTATTTAGTCAGAACATTGATTGCCCGTTTATCACCGGTTGCTTCATAATACTGTATCAGGACCTTGTTTGCTACAGCAAGGGGCCACCGGTCCTTGTTTTTTGCAGGTCCATACCAGCCTGTATCGCTGCTGCTTTCAAGTACTGGTTCAATCCATGTTTTTACTTTATTGATAAGATGGTCATCGTTAAGAAGATATGCAAGAGGAACCAGACCGTCAAGGAAATATGGGCCTCTTTCCCATGCTTCGCCATTACCTCCCCGCCATGAGGAGTTAACCAGGTCGGGCCAGAAATCATCAAGATTTCCGGTAAGACCTGCTGCTTGCGCTTCCAGCTGTGACTTCAACCAACCAGCTGGTTTTACACTCCCAAGTGGTAATTTTATATAAGCATTGCGAAGCAGGGGCTCAGGATTGTTTTTATAGTTTGTATTTACATCGTGCTTCCCGCAACCGGAGAAAATCAGAAATGAGAGGATGAACAGCAGAGAAGAGTATTTCTTCATAATAGCAATAATTATTCGATTTTCAGTGAGTTTTCCGGATTCATAACTGCAGCCTGGTAAGCTTTGTAACTAATTGTAATAAATGTTATTAAGATAGTCAATAATGCTGCAAAAATGATCATGGTTACCCCGATATTAGTCCTGTAAACATAGTTTTTAACATAAGAAAGTAATTCTGATAGTTAGACAATGTGATAAAATTATATTAAAATATTTGTGATGCCACAATAAATAAGACATTAACACGAGATTAATATAACATAAGCCTGATCTAATGTCTTTACTGCGTTTTCTTTTATTTCTCTTCAAATACCTTTACCTGATCAAACCATGCAACACCTTGTCCCGGCATCTTCAGTATAAGGTTTGTTTTGAAGAGAGCCAGAGTATCATTTGGAATTGTAACAAATGTTACATATTGTCTCCATTCATTGTCAGGAACAAACCTTGCCCGGCCAAATTCACCAAATAATACTTCCACATATTGCGGTATCTCTTTTTTCTCAAATTGATGATCGTTTTTTTGTTTTGTTGCATTGGAAAATCTTTGTTCAGGATCTGATTTAGCCCAGATGGAAATTGTATATGAAGCACCAGCTTTAACTATAACCGGGAAGAATCTCAGAGCCACACTTTTATCCTCCTTCGGCGTAATAATCCTGACAGAATGATTACCCTCATAAAATTCCCTTGTATCAAGAAAATAAGTTGCTCCTCTGTCTCCTCCCGGCCGTGCATAACAAGCTGAAGGTATTCCGGGACTTGAAAGATCTTCAAATCCAGGATCTTTGAGAAGATTTGTATTTGAGGTAGTTAGAGCCGGCTTTTCAGATTTTGTGTTGATAAGATATACCTGCGATCCAAAGGGACCTATCTGGTCTGTTATAACTCCGCCTGTAACTGAGACTGAACGGTTTTCAAATAATACTCTGGCCTTACCATTATAAAATCCACTTATCCTGATTGAAACACCAGTCGGTTCATTTATTTTGTTGACAGCCATTATAATCAGTTGTCCATTATGATGTCTGGAGGAGATAATAACATTTCTTGAATAGGATTCCACCAATAATGTCTCCTCATCAGAAAGAAGCCAAGGTGTCAATTCCGCGACCTCTGTTGCAATTCTTCCGCATTCATTCCATGTTGCAGCCGATTTCGGGAAATAATTAAGCCCTTGTCGTACAAAGTATTGAATGCCGGTTGCACCATTAATAATAGATTGCCATGTCATCGACCTGATTTCCTGGATAGTAGGTTCCCGACTCCACAGTTCTCCTCCACCGAACGCCTGAGGCACTATCCAGACAGGTCTCTTTCCCTTAAATTCTGCCTTTAACTGACCTGCTACTTCCCCAACCATTGTTACAGGAATATCAGGTAGTGGGTACGGATCTGCCATTACAATATCTAGTGCCCGGGCATATTTTTTTGCTGCCAGGAATGGCGCCATAAATACGATTGAAACAGGGTGCCAAGGATCGTTTTCTTTGACAGTTCTGTAAATCTCTTCCAACTGTTCAGAGGATATGTTATTACCGTTCGGCTCATCCGAAATATACCAGCCAAGTAATGCCGGATGATCCCTGAAGTTTTTAATTTCAGTAATAAGACGTTCTCTTTTTTCTTCATCACTCAGACCTTCAATCTTTGATCCGACACCGCCTCCTCCTGATACCGAAAGCAGGTTATAATTCACCTTCATTCCAAGTTCTGCGCAACGATCCATATATGCTTTTCTTTCATTAAGAGTCTCCGGCAGAATCTTCTGGTATGGCGACATCATATTAAATCCTTTTACAACCTCTTCCTCTGGCAGAGTTGGATAAACAGGTGAATAACAGTAAAAACCGAAAGGAAAAAACTTCCGTCCGTTCACTAACAATCCTCCGGTAAACCTGTCAGTTTTAACTTCATTTGGTTTATAAGAAAGTACAACCAGATTCGTTGTTGTCTGGTATATCACTTTTGGATGGGCTGTTACATTTATCCTGGCTTCTACCTTATATACAGAGGGTTTCAGGTTTAATAAAAAGGGTAACCTCAGAATACTCCTGCCTGTCTTTCCATTCCAGGAAGAAATAGTCTCCTCACCAACTTTTATTTCGATTGATAGATTAGTCTGAGATAAAACAGGAGGTATTTGGAGCAGGAACTCGCCTTCCTTTTCAAACGAATAAAAACTCAGCCGGCTATTTATCGAAAATGTTGTGCTGTCTATAATCTGACTATATCCATCAGTGCTGATTATTATTGCAAGAAGCAAGATAAAAGCAGTTACCGGATTTCCTTTCATGGTTTCTTTCATCATTAATTTCCACCTTAAAAATAAGCACTTTTAGTTATAATTCCGTAAATTTGAAAATCAACCCGGATTTATTTCCTATTGACCAGCTATATGGGAAAGAGAATTTTACCGACTTTTGTTAATCTCATTTGTACATTTTGGGAATAGTGCAAGGAACAGAGTGAATTGTGAATAGCGAATTATTATTGAAGCTATTATTTATCTATTTTTGATAGGAATAAAATTTGTGAGATGAAGAGCCGATATTTCTCTATATTATTTATTCATTTTCTTATTCTGCTATTGACATCCATGTCGGGCGTTTATGCTCAACCGAAACGCCTTCAATTCAAACACCTGACAACTGATGATGGCCTTTCTTCTTCCATGGCTACAAGTATTTTACAGGATTATAAAGGCTTTATCTGGATTGGTACCTATGACGGGCTCAACCTGTACGATGGTTTCAATTTTGTTGTATACAAAAACAATACTGCTGATTCTTCCAGCCTGGCAGATAACCTTGTACGAACCATGATTGAAGACAAAGCTCACAATTTGTTCATTGGCACACAAAATGGTTTATGCCTATATGACCGGAAGAATGATCGGTTTCTAAATTATATGCTTGATAAATCATCTCCTTTAAGAGGGAAGAATTGCATTGTTGCAAAAATTGCCGAGGATTCCTATGGCAACTTATGGCTGGCCACCAACATTGGATTAATTTATTTCGACCGTATTAAAAACCAGATCATTAATTATACTCACGATCCCAATAATCCCGAGAGCATCAGTGAAGATTATACAGAATCTGTGTTGATTGATAAAAATGGTAGAGTGTGGGTAACAACCCGGAAAGGATTGAACCTTTTTCAGCCTCAGAAAGGAACATTCAGACGAATTACCCAGGGTGAAAGAGATACCGATGATTTATCAAACACATTTTTTTTAGATATGACAGAGGATCGGGAAGGAAATCTCTGGTTTGGAAGCACTGAAGGACTTTATTGCCTGAAAAATAGTCCAGAAGGCAAAATCACAAATTTAATTTGTTACCGTCATGATACTCTGGATAAGTTTAGCATTTCCAGCAATCAGATAAAATCCCTCTATGTTGACGATATGGGAGATTTGTGGATTGGTACCGAGAACGACGGAATTAATTTATTTGACAGGGAAAATCAAAAATTCTGGCGTTATCGACAAGACGATTACGATCCAAAGAGTTTGAATAATGAATCGATACAGGCAATCTACCAGGAAAAAGCAGGAAATATGTGGTTTTGTACATTTACTGGCGGGCTAAATTATGCCCTGAAAAACAGAGATGCCATTATTCTTTATAAAACCTTGCCGGGAGCGCCGTTCAGTCTGAGTCATAACACAGTCACCTGTTTTTTGGAAGACCATCTGGGTCAGATATGGGTTGGAACAGATGGCGGAGGTCTAAATCTTTTTGATAGGCTAACCGGCCGCTTTTTACGTTTCAATACGAATAATGCCCATTTAACCAGTAACGCCATCCTTTGCCTATATGAAGATTCGAATAATCAAATCTGGTTTGGAACCTGGGGTGGAGGACTCATCCACTATGATGGCAAAACAAAATCATTTACATCATTTACAACTAAAAACAGTGGTATTAAGGATAACAATATATATGCAATTGCTGAAGGAGATAATGATGATTTGTGGTTGGGAAGCTTTGATAAAGGTTTAATTCATTATCTGATCAAAGAGGGAAAGTTTATAAACTATAATACAAGCTCAGGCGGTTTAGCCAACAAAATGATTGTTAAAATTAGAAGATATTCTAAAGATTGTTTATTAATTGGCTTCCCTAGCTGCTTCCAGATTTTTTACCCTGCTGAAGATCGTTTTATAACATATCTGTATGATCCAAACGATGCAAACAGTTTGAGTAATTATGCAGTTACCGATATCCTTGTTGAAAATGACACGTGTGTCTGGATAGGCACGAAAAACGGTCTGAACCGGTTTAACCCAAAAACAGAATCTTTCATCAGATATTATGTAAAGGATGGGTTGCCTGATAATGATATAAAAGGACTTATAATCGATGACTCGGGCTTGCTTTGGGTAACTACAAATATTGGTGTCTGCCGGTTTGATTATAAAAACGGGAAATTTAAAAATTTTACTAAAGCCGATGGTTTGCAAGGCAATGAATTCTTTGAGAGAAGCATTCTGAAAATAAAAAGTGGTGCTCTTTTAATGGGTGGCACAAAAGGCTTCAACCTTGTATACCCTGATAAAGTTGTCGAAAACAAAAACATCCCGGAAGTATTGATTACTGATCTTAAAATATTTTATAAAAGTGTAAAACCGGGTGCTGAAAACTCACCATTAATTCAAAACATAACGGAAACTAAAACTCTGACTTTATCCAGTAGACAATCCGTCCTTACTTTTTATTTTGTTGTTATGGATTTTACAGCGCCTGAAAAAAACCAATATGCATATAAAATGGAGGGCTTTGACCAAAACTGGATCTATTCGGGGAACAAAAGTGAAGCGACATATACAAATTTAGATCCCGGTGAATACGTATTTAGTGTGAAGGGTTCAAACAACGACGGTGTATGGAACGAGAAGGGAATCTCGATCCGAATCACAATCCTGCCACCCTGGTGGAACACATTGTGGTTCAAAGTGACTATCATTTCTGCAATAGTCTTCCTTATTGTTTACATTTTCCTTTCCCGGGTCAGACGTTTAAAGAAACAGAAGACCCTGCTTGAAAAAACGGTAGCAATGAAAACTTCTGAATTGAATGAACTCAATGCTTCAAAAGATAAGTTTTTCTCAATCATTGCACATGACCTGAAAAACCCTTTCAATACTATTATCGGATTTAGCGAAATGCTGAAAGAAGAGATTACTTCAGGAGAGCTTAATAAAAGTGGTGAGTATGCCGGAATGATATATGATTCTGCAACTAAGACTTACAGGTTGCTTGAAAACCTTTTAGAATGGGCAAATTCACAACGCGGGAAAATATCGTTTAACCCCATACCTTTAAATTTAAGTGAAATTTTTAAAGAAGATTTTAGAATATTAAATGAAATAGCTGGCAGGAAAAACATTGAACTCAATAGCCGCTTCACTGATGATTTAACAATTGTCGCAGATAAAAATATGATCAAAACCATATTGCGGAATCTGATTTCAAATGCTATAAAGTTTACTTATAAAAACGGTAAAGTGGAAATAACCGCAACTATTGACAACAAACAGGTAGAGATATCAGTATCCGATAGCGGCATCGGAATGACAAAAGAAACCATGGCAAAACTATTCAGAATTGACTCAAACCTCTCAACACACGGTACCGAGAATGAAAAAGGAACCGGACTTGGATTAATTCTGTGTAAAGAGTTTGTTGAGAAACACGGGGGTAAGATATGGGTTGAAAGTGAATCAGGTAAAGGTAGTATTTTCAGGTTTACTCTGCCTAGACTATAAAGTCATCACAATGATATATATTTTGGTTAAATTTTATGAATAAGCCGAAACGAATAGAACTATTTTTGAAATTTAATTTTTTTTTGAATGATACGATATACTCTGTTAAAGAATTATGATCTGGCAAGAAAAGCAGTTTCAATAGCATTATTTACAACTGCTATTCTATTTTCTTCAGCCACTCCTTTAAACAAGGGTCAGTCCCCTCAAAAGACAACTTCAAAAAATTTAACTCTCTATGAATCAAAAATTGACGCTATTATAGCTGAATTGTCCCTCGAAGAAAAAATAGCAATGTTGCATGGAAATGGAATGTTTTCTTCTGCCGGAATCAAACGTTTGGGAATTCCCGATTTGAAGTATACCGATGGACCGTTTGGTATCCGTGAAGAGATGGAAAAGAATTCATGGAGTTCCATGAATCTGACCATTGACTCGGCTACATTTTTCCCGACAGGTTCAGCTCTAGCTGCCACATGGAATCCTGATCTTGCATATCTTCTTGGAACGGCATTGGGAGAAGAAGCAAAAACCAGGGGAAAAGATATTTTACTCGGACCTTCAGCAAACATTACCCGTATACCAACAGGAGGAAGAACTTTTGAATACATGAGCGAAGATCCGCTGCTAAGTGCCAGACTTACTGTCGGATATATTAAGGGGGTTCAGGATCGTGGAATAGCGGCATGTGTAAAACATTTCGCACTGAATAATCAGGAAACCAACAGGGGCAGAGTCAATGTTATTGTAGATGAACGTGCTTTGAGGGAAATTTATCTTTTACCATTTGAAGCTGCCATCAGGGAAGCCAATGTATTAACTGTTATGGCTGCATATAATAAATATGCTAGCGACTGGTGTTCTGAAAACGATTATCTTTTGAATCAGGTTCTGAAAAAGGAATGGGGTTTTAAAGGATTTGTGATGTCTGACTGGGGAGGAACATATAGTACTGTCAAGTCAGCAATGAATGGTCTTGATGTTGAAATGGGCACTTCGGGAAATGCATTTATGGGACAGGCATTACTCGATTCTGTTAAAGCAGGCATTGTGCCAATCGGAGTAATTAATGAAAAGGTAAGAAGAATTCTTAGAGTGAGATTTTCAGTCGAACCAGTCAGCGAATCAGAATCTGCAGGAATCGTCGCAACCCCTGAACATGGGGAAATTGCTTACAGGGTAGCGTCCCAGTCCATAGTATTATTAAAAAACACTGATCATCTGTTGCCTGTCGATCTTAATAAAGTCAGAAAAATAGCCGTCATTGGAGACAATGCAGTACATAAAATGGCCTCCGGAGGTTTTGGTGCAGGTGTAAAAACCCGGTATGAAATCACTCCCCTCGAGGGTTTGAAAAGCAAAATAGGCAACAAAGCGTCCATAAAGTTTGCTCAGGGATATAAATCAGGTTTTAGTCAGAATCAACAATCAAGAGGCAGAAGATTACCAAATACTAAGGTTGACACAACCTTACTGAAAGAAGCGGTCGAACTAGCAAAAAAATCAGATATTGCCATCATTTTTGCAGGCACTAACCGGGAGTATGAAACTGAAGGAACCGATCGTTCTGATTTTAAACTTCCATTTGGACAGGATGAACTGATCCGCGCGGTAGCAACAGTAAATCCCAGAACCGTTGTCGTTTTGGTTGCCGCTTCTCCTCTGGATCTGAACAACGCTTTGAATTGTTCTTCCGCCGTGCTGATGTCATGGTTTAACGGATCGGAGGGCGGCAATGCAGTGGCTGATGTTTTACTGGGTAAAATAAATCCCTCCGGCAAATTGCCATTTACTTTCCCGGCATCTCTTGCTGATTCTCCAGCTTTTTCTTTAGGAACGTTTCCCGGTGATAATAATGTGGAGTATAAAGAAGGATCTCTTGTTGGATATCGCTGGTTTGACACAAAAAAAGTAAAACCTCTCTTTCCTTTTGGATTTGGTATTTCTTACACAGAATTCTCTTATAGTGGAATTAAAACAGATAAGATTAAATACAGAAGGGATGAGATTATTAACATTTCAATGGAATTAAAGAACACAGGAAAGATGAAGGGGGATGAAGTGGTTCAGCTTTATGTCCATCGATTGAATTCACAAGTTGAATGGCCGGAAAAAGAGCTCAAAGGATTCATCCGCGTATCACTAAACCCGGGAGAATCCAAAGAAATAATCATGACATTACCAATAAGTCAGTTAAGATATTGGGATACAAAGATTCATGATTGGTGTCTCGAAAACGGAACAATTCAGCTTATGATCGGATCTTCCTCATCTGATATCCGACTTGTTAAAAAAATTGAGATTTAACTTCACTTATAATAATGTGAAATAGATACGAGCTGCACTGTTTTATTAACTCACTGCTGTAATAAGCCATTATGAAAAAGTCATCTGAAGTATCTCAGACACTGCCATTTTATCTTTTTGCCGTTGATGTTTTCTTAATTATTGTTTGTAAGGACATTCTTTCAAATGGCATGTTCCTTGATGGTTTAATTTATTCAACTGTTTCAAAAAACCTGGCTGATGGCCTTGGCACTTTCTGGAATCCCCATTTTACAGCAACATTAATGCCCGAATTTCATGAACATCCACCACTAGCATTTGGAATTCAGAGTATCTTTTACACACTTTTTGGGGAGAGCAGGCATATTGATAAATTTTATTCCCTTTTTACAGTTGTAATTGTTGGTTATATTATTCTGAGAATCTGGAAAACATTGGGATACAAGTATGGTTGGTTCCCTTTGTTTTTATGGCTTATGACACCAACCGTATTCTGGGCATCTTATAATAACCTGCTTGAAAACACTCTTACTGTTTTCACATCTCTTTCCATTTTATTTTATCTAAAAAATGAGGAGAATAAAAAGTATTATTTCATATTTCTGTCAGGATTTATGCTGGCTCTTGGATTTCTTACAAAAGGATTTGTCGCATTCTTCCCGTGGACATTCCCATTCCTGTTATGGCTTTTTCTAAAACAGAAATCATTCGGTAAAATGGCCCTGGATACTATAGGTTTATTTATGTTCACAATAATTCCTTTGCTCCTGATTGTTTTATTATTCCCCGCAGCCCGACTGAGTCTTCATAAATACTTTGACCACCAGGTCATTGAAAGCTTAAGATATTCTGTTACTGTTAACTCCAGGTTTGATATTGTAAAAAGATTATTCTCAGAATTAACTCCGGCTGCAGTTTTGTGCATTCTGCTACTGGTTTGGACACGCATTAGAAAATCCCCGACAGTTTTAATGAAAGAAAACATTAAGAAAATGCTTGTGTTTGTTCTACTTGGATTGACCGGGGTTTTACCCATAATGATAAGTATGAAACAAAGCGGATTTTACATTATCTCTGTTTACCCTTTTTTTGCAATTGGCGCTGGTATTTTGGTCTATCCTTTAATTGATTCTCTTTTTATTAAAATTAACTATGAATCAAAGTGGTTTTTAATTTTCAAATGGATCGGGTACGGGTTATTTTTTATGGGTATTTGTCTCTCGCTTTATTTTTACAATCGCTTTAGTCGCGACAATAATAAAATTAAAGAGACATACACGATTCTTTCTGAGATTCCTCAGGGAAGTATAATAAATATCAATCCTGACATGTTTGAAGACTGGAGTCTTCACGCATATTTTGCCAGGTTTAAAAATATCAGCTTAGACCCCGATCTTAAAAATAACAGAGAATACCTATTAATTAAAAATGAAAACTATTCGGATACTCTGAATTCCAGTTTTGAAATGATTAAACTTAATATACCAGATTATAAACTATTTAAAAAGAAATGAATCAGAAAGGCTTCCTTTATCTTTCTGTCCGATATTCATAAATGAGAAGAATACGTTGTACAAATGTGAAAAGTGGAATTTTACAATGACTGAATACTGGGAATCACGATTTAAAAATGAGGGCGAGATGTGGAAATCTGAGCCATCAGATTCTGCAATAAATGCTGTCAGCCTTTTTAAATATGAAAAGATCGATCAAATATTAATACCCGGATTCGGGTATGGCAGAAACACCAGGTTATTTATAGACAATGGATTTAAAGTAACAGGAATAGAGATTTCCCGATCAGCAATCGAGTTGGCAAGAGCAGACAGGATTGAGTGTAAGATCCATCATGATTCTGTAAATTCGATGCCGTTTGACAACGAAAAATACAATGGTATTTTTTGCTATGCCATGATTCATTTATTAAATAAGAAGGAAAGATACAAGTTTATTCGGAAGTGGAAAATTTTTAAGCAGGAACAGATATGAGATTGCAAAAGGATTAAAAGTTTATTTTTATGACTCTGATTCTGTTTTGAAAGAGTTATCAGACTTTGGATCGATCGAGTGCAAAGATGTTGAAGAACCTGTAAAATTTATGGAAGGAGAGGAGCCTGTTAAGATGAAATATGTTCTTTGCAAAAAGAAGTAACTAACAATCCCTGGTTACCTGTCAGGATGATTTTGATAGTAAAAAAACGTGAAGAACACCAGCTTTTACAAACAAAGTTATCCTTATGTATAATTTAATATTTTATTTGTGTTAGAATTACAAGGTAAGTTTAAAAATACATAAAAATAGCACCCCTCTTTACGAAGTAGAGAGGGGCGGGGAGGTGAGTACATTAAAGTCTAATTACTGTTTAATTTTAGAAAAGAAACTATCCTTATAAGTATTACTGACTGGAATTCTCTGGTCAGCAATAAGTATAACACCCCTTTCAATGGATTTGATTTTATCAATTGCTACAATGAAGGATTTATGAACCCTGCAGAATTTATTTGCCGGGAGGCTCTCCTCAATCTTTGCGAAACTCTGTAAAGTCATAATCTTCTTATCAGTACAGACGATCCTCAGATAGTCTTTCATCCCTTCAATATAGATTATTTTATCGAAATCAACTCTTTCAAACCTGTATTCTGTTTTTATAAAGATATAACTATCAGCCTTTTGTGGCGATTGCTGAGAGTTGTGTTTTTGAGAAAAATACTCCATCACTTTATTTACAGCCTGAACAAATCGCTGGAAAGAAAATGGTTTTAAAAGGTAATCAGTTACATTAAGCTCGAATCCCTTTATTGCATACTGATCGTAAGCGGTGGTTATAATAATCCTCGAAGTAGACCCTGTTGCCTCAAGAAACTGTATCCCTGTCAGTTGTTCCATCTGAATATCGAGAAAGATAAGATCAGCACTGTTTTCTCTGAGCCATCCGACTGCCTCAATAGCATTGTCAAAGATTCTGATCAGTTTCAGATCTGGCACCTTATTTATAAAACCTTCAAGTTTAGACAAAGCCAATGGCTCATCGTCGATTGCGATACAGTTAATCTGCATTAGTGTTGATTGTGAGTTTTACGTGGTACAGCGAATCTCCCGGTTCAATAATCAGTTTATGCTTCTCGGGATAGATCAGATCAAGTCTTTTCTTCAGGTTAATTATTCCAAATCCGGAATGACCTGGTTCAGGGTTATTCAAATTATTATCGTAAAAATTTGAAATTTCAAAATTAACAACACCGTTGCCAGATGACAGGTGGATATCAACACATGGTTTTTTATTTCTGAAGCTTGCAAACTTAAACGCATTTTCGATCAGAGGAACAAAAAGGACGGGAGATATCATTATATTAAGGTCGCCCTCATTTTCAAACCGTATATCTTCAGGAGTTTTAATCCTTATCCGGTACAATTCAATGAAGTTTCTGATATATTCAATTTCTCTGCTGAGATTGACAACCTCTGATGATGTCTCATAAGTGAGATATCGCATCATATCAGAAAGTCGTATAAGAGCTGCTGAAGCCTCCTCTGGATTCTGATGAATAAGAGAATCAATATTATTTAGCGTATTAAACAGGAAATGAGGGTTGAGTTTACTTTTAAGCAGGTCTAGTTCAATTGCTAATTTCTGTTTGTCAAGCTCAGCTTTTTGATTCATCGCAGTGAACCAGTTGATAATCACCCTGAAAAAAGAGCCAAAAACTGCAGCAATGAGTACCGGGTAATAACCACTCATGTGCATTCTCAAAGAATAAGTCCGGTAGAAATTGTGAAATGTTCCTTCAAAGAGTGCTCTGGATAAGAACAGGATTGTATATCCGAAAAATGGCATTATCAGAACAATTAAAAAGGAAATACCTAAAAATTCAGTAAGTTTTTTTTTGTTAAGGAAAAGAGGTACCAGTAAAAGGTAGAATAGATAAAAAACAAACATCAGGTAAAGGAAAGCGATGCCATTAGCAACTATTTGCTGAGGAGGTGAACCCTGCTTTATATAGGAATACGGAAGATTTGCGAAAATTGCAAACAGCCAAATGAAAATATGGATGTATGTGATTCTTTTTCTACTCATAATTAAATCTATTTAACAAAAATACCATTATTTCGATTTGTTTCCATTTCTGCACATTTACTTAAATATTGTGAACTCGGCCCTTCTTCCTGAAATATTTACTTCAAGCCTATTACCCAAAGGATTTTCATAACGAAAGATTTGTGAGCAACTCTGTCGGGTATTCCATACATGGTAAATCCTTAATATTTTCGCAAAACAAGGTATCCCTTTTTTGAGAGTTTCTCTCATTGCAACTGGTGTTGAACAATCATTGCCAATAACAATCCGGTGTGTCTTAATCTCTTAATACTACTAAAATACTACAATTGTTCAATTTTTAGTTATTCATACCTTAGTGCTTTTATCGGGTTTCGGTTAGATACGCTCCAGGTTTGAGAACTAACCGTTAATAATGCTACGACGAAAGCAATGACTGGCCCTGCAAGAAATGCCCAAAACGGCATTGGTGTGTGGAAATAAAACCTTCCAAGGAAGTTTTTTCCCAACAGGAAAGCTATAGGCAAAGCCATAACAAAGGCGATGGTCAGCCACTTGGTATAACTGGTCAGCAATAAGCGCATGATGGATGGAGTCGTTGCCCCGTTGGCCTTTCTGATTCCAATTTCTTTGGTGCGATTTTCGGAAGTAAAAGAAGCGAGTCCAAATAATCCCATGCAAGCCAGCAAGAGTGCAATAATGAAAGCCAGGCCAACCAGGTTTGAAGGAAGGCTCAGGTCTGAATAGGGTATAAGGTCACGAAATAAAATGGCCTGAAACGGGGCTTCATGCTCATAATGCTGGTAAACTGTCCTTATCTCACTGGTGATTACCGGGAATGAACCTGACGAGTACTTAACTAGAATGGTTGGCCGGTCATCGGATCTTATGCACATTATGGTAGGCACAATTGGTCCCGCCAGGTCTATGGAATGAAAGTCTTTAAAAACGCCGACTATAGTTCCTTTTCGCCCGTTGAGGGCAATTGTTGAACCAACCGGATTTTTGTTTTTCATCACTCCGGCAGCCACATCATTGATAATATAAGCGGTAGTATCCGTAGAAAACGCAGTATTGAAAAATCTTCCTTCAACAATCTTAACCTTCACAACTTTGTTATAGTCAAAATCAGAATTGACACACCAGAAGTGGAGTTTTTCCGAAACATCTTTTCCTTCCCAATTCACCTCACTCGAAACCTTTGTTCCGCGAGTCGGAATACAGTTGGTGAAACTGATGGCATCAATACCCGGAATGGCAAGCAATTCGGCCTTAACACTTCCGGCATGACTCTGAATGTTGATTGAGTTGTTCAGAACAATAACCTTGTCCTTATCCACTCCTGCATCGAAATTGCGCATGTAGCTATCCTGGGTCTTGATAATCATCATGCAAATTATCAGAACAATAGGTATGGCAAATTGAAATACAATAAGGCTTTGTCTGAAAATACTGTAACTGTGGTCGGTGATTATTTTTCCTTTCAGTGCATTGATGGGGTTGAATGATGCCAGATATAAAGCAGGAAATAATCCGGAAATCATGCCGGTAAACAAGGTAATGGTAATAAAAAATGCAATCATATTGAAATCCAGTAACCGCATATGAATATCGTAGTTAAACATCGTATTGAAACCGGCCAAAAGCACCAGGACCAAAATGACCGCACTTAAAAGGCTTATCAGTGTAATAATGAATGTCTCGCCAAGGAACTGAAGTGCAATGGTCGATTTGCTTGAACCTGCTACCTTTTTGATTCCTGCCTCCCGATACCTCCTGAAATTTAAAGCGATTGCTAGATTAATAAAATTGAAACATGCAATTAAAAGAATGGCGAAACCGATGGTACCTATAATTACAATGTTCTGCATTTCTTTCCAAACCCGTTTCCCGCCAGCATACGAGTATAAAATCTGTTCTTTAAGTGGAAATAGAAAAAGTTCCTGGTTTAAGGTGGTTTCCTGATTTTTGATCAGGTTTTTGATCTTGTTCTCGACGAACTTGTTGTCAACATTATTCTTCAGTAAGATCCATGTTCGGTTAGCTGTTGCTCCAGTTTCACGAGCCCAACTGTTATCAGCCATAAATTTTGAAAAAGGAATTACAAAGTCAAACTGCATCACCGATTGCCTGGGAACTTTCTGAAACACGCCGGCAACTTTAAAAGCTTCCTGCTTATTTCCATCTTTCATAATCAGGGTTTTACCCACACAATCTGTACTTTTAAAGAATTTCGTTGCCATGCTTTCCGAAATTACAATTGAATTCAAATCGGTCAACACATTCCGGCTGCCGGCCTGAACAAGTGGAAAAGTAAAGACATTGAAGAAGTTGTTATCGGCATAGAACCCTTTCTCGGTAAATGTTTTGTCACCACTGATGAAGGAAAAATCGCGTTCAGCAATCCTGGTCATCTCCTCTATTTCAGGAGCCTGCTCTTTCAGCACATCAGTTAGCGATGCCGAAAGATATTCTTTCGGAAAACGATCGCCATTAAAATAGGTCACATAGGCATCAACCGAATATAATCGGTTGTAGTTTTTATGAAACTTGTCATAACTAAAAACATTCCGGATATAGAGTATCGTAATAATTGCACAGGTAAGTCCAAACGTTAGACACACAAAATTAAGTACGCTATAGGTTTTTTTACGCCACAAGTAGCGTAAGGCGATTTTAAAGAAACTTTTAAGCATAACTTTAATTTTAAATTTAAAATTCTTTTTTGTCAACTGATAAATGGAGCCTGATTGATAATGTTTATTTCATATTATTTTAATTAAGTGGTCAGAGTATAAAAGTATGTCCGGCTTTACAAAAAATCAAAACCGATATATCTATGGAATAAATGTATCGGCAAGATTCATGATTTGATCTGTGAAGTAGTAGGAAATAAATAGATATAAGCAGCTATAAATGGATATAACTTGAAAAAGGAATGAATTAAGATGTACCTATGAAATTGATTGTAATTTTAATTCTGAATTTTTGAATTAATTGGAAATGTACATTTGCAGAAGGAAAACTGGTTTATAAACCAAAAGGAAAGTCACCTTTATCATCAATGAGGCAGACGGAACTGTTTTTAGTATAGAGTTGAATAAGACATTCCCCGTTGATTTCGCAGATTGACGCAGACATTTTGATTCAAATCAGCGAAAATCAGCGTGATCTGAGGGAAAAACTTTAAAATCATGCTTTCCGCAGATACAAGTCAATCTCTTTGGCAGCTTTTCTCCCTGAAGCAATAGCATTTACAACAAGACTTGCCCCGCTAACTGAATCACCGGCAGCAAATACTTTTTGCCTGTTTGTAAGTTGGCTTTTATCCACTTTGATATTTCTTCTATGATCAAGTTCCAGCTCAAGTTCGGAAAGTAACCCTTCGAGAGCGGGATGAACAAATCCCATTGCAAGCAACACAAGATCAGCATCAATAATTCTGCGCGTCTCAGGAATAACTTCCATGATATAATGATCGCCTTCTATCTTCCATTCCACGTCTTCCACTTCAACACCTGTAACATGATTATCCACTCCAAGGAACTTTATAGTTGCGATGCTCCAGAATCTTTCGCAACCCTCTTCATGTGAGGTGGATGTTTTCAGAACTTTTCCGAAGTACGGCCATGGATTATTATCTGCACGGGTAAGAGGGGGTTTTGGCATTATTTCAATCTGTGTTACACTTACAGCTTTCTGCCGGATTGAGGTACCAACACAGTCTGAACCTGTATCTCCGCCTCCTATAATTATAACCTTTTTTCCTTCAGCATTTATTTGATTAGATGAGGCAGGTATCTGACCAGCGTTCACCCGGTTCTGAAGTGACAGAAAATCCATCGCGTAGTGGATTCCATTAAGCTCTCTTCCTTCTGCAACCAAATCGCGTGGATGAGTAGCACCTATGGCTACACAGATAGCATCGAACTGTTCCAGAAGCTCTTTCCCTGTAATGTCTTTTCCTACATTTACTTCAGTTCTGATAATAAGTCCTTCCTGCATCATAAGGTTGAGGCGGCGGTCAATCGTAGCTTTGCTTAGCTTAAAATCGGGAATGCCATATCTCAATAATCCACCTGCTTTTTCATCTTTTTCAAAGAGTGTCACCAAATGACCTGTTTTATTTAAAAGATCAGCAGCAGCCATTCCTGCCGGCCCACTGCCTATTACGGCAACTTTTTTTCCAGTCCTGATTTTAGGCGGTTGAGGCTTAATATATCCTTCAGAAAAGGCTTTTTCAACAATTGCTACTTCATTTTCCCTGATTGTTATAGGCTCCTGATTGATATTAAGTACGCAGGCATGTTCGCAACTTGCCGGACATATCCTTCCTGTAAACTCCGGAAAATTATTTGTTGCTGCCAGTCTCATATAAGCACCTTTCCAGTCGCCTTTGTAAAGCAGATCATTCCATTCCGGAATTAAGTTATCAACCGGGCAGCTCCAATGACAGAATGGAATTCCACAATCCATACATCTTGACGCCTGGAGCATCCTGTCTTCGCTGTTCAGTACCTGTTCAACCTCACTGTGGTCACAGATCCTTTCGTTAAGTGGTCTGTTTCCTGCTTCCTTTCTTTTTATCTTTAAAAATCCGCTTACATCAGCCATAATATCCTTTTATAATTCGTTTATCGTTTTTTGCTTTACGTTATTGCTCTTTGCCCTGAGCCCCGTGCTGCTTTAACTGGCACTTATCTCAAGATCAATCTCAACATCAGCTATTTTCTTTCTTATTTCTTCAAGTTTCTGTTCCTCCAGAACCTTCTTATAGTCATAGGGAATTACCTTGATGAACATTGGGATATATTTGTTAATATCATCGAGTATCATTTTTGCTTTTTTGCTTTGTGTAAACCTATAATGTCGCGATATGAGCTCTGTCAGTTCATTAACATCGCCATAATCTTCAACCAGCGATAACTCAACCATTCCCATATTGCAGTAAAAATCAAAATCTCCGTTTTCATTAAATACATATGCAATACCACCACTCATGCCGGCAGCAAAATTGCTTCCTGTAGTTCCGAGTACCACTACCCGTCCGCCTGTCATATATTCACAGCAATGGTTTCCAACACCTTCAACAACAGCATCGGCACCACTGTTACGCACTCCAAAACGTTCGCCGGCAACACCTGAGATATATATTTCGCCTTTTGTTGCGCCATAAAGAACAGTATTGCCAATTATTATATTTTTATCCGGCTCAAAAGTTGAGCCGGAAGGCGGAACAACGATAATTCTTCCGCCCGATAGTCCCTTTCCAAGGTAATCATTTGAATCACCCTCAAGATGGAGTTCAATACCTGGTGTAAGGAATGCACCAAAGCTCTGTCCTGCCGACCCTGTAAACCGGCATCGGATTGTTCCGTCAGGCAGACCTGCCGAACCATAGAGTGTTGCTATTTTTCCGGAAAGCATAGCTCCTGTGGTTCTGTCAGTGTTATGTATGGGCTTTTCAATAACGATGGGTTGTTTATCTGATATGGCTTTTTCAGCTTCAGCAATCAGCTCTCTGTCAAGGACATGGTCAATTTTATGGTCCTGTATATCAACACAATGCATAGCGTTTTCTGCTGATTCTGCAGGTAATGAAAGTAACCCTGTAATATCAAGGTTCTTGATCTTCCAGTGATTAACTTCAGGATTTCTTTCAAGGAGATCAAACCGGCCGATTATATCATCCATCTTTCTGTATCCAAGTTCAGCAAGGAGTTCGCGTACCTCTTCAGCTAAAAACCGGAAGAATGTTACAACGTTATCAGCTTTTCCTCTGAATCGTTTTCTTAGCTCGGCATTCTGTGTCGTTATACCAACAGGACATGTATTGAGGTGACATTTACGCATCATCACACATCCCAATACAATGAGCGCTGCCGATGAAAAACCAAATTCCTCGGCACCCAGCAGGGAAGCAATTATTATATCCTTACCGCTTTTTAACTGACCATCAGCCTGGAGGGTCACTTTCCTGCGCAGGTTATTCATTACAAGAGTTTGCTGTGTCTCTGCAAGGCCAAGTTCAAGAGGCAATCCTGCATGTTTAATTGATGAAGACGGACTGGCGCCGGTTCCTCCTTCATATCCGCTTATTGTAATGAGGTCGGCACCTGCTTTTGTTACACCGGCCGCTATTGTACCAACTCCGCTCTCAGAAACCAGTTTCACACTGATTTTCGCTTTTGGATTAACATTCTTCAGGTCGAAAATAAGCTGCGAAAGGTCCTCAATGGAATAAATATCGTGATGAGGAGGTGGAGAAATCAGCGTTATACCCGGTATTGAATATCTGGTTTTGGCAATGATTTTATCTACCTTATGGCCTGGAAGCTGACCTCCTTCGCCGGGTTTTGCGCCCTGGGCAATTTTAATCTGGAGCTCATCAGCATTAACAAGGTATTCGGTTGTAACACCAAAGCGTCCACTGGCAACCTGTTTGATCTTACTTCTTACGCTGTCACCGTTTTCGAGAGGTTTGAAACGTACAGGGTCTTCACCACCTTCACCCGTATTGCTGCGGCCGCCAATACGATTCATGGCAATTGCCAGTGTTTCATGGGCTTCACGACTGATTGATCCATAAGACATCGCCCCGGTGACAAACCTTTTCATAATCTGTTCAACGGGTTCAATCTCCCCGATCGGGATCGGATTGGTTTTCATTCTTAACAAACCTCTGATGAATCCAGGACTTGCAGTATCTGCATTTACACGGCTTGTGTACTCTTTAAACTTACTATAGTCACCTGTACGGGTACTCCATTGCAGGAGTGAAATTGTTTCCGGGTTCCATGCATGATGTTCACCATGTTTCCTGTAAGAATATACACCTTCGGTAAGCATCTCAGGTTGTTGTTCCACAGTAAATGCTTTTCTGTGCGGGATAAGTACCTCTTCGGCAATCTCATTCATTCCGATACCTCCGATCCTTGATATTGTTCCGGCAAAATACTTGTTTATTACATCAGGATGAATACCGACTGCTTCAAATATCTGGGAAGACCTGTAACTCCGGAGAGTACTGATTCCCATTTTAGACATTATCTTCAGTATTCCTTTGTTGACAGCATTGACATAATTCGCTTCTGCTTTCTGATAATCGAGTTGGATTGCCTTGTCTTTAACAAGCTTGTCAATTACGGCAAGACTCATATACGGATTGATTATACTCGCTCCATAGCCAAATAGAAGGGCAAAATGCATCACTTCACGGGGTTCTGCTGATTCCACAACAATATCAATCTGCATCCTTTTACGTGTTTTAATAAGGTGGTGGTGAACGGCAGAAACGGCCAGCAAAGATGGCATTGGAGCAGCCTTTTCACTTATACCGCGGTCGGAAAGTATGATATAGTTTTTCCCTTCATCAACAGCTCTTTCAGCATCTTTACATAATTGTTCAACAGCATCTTGCAAGCCTTCTGCGCCTTTCCCGGCATCAAAATGCAATAAGAGGTTTGCAGCTGAAAATCCTTTGTATCTTAAATTTTTAACAACCTGAAAGTAAGTATTGGATATTACGGGATTTCTGAATCGTACCATTTTGACATGATTGGGGGATGTCTCCAGAAGATCCTCTTGCAATGATCCCAGATAACCCGAAAGTGTCATTACAAGCTCCTCTCTGATTGGATCTATTGGTGGGTTTGTAACCTGGGCAAACAACTGCTTGAAATAGTTGAATAACCTGTATGGTTTTCTTGAGAGTACTGCAACAGGAACATCGTTACCCATCGAACCAATAGGCTCTTTTCCGGTAGCAGCCATCTCTTTGATGATCCTGTCGGTATCCTCCATTGAGTAATTGAAGGAAGTTAAATAACTATTATACTGATCTCCCATTTCTGTTGTTTCCTGGTGACCTGTCTCAATCTTTTCGAGTTTAACCATGTTTTGCTGGATCCACTCTCCATAGGGAAATTCCGCGGCCAGCTTGGCTTTTAGCTCCTTATCATAGAAAACTATACCTGCTTCTGTATCAACAAGTAGCATTTTCCCAGGCTTTAACCGTCCTTTTTCCCTGATCTCCTCCGGGGCAAATGTCTGAACACCGGCTTCTGATCCCATAACAATCAGATCATTTGTTGTAATGACATATCTCGATGGACGGAGACCATTCCTGTCGAGCATTCCGCCAATATAACGACCGTCAGAGAATATTAGTGAGGCTGGACCATCCCATGGTTCCATGAAAGTTGAATGATACTTATAGAATGCCTTTAATTCGGCGGAAATGGGATTCTTATCATTTATTGATTCAGGAATAAGAATAGCCATAGCATAAGGAAGTGATTTACCACTCATTATAAGAAATTCCAAAACATTATCAAGAGACGCTGAATCACTCTTGTCCGGTTCAATAATCGGATATAATCTTGAAAGATCGCCCAGTTTATCAGATTTAAGGATCGATTCTCTTGCTTCCATCCAGAAACGGTTTCCTTTTATTGTATTGATCTCTCCGTTATGTCCCAGCATTCTGAAGGGCTGGGCAAGGTCCCAGCTTGGAAAAGTATTAGTACTGAACCTTGAATGCACCAGGGCAACTGCGCTCTGCAAACGCTCATCATTGAGGTCGAGAAAGTATTCTCCAAGCTGAATTGATGTAAGCATACCTTTATATACCAGTACTTTCGTGGAAAGGCTGGGGATATAAAAAAAGTTTTTTTGTTTAATATCCGAGTTCCTGATTACGTTTTCAGTCCGTTTTCTGATAATATATAATTTACGTTCCAAATCCTCCTGAGGAATATCGGCACCCAGCAGAATCTGAAGAATATCCGGCTCTGCAGCGCGGGATATCTCGCCGATGACAGAGTTATTACGTGGAACTTCACGAAAACCAATAAGATTGACCCCTTCTTCCCTGACAATATTAAGCAGTATATCCTGGCACTTTGATGTATCAGAATTATCCTGTGGAAAGAATACTAACCCTGTACCAAACTGACCTTCCGGTGGAAGTGAAAAGCCCTGAATAAGGTAGAAATCACGGGGAACCTGAATCAGCACACCGGCTCCATCTCCGGTTTTACTGTCGGCTCCCTCCGCACCACGATGAGTCATGTTCGTAAGGATATCGAGCCCCTGTCTGATAATCGAATGAGACTTTTTCCCTTTGAGGTGCGCAACAAATCCAATCCCGCAATTCTCATGCTCAAACTCCTGACGATATAATCCTTGTTGCTTTGGTCGTTCTTTTTTCATAATGTTTACCTAAGTTTTTCCTCTGTTTCGAAAAAAAAAACCGTTCTCTGTTTTTGAGAGAACGGTCATCCCTAATCCGATACCAAATACCATTCTCAGTCAGTTCCAATTAACCTTTTGATGAGGAGTGATAATGTGGATCTAAAATTATTCATTCATGTTAACATTTGCCGACAAATATACTACTTATTCTTTCAGATTATCGTAAATATCAAGAAAAATATTAACAAAAGCTTCAAATAATATTTAAAAAGGTATAAACCTGTTAATTAGCAATATGAAAACTGGTCAATTCAGTATTCCCTTTTTATGTCAGGATTATGAACATATTTTTATTACTTTGTAATTCTTTAAACATTAATTATATTCTTTTTGTTAATCTTATTTTATTATTAGATTTTTATGGAAAATCCTAAGAACCTTATAATTATAATTTTTGGAGCGTCAGGAGATCTTACTTCAAGGAAGCTGATACCAGCTATATTTTCATTGAAGACTCAAAAACTCATGCCTGAGAAATATGCAATCCTGGGTGTTGGCAGAACAAAAATTTCAAATGATGATTTCAGAGTAAAGATGAGTAAAGCAATCGTCTCATATTCTGAGGAAAAAGTTACTGATCAAAACCTTATTTCAGGTTTTGCTCAGGATCTTTATTACCATTCTATGGACAATGCTTCTGAGAATGGATATTCAGAGCTGAAAACATTATTGGAGGAGATTGATAATAAATACGCAATTGGCGGAAACTATATTTTTTATATGGCAACTCCTCCGAGCGCTTATGAGATTATTGCAGTCAACCTTGCAAAATCAGGGCTTTGTAATCAGGAAAATGGATTCAGAAGAATTATAATTGAGAAGCCGTTTGGATATGATATTGAATCAGGACGGAAGCTGAACAAAACCTTGCATGAACTGATAGCGGAAGATCAGATCTTCAGGATTGATCATTATCTTGGTAAGGAAACAGTTCAGAATGTGCTGGTTACAAGGTTTGCTAATGGAATGTTCGAACCTCTTTGGAACAGAAATTATATACATCGGATTGAGATCACTTCTGCCGAAAGTATAGGAGTTGAGGAGAGGGGGGGGTACTACGACTCTTCAGGCGCTTTAAGGGATATGGTACAAAACCATCTGCTTCAAATGGTCGGATTGACTGCAATGGAGCCCCCTTCATCTCTGGATGCAAATGCTATCCGTAATGAAGTACTGAAGGTTTTCCAATCACTTCAGCCCATAAAGGAAGAAGATGTACCAATCCAGGTCATCAGGGGCCAGTATACCGGATCGCTTATACGTGGTGAATGTATTACAGGGTACAGGTACGAGAAAGGTGTAGCAGCCGATTCACGTACAGAGACTTATGTTGCAATTAAATTCTTTATAAACAACTGGAGATGGGGAGGAGTGCCATTTTATATGCGCACCGGTAAAAGGCTGCCAACCCGTGTTACAGAAATTGTTATACATTTTAAGCAAACACCTCATCACCTGTTTCAGAGAGAATCCGGGAAAGTGTCCACAAATCAGCTGATAATAAGGATTCAACCTGACGAGGGCATATTACTGAAATTTGATATGAAGGAACCCGGAGCCGGTTTTAATGTGAAGAATGTAAATATGGATTTCCATTATAAAGATCTTGCAAACATCAGAGTCCCCTCTGCTTATGAAAGGTTACTGCATGATGTAATGCTGGGCGATTCAACTCTTTTTTCACGGGACGATGAAGTTGAAACTGCATGGAAATTTCTTGAACCGATTCAGAAAGCCTGGGCAGATAATAAAGCAATCAAAGTGTTTGGTTATCCGGCTGGTACATGGGGGCCTGAACATGCCAACGACCTGATTGAGGGTGAAGGACTTACCTGGAGATATCCTTGTAAAAACCTGGCTGATGAGGAGCTGTATTGTGAATTATGACAACATAAAGACATAACAACATAACGACATAACGTTAATGAGTGGGAGAATGGGGGATTCTAACTCCGTGATGCTCCGAATACTCCTTGGCAAGAAGAAAAACAATCATGATTATAATAGTATTATTCAGTTGGATAAGATAGTAAAAATATTCCCTTCACCATACAAGCTTGCTGAGAATTTTGCTGAGGAAATGGTAAATATGATAACTGAGTCGGCGAAAAATACTAAACATTTTACAGTTGCTTTATCCGGAGGTTCCACTCCTGAAGTATTATTTACAATCCTAAGGGAAAATTTTGCGGAATCTGTGCCATGGAAATATGTACACATCTTCTGGGGAGATGAGAGATGCGTTCCACCCGACAATATTGAAAGTAATTTTGGAATGACAATGAGAAATTTACTATGCAAGATTGAAATACCTTCCCTGAACATTCACAGAATTAAGGGAGAAGATGATCCTGAAAAAGAGGCATCACGTTATTCGAAAGAAATATCACTGTTTACCAGGAAAAGAGACGGAATGCCTTTATTTGATCTTGTTCTCCTCGGTTTGGGTGTAGATGGACACACGGCTTCCATATTTCCAGGGCATCTGGAATTGCTGGATTCTGATAAAATTTATGATGTAGCTTTTCATCCTGTTACTAAGCAAAAGAGAATAACTCTTACAGGACGGGTTATTAATAACGCCGATATTGTAACATTTCTTGTTGCAGGAAAGAAGAAGGAGAAGATTGTTGAAAAAATGTTTAAAAAAGATCCATCAGCATTAAAATATCCTGCAACTTATATTGTTCCTGCATACGGTCGGTTGAATTGGTTCCTGGATCAGGAAGCAGCAAGTTTATTATGACACGCAACTGTTTTATTATATGAATTTCATCTTAGTATTACATGTTTTTTTTATATTTGGGATAACTTTTTATTGACTTAAAATAAATAGCCATGTCACACGAAAAAGCTAAGGAACAGACAAAGAACAAAAAAGAGCCTACAAAAAGTCTAAAAGAGAAACGACTTGCTAAAAAAGCCAAAAAAGAAGAAAAGAAAAGACGGTAGAAAAGTTTGTCTCGATGTCTTGATAGCCACCACCTCCCCCCTTCGGAGTACTCCTCCTCTGAAAAGGAGGAGAGGGTTATTATATTATATATCAATAGTTTCCCCTCCTTTTGAAGGAGGGGTGTCATGAGCCCAGGTCATGATGGGTGGTTAAAAACACATATAAATTTGTTTATTCAAATTAGGATTTAAATTGAATAGAAAGTACTCTGAAAAAAAAAGTCCCGCTACCTACGGGACTTTGAATAATAAATCTTTGTATGGATAAACTAAGCTAGTCTTACGTCTACTGCATTAATTCCTTTTTTACCTTCCTGAAGTTCAAATGTAACTTCATCATTCTCTTTAATCTGATCTTTCAGACCAGATACGTGTACAAAATATTCATTATCCGAATCTGCATCTTTAATGAATCCGAATCCTTTTGATACATTAAAAAATTTCACTGTTCCTTTGTTCATTTTATTCTGTTTTTAAATTAAGGCCGCAAGTTACATAATTAAATTGAAATAATCTAAATTATTTTATAATATTCTGATATTTAATTGATTTATTCAGGAAAAATCACACAAAAAGTCTCATAATTGCCTTTTAGGATAACACTATTATTTACAGAAAAAAAAGACTGAACAATCAACTCTAAATTTCTAATTTTATTGCTTAATTATTAATAGTATTTTAGTTATGGTAAGGTCTCTCATTATTTTAATAACATTTTTGTTAGCAGGTGCAAATGTATTCGGACAAGTTAAATTTCAGACTGTAGCCGAAAAATCTGATTATAAATCAACTTCAAATTATAATGATGTAAGGATCTTTATTGATCAGCTGAAAAAATCCTCACATTATATAAGAATTGAGAATATTGCCACTTCAGTTGAGGGAAGGGAAGTTCCCCTTTTGATTATTGGAAATCCGTTGCCAAAGTCCCCTAAGGACCTCGTTAATGATAAAAGGATTGTGGTATATGTTCAGGCAAATATTCATGCCGGTGAAGTTGAAGGTAAAGAGGCTACTTTGATGTATGTCAGAGATTTACTTATAGAGAAAAATCCCGAAATTCTTAAAAATGTTATTCTGCTGATTTGTCCGCTCTTTAATCCTGATGGAAATGAGAAAATAAGTCCTCTTAACAGAACTTATCAGAATGGTCCGGTGAATGGCGTCGGAGTGAGATATAATGGTCAGTTTCTTGATCTGAACCGCGACGCTATGAAAGCTGAATCACCGGAGGTTAGAGGAGTATTGACTAATATATTTAATAAATGGGACCCCTCTGTATTTATGGATTGCCATACAACAGACGGATCGTTTCATGTGGAACCGACAACTTTTACATGGATGGTTAACCCTAACGGCGACAATTCGTTAATAACCTATATGCGCGAAAAGATGATGCCGGAAATGTCGAAGACTCTATCTGGTAAGTATAAGGTTGAAAACTGTTTTTATGGTGAATTCTACGATATGATGGATCCTGAAAAAGGATGGGTTCTGGATGCTTCCGAACCACGCTACATGAGTAATTATTACGGGATCAGGAACAGGCTGGGAATTCTGAATGAAAATTATGTATATGCTGATTTCAAGTCGCGGGTTCTTGGGTGCTATTACCTGATTCATTCATTGCTCGATTATACCTCAATTCATAAATCCGAAATTAAAGAGATGCTGAGTGATGTTGACAAAAGGACTATAGCCCGTGGAACTAATCCTGCTGTTACAGATTCTTTTGCAATTGAATACAAGGTACGACCATTACCTGAAAAAATAACGGTCAGAACATTTGAGGCTGAAATTGGAAACGATGTAAATGGAATACGGAGCTATAGAAAAAGTGACCGACAAAAAGATGTCACTATACCTTATTATATTGATTATTATTCTACAAGAAACGTTAAATTCCCGTTTGCCTACCTGATAACTACGAACGATCCGGAGATTATTAGTATCCTTTAAGACACATGGCATTAAACTGGAAAAGCTGTCAGCCGATTCTAAAATTGAGGTTCAACGCTTTGAGATCAGCGAGCTGAAAGGGGCCACAAGGTTAAACCAGGGGCATTATACAAATACTATGAAAGGTAAATGTGTAACTGATACACTTAATTTCCCGGTCGGGACAATTGTTGTCAGAACAGCTCAGCCACTTGCTAATGTTGCGGCATATCTGCTTGAACCACAGTCGAATGACGGATTGGTCGTCTGAGACTTCTTTGACCGATACCTGGTACCTCAATGGAGCATGGGTTATAACTTATATCCAGTGTATAAGATATTGGAAAGGACCGATCTGAAAACTGTAGAATTAAAATAAAGAACAAGGGATGAGGAGAGGGTGTGAAAAGGGGAATGACCATAATCTCCCTTTCCCCATTTCCCCCTTCTCTCTTTCATTTTTTTTGATAAGCAAATTATGGTTTCAATGTCGGGTATATTTATCAAAAACCGTAATTACCGGCAAAACATTTCCGTTCTCATCAAAAAAATCGCGTGCTGAACGACCTCCCATTGTAGCCGGTTCCCACCAGAAAATTCCGGCTCCCAGGTTATCCGGTGTATTCATTACTATTCTGTTGACTTCATCCAGAAACTCTTTCTGTCCCTCGGGTGATTCCGGAAAAGGAGCCCCTTTCCCTTTGTATTCAGTTGGAGAAGAGCAATATGCAACCTCAACGAGTATAATTGGTTTTTTATAGGTTTCGGCCATGAATATCATATTACTGCGCAAATCAAGTAAACTTCCGTGCCACCAGGGATAGTATGACTGACCTATATAATCAAAAACAATTCCATAAGACAAAAGTTTGTCAAAGAAATATCTGGTTTTGATCTTGTTTCCACCCTGATCGATATGGATCATAATCCTTGGGCGGTTCACACTATCGCAACCTGCGTTCACTCCATTGATCCCGGCCTGAAGTAATTCTATAAAATTATTCCAGTTATCAGGCAACTTTCCGTCGGGCCACATCATACCGTTTATTACCTCATTTCCTATTTGTACCATTTCCGGTAAAACTCCAGCTTCCCGGAACGCTTTAATTGTCTCACGTGTATATTCAAATACGGCTTTTACCAACTGATGATGCGACATACTTGTCCACACCTTGGGCATGAATTGTTTTCCAGGGTCTGCCCATGTGTCGGAATAGTGATAATCAAGAAGAAATTTGAAACCATTCTCCTTTGCCTGTTTTGCAAGAGCAATAGTATACTCAAGACTATTAGGGAGTTCAGTCGGCGTATGGAATAGCCTGAGCCTTATCCAATTATAACCATGTTCCTTAAAAATCTGCAGACCTGGTTTGGAGATACCGTCATCCTTAAATGCAAAACCTTTGTCTTCTGCATTTTTAAGGAACGACAAGTCGGCGCCTATTGCATATTCCTGCCCCGAAATAACAGACGTTTTCAGGCTGAAAAACAGAATAATAATTATAATTATGACAGGAGCAAATCGTGAATCTGCGCTGTTATTGACAAAAATTGAAATTATGTTTTTCATGCTGACCTGTTTTTGTTGATATATAAATCTTTCCTTAAATTAGTCACAAATTTAATTAAAGTGTTCTGCTTCTTTGTGTTTCTTTGTGTTTAACTTTAAGATCCTTTGTGGTAAAAAGTTTAGCCACGAAGTCGCACTAAGATATTCACTAAGGCACACTAATGTTATGAATAGAACAGGATAAATTCATGTTATTTTAATAACATTGTAAAAATTACATTTTTTTCTGACCTTTGTGGGCTGATAAACCAAGGCAAAATAACTGAACATGAGAAAATGGCGAGTAGAAGATTCTGCTGAATTATATAACATTAACGGGTGGGGTGTTGATTACTTTTCCATAAACGATAAAGGTAATGTGATTGTCACTCCTCAGAGAAACGGGATGTCTGTTGATCTGAAAGATCTTCTTGACGAACTGATTTTATCGGATGTTTCCCTTCCTGTGCTGGTAAGGTTCCCAGATATTCTGGATGATCGCATCATAAGTATATCGAAATGTTTTAAATCGGCTTCAGAGGAATACGGTTATAAAGCACAGAATTTCATTATCTATCCGATTAAAGTGAATCAGATGAGGCCTGTAGTTGAGGAGATTGTGAGCCATGGGAAAAAATTCAACATCGGGCTGGAGGCTGGTTCCAAGCCGGAACTTCACGCTGTTATTGCGATTAATACTGATCCTGAATCCCTTATTATCTGCAACGGATATAAAGATGAAGATTACATTGAGCTGGCTCTTCTGGCACAAAAGATGGGTAAACGAATATTTCTGGTAGTTGAAAAGCTTAATGAACTTAAGTTAATTACATCAATAGCAAAACGTCTGAAGGTGAAGCCAAATCTTGGAATCAGGATTAAACTTGCAAGTGTCGGAAGCGGAAAATGGGAAGATTCAGGAGGAGATATCAGCAAATTCGGATTGACTTCGAGTGAATTGCTTGAAGCCATTGATTTCATTGAGAAAAGCAGGATGAAAGATTGCGTTAAGCTGATCCATTTTCACATCGGCAGCCAGGTCACAAAAATACGCCGGATAAAAATAGCGTTACGTGAAGCTTCTCAGTTCTATATTCAACTTAGAAACCTTGGCTTTAATGTTGAATTTGTTGATATCGGTGGAGGATTGGGTGTTGACTATGACGGCACTGGCTCTTCAAACAGCGAAAGCAGTGTTAATTATACTATTCAGGAATATGTAAATGACTCTATAAGCACATTTGTTGACGCCAGTAATAAAAACAATATTCCTCATCCGAATATCATAACTGAATCAGGCCGGTCACTCACTGCCCATCATTCTGTTCTGATATTTGAAGTTCTTGAGACAACAACTCTTCCTTCATGGGACGCTGAAGACATCCTTAATGAGCATGACCATGAACTAGTGAAAGAGCTTTTCCCCCTTTGGGATAACTTTAACCAGTCGAGAATGCTCGAGACATGGCATGATGCCCAACAGATAAGGGAAGAGGCTCTTGACAGATTCAGTTTTGGTCTTATTGACCTGAAAACCAGGGCACAGATCGAAAGACTGTTCTGGTCCATAGCACGAAAAGTTTACCAGATAGCTAATGTAACCAAACATGTGCCTGAAGAATTGCGCCAGATATCAAGGATACTATCTGACAAATACTTCTGTAACTTTTCACTTTTCCAGTCACTTCCTGATTCATGGGCCATTGATCAGATATTTCCGATAATGCCCATTCACAGACTTAATGAAGAACCTTTACGTAATGCCACAATCCAGGATATGACCTGCGATTCTGACGGTAAAATCGATAACTTCATTTCAACAAGGAATTCATCACACCATCTTCCGGTTCACTCTTTACGAGGGAAAGAGCCATATTACCTGGGGGTCTTCCTGGTTGGTGCATACCAGGAAATTCTGGGAGATCTACATAATCTGTTTGGTGATACTAACGCAGTGCATGTGTCTGTTGACAGTGATGGTTATAAGATTGATCAGGTGATTGATGGAGAGACTGTTGCAGAGGTCCTTGATTATGTGCAATACAATTCTAAAAAGATGGTCAGAACAGTTGAATCATGGGTGACCTCGTCAGTTAAAGCTGGTATTATTACTCTTGAGGAGGGTAAAGAGTTTCTTTCAAATTATCGTTCTGGTCTGTACGGTTACACTTATCTTGAATAATTAAAGACAAATTTTCTGTCAAAGTTTAGCGATTTAATGAAATTTATGTTAATTTGGAATCTTTATTTTCAATTTACTGATCGTTAAGTAATAACCTATTAATCCTTTAAACTATGAGTGACAGTACCTTTGATTTTAATGTATTTATTAAGGAATCCAAAGATGTCCTTGTAAATCCGAAATCGTACTTCTCCACAATGAAAACCACGGGAGGTATGTCTGAACCTTTGATTAAGGCAGTAATTTATGGTGCGATTGCAGGTGCGATAGCATTCATCTGGAGTCTTTTGAATCTTGGTGCAATAGGTGGTGGCATTTTTGGTGGCGCTTTTGGAATAATGATTCTTATCGGGAGAATAATTGGATCAATTATTGGATTGTTCATTGGTGCAGTTATATTGCTTGTTATTTCTTCAATTTGTAAAGGAAATACTGATTTTGAAGCAAATGTAAGAGTAACAGCAGCAGTGATGGTAATGATGCCTGTAAGTGCTCTCCTGGGTTTTGCTCTTCACATTAACTTTTATCTTGGAACAATTATTAGTCTAGCTGTAAGTATATATGCATTATGGCTGCTTTATAACGGTCTCGTTGAAGCTCTTAAATCAAATCCTGAGACTACAAAAATTGTATCGTACGTTTTGATAGCACTTACTATTCTCGTTATGGTAATTACAATGAGTACGACTCATAGACTTATGAAAGGGTTTGACAATAAAGATGTTAAAGAGATGATGAAAGATTTACCTAAGAACTAGTAACCTATAATTCTACCAGCGCCAGGTTTCGACAGATACTTTTTTTATCGGACCTGGCTTTTCTATTATTTAATGTTCTGTCTCCTGATCAAAGCTGCCAGATATCTTGACTTGAACTGCTGACTGGCAAATGCCTGTTTTAAAGGTGGTAGTTTGAGAATAACACCTAATACAGCTGCCATTGCTCTATGGCTGAACATTACTTGCTCATCGAATATCAGATTTTGAAGCTTACCTCTTTCAATAGCCATCATTACAACCCTGTGAACCGAATTAACAGGGGTGATGACTCGTTCCTTTCTTAAGCGAAGTTCAATTGCCTCCTTTTCGCAACCTTTAAGACAAACACCACAACCAAGACAAATCTCCTGGTTCAGTTTTGCTTTCTTCTTTTGTGGCTTATCGGGGTCATTGGAAGATACAAGAGCCATAGCTTCTACAGGGCATAATGAAACACATTTGCCGCAGCCGTTGCAGTTCTCTCCAATAATTATCGGGAAAAAATTGGTTGTGTGTACAGGATTAAGAAATCCGAATTTTCTGGCTGCTATCAGGGCTTCACAGCAACAACTACAGCAATTACAGATAAAGTTCACATTTTCCTGAACGTTTTCTCCAAACTGAACCAGATTAAAATCCCTTGCTTTTTGTAAGAAATCAATCCCTTCGGAAGCATCAACTTTTCTTGCTATCCCATGCCTTGTAAGTGAATCTGCGCTTCCGTTAAATGTCATGCAAATATCCATAGGGGCATTACAGCTTTTACCAAGATGTTTCATCTTATGCCTGCAAAAACAAACCCCGATACCAATAGAGGAAGCTGTTTTTATAACTTCGGAAGCCCTCTCATAGTCAAGCACATGAAGAGCATTTTCTCCTGATAAGACCTCTTCGTTGACATATACTCTTCCTAATTGAGTTTCTCCTTTTGTAAATAGATTTTTAATAAAGTCTTCCTCTATATTTATATACTGATAGAAAAGTTCTGAAAGAGTCTTCTGGTCAATATCATTTCTGTATCTCATAAGTGAAAACTCAAAGAATCCAGCCATCGGAGGTGGCATAGAGTACAGAATATCTCCACTCTGCTCAGCATCTATAAGTATTCCCCGATCAGCCATATCATCTAATATACTATGTGCTTCAGCCTCTTTAATTTTCCATATTCCGGCAGCTCTCTTTGCATTGAAAGGCTTAATTGGCAACAATGAAACCATTCCGGCTTCCCTCTCTGAAAAAAGAATCTTAAGTATTTCAAAAAGCAGATCAGAGGCAACTGCTCCCTGAGGAAACAGGTTGATCCTCTTGGTAAGGTTTTTATAGGAATTATATTTGATGGTGTTTTGATGAGCCATAAATCGAGTTGATTTTTAATTTAAATTATTTCTAAACTATAAATCTTATTAAAGTGCTTTATTCCTTTGTGTTGCTTCGTGATTAACTTTGTGCCCCCCTTCCGTTGTCAGGGCAAGCTTTTGTGGTATAAAAAAGTTTAACAGCAAAGCACTCAAAGAGTTTCACAAAGGCTCACTTAGTTTATGAATAATCAAGTTAAATCATATGATCAAATGTAGAATTTTTTTAAATGAGCAAAAGATATTATTAATACAAAAAATAAGCGATTCAAGAATCAAGAATAATTACTAATATTGAGAGATTAAAAGGTAAGAACATAAGGTTACTAGGATGAAAACATCGATATTTTTTTTGTCGTTACTTATATGCACCGGTCTTAATGCCCAGAAAGGAAGTCTGAATGAGAGCAGATGGCACCTAAATGATGAAGTTCAAGCATCTGATTATCAGCCAATAAATAAAGCTAAACTTTACTGTTTCCTTTCAAATGATAACGACAATATTTATATTGATATTAAAATTGCAGATGCGGGTGTTCAGAACAGGATTTTGAAAGAGGGATTAACAATCTGGATAAACATGGATGACAAGTCAGCAAAAAAAATGGGTGTCAGATATCCGATTGGTTCTCAAAATACGGTAGGGCGCAACAAGCCGGATTATTCTGAAAACACAACTAATACGGATAGGAGCCTTGTTTCCCCTCTTTCACTTGCTAATACAATCGAACTTGTCGGGTTCATTAATGAAGAGGTAAGGCACTTTCCGTCACAAAATTCAGATAATTTCAGAGGGTTAGTTAAGTACGATAAAGAAGGAATCTTGTATTATAAAATGGTAATGCCAATTGCAAAACTACCTGTCAGAAACTCGAAACAGGGCAATGGGGCGATGCCTTTTGCTATTGGTATTGAGTATGGTTCGTCAACTTCTGTGAATAAATCCGATAATCAGATGAGTCCTCCACCATCTTCATCATTCAGTTCAGGCGGATCCCGTGGCGGAGTATCGGGAGGTGGAAGATCAGGAGGAGGAGGTAGGGCTGGCAGAGGCGGTGGTATACCTGCCAATACTGCTGAAGCAAGCTCAAACCCATATCAGCCCGACACGACGCCGGTGTTGAAATGGATAAAGGGTATCAAACTTGCTACTTCAAAGTAGTTTTTATATTCTTATCTCTTCAATATATTATGTGATCTGTTCAGGTCCAACAATTTAAATGAATAACTCTTAATAAAATGAAAAACTGGGTAATCTCCAGAAATATTTTTGTCGTTCTTGCGTATAGGATTCTGCTTAGTATGTTCCTGTTCTCATTGTGCAGAATAGGATTCTTTCTGTTTAATTACAAAATGTTTCCCGGAGTATCAATAATTCAATTAATTACAATATTAAAAGGTGGTTTGGCTTTTGATGTTTCTGCTGTGGTATATATCAATATGCTTTTCATCCTTTTGCATATTATTCCGTTAGAAGTCCGCTATAAAGAGCTTTATCAGGTAATTCTTAAGTATATCTTCTTTATTACAAATGGTATTGCAATAGCAATGAACGGGATGGATTTTGTTTATTACAGATTTGTCGATAAGAGAGCAACTGCAGATGTTTTTCAAACATTTAAACATGAAACGAACAATGGGAAACTATTTTTCAAGTTTCTTATTGATTATTGGCCGGCAACTCTTTTCACCATCTTTGCTTGGTTTTTGATGGTTTACCTGTATAATAAAGTCAAAACTGAAAGACCGCGACCTGTCAATAAGATTGGCTATTATGCAATAAATATTCTGATGATTCCTCTGGTCATTGCACTGGTTATAGGTGCAGCTCGTGGTGGTTATAAGCACTCTACACGTCCTATAACCATCAGTAATGCTGCCCGCTATGTAGATACGCCAAGGGATGTGGCTATTGTTCTGAACACGCCTTTCAGTATCCTCAGAACTTTTGGTAAAAAACCACTCGTGAAATATAAGTTTTTTGATGATGAAAAGCTAAATGAACTTTACAATCCTCTTCATATTCCTTTAAAAGTAAAACCTTTTACCAACGAGAATGTTGTTATAATTATTCTTGAAAGTTTTGCCAGGGAGTATATCGGATCGCTGAACCGCAGCCTTGAAGGAGGAAAATATGAGGGTTATACCCCTTTTATAGATTCCCTTATTAATGTCAGTCTTACATTTGATGTCTCGATAGCTAACGGGAAAAAATCAATTGATGCAATGCCTTCAGTTCTGGCATCAGTGCCTTCCCTGGAAACACCATATACTATTTCTCATTATGCCAATAATCAGATTAACGGGCTTGCTGAATTACTCAAAAGGAAAGGTTATTATTCTGCTTATTTCCATGGTGCACCTAACGGATCCATGGGATTTGACTCATTTACAAAAATGGCTGGATTTGATGACTACATTGGGCTTAATCAGTATCCGGATAAAGAAGATTTTGACGGTATATGGGGAGTTTGGGATGAACCTTTCTTTAAATTTTTTGCGGGTAAACTGAATAGTTTCAAACAGCCATTTTTAGCTTCGATATTTTCGGTTTCATCACATCATCCCTTTAAAGTTCCAGAAAAATACACTGGTAAATTTAAAAAAGGTCCTGCGCCAATCCTTGAAGTTGTTGGTTACACTGATTTTGCTTTACGCGAGTTATTTAATGAGATCTCCAGGAGCCCCTGGTTTATGAATACTCTTTTTGTTATTACTGCTGATCATACCAACGAATCAATACATAAAGAATTCCAGAACAATTTTGGTTCGTATTGCGTACCGATAATATTCTTTAAACCGGGAAGTGATCTGAAGGGTATTAAGCACCGGATTGCACAACAAATCGATATAATGCCAACGGTTTTAAATTATCTTAATTATGATGAGGAGTACATTGCCTTCGGTAATAATCTGTTAGATGACTCATATGAATCCTTTGCTTTCAATACTAACGGAAGTACATATAACCTTTATATGAAAGATCATATACTCGAAATGATTGACAATAAGCCTGTTGGACTGTTTGATTATAAAAACGATTTGTTTCTTGAAAATAGCCTTATCGGGAAAGAACCGGAACTTGAGAAACAGATGGAAGAGAAACTGAAAGCTATTATACAAACTTATAACAGCAGACTGATTGATAATAATATGGTCGTTAGAAAAAAATAATAAGATGTTGAATTGAATTTGTTTTTAAACAGTACTACTGATCATATATAAATCAAATAATGAATTCACGTCGTCAGTTTTTAAAGTTAGCTGGTGCAGGTGTTCTTGCAGCAGGCGCCTCTTCTTTATATGCCGTTCCAAACATGCCGGTTACGGTTGGTAAAACAGCCAACCCTTTCAGCATTGGAATTACCGGATATACATTCAAAGAATTCACGGTTGAAAAGAGCATCGAGATGATGAAGAGGATCGGAGTCACCAATCTTTCCCTGAAAGATATTCATATGCCGATGAACAGCACACAGGAACAGATTAATGCAGTTATCGAAAAGTTTAAATCTGCAGGAATTAATGTTTATACTGTTGGTGTGGTTTATATGAAAACACCGGAGTCTGTTGATCAGGCCTTTGAATATGCGAGAATGGCCGGAGTTAAAATGATTGTCGGTGCACCGGATTATGAACTCCTTCCCTATGTCGAAAAAAAGATAAAAACTTACAACTTCAAAATGGCTATTCATAATCATGGTCCTGACAATCCACTTTACCCTGATGCTACAGACATATGGAACCATATAAAAAACCTTGACGCGCGAATCGGGATTTGCATCGATATCGGGCATACTACCCGTGATGGACAAGATCCTTCAGTCGATATAATGAAGTACAAATCAAGAATTTATGATATTCATGTCAAGGATGTTGATAAAGCTGCAAAAGAGGGAAAAACAGTTGAGATGGGTCGTGGTATTATCAATATTCCAAAGATTGTTGACACTCTCCGCAAAATTAAATACACCGGATCTTGCAGTCTTGAGTTTGAAAAAGATATGAAAGATCCTCTCCCAGGCATTGCCGAATCTATCGGATATTTTAAAGGAGTGATGGCGTGTAAGTAAGAAATAGGTGCTTGGTATTCGGTTTGCGGTATGAGGTTCCGCATTCTATTTAATTGTACGCTCAACGCTAAACTCTGAACGCTAAACCTCATCTTTAATTTTTTTGAGGTCTTTAGTGTCATATTAATATTTCTTCAACAGATCCAGTAATTTACTATCTAATTTATGCCCGTACCAGTCTGTATAATTTACATCTGCACGGTCCGAGTCGAGAATTCCAAAATCACCTCTGAAGTTCCAGAGTGCATAACCGATGCCATTTTTTGTAAGTATATCCAATACATCGCCGAACCAGGCCAGAAATATTTCATGAGGTGTTTTTTTCCAGCAGCCGCATTCCCCGCAATGAACACCTACACCTTTGTCCAAAAGTGCGATCCATGGTTTATAAAAGTCTTCGAGTTGTTCCCTGCCATAATGCTTACCTTCGATAGTTCCTGGCCAGACCGGAGCCGGTGCCTGTGAAGGGTCCTTCCATACCCATGGAGCCTGATAATGAGAAATCAGGTGTGGCCAGTACCCTCTGCAACTTTGCACAATATTCAGATCAATAAGTTCCGGGATAACATTGTTTCCTCCTTCATTGCCATCAGCAATAATCAGGCGTTTAGGACTGGCGGCCCTGATAGCTTTGGAAGCACCTTCCGCAACCTTGTGGTAGATCTCACCAGGAACAGGACCTTTTTTAGCGAACTGGTCATTCATGTCCTCAATGAATGCAGGTTCATTGAGCAGGTCAAAACTTAATTTTTCAGATGAAATATTTTTATAGTGTTCAGCCCACATGCCCCAATGAAAATTAAAGGCATCCTGAGCCTCTTTATCTTTCCATAAGTTGAAAGGTTCGTGGAAACCTGCATTTATACAATATCCGGGTGCGCGATGCAGATTCAGGCTAACATGTAGTCCATGCTTATGAGCCATAAATATTAATCGATCAATATCATCCAGAATTTTTTGGTCAGTTTTATATACCTCGTCGATTGTTATATCTTTTGAACGGTCAAAAGAAAGATACCGTGGATAGGCCATCGGTAATCTTACAAAATCGAAGCCCCAGTCTGCCATCCATTTGAAATCATCCTCAGTTGTTCTATTTGAATCAGGATTTCTGGGCACAGATGGTGAAAAATAATCGAGCAGATTAAAACCTTTCCACCTTGGTAATAAATTTTTAGGGGGAGATGGAGTTCCTGCAAATACAGTATCGCCTGCTAATGTCAGGGCAGTGGCAGCTAATGTCGTATTCTTAAGGAAGAGACGACGATTAATTTTATTTTTGTTCATGTCTTCAGAAATTTCTTAAATATAAATTTATGATATTATTCTGGTTTCTGAAACAATCTTTATTTATTGTAATTAAAGGTAAACTTGTATTTTAAGGGATATATTTCGATTCAGGTATCGATAAAATTAAACCCGAATCGGCAGGTACAATGAAAAAGATTGCAACTGTGCTGAAAGAAAATCCTACAGTAAAAATAAAGATTGTCTGGCATACTGAAAGCGATCGGGATGACGCCAAAAACCTTGACCTTTCAAAACGCGGAGCTGGCTAAGTTAAAATTCATTAAGTAGGAAGTATGGCATTGAAGCATTGAGAATTGAAACTGACGGTAAAGGTGAAACAGAACCGATTGAACCCAATTCAACATCCGAAGGAAGAGCGAAGAACCGCAGAGTGGAGCTGATTAAGCTTTAAGTATTCTCCAAAATTAAGGATTGCATATTCATCTGATAAAGAAGTTATGCAGTTCAAATAATTAAAGCTCATTTAACATAGAGATTGTTATTAAATAACTAAGCCCCTGAATATCAGAGGCTTTTTGTTTTTATTTAGTCTCACCAGCCTTAAAAGAAGTCCAGGGTTGTGATGGTCGATCTTTAAGTAATCCATTCATCCAGTCGAACTGTTGATGTTTCTCTAAAAAAGTTTTAGCATCGAATGGTATCCCACATGCAGAACCCCATCGTGCAACAAATGACATTTGTTTTGCCATCTTTGAATCGATAACTTTTCCATCCAGTGTTCCCCAGGGTGAAAAAGGAAGATCAACACCGTATGTATCAGAATCCAGATCAGGATGGGCACACAAGGTTCTAATGTCGGGGGTACTTGTATTTAAATAGGTATCATAATGATCGGCTTCGAATTCTTTCGCAAGTTCCAGGTTTATTTTTCCTGCATTTTCTCTCATTAATTGTTTCCACCGAACCCGTCTGGCAACTGAAGAATACCTAATATCCATTTCAGAAGTTTTAGTTTCGAGTCGTAAGATTCTTAAATCTTCAGCAACATTTGATCCTACAAAATAGCCATCTTTCTTTTTTTCAAAACCAATATACTTTAATCCAAGTTCAAGCCGGGCGATCTCGTTTGTATTTATATCACCAACCAACCACGCATTTGCATACCCTCCATTGTTACCTGTTTTCATTATTTCACACCATTCATCAATTGTAGATGCATATTGTGTTGCATGTCGCATGCGGGCAAATTCCGGGATGCCCTTTTTATCGAATGGAAAGAAACCTCCAATTGTCGTTTCAGAGCCTACTAGCCCGGCACTTGTTACAAAAAAGTCCGTTTCGCTGTGAATTAAACCGGCCACGGATTGCATGAATATTCGGTGGCCTTTATCCGGAAGAATATCCAGAATAATATTGCATAGAGGGTAATAGAATGCACTCATTGTATTATGTGCCAGAACGATGCCTCCATCTGCTGTCATACTCCCGGTCGCAATGAACGAACTGCATGATTGTTTTTTGGGATCAGGTGAATTGGGAGAGATTGTGTCTTTTACTGTGGGCCACCAATATCCCATAAGTTCAGTAGAACCATTATAAGTTACAATTTCATCCCGGCTCGTTAACACACCTGCTGCTTTCATTCCTTCCACAATTCCATCAATTTCTTCCATATTTTCAGCATCTATTTTGGGAGTGAACATTTTGCCACCCTTCTGAACCAGCCATTGCCAATCTAAAGCGGTCTGATAATGCCAAACTACACTAATCACCCTGAGTGCTTCCTTTATTTCTTTTGCGAGTAAATATCCATGCTGGAAACCACGTTCTTCCGGTGTGCCTTCAATATGAAGATAAATCCATCCGTTTTTTTCGTAACTATCAGCTTTTGATAACCATGATTTCTGCTCATTTGTAAGCTGATAATTAGTCTGACTACGGACTATGGTGGAACAAATGAAAATCGATAAAAGGAGAATAATTAAATTTTTCTTCATAGAGTTAGGCGTTTAGATTATTGAAAGATATTTGTTGTTTAAAAATATTCAATGCACTTCCACTTTTATGAAACAATAAGATTATAAAACTACCTATATCTTAAAATCTAATTTTTCTATTTGTCTCACATTGCTGCCAAAATTAAACCTTATTTCAGTGAGATACAAGAAATATTTGACTTTGGCCAGGGCTTCATAAATTTGAATTACCGATTGCATGAATGAGACGAAAAACACAAAATCGTCAGTTAGGCCCCTGGAGAAATCCGAGGGTTTTGCTTTTATAGATATGAAGGGCTATATCTCTTAAATCAGTAGCATTATCCTGTTTTAGGAGACGCCTAAAGAGCATAATCCCAAATGGTACCTTTATTCATTACAATTTTACAAATCAAAGACCTGAAATTGTGTCAAAAAACTAAATTCTGATCTTTACAATTAAACTGTTTGTCAAAATCGAAGTTTTTCTTTTTAATTATAGTGCACTTTTTTATTATTCAGAGAATCAGTGTTATAGATTGTGAATTAACTTTTTGATCATATTCTTGGACAGATTTCCGATAAATTCCGACTCAATTTTGACGAACTATACCCTTTCGGTACGTTAGGAATTGATTCATGTAAATAATCCACCTTTTTTATAAGATAAAGAGTTCGCAAAACTTGCTTAATTCTCCACTAATTGGGCATTAGCGACTTGCCAGAGTTATTCAGATATATTACTTTTACTATGTAATTAAATAAAATAAGTCATGAAAGCACACTTTCTGATTATATCAGACGGATTTGGAACGGTTCTGTTAAGGTACAGAAGAATTGCCAAAGCATTGCGTTGGTGGTTACGTCATAATAGATTCACTTACAAGCATAACTTTTTTGCAAATGGGTCATCTTTGCAAACCTTGTTAGCAAAGAATATCCTTAACAAATAATTGATTAACAAAAGAACTTAGAAAAATGGGAAATTTATTTGTTATTCCGATTGCATTCGTTGCCATATGTGTATTTTATCTGATCAGAGCTTTATTTCAGATGTTTAAAAGAATATGAAACCGTTGAACAAACATCTGTATTCACTAAAACTGATCTTTCTACTTCCGGATAAACGCTGATTCTATAGCGAAACCTTTGAGAGTTTATCCCACTATTTTTATGATTCAATAGCGTTAAATAATATCAACCTGACCAGGATTATTTTTGTACTTAATATATAATGAAATGCTTGCTAAAAAGAAAAGAAATGCAAAATTGGTTTCCTTAATTTCTATTATTGCCTGAAGACCTAACAAGATTTGCATTTTTTCAAAAATCTCTGATATTAATTGATTCAATGGAAATAGAATGCCAAGCCAGATCGGTATTATTGGAAAATAAATTTTTCTTATGAAATTACGAACCTTCAACGAAAATTTATTACATATAGGGATTAATAAACAATAGAATAACCAGATAAGTACAAAAATGCGTTCCGGAGTCATAAACCAACCTATAACCGGTGAATTTTTTATATATCTTTGAAAAAAATAGAGATTATGCAGATTGGTCTCTCCTTGATTATTTATTTTCATCAAATAATCAGATGTATTTATGCAAAAAAATCGTTGACCCCAACTAATTTCTTCACCAAGACAAAAAATAAATAGTAATCCTAGTATTAAAAAGAAACAATTTCTTCTGATTTTCAGGAAATAAACTTTATCATCAGATATGGATTTAAAAAAGAGATAAAAACATATACAGGAAGCCATAAAGAAAAAAATCGCTGATAAATTTTCAATAATTCCATCTTCTTTAGTAAAATTTATTCTTTGTTCCGGACTCTGAAAAAGCAAAATTAAATATGGTACGATCAACAAAAAAAATACAATATTACCATATAGATACATCTTCTTAAGGGGGATTTTTGCCTGCATGTTACGATGTTTATTTACTTATTTTCATTGAATATTCAGCCATGTTTAAAGGTTAAGATTTTATTGGTAGGTTAATCTTAACCTTACAGAGAATTACGCAAAGAGAGCCAGGTTTTCCCTGGTTTCTATGCAGAGTTGTACTCCCTGGGTTATGGTTAAAGTTGTTCCTGAAATTGTGGTATAGACTACCTGACAAATAGCATAACTTACTGTACCCTCTTCCGGTAGCATTACCACTTGCAGTTGGGATCGCATTATGTACCTTTATAGTTGTGCCATATCCAAACAGGTAAAATGCAATCACATTATTGTTTAAAAGTTTCATTTGCGGCTTTTTTAGATTAATAGCAATTTAGGTTGGGTGATCTTTTTATGTTAATGAACACCAACCAGATTATATTCTAAAATGAAATTTCTCGATTTTATATTAATAGTTACCAAAATTAAACCTTTATTTAACTTAAAGCAATTTAATCAGCATGTCCGCTTCCCCTCGTTGATATGGATAGTTATTGTACTTATATACAACTATTTAGAATTTACAAGAAGTTTGCTTTGAATTGATCCATTTGTAAATTTGGAACGAATTTTTGCATGGGACGAAATAGCACTTCCACCAATGCAGCGAGGACCCCCGGAGAAATCCGGGGGTTTTGCTTAAAAATCATTTAAACCGGCAGGAATTATTCAAATCGCTTTTTTGATGTTTTTTTAAATGAGTTTCATTATAAAAAGCATAGAATTGTGTCAAAATACTAAATTTTAATCCTTATAATTAAACAGTTCGTCAAAATCGAAGTTTTCAATCTTTTATTAAAGATGCTTTCTTAATATACATATAATCAATGTTATAGATTATAATATAACTGAAAAATCAGATTTCTCTGCTTACTTCTGATAAATTCCGACTCATTTTTGACGAATTACATCCATTTAAATATAAGCAGAAAATTCCTGGTTATATTCATCACCATTCCTTAGACCAATAAGAGTTAAAACTATTCTATTTCCCCATTAAATGTGCTTTTACGACTTGACACGAATGTACTGATGTATTAACTTTATATCATAATTTAAAACCTGAAACAGCGATTTATTAAAATAAACTATCTTGGAAGATTAGAGCGGCACTCTGGGTGAAATCAGAAACATCCTGACATGCTGCAAGACCCCTGACGAAAGTCGGGGGTTTTTGCGTTAACAGACCGGTTACACAACCTGGTTATTTTATAATAAGAAAGCCCCTGATAATCAGAGGCTTTAGTGTTTTCGTTTGCGGTGCGGACGGGAATGATCTCACTCCGTTCGATCGGACCCTTTCCTCCACTGGCTACTTTGCAAGAAAAACAAAAATGCTGCTGTTGCAGCATTTAACGTATTTTAAACCATTCGCTTTTGCCAGCAAGCTGTCAACACTTCCGGTTTAAAATACTAAAGCCACCCTTTCGAGTGGCTTTTTGTTTTCGTTTTGCTTCAAGAATTTCCTTTTGGTTAAAGCGATACCTGACTATCACTTTTTATATATACACTTATGTTTCCTATTTGTACTATACATGGGGTACGATTTCTAAATAAAATTGACTTTGGTTTAAACAGGGTGTAACTTTACTTAAGAAATCAGGTGATATAAATTCAATGCAGATGTTATTATTGAAACCCACTCGTAAAATGAGAACTATCTATAATCAAATTTACTTCTTCAATTATTAACAAAAATCTGTCTAACATGAAAACATTTAAGGTTTTTGTATTTCTGATCCTGGTTATTTTGGCTGCCTCTTGTACCAAAGACCCGATGTTCAATGAACCTGATCAGATTAAAGATCAGAAAAGCAGTTTTATGTGTGCTATGCCACACATGAAGATAGCAGTTATGTCAGACATCCACTATCTTGACGCAACACTGCTGAAGAATGATGCAGCTGCTGGAGCTGCTTTTCAGACCTACCTGAACTATGATCCCAAGTTGATCGAATTCAGTGGTCCGATTTTAAAGAAAGCTATAGCTCAAATTGTTGCCTCAAAACCGGATATTTTACTTATTCCAGGCGACTTAACGAAAGATGGAGAGAAGGTTAGTCATGAAACTATGGCAAAACTTCTTAAACAGATTTCAAATCATGGGATCAAAGTTTTTGTGATCCCCGGGAACCACGATATCAATAATCCTGAAGCAGTGGCCTATGATGGCAACAATATGTCGCCGACGCCTACCATTTCGGCAAATGATTTTGCAAACATTTATTCCGGATTTGGATATAAAGACGCCATTTCAAGGGACGACTATTCTCTGAGTTATGTATGTCAACCCTTCAACAAAGTTTGGATTCTTGGTATCGATGATTGTAAGTATTATCTGAACGGAACTTTGGCAATCGTAAGCGGAGTAATCAAGGAGGGAACTATGAAATGGATCCAGGACCGATTAGCTGAAGCGAAGAAGAAAAATATTACCGTACTAGCTATGATGCATCATGGCATAATGGAACATTATGCCGGACAGGAAACGCTTGATCCGGGCTATGTGACGGACAACTGGGAAGCGAATGCGGACGCATTGACAGATGCAGGGTTGAGAGTCATGTTTACCGGGCACTATCACGCCAATGATATTACTATGCGTGCAAAAGGTAAAAATGTTTTGTTCGATATCGAGACAGGTTCTTTAGTCACCCCACCAAGCCCTTTCCGCATAATCAGCATGGATCCGAATACTATTTACCTTGATACAAAGCATGTTACATCGATAGATGTACCTCTCCCCTCGGGACTTGATTTTTTAACCTATTCAAATATTTTCATATCCGGCCATTTGGATGGTATTTTTACCTATATGCTTTCAAATAATCCCTATAATGTACCCCTGGGAACTGCTGCTCAGATAGCTCCTTTTTTCAGAAATGCTTTTATGGCTCATTATGCAGGAGATGAACACATAACTCCTGAAGAACAAGCCGAAGATGATTATGTTGGACAATTATCTCCGCAACTGGGGATGGTTTTACATAGTCTATGGACTGATTTGCCCCCCTCAGATAATCAATATCGGATAGATATGAGAAAAAACTGAAAGAGACTGAAATAGTTCATTGGCCAGGTCCAAATCAAAACAAAAAGCCACCCTTTCGTGTGGTTTTTTGTTTTTCTTGTGGTGCGGACGGGAATGATCTCATTACGTTCGTTCGGACGCTTTCCTCCACTGGTTACCCTGCAAGAAAAACAAAAATGCTGCTGTTGTAGCATTTAACGTATTTTAAACCATTCGCTTTTGCCAGCAAGCTGTCAACACTTCCGGTTTAAAAAAACCACCCCTTGGGATGGTTTTTTTATTTTAAGACAGCTTTTATTTTGTTTTTGTTTCTGGTTCCGGTTCCGGTTCGGCAAATTCCATTGCGGCCAACCGCTGATACGATTTGTACCTCCATTTGGCATTTTCTTCGGCAGCTTTAAAGAGTATGTCAGCTTCACCCGGGAATGCTTTGATAAGTGAGGTATAGCGTACTTCCGACTTCAGAAAATCCTGGAACTTTGTCCAGTCAGGCTCTTTTGAATCAAGGGTAAAAGGATTCTTTCCTTCATTTTCAAAAAGCGGATTAAATCTGTAAAGATGCCAGTAACCTGCCTCAACTGCATGTTTTGTCTCAGTCTGGGTTTTGCCCATTCCATCCCTTAAACCATGATTAATACATGGTGCATAAGCAATAATGAGCGATGGTCCGTGATAAGCTTCAGCCTCTTTAATTGCCTTAAGATACTGTGAGTTACTTGCTCCCATAGCAACTTGCGCCACATAAACATAACCGTAACTTATAGCCATCATTCCAAGATCTTTCTTACGGATTTTCTTACCTGAAGCAGCAAATTTTGCGACGGCTCCTGCAGGAGTTGATTTGGATGCCTGACCTCCTGTGTTTGAATAAACCTCGGTATCAAGAACAAGAATATTAACATCTTCTCCTGAAGCAATAACATGGTCAAGTCCACCGTACCCAATATCATAGGCCCAACCGTCACCACCAAAGATCCAATGAGATTTTTTAACAAGGTATTGCTTCAGACTCAGAATCTCATTAGCAACCTCGGATTTTTCTTTATTACATGCTTCAACAACTTTTGCAGATGCTATTTTTGAAGCTTCGGCATTATCTTTTCCTTTGAGCCACTCTTCAAATACTGTTTTGGTTTCAGCGCTAACAGAACCATTTGCAAGAGCCCCGTTCATACGTATTGCTATCCGGTCCCTCAGTTTACCAGCACCAAGAGACAAACCAAATCCATACTCAGCATTATCCTCAAACAAAGAATTAGCCCAGGCAGGTCCCTGGCCGTTTTTGTTATATGTGTAGGGTGTGGAAGGAGCAGTGCCTCCATATATTGAGGAACAACCCGTCGCATTGGAAACGATCATCCTGTCACCAAAAAGCTGTGTGATTGCTTTAATATAAGGTGTTTCACCGCAACCCGCACAAGCGCCCGAGAATTCGAACAGTGGTTGAACAAACTGACTGTTCTTGACATTGACAAATCTATCAACGACAGTATCTTTATATCCAACTTTTTCATGCATGTAAGTCCAGCGTGGAACCTCCTCAAGCTGAGATTCAAGTGTTTTCATGATTAATGCCTTATTCTTTGAAGGACATATATCAGCACAGTTGCCGCAACCGGTACAGTCAAGTACACTAACCTGAATTCTGAACTGGAATTGTTTTAGAACACCGGGGATACCCTTGATAGTCTTTGTTCCGGCCGGTGCATTTGCTAACTCTTCTTCAGTTAAAAGGAATGGACGAATAACTGCGTGGGGACAAACATATGAACACTGGTTGCACTGAATACATTCATCTTGCTGCCACTCAGGTACATTGACTGCGATACCACGTTTTTCATACTGTGACGTACCGGATGGGAATGTTCCATCTTCCCTGCCGGAGAATGCGCTTACAGGAAGGTCATCCCCTTTCATCCAGTTTATTGGTTCCATCACATCACGGATGAATTCAGGAATATTGCGTGTGTCAACTTTTTTCTCAACTTTAATCTTTGCCCATTCTGCAGGGATCTCAACCTTTTCAACATTACTTCCTTTATCAACGGCAGCATTATTCATCTTAACCACCTCTTCACCTTTTTTACCATAGCTCTTATAAATTGCATTTTTCATTTCTGATTCGGCTTTTTCATAAGGAATCACGTCAGCCACCTTAAAGAATGAGGCCTGCATTATAGTATTGGTACGGTTTCCGAGTCCGAGTTCCTCTGCAATTAAAGTCGCATTGATTATATAAAAGTTGATATGGTTCTCAGCCATATACTTCTTCATGTGATCAGGAAGACGTTTCTTTGTTTCTTCTGCATCCCATATGGAATTGAGAAGGAAAGTTCCGTTTTTCTTCAACCCTTTCAGCATATCATACTTTTCGAGGTATGATGGTACATGACACGCAACAAAGTCAGGTGTATTGACAAGGTAGGGTGAACGGATAGGTTTATCGCCAAAACGCAGGTGAGAAGTTGTAATTCCACCTGATTTTTTTGAATCATATGCGAAATATGCCTGGCAATATTTATCGGTTGAATCACCAATTATCTTAATAGAATTTTTATTTGCACCAACAGTTCCATCGGAACCAAGTCCGTAGAATTTTGCTGAATATGTGCCGGGAAGGGCAACATGTATCTCAGGAAGTATTGGAAGAGATTTGAATGTAACGTCATCAACAATACCCACAGTAAACAGGTTCTTAGGTTCTTTGAGTTTCATGTTCTCAAAAACTGATAAAACCATGCTTGGCGTTGTATCCTTCGAACTGAGTCCGTAACGACCACCTACTATCATTGGTCTTTCCTGACGGTCGTAGAACATCTCTTTTACATCGAGATATAGCGGTTCTCCGTTTGCGCCAGACTCCTTTGTCCTGTCAAGGACAGTTATTTTCTTTACAGATTTTGGGAATACATTAAAAAAATATTTTGCTGAGAAAGGACGATAAAGATGTATGCTTATCAATCCGACTTTTTCTCCTTTGGCTCTCAGATAATCGATTGTTTCCTTAGTGGTTTCGGTAATTGAACCCATGGCAATAATAATATTCTCAGCATCGGGAGCGCCATAATAGATGAATGGCTTGTATTCTCTTCCTGTTAGTTTTGTTATATCAGACATATAAGAGTTTACGATATCCGGAATAGGTTCATAGAATTTATTAATTGACTCTTTAGCCTGGAAAAAAATATCGGGGTTTTGTGCGGTACCTCTGGTTACAGGATGCTCAGGATTCAAGGCATTTTCGCGGAATTTGCTGAGTGCATCAAGGTCAAGGAATTTTTTCAGGTCATCCATCTCTAGATATTCGATCTTCTGAACCTCTGCTGAAGAACGAAAACCATCAAAGAAATGTACAAATGGAATTCTCGATTTGATAGCTGAAAGATGTGCTACTCCTGCAAGATCCATAATCTCCTGAACACTTCCGCTGGCCAGCATTGCAAAACCGGTCTGTCGGGTAGCATAAATATCACTGTGATCACCAAAGATTGATAGGGCATGAGCAGCTATTGCACGGGCACTTACATGAAAAACACCGGGAAGAAGTTCCGCAGCAATTTTGTACATATTAGGTATCATAAGAAGCAAACCCTGCGAACAGGTGAAAGTCGAACATAGGGCACCGGTCTGTAAAGCACCGTGCAATGCACCGGCAGCTCCAGCTTCGGATTGCATCTCAACAACTTTAACCTGTTCCCCAAAAATGTTTTTTAATCCGTTGGCAGCCCATTCATCAATGAATTCTGCCATGGTGGAAGATGGTGTAATAGGATATATGCATGCTACCTCGCTAAACATATATGCAACATGCGCCGCGGCCTGATTACCATCGCATGTTATAAATTTTTTTGTTCCCATTGTGACTTAAATATTTAATTTAAAAGTGTGTTTTTAAAAGAAAGTGCAAAAATATAAAAATTTTGCAATCGTTATCCTCCATTCATCGAAATCAGGAATTCTTCATTTGACTTAGCCTGAAGTAATCTGTCACGAAGAAATTCCATAGCTTCAACTGAGTTCATATCGGTAAGGAAATTACGCAAAACCCAGATCTTCTGAAGAATATTTTTATTTAGAAGCAGATCTTCTCTACGGGTGCTTGAAGCAGGTATATCAATTGACGGGAATATCCTCCTGTTGGAAAGTTTACGATCGAGCTGTAATTCCATGTTACCGGTTCCTTTAAATTCCTCAAAAATGACATCATCCATTTTTGATCCTGTCTCAGTCAGAGCTGTGGCAAGGATGGTAAGAGATCCTCCGTTTTCAATGTTACGCGCAGCGCCGAAAAACCTCTTTGGTTTATGAAGAGCATTGGAGTCAACACCTCCCGATAAAACTTTTCCTGATGCAGGAGCAGTCGTATTAAAAGCTCTTGCAAGCCTGGTTATTGAGTCAAGGAGGATGACAACATCATGACCGCACTCGACAAGCCTTTTGGCTTTCTCCAGAACTATATTGGCAACACGGCAATGGCGTTCAGCAGGTTCATCAAATGTTGAAGCAATGACTTCAGCTTTCACATTCCTGGCCATATCAGTTACCTCTTCAGGTCGTTCATCAATAAGTAATATCATCAGATAAACTTCCGGGTGATATTTAGCTATTGCATTGGCAATCTCCTGAAGCAGAATCGTTTTACCGGTTTTGGGCTGTGCTACTATTAATCCGCGCTGTCCTTTCCCAATAGGGGTGAACATATCTATTACCCTTACAGAGAGAGAACCTTCACCTGGCTGGCACAGAGTAAATTTTTCATCAGGGAAAAGCGGCGTGAGAAAATCGAACGGAACTCTGTCTCTAATAAAATCGGGACTTCTTCCATTTATCTCATCAACCTTTATAAGAGGGAAATATTTTTCGCCCTCTTTCGGTGGACGAATTGAGCCTTTAATTGTATCCCCGGTCTTGAGCCCGAAAAGCTTTATCTGGGATTGTGATACATATATATCATCAGGCGAGTTCAGATAATTGTAGTCGGGAGATCTTAAAAATCCATAACCGTCGGGCATAATTTCAAGAACGCCTGTATTATATATTATACCTTCAAAATCATAAGGCCTTTCTTTCTTCTCTTCTTTTACAGGAATAATATCATGAATAATCTCTTTTATCGGTGATTCAACTATTATATCTCCGAAATAAGCATCTGATGATGGTTTTATTTCTTCGAACGGAACATCACCATTAATTGCAGAATTTACGTTTTCTATTAGCGGCTCAGAAACCGGTTCGTGGGTACTCTTCTCATACCTTCCTGCAGGTGCATTATCAAATCTTTCTTTCCTTTCAAACTTTTCTTCATGTCTTTGGTCCGTTCTCCATTTCGGGGCTTTTCTATTATCACGCAGCTGTTCTGTTTTTTTAAACAGATCAGATGTCTCATCAGATTTTTCCGATTTTTTAACCTGTTCCTGCCTATCTCCTTGTTTGGTTTCAGGTCTCTTCACACCATTGGGCGAAACTGACATAACAGATTCTATTGATCTTTGTATAACCGGCTTTAATGTCCTTGGCCGTTTTCCTCTTCTCATCGCGGAATCAAATTCCTGATTATTAACCTCAGTAAAAGATTGCATCTCCTCCTTCTCAGTCTTTAATGGAATTTCGCTGTCTGTGGTTTCAATTGCCTGCTGGTCAAGGATTTTGTATATCAAATCCTGTTTTTTTAAAGATTCTGCTTTTTTGATTTTAAGTTCCTTTGCTATATCCTTTAACTCGGGAAGCAGCTTCTTACTTAACTCAAGAATGTCGTACATATTTTAATGATAAATGGAGTAAAAGAAATCTTAATGATTTATTTGGAAACACGGGTCAAGATTTGAAGATGAACCCGATAGATTATGTTACAACAACTTTACATATCCTAAAACCGCTGCAATATTAAAAAAAATGCTAATATATTTCCTGATAAATGCTGTCAAAAATGCAACGGGTTTAATCAAATTAATTAATAATTTGATATTCAATATATAAAATAATTCTGCAATTTACTAAAAAACTATTATTCACCAAAAAATAATTAGCATAATATGTTGCATAGTAGCTTTTTTTTACTAAAATTGTAGTACCTATTGCCTGAATTTTCTTTGAAGAACTAAAATCTGGCCTGTAAATGCGTCAGTTAAAGATAACGAAACAGGTTACTAATCGTGACACTCCATCTCTGGATAAATATCTTCAGGAGATTGGCAGAGTCGATCTTATTTCACCTGAAGAAGAAGTTATCCTTGCAAGAAGGATTAAAACGGGTGAAACCGAAGCTTTGAGAAAACTTGTTAAAGCTAATCTTCGTTTTGTTGTATCAGTCGCAAAACAGTATCAAAACCAGGGAATGAGTCTGCCTGATCTGATAAATGAGGGAAATCTTGGTTTGATGAAAGCTGCCCAGCGTTTTGATGAAACAAGAGGGTTTAAATTCATATCATATGCTGTATGGTGGATACGTCAGGCAATTCTTCAGGCTCTCGCAGAGCAGGCCAGGATCGTCCGGCTCCCTGTCAATAAAATTGGGTCAATTAACCGGATTAACAGGGCTTTTGCTCGGCTTGAACAGGAATATGAAAGAGAACCCTCATCTCAGGAGATTGCTGAAATACTAGAAATGATACCTGAAGAGGTAAAGGATGCATTGAAAACAAATGGACGGACTGTAAGTATGGATGCTCCTATTAGTGCAGAGGAGGATAATAACATGTACGATGTCCTGCAGAGCGCTGATACACCAAGTCCTGATAAAAACCTTATTAACGAATCCCTTGCATATGAGATAGAAAGAGCACTTAGTACTCTCTCCCCCCGTGAATCCAAGGTCTTGAAGTTATATTTTGGTTTAGGTATGAAGCATCCTTACACACTAGAGGAGATAGGTGAAGAGTTGAGTCTTACACGCGAAAGGGTCAGACAAATAAAGGAAAAAGCCATTAAAAGGATCCAGTTTACAACCCGCTGCAGAATACTGAAATCATACCTTGGATGACATTTTGTTTCTATATTTGCCCAAAATATTTTTAAATGGACCACCTCGTATCCACATCACTTTTAGCAGCCGATTTTTGTAATCTCCAGAAAGATGTCATGATGATAAACAGAAGCGAGGCCGATTGGATTCACTTCGATGTCATGGATGGTGTTTTTGTACCAAATATATCATTCGGATTTCCAGTTATTAAATCCGTAAAAAAAGTGGCAGCAAAACCACTCGATGTACACCTGATGATTGTGGATCCAGACCTCTATCTGACGCGATTCTGCGATGCTGGTGCTAATAATCTGACAGTTCAATATGAAGCCTGTACTCATTTAAATCGGACAGTAACTGAAATACGCAACCTTGGAATGAAAGCCGGTGTGGCATTAAACCCCCATACTCCTGTCTCACTTCTTAAGAATATCCTTCCCTATATCGACATGGTTCTTATAATGACAGTTAATCCAGGTTTCGGTGGGCAATCATTTATTATGGAGAGTTATAATAAAATATCTGAGCTCCGTAAAATAATTGATGCAGCTGGTTACGATGTTTTAATTGAAGTCGATGGTGGCATCGATACAAAAAATGCAGCAAAACTTATTGGATCAGGAGTCAATGTTCTGGTAGCAGGTCATTCGGTTTTTGGTTCCGAAGATCCGGCAGAGACAATACGAAAATTAAAAAGACTGGACTGAATGTTGGGCCCCTAAATAAGTGAGTTTAATTCAGGATGGGATTGGAAGATTGCCACGCCTTCCTTCGTCGGGCTCGCAAAGACGGCATAAATAAGATCAATTTGTTTTGGGAGTAGACCCCCTCTACCGCTTCGCGGCATCTCCCCCAATGGGGGAGAAAAAAATTGAATTAAAGTAGATTTTTTTCCCCCTTCTAGGGGGAATCAAAAGGGGTACATCTCACTGAGCAGTATTCTATTATATCCTTCACCTGATCGGGCTGAAACCATCTGATATCTTTATCCTTTCCCCACCAGGTTATTTGACGTTTTGCGTATCGGCGACTATTCCTTTTTATAAGTTCTACAGCTTTCTCCTTTGATGTTTTCCCATCAAAAAAATCAAAAAATTCTCTGTATCCAACACTATTCAATGCATTCAGGTTTCTGAAATTATATAGTTGTTTTGCCTCGTCCTCCAGACCCAGTCTAACCATATCATCAACCCTGGAATTAATCCTTTGGTAGAGATCATCACGGGGTCTCTCAAGTCCAATCTTTATTATTCTGAAGTCTCTTTCTCTTTTTTGCTTTTTAAGGAAGTAGGAATATGGTCTTCCGGCTGTTTCACAAATCTCCAGAGCCCTGATTATCCGTTTATGATTTTTCAGATCTACTTTTGCATAATGCTCAGGATCAAATAGTTTCAGGGTCATTCTTAAACCTTCAATTCCTTCCTCCCTGTATCTTCTAATGTATTTTTCCCTGATAGCAGGATCAACATCAGGGATGTCGTCAATACCATCGCAGACAGAATCAATATACATTCCTGAGCCACCAGACATAAGAACGATACTGTTTTTAGAGAAGAGCCTTGGAAGAAGTTCAAGAACATCTCTTTCGAAAAGACTTGAGCTGTAATAATTCCCGATAGATAAAAATCCTATAAAATGATGTCTTATTGTTTTAAGTTGAAGTTCGGTCGGAACTGCCGTTCCGATTTTCATCTCCCTGAAGAATTGCCTTGAGTCAGCAGATATTATTTCACAGTTAAAATGTACTGCAATGTCTATAGAAATATCAGTTTTACCGACCCCGGTCGGACCAAGCAAAACTATCAGAAAATTTTTCATTGAAATATGATCCTGAAGAAGACTATTCTTCGTCCTCGTTCAGGTTTTCTATATTTTCGAAATCAGGCAGTGTCTCTTCGTCATTTCCGTTAAGGAAGAGTTCATCAACTTCAGGTTCGTCCTCATCTTCATCATCGGAAACAACAATACTGTTATAAAGTTTACGTGAGGTTCCACCGAAAATCACCTGCTTGGGAGGTATTCCCTTTGAATTAGTGCAGGATGGATATTCCCTGCCATCTATCTCTTTCACCTCACCTGTATACTCAACAAAGAGAGATCTTTCATTAAAAAAATCGAATACATATATTAATTTCTGGTTCTTACGGAAGATAATATCCTCCAAAACAGCAACTTCCATCGTTGAAGAACCGGTACCCATATCAAAAAGAGTAAATTCTTCCTCCTTCTCCCAATTGTCTGTTGCCATAAAAAATGAAGCCATCTGGGATTTATCAAACTCCAATTCATCCTGAATCTGGTTGTGAAAATCCATTAATGTATGTGTATCAAGAAATTCAAATTCTCTTACAAATGACTCATCTTCATCTGATAACACTACAAATTTGTAAACCATAATATGTATTAATTCGACAGGTGCAATATAATATTTTTTATATTACAATATTCCGGCTAAATTTTTTTTAGAAGAAATTCTATTGTATCAATTCCGTCTGCATAATCCCACAGATGAGGGTACTGGGCTTTACCAAACGGAATGTAATGTAAGCCAACTAAACATTGAATTTTTTCTTTTAACAGTTCCGTTTGCTGTTTTACAGCATATTGAGATTCATAATACTCGTAATGCAGTACAGAAACAGGGGATGAAATTTTACTATCTTCTTTCAATAAAAGATGACCTGTATCATAAAAAACTTCTTTATTAACGAGGTAAACAGCTTTATTGAAATCGTAATTGTTCGCATATTTGGTATGGTTGATAACTCCGGAAAAAGTGTCCCAGTGCCTTATCATTGATGTAAAATCATATCCTTTTGGAAAATAAACTTTTGATACATTTCTGCATCCGAGTCCGAAATATGAGAATATATCAGTGCCAAGATTTGTTAATTCATCATCGGTTTCATTCCCCTCTATGATTGCAATACTGTTTCTGTTTTTCCTTATAATATTAGGATATTTACCAAAATAATATTCAAAGTACCTTGAACTGTTATCGCTGCCTGTTGCAATTACAACATCAAAATTTGTAAGGGTATCTTCTGTGAATTCGATTCTTTTTCTAAACCCTGTGTTAATGGAGCAGAGAATAGTGCTTATGTAAACAATTAGTTCATAGTCTTTTGAGCTGGTTTTTGCGATAAGATTATTACCACTTATAAGTACAGAAAGAAAGTCGTGAAAGCCTGTAAGGGGTATGTTTCCTGCCATTATTACTCCAACTCTCAAAGATTTTATTTGCTCATTGAGTCCGGGATAGGCGCTGGTCCATCTGATCAGATTTTCCTCAGTTAGTTCCTCAGCTATTGCTGTTACAGCTCTTCTTACATTTTCAGGTGTGAACCATGGGTTGTGGTTATGCTGATTGTCAATCAATAAATTAAGCTGGTCAGCTCTGGTTACTGATATGCCATTTAATGAGTTCCGCAGGGTCTCACCCAGAAGAGCAAATGATTCTATTCTTTCTTCAAGATCCATAATTTAAATAGTTGCAGCGCACAAATTTATAGAATTTGAACTACAATAAAATAAAAAAACTGACCCGTGGAAAGGTCAGTCTGATCAAAATAATGTATGGGTAAAATAATGTAGGGACAGGTCGCGACCTGTCCCTACATCAATTGAAATTATTTTAGTGTAAATGTTACAGGCAGATTATACCAGACTTTAACCGGTTTTCCGTCGAGTTTCCCGGGATTCCATGCTGGAAGAAGTTTTATAACTCTTATTGCTTCTGCATCAAGCTCGGGATTGATACCTTTTACCACTGATACATCGTTAATTGACCCGTCAATATCGACAGAGAAACGCATGTTCACTTTTCCGGAAATATTTTTTTCTTTAGCTGTTTTTGGATAGACCAGCTTCGAATTTATGAATTTAATCAATGCTGTTTCTCCTCCTTTAAACACAGGTGGCTCATCATATCCTGCAGGCGGTGGTGGAGGAGGTGGTGTTTTTGTCCCGGATTGGTCTGCAGGGTTAGTGAGCCCAAATGTAATTGGTACCATATACCATACATTTACTGGTTTTCCTCCCTGTTTCCCGGGTTTAAAGGCAGGAAGTGTACCTACAACTCTTATTGCTTCAGCATCGAGTTCAGGTGCAACGCTTTTAAGAACACTTATCATGCTGACACTGCCGTTTGCTGTTACACAGAATCGAATTACAACTCTTCCATTTATATTTTGTTCTTTAGATGCTTCAGGATAATTTGTATTCTCGGCAATATACTTCAGAAGGGCATCGTTGCCACCAGGGAACTGAGGCATCTCCTCAACAACAACAAATGGAGTTCCTTCCTCGTATACAGGGGGCATTCTAGGAGTTAGTAAAAAATCGAAGTTTGTCATTGACACGAACTTAACAGGCTTTCCATTCTCCTTACCAGGTTCCCAGGCTGGCATTAATTTAGTAACTCTTATTGCTTCTGCATCGAGAGATGGTGATACACCTTGCATTATTTTAATATTAGATACAGAACCATTCTCTTCAATCCAAAAGCGGACTAATACGGTTCCTTCTATTCCTAAGCTTTTTACTTCCGGCAGATATTTAATATTTTCAGTTTTAAATTTCAGAAAAGCTTCATCTCCACCGGGAAACATGGGCATTTCTTTTGTAACTGAATAGACAGTATCAGATCCAATGACCTCAAAGCGGGATGGCCGTTGTTGGCTGTCACCATTCAGAGTAAAAGTGATGGGGATCATATACCAGACAGGTACAGAAACTCCATTCAGTTTACCAGGTGTGAATTTAGGTATTGAACTGACAACCTTTAAGGCTTCATTATCAAGCTGTGAATCAACCCCTTTCAGCACCGAAACATCAGATACTGTTCCGTCTTCCTTCACCTTAAACCTTGTAATAACACGGCCCTGTATATTATTATCCTTAGCCTCTTTAGGGTAACGTGTGTTTTCTGCAATGTATTTAAGCAAAGCTTCGTTACCTCCGGGGAAAACTGGCATTTCATCTACAACAAGGTATGCATCGCCATCTTTCTGCCCAGGAACTGGAACAGTTGGTGGAGGTGGAGGAGGAGGTAGTGTGGGCGATACTTCTGTTTGTGTTTTTGAGATTTTATTCCTGGCTGCGCATGATGAAAAACCGACTAAAACAAGAAAGATTACCGGCAAAGCCAAAAATAATTTCAGATTTACCATGGAGCGGGGATAGTTTTTAGTTTTCATAATCGTTTTTATTAAGGTTGATGAGTCGGCAATGATGTTGATCAGTTTTATAAAATCAAATATACAACGAAATATTTAGTTATGCAACTAAATTATTAATTAAATTCAAGAATAATGATCCGGGGATGGATTAAGGATTTATTTCAGTGAGAATGTGATTGGTACCATATACCAGACAGGAACAGCTTTACCTCCCTGTCTGCCTGGTTGGAATAAAGGAAGTGTTTTGACAACCCTCATCGCTTCTGCATCAAGTTCAGGTGCAACGCTCTTAAGAACACTTATCATGCTGACACTGCCGTTTGCTGTTACACAGAATCGAATTACAACTCTTCCATTTATATTTTTTTCTTTAGATGCTTCAGGATAATTAGTATTCTCGGCAATATACTTCAGAAGGGCATCGTTGCCACCAGGGAACATCGGCATCTCCTCAACAACTACAAATGGGGCTGTTTCTGCTTCTTCCGTAATTTCTCCCTTTACTTTTTCCTTTACTGCAATTACCTTATTCTCAGATGACTGTGTAGGTGGCGGCGGGGGAGGTGGTGGCATTAACTCAGATTTGGATTCAGTTGATGATGGAGTTTGAGACGCTAAAACAGGAACTATTTGTTTAACAGAGGAACGGGGGATCTCCCTGTATGCTGAGATAGCTAAGAATACAACCCCGATGACTGGTATAACAATGAGCATCTTGGCATTTGCCAGAGCTGAGGTACGTTTCTTTGTCATCATGACCATCCGTTTCTTAATAAGCGAGGGATTCGAAAAACTGTTTGTTAAATTAAATGCTTTCGATTTAAAAACCTGGCTTAACAAAAGATTTTGATAATTTACCACAGGTACCCCTGAACTAAGGCATTCCTGGTCAGCCAGATATTCGTGTATAGCCCTCAGGGATCTGTTAAACAGATAAACAACGGGATTGAACCATTGAAATGCTTTTATAAATTCAATAAAGATGATATCGATGAAATGATTCTGTTTGAGATGGTTTTGTTCATGTCTGATTATCTCACCGGCTTCTTCGGGACTCAACCTTGAATTTATAAAGATATATCCCACGGCTGAAAAACCGGAGGTGTTGAAACCGTGAAATCTGATTATTCTGCTTCCTTCGTCTTTATGACGTATAATTAAAAACAGGAGATTGAGAAGGTCAATTAATAATTTGATTACGAAAACAATAACACCTATAATATAAATTGAATAAACCGTCTGAAGTAAACCGGCACCAGGTGATCCTGAGTTTAATGTTTTAGTTCCGTTAGAACTGGCAGTAATGAAGACTTCAGAAAGAAATTTACCAAAGAACTGAATATTCAACGGTTTGATAGTCTGTAAAGTAATGAATGGGAAAATCAAAGCTAAAGCTAATGACAGAAGGATAAAAACCCTGTTTCGGCTATAGGAGGTATCTCTGCTTAACATTATCGCATACACAAGGTAAAAGGCAACCAGATATACAGCTACCTTTACCATATATATTAATAGTGTATTCATTATTTTATTTTTTGTCTTTTAACTTCACCCTCCATAATTTTCATAATCTCTTCCATTTCCTTTACAGAGATTCTTTTTTCTTTTGCAAAGAAGCTTACCATCTTTTCAAATGAGTTAGAAAAATAGTCATTTACAAAGGTGCTGAGATGCGTTTTTGAATAATCGTTTTTAGAAACAACGGGAAAGTATTCGTGCGTTCTTCCATAGGCTTTGTGAGAAACAAAACCTTTATCCTGCAAGATTCTGACAATCGTGCTAACAGTATTGTATGCAGGTTTTGGTTCATCAAAGTGTTCGAGTATTTCTTTGACAAATCCCTTCTTTATCTTCCACAGAACCTGCATAACTTCCTCTTCAGCTCTTGTTAATTCTCTCATATCCTGATTTTTATTTTTTCTGATTTTATTATCGACATTTTATACAATATCTCTTTCTTATAGAGAACTCTAAAACAATAGTATCAAATGTACAACGAATAAGTTAGTTATGCAACTCAAAGAGTAATTATTTTTTATTCAAACAAAAAAAATGTGAAGGATATATTAAATTATCATAGCCACGAATGTGGCTTAATATGAATAACCCCCGGTGCCAACCGAGGGTGGATGTCATGCCCATGAATAAAGCCCTGAAAGGGCTAAACTGAAGTATATTCAGCTCCTTCAGAGCTGTATAAGGTTGGTTGTTACTTTACCCTGGTTGACACCAGGGGTAATTCACATATTGCTCCTTCAGAGCCTTTATGAAAAACATGATCTGTAAATATATTGGATATATTGAAGTAACGCATAGATTAATAATATGTTACAGTATCGATAGTTTTAATTTTTTATAGAATCCCGTAGGGATTCCATCAATTATGGCTGAAGTAATTCGGCCAACTTTGAACCGCAGAGTGGTTCCATAAATTGTAATTTTCAATTATTACGATTTCAGTTTTCTGTAAAAGGGAAAAAAAGTGTACTTTTAGTTTTTTATTATTGACACACAGCTGGAGATACTATAGATGAAGAAAAGTATATTAAAAATTGCGATTTTCAAGGAAAATTTAAAAATTTCATTCCGGGCTATTAAATCTAACAGGGTCAGGGCCATTCTTACGATTTGCATAATAGCAATAGGCATTATGGCACTTGTCGGGATTCTAACTGCAATTGATGCTATAAAATCCTCTCTTACAAATCAGTTTACCATGATGGGTGCAAACTCATTCACAATTTCCTCCCGGGGTATGAATATTCAGATAGGTAATAACAGAAATAGGGTAAAGAATTTTTCGCGTATCTCCTTCAGAGAAGCAGAGGATTTTAAGAACAGGTTTAATGAGGCTGCATGGGTTTCGGTATCATTTTATGCATCAAGCATAGCTACTGTAAAGTACGGATCAGAAAAGACAAATCCAAATGTGAGCCTTTCAGGAGTAGATGAAAACCAGCTTACCGTATCGGGGTATGAGATTGAATCAGGTAGAAATTTCAGTGCTGATGAGGTTCAGCAAATTCGTCACTATGTACTGATTGGTGCAGATATAGTGAAGAATCTTTTCCCCTCAGGTGTTGACCCTTTGGGTAAGGAGATTACGGTAGCCGGCTTAAAACTTCAGGTTACCGGTGTTCTAAAGAGCAAGGGGGCCAGTCTCGTTAATGGTGATAATGTTTGTTTTGTGCCTATTACAACTGCCCGGCAATACTTTTCACGGCCAAATATGTCATTCAATATCACTATTATGCCAATGAAGCCTATTAACATTGATATTATGACAGGAGAGGCAGAAGCTATTTTCAGAATCGTTCGTAATCTCAATCCAAAGGATGAATCGGACTTTAATATTTCAAAAAGCGACAATATTGTTAGTATACTTCTCAAGAACCTGAGGTTTGTCACCCTTGCAGCTACAATTATTGGCATTATTACATTATTTGGCGCCGCTGTCGGACTTATGAATATAATGCTTGTCTCTGTTACTGAGCGGACTCGCGAGATAGGTGTGAGGAAAGCTATAGGTGCAAAAACCCAGACTATTAAATATCAGTTTCTTTTTGAATCGATAATGATAGGCCAGTTGGGCGGTATTTTTGGAATTATTCTTGGTATACTAATCGGAAATGCAGTTTCATCAATGCTGAGGTCAAGTTTTGTTATTCCCTGGGTTTGGGTAATAACCGGAATAGTTGTCTGTTTTATCGTAGGTGTTGTCTCAGGATATGCACCGGCAGTAAAAGCGGCTAATGTTGATCCTATTGAAGCTTTAAGGTACGAATAAATTATCAGAATATGGAAAAATTTGTAATTCAGGAAGAGTTAAAAAATTGTCCCGGTATAGTTTATTATCCCGATGAAAATAAACTTGAACTGGTCGGACGATCCATTCCTGAAAATCCCGAGCTAATCTTCAGACGGCTGGAGGACTGGCTTACACTTCATTTTGAAAAGAATGATGGGCTTGAGGTTAATATTCAACTGGAATATATTAACAGCGGTTCATCGAAGTATCTTTATGAGATACTTAAAAGATTAACAGGTTATGGGCGTTCAGGAAAGCTTGTTAAGATAAAATGGCTCTATGAAGAAGACGATGAAGGAATGCTGGAGCTTGGTGAACATTACCGCGATACAGCAGGTATCCCGCTGGAGATTAATATGATTGTATAAAAAAGAGAGGGTTTTTCCTCTCTTTTTTTATAGATAAATTTTTATTACTTCAGCATTGGTATCAGGTCAACAACCCTGCAGGAGTAGCCCCACTCGTTATCGTACCAGGCTAATACTTTAATCATTTTCCCGTTCACCATTGTACTTAGAGAATCAAAAATAGCTGATGCCGTGGTATGAATTACATCAACTGAAACAATGGGATCTTCGGTATATTCAAGAATTCCTTTCATAAAACCTTCTGATGCTTTTTTCATTGCGGAGTTGATCTCTTCTTTTGTAGCCTCTTTCTTTAGAACAACAACCAGGTCAACAAGTGAACCTGTTGGAGTGGGAACCCTTACGGATATACCATCAAGTTTTCCTTTAAGATCAGGAATTACTTTTCCAACAGCTTTTGCGGCACCTGTGGTTGTTGGGATCTGAGATAAAGCTGCTGACCTTGCCCTTCTTAAGTCGGAGTGTGGAAAATCAAGAATTCTCTGATCGTTAGTGTATGAGTGAATTGTTGTCATATAGCCAATTTCAATTCCGAAGTTGTCATTCAGAACTTTGGCAATAGGAGCCAGACAGTTGGTTGTACACGATGCATTTGAAACGCATTGATGCTCAGGCTTGAGGTCTTTGTCATTTACCCCGATTACTATCATTGCATCGATAGTGTCTTTTGCAGGAACTGTAAGAATAACTTTTTTTGCACCATTTTTCAGGTGGTCACCATAACCACCTTTTGGGCTCTCCTTTGATGTGAAAACACCTGTTGATTCAATAACAACATCCGGTTTTTCTTTCCATGGGATATTTGCAGGATTTTTTTCAGCGGTAACTTTTACTTTAAAACCATTGACAATAATATTTTCACCGTCATGAGTTACACCTGCAAATCTTCCCTGTGTTGAATCGTATTTAAGAAGATGAGCAAGTGTTTTTGTATCAGTCAGATCGTTGATACCTATTATCTCTAAACCAGGCTTTTCAAGAGCAATTTTGAAAACGTTGCGGCCTATTCTGCCGAACCCGTTGATAGCTACTTTAATCTTTGACATATCTGTTTCATTAATTAGTTAATAAATTGGATTCACAAAAATAGTATTTTCCACGATAAAGTCAAGAGCTAATAAAGATCAATTATTCTTTTTTCTCTTGAAGATATTTGAAAGCTTATTTGATTCAGGATCCAGCGGGTCCAATATCATCCCGAACCTGTAACTGACAAATAATGAAAAAAATATAGCTTTATTATCGGAAATGGCCATGATTGGGATCTTTTTAGGAAAAGCATTGATCTGGGCTCCGATTTCTATTGCGTGAATTATTTTATCTTTTTTACTATATTCAAAATTCAATCCTCCTTTTACATATAACCCAGGGATTACTGTTATTTCGTTAAGTCCTTTTGTGAAAGAGGCTCTGCTGTAGATGTCCTGAGACGAAGCGATTGAAGCATCAAATTTCTCCTCTTTAATTTCATATTCATTAGCTGACAGAAGATGTAATACTTTGTAATAGATGGGTTTGCATATTGCTAAAACAGGCCCTGCAGTATAGAAATACCTTATGGCTATTCCACCCAAATCGGCTTTTTTGAAAAGTTCATGCTGATGGCCAATTCCAGCTCTCAGGTAAAAAGTTGAATTGAGCTTCCCAAATATATAAGAACTGCCTTGTACGTATGGACTTGGTTGTTTATATTCTTTAGGGTGCTTCAGAGTTCCGGCATCAATCTCTAACAGCGTTTTATTGCGAAAATCAATTCTTTTGGCCTCACGGTAACTGAGTCCGACGCCGTCAGTATTAAGAAGAACGCCTAATGATCTCTCATTACGGAAAAAAACTTTTTGCTGTTCATTCAATTCACCCTGAGCGTACAAGGATATTGTACCAAAAAAAATTATTACCGCTAGTATAAGCAGCTTCTTCATTTTTTGCGCTAACTTATAAAATTGGATGAATCAAAAAAAGCAATCCGGGAATCAGACATTTTTACCTGTCTGCTCAGTATTGACCTTGGAATAAGCAGGGCATTCCTTCTTATTGCATGAACTTACTACAAGAGCAGTAACAAAGGTAACAAGAAGTATAACAGCAAATTTTTTCATATCGATTCAGTAATAATTAGGTACAAAAATAAACTTTTCATTCTAATTACAATCTTTGTGCCAAAAAATAATATTTATTTCCTCCAAAATTCTAAACTAGAACAAATAATGCTGTTTAATTGGTTTACCAGTCAACATTTTTATCTTGTATTTGTTTATTAACACACGCTTATAAAAAATGATTTATGAGTACAAAATTTGCTATATTAACATTAATAATCTATTTTGCCGGTATGAGCGAAGAATCTTATTCACAGGAAAAATTACAGTTCTATGATCTCACAAAAGCTGAATCATATATTATAAATAGTAAAGGTACCGAATCTCCGTTCACCGGGAAGTATACAAATTACAAGGGGAAAGGCACTTACACTTGCAAAAAGTGTGGTGCTGCACTATATTATTCTTCCGATAAATTTGAATCAGACTGCGGTTGGCCAAGTTTTGATGATGAGATGAAGGGTGCTGTTATCAGAATTCCTGATCCTGACGGTATCAGAACTGAAATCGAATGTGCAAACTGCGGAGCTCATCTTGGACATGTTTTTACCGGGGAACATTTAACTGCTAAAAATGTGCGTAATTGTGTAAATTCAGTATCACTCGAATTTGTGCCTGCTCAGCTTGAAGCCGGAAGATATGGAACTGCGATTTTTGCAGGTGGATGTTTTTGGGGAGTCGACTATTTTATGAAGAAAGCTCCTGGTGTAATTACAGTTACTTCCGGTTATACCGGCGGAACTGTAAAAAACCCGACTTATCAGGAAGTCTGTACAGGAAATACTGGTCATGCAGAGGCTGTTAAAATAGTCTACGATCCACAAAAAACTTCATATGAGAAGCTTCTTAAGCTCTTCCTTGAGATTCATGATCCGACACAGGTTGGGGGACAAGGTCCGGATATAGGTGATCAGTACAGATCGGAAATATTTTACCTGAATGATGATCAGAAAAAAATAGCTGAGAACGATCTGAATATCCTAAGGTCCAAAGGTTTTAAAATTGCGACAACCCTAACAAAAGCTTCAGAATTCTATCCGGCTGAAGCCTATCATCAGGATTATTATTTCAAAAACGGCAAGGTGCCATATTGCCATGCATACACCAAGAGGTTCTGAGAATCTTTCTTAGAACTTGAACTTATTAAATACCACTTCTTAAACAGCTCCTGGGTTGTAGAAAAATTCCTTGGTAGGTTTTAGTGCAACCCTTTGTGTACCTTTGTGGTATTTCCTAACTCATTGAACCACAAAGTATCACAAAGTAGAAACAAAGTAACACAAAGGCTCAAATCAACAAATACACTTTTTTCAACAACCTCGGTGGTTTAATTATAGTTTCTAGATACTCTTAAGAGAAGAAAGTGATGTTTTTCTAGCTGGGAAGTCAGACAAACAATTAACTTTAGCAAGTTTTAATTGAATCTTCTCCGGGGGAATGGATATAAATAATCATCGCGGTCGGGCATTTGTTAAAAGAAGGACAAAGTTCTGGTTAATTCTTTCTGGCTTTATAATAGGACTTATATTTCTGAAATCGGGTAAAGCCGTATTATCTTATACCTCTCGCAATAAATATTGTATCTCATGCCATATACACCCACAGGCTGATCAGAGCTGGAAATTGTCAACTCATTATAACAATCATATTGGAAACATTGTGCATTGTGTTGATTGTCACCTTCCTCCGAAAGGACATGGATATCTTTTTGCCAAAACAAAACATGGGTTTAAAGATGTCTATGGATATTTCTTCAAAGACAGTGCAAAGATTAACTGGGAGGCGAAAAAGCTGCTCGAAAATGCCAAGGGATTTGTTTATGAGAAATCATGTCTCGAATGTCATCAGAACCTTTTTCCTGTTAAATTATCTCTGGACGGCGGCAATGCTCACCTTTTCTACACTACGAGCAAAGAGCCATTAAGTTGTATTAACTGTCATCTTAATGTTGGCCATTTCGACAAAAATGCTCTTCATGCTCATAATACCAATTTTGGTGTTTTAGTTACATTAAATCAGGCTGTGTACACAGAGCCTGCTAAAGTTGAAAAATTTGAAAATTACAATGAAAAAATACCCGGCACCAGTGTATCATTTGATATGGTAGCAATTCCGGGTGGTAAATTTTTAATGGGTAGTCCTGATAATGAACCTTTACGGAAAAAAGATGAGGGTCCTTTGCGTAAAGTTACCCTTTCTAAATTCTGGATGGGCAGAATAGAAGTGACCTGGGATGAATACATGGCCTTCTTCAGGGCTACTGGCTCACAGGGAAGAACAGAGGGACAGGTTGTAACCAGAAAAAACGTTGATGCCATTAGCGGCGCAACTCCTCCCTGGGGTGCTCCTGACCAGGGCTGGGGAAAAGGATCCAGACCCGCAATTACGATGACTTGGCACGCTGCAAATGTCTATTGCAGGTGGCTGTCGAAAGTTACAAGTAAAAAGTACAGGTTACCAACTGAGGCTGAGTGGGAATACGCATGCCGGGCAGGAACCCAGACCCCATATTTCTTTGCAGGCAATCCAAAAGATTTTACCTCTGCCGGTTTGTTAAAGAAAATTTTTGGACCAGATACTGCTGTTATTGCATCCAGAGTGATTTATAAAGTAAATGGTTATTCAAAGACAAAAGAGCCTCAGTCTATTAAAGAAAATTCATTCGGTTTGAAGAACATGTCCGGAAATGTTGCAGAGTTTTGTCTTGATTTCTATTCACCTGATACCTATAAGGCAGATTCAACAGAAGCTGTCAATCCACATGGTCCTGCCAGTGGACAGGAACATGTAATTCGGGGAGGTTCATTCAGGAGTGATGCAAGGGATGTAAGAAGTGCATCGCGTGATTTCACTAAAACAAAAGCATGGCTTGTTACTGATCCCCAGATGCCTAAGAGTATATGGTGGTATTCCGATTGTATTGATGTAGGATTCAGGGTTGTTTGCGAAGCTGACGGCACTATGGGAAATTAAAAAGAAAATTTTAACAAAAAATATATGCAGAATATTGACAGAAGAAAATTCATTGGAAAAACAGCACTTGCAGGTCTCGGAATAGCAGGTGCAGGAGCTTTGATAACAGCATGTAAACGGAATCCGGATATTCAGGCGTTAGGACTTCCTCCAATATTGAAGGGTGCGCCGAAAGGTAAAAAATTAAAAGCCGGACTGGTCGGTTGTGGAGCAAGAGGTATCGGAGCAGCAATAAATTTTATTAGTGCAGGGCCAGATCTGGAGATCATTGCTCTTGCTGATGTTTTTCAGGATAAAATTGACGCATGCCGCGAAAGATTTGCATCCTTCAAACTGCCGATTCCGGCGGAAAACTGTTTTATTGGATTTGACGCGTATAAGAAACTGATGGCTCTTCCCGATATTGATATTGTTATTCTTGCTACACCGCCTCAATTCCGTCCCGGACATTTTCTTGAAGCTGTTCACAATAATAAGCATGCATTCCTTGAGAAACCTGTAGCTGTTGATTCGGTTGGCATAAGGTCGGTAATTACTACTGCAAAAAAAGCTGCAGCCATAGGACTGTGTGTTGTAACCGGCACACAACGCCGTCATCAGGAAGATTATATCGAGACCTATAAACAGGTTGTTGATGGAGCTATCGGAAAAATAACTTCAGCCAAAGCATTCTGGAATCAGGATCATGTATGGTTCCGGCAACGCGAAAAAGGATGGAACGACATGGAATATATGATCCGTAACTGGAACAATTTCTGCTGGTTATGTGGAGATCATATTCTTGATACTCATATACATAATATCGATGTAATCAACTGGTTCCTGGGTAAACACCCTGAAAAAGCAATAGGATATGGTGGCAGGGCACGAAGGGTTACAGGCGATCAGTATGACTTTTTCAGTGTCGACTTTGATTACGGAAATGGCGTTAGCTCTCATAGTATGTGCCGCCAGATCGACAGCTGCGCAAATGGAACAGGCGAAGTTGTTATAGGAACTGAAGGCTACACGAATTGTATGAACACAATTTGGGACCTGAATGGAAAAGTAAAATGGCAGTTTGAATATCCGAAAGATGAAAACGGAAATCCGATGAATGCTGTTAAGATTCCTCCTTATGTGCAGGAACACATGCATCTTGTTTATGCTATTCGTACCGGAAATTATGTGAATGAAGCAGAGCGGACAGCTATTTCAACATTAACAGCAATAATGGGAAGGACCGCTGCTTATACAGGCAGTCTCATTACATGGGATGAGATATTCAAATCCGATATGCACCTTGGTCCTGCTAAAATAGAAATGGGTCCTGTTGATATGGTATTCGAGACACCTATTCCCGGCACTCCTGTAACGATTTAATATATAATAAGTTATTATATTTGACATTAATTCATAATTTTTAATATGGCAAACAAATCATCAAGAAGAGATTTTGTCAAGAGATCGGCTGCACTTGTAGCTGGTTCCCTTGTGCTTCCCCAGATCATCCCTTCTTCAGTGTTTGGAATGGGAAGAAGGATAGCTCCAAGCGATCGTATTGTGATTGGTGCAATAGGTACCGGATCGCAGGGTATGAGCAATATGATGGACTTTTTGAAACTCAAAGATGCCGTGCAGTTTGCGGCAGTTTGCGATGTGGATTCCCTCCATCTGGCAAAAGCTAAAGGAATTGTTGATCATGCGAACAAGAATAGTGATTGCCGGACATACGGTGACTACCGGGAATTTCTTGAGAAGGAGAAACTAGATGCTGTATCAATTGCTCTTCCTGATCATTGGCATGGAATCATTTATTCAGCTGCCGCAAATAAAAAAATAAATGTTTATGGAGAAAAACCAGTCTGTCGTACAATAAAAGATGGTCAGACTATCGTTAATGCTGTAAACAAGAACAACATTATCTGGCAGACAGGTAGCTGGCAGCGTTCTCTGGCCAATTTCCATCGTGGAGCTGAACTTGTCGCAAGTGGCAGGGTAGGCAAAATAAAATATATCGAAGTAGGACTTCCTGATGGAAATAAAGGAATAGGAACACCACCTGTTATGCAAGTTCCAGCTGAACTTAACTGGGATATGTGGCTTGGACCTGCTTTAAAAGTTCCTTATCGTGGTGTTTCACATTGGGATTGGCGCTGGATACTCGATTATTCCGGTGGTCAACTGACTGATTGGGCCGGGCATCATATAGATATTGCTAACTGGGGAGCAGGATTGGAACATACAGGTCCGGTTGAGATTTCAGGAGCAGGTGTTTACCCGGTTGAAGGAATTTTTAATGTTCCTGTTGAATATGACTTCCTTTGCAAGTATGCAAATGGTATTGAAATACGGGTAGCAAACGCATCAAGACTTCCTCTGGGTATGGGAACAACCTGGCATGGCGATCTTGGATGGGTTCATGTTGACAGAGGAAACATTATCTCTGCATCTGATCCAAAAATTCTCAATGAGGTTATAGGTGAGAATGAGATCCATTTATATAAGAGTGAGAACCATTGGCAGAACTTCGTTGATTGTGTCCGTTCAGGAAAACCGACCATTGCTCCTGTTGAGGTGGCATACAGAGCGATATCAGTTGCCTTATTGGGTGAAATTGCCATGACCACAGGACAGACAATTAAATGGGATCCGGATAAGGAAGAGATACTAGGCAACCCGAAAGCTACCCGTCTGCTGAGCCGTCCTTACCGTCATCCATGGACATTACCAACAGTTTAATCTGATAGCAATATGAAAAAACAATATTTTCTTTTTATAGTAGTAGCAGGTTTATTAACCTTTTTCTCAGCCTGTAAAAATGAGGCAGTCTATAAAACTTTGATTATAACAGGTCAGAATAATCATAACTGGAAGGCAAGTTCTCCGGTTCTGAAACAGATTCTTGACGAAACAGGTTTGTTTTCGTCAGAGATTATAACTACTCCTGAAAAAGGAGGAGACATGGAAACTTTTAATCCCGATTTTTCAAAGTATAAACTGGTTGTTCTCGACTATAATGGTGATTCATGGTCGGAAAAAACTAATACAGCGTTCGTAGAGTATGTTAAAAACGGAGGCGGGGTTGTTAGTTACCATGCTGCAGATAATTCATTTCCATCATGGAAGGAATATAACGAAATGACAGGACTGGGTGGATGGGGTGACCGTAACCAGAAAGATGGTCCGTACGTTTATTATAAAAATAATCAGCTTGTTACAGATACTTCTGCGGGTACCGGTGGTTCTCATGGCAAGAGGAGAGAGTTTTTAGTAAGGAACAGGATTACTGATCATCCAATAACCAGTGGTTTGCCTGTAAGATGGTTGCATGGAATGGACGAATTATACAGCCAGCTTCGCGGTCCTGCCAAAAATATGCAAATTCTGGCCACTGCTTTTGCTGATAGTGCTGCCGGAGGAGGTACAATGAGGGATGAACCTATCCTTATGACAATCACTTTTGGTAAAGGGAGGATTTTCCATACTACAATGGGACATGCTGATGAAGGTGGTGGCCCTTCAATGCATTGTGTGGGATTTATCACAACTTTACAGAGAGGTGCTGAATGGGCTGTAACAGGTAATGTAACTCAGAAAGTGCCCTGGGATTTTCCAAGTGATGCAGGAGTTGTTCTCCGTCCTGACTTAAAAGAGATGACACTCGATGAAGCTTTCACTAATATCGGAAATTATGAAATCGCAAAAAGCACTAAATACCTTACCTGTATAGAGAGTCATCTCCGGAACCTTGCCGGTGATGAAACAGGTATATTTAAGATTGAAAAGATGATGGTTAAAGTTCTTAACGATAAAGAGGCTACAATTGAATCAAAGAAACTTATTCTTCATGAACTTAGCTGGATTGGTTCGGATTATTCTGTTCCAGCTATTAAGACTCTTGTTTCAAATACTGAGTTAAAGGATGAAGCTGAATTTGCACTGGCTAGGCTTCACCCAACAAAATAGTTTTATGAATTATTTAATTCTAACCAACCACCCTGTCATGACCCCTCGGGCATGACACCCCTCCTTTAGAAAGGAGGGGAAAGTTATGATATACAGTATTTTAACTTTCTCCTCCTCGTCGAGGAGGAGTACCCCGAAGGGGGGAGGTGGTGGATTTTTAAGTTCGTTTTCAGGATGGATAAAAAGAAATATAATGCTTTCACTGGTAATACCGATATTTAATGAAGAGAAACTGATTGACGAATTGGTTAAACGGACTATTCCATCTATTGAATCATTTATCCCGGATTACGAAGTGATCTTTGTTGATGATGGAAGTACTGATCAGAGTCTTGCTAAAATTCTGGCCTGGCAGAAAAAAAACAGGAATATTAAAATTCTTTCATTGTCAAAGAATTTTGGCCATCAAGCTGCATATACTGCAGGACTTGAACATGCTAAAGGTGAGCTTGTTGCAATGATGGACGGCGACCTGCAGGATCCTCCTGAGCTGCTTTCGGAGATGTACAGGAAGATGAGTGAAGAAGATTATGATATTGTCAGTGGAAAAAGGATTGGTAGAAAAGGCAGAAATAGCCGTGACCTTTATGCAATTTTATTCCATCTTTTATTTAAACATATTGGCGAGATAAAAAATATGGAGAATTCAGGAAACTATTCCATGATGAGACGGGAAGCTGTTGATGCACTCCTCACGATGAAAGAAAAAGTCAGATATCTGCCCGGCCTGCGGACATTTATAGGATTCAGGCAGGGATATATAGAATTTGTAAGAGATGACCGCTACAAGGGGAAACCGAAAATGAGCATTCGCAAGTTGTTTGTCCTCGCAACAGATGCCATTTTTTCATTTTCAAGGTTCCCGATACGTTTCTGTCTGATACTTGGGTCAATAGGAGCCCTGGTTTTTATGGGAGCCGGAATCTATGTTTTAATTGTAAAGGCATATGGATATGCAGTACCAGGTTGGTCATCCACCCTGCTCAGTATTTATTTTCTTGGTTCCATTCAGTTGGTTTTCCTGGGTATCCTTGGCGAGTATGTTTACAGAAACTATAAGGAATCTCAGAATCGTCCGATCTATTTTGTTAAAAAGTTCTATGATGGCGGTCCGGAAAAATGATGAAAGAGACAAGGCTAAAATATATCTTTTATTTTTTCTCGGCATTTCTTCTTATTCTGATGCTGCTTTTAAGCAAAAATGCTGGCATAACCTGCGATGAAGTCCTGCATTATAACCAATCTGTATCAGTTTATAACTATTTTGCGACTCACGGTAATGGCCAGTCTGCTCTTAATACTCCTGTTACTAACCTGAAGTACTATGGCCAGTACTACGATAATATTGTCACGATACTGATCAAATGGTTTAACATTGAAAATGTTTACGGCTTCCGGCACTTTATGAGTTCAATCGCAGGGTGGCTGCTTATTTTAATAACAGCACTTTTTGCCGTGTGGCTTGCAGATTATAAAGCAGGTATTCTTGTACTGATCCTGTTTGCTGTGTCCCCGACTTTTTTTGGTCATACCCAGAATAATCTGAAAGATATTCCATTTGCCCTGGCTTACATTGCAAGTACTTTTTTTACCCTTAAATTTCTGGTTTCAGGGAGAAAAAACTCTATCACTGATATGATATTTCTGACAGCGAGCATTGCTTTTTCAATCAGTATAAGGGCAGGAGGGTTGTTATTGCTTTGTTATCTGTTCTTTTTCTTTTTCATCTTTTATCTTTATAAATATCTAAGAGAAAGTAAAATTGATTTAAGTGAAATCAGGAGAAAGTTTTTTTGGATCTGCTGTATTACAATTATTTCCTTGTTCTTAAGCATCTTATTATGGCCCTTTGCCCTTCAAAGCCCCATACGGAATGTCCTTGAATCATGTCGTGTAATGGCTCATTTTCCCAGTACTTTCCGTCAGATATTTGAGGGAAAAGTTGAATGGTCAGATTTTATGCCATGGTACTACCTGCCAAAATCAATGTTAATTACAATACCAATAATAATATTGACAGGTTTGGCACTGATCACTGTTTTTTTAAGACATAAATTTAATCCTGGAAAAGGCTTACTTTATGGATTTGTAATTTTCACAATTTTTTTCCCTCTGGTTTTTGTGCTATATGAGAAATCGAATTTATACTCTTCCTGGAGACAGTTTCTTTTTGTTTATCCTGGTATTGTATTACTTGCTTCAATAGGATTCCACCACTTTTTCGAATATGTCAAAAGCAGATATTTAAAATGGGGAATGATTACAATGATGGCTTTTCTGTCAGTGCATCCTTTGATGTTCATGTTCAATAATCCGCAATTTTATTATTTGTATTATAATCAACTGGTTGGAGGATTAAGAGGAGCTTATTCAAATTATGAAACAGACTATTATTATGTTAGTCAGACAGCAGCATCAAAATGGCTGATTGAGTATCTTAAAATGAAGGCTGTTCCAGGCAAAATAAAAGTAAAGGCAACTTACACTGTACAATGGCAGTTTCGTTATTATCCTGAAATTGAAACATCATATTTCAGGTATGAGGAGAGAAGCCAGTCTGATTGGGATTATGCTATTGTGGCTAACAGATATATTTCTCCTTTCCAGCTGAAAAATAATATCTGGCCTCCTGAAAATGCAATACATATTATATATGCTGATAAGGTTCCTGTTTGTGCTGTAATTGAGAGGAAATCGAAAGATGATTATGCTGGTTACACTGCTCTTACTGATGGCAGGAGCAAGGAAGCAATCAGTTACTTTGAAAAAGCTTTAAAAAATGATGATCGTGATGAAACAATTTTTTATAATTTTGCAGCAGCTTTGTATAACGATGGACAGTATCAGAAAGCGGATACACTTTTAAAAAAAGGGTTAGAGATTAATCCTGATTTCGAGCCTATCCTGATGTACCTTGGAAACATTGCCAGATCAAAAAACAAAACTGAAGAGGCAATCAGGTATTATGAAAGAGTTACCTTAGCTAACAGGAAGTACTTTGAAGCATATGTCGGACTGTCCGAATTATTGATATGCAAGGATGTTATGAGGGCTCGTTCCTTACTCAGAACTTGTCTTACTATGAGTCCCCGGTATAAACCTGCAATAATAGCACTGGCTGATACTTACAGGAACTCAAACCCGGATATAGCAAAGAAATATGATGACCTGGCCAGAACGATTAATTAATTTATTTATAAACAGTTAAAATGAAAAAATCAGTTTTAGTGTTTTCAATGATATCGCTTCTTTTACTTGGTAGTATGAATATGACGAATGGACAGGAGCAACCCAAACCCAAGAAAGATACAGTTAATATGGATACGCATGCTAAACCGACATTCTATTATGCTGTTGAAGATGAGAAAGCTGCAGGCAGTTCTAAAAAGGGGAATGCCACAACTATTGCAATTATAGCAGCAGCAGTTGTTGTGGCAGCCGGAGCAGGTTTTTTCCTTCTTAAGAAGAAAAAGTAATTAATATCTGTATTGTAAAGAGCCTTATACGACAATATTTATCAGACCTTAATCCATTTGTTTCCTTGCTTATTCGATTCAACGACAGAGTTTATGAATTTCATTCCTCTTACGCCATCATGAACTGTGGGGAATTCCCCGGTAGTAAATTGTTCCCCTCTGATGGATTTTGCAGTTCCTTTATATATGTTCGCGAGAGCTTCATAAATTCCCTCAGGATGACCGGAAGGCATTGTATGACCGGCTTCAGCAAGCTGATCATTGTAACCATGAGCCGGCTTAAATATTTTAGTTGGCTCTGTGTCGCTAAGCATATAGAGATAATTCGGATTCTCCTGTGCCCATTTAAGACTGGCTTTTGAACCGTAAACCGCAATTGTGAGGTTATTCTCTTCTCCACCACAAACCTGGCTGGCTCTTATTACTCCTTTAAGGTTTTTACTGAAACGTAATAATACAGTTCCATCAAGGTCAAGCAGGATATCCTCTTTAACCGGATTAAGATCGGAGAGTACTTCTTTCACCTCAAGGCCTGTAGTATATTCAATAAGGTTAAATGCATGCACTCCGATATCCCCCATGCAGCTGCTGGCGCCCGCATGTTTGGGATCAAGTCTCCATACACCTGTTATCCTGCTGCCGGTTCCATGAATTATTGAATTGATCCAACCCTGGTAATATTGTGCGTCAATACGTTGGATTGTTCCAAGAAGACCTTTCGATATTAGATCTCTCATCTGACGAATCATTGGATAACCGGTATAAGTGTGAGTCAGGGCAAAAGTCAGTTTTTTTTCTGCAACCAGTTTTTCCAGTTCTTCTGCTTCCTTAACAGTCATTGTCATAGGCTTTTCACAAACCAAATGAAATCCGGAGCTAAGAAGACTTTTTGCAAAAGGAAAATGCAGTGCATTAGGTGTAACTATTGACACGACTTCCATTCGTTTATCTGAAGGCAAGGCTGATTCTGCTTTGATAAGCTCGTCAACACTTTTATAGCAGCGCTCGGGACTGATGCCTTCTTTTTTTGCAAACTGTTTGTTTTTTTCATAATCAACATCAAACACCCCACCAACAAGTTCGAAATCATTACAGATTCTCGAAGCACGACGGTGAGCATCACCAATGAAGGCCCCAATCCCCCCACCGATCATCCCCATTTTTATCTTTTTCATGATATTAATTCAAATTAATTTGTTACAATAAGGATCTAATATTTAATTAATTACATTATTTCACACATAAAGATTTTTCACTTCCTCCTCCCTTTATTTCAACCCCCCTTTCCCCCCCAAATGGGGGAATAAATAATATGCGGATTTTAAAGTCCCCCTATATGGGGGTTGGGGGCTTAAACATGTTTCCTTTTCCAGATATGCAGAAAAATGAAAGATACTATAAGTACTGCCGGTACAAATGCAACAAATCTTAATGTGTGTTCCCCACCGGTAAGCTGAGCTGCAGCCCATGTTGCCGCTTCCTTAGTTCCTGCAAGTGCTGATTTTAATACTTCAACCGTTTGGCCGGCAGGAACTGCTGAAAAGGTCTCTGCATCAAATATTGCCCCAAGAACAGGCTGAGCAATCGCACCACCCAGAAAACCGATACCACCCATAATTGCAAGACCCAATGCGCCACTCTGGGGAATATTCTCAGATACGAATCCTAACATGGAGGGCCAGAAAAATGCAACACCCAATGCGAATATTCCTGCTGATGCAAAAACCATTGCTCCGCTTGCATACCCCATTAAAATACATCCGATAAAAGCCAGGATTGAGGAGGTAAGCAAAACCACAGTTGATTTAAGATTATGTATCAATGTACCTCCAAACTGACGGGCAAGTGCCATTATACCTGATATCCAGACAAGAAGAAGAATAGGATTATGTGAAACATTTGCAAGCAATGCAGCAATCCACTGGTTTGTTCCCAGCTCTGTCCCGGCGGTTAAGATCATGCAGGAAGCCATAAAAATGAAAAGAGGGCTGACACATGCTTTTAACATATCTTTATATGAAAATCCTGAAACAACCCGTTCTGTCTGTGGAAACTCCTTATTAAGAAACATATAACCGTAGGCAAAAGTTGGCAGGAGCATTATGCCCATTGCATAACGCCAGTTCATAAGACCGATCTTGTTGAAAAGAAAAACTACCAGCCCCCCAATCACAATTCCTGTTGGGAACCAGGCATGAAAGCGGTTAAGTCGGCGCGTTTTCTGGTCAGTGTACATGCTTGTTATCAAAGGATTACATGCAGCCTCAACACTGCCGTTAGCTATTCCGATCAACAAGGTGGAGATAAATAATGACCAGAAACCTGTTGCAATAATAGTAAGGATTATTCCTAGGACATGGCAGAAGAAAGCAATTGAAATGATCCTTCCGATACCAATTATATCTATCAGGGGTCCACCAAAAATCATTGCCAGGGTAAAACCCCAGAATGCCGTACCCACAATCCATCCTACCTGGGTATGGGTCAGGTTGAATTCACTTGCCCATGCTTGTACAAATGATCCCCTTGTGGCAAAGGCTAATGCCGTAACAACTAATGCTACACAGCTGGCATTAAATAGTTGGGTTTTCTTAATTGTCTCCATTTTGTGGTTGTTAGGTTTTTATTAGTTTTAAAAAGTTAGTTGTTGTTTTTGTATTTCAATCTATTTCTTTTCAAAAGCTGCATCAAATGCAATATTTGAGGAAGGAAAGTCAACTTTGTGGACAAATTCACAAGCCTCTTTTGCACCAAATTCCCTGTCCATTCCGCTATCTTCCCATTCAACTGATAATGGACCTTTATAGTTGATGCTATTTAGTGCCCTGATAATATCTTCAAAATCAATGTTACCATGACCAAGGCTCCTGAAATCCCAGTAACGTCCGCGAGTGCCAAATTCGGTATGTCCTCCGAAAACGCCTGCCTCAACAGGTACCTTTGACCATCCGACATCTTTCATGTGGACATGGAAAATCTTATCAGCAAAGGTGTGTATAAACTCCACATAATCTACCCCTTGGTAACCAAGGTGCGATGGATCGAAATTGAACCCAAAATTGGGATGATTATTAATTGCTTTTAAAGTTCTGCGTGCTGATGCAATATCGAATGCAACCTCTGTAGGATGGGCCTCAAGCGCAAAGTGAATACCAAGTTCATGATATCTGTCAAGAATCGGTATCCAGCGAGCTGCAAAGTCTGCATACCCCTTATCTATCATTGCAAGGGTAACAGGGGGAAATGAGTAGAGAAGAGGCCAGACAGAACTTCCGGTAAAGCCGGTGACGGTATCAACTCCCAGCCTTTTAGCTGCTTCTGCTGTACTGACCATCTCATGAGCTGCCCTCTGGCGAACACCTTCCGGATCTCCATCACCCCATATATAGGCAGGTAAAATACTTTTGTGCCTCTCATCAATGCGATCACAAACGGCCTGACCAACAAGGTGGTTAGCAATAGCAAATACTTTAAGTCCGTACTTACCAAGTGTTTCTTTCTTATTGCGGCAATATGCCTCGTCAGCTTTATTTACCTCAAAATGATCACCCCAGCAAGCTAATTCCAAACCGTCGTAACCAAATGATTTGGCTTTTTGACACAATGTCTCAAATGGCATGTCTGCCCATTGACCCGTAAAAAGTGTAACTGGTCTGCTCATAATCATATTTTTTTTAAATAAAATTCTATAACAAGTATAAAAAACATTCTCCTAAAAAGCAATTAAAATTTTCCCCGGATTTTAAATCTATAAAACTAGTACTTCAGATCTTGTCAGATACATGTTAAGATAAGAGAATCCATCACGTTCAAACTGAAGGATTTATTGGAATTTGCAGGTTTACAGCAAAAAAATAAATAGCGATGAGGGGAAAAAGAGAAAACTATCTCCCTTAAGTTTTAATCAATAGCCGATGAGTGATTTTTCAACTTTACCCTGACAACCACGGTTTCTGTTGCAGGGTTGATATAGGAATACAAATTGCCTGGTACCGGTTGATTCCGAACCCAACTCGGAATACGGATATAAACAGCAAACTTTGATTTATTGGAAGGATTGATTGTTATCTTCATATTTCCATCCCACGGATAATTGGTTTGTTGACTCAATTCAACCGATGTTTTTGCACTGAGATCGATTTTAGTAGTGCTTGCTACAAAAAGGTTAATATAAATATTGTTCTGTTGCCGGGCATAAATATACCCGGGAACAGAAGGCAAAAAGCGACATAAATTTGTAGGACAGCATGAACAATCGAACCA
>JBEKWS010000009.1:0-159686 GCA_049512815.1 Bacteroidales bacterium | reverse complement strand
TTTTTTTTTGAGTTTAGATGGGGAACGATTTTTCTAAGTACAAAGTTGAGACGTATAATTCCGAAATGTGTTACATAATTCCTGAAAAGAGTTACAACATTCACACATTGGAAGCAATGAGGAAAGATTAAAGAAAAAAGAGGATATTCTATCTTCTACTGGTATATCACTGGTGCCGGTTTCCCAATTACAAAATCCCGGAAACCGAAATCAGTTGTGCTGAATGAGTTCATTTTAAAAATATCCTGTCCGATGCCGGGAATTAATGGGTAAAATGAAATGGATATCTGAAATGTATTAAAAACCAGGTTTTCATTTTTTATTAAAACGCCAAAACCAATCTGTGAATATAATTTGCGGTTTTTAAATCCTGATATTGCATCACCAAGCATACCAACAGAACAAACCAGAAAGGGTCCAAAATGGAATCCGATAAAATTCCATGGAGCATATGATTGTGTTTGCAACATAAACAGGAGACGGTGAGTACCTGAAAATCCTGTACTGTTAAATCCATCAATTCCCTGACCATTATTGAGAGTTAAACTATCGTATGAGAACCTGTTTAAGCCTATTGTAGCCTGTGGTTTTACAAATTGCCTGAATTTCCATTTCCCAATTTCAAATAATCCTGTGAAATAATTTACACCAAAAGTAATAGCACCCTGTTCAGATTTTGATGCGCGAAAGAAAGTTCCGTATTCAAAGTTGGTACTCAGGTATCCCCATTCATTATAATCTCCAAAGGAAAACCGTAGTCCTAAATACGGCCGCCAGGAATTATCTCTTAACTGGTAACCTCCGGTCAATTCAAAAACCTGTCCGACCGGGACATCTTCGATAGTACCGTATTTAAAAATATATGTATCCTGAACATATTTACGTGTTGAAATTCCTATTCCGGCTAAGTAAAAATCTTCGTTGGAATAAATATGTAACGGGTCATTAATATCAGTTGGTTTTAGTCGGTAATGGATACGCAGATAACGGGCAGATAATATTAAATTAGTTGCCAGTTCCTCCTCTGTAGAGCCTTTGAAAATACGGATTGCCTTACCCGCCCAAAAATCCTGTGTTTTAAATTTTAGATTCAAAGGAACTAATACTGGAGTCACACCTTCCAGTGAATCTCTTTTGACCTGAGTAGCAAATGATATACCTCCTGCCCACATTGTATAGGGAGAATAAAACGGGCGGTCAAAGGCCATGCTCCTCCTGATATTTCCGTATCCGTCAACTTCATAGTGCAAGTTTGAGTTGATGTAGGTGGTCATTATAGTCGGAATGAAATAATTGGTACGAAACGCACTTATTCCGGTAGTGAAATTTCTTGAGAAGACATTCTGAAACTCGTGACCGAATCCTAAAAAGTTATTATCTGTCAGACCAATCTTCATTCGCGATGTTGAAATGTCTGCCTGAGGACTGATACTCCAGTTATCCAATTCGCGAATAAAAATATCCACTGAATCGGATTTTACTCTGGGAGAAACAACATAAAAAGAAACATCGTGAACAAATTTCTGGATACGGATCAAACGCTCCGACTCTTTGACATAATAAGAGTTAAACGGTTCATTTTCACGAATAAGTAACAGGTTTCGGATCGTAATAAGCCGCGATTTTATATGTAAATAATTCCCCGTTTTAGTTAATCTGTTTTGTGATGCCTTAGTCGTGTCAGTGACTGAGTAACCGAATGGATCCAGCGTAACAATGTTGATCCTCCGGATAATTTTACCCTGAAAGGTGCTGTATGGTTTCTGTATCAGCTTTTTATAACTTTTCTTTTTAACTTCTTTTTTTGTTATGATAGTAACCGGTTTAAAAATTAACCGGTACATAAACGTATTAAACTTGTTCCGTTTCGAATAGGATTCAATATTCTTATAAAGATGAGTTGAGTCCTTTTTAACAGGGATTTCTTGTGCAAAGGCAAAAGCACTGATAAAAACTGAAACAAAAAACAATATGAAAATTTTTTTGAACCACATTTGCATTTGCCATATTTGAATACTTTATCTGTAAAATTATTTTTTCTTTTTAACAATTGCTTTTTGTTCTTCTGCCTTTTTTTCTGCAGAATCAACCTTGACTTTTTCGGCTGCTCTTACTTTCCTTTTATAATATCCTCTAAAAAGAAAATTTTCTTTGGCTGCATTCATATTTTCATCCAGCCCTTTACTGCTCTTTTTAAGATTCACGATTGTCTGATTAATATTTTCTGCAATTGTTGAATCCTGGATAAATCTCCCGAGAGTTCCATTTCCACTATTCACTTTCGTCATAATCTCTGCTAATTGAAATGAAACAATTGCAGCATTATCTGCTGTAACCTGCAAGCTTGCCATAATGGCATCAGGCTCAACCGGTTCTTTTGATGCAATTTGCTGACCGTCTTTTGCTAGAGCGGCATCAGAACTGCCTTGAGTAATAATTAATATACGGTCTCCGATAAGTCCTGCGGAACCGATGGCTGCTTCACAATCTGATTTAATGAACTTCTGAACATTTTTTTGAATTAACATGTCAACCTGAACAGTTGAATCATTAATTATTTTAATGTTGTCTACAGAGCCAACATTGATTCCTGAAAAACGGATATTATTTCCAACCTGCAATCCGCTCACATTATAAAAAGTTGTAGTAAGTTTATAGACAGGAACAAATAGATTTTTCTGCCTTCCTATTATGAAAACAGCGACTACGAAAATCATCAGTCCGCCTGCAATAAACAGTCCTAACCGTACTTTGAATTTAGTTGTGTGCTTTTCCATATTTTATGTTTTTAATTCTGATACTTATTAGTTGATTATTTAAAGAATGATTTTATTAATGCGTCATTAGACTTTTCAAACTCTGCTAATTCTCCTTCCATATAAACTTCACCATCATGCAACATGATAACGCGGTCGGCTGTATTGCGGGCGCATTCTATATCATGTGTTATAATGAGGGAAGAAGTTTTATATTTTTTCTGAACGTGGTTGATGAGTAAACTTATTTCATCTGATGTTGCCGGGTCAAGCCCGGTTGTCGGTTCATCGTATAAAATGATCATGGGGTCAACTACAATTGTTCGTGCCAGGCTGATCCGCTTACGCATTCCGCCTGATAACTGCGATGGCATTTTATCCAATGCATCAGCTAAACCAACATTTTCCAATGCTTCTGTAACTTTTTCGTTAATCTCTTTTTGAGTGAGATCCCTTTTTATTCTCCGTAACGGGAATTCAAGATTTTGTCTTACAGTCATGGAATCATACAATGCACCACTCTGAAAAAGAAAACCAATTTTCTTTCGCAATTCTCCTAAACTTTCAATGTTTAATGCACTCACATCTTCTCCCAGCACATTAATTGTTCCAAAGTCAGGGTTAAATAAACGAACAATACATTTTATCAGGACAGATTTTCCAGAGCCGGATTTTCCAAGTACTGCCAGGTTTTCGCCATTAAAAAGCTTTAACGATACATTTTTTAATACTTCTTGTGTACCAAATCCCTTCCTGAGGTTATTTATTTCAATAACCTGTCTTGAGCTTTTCATTTTAGCTGGAGTGACAGCCGCAGTTTGGATAGGATTCATTAATTTTCAAATTTTCAAATTTTCAAACTAGATTACAGTAAATCGGTAATTTGTACTGCAACCAGGTCCACAATTATCACAAGCAAAGAGGATAGCACAACTGCTGAATTCGCAGCAATACCTACACTTTCTGTTCCACGACCGGCGGTATATCCTTTATAACATCCTACTAAACCAATCACCGCACCGAAAAAGAACGATTTTATTATAGCCGGCAATAGATCAATAAACTCAAGATGGCTGAATGCCTGTGAGCAAAACAAAATAAATTTAACATCTCCTTTAATATTTGCTCCAACCCAGCTTCCAAATATACCAAGAGTATCAGCATACAACACTAATACGGGTATCATCAATGTAGCTGCCAGTACTCTCGTAACAACTAAAAATTTCATGGGATTAGTGGATGATACTTCCATTGCATCAATCTGCTCTGTAACTTTCATTGAACCTAACTCTGCGCCCATACCTGAGCCAATTTTACCTGCGCATATTAATGCCGTTATTACCGGTCCCATTTCCCTGATGAGAGATACAGCTACCATTCCGGGAAGTAAGGAAACTGCTCCAAAATGTACAAGTGAAGGCCGCGCCTGAATTGTAAGCACCAACCCCATAATAAATCCGGTCACTGAAATAAGGGGTAATGATTTGTACCCGATCTGAAAAGCCTGACGTAAAAATTCTTTGAATTCAAAATTTCGGGAAAAAGTTTCTTTAAACGTACGCGCCAGAAATATAAAAAAATCAGCAACATCTGTTAAAAAGTTGTTTGCCTCAACACGTTTTGCTATTGCTTTTTCGCTAAGTTTTATGGATTGCTCCTTTGCAATGCTTTTTACCTTAATAACAGGATTAATTTTTTTCATGATAAGATTTGATTTCATCCGTACCAATTTGATTCAATATGCCCGGATAATTTGTCCTGATGATACATGAGAACTGGTCCCGATTTTTGAATTCACACATGTCTGTATTTTTGTAAAATACATCTGGTTCACAGCACTATACAAGACTATTAAAACCTAAAAAGTCGCCGTTTAACGATTCCCGGTAAACGATGACTTTTAGAACTAAACCTTTAATTAAAGTGCTGCAATAATTTTATGCAATTCTTCTTTTGTTTTGCCTAGCTTTTTTTGAAGTTTCCCGAACATCTCGTCTTTCTTGCCTTCTGCAAACATCAGGTCATCGTCAGTTAAGACTGCAAATTTCTGTTTGAGCCTGCCTTTTTGCTCATTCCAGTTTCCTTTTACTTCAGTTGTGTTCATTTTCCTGTGTTTTAAACTGTGAATGAATTTTCACCATACAAAGGTGAGTTCATAAATTCAGGAAAGTGTTACATAACCTTGGAAATAAGTTACATCATTCACATATTTTAGTATTACATCTTCTCCATATACCAGCTTAGTGCCTTTTCTATTTTCTGATAATGAAAAATGGTGGTAATGGCTTTTTGTAATCGTATAAAAGCAGTTTCACTTTTAACAATATAATCAAAAGCCTGGTGTTTCATACAATTTACGGCCACTTCAATTTTGTCCTGGGCGGAAAGTATAATAACAGGTATCTGGGGATTAGCTGTTTTTATTCTATCGAGCGTTTCTAAACCATCGATTGCATTTTTATCAACACTATTGAGAAGGTAATCTAAAATTACAACATCCGGATTTTGTGATATATTTTCAAGACAAAGTTCTCCTGTAGCAAATGTCTGAATGGTAGTTTCAGTACTTTGTGCGAATTCAATTTCTAAGGACTTTAAAAAGAGTACATCATCATCAACAAGAAAAAGCAGCGTTTTTTTTTCGTTCGTCATCAGTTTGTTTTATTAATCAAATTATACTCTTCTTCTAATTCTTCGCAAGCTTGAGTGCAAACATTATTAACCTGGGCAACCAACTCTTGTACTTCATCAAGATGTTGTTGTGTACTTGAATATTCCTGAATTTTTTTTGCAATGTTTTCAAAATCTTTATGTATTCCCATTATAGAAAATGAAGGAATTATTTTATGCACTGCTGAGTGTAATGAATCCCAATCTTTATTATGCAAACTTTGTTTCATTTTTATGACCAAAGGCGGAGTTTGCTCCCGATAAAGCTCAATCATTTCCATCATCAATTCCCGATTACCTTTAGTGCGTTTTTTTAAAAAAGTCAAATCAACACATTTTGACCTGGCAACAGCGAGAAGTGTAGGTTTCTTTAATAAATCAACTATTTTATCATACAATAACCTTTCGTCAACAGGTTTTGAGATGTAATCATTCATGCCTACAGCTTTGCATTTCTCTAAATCAGCAGTGGTTACATCAGCAGTTAAAGCGATGATGGGAATTTGAGAATTCATTTGGTTTCGTATAAACCTGGCAGCTTCAAACCCATTCATTTCAGGCATCTGCAGGTCCATCAAAATAATATCATACGATTTATTTTTTAGTTTTTCAATAGCTGTTTTTCCGGTACCTGCAATATCGTGTTCAAATCCGAAATCGTCCAAAAGTGTTTTCATCAGTAATTGATTGAGTGGTATATCTTCAACCACCAATACTTTTATGTCTTTAACTTCCTGGTACAATTCCAATGTCTCTGTTTCCGATTCGGCTTCAGCTTTTGTTTTCAGAAAAGGCAAAATAAAACTAAAAGTAGAGCCTTCTCCCAGTTTACTTTTTACGGTTATTGTTCCACCTTGCGTTTCTACTAATTGTTTAGCAATAGCAAGTCCCAGGCCTGTTCCTCCATATAACCTTGCAGTATCGCTGGATGCCTGCTGAAAGTTCTCAAAAATATGTTCTATTCTATTTTCTGGTATTCCAATTCCGGTGTCAGTAATTGTAAATTCAATAACTACTTTCTCTTCATCTTCGTTCAGTAATTGAACACTAATCGTAATTTCTCCTTCTGTTGTAAACTTTACTGCATTGCTGACAAGGTTTAAAATAATCTGATGCAAACGAACAGGATCACCAACCACCACCTTAGGAATTCTGTTGTCATATTTTTTTATCAACTTCAGGTTTTTTTCCTGAATTTTTATTTCGAACACGTGAAGCATGGCTGATACTGATGTAGCCATTTTGAAAGCAATCTGTTCAAATATCATTTTTCCTGCATCCACTTTTGCAAGGTCGAGTATGTCGTTAATCAGCACGATCAATGCATCACCACTCATTTTTATGGCGGTTAAATATTCTTTTTGTTTTGCAGTTAACTCTGTTTTCAACAACACTTTTGTAAATCCGATAATCGCATTCATTGGAGTGCGAATTTCATGGCTCATGTTTGACAAAAATTGCTGTTTCGATCTCACCGCATTTTCTGCTATTAGTGTGGCACTTTCGGCTTTTATTTTTGCCTCTTCAGCTATTCCTGTTGTCAACTCGGCAAACACAATCGCTTCTGTCAGTTCTGTTGCAATTCTTTTTTGAACAGTGATATCTCTTGCCACTACAACTACACCAAGCACATTTCCTCTGTCATCTTTATAAACCGATCCATTAAATAATACATCTGTCAGCTTGCCTTCTTTATGGCGAAGAGTAAGTGGAGAATCGGCAACAGATCCTTTTGCGAACACTTCCTGATAAACTTCACGCGCTTTTTGTGGTTCGGTAAAATAATCGAAGAAGTCGGTGCCGGTGAGTTTTTCACGCGTGATACCTGTTATGTTCGCTAATGCCTCATTCATATCCGTGATCTTACCTTGGGCACTGATAGTAACCAATGGGTCTAGACTCGCTTCTATAAGGCTAAGAGAATATTGAGAAGCTAATTTTAAAGAATAGCTGAATGCTTCAAGTTCTTTATTTGCAGTTTCCCGCTTTTCTTTCTCTTCGTTTTGAAATACAAGTTCTTTGTCAGCAATGATTAACTCTGCTGCCCGTTTTCCCTTTTCATCGTTTTGAAATACAAGTTCTTTGTTGGCAATGATTAACTCTGCTGCCCGTTTTTCCTTTTCATCATTTTGAAAGGCAAGTTCTTTGTTGGCAATGATTAACTCTGCTGCCCGTTTTTCCTTTTCATCATTTTGAAAGGCAAGTTCTTTGTTGGCAATGATTAACTCTGCTGCCCGCTTTTCCTTTTCATTGTTTTGAAAGGCAAGTTCTTTGTTGGCCATTCGTAACTCAATTGCCCATTTTTGCTCGGCAATGTCTCTTGCCACTACAACAGCACCCAGCACATGCCCTCTATCATCTTTATAAACCGATCCGTTGAATAATACTTCGGTAAGCTTGCCATCGCGAATAGTTAATGGAAAATCAGCCACAAAACCTTTTGCAAAAACTTGTCTGTAAATATCACGTGCTTTATCAGGTTCTGTAAAATAATCAAAAAAATCCGTGCCGATCAATTTCTCCCGGGTTACCTCCGTTATGTTTATTGAGGCATTGTTTATATCGGTAATTTTCCCTTCAGGGCTGATTGTAAACAGCGGATCACGACTGGCTTCAATAAGGCTTCTGGAATATTGAGATTCCTGTCTGTTTATTTTTCCCATTAGTAATTATTTTATGATGCCGGTTCTAATTTAATTGACTAATTATTATTGAATATATTTCATCGCTATCTGTAAAACGTCAATAATCTCAAATATCTTCAATTACTTTTCGTCTTTTGTTCTTTAATTTTTTAAAACTAGAAGGCGTAAGTCCTGTAATTTTAAAAAATTGATTTGATAAATGAGCAACACTGCTGTAGCGCATCTTCAATGCAATTTCTGAAAGGCTAAGTTCATCATAAATTAAAAGCTCTTTTACCCGTTCTATTTTATGATAAATAATGAATTCCTCAATAGTAGTTCCCTGTCCTTCTGAAAATAAGTTTGCCAGGTAAGTATAATCGTAATTAAATTTTTCGCTTAAGTAATCAGAAAAATTTCTTTGGGGCAATTCATCCATATAACGAACCATTTCAATAATTACATTTTTTATTTTTTCAATGAGCACTGCATCCTTGTCGTCCATCAGTTCTAGTCCTGATTTTAACAAATCAATTCTTATTTGCTCACGTTGTCCCGCTGTAATATTTTCCATGATATCTATTACGCCCATATCGACAATTATGAAGTGTAGTCCGTGTTTCGATAACTCTTCTTTCACTGCCATTTTGCAGCGTACGTTCACCATGTATTTGATATATAGCTTCAACCAGCTTAATATTTTTTAATAACCTGTTATAATTTCAACCCCATCAATCCCCGATTAATGAATTGAAATTAGTGGCGAAATATTTAGGCTAAAATAAAGTTAAGGTGGCGTTAGAAAGTTACACAATTTTATAAAGAAGTTACATAATTCACAGGTTACCCAAAACGATGCGTCTCTTGTTCTTTAGACTTTTGAAGTGAGACGGAGTAAGGCCCGTCATTTTTTTAAACTGGTTAGAAAGGTGAGCAACACTGCTGTAATGAAGTTTCCAGGCTATTTCGGTAAGATTAAGCTCATCATACACCAGCAATTCTTTTACCTTTTCTATTTTATGTGACAAGTAAAACTTTTCAATAGTGGTCCCCTTAACCTCAGAAAAAAGATTGGAAAGGTATGTGTAATTATGATTGAGTTTTTCACTCAGGTAATCTGAAAGATTTATCTTGATTTGTTCATCAGTATAGTGGACCAGTTCAATGATGGCAGTTTTTATCTTCTCAACCAGAATACTGTTTTTATCATTCATCAATTCAAGCCCGGTCTTTTTAAGAGCATAGTCCAGCTTGCTTATTTGATCTGCTGAGAGGTCCTCCATAATTTCAACTTCGCCTAATTCAACCCTTGTGTGATGAAATCCAAATTTGTCAAGTTCGGATTTAACCACCATTTTGCACCGGGTGCTGACCATATTTTTAATGAAGATTTTCAAACAGTAATGTTTTCAGCTTAAACAATATTTATAAACAAATATAAGACAATTTTTTTGGTTTTAAAATTGGAAATTGAGTATTTATTACAATTTTTCAACATAATTAAATTTATGAATTGCTAAGCGGAAGTTCCCGATTCAATTCAAAGTAAATACAAACAAACCTTGCACATAAATTGTTCTGTCTGATAATAAAAATAGGAGATACACAGAATTGAAACTACTCCTCCCCTTCCATCTCCGGTTCGGATTAAGGCTGGCAGATATGAACCTCATTCTTTACCGTTGATGATACCTTTCTTAATCTTCCCGATTTTAAATTCCGATGTGTTATGAAAATCTATTGAGGGGAAATTTTCTCTGGCCAGTTTAAGCATCCATTCACTCTCAGCAAAAAATACAGGATTATTCTCCTTATCGTAAGCAATGGCGCCTGATTTTCTCTTCAAAAATTCTTCCAGCTCTTTTTTATTATCCGTTGTAATCCAACAGGCTTTGATAAAAGGAAGATTGGAAAAGTTGCATCTGGCGCCGTACTCATGTTCCAGCCTGAACTTAATAACCTCATACTGAAGCTCTCCGACCGTGCCAATTATCTTTCTGTTACCCGGTTGTTGCATAAACAGCTGTGCCACTCCTTCATCGGTCATCTGTCTTACCCCTTTGTTAAGTTGTTTGGTTTTTAAAGGGTCGAGGTTATTAACTTCACGAAGTATTTCGGGTGAAAAACTGGGAACACCCTTAAAATGCAATGATTCACCTTCAGTAAGAGTGTCTCCTATTTTGAAATTGCCGCTATCGTAAAGACCTACTACATCACCAGGGTAAGCTTCTTCAATAATACTTTTATTATTTGCCATAAAACTGGTTGGCGAAGAAAACCTCATTTTTTTTTCTGAGCGAGTGTGAAAGTAAAACTTGTTCCTTTCAAATTTACCGGAGCTAATACGCATAAAAGCTATTCTGTCGTGGTGCCTGGGATCGAGGTTAGCATGTATTTTAAATATAAAACCGGTTAGTTGTTCTTCATCGGGTTCCACAGTGCGCTCTGATGCCTGAATCGTCCCCGGGCAGGGAGCTATTTCCAGAAAGGTTTCCAGTAATTCCAGCACACCAAAATTATTTAATGCGCTCCCGAAAAACAATGGGGCTAAATAACCCTCACGATAAAACTGCATATTAAATGATTCGAACATATCATTTACAAAGTCTATTTCTTCCCATAATTTATTTATACTTTCAATCCCAACATAATCCCTTAGTTTTTTATCCTTAAGATTCTGTGTGCTTATCAGGCTTTCCGGCACGCTGCTCTTCTCAGCGGCAAAAATCTGGACCTCTTTTTTGTACAAATTATAAACACCCTTAAACTGTTTGCCATTCCCGATTGGCCAGGTATATGGACATACTGCAATTTTCAGCTCCTGTTCAAGTTCTTCGAGTAAATCATAGGGATATATACCCTCCCTGTCCATTTTATTTATAAAGACCATTACCGGGGTGTGACGCCTCCGGCACACTTCCATAAGTTTACGGGTTTGCTCTTCCACACCTTTTACACTATCTACAACCAAGATTACACTGTCGACAGCTGAAAGTGTACGATATGTATCCTCAGCGAAATCCTTATGACCGGGAGTATCCAGTATATTAACCCTGATATTATTATAGTCGAATGCCATAACCGATGTTGACACGGAGATTCCTCTTTGTTTTTCAATCTCCATGAAATCGGATGTAGTTGTTTTCCTTATTTTATTGCTTCTTACTGCCCCAGCGGTCTGTATTGCTCCGCCAAACAGAAGCAATTTTTCTGTTAGTGTGGTTTTACCGGCATCCGGGTGGCTGATAATGGCAAATGTCCTTCTTTTTTGTATTTCGCTTTTTAAATCCATAAATATAAAATCGGCAGACTTATAAATTGTCCAAAAAACTTAAACTGTAATTATTCGGGGGGTTTTTTCACATGATGGCACAAAAGTAGCAAAAAATGGGAAAATAAATGAATCAAATGATCCCAGGGCAAAGATGACCTCCTTAAACTCCATCTCAGGCCAACATTCCAGAAATCCGGATTTCAAAATATTTATGATGCCGGAAGATAAATTGTTTATTATAAATTAATGAATTTTCTGCGACAATTATTTTGCAGGATAACTAACAGGATTATTCAATAACGGGTATTGAGAATCTTTAAGTTTCAGAATCTCTCTTAGCTTAACCAGATCCATTGTTGCTCTTGGCCTTGTATTAAATCCGACGCCGGCACAAAAAATTGAAATATTTTGTGAGACTATACCGGCATCCATTGCTGCCATTGATAATTTCATATTATCCTCTCCTCCCGGAAATCTTGAGATATCCGATACCATCAAAAGTATAACTGAGGCCTTAGCAATATCAGTCTTCCTGCCGGCTGCCAATATCCGCTGATCGCCACTTACAATTGGATCCAGGGAATGAAGAGTGGCGTTATAAATATATACTCCTTCCTCCATAAATACATAAACGTCGATGTCTTGTGCGTTCATGGCAGAGGGAGCAGTCCGCTTCTTAAGTTCAGGCCTGTTAATACCATCAGCGGCCCATAATAAATCAGATAAATCCTTTAAACTTAATTTGTCGCTGGTAAATCCCGACGCAGAAGCTCTTTTCTCTAAAGCCTGCATTACCGGTAAACCTCTTTTTTTATCAGGAGGATTTAAAGTTATTGATTTGAACTCCTGTGCGTACAAATTGCCCAACATAGAGGCAAGAACCAATAAGCATAATAATTTTCTCATAATACCAGATTTTAATTTCATTTTGAATCAAAACTTATAACAAAGATAGGTCATGTTTACTCAAACTGACATAATTATCTTTTCCGGAGTTTACCTTCCTTAGAAATAATTTACCAAATAATCTTTCACTTCTTCAATTCAATTACCTGCTGAAGAAAATCACCATCAATAATCATTACTGTAACACCATCTTTTGCATATGAGCGATGAGAACTTAATCCATCCGAAACAACATATGTCATTCCCTTTGTCAATCTGAACTCATTACCGTCTTGTAATTCAGATACAAACTCCCCCTCGAGGCAATGTACTATGTGCCCCTTCTTACACCAATGATCAGCCAAATAACCCTTTGAATACTCTACTATCCTCACTCTTAATCCCGGAAATTGAACAGTCTGCCAGTAAGCAATACCAGTTTCTCCTTTGAATTCAGTTTTAGGAATTGTCGTCCAATTTATCGTCTGAAACGGAATATTCTTATTCATTTTATGACATTTATTGTTAAAAGTATTCAAAAGTCTTATATTTCAATTTATTTCAATTTATTTCCTTCAGTGCCCTGGCTGCCACAGTCTGAAGATCGCCCATACCATGGTTAATCATTTCGTTAATGGCTGTATAGTCTGTTACAACAAAACCTTTGAAACCCCATTGATCTCTCAGCAGTTCAGTAAGAAGCCAGTGATTCCCCGTTGACGGGACACCATCCACAACATTGAATGAAGTCATTGCACTTCCTGCTCCATAAAGCGCAAAGTGCTTCACTCGTGCCATCATTGTATTGTTCAGTGAGAGATCGTTCCCCTGATATCCTTTTACCAATGCTCTTGCAACCTGTGAGCCAAGCCATGGGTCCTCTCCTGCACCTTCAGCAATTCTTCCCCAGCGCGGATCACGTGCAATATCTACCATTTGGGAATAAGTCCAAGCGATCCCATTGGCTGTTGCCTCCTGAGCAGCGATCCTGGCACTTTTCTCAACAAGGGCCATATCCCACAAACAACTCATAGCCAACGGTATAGGAAATATAGTGCGGTATCCGTGAATGACATCCATTCCAAACAGGAGGGGAATGTGGTTTGGAGATTGCTTGACGGCGATGTCCTGATAAGCTCTCATAGATTCAAGAGAGAAACCGTTAAGCGTACCACCAATCTGACCCGATTGCAGTTTCTGTTGCATTTTTTTGTTTACTGTGGAACCAGTAACAAATCCACCGGAAGTAGTAAGATTGAGTTGTCCTATTTTTTCATTAACTGCCATTTTATTCATCAGATCGTCCATGAATGCGTTCATTTTTTCATTCTGTCCCTGTATCTTAAAAAACGAAGTCAGTAGCAATAATAAGAATCCAAATTTTTTCATATTCACAGAGTAAGATTATTTAAAAGAAGGGTAAAATTATGAATTACCCTGGAATATTTACATATTTAAAAACATCTTGTAAGATTTCAAAAACCTTTTCCGGTTCATGTTGTTTAATACAAAGCTAGAAGTCAGAAGTAATAACAATCTCATGACTTTGGACTTACTGTTTCGGACATATTAAAAAAACTTAAAAAGACAAGACCATGGCAGATCTAAAAACACATTATATGGGATCGGAGTTGAAGAATCCCATAATTATCGGTGCAAGCAATATTGTGACTGACATTGATAATCTTAAAAGAATCGAAAAAGCAGGTGCTGCTGCAATTGTTTACAAATCACTATTTGAAGAACAGGTCCAGCTTGAAAATCTGGAACTTTATGAACGTAAAACAGAATATTCGGAGCGGAACGCTGAAATGATTAGCCTCTACCCGGAATCCAAATCAGAATCTTCAGATTTTCAGGAACATTTAGTTGCACTGAAAAAGGCAAAAGAGTCAGTAACTATTCCGGTGTTTGCAAGTATAAATGCGGTTCTTCATGAAACATGGGTGGAATATGCTAAAAAGATTGAGGAAACAGGAGTGAATGGTCTGGAGCTTAACTTTTATTCTATTCCTGAAAAGGTTGATAAGGAATCTGAAGATATTGAGAATGAACAGATTAGAATTCTCAGAGATGTCAAGTCAGCTGTTAATATTCCGGTTTCAGTGAAACTAAGTCCTTATTATACCAATCCGTTGAAGCATATTAACGATATAGGAAATGCCGGTGCTGATGCATTTGTTCTATTCAACCGTCTTTTTCAACCTGATATTGATATTCATACGGAAGAACATCATTTCCCCTACAGTCTTAGCAACAGCGAAGACAACAGATTACCTTTACGTTTTGCAGGATTATTATACGGAAATACGAATGCTTCGATATGCGCAAACACAGGAATAATGCGCGGTTCTGACGTGATCAAAATGATACTTGCCGGCGCTGACTGTGTGCAGATTGTAAGTACAGTTTATTTAAACCAGATTGAGGTTATAAGTTCAATGGTTAGGGAAATAGGAAAGTGGATGGATTCTAAAGGTTACAAAACAATTGATAGTTTCAGAGGAAAACTTTCGAAAAAAAATTCAGAGAATAAGCTGCCATATTATCGCGCCCAATACATGGATTTTATGATGACAACATCGCAGATCCTGAAGAAATATAAAATAATAAATTAGAATTTAGTTTTCGTTGCTGGATTTTCTCTGTGAAATTCCCGTAAGGTGGCAGAGTGGCTGGATGGTACCTCCAGGCGCAGAAAACCTGCACGACTGGTGCGAGGTCTATTTTGAAGGAACCGGATGGGTGCCTGTCGATGTTTCGTACGATCTACAAAAATCAGACAACATTACAATAAGGGATTTTTATCTTTCCGGAATTGATTCTTAGAGGCTCATAGTAAACGATGGCATAGAAGGACCTCTTCACCCGGAGCATCACCTCCATCGAGAAATGTACAAGCTGCAAGATGACCCCCTGCCGAACCACCGGCAGAGATTATCCGATCCGGATCGATACCCAGTTCTTTGGCATGTGCCCTGACGTATCTTATTGCTGATTTTGCATCCTGAATACATTCGATAGGGCTGGTACCGTGATGCGATTTTACCCGATAATCAGCATCAATTCCAATAATTCCGTGATCGCGAAACCAAGCGGCATTTGGTATTTGTCCCTCACATTTCCATTTACCCAGTCCGCCAGTGAAATAGACAATTGCGGGCAATACTTTATCAGTTTTACTCATCGGACGTAAAAGATATAAGTACATATCTTCCTGTGGTGTCTTTTTGTAAAGGATTTTTTCAGAAAGAGCAGTAAGATTCGTTCCCGTAAGTTTGTAGCTCTCCTTAACATGATCCAGCGAGATAACTGAGTCTTTTTGAAAGTTTACCGCTTCATCTGATATAAGGTTTTTGGCAAAATGGGCTTGTAGACTTCCTGAAATCACTGTCAGGAAAATAGAAAAGAAGATTTTTTTCATATAGAATTTGACTATAAAATGACTTTCAGAAATCTTACTCACAAATTTATTGATTTTGATGCAAGTTCTAATACTCTTTATTTAATAGTTTATTATCAAAGATTCTAAAAATGAGAACACAGCTAAACCAAAGTCTTTAAAGAATATCTGTCTGGTTTAAAGAAGATCTACCCAAATATGCAACATTAAACAAAATAAAATCGTATAATATTCTGAAAGCGATTGACAAGTAGTTTGAATGAAACTCAATTTTATTTGGATAAGATTAAAATGAAGGTTTTCTTTATTTCATTATTTCTAATATTAATCTCATTAAATCTTCTTGGGCAGGATTGTAATATATTATCCAAAGCAAATTTAATTGTCCCTGATAAGTTATGTTCTCCTTTGTCCGTTAATTGGAAAGTAAGTTATACCGGAGTTAATAACGCAGGCACCAGTGTTCAAATCAGATATGATTGGGATGATGGAACTATAGATACAGAAACAACTGTTAGTACCGGACCAGGAGCTTTTCAGGCCACAGCAAATCATACCTATGTCTCTACCGGCGAGAAATGCAATTACAGGCCAAAAGCGACCCTGGTCGTCAATGGAGTTATATGCTCTTCATCAACTCAGGAACAAATAGTTACTGTATGGGATAATGATGATCACAATGGTGGTCATATGCATATTAACCCGACTGTTTACCCTGTTTGTTTCGGGAACAGTGCCAATGTTCAATTTCAGGATTTGACTCAGTTTAATTGTGTCCCTCCTCAGGAAAATGATGTACCTAATCTTTTTACCAGATGGATACAATGGATATATGGAACTGACATAACCATGACAGGTTCTCCTGTTACAATTAACGGGACACTCAGGACATTCCCATTTTCCGGACCAATTATTACACTTCCCGGACCCGTAACAGGTTCCGGCGTTTATTCTGATATGATAAATGTCGCTAATGATAAATTAATTGGTCAGTATTTTCAAGTGACTTTACGAAACTGGAATTATTGTAACCCATATGATGACCCCAATATTCCTGGCCCTCCGATAGACCCTGTAAATAGTGATCATCCGCCTGTTGTTACTACTGCGATAATACTAATCGTTCCGGATCCTGATGCCACAATAACTCCCGTGGATACATTATGTGTAGAGAACAGTCCGGTTACTTTAAGCGCTCATGATTCAGGTGGAACCTGGTCAGGAGATGGGGTCACGGATAATTCATTCGATCCCGGGGCAGCTGGAGTTGGTAATCATATTGTCAGATACAATATTACTAATGCTAATGGTTGCAGCTCTTTCGATCAGATAACTATTACAGTTATGCCTTCACCTGCTGTAAATATAAGTCCGGTAGCAACAATTTATATTAATGACCCTCCGGTTGAGATGACCGCATCTCCCCCAGGGGGAACATGGACAGGGGATGGAATGACTGGTAATAGGTTCGAGCCCGATTCCGCAGGACTAGGAATACATATAATCACATATCAGACTTTGCCCGATAAATATGGATGTATAGGAACTGATACAATTCATATTAAAGTTATCATGCCTCCGACACCAATTGCGAATTTTGAACCTGATACTGCCGGTTGTTCTCCTCTTCTTGTCCAATTCAGGAATTTGAGTGAAAACGTGGAATCTTATTTATGGGATTTTGGAGACCAAACATTCTCGTCAGAACAAAATCCATCTCATACCTATACTATTCCCGGAAATTATATAGTAAAACTGACAGTTACAAATATTGCCGGACAATCATCTCATAACAGATTAATAACAGTTTACCAGAAGCCAACAGCAGTTTTTAATGTCTATCCGACTGAAGTCATTAATAATTCGCAGGTAGTAGTCTTTACTGATTTTTCGTATAATGGAGTGTCCTGGCTTTGGAATTTTGGAGATGGGAACACATCTGTTGAAGAAAGTCCATGGCATAAATATGAATCTGAAGGAATATATAAGATTACCTTAAAAGTGACTTCAAAAGACGGATGTACAGATTCAGTGATGTACAAATCTTCTGTTGTCGTGGACTATAAGGACGGTGAAATAAAATTTCCAAACGTATTCAAATGGAATGAATCAGGACCAACCGGGGGATACTGGAATGATAATCAATTAGATGACAACACCTTCAGGCCATTTTTCACTAATGTAATAGAGTATAAACTACAGATATTTAATCGTTGGGGAGTTTTGCTTTATGAAAGCTCAGAACTTCAAAAAGGCTGGGATGGATATTTTGGACATGCAAATCTGGCACTTCAGGGAGTATATGTCTGGAAAGTAGTCGGACGATACGCCGATGGAACTTATTTCAATAAATTAGGTAATGTGACATTTCTACATTAATAATTTCAGGATTGTTATTTGAATTCAATAATTTACCAATTTAGGGTCTTTACTATGTCCCTGATTCCCTCCTATATTATTAACCAGCAGCATCTAATAGAATAAAATAATATCTACATAACATTTCCTGAAAATATCCGTTCTCTAGAAGAACATTTTTACACAAAAAATACAATGAACATAAAGATAAATCAGATGTTCTTATGTAAAAGTCTGGTACACTTTTTGAGGATTTTTTATTGGAATTGGGAAAAATAACATTAATACTTAAAGTTATGAAAAGGAATGTTTTAATAATTGGTATTGTTTTTGGACTCCTTGGTTGGAGCTGTTCAAAGGTTGAAACACCACAATCACAACGGCTTGGACTGAAACAGTCAATTGAGAAGAGTACTGCTGATATTAACACAGCGATCAGTAATATTTCACAAACAAAAGGTTATCAGCTTTTGTCTTTAAGTGTTGATCCTTCTGCAAGAATTGTAGCTCCAGCGACTTCTTTTAAAGACAGTATCACTCTCGGACTCATAGCGGGCATTTACGACTATCAGCCTGATACAATAATTATGCACCATAACTTCAACTATCCGTTCAGGTTATTTAAAAAGACTGGCACAAGTGATAAGATGATAGTTAATTTACCTCAGAAGTTGATCTTTCATCCAAGGTATCTTCACAGTTTTGTTAAGTCAGATTCTGTCCTGAAAAATGATTTCACAATTTCTGCTTCTGATTATCATTTATATTATAACTCATGGAACAATCTTGATTATAAACTTACTGCCGGTCTTACAATTAATTCCGTGGATCTAGGAAGTTTTGATATTTCATCGGTTTCGACCTCTTATAATGATCAATCAAATTCTTCTAAATACACATTCACCGACGGATACAGTATATCTACTGCATGGCAAACCGGTGATACATCTAAAATATCATTTGCACTTCTTAAAGACAATAACCCACTTTTACTTGAGACAACTCTTTATGTAGGGAATGGCTTTCACAAAAGAGAAAAACAATATGATTTAACAATAGGGAATGTAGAAATTAAGAGAGGATTTGGAATTGATTCAATACAAGTATTCCAGAATGGAGTGCTTCAGAAAACGGCTGGAGCAAAAATCACTGACAGTGCTGACTCTACAGGAACCATATGTAATAAAAGGGATATCCTGCTTACTTTTGATGATGGAACAACAACTAATCTAAGTACACTTATAGGTCCGGCACTTACGCAGTTAAAAACTATCATCAGTTCCCTTCACGACATGTATTTTGCTGAGAACATTGTGGATTATATCGCTATAAACATCTACTATAATTCCAGGTGATATTAGGAAGCTATCTAGATAAATCTTTTTAACCGCAAAGGACGCTAAGTCCACCTCCGCTAAATCTCCGGTGGATAAGAACGCAAAGTGCGCAAAGAAAAAATCTTATTATTGAGTTCTTTGCGAGCTTTGCGTTAAATCTTTGCGATCTGTGTGGTTAATTGATTTCGTTTTTTAGATAGATTTGTTGAGTTGAGGTTGATTAAAGTGTAACTCTTTGTTTTTTTCTTGCCTATAAGCAAACTTCCTGTTTGATATACTGTAAATGATAACAACCAGGCTATGCCTGTAGTATAGAACACTGTGAATGCGGCCCATTTCCATCTTCCTGATTCTCTACTGATTGCAGCAACCACTCCGACACATGGAAAATAGGTAAGAATAAATAACATAAAGGAGAATGCTATAAGTGGAGTGAATATTTTTTTCCCGGTGGAATCTTTTTGAGATTTTATCTTTTCGACTAATGATTCTCTCCCTGATGAATTATCAGCCTGAAAAATAACTCCTAAGGTACTTACTACAACCTCTTTTGCAGCCAATCCTGAAAGTATGCTTACACTAAGAAGCCAGTCAAAACCTAGCGGTTTCATAACAGGTTCAATTGAACGTCCGATTATGCCCATATAAGATTTAGCATGCTTTTCGCTCTTTTGTTCCAGTGTAAGTCTGTTTGCTGATTCATTTATTATACTTCCAGGTAAACTTGATTTTTCAGCCATAGAGATTTCATCTGAATAATCATGTGAATAGGTGACTGTCCATGGAAAATTACTCAATATCCAGACTATTATCGCTACCAGAAGAATTACTCCTCCAATTTTTTTGAAGTATAAGCTTGTTCTGAACCATACATGCTTAAAAATACTTCTTATGGTCGGTACCCTGTAGGGTGGAAGCCCCATGACAAACGGGATCTCTTCCGATGGAAAAAAAACCCGTTTTAGAAATAACGCTGATAATATGGCAAACAAAACACCAAGGACATACAGCAGAAACAGAACCGAACCCTGATTCTTTGGAAAAAATGCACTTATAAAGAGTATATAAACCGGTAACCTCGCACTGCACGACATGAATGGTGTTATCAGCATAGTGATCAGACGGTCTCTTCGGCTCTCGATTATCCGCGTTGCCATTATTGCAGGAACATTGCATCCAAATCCCATAAAAAGCGGAATAAATGACTTACCATGTAATCCGATCTTATGCATCACTTTATCCATAATGAATACAGCCCTGGCCATATAACCGGTATCTTCCATGAATGAGATGAACAGGAAAAGAATAATAATATTGGGAAGGAAAACAATCACTCCACCGACACCTCCGATCATAGCTTCTACAAAAAAATCTCTGACAACTCCCGATGCCATATTATTTGAGATCAATTCTGATAGCTTACCGATACCCAGCTCCATCCAGTGTTTCGGATATCCTCCGAGCTTAAAAGTCGTAAAAAAGTGAGCCACATAAAAAAAATAAAAATCGGGATACCCAGATATTTATTTGTCAGATAGTTATCAATGATTTTTGTTTTTCTTAACCTCTCAACTTTGTTAATCTTCAGAGTCTCTTTTAATGCTCCTGAAATGAAGCCGTAACGAAGATCAGTTATAACTGTTTCGATGGGGCCTGAAAACAGTTTCTCAAGCCTGTTATTTTCCTTCTTTCCTATCTCAATAATTTCTGATGAATTAACTCAACAGGTGATACTTTTCGAATATTCTTTATCATTCTCAAGCAGTTCGATGTCAAGATATTGGGCTGAGATTCCTTTTCCTCTTGAGCTAACCGTTGGAACGACCGGCACACCCAATAATTTCCCCAGAGAAACATGATCCAGAATAACTCCCTTTTTCTCAAGTTCATCGTACATATTGAGGGCAATAACAATCTGAACACTCATATCTATCAATTGGGATGTCAGATAGAGATTCCTCTCTAAGTTTGAAGCATCCACTATATTGACAACAATGTCAGGCTTATTGTCGAAAATTTCATTCCTCAGGTATATCCCTTCCGGAGAATAACTTTTAATTGAATATGTCCCGCGGAGATCAACAACTGAAAAAGAATATCCCGATTGCTTATAGCTTGCCTCTTTTGAGTCGACGGTTACTCCGGCATAGTTTCCAACTTATTCCTTTGAACCTGATGCAAAATTAAATAGAGTTGTCTTTCCTGAATTAGGGTTCCCGACCAGAGCTACTTGAATTTGGACGGGTTTTCTCTAACCACGAATCGTTTTCGTCTTCGCTTATCAGGACATCGTTAGATGAATGAAATTCTTTTGATAATTTGTCGCTGTCGATCTCAATAAGTTGCGCTTCGCTGTTCCTCAGTGAGATATGATATCCCATAATCTTATATTCAATAGGATCCCTGAGTGGTGCTTTTTTAATAACTTCCACTTTTTTCCCGACAACAAATCCCATCTCTGAAAGTCGCTGCCTGAACTGACCTCTCCCTTTGATCTTAAGAATTATCCCCTTTTCTCCCTCATTGAGATCATATAGTGTTGTCATCGAATAATTTCAATACTTAAGAATAACCAGAAAACGATTCGAATGTTCAAAGAGTCATTGTGCAATGTGAAGGATGCAAGGTGCGAGGTGCAAAGTATCTAACTGGATTATACAAACCCTGCAACATGCACCATGCAACTTACTAATATATCTTAACATCATTCGTTCCAGGAGCAGTTGTGCCATTGTACTTCCACCTCACTAGTCTACTTTCACCTTAACTACAATTTTCCGGACCGGCGAGTTCACCCCATCTTTTAATCCCGGACGATGAGCATCGCCTGGGAAGAAAATAAAAAACTTATCGGTATTAGCTTTAAAACTTACTATTTCCTTAACAGTTACAAATTCAATATCCTTTGTTGCATCGTATGGTACAAGAATTTCTTTAACAGTTGCTATCGGAGCAACGTTCATCACCTCTTTTCCGCTTATTACATACTGGATATCAATGTATTTCCTATGAGCTTCAAATTTTGCTGTCTCTTCATTCTTGCTGATATATTCACTTACAGTAGCAAAAAGGTTATCATCATCAATGTCATAGCGTTTCAATTCAAGCTTTAATAAATCAGTGTTTTTAAGGAATTTAAATGCTTTGTCCCATCTATCTTTGTTCTTGAAATAAGAAACGGCGAACTCTCTTCTGTTTATCGAGGCATCGGGAGTGGCTGACCATCCGTTTAACCATTCGTTTTTTGCAAACCATTTATCAATTTTTTTATTGCTCCAGGTTGCTGGATCTGAAGCGCTTTTGCTTCCCATTAAGCTAAATAAACTTATCAGTACCATAATACTTAAAATTAATTTTTTCATATAGATTACATAAGTAAAAATTCAAATCAATTAACCCCAAAGATGGCAAAGTTTTTTCGTAAAGGTCGCAAAGAATTAAAAATTGTTGGGTTCCTTCACTGCACCTCAGAAAGGTACATATCAACGTATTTCAATCTATTTCAATTATTTAAATAATCATTGCGATGCTATGCACCTGTGACCTCTATGACAAACATTTTTCTGAATCAAATAAACTCGCTCAGAATTTTTATAAGACTTTTTTTATCAAACGGCTTTGATATGAAACCTGAACACCCGCATTCAATTGCTCTTTCCCTGTCATCAGCATAGGCTGTCTGGGCAATTATCGGAATTGCTGTGTTTTTCTCGCGTATTAGTTTTACAGCAGTGTAGCCATCCATGACTGGCATTTTAATGTCCATTAAAATCAGATCGATATTCTTTATTGAAAAATATTTTTCAACGGCTTCTTTTCCATTAAAGGCATGTAATACTTCGGCATTAGAACCTGAGAGGAAGTATTTAATCAGTTTGAAGTTGCTTTCAACATCTTCAGCAACCAGTATTATCTTTTTAATTGGAAAAGCAAAGCCTTCCGAATTTTTCTTTTCGTGAACAGGTTCAATTTCCACAACTCGTTTTTCATAAGGAATTGTAAAGAAAAATGATGTTCCTTTTCCGGGTTCTGATGAAAGCCATATTTTGCCGCCTAAAAGTTCCACATAAGCTTTTGAAATTGCCAGCCCAAGTCCTGTTCCTTCATATAGCCTTGTATCTGTGTTCTGTACCTGGTAAAAACGATCAAAGATTCTTTCGTGATACTGCAGTGGAATTCCTATGCCAGTATCCGAAACACAGAATTCCAGAAAATTCTCCTTCAGCTTGTACCAAATCTTTATATTTCCTTTCTCTGTAAACTTTAATGCATTACTTATCAGGTTTGAAAGAATCTGCGTTAATTTGGTACTGTCAGTAAAAATTAATGCATTGGAATCCGATAATCCGGTTTCGCAGACCAGCTTAATTTTCTTCTCATTAGCCTTAGGGACAAACTGATTATATAAAGCTTTAAGTATTGTATTAACACTTATATCATTTTTCAAAGTTTTTATAAGGTTTGCTTCGATATTTGAAATATCTACAATATCGGTAATAATTGAAAGCAGATGATCACTGCTTTGCATAATTACTTCAATGTATGATTTGCGGGTCGGCTCATCAACTTCAGATTCTCCAAGAAGCGCGGAAAAACCGACAATAGCATTCATGGGGGTTCTGATTTCATGTGAAATATTATGCAAAAATGCGGTTTTAAGTTTATCGCTTTCTTCGGCTTTAACTTTTGACCTGATCAATTCCTCTTCATTTTGTTTCCTCTCGGTAATATCCTGGAAAATCTCGAGCATTGCCTTTTTGCCCTGGTATATCATACCCGTATGATTAATCTCAAATATCCTGTTACCTAGTATTCCATGCGATTCATAAGCCTCTGTTTCACCAATAGTTATACCATACATCAAAGGACAATCGCTGCATTGCTTTTTATCATCCCGGTACAATTCCCAGCATTTTTTCCCGATTGCTCCCTCTCCGAAGAGTTTTATAAAATTGTCACTCTGAAATAAGACGATCCCTGCTTCGTCAACAATATTCATTCCGAAAGGAATGGTCTTAAGTAAAGATTCGCTGAAGTCAAGACTTTGCTTAAGCGACTTTTCAGCTCTTTTTCTTTCTGTAATATCATGCCCGACACCAACCAGTCCGGTAATTTTATTATTCTTATCATACAGAGGGATTTTTGAGGTTAGCAACCAAATCGTGTCCCCATTTTTATTAACAAAATCTTCTTCATGTTCAAAAATTGGTTTTCCTGAGCTGATAACTTTTCTATCATTATTGTAACCGCGAAGACCTGTCTCTCCGGGAAACAGTTCAGTATCAGTCTTCCCAAGAACTTCATCTTCTTTCTCAAATCCGATATAGTTCACATCTGCAATGTTGGCCAAAATCTTCCTGCACTCTGCATCTTTTACATAAATTGTGTCCGGAATATGATCTACTATTGCTCGCAACATTCTGCGCCCCTGGCTGATATTATCTTCAACCTTTTTGCGTTCTGTAATGTCGAGGAATGACCAGACTCTACCGACAGTTTTGCTTTCAAGGTACATGGGCTTCGAGATCCTTTCGAAAACTCGTCCATCCTTGAAGAGGATTAAATCAATGGTCTCAGCTTTTGGTTTTCCATATAATTCATTGACTTTCGCGATAAACTCATCGGGATCTGCCAGCTGTTCGAGAACAAAGTCCAGCAGAGTTTTGTCATTTCCTGAAGCGAGGATATCACCCGGAATATGCCATAACTCAGCAAATTTTGTGTTGGATTTGATGACACTACCCTCGTGACTGACAACAAGAATTCCGTTATGAATTGATTCAAGAATTGCCTCCATCAAAGAAAGTGAGTTTTTCAATGCTTCATCAATACTCTTACGGTAGGTTATATCCTGAATTATTCCAATTACCTTTACCTGCTCGCCATCAGGGTCAATAACCACCTCAGCTTTGGAGTATAAAGATCGTATTTCGCTGTCGTTTGCACGCTTTATTTTAAACTCTATCTCATAGGGTTCATTATATTTTAACAGGCTGTCCAAAGCCTCATCAAGCAGGGCACAGTATTCCGGAAGCGTAGTTTTTTTAACAAGTTCGTATGGAATTTCCTGATCATCTTTGTCGAAACCATAAATCTTTAATCCTTCTTCAGAACTCCAGACTAATCCGGAGGAAAGATCCAGTTCCCAGTTTCCTACATGTGCTATAGACTGAGCTTTCTGAAGGTGCAGTTCACTTTTCTTAAGTTTCTCATCAGAGGCGTTTTTTTCTTTTTGTGATCTGATTTTATTTATCGAATTAACAACAGCAGGTCCGAGACGGGAAATATTATTCTTCAGAATATAGTCATCTGCTCCCGCTTTCATGCACTCGACAGCAACTTCTTCATTTACTGACCCTGTTACCAGGATGAATGGAATTAACGGGGTCAGTTCATTCCGAAGCAGAAGCGCTGACATCCCATCAAACTTTGGAAATGAATAATCAGAAATAATTAAATCCGGTTCGAAGTCTTTCAGGCACTTAAGATACTCCTCCCTATTATCTACAAGCAATTTGGAAAAAGAGATTTTGTTTTTTTCAATTTCGCGCCAGATCAGTTCGGCGTCCATTAACACATCTTCCACAAACAATATTTTCAATTTACCAGCCATATCTCATACAATTAAAATATGATTAATAGGTTTCACTTACAATTTGTTACAGTATCAATCAATTCAACTCGATTCAATTTATTCTATCTCAATATATTACAATTTATTTCAATATATTTCAACCTTTTCTATCTTTTCAACTCGTACAGCCTCTAACGCCTCTACTGTTTCTACAGCTTTTTTAATCTATTTCAACGGTTCATTAACAAGGAGCCAGTATAACCCCAGGCTGCTCATTGCATTTATGAACTGGTCGAAATCAACAGGTTTTACAACATAACTGTTTACACCCAGTGCATAAGCTTCCTTCATTTCAGGTTCCTCTCTCGAGGAGGTTACAACAACAATAGGGATATGAGCAGTACGCTTATCTCCTTTAACAATTCTAAGAACCTCAAGTCCATTTACCTTAGGAAGTTTAAGATCCAGCAGGACGACTTTCGGAGGATTTGTAAAACTCCTCTTTTTAAACTTTCCTCTGCAGAAGAGAAAATCTAGAGCTTCTGCCCCATCCTGTGCAACTAAAATATTATTTGCCAGGTTATTTTTCTTAAACGCCCGTAAGGTAAGTTCAGAATCATGAGGGCTGTCTTCTACTATAAGAATTTCAATTGCGTTAAAATCTTCCATGGTATGTCATTATTAGTCAGGTGAATACTTTAAAGTCTTGTTCTCTTATTGTTTTGTTGCTCGTTGCTTGTTTCTCTCTGATCAGAATAAACAACCAGTGACCTGCAACCAGCAACTTTTTTTACTATTATCTTTTTACTTTTGTCTTTTATCTTGTACAGGTAAACTGAAATAAAATGTCGCTCCCTTCCCTACTGCTCCTTCGGCCCATACCCGGCCACCATGCTTCAGGATAATTCTCTGAACAATTGCCAGTCCGACACCATTCCCTTCAAATTCAGCTTCACTATGCAATCGCTGGAAAACACCAAATAATTTATGAGCATATTGCATGTCAAATCCAACGCCATTATCTTTTATAAAATATGTAATCATTTTCCCGGAAACACTTGAACCAATAGAAATCTCTGAAATCTCATTTTTAGATGAGTACTTTATGGCATTGGTTAAGAGATTAAACCAAACCTGCCCTAACAGAGTAACATCTCCAAAAGCTTTATGTAACTTACCAACATATAATTTTATCTTTTCTTTTTCATTGGGAGAGATTTTACCTTCAAACTGATTTCTGACCATCTTTTCCATATCTATCAATGAAGGATTCAGACTGCTTCTTCCTATCTTTGAAAAACTTAAAAGGTCATCAATAAGCTCTCCCATATGTGTTGCACTGGAGGAAATTATCCCGCAAATCCTTTTTCCTTCATTATCCAGTTTATTTTCATATTCCTCCAACAGAATTTTTGTATAACCGTGGACTGACCGCAGGGGAGCTCTCAGGTCGTGTGAAACAGAATAACTGAATGCCTCAAGCTCTTTGTTGGCAGCTTCGAGTTGTTCAGTACGCACAATTACGCGTCTCTCTAGTTCTTCATTTAACTTCTTTATCTGAGATTCTGCATTTTTGCGTTCGGTAATGTCAAGAACTGTTCCGACCATAGATATGATATCTCCTTTTTCATTGTAATTTCCCTGGAAAGTTGAGTAATAGTGAGCGATACTTTTATCAGGGCGAAGAAATTTTTGTTCATAGGAACCAGGGGAATGGGAATTAACTGCCCGGTTGATCAGCTCTTTATCACGTTGATTGTCTTCTTCCCAAGGAGATAATGCAAGAATTGAATCAATTTGCGGAGTGAATTTTTTTGGATCAAGACAGAATATTTTATATACTTCATCTGACCATTCAACATAACCGGTCTTAACATCCCAAAACCAAAAACCAAGATGAGCCATCTCCTGAGCCTCTCTCAATCTTTTTTCGCTTTCCCGCAAAGACTCTTCAGCGTGTTTGCGTTCGGTAATGTCATTTGTTGAGGTCATGAAGTAGAGCGGTTTGCCTTCTGCATCCCGACGCAGGGATGTTCCTACATCAGCCCAAACCACAGAACCATTCTTATGGATATATCTCTTGATGAAACGTACTGAATCTTTTTCACCTGAAAGAATCAAACCCAGGGCTTCATTGGTCAATTCAATATCAGCAGGATAAGAAATGTCTGCCCAATTCATTTTTTTGAGTTCTTCGGGCTTATATCCCAACATTTCACTAAAAGCCCTGTTAACATTAATTTCACCGGAAGGAAGTGTTATCGACTTACCAACTAACGAATGGTCGAAAATATATTTGAATTTGTCCTCGCTCTCAAGTAAAGCTTCCTCTGCAAGTTTGCGTTCAGTGATGTCCTGAACTATGGTAAGAAAGTATTGAGGATGACCTTTGTTATCTCTTATAAGCGAAATTAATACTTCACCCCACACAATTTGTCCATCCTTCCGTACATAACGTTTCTGAACATGAGAGATAGCAATCTCGCCTTTTATCATAGCCATCATTTCATCTATTCCTATCCGGATATCCTCAGGATAGGTTACGTCAGTGAAAGTTTTTCCAACCAATTCTTCCGGTAAATAACCGAGAGATTGCGAAAATGCACCATTGCAGCGGAGGAATCGTTTATCGAGTCCTACCATAACTATTCCGACAGGCGACAGGTCAAATGTCTGACGGAATTTATTCTCGCTATCACGCAAAGCATCCTCTGCCTTTTTCCGGTCGAGTTCATTGTTAAGTTGTTGTTTATAAAATCTTAACCGTTGATTCCATATCAATAATCCAAAAACGGAGACAACAATCAGAATAAGTAAAACTATTGCACTGCCAGTAATATAAATAAATCTCTTTAATGGGGCCTGAATCTCCTTCTCGTCAATTTTTGCCACCATATACCATGGCATACCGCGTATTTTGCTTAATGATCCGACTACCGGAATTTTTCTGTAATCCACTCCCTCGGCTATTCCCTCGAAACCATTTACAACTTTTGCTGCCAGCAGGTTTTTATGATCAACCGGAAGCTTCAGATTTAACGCAGTATTTTTCTGATGGCGCAGTTCATTCAGATATAACACACTGTCGCCATCTTTTCTCAGAAGAAGAGTCTCAGCGCTTTTGCTGGGAGTGGGCCATGACTGAATAAGGGGAAACAAAAATTTTCCGGGATCAATACGGAGGATGACTATACCAAATATTTTTGGTTCCTTATTTCCGGGATCAATGAGCGGAACTAAAATGTCCATTTGAACCTGTTTATTGTTTCCTGCCCTGAACAGGTCCTTAATGATTATCTTTTGATTCCTGATAACTTCTTTTAACTCTTCCGTGATACCCTCATTTGTGACCGGATCAGAAGAGGAAGACGCTAATCTTATCTTCAATAAAGTATCGACAAGAGAAACACCGCTGTAATCATTTTCTTCATAAAACGATTCCATCCATTTAATAATTTCTCTTTTTATTCCAGGCTGATTCTCATCGCCGAAATATTGCTTAATGCGGTTTATTAAAGGTTCATTTCCAGTAATGACGTTAGCATCACCAAGTCTTTCTTTATGCCACAGTGTAATTTGTCCGATCTTCAATGTGGCAATCGCAGAAAGGTTGTTTTGCTGTTCAATGAATATCCTGTTTCTTTGCGATTTATAATAATAATCACCCGCCAAAATGATCACCGCAGAGAACAAAAGAAAGATCACCACCAGTTTCCACGGAATGGTTCTCATATTCTCAGGGGCAATTTTAAATACAGACATCCCTCAATTTTTTGTTGTTTTATATTATAAAACTCTTTATATATGGTACTTATGAAAGATATTAACTTGTATCTTGTTACATATTTTAAAGAATAAAACTCCCAATAAGATTAAAAAAAGATGTCCAAATATCAGTTTTTGCAAGATAATCATTTGGCAGACAATCCTTTATAGGTAAAAAACTGATAATCATGTAGGTGTTCGGACTACAAGAAACGGGCTTCGCCCTGTCCTGCTCATTTCAGTCAATGTCTTGAAGTCCTGAGAATTTTTACTTTTTAAGATAGATTATGAAATTTGAATTTGTTCATTTGCCTTCGGCGAGCTCGCCGAAGCTGGCGCGGATTTGTAATCGTGCCTTTTGTTCTGCTCGGTTCTTTTGTTCGTCCAAAAGAACCGAGTACCGCGGAAGCGGTACGAGCTCAACGAAGTTAAATGAACCAAAGAACCGAGTCCACGAAGGGGCGAGCTCGCGAACAAAGTGAGCAAGACCCTGAGTTCATTTCTGCCCGGTAATCTCTTCCATTATTGCGTACCTTATGAGGTCAGCCGTTGTATGAAGTTTTAGTTTTTCAAGTAACCTTTCCCTGTAGGTGCTTATGGTTTTTGGACTGAGAGACAAATCTGAAGCGATCTGGACAACTGTTTTTCCTGCAGCAAAAAGATTAAGAACCTCCATTTCCCTGGCAGATAATAACTGGTGAAGAGGTTTTTCTGTTTCTGACAAGAGGCTGTCGGCCATTTTATCAGCAAGAGAAGAAGAAATATAACGTTCCCCCTTCGATACTTTAAAAATTGCAGACACAAGTTCTTCAGGGGCGCTCGATTTTGTCAGATATCCCAAAGCGCCGCATTTTAAAGCATTTATGGCATACATCTCCTCTGAATGAATGCTGAGCATCAGTATGGCAGCAGATGGTCGCATCTTTTTAATCTGACTGATTAAATCCAAACCGCTTCTGCCCGGCAAGGAAATGTCAAGCAGAATAACATCATATTCCTGTTCTTTCAACTTGTCAAACAGTTCTTTACCATTACCGGCTTCGTGGATAAGGCCGATTCTTTCTTCGTCTTCAAGGATCTGCCTGATACCTCGCCTTACAACAGGATGATCATCTGTAATCAGTACTTTTATCATGCTTTTTTCTGTTCATTACAGGTATTGATACTTTTATTGTTGTTCCTGACCCTTTCTTTCCTGCAATTAATATTTTGCCATTAACTAACCTTACCCTCTCCTTCATACCCATTATACCCATGGATGTCAATGAATTGATTTTTTCTTTCTCGATCCCTTTCCCGTTATCTTTTATCACCAATTCAACTCTACTGTCTATCAGATTCAGGCTGACTTCTGAAAATGTCGCCTGAGAATGACGTATTATATTGGTCAAAGACTCCAGCAGTATCCTGTAAATAGCCAGAGAAAGTTGAGTGTCAATTTTTAATTCCGCTGGTTTATAATTAAATGAATATCTTATTCCTGACTGATTTTCGAATTTCTTAAGCTGCAACACGATAGCTTCAATAAGCCCAAAATCAAATAAGATTGAAGGCCGGAGGTCAGAGGATATCTTCCTGATATTTTCATAGGTTTCATTTATCAGCAGGCTAATGTCTTCAAGTTTATCTTTAACTACCTGCGACTGGACTCCGATTCTGCTTTTGACCCAAGCTAAATTCAGGTTCATCGCAGTAAGCTTCTGCCCTATATCATCATGAAGGTTTATAGCTATCTGCGCCCTCTCGTTCTCACGGATCTCGATAAGGTGCTTATTGTGAGCCTTCAATAATTTTCTTGATTTTTTGATCTCTTCTTCTGCCTTTTTACGTCCGGTGATGTCATCGTAGATGATCTGAAACTGGCTGATGCCGTCCCATAAAACAATCTTTCGGAAAACCTGGAGATGGCGGATTTCTCCATTTTTCCTGACGATACAGATTTCATAATTGGTGTCACTTAAATCACCGTGTTCTCTTTGGTGCTTTCTTTTTTGAGCTTCTTCATAGCTCTCCAATGTATAGCGCTTCTTTAAAGATGTTTTTTGAAGTTCCTCGAGACTATCGTATCCGTAGTAATTCAAAATAGTTTGATTAGCATAAATCGTATTTCCCTCGTGCGTGACAATTCGTATTCCAAGAGGGGAATCATTAAGAGAATGACGAAAGTTTTCCTTCTCCAGGTTCAGGGCCTCTTCTGCCTGCTTGCGTTCCTTGATGTCTTTTTCGTATGATATTTTTAATGAATCATACTCCTGTTGCAGTTTCTGCAACTCTTTAATGAGTTCGTCTTTAGTTCTATTCCGGAAATTCATCATAAGATAATTGTTTTTAATGGTATGATGTAGCTCGCCCCGACGCGTCGGGGCCAGGTTCATTTTGTTTATAAGTTTTCATTCCGGCAGCAACTTAAAATTTCCATATTTAAAGGTCTAAAACCAATTCAAAAGGTTGGTTATAGCAATTTAAGCCTTTTTTCTAAAATTATGAAAATCTAACATATAAATAAAAGACCAGGAGAAAAGGGATAGAAAGGCTTACTCCAAATAAAAGGCCGCTTCGTGCAAGGCATAGCAATATGCAGCACCTACGAAACCGGCCCCGACTATTGCTACCTTATGTCGTTGCTTAGAATTCTCTTTCTTTTTCATCATATCCTTTGATATAATAATGAAACACATTAATCAAACAAGTGTCCAGCGATCATTTTTTAGTGTTCCGCATTTACATCACATCTTGTCATCTGACAGGAACCACTTCACCGATTCCTGGTTGCACAAAACTAAATTCTTTTGGATTTCATTTTAATAAATTTTAAATTTACAGGAAGCAGTTTAAGATTTAAAAATTAAAACCATGAAAAAAATAAATCTGATAATCAGTGTGACAGCTACATTTATTATTTTTAGTTCAGCAAACTCCTTTTCACAGGACTGGCCCCAATGGCGCGGAATAAACCGCGATGGTAAAGCAGCAGGATTTAAAGTACCTGCCGCCTGGCCAGCTGATTTAAAACTGGTATGGAAAGTAAATGTAGGATTTAGCGATGCCACACCTGTACTGGCAGGCAATGAAATTTATCTGAACACCCGTCAGGGTGACCAGGAGGTTGTACTTTGTCTGGATGCAACATCCGGTAAAGAATTATGGAAAAACACTTATGCCGCCATGGCTGTCACAGGGCCATCGGCTTCACAACATCCGGGTCCAAGGGGCACTCCAGCAGTTTCAAACGGAAAGATAGTGACATTCGGGGCATCAGGTATACTATCCTGCCTTGATGCAACAACCGGGAAACTGCTCTGGAGAAAAGAAAATCCCACAAATGCTTTTCCGGATTTCTTTACAGGGACATCTCCCCTCATCACTGACGGAATGTGTATTGTGCATATCGGGAAAAAGGATGATGGTCAGGTGATAGCTTATGACCTGAACTCGGGCTCTGAAAAATGGAAATGGTCAGGTGAGGGGCCTTCTTACTCATCTCCATCTGTTATGACCCTTGAAGGGAAGAAACTTCTGATAGTAATCACAGAAAAAAATATTATGGCACTAAGTTTTGCAGACGGAAAACTGCTCTGGCAGATTGCAGCTCCTGTTCAACAGAGGTTTTATAATTGCGTCAGTCCGTACATTGACGGACAAACAATTTATTTAACTGGACAGGGTACCGGGATGAAAGCAATTAAAGTAGAGAAGTCAGGTAATGAATATGTTACAAAGGAAATTTGGAGCAATACAACAGTTGGAGCAAAATGGAATACGCCTGTTCTTAAAGATGGATTTCTATATGGATTTACAGATCAGAAAAGAATTTACTGTCTGAATGCAGCCACAGGACAAACTGCGTGGATGGATAATGCTGTCAGCAGCGACTTTTCAACAATAGTGGACTGCGGTTTAGTTATTATCGGTTTAACAAGCACAGATAACCTGATAGTTCTGAAACCAGATGGAAAGGAATATTCAGAAGTGGCTAAATATAAAGTCTCCGATACTCCAATCTATGCATACCCTGTAATCTCCGGGAACAGCTTTTATATTAAGGATGCTGAAACGCTGATGTTGTACAAGATAAATTAGATTATATAACCTCTCACAAAAAGTACAGGGACATGCCATGGCGTGGCCTTGGGATCTTGGGTCGGAAGGGGGTGAGGCCTTTTATCTCTCTCCCCTCATAAATTCACCCTTAGAGTTGGTTAAAAGATTCTTAGTCAGATAAGAGAGTCCTGAACCTATTGCTGCAATAACTACTGGTTTAAGTGTTACCCAGTTAACATTACCTTCATTAGCAATAAGCTGGTAAAATCCTGTTATGAAGGTGCAAAACACAACCACAATTAACCCTTTAATAAAATCACGGCTGTTAAGTCTTAGGAATTTAGATCTCATTTTTTTATTTTTTTCAGACAGACATCATTTTATACCAAATTTACATCATAAATTTATTAAGATCAAGCAACAGTGATTAAATTTTAATGGGTGTGCGGTATGAGGTGTGCTGTGCGCGGTAATTTTGTCCTGGTAGTTAGAAAGAGCGCCGCGAACCGCAAACCGCAGACCGGTTACCCTTTTTCTTTCTACCAGACCTTCTCCATGAGAAGGATATTCCTCAGATTATTCGGAGATATATTTTCCCTTATTTCACCGTTATCAACAACTGAAATAAATCCAGACTCTTCGGAAAGAACAATTATGAGTGCATCCGAGTGTTCTGACATTCCAATGGCAGCACGGTGCCTCATCCCGAAACGCGGAGGTAATGTTACCTGGTCGGTAGTTGGTAAAGGGCATCTGGCAGCAAGGATTAAGCCTCCTTCAATTAAAACAGCCCCGTCATGCAATGGTGTATTCTTGAAAAAAATTGTTTCAAGCAACTCTGCATTAATCTGAGCTTTAAGTATTTCACCCCCTTCTGAAAAGATATCAAGACTGCTTTTTCTGCCAATAACTATCAGGGCACCGGTTTTCTTTGAAGCCATTCTTTCACATGCTCTTACTATCTCTTCAGCCTCTCTGGGGCTTCCCGAATCATTCGTAACGGTTGTGAAAAACCTGCCAAATGAAAATCTGCTTCTTGAAACATATTTATTTCCGATAACCAGCAAAAATCTCCTCACCTCCTGCTGAAACACAATAATGAGAGCAATAACACCAACACCTATCACCTGTCCGAGTAATGCACTTATTAGCTCCATATTCAGTGCTTTTACAACAAGCCAGAACAGGTATATAAAAAATATTCCCAGAAAGATACTGAATGCTGCTGTCCCTCTGATAAGTCTGTAAAGCTGGAACAGGATAAAAGCTACCAGGACAATATCAATAATATCAAGTACTGTTATATGGAATGGCATAGTTCTGAAATTATAATTTTAACTTTTAGTCTTGTTGCTAGGTGCATGGTGCATGGTTGATGCTAAATACACCCTGTACCTTTAATCCTGCACCTTGCAACTTTCTTTACTTTTGTCTTTTGTCTTTACTCCTTACGACTTACTAACTGTTTCTATACAGAGTTTTTAATTCTTTTTAATAATTTAACCGCCTGCACCGCTTCCCTGACATCATGAACACGGAGAATATCAGCTCCATTGAAAAGAGCAATTGCATTAATAACACTTGTCCCATTAAGAGCCTCATCAACAGTTATATTAAGCGTTTTCCAGATCATCGATTTTCGAGATAAACCAACCAGGAGAGGTAAGCCGACAATAGAAAAATCACTCAGTCTTCTTAGAAGTTCAAAATTATGAACGATGGTCTTACCGAATCCGAATCCCGGATCAATAATAATATCCTTCACTCCTACAGACTGAAGTTTGAAGATCCTTTCGCCGAACCATTTCAGAATATCAGAAACAACATCTTCATAAACAGGATTATCCTGCATAGTGCGAGGATTTCCCTTCATATGCATCATAATATATGGCACATTCAGATTCTCAACAATTGTGAACATTTTGCTGTCTGCATCGCCTCCTGAGATATCATTTATCATGTGAGCTCCGCATTCAGTAACTGCCTCCCTGGCCAGATCTGCCCTGAATGAATCTATAGAGATTATTGCTTCAGGGAATTCCCTGCTTATCAGTTTTATAGCTTTTAAAACACGCTTACTTTCTTCTTCCGGAGAAATATCTTTTGCCCCGGGGTGCGAGGAATATCCTCCAACATCAAGTATATCAGCTCCTTCCTTTATCATTCTGCCTGCCACTCTGATGATTTCTTCATCAGTGTTGTAACGGCTTCCCTTATAGAAAGAGTCGGGCGTAATATTTATTATGCCCATCACTTTCGGGATCTCAAGATCAAGTAATTTGCCTCCTGCATTTATATATCGTGGTTTTTCCGGAAACATAATTTTTAATAATAGCCGAAATTAGCGAAATTAGCAATAATCTAAACTAATTTCTTTTTGTAAAGAACCCAAATTATAACCTGTTTTATAATTAAATACATCTCCTAACTTTGTTTTTCTTAACCCATACCTGCCCTTCCCTTAAACAATAAGGGAAGGGTGAAGTCACAGATATATAATTAGTTATTCCCTTCCCATAGACTTAAGGGAAGAGTTTGGGGGAAGTGTTCATAAAACCATGAAAAGAATTGGTGAATAACTACCACAATTAAACCAATCATACATTTCCTTCTTTGCCCTATGGTTATTACATTTGTACTGAATGAAATCAATTAATAGATGAAGCTATTTGTTATAGAAGGGGTTGATGGAGCTGGCAAATCAACACAAATTAAAATGTTGAGAGACTTTTTTTCAAAAAAGGGATATAACTGTGAATATCTGCACTTTCCCAGAACTGAAACCCCATATTACGGTGAACTTATTACAAGGTTTTTAAGAGGTGAATTTGGCTCATTGAATGCTGTCGATCCATACCTCGTTGCAATGCTTTATGCAGGTGACAGAAAAGATGCTTCATTAGTGATAAGCAATTGGTTAAAAGAAGGAAAGATTGTCCTGCTCGACAGATATACTTATTCGAATATAGCTTATCAGTGCGCCAAGTTGTTGGAAATAACAGCTCAGGATAAGCTCATGAACTGGATTCTCTCACTTGAGTTTAACCACTTTGCCATACCAAAACCCGACCTGAATATTTTCCTTGATGTACCCTTTTCATTCACAGAGAAAAAATTATCAAATACCAGAACAGGTGATGACCGTACCTACCTTAACGGAACAAGGGATATCCACGAAGAGGACCTGGTATTTCAAAAAAAGGTAAGAGATATTTATCTGAGAGTTTCACGTTCCGATGACCGTCTTGTTGTAGTTGATTGCAGTAATAGCAATGGTGCAATGCTAACTCCCTCTGAAATTTTTAATGGGATTATGAAAATTTTCACCGACAAAAAGTTCATCTGAAATGAAGATACTAAGGACTGTCAGCAGAATAATTATTGGCCTGGTTTTTATCTTCTCAGGCATAGTCAAAGCAATAGATCCCCTCGGCTCGGTTTATAAATTTCATGACTATTTTCAGGCATTCAATATAGGTTTTCTTAATGGACTGAGTTTCCCTCTCGCAATATTTTTGTGTACAGCTGAATTTATCGCGGGCTTCTCTGTACTCACAGGATTAAGACAGAAAACAGGAGTATGGGGTGTTTTGATTCTCTTGGTGATCTTTACCCCTCTCACCCTTATTCTAGCATTGACAAACCCGGTTTCAGACTGTGGATGTTTCGGTGACGCAATCCATCTTAGCAACTGGCAGACTTTCGGAAAGAACATAGTATTAATTACCTTTGCGATAGTTCTTTACGCAGGGATAAAGCAAATTAAAGATCTTTTTAGCAAAACGATGGAATGGGTTATAATCGTGGGAGCTATTGTATTCTTCATACTTTTTTCACTTGCTAACCTGATATATCTTCCTGTTATCGATTTTCTTCCTTATAAAACAGGTGTAAAAATTGCCGATGAAATGGTTGTTCCGGATGGTGTGCCCGTTGATGAGTACCGGACAACTTTTATTTATGAAAAAAATGGTATTAAAAAAGATTTCAACCTTAACAATTATCCGGTAAATGACACATCCTGGAAGTTTGTCAATCAGAAATCGGTTCTGATTAAAAAAGGATATAAACCTCCTATACACGATTTCATCATCACCACACTGAATGGAGAGGACCTTACCCAAAAAGTGCTGTCTTACCCGGGGTATTCTGTTTTATTGATCTCTAAAAAGCTTGCTGATGCTGGTAACAAACATTTGTCAGAGGGATTTAAACTTGGCAATTATTGTATGGCTCATGGAATTAACTTCTATATTCTTACCTCATCAGGAACAGAGGAAGTGAAAAGTTATAATAATGGTCTGCTGTTCTGTTCCGTTGATGAGACTACTCTGAAAACCATGATCAGGGCAAATCCGGGATTCATTTTGCTTAAGGCTGGAACAATTCTCGGAAAATGGTCATGGGCAAATGTTCCGGGAAAAGAGTGGTTCGGGAAACTATCTGATAATTAAAACATATAGTAATAAAATAATAATTGTACATTTAAATTTGAAATCAGTTTTTTTTAATAACCTCATAATTAATTACATTACAATATTCCGGGTGAAGGTTGCAGGATGCAGGATAAGTACACCTTGCAACTTGCAAATTGCACCTTGCACCTTAAAAACAGAACTATTAGCTCAATAAAAATTATAATTTATTTAAACTTTGATTTATATGAGAAAAAAGATTGTTGCCGGTAACTGGAAAATGAATATGGATCTGGCAGAAGGTCTCAAATTTGCAGGGTCTGTCGAGAAGTACTTTAAAGAAAAACCATCGGCAAAGGCATTGGTTATTTTATGCCCGCCATTTATTCATCTTGCAGGTGTATATGAAATTCTTAAACACGGCAAAATAGCTCTTGGAGCACAAAACTGTGCTGCTGAAGCATCCGGTGCCTATACTGGTGAGGTATCTGCCTGGATGGTAAAAAGTACCGGTGCTGAATATGTTATTATAGGACATTCTGAAAGAAGAACATATTACCATGAGGATGATAAGCTTCTGAATAAGAAGACGTTACTTGCAATTAACAGTGGACTAAAGGTTATCCTCTGTTGTGGTGAAGCATTAAATGAAAGAGAAGCAGGACAACAATTCCTGATAGTGAAAAGACAGCTTCATGAGGGCTTATTCAATCTGACTGAAGAACAGCTGGATATGATTGTTGTTGCCTATGAACCTGTCTGGGCTATTGGGACTGGATTGACAGCTTCACCCGATCAGGCGCAGGAGATGCATAAATACATCCGTGATCTTGTCAGTGAGAAATTTGGAAGCAATTGTGCTAAAAAACTTCCGATTCTTTATGGTGGCAGCTGCAAACCATCAAATGCAGTTGAAATCTTTTCTAAACCGGATGTAGATGGCGGTCTCATAGGCGGTGCTGCTCTTAAGAAAGAGGATTTCATAGCGATTGTTGAAGCGATGAAATGAGTTAATAACAAAAGGTTTTATCCATTTTTTTAGCCCCCTATCTCCCCTAAAGGGGGGCTAAATCTGTGGCATTTTTAGACCCCCTTTAGGGGGTAGGGGCAAAAAGGGTTAAGTAAAGAGTCTTTTCATGTTAAAGAAACTGGCAATTATAATTCAATTAATCCTGTTAGCAACTACTGGTATTGTGCATTCCCAGACCAAATCTGCGTTTTCAGGAGATCGGGCAAAATTCAGATCAGAACTTACTGCTTTTATGGGACCGAACCTTAATCCTGAACAACTTGCCAATCTTAATAAATTCCTGGTCAGATGGGACAGCGCTGCTTTCAGCAATGAAATCATGGATGAGATAATTGACGTTTCAAGCCAGCTCTCATCCCGACAAATGAGACCTGTTCCCCATTTTAATGATTTTCTTGTGACCCTGAATTATTTCATCGAGTATAAACGTGACATTTCCTTTTTCACAAACTGGCTTAAAAGCGTAAGTGAAATAGCATTCAGTCAGATGTTTACAAATGACTATATAAACAAATATTTTAAGAATAGCATCTCCATGGTAAAAGAGAACGTCCTGTCTGAATCGGGGAGTGCTAAATGGAAAGTAAAAAACTCCACACTTAAATTTTTACATGACACTGCTATTTACGTTACTGTTACGGATGCCACACTAACATGTTATTCACAAAAAGACAGTACTGAACTGTACAATGTAACAGGAACATACTATCCCGAGATCCAACAATTCAGAGGTACGAAAGGTATCGTAACATGGGAAAAAGCCGGATATTCAAGAAAAGATGTTTTTGCTGAACTCACTGATTATTCAATTAATATGGTAAAGAGCAGTTTCACTGTTGATTCTGCCAGACTCACTCATAATATTTATTTTAAAGAACCGGTCTTAGGATCACTTGCCGACAAGGCAATCAGCTTTGCCAACAAGGATAGAGCCGATTATCCTCGTTTTGAAACTTATGTTAAAGAATTCAAGATTAAAAACATCTATAAAGGGGTTAATTATGAAGGAGGACTCACATTTGAAGGAGCCAGTGTAAAAGGAACCGGTAAAAATGGTATCCCGGCAAAGATTACTCTTTTCAGAAATGATACGCTTTATCTTAAAATCAGTTCAAAAGAGTTTCTATTCTCGAAAGAAGGCTTAACTAGTCCGGAAACAGTTATATCGCTATACCTTGATAAAGATTCAATCTACCATACAAACCTTGGGTTTTCTTACTTCGCAGCAACCAGACAGGTAAATCTCTTCCGTACAAATAATTCTATCTCAAAGAGCCCATATTATGATTCATTTCACAACCTCGACATGTATTTTGAATATCTGTCGTGGAATATGAACGAATCAAAAATTATTCTTTCACGTGCAAGAGGAGCATCACTGGGTCAGGCACAGTTTGAATCCTCTTCCTTCTTCAATGCAGACTACTTTTTCAAACTGATGGGGCTCGATGAATACCATCCATTGAACCGTCTTACTAAGTTTGCAGAATGGTACTATTCCGAGACATTTCCTGTAGATGAATTTGCCAAATGGCTGGACAAGCCGGTGGAAGCTGTAACAGGTTTGTGTGTCGATATGGCCAACAAAGGTTTTGTGTTCTATGATCGTGTAAATAATGAGGTTACAATAAAGAAAAAAACTAAGGACTTCCTCGATTCATATGCTAAAAAAAAGGACTATGATATTATAAATATAATAAGTGAAACAAAAGCTCCTACAGATAATGCTATTCTTGACCTGAAAAAATACGGACTGACAGTAAATGGAGTAAACGGTGTTCTTCTGAGCGATTCGCAGAAGGTTGCAATTTATCCTTATAAGAAACAACTTGTAATAGGGAAGAACAGGAGCCTTCATTTTGATGGGATCGTTGAAGCTGGTCTGTTTACAGTATTCGGTCATGATTTCTCTTTCAGCTATGACACATTTAAGATAAAGCTTCAAAAAATCGATTCCATTAAAATTTCAGTAGAAACCGATAAGAAGGATAATTTGGGAAATCCAATTATTAAAAATGTAGATAACCTGATACAACTTGGAACTGCTGAACTTTATATCGATGATCAGGATAACAAATCGGGATTAAAGAGCCTTAAGCAGTATCCGATTATCAATGCAATAACTTATTCGTATATTTTCTATGATAAAATACCCGGTCTTGAGGGTGTTTATAAACAAAAAGATTTCTATTTCAAGGTTGATCCTTTCACTTATGAAAATATAGATCATTATACTAACCAGGACATGAATCTTTCGGGAGAATTTGTTGGAGGAAATATCCTCAAACCGATGCGGCAATATCTTGTAATACAGGAAAACAACTCGCTGGGATTTAATATGACCATACAGCAGGATGGGATCGACGTCTATGGAAACAGAGGCAGATTATACGATGCTTTAAGTATGAGTAACAAAGGTCTCATTGGAAGTGGAACTTTGAAACATTTAACTTCAACAACAAAGTCAGAAGAATTTAAATTCTTCCCTGATTCAATGATCACTCAGGCATCTACATTCAATATTGAAAAAGATTCATCCGGTATATTCCCAATCCTTCACAGTCAGGATGTTGCAATTAAATGGCTAACTCAAAAAGATGAATGGATCGCGACTAATGCAACCGGCAAGACTTTTAATATGTTCGATAACGGAACAACCCTTGATGGTAAATTAACACTGGCTCCCTCAAGACTTAATGGTACAGGAATAATTAATTTAACCGATTCTAGGATCACTTCTAATCTTTTCAGTTTTGCATCGAATACAATTAACGCTGATACGGCTGATTATAATCTGAAATCGTCAACCACCAGTGGATATTCATTTATTGCTGATAATGCCAATACTGAGATCAATTTTGACCTCAAGAAGACACATTTCAGGCTGAATACCGATTCTTCAGTAGTTAAGTTCCCTGAAATTCAGTACATCTGCACCATGACAGATTTTACCTATAATATGGAAAACCGGGTGCTTAATATGGAACAAAAGGGAAAGTCTAATACCGCGCTTTTATCAGCTGAAAAGCTCCTTAAGCTTGACTTTTCCAAACTTGATAAGCCAACATTCTTTGCAACAAATAATCTTTCAGACACTGTCGCTTTTTCATCATGGAAAGGAAGCTATCACCTTGATCAGGAATACATTGAAGCCGAAAATATAAACTATATTCATATAGCTGATGCACTTATTCAGCCTGAAAACGGGAAAATAATAATCAACAGGAGAGCAAAAATCCAACAGATGCAAAATGCCCTTATTGCCCTGAACAACAGGCATATTTTGCATTCGGCAAAGATTGACATTGAATCAACCAAACGTTATATCGGAGGTGCTATTTACGACTATGTTGATGAAAACAAAGAGATCCAACAGATAAGTTTTCCTGAATTGGCGGTCGACACTGCGACAACCAACGCCAGAGGCTACATACCAGTATCTCAAAAATTCATGTTAAGCCCTGCATTCTCTTTTAATGGAGATGTCTCACTTTCTGCCAGGGCTGATCATCTCACCTTTACAGGAGATGCAGGAGTAGTAAATAACTGCAATACATTAAAAAGTTATTCCATAAAATTCAAATCAACAATCGATCCGAAAAATGTTATGATTCCTGTCAGCGATAAGCCGAGAGACATGAATGATAATCTTGTTTTCTCCGGATCTTACCTGAATACGGATTCCATCCATATTTACCCGGCATTCCTTTCAGCACAAAAATCCTGGACCGATATTGCACTGGTCAATTCAAACGGTTGGTTGTACTATGAAAAAGCTAAAGGAAGATACCTGATCACATCCCGTGAAAAGCTTGCTGACCAGACTCTGCCCGGAAACATGATTGCTTTTGACAAGAACTATTGTGTACTCTCGGGAGAAGGAAATCTTAATTTCGGTGCTAAGTTTGACCTGGTTAAATTTACCAGTGCAGGCAAAGTAATACATGCAATTGATTCAGGAAAAGTCAACATTGATGCGATCCTTGCACTGGACTTCCATTTCTCAAATGAAGCTCTTAAGGTTATGGCCGATGAGATAAGAATGATGCCTTCCCTTAAACCGGTTAATCTGAATACCGAACTGAATAACAAGGGTATGAAGGATCTTATGGGAGTAAATGTAGCAACACAATTAAAGGAGGAGATGGATTTGTTTGGCTCTTCAAAGAACCTGCCAAAAGAGTTTACTTACAAACTTCTTCTTAACGATGTGAAATTATTCTGGAACGAATCTACATCATCATTCCGTTCGAGTGGTAAGATAGGTATCGGATTCATTGGGCCTCAACCAATTAATGTCTATGTTGACGGATATATTGAAATTCAGCGCCGAAGATCCGGGGATTTGATTGATATTTACCTGAAAGCGGATCAATCTACATGGTATTATTTCTCATATTTCAGAGGCGTAATGATGACAGAATCGGGAAATAACAGCTTCAACACAATTATTGTCAAAACTAAGCTGAATGACAGGAAAGATCCTGCATCATCTATTAGAGTGCCTTATACATATATGATTGCTGTTGAAGGCAGGCTTGGCAAATTCCTTCAGAGGATGTCGGATAATAAAGCCGAAGATAATCCCGGAAACCCGGATGGTCTTATAAAGTGATCTTGCCTCTTTCTCCCAACTCGATCAGTTCAAGATCGTGTATGTTTTTCCCGTCTATCTGAAACCTGATTGCTGTCATATACTTATGGAAACCATTATACCCTGCTGCACCAGGATTCATATATAAAAATCCGGCTTTTTTATCATACGTAACCTTAGCTATATGCGAATGTCCGCAAATGAAAAGATCCGGAGGATTTTTATTTATTGCAAGTAATACTTTCCGGTCATAATGTCCGGGGGTTCCGCCAATATGGGTGAGCCAAACCCTGGTTTCTTCAGCCATAAAAATCATATTCTCTTTATAAACTTTTCTGATGAGGGCATTGTCAATATTGCCATATACAGCTTTTAAAGGTTTGAAGCCTGCAAGTTTGTCTGCTGTTTCAATATTCCCAATGTCTCCTGCGTGCCATATTTCATCACACTCTGCAAAATGATCAAATAATCTCGGGTGAATCCACCCGTGTGTATCTGAAAGAAGACCTATTTTCATTTTATTCTTTTCAAAATTCGCTATTTCAAAACTTTGTGAATCTTTGTGCCTTTGTGTCTTGGTGGCATTTTTTTTGCCACAAAGGCGCCAAGACATCAAAAAACACCAAGGATTATAAGATGGTACGCAAATATAAGTTCAAAATCCCTAATTTTGTACAAATTGAATTCTATGCAGATATTTTATGCACCCGATATTAATGGAGATACCTATGCGCTGGACGAAAAAGAGTCAAAGCATTTGATCAGGGTATTAAGAATGATAAAAGGTGCAGATGTCAGACTTATAGACGGTAAAGGGAATCTTTATGAAGGAATCATCAGTATCCCGGGTCAAAATAAGTGCATCATAATGATTACTGGAAAAGTTAGGGATTTCGAAAAAAGAAATTACAGACTTCACATTGCTATCTCACCATTAAAGAATCCGGAACGATTTGAATGGTTTATTGAAAAGAGTGTTGAGATTGGGATAGATGAGATTACTCCGCTGATATGCAAAAACACTGAAAAACCGGGAATAAAGAGTGAAAGAGTCAATAATCTAATAATCTCGGCAATGAAACAATCACTCAAAGCAACCAAAACAGTCCTGAATGAACCAAGCAGTTTCAAAGATTTTATCAGCATGGATCTAAAAGGAATCCTGATGATTGCAAACTGCAACGATTCAATTAAAAGAAGCAGTATATCTGACGTATATTCAAAAAATGAAAATGCAATAATTCTTATCGGGCCGGAAGGCGATTTCAGCAAAGAAGAGATTGATTCCGCAATTAACAGAGAGTTTGTTCCGGTTCATCTTGGTCTCAGCCGTCTAAGAACAGAAACAGCAGGCATCGCAGCCTGCCATTCCATTTATTTTATCAATCAGTAAAAGCCCGTCTTATCTGGCCATAAAGTTAATTACCTCACCGATTTTTTTCATGGGAACTTTGTACAATTCCGTGAAACGGCAGTTCTTACACGAAACGAAGGTGAATCTCCTGTTATGAAATTCGAACATTCTTGTCCAAATGCTTCCAATTGTCCACATTTCACCAACTTCATACTCTTTATTGCCACATTTCGGGCACGTATATTTTAATATTTGGTCCATTATTCCTCCTTTTTAATGTTTTCTGACCTTGTTTTCCATCTGCCTGATTTCTTTAAAGCCTGATCAAGTATGTACTCAATCTGACCATTAATGCTGCGAAATTCATCGGCAGCCCATTTTTCCAAAGCTTTCAGCTTCTCCGGGTCAACCCTGAGAACAAATGGTTTCTTCTCACTCATACTATGAATTCAAAGTTCCGGTATTTACAATTGGTGTAGCATCCTTATCACCACAAAGAACAACCATCAGATTGCTGACCATAGCAGCTTTCTTTTCCTCATCGAGTTCGACAATTTTTTTAAGGGATAGTTGCTCAAGGGCCATCTCAACCATAGAAACTGCTCCTTCAACAATTTTAAATCGTGCCGATACAACTGCCGAAGCCTGTTGTCTTCTAAGCATAGCATTTGCGATCTCTTCAGCATAAGCAATATAGTTGATCCTTGCTTCAATTACTTCAATACCACAAATCTGCAACCTTTCTCTTATCTCTTTTTCAAGCTCATTGTTTACCTCCTGGCCTCCGCTTCTTAGAGCGACAACAGCTTCGTGATCCTCAAAATTGTCGTATGGATATAAACCGGCCAACTTACGAAGGGCAGCATCACTCTGTACTAACACAAAATGCTGATAGTCATCAACATCAAAAACTGCCTTATATGTCTCGGCCACTCTCCAAACCAGCACTAAACCAATTTTTATCGGGTTACCGATTTTGTCGTTAACCTTTATTGGTTCGCTGTTAAAGTTCCGGGCTCTGAGTGATATCCTTCTTTTAAAATATAAAGGGTTTACCCAGAAAAATCCATTTTTCCTGATTGTTCCTTTATATGCTCCAAACAAAACCATTACACATGATCCGTTTGGATATACTACTGTAAATCCAATGATGGTGAAGACAAACAGCAGAGTGAGTATTACGCCAATCCAGATAGCTTGGTAAGCGAATCCGGCAATTGCACCACCGATGAATAAGACTGCCATCAGCAGCGCCAGATAACCCGAAATGGGTTTTACAGTAAATTCTTGTTTCATAGGATATGATATTATATTAATATCACAAAGATATTATTTTAATTTCATATTCCCAAAAAAAGACACAGGAAAAATTCCTGTGTCCTTTGAGAATCTTAAACTATTTTCCTGATCTTCAATATCAGGTTCGTTGTCAAACTTTTCCCCGGAACAGCTTTTATCTGACGGAGAAGGTCAATCACATCATAGAATTCAGAGTTAAAACCCCATGCATCTTCAATAAGATCAATGTCTTCAACTTTGATTTCATGATATTTAATAAAAGGAGTAGAAGTTAATACCATAGGCTTCATGTTTTCTGTTTATGTGAAAACGGGCCGCCGGTATAAATATTGTCTGATCCCTAATTTAATGTCAGGCTGATTTTTTTCTCAACCATTATTTTCCTCATATTAATGAGGGCATATCTCATTCTGCCAAGAGCCGTATTAATGCTGACGTCGGTTATATCAGCGATTTCTTTAAAACTCAATCCAGCATAATGCCGCAGAATCACTACTTCCCGCTGGTCATCAGGCAGGCAGCTGATCATATTCCTGACATCTTTTTGAATCTGTCGCTTTATCATATCATCTTCAATGTTGTCTTCAGCGAAGGTTTTCGAATTAAAGATGTCAGATTCGTAGTTGTCGTTCGAAATAGTGTTCATTTGCTTGATTCTCCGGAAATGGTCAATAATAAGGTTATGAGCAATTCGCATCACCCAGGAGATAAATTTTCCGTTATCGGAATATTTACCTGCTTTAACAGACTGAATTACTTTAAGGAAGGTATCCTGAAAGATATCTTCTGCAAGAGCCTGATCGCGTATATAAAGACTTATATATGCGAAAACTTTGTTCTTATGACGTTGGATTAGCTTTTCAAAGCATGACTGCTCACCTTTTATGAACCTCAGAATCAGTTCATAATCGGAAATCATTTTATTCATAACTCTCTCTTTTAATTAACTAGAGTAGAGATATTCTATAGGCAGTCTGGTTTAAGTAAGTAAATATTCGTAATACAAAGAAAACAATTTTTTTGATTTGAAAGTATTACTTTTGAGATTTAACAGAAATTTAACACAAAAAATAAAGGTTCAGAGATGCAGGGTTGTATTGAAATCAAGGGAGCCAGGGTACATAATCTTAAAAATATCAGTCTTAAAATTCCCAGAAATAAGCTTGTTGTAATCACAGGAGTATCAGGTTCAGGAAAATCTTCTCTCGCTTTCGACACTATTTATGCGGAAGGGCAAAGAAGGTATGTTGAAAGTCTCTCCTCTTACGCCCGTCAGTTTCTTGGCAGGATGAATAAACCTGAAGTTGATTTTATAAATGGCATACCTCCTGCCATTGCTATTGAACAGAAAGTAAACTCCCGGAATCCGCGTTCTACAGTCGGAACATCTACGGAAATATATGATTATCTGAGACTTCTTTTTGCCAGGATCGGAAGGACCTATTCCCCGGTTTCCGGGAAAGAGGTTAAAAAACACAGTGTTGATGATATTGTTGATTTTCTGGCAGCTCTGCCTGAAGGAAAAAAAGTAATTATTACCTCTTCTGCTGATATACCGGAAAACATAAATGTATCTGAGTATTTTTCATTCCTGAATAAACAGGGATTTAACCGTATTGAGTCCGAAGGCGAGCTCATTAAGATTGATGAACTGACATCTAATAAGGGATTTGAACCGGGGCAACAGATTAATATAGTAATCGACAGACTGGTAATAAGTCATTCTGCTGACAGTTTCAGCCGGGCTGCCGACTCTGCTCAAACAGCATTTCAGACGGGTAAAGGATATTGCCAGGTAGTTATACCTGATGAAAAGGGTGAGAGACGGGAAAGTTTTTCAAATAAATTTGAAGAGGATGGAATCCTTTTTGCAGAGCCATCGGAATATTTGTTCAGCTTCAATAATCCAATCGGCGCATGTCCGGTATGCGAGGGATATAGTAAAATTATTGGAATTGATGAAAACCTTGTTATACCTAATCGGAACCTGTCTGTTTATGAGGATGCAATTGTATGCTGGAAAGGTGAAACCATGAAAAAATGGAAAGAGAGACTGATTGCCAATGCAGAATTATTCGATTTCCCGATACACAAACCTATTTATCAGCTGACTGACGAACAGAAGGATCTGCTTTGGAAAGGAAATAAATATTTTTACGGTATAGACCGGTTCTTTCACCATCTTGAAGAGAAAAAATATAAGATACAGTACCGTGTACTGTTAAGTCGTTACCGTGGGAAAACAACATGTCCCGAATGCAAAGGATCGAGATTACGAAAAGAGGCAGGTTATGTTAAGGTTGCAGGAAAAACAATTCAGGAACTGGTTTCTATACCCGTTGGAAAGTTGTATGAGGTATTTTCTGCTATTGATCTGAATGAAACTGATGCCAAAGTTGCAGAAAGGCTTATTAAAGAGATTACTGTCCGATTGAAGTTTCTTATTGATGTCGGTCTTCCATATCTTACCATTGACAGGCTCTCTTCGACATTATCAGGAGGAGAATCCCAGAGAATAAATCTCTCGACCTCGCTGGGAAGTAATCTTGTCGGCTCGATGTACATTCTGGATGAACCCAGTATAGGGCTTCATCCACGTGACACCAACCTTTTAATAACAGTTCTGAAAGAGCTCAGGGATCTTGGTAATTCGGTTTTGGTTGTAGAGCACGAGGAAGAGATAATAAGAGCTGCGGATGAAATAATTGATATGGGACCTGAGGCAGGCAGACTAGGCGGAGAGGTAGTTTATCAGGGGGGTCTTGATCTGACAACCTCAAATAAATCTTTTACTGCCAGTTACCTTAGTGGCAGGTTAGTCGTACCTGTTCCGCGGGCAAGAAGAAAATGGAACAGTTATATAGAAATCAAAGGTGCAAGGGAAAACAATCTGAAAGGAATTGATGTGAAGTTTCCGCTTCATATTATAACTGCCGTTACCGGAGTAAGCGGATCAGGTAAATCGAGCCTTGTATCAGATATATTATTTAAGGTCCTGTCTAACAGGATTAATGGGAACAACTTAAAACCAGGTCAATACAAGGATATCACGGGAGACATTTCAATTCTGACAGGTATTGAACTGGTCGATCAGAATCCGATAGGAAGGTCGAGCAGATCAAATCCTGTCACATACCTTAAAGCTTATGATGAAATCCGTAAACTTTATTCTGAGTTGCAGGCGTCTGTTCAAAACAACTATAAAGCATCGCATTTCTCCTTTAATATTGAAGGAGGAAGATGTGAGGAGTGCCAGGGTGAAGGGATAATACGAGTTGAAATGCAATTTATGGCCGATGTGGAACTGACATGCGAAAGCTGCAAAGGGATGAGGTTCCGGAAGGATATACTCGATGTCAGATATCATGGAAAAAATATTTATGATATGCTTGAGATGACTATTGATGAAGCAATTGATTTTTTCAATTCACATCCCGGGAAGAATGAAAAGAGGATCGTCGAAAAACTGAAACCTCTTTCAGATGTCGGACTGGGTTATATAAAAATGGGACAGTCGTCAAGCACTCTTTCCGGAGGTGAAAGCCAGAGAGTAAAACTGGCCTATTTTCTTAGTCAGGAACGCGGCAATGGACACATACTATTCATTTTTGACGAGCCAACAACAGGTTTGCATTTTCATGATATTAACAAACTGCTTAAATCAATAAATGCGCTTGTCGATCATGGTCATTCTGTGATACTTATTGAACACAATCAGGAGGTGATAAAAAGTTCCGACTGGGTTATTGACCTGGGGCCCGAGGGTGGTGAAGACGGGGGCCGTGTTGTTTTTGAGGGCAGACCTGAAGAGCTGGCTAAATGTAAAGAATCCTATACTGGAAGATATCTTGCACCAAAACTGGTATAAAAAACGTAGGGACGTGTCACAATATGTCCCTACGAACAAATATTATACTATAAATTTTATTTCTTTACTTTAAATCCAAACATGATAGCGACACAACCACTTACCGGTGTTTCACCCGGTTTATTAAATGAGCCAACTTTAACAACCAGTTTAAGCTGCTGACTGGATTGAAGTTTGAAATCCCATGTTTTGGCAAAGTTCGCATCCTTATTTGAATAAAGAACATTTTTATTTGCATCGAGTACCCTGAATTCTACATTTGGCAGCTTGTCTTCTCCGCATATTGCGACTCTGTATTCCATGTCGGAGTAAAATGTTTTATATAGTTCAGCCTCCTCTCCTTCAACAAGTATTGCAGCATGATAGTTCCCATCATGTGTATATGCTCCCAATTCAGGGATGCAAATCTTTTTAGCGAATGCCTTGCACTGAGCATCTACTTTAACTGTAGCTGTAACTACAAGTATTGCCAGAATCGGAATTATTCTAAGTATTCTCATGGGGTTAGTTATTTACGAATGTCTTTCTTATCTCTGAAACTGTTGCCGACAGTTCTTTGAATACTTCCGGTGTCATATCAGTCTTAATTTGTGACTTGAGAACTGTGGTATTTGATGCCTTGTCAAACTCCGGTCTTATTTTTGATGTTATGATTGAAATTTTGTCAAAAACCACTTTCAGTTTTCTGACCTGAATAATCAGATCATCTACTGCCGGATTTCCTTTGCTACTTTCAAGCAAATTGATAAGAATGTCAATTGAAAGTTTCTGATCAATAATCCTTCCGACAAGTTTATTGCCATTAAAATCCTTCATGTCAACAAGCTGAGTAGAAATATATAATCCCTCAAACCATCCTCCTACAAGTACTATGGCTGCAATCGCAGGCTGACCATTATCTGAGAGATATGAATTAGAGTTCATAAAGGTCTCACTCACAATCTCCATAATAACTTCACTATTATTAATATTCTCCTCCAGTTTGTCGATCTGTGACTGTTCAACTGCCTTCAGGATGCCCAGTCCGTCAGCCATCTTTTTGGCAGCATTCATGTAATCAATAATAAGTTGTGTCTGTTCATATAAGCTGGCAAAACTTAAATCGCATGTATAAATTCCCAGGTTAAGAGCCATACTTTTATTTGTTACATAACTATTTACATTTCCAATAGGATTTAGCAAAGCCTCATCAAACCTGGCGCCAGCCGATTTTATAAGCATTGCTGACTCAAGAGGTGACGGAAGTGCATTAAATATTTTTTCTGCCTGCTTAATATCCTCAACTACAGCTGCACTATTTTTTGGAACATTTACTGTTACATTTTCCTTAGTTGTTTTTGTATTACCAGACTTACAGCCAATAAGCAGACTGGTAAACAATAAAACTGCCATAAGGATTTTTGAACAAATTCCATATTTTTTATTCATGATTTAAAAATTTAAGTGTCAAACCTAATTCACGACTAAATTACTATAATATTTTTATTTTTCAAAAACAGCTGTAACTAATTGATGGTATTTCTAACTTTGTTCAAAATAATCTAAAATGATAAGATCAGAGAAGAAGATCAAAAAACTTTCTGAAATACTTAATAAAGATAATAATAATGCAATAACCGAAGCGATTGAATTACTTCGCCAGGAGAAACCTTTTGGAGGTGTTATTGGTTTGCTTACTGCATTTTATGATAAGGCTGATGATTTTTTGATCAGAAAAACTATTGCGGGTTTTATAAATGATCTGAAGGATCAGACTGCCTGTGAAGAGGTTATCAATGAAATCAGGAAACAATGGAAAGCAGATACAATCAGCATGTTAGTATCTTCGTGCTGGCAATCGGGTCTTAACTATTCAGATTATTCTCTGGATCTGGCAAAAGTATTTCTGAAAGGAGATTATGTAACTGCAATTGAATGTCTTACAGTTGTTGAGGAATCAGTTAATGACCTCAGCAGAGCCAGAAAAGATGAAATTATTAAGATACTTGAGGCAAGCCCTGTTTCCCTCACTAATGAAAAAAAAACGCTGACACATGAGTTAATTTCGATTCTTGAAGGATAAATGGATTTTTCTCTGTGCTTCTCAGATCATTATCTTTCACCAAAAATATTGCTTCCTATTCTTATGATCGTACTTCCCTCCTTCAGGGCTGTTTCATAGTCACCTGACATACCCATCGATATCTCTTTAAAATAAGGAAATCCCTTAAAATATTTATTTTCCAGTGTTCTGAAACAATCCGCAAGATATGCGAATTCTTCACGAACCTGTTCTTTATCAGAGGTGTAAGTAGCCATTCCCATTATACCACAAATCCTTATATTTTTCAAATTCAGCACATCGTCCTGTTCAAGATTTTCACACAACTCCTGCATTGTAAATCCAAATTTTGTCTGTTCAGTTGCTATATGAATCTGTAGCAGGCAATCTACTACCTTTTCAATTTTTAAGGCTTCCGTGTTAATAGTACTCAATAGTTTGTAAGAATCTACAGATTGTATCATATTTATAAATGGCACAATATATTTTACCTTATTGGTTTGAAGATGGCCGATGAGGTGCCATTTAATGTCCCGTGGAAGAAGATCTTTTTTATTCAGCAGTTCCTGAACCCGGTTTTCTCCGAAAAATCTTTGCCCGGCATTATAGGCCTCCATAATATTGCTTACCGGTTTTGTTTTCGATACTGCTACAAGCTTGACAGATGATGGGATCTGTGATTTAATATAACTTAGGTTTTCTGCAATACCAGGCATTTTCAATATTTAATAATGCATAAAATTAGTGAAAAATGAAAACATTAACCGCAAAGGATTGCGCAAAGCTCGCAAAGAAATTATGAAATTTGTTTTACCAGATTAGATATACAATAATTTCCCCTCCTTTTCAAAGGAGGAGAAATTTAAGATATTTTTTAATCAGTCAAGAAGATGAATTACCAATCCACTTCGGAGTTTTGGCTCAAACCATGTTGATTTCGGTGGCATAATGTTACCTGAATCTGCTATTGTAATCAGTTGGTTCATTGATACAGGATAAAGAGCGAATGCCACTTTCATTTCACCGCTATCGACCCTCTTTTTAAGTTCACCTAATCCCCGTATTCCTCCAATAAAATCTATACGTTTCGACCTCCTCAGATCCTGAATATCCATAACCGGACTAAGTATCTGATTGGTAAGTATCGTCACATCAAGGACACCAACCGGGTCATTATCATCAAAAGTACCGGCTTTTGCAGTCAGGCTAAACCATTTCCCATCGAGATACATTGAGAAGTTATGAAGCTTTTTTGGTTTATAGGTTCTCCTGCCCTTTTCATTTATATCAAAGCCACCTCCCAGTCTGGTAATTAATTCCTGAATGGTAAGACCATTCAGGTCTTTTATGGTTCTGTTATAATCAATGATTTTTAATTGATTAGCTGGAAAATGGACCGCAAGGAAGAAGTTATATTCTTCAGTTCCATTATGAGATGGATTATTATCCCCTTTTTCTTTCCCGACAAGTGCTGCAGCCGCGGTCCTATGATGGCCATCAGCAACATAGGTATATGGAACTTTTTCAGCAAACAGTTTTTCAATTAGTTTGTTTGTTTCCTCATTCTTTATAACCCAGAAATGGTGTCCAAAACCATCCTCTGCTACAAAATCATATTCGGGTTTTTCGGAGCTGACTATCTTATCTACGACCTCATCAATCTCTTTAACTGCGGGATATGCAAAAAAAACCGGTTCAATATTAGCATTGTTGACGCGAACATGCACCATCCGATCCTGCTCTTTATCAGGACGGGTAAGTTCATGCTTTTTAATAATACCATTAAGATAGTCGTCAACAGATGCACACCCAACGATTCCGTACTGGGTAAGCCCTTTCATTGTCTGCGCATAAATATAAAAGTGTGGCGCTTCATCCTGAACCAGCCAGCCATTTTTCTGCCACTTTCTGAAATTCTCGACTGATTTGTTATATACCTGGTCCGAATGGGTATCAGTATCTACCGGAAGGTCTATTTCTGATCTCGTTATATGAAGCAGTGAACACTCTTTTCCTTTTGCCATCTTTTTGGCTTCTTCTGTGTTCATCACATCATATGGCAGGCAGGCCAGATCTTTAACCAGAGCATGAGGAGGCCTTAACCCCCTGAAAGGTTTAACAACTGCCATCTAATTATAACATATTAATTACTACTTGTTTACTTTATATTTTTCATTCCCTGTTTTGAAATAATCGACAATCTGCCTGGCAGCGGCCAGGCATGCATACATATTAGCTTCTTCTGTCTGAGCTCCCATTTTTTTCTCTGTAAATATAAAGCGGCCCTTGTACTTTTCCTCAAAAACGGCATTACAGTCAGGTGCAACATCGGAGAGGTATTGGAAATCTGGCCGTTCTTCAAATATCTTCAGAAGGCCTTCTTCATCAATTACCTCTTTTCTTGCTGTATTAACAAGTACAGCATCCTTAGGCATTTTCTTCAACAGGTGATAACCAATTGATTTTTTGGTTTTATCGTTTGCCGGCATATGTAATGAGATATACTGACATTTTGAATATAATTCTTCTGTCGTATTACAGACTTTAACGCCATATTTCTTTATATCTTTCTCAATCACAAAAGGATCGAAGGTGTATATATCCATCCCAAATCCTTTGGCTATTTCGGCAACATGTTTCCCTACGTTTCCGAAAGCATGAATCCCGATTGATTTTCTTCTGAGCTCAGTTCCCGATTTGCCAACGAATCCACCGCGAGCCTGATACAGCATAAGTGCGAATGCCAGTTCAGCCACGGCATTTGAATTTTGCCCCGGAGTATTCATAGCTACCACATTGTGAGCAGTACAGGCAGTCAAATCGAGGTTATCATAACCGGCACCTGCACGGACAACAATCTTTAACTTTTTTGCTGCATCAAGTATCTCTGAGGTTACCTGATCGCTTCGAACGATCATGGCATCTGCATCCGAAACAGCAGCAAGAAGATCTGAAACATCCTTATAGTTTTCGAGTAACACAAGTTCATAACCTGCTGCCTCTGTTACAGTACGAATCTGTGTAATTGCAACCTGGGCAAATGCTTTTTCTGTTGCTACAAGCACTTTCATAATGATGTTTTTATTATATATTAAGTCAACATATGCCCCTGCATTTCTTAATATTATAATTATTTAATTTTTTGATTCAAACTCTCTCATAGCATTTACCAGCGCTTCAACGCTTTCTTTCGGAAGAGCATTATAAGTAGAAGCACGGAACCCGCCTACTGAGCGGTGACCTTCAATGCCAAGCATTCCTTTTGATTTGGCAAAATCGGCAAATGGTTTTTCCAGCTCTTTATACTCCGGAGCCATGATAAAACAGATATTCATCAGAGACCTGTCTTCAGGGTCAGCAATTGTAGGTACAAATAATTTGTTCCTTTCAATCTCATCATAAAGGATTTTTGCTTTTTCAATATTTTTCTTCTGGATGGCTTTCACGCCCCCAAGGTTTTTCAGCCAGGTGAGGGTCTGCTGAGCGGCAAAAACAGCAAACACAGGAGGAGTATTGAACATCGATTCTCCTTTTATATGTATACGGTAGTCGAGCATTGATGGAATCGGACGAGTCACTTTACCAAGTACATCTTCCTTTACAATGACAAATGTGACACCAGCTGGAGCCAGGTTCTTCTGAGCACCGCCGTAAATAATGGAATATTTTGAAACGTCAACTGGCCTGCTGAAAATATCCGATGACATATCCGCAACAAGAGGTATTTTCACATCAAGATCTTTCTTTATCTCTGTCCCATAAATTGTATTGTTAGTTGTTATATGGAAATAATCTGCATCGGAAGGAACCGTGTAATTTTTTGGAATATAATTGAATAACTTTTCTTTGGAAGAGGCAACTTCTACTACCTCACCAAAAAGCTTTGCCTCTTTAAGAGCTTTACTGGCCCACTCACCAGTATTAAGATAAGCAGCTTTTCTGTTGAGTAAATTCATCGGGACCATTGCAAACTGCAAACTAGCTCCACCACCAAGGAACAGGACCTGATAGCCTGCAGGTATCTCGAGTAATCCTTTAAAAAGTGCAATTGTGTCGTTCATGCAAGCAACAAATTCCTTACTTCGGTGAGAGATCTCAAGTACAGATAACCCTGAACCTGCAAAATCTTTTATTCCGTCAATCGTTTTATCAATTGTATACTGAGGAAGAATTGAAGGACCGGCATAAAAATTGTGTTTTTTCATAAAGGACTTTTTATTATTAATAATTGATAATTCCGAATCTGAATTTTTACAAAATTATATAAATATTGATACATGCCATTAATTAACACTAAATAGACATGTTTATAAAACATTACCAACAAGAACCCCATTTTTCATTACAGGAATTTTATCGGTAAAATCAGATGCAAGACAGAATTCAATACAATCATCCAATTTTTTATCTCTCAAACGGGTTCTCTGCGCAGCTTTTTCAATATAACGCCGAAGATCAGATCGGGCCAAAAACCATAGATCAATTGCCGCAAGAGTTGAATCACAAATAGTTGTGTAACAATTGCTTCTCATAAGTATATCTGCTATTGCTCCGGCACAAACGGTATCTTCGATATTGAACCTGTTTTTCCAGCCTGCACACAGCAACAAGATATTCCTATCCTGCTTAATGAGCCATCGTGTGAGCGCTCCTATATTAAGGAATGATCCAATAACAGTGATGTAGGCCGATGAAGCAAGATTAATAATAGCAGTGCCATTTGTTGTACTGTAAACGATCGTTTTGCCGTTAACCTTTTCTTTTGTGAAATTAAACGGAGAGTTTCCAAAATCGGCAAAATCCAGAACATATCCGTCGCGTTCAGCAGCAACAAGATATCCTCTTGACTTGTAATCTTTAGCTGCAGCCACCTCAGCAACAGGAATGATTGCAACTGCTCCATTGGCAAAAGCTGTGCATATTGCAGATGATGCCCGTAATACATCTATTATAACCACGATCGAATCAAGGTTTTCACCAGGCTCGAAAAGAGCAGGTGAAAAACATGTCTCAAGTTTTCTATTACTCATATCAGGTATTCTTCCTTGGCGCTTCTTAGTGTCTTGGTGCCTTTGTGGCTAAGTTTTGTTATAGATGGGCAGGCTAACAATCTTTGCTTTGAGGTCTTTATTCCTGATCCGTATAAATATTTCAGTACCAGTTTCCCAGTAACCCTTATTAAGATAAGCCAATCCTATCCCCTGTTTCATCATGGGTGACATGGTACCGGATGTTACTTCGCCAATTGGTTCCCCTTTTTTATTTACAACCTCATAATGCTGTCTGGGAATCCCATTGTCCATCATCACAAAACCTTTCAGTCTTTTTTTTACGCCCTCCTCTTTTTGCTTCCATAACAGAGCTTTATCAATAAATTCCTTCGTGTTGGTAAATTTAGTTATCCATCCCAATCCTGCTTCGATTGGTGAGGTATAATCATTGATATCATTCCCGTAAAGACAAAAACCCATTTCAAGACGTAATGTATCACGAGCCCCAAGGCCTATAGGCCTGATATCAAATTCCTTGCCAGCTGCAAAAACAGCTTTCCAAAGTTTAGCCCCATCTTCATTTTTAACATATATCTCGCATCCGCCGGCACCTGTATAACCTGTTATTGAGAATATAACATTGCCGATTCCTGCAAAATCAAGAACCTTGAATGTATAATATTCCATACCTTCCACAGGTGTTTTAGTGAGTTTTTGCATGGCTTTTAGAGCGAGAGGTCCCTGGACAGCGAGTTGAGCAATATCATCAGACGCATTAACAAGGTCCTTACCTGGTTTCAACCCAAACCTTGCCGCATTCTTTACGCACCAGTTCCAGTCCTTTTCTGTATTTGCTGCATTTACTATCAGAAGGTATTTTTCAGGATTATATCTGTAAACCAGAAGGTCGTCAACTATTCCTCCAGTACCATTCGGAAAACATGAATATTGAATCTTCCCGTCAAAAAGTGTTGATACATCATTTGATGTCAAATATTGAAGGAACTTAAGAGAAGCAGAACCTGTGACCCAGAATTCACCCATGTGAGATACATCAAAAACTCCGACCTTCTCTCTTACTGCGATGTGTTCTTCTATAATACCTGAATATTCTATAGGCATATTGTATCCGGCAAAAGGTACCATTTTGGCACCTGCATCCAGGTGAAATTTTGTAAAAGCGGTATTTTTCATTAAAATCGAATTTTAAAAAATATAAACAACAACCTCAATTTTTTTAAGGTTTATGCAAAGCAAACAAATAGTTTCCTTAAAAAATCTGATGATTATCAGAATTCAAGGATTTTAAATTCAACCCTTCTGTTTTTAGATCGCCCGGCAGCAGTAGTATTATCAGATATAGGCTGCAATGAACCATAACCTCTGAATTCCATTCGGGAACGTTCGATACCCTTTTGAACCAGGTATTCAACAACGGCCTTTGCTCTGGCTTCCGAAAGCTTAAAGTTAAGTGGTTCGCTACCGGTTTTATCAGTATGTCCTGATATCTCAATCTTCATCTGTGCATTATCTTTCATTATATTCAACAAGCGATCGAGTTCCATATATGAACTGGCTGTGAGTATAGATTTTCCGGTCTCAAAGAGGATGTTATTAAGCACAACCTTTTTCCCTACCTTCACCTTAATCAATTCAATATTTAGATTATAAAGGTCTTTTGACCAATTATCGGGAACATCAATACGTTTCATGTCAGAAAGAAATCCGGTGGAGTGCAGAGCAATCATATAAGATTTTTTTGCAGGTAGTTTGACCCTGTAGCTACCGTCCGCATCGGAGCTTGCAGTAGTAGCAACAACGGCATCAGTACCAATATCTATGACATCAATTTTTGCCAATACAGGCTGTCCTGTTTCCGAGTCTTTAACATTTCCTATAAGATATACCGGTTCCTGCTGAATAGTCGGAGGAGGTGATGGAGCTATTTCTTTTACAACCAAAACAGTATCCCTGATAATAACAGTATCGGATTTAGGTGGTGCCGGTGGTACAATTATATGTTTAGGAGGTAATATTCGTCCTTTGTATATATCTGACCCGCCAAAACCACCGCTACGGTTCGAAACAAAGTAAAATGTACTGTCATCAACAGGGGAAGGATAATAGAATATTTCATCCCAGGGAGTGTTTACAGGATAACCATAGTTCTTCACTGTGTCCCAATCACCTGCTTTGTTTTTGACGCTGTAAAAAATGTCAAATCCTCCTATTGAGTTGTGACCTTTGGAACTGAACCAGAGGGTATCTCCCGTTTTCGAGAATCTGACCGACTCTTCATCGTCAATTGTATTAATTATTGATCCGGCATTTTGGGGTTTTGACCATTTACGGTCATTAATCTTCTTTATATAATAGATGTCTTTCCCGCCAATATTGCCTTTACCGTTGTCTGAAACATAATAAATCTCGTTTCCGGAAGGACTTATTGTAAAGGATGTTTCTGATCCCCTGGTGTTTATTCCGAATGGAACCGGTTCAGGAGTCTTCCATATACCTTTTTTATTTAATGACACCTTTATATCTCCATTGTTCTCATAACCGGCATAGACATAAAGCATATCATTGGTTGAATTTATATAAAGAGGTGTTTCACAATACTTTGTGGTCAGGTTTTTTCCAGCCAAAGTGGCTGGCACCCAAGAACCATTGTTCATCTGTGAAGTAAAAATATTTTCATCAAATTTTGTATCAGAATAACGATTGCCTGATTTTGATAATTCGCGTCGCGAGGCATAATACATTGTTTTACCATCTGCAGTCAGAATCTCGGAATAGTCATCGGAACTAGAGTTTATGTCGGGTCCGATATTCTCGATCGAGATTCTCATCGTATCTTTTGTTAAAATAAGAGCAGAGTTACATTCTTCTATGCATTTTTTAGCCAACGAGGTATTCCTTGGAGGCTTCTTTCCGGGTGAGCTCAGATAAATATTGAATTTTTCAATTGCTTCAGAAAATCTACCTGAGTACTGAAGCGCCCGTCCGGTTAGAAGAAGAATATCTTCAGCCACATCCTTTTTAAGTTCAGATGCTTTCAGGAAAAAACCTGCTGCTTCTTCTTTTTTGTCTGAAAAAAGTGCTGATACACCGGTTTTATAATTCAACTCCGGATTTGAATTATTATAGATGATAGCTTGTAAATATTCATTAAACGCATCGTTGTACCAGATACCTTTTTCACCATAGTAAGCATCTCCGGCAACAACATGTTTCCATACCTTTTCAAACCCCGAATCGCCAACTTTAAAATTCTTCCGGTGAATTGACAAATCAGTCTGTGCTTCCAAAACTAATGAACTCAGAAGGAATACCGTTATAAATGTGTGGAGAGAATATCGCATAACATCCGGATTTTATACCTATAAAAGTAGCACTTATTTCCTTTATTTAAAAAACCTTCTTAATTAATAAGATGGAAAACTGTTCCCCGTCAGAATAAAATATTGTTATATTTGTTTAAAATTCTTTGCATATTGTTTTAAAATTTTATTACTCCGTCAATTATGGATTACAAATTCATTAACATAGAATATCTTGATTCTGTATCAGGAGGAGATCCCGAGATCATTAATGAAATAGTAGTAATATTTAAGGAGCAGTCCATTGAAATATATAATGAGATGAAATCCTATTTAAAACAAAAGAATTATAACTCTCTGGGATTACTCGCCCACAAAGCTAAATCGTCGGTTGCCATAATGGGTATGAATGACCTGGCAGTTATGCTAAAAACGTTTGAACTTCAGGCCAGGGAAGGAAAAGAACCTCAATTATACGAATCTTATATAACAAGATTCAAAACGGAAACAGCAGAGGCTGTTAAAGAGCTAGACGATTTAATCAGGAACCGGTTAAACAAGAATTAATGATCCATATTGAAAAAAAGGATAAAATAGACATTATATCCTTCTCAGTCAATAAGATCAATGCTCTGATTATTGATGAAATCAGAGACAGAATTATTAAAACATTTGAAAATTCGAATTCAAAAGTGATAATTGATCTTAAAGGTATAGAATATATAGACAGTTCCGGTTTTGGCTGTTTTCTTTCAGCAATGAAAGCTGCCAGGAATAATTATGGAGTACTGAAATTTGTAAATCCTGAACCAAAGGTCATTGAATTATTTGAGACTCTGCACCTCCAAACTGTCTTTCAGATATACACTGATCTTGACACTTGCTTAAAGTCATTCAGATAATTTTTCATCTATTTTACTCCCTGGCTGAAAGAAAGATAACCATCAACTACATTAATCACTATTGTATCGTCTTTAGAAACCTTGCCTCCTATAATCTCTTTCGATAATTCATTTACTATCTCCTTCTGGATAAGCCTTTTAACCGGTCTTGCCCCCAGTTGGGGATCATAACCCCGTTCAGTCAGCCAGTCAATAGCATTTTCTTTTACAACAAGTTTCAGGTTATAATCTGCAACCATATGCTCTATTTTGTCAAGCTGAATTTTTACGATCTCTTTAATCTGATCAATATTTAAAGGTCTGAACATTACAATTTCATCAACTCTGTTAAGAAATTCAGGTTTGAGTGTTTTTCTTAATAATGTAAATATCTCTTTTCTAAGCAGTTCCTCTTCCTTTTCCGGTATTTTATTATCCCATTTGTCCATCCTGTCCCTGATAATTTCTGATCCCAGGTTTGATGTCATGATAATTATAACGTTCCTGAAATTTACTGTTCGTCCTTTGTTATCGGTAAGTCTTCCTTCATCAAGAACCTGTAAAAGAAGGTTAAACAGGTCGGGATGTGCTTTTTCAATTTCATCGAGAAGCACAACAGAATATGGTTTATGCCTGACAGCCTCAGTAAGTTGTCCTCCTTCCTCATAGCCAATGTATCCCGGAGGTGCACCGATAAGTCTTGATACCGAATGTCTCTCCTGATATTCCGACATATCGATCCTTGTAATGAGGTTTTCATCATTAAACAGGAATTCGGCAAGGGCTCTTGCCAATTCAGTTTTTCCAACGCCAGTAGTTCCAATAAAAATAAATGAACCTACAGGTTTTTTCTGATCCTGCAAGCCGGCTCTTGATCTTCGGACTGCATCAGCAACTGCTGTTATGGCTTCGTCCTGCCCGACTACCCTTTTATGCAATTCATATTCGAGTCTTAATAATTTTTCTTTTTCACTTTCGAGCATCCTTGATACGGGAATCCCTGTCCATTTAGATACTATGGCTGCAATATCTTCCGATCGCACTTCTTCCTGTATCAGAGAACCTTTAGTCCTCTTCTTTTCGATAAGTTCCTTCAGTTCAGATATTTCCTTTTCAAGTTCAATAATTTTTCCGTACCTTATCTCAGCCACTTTTCCGTAATCGCCGCTTCTTTCAGCCTGTTCCGCTTCAAAACGAAAAGATTCAATTGCTTCTTTTTTTACCTGCACCTTTTCAATCATCTCTTTTTCTGACTTCCAGCCGGCTTTCAATTCATCTCTTCTTGATTGCATATCAGCGAGTTCACGTGAAATTTTTTCAGCTTTAATTGTATCGCCATCTCTTCTGACAGCCTCTTTTTCAATTTCAAGTCTTGTTATAGTTCTTTCTGCTTCATCAATCTCTTCGGGTACTGAATTCATTTCAAGCCGTAATCTGGATGCTGCTTCATCAATAAGATCAATTGCCTTATCAGGTAAAAATCTGTCAGTTATATACCTGGTGGAAAGATCGACTGCTGCAATGATTGCTTCGTCTCTGATAATAACTTTATGATGGGTTTCATATTTCTCACGAATACCTCGCAGAATTGAAATGGAATCTGTTCTGTCAGGCTCGTCAACCATCACAACCTGGAATCGCCTTTCAAGAGCTTTATCCTTTTCAAAATATTTCTGATATTCACTTAAAGTAGTTGCCCCGATTGCTCTCAATTCCCCCCTTGCAAGAGCAGGCTTTAAGATATTGGCGGCATCCATTGCTCCTTCTGATTTACCTGCACCAACAAGAGTATGAATCTCATCTATGAAAAGTACTATTTCTCCCTTCGATCCGATAACTTCATTCACGACCGATTTTAATCTTTCTTCAAACTCTCCTTTATATTTTGCTCCTGCTATAAGGGCTCCCATATCTAGTGAGTAAATGATCTTTGATTTAATATCTTCCGGAACATCTCCCCTGATTATCCTGTGGGCAAGACCTTCCGCAATAGCTGTTTTACCAACACCGGCCTCACCAATTAGCAGCGGATTGTTTTTTGTCCGGCGTGTGAGTATTTGCAAAATTCGTCTGATCTCATCATCTCTTCCTATAACGGGGTCAAGCTTCCCTGATCTTGCCCTTTCATTAAGATTGATAGCATACCTGTTCAATGAATTAAAAGTATCTTCTGATGTCTGGCTTTCTACAGTTGCCCCTTTCCTCAATTCATTAACAGCTGCTTTTAAATCCTTCATTGTTACACCATGATCCATAAGAATATGCGCAGTTTTATCCTCGGTATCAAGGATACCCATCAGTAAATGCTCTGACGATACAAATTTGTCCTTCATTGCTGTAGCATGTTCATTGGCTTTCCTAAATGCCTCCGATACTGAAGAAGATACGTAGGAATCTGCACCTGAAACTTTTGGAAATGAATCAATAAGTCTGTCAATCTCTTTTACCAGTGATGATGTATTAACACACATTTTCCCGAATAGGAAATTAGTGATACTCTCTGCCTCGCTCATCACTCCCTTGAGAATATGTGCGCATTCAACTGCCTGCTGGCCTTTTGCACTGGCAATATCGAATGCCTTCTGAACTGATTCCTGAGCCTTTAATGTAAAATTGTTTAAATTCATATTAACGATATTTGACTACTGGTCTGCAAAATTGCTGCCAGTGTTGGTTATCTGATATACATTGTCTTTTTGACACAAGATCATTAACTTATCATGCCAATGTGGCAATATTATAAAAGTTAATAAAATATAATACATTCTTTTTGCCCCTGTTTGTTCCACTCCCCAATCCACCATAAGGAGGGCTAACCCTGTTAGCTTAAATCAGAATGGGATTTTAAGATTGCTTCGCTGCGCTCGCAATTGCGAGGAGAAAAGCGACGAAGCAATCTCACCACCCAAGTCCAACTACGGGTAAGATTTAGCAACCCTTGGGGAGGTTGGTGATGAAATATTTAGAACTATCTTTGCTACAAATTTTTAAATATGAATAAAGTTTTGTGGAAACCCGGAACAATGATTTATCCGTTACCGGCAGTAATGGTCAGTTGCGGATCTGTTCCCGAGGAGTATAATATCATTACAATATCATGGACCGGTACCATCTGCACAGATCCGGCAATGTGTTATATTTCTGTAAGACCCGGACGTCATTCCTATAATATTATTAAGAATAATGGCGAGTATGTAATCAATCTTACAACAAAATCCCTTGCTTTTGCAGCCGACTGGTGTGGAGTAAAATCGGGAAAAGAGCATAAGAAGTTCTCTGAAATGGGGCTGACACCTTTCCCAGCATCAAAAATAAAAGCTCCTCTGATTAAAGAATCTCCGGTCAATATTGAATGTGTTGTTAAGGAAATAAAAGAGCTTGGATCTCACCACATGTTTATATCAGAGGTCGTTGCAGTGAATGCCGATGAAAAATATATTGATACGAATACAGGTCTCTTCAACCTAAATGATGCTTTCCCAATATGTTATTCGCATGGTAAGTATTATGAAACAGGGCGGTATATCGGCAAATTTGGCTTTTCGGTAGGAAAGAAAAAAAAGCAGACGAGTGCAAATAAACGATAGTGACGTCTGCAAAATAGAAAATAATGATTAGGAAAATTTGTCCCAAATAACTAATTTCATGTCTTCAAAAAGGGAATTATAAAGGTTATTTATTATGAGTGAGAAGATCTTAGAAACCCTGATGCAGTTGTTTGCAATAATTGCCAAACCTCAAAGCAACGACAGAGAAAGAAGAGGTGTTGTTGAGGTTTTTCTTAAACGCCTGCTTAATCAGGAACTGGTTAAAAAATATCTCTCTACTTATGATGAAAAATTTGAGGAAGCCAGGAAAAAGCTTGAAAAAAGTAGTGCCGAAAGACGTGAAGGAGCTATCGCAATAAGGATCAGGAAGCTTTGCAAAGAGATCAACGAACAGGGTCAGCTTGATCAGGAACAGAGACTAGTTGTGGTCATACAGGTACTTGAATTTTGTAAGTCAGGCGGGCAGGAAGTCAGTCAGCTTGAACTAGGCTTTATCAGTACACTGGCAGAAGGTTTAAATATTACTTCAGAAGAATATGAATTCATTGAAAGATTTGTTCTGAATTCATTCAAAAATATCCCTGCAACCTCTTATCTTTTAATAATAAATGGTATTAAAAACTTTGAACACAAAGAGGCAAAACATGCTTTCAAAGATTTACTGAAAGGACACATTTGGATACTATTTGTACCATCTGTTAATAAATATTTTGTAAGGTTTACTGGTTCCGGTGAACTTTCTATGAATGGCCAGTTACTGCAGGAGGATAAAGTTTATCCTTTCAGTCAGGGTTCATCAATCAAAGGATATAAAATATCACCTATTTATTACTGGGATGTGACAATGCAATTCCTGAAAGAGGAGTTTAAAGCATCGCGAGTAGTTTATGAAGTTAATAATCTTGAATACCGGTTTAAAAGCGGAATAGTGGGTATTCATCACATGAGTTTCAAGGAAGAATCTGGCAGAATGGTTGGTATAATGGGCGCCAGCGGAGCAGGAAAATCGACACTTCTCGGTGTCTTAAATGGCACAAACGATCCTTATGACGGGGAAGTGCTGATTAATGGAATAAGCATTCATAAAGATAAGGACAAAATCAAGGGACTTATCGGATATGTTTCACAGGATGACCTGCTTATTGAAGAGCTCACTGTTTTTGAAAACCTTTATTACAATGCTAAACTCTGCTTTGATAACTTAACTGAAGAAGAAATCATCACAAGGGTGGATAGTGTTCTGAAAAACCTCGGGCTTTATGAAATAAGGAGTATTCAGGTTGGCAGTCCGCTCAACAAAAAAATAAGTGGAGGACAACGAAAGCGGCTCAATATCTCCCTTGAACTGATCCGCGAACCAGCTATAATGTTCCTTGACGAACCCACTTCAGGTTTGTCATCGCGCGACTCGGAGAATATTCTGGACCTTTTAAAGGAACTGGCACGAAAGGGTAAACTACTGTTCATTGTGATCCATCAGCCATCATCTGAGATATTTAAGATGTTTGATAAGCTAATTATTCTCGATACCGGCGGATACCTTATATATAATGGTAACCCCGTGGACTCGATTGAGTATTTCAAAAGAAAAATTGAACAGGCAAATTACAATGAAAGTGAATGCTATGTTTGTGGTAATGTGAATCCTGAACAGATATTCAATATTGTCGAGACTAAAGTTTTTACTGAAAGCGGGCAACCTACCGATACACGAAGGATTTCCCCGGCAGACTGGAGTAACCTTTATAAAGAAGAAAAGAAAGAGGATAAAAGGGAACCTGGAAGTTCAATACCCGAAATAAATTTTAAAACTCCAAATAAGTTAAAACAGTTTATTGTTTTCACTAAACGTGACGTGCTCTCAAAAGTTGCTGACACGCAATATCTTCTTGTAACGCTGCTAGAGGCACCAGTCCTTGCATTCTTTCTTGCTTTTCTAATCAGATACTTTGATGAAAGCATCAAGAATCCCCATTATACCCTGTACGATAATAGCAACCTCCCGATCTATATTTTCATGTCGGTAATTGTAGCTATCTTCATGGGGCTTACAGTCAGCGCTGAAGAGATAATAAAAGATAGAAAAATACTCAAGAGGGAGGCATTCCTCAACCTGAGCTGGAACAGTTATCTGATGTCGAAAGTATTCGTTCAGTTTGGAATATCGGCGATCCAGGCATTTACTTTCGTGCTTATTGGCAACGGCATTACCGAGATCAGAGGAATGATGTTCGAGTACTGGCTCGTACTTTTCTCCTGCTGGGCTGGAGCTAATATGCTGGGATTGGTAATATCCGACAGTTTTAAGGCAGTGGTAACAATTTATATATTAATTCCTTTTCTTGTTATTCCACAGATTATTTTAAGTGGAGTTATGGTCAAGTTTGAAAAGTTAAATCCAAACATATCCTCTCCGATTGCGATTCCTATATATGGTGAATTTATTACTGCCCGTTGGGGTTATGAGGCTCTCGCGGTTAAACAGTTCATTAATAACAAATATGAACAACCTTTTTATATTTATGAAAAAGAGATGAGTAAGGCTCAATTTAAGAAAGACTACTGGAACGTTGAGGTTAAGGGGAAGATCGATGATATTATCAACAGTTTGAACAAAGGAGCCAGAGATAAAGAATTCAACGATAACCTGCTTTTTGTATCCAATGAGATAAAAAAACAACTTGTCTTAACCCCTGAAATCAACTTTGCTTATACCGATAAGCTTACGGCCGACAAGATTACTAGTGAGATAGCTAATGCTGCCATCGGTTATGTTGAAACAATCAGGAAACTTTATGTCAACATTTATAATGATGCCAGCAATCGGAAAGAGGATTTGAAATCCAGGCTTGCCGGAGAAAATCTGCAAAAATTCCTTAAGCTCAGGGATAATTATTATAATAAATCGCTTGAGGAGTTTGTTAGGGACAAGAATGAAACGACAAAAACCATTATTTACAAAGATGAATTGGTTCAGAAACTAGATCCGATATTCATGGATTCCAAAAATAAATTGATCAGAGCACATTTTTATGCACCCGAAAAGCCTGTTTTCGGAATAAAAGTAGATACTTATGTAGTCAATGTTATCGTTCTCTGGGTAATGACATTTATTCTTTACCTTGCTCTTTATTTCAGGTTGTTTAAAAAACTTCTCGATTCAGGGGAAGCTGTTTTTAGGAAGAAGTTGAAAGGTTCCGATTAGATATGGACATTTTATAAAATGAGAGGCTGCCTCAGAAGAGACAGCCTCTTTAGTTTTTGGAACAACCGATCTTATCAAGAATAACGTAAACAGTTTTGCTATTCCACTATCTCAATCATTTTAAATGGGACCCTGATTATTGATTCATAATCCTCTCCTGCTTCAAGCATATCTTCATCGTCTTCCTCATAGTACCAATTCACCTCAACCTCATTTTTTGCTTTATGTATAGCCTCGAGTTTCTTGAATACATCAAGGATACACTTTGATGAACTGGTGTTGAAATACTCGAGACGAATATTTACTACTGTCTTTGTAAGAGGAGACTCCTTATAACTATCGAGCCAGTCTACCAAAGGTTTGTAGAATTCTACCGAGTTTTCCGGAATTGAACGTCCTTTGATTTCAAAGACACCTTCTGCAGAATCAAATTTAACTGTAGGAGTTTTAGGGGTTCCTTCGATGATGATCGGTTCCATATTTATCAGATTTAAAAGTTGTTTTAATTTTCTTCGTTCACTAAAATATCAAGATAGAAAAATGAATATTTATCATTATATACTTTAAATGAATATTCAAGTTTGTTACCAGTTTTTCTTGCTATATCAACAAGACCAAGACCGCCGCCGCCTTTGGCAGAAATCCTTTGGTGGTTCAGAATAAACTTGTATAATTCCTTTATCTCTTCATGACTCGACCTGTTAATGCGCTTAATCTTCTCTTCGAGCTTCTCAATGTTTTCGATATGCACAAAGTTACCTGTAATTATTCTATATCCGCCTTTAACCTTTTTCACAACAAGCAAACCATACTTTTCAGATGTCTGATCCTCAAAGTCATCAGGGACTCTGTCAACATGATGATATAGATTCTGAAGACTTTCAACCAGAACATTATAAACTTTTTTCCTAAGCTTGGATTGTTCATTAACTTCCACCATCTTATCCTCAACAGTGTCAAGAACATGATTAATGACATCCGAATCAACATTACCTTTATAATAAAGGATTGTATTCCCGGTCGACTGGTCTGAAAAATAATTCTCTATATTAAAGCTCATTTAAGCTTCATTTTAGATATAATCAAGTTTTTCCAATAACAAATATAACAAATATAATAAAAATATAAAGCTACCAAATTATAACTTGCCCACTTTCCGGTTTTTTAAATATTGAGCAATTTTTTGATAAATGTAACAAATTGTTGTGATCAAAACCATTAATGAGGTGATTTCAGGACTTCTCCTGCTTTTTTGTTCCCTGGTATATCTCATATTTAAGGAGAACACATTCTAAAGCTCCATTAAATAGAATGTGCTTTTCTTTAGGTTTCAAACCAATGTGTTTGAGTGACTCTTTGTTTGAAGTTATTAACCAGGCGGTGGTTCCTGTGAAATTGTGTTTCAGTATTGTTCCGATCATACCATACAACCGGTCAATTTCTTCAGGTTGAATTCTTTGTCCATAGGGTGGATTTAGAAACACATATTCATGATCATCAATAGATTTAAGATCCTTAAAGTCAGACATTTCGAGAGTTATTACATCGCTCAGCCCTGCTCTTGCAACGTTAGCTTTAGCATATTGTAATGTCTGTTCCGATATATCGCTTCCAGATATTTTTACAGGTGAAAGTCCAATTTGACTGTTACATTCAAGTTTAATCTCTTCGAACAGATCGTCATTATAATCTTTCCATCGCTGAAATCCAAAGAATTGACGGAATTTCCCCGGAGGAATTTTACAAGCTATTAACCCCGCCTCAATTGGTATTGTACCTGATCCACACATTGGATCAACCAATGCTGCAGATACCTTCCATCCCGATAAAAGTATTATACCGGCTGCAAGAACCTCATTGAGCGGAGCATTTGCTTGTTCCTGTCTATATCCACGTTTGAACAAAGACACTACTGATGAGTCAACAGATATTGTTACCAGATTGTTGCTTATATGTAAATTAATGAGTATTCCGGGATTACTGGTATCAACAGAAGGGCGCCGTCCGGTCTTGTTCCTGAATGAATCGGCGATAGCATCCTTAAGAAGAAGGCCCGCATATCCTGTATGACTAAAATGAGGGGAATTAATAACCGGTACAATGGAAAATGTATCATCCGTATCCATGAATCTATCCCATTCGATCTTCAATCCACCTCTGTAAAGATCATCTTTTGACCTTATTCTAAAATCCGCTATTGGCATCAGTACAGAAAGGGCTGTCCTTGCACAGTAATTTACCTTATATAAAAGACTCATATCACCGTCAAACAGCACTGCACGGTTAACAGGTTGTATGTCAGCAGCACCAAGACTAGTAAGCTCTTCAGCAAGAACTTTTTCAAGACCGTACAGAGTCTTTGCTACCAATTTCATTACAATGTTATTGACTCCTACTGATTTTTGATCACTGATTACTTATTACCGATTACCGAGTATGGCATCATAGCTCTTTTTATCTGATATAACTTTCAGAGCTTTATCAATTACTTTATCTTTTTCATTTATAATCAAATAATAATCGCTGATCTGCCACATATTACTTGCAACATACCCTTTTAAGATTGACAGGATCTCATCCTTCGATTTATTGAACTGTTTTTCATTGAATTTGACTCCTTCAGCTTCTCCCTTTGCGATGAAAGTTTTAATATCATCAGGAGTGAACTCAAATTTTGTCTTAAAGTCATCAAACGATTTATACTGGGAATTAAGCAAAGTCCTGTTCTTATCAAAAAATTCAAGAGTAAAGGTAGTCAGAACGTTTTTTGCATAAAGTTTGTTAAAGTAAGCAGAATTATATGAAGTATCTACAGACACAAAAACATCAGGCATTATTCCTCCGCCTCCGTAAACAACACGTTTGTTAACCAATGTTTTATACTTCAATGAATCGGGAAAATGAATGCTATCAGCTGACATCAGTTCACCGTCGGTGTATCTTTTATAAAAATTCTCCATGTATTTGTCATAACCATCGCTATATGGTCTTTGTATGGACCTTCCTGTTGGAGTGTAGTAACGGGCTATTGTGAGTCTTACCATTGAACCATCTGTAAGGGGAAATCCATTCTGAACCAGTCCTTTACCAAATGTGCGTCTGCCCAGAATAACACCACGGTCCCAATCCTGCATGGCTCCGGCGAATATCTCGCTTGCAGATGCTGATCCTTCATCAGTGAGAACAACAACCCGCGATGAAGATAAACTCCCGCTACCAGCAGATTTATATTCCTGCCTTGGTGTCTTTCTTCCGACTAAATAAACGAGCAGCTTTTGATCATTGAAAAATTTATCAGCTAATTCAGTTGCAGCAAGCATATAACCACCACCGTTTCCTCTTAAATCGAGCACCAGATTTTTCATGTCACTCTTTTTAAGATTGGCAACGGCCTCTGAAAATTCTTTTTCTGTAGTTGCTGCAAATTTATCCAGTTTAATATACCCTGTTTCTTTATCAAGCATATATGAAGCGATGACGCTATATATTGGTATTTTATCACGAATAATTGTGAAATCAAGAATTTCCTTTGCTCCTTTTCTGTATACGGTGATATTTACTTTTGTTCCTTTCGTTCCCATTAATCTGCTCCGGACACCAGATGTAGAAATGCTAATTCCTGAAACCTTTTCCTGGTTAATAGTCAGTATTCGGTCGCCTGCCTTTATTCCCACTTTTTCCGATGGTCCTCCGGCAATCGGCTCGATAATTATAATTGAGTCGCGAAGAAGATTAAACTGAACACCAATTCCTTCAAAATTACCATTCAGAGGTTCATTCATCTCCTTAACATCTTTTGCTGAAATATATGTTGAATGCGGATCAAGATTTTTCAGTACTTCAACTATTGCTTTTTCGGTAAGGATATCCAGATTAGTTGAATCAACATAAAATGCATCAATAAGACTCAAAGTCCTTCCAAACTTAAAAGTCCCTTCATTTAGTACCTGCGATGAGGCTGTTAATGTAAACAGGAATAATGAAACTGTCAGAACTGCTAAGCTTAATATTTTTCTTTTCATATTTTGATTTTCAATATTATATTATATTTCAACAATTCAAGTACCCGAAAGTTCTTAATTATACATAATGTCCGTGGCATGCGGTGTGTGATTATTCCCACTCGATTGTGGATGGAGGTTTAGAGCTGATATCATAAACGACACGGTTAATCCCTTTCACCTTATTTATTATTTCATTCGATATAAAACTAAGAAATTCATACGGAAGGTGTGACCAATCGGCAGTCATACCGTCAGTTGAGCTTACCGCTCTGAGTACTACAGCATTTTCATAAGTCCGTTCATCGCCCATCACGCCAACCGACTGAACAGGCAGAAGAATTACCCCGGCCTGCCAGACAGAATCGTACAACCCCTGCTTTTTGAGACCCTCGATAAAAATATCATCAGCTTCCCTAAGAATCTCAAGTTTTTCTCTTGTCATTTTCCCGAGTAACCGAATCGCCAGTCCCGGGCCGGGAAAAGGATGTCGTTTAAGAATAATATCAGGGAGCCCAAGAGCTTTGCCTACCCTTCGCACCTCATCTTTAAAAAGAAGGCGGAGTGGTTCAACAACTTTCAGGTGCATTTTTTCCGGCAACCCTCCAACATTATGATGTGATTTAATTGTTGCAGAAGGACCGTTAACTGAAACAGATTCAATTACATCGGGATATATTGTTCCCTGCGCGAGCCATCTTACATCTTTAACTTTTTTTGCCTCTGCATTAAATACCTCAATAAAAACACGTCCTATTATCTTTCGCTTGGTCTCCGGATCACTTACACCTTCCAGTTGATCGAGGAACCTGTCAGACGCATTAACTCCAACAACATTAAGACCGATTCCCATATAGGATTCGAGCACTTTATTGAATTCATTCTTACGGAGTAATCCGTTATCAACAAAAATGCAAGTAAGGTTTCTCCCGATTGCTTTGTGGAGCAAAAACGCTGCAACAGAAGAATCAACACCACCTGAGAGACCAAGTATCACCTTATCATTACTTAATCGCTCTTTCAGACTGTCAACAGTTGACACGGCAAAGGAATCCGTAGTCCAGTTCTGAGAACATCCACAGATCCCGATTACGAAATTCCTTAGTATCTGTGTTCCTTCCGTGGTATGATATACCTCGGGATGGAACTGTATTCCCCAGGTACTTTCACCTGTTATACGATATGCACCTGCTTTTACATCAGCTGTTGATCCTGTAATCTCATATCCTGAAGGCAATGTAGCAATAGTATCAGCATGCGACATCCACACCTGTGTTCCTGGTTTTATTTTTTCAAAAAGCGGATCATTGGTGCTTAAAGAGACAAGATTGGCTCTGCCATATTCTCGAATGCCTGAAGGCATGACTTCTCCTCCATAATTATGAACAAGATATTGAGCACCGTAACAAACGCCAAGCAACGGGATGATTCCCTTAATCATTGAAAGGTCAGGAGACGGAGCATTCTTATCGCGTACCGAAGATGGACTACCTGACAAAATTACTCCTTTAACACTGTCATCCGGTAATGGAAAATGGTTGAAAGGATGAATTTCGCAATATACATTTATTTCTCGTATTCTCCTGGCTATCAGTTGAGTATACTGAGATCCAAAATCGAGTATTAAAATTTTTTCCTGCAAGACTATTTGTTTTTATAAATAATTGATATAAGATTCCTCATTCCACTTTGCTCCATTCGGAATGACAATTTATTTTTTTGTGGAGGAGGGATGGTGCCGGCTTCGCCGGCACCATCCCTCTTACCTATAAATATCCTGTCATTAGTAGTAGCGATAGCGAGGAATCTTCATCTCGCCATTACTGTTTAAATTAATCATATTAGATCTGGCTTCAAAGATAGATATTCTTTTCTTAAAGATAAGTAGCATTCCCAACCTCAAGACTCTCTCCATCAATAGCAGGAAATGTTGCTGGGAATAATTCTCTGGCCTCATCAACAAGGAATGAAATATCTTTATATCTGGCTGAAAAATGGCCGATAAGCAGAGTTCCGACATTTGCATCCAGAGCAGTTCTTGCAGCATCAAGAGTTGTTGAGTGACCCGTGATTTCAGCGAGATCTTCTTTACTTTTATCGAATGTAGCTTCATGGTATAAAAGATTCACCCCCTTAACGAACGAAGCAAGCCTTTTGAAGTATTTTGTGTCGCTGCAATAGGCATAGGACAAAGGTTTAGATGGAGAAATGGTGATATCCTCATTTTTTATTACAACTCCATCGGGAGTGATAAAATCCTCTCCTTTTTTAATAGCAGGGATTCTGACAATAGGAATCTGAAGTTTATCGATACATTCTTTTATAATATTTCTTTCAGAAAGTTTTTCCCTAAAGATAAAACCGTAAGCAGGAACCCTATGCTGGAGAGGAAATGATGTCACTGTAATATACTTATCATCAAGTATCTGAACAGGATCTTTGCCGTAAAGTGGTATAAAATCAATTTCAAAACTGAGATGAATATCAAAATCATTGAGGTGTGAACTAAGAATGTGCTGATAGTTTTCAGGAGCATAAAGATGAACTGGATTTTTTCTTCCCATCAGGCTGAAGGTTGACAATAATCCATATAGACCAAAAACATGGTCGCCGTGAAGATGGCTTATGAATATATGATTTATTTTTCCGAACCTGATCCTTGTTTTTCTGAGTTGCATCTGTGTACCTTCACCACAGTCTATTAGAAATAACCGCTCATGCTCATTCAGCACATGAGCGGAGGGATATCTTCCTGATGTCGGCAATGCAGAACTACTACCAAGTACAGTCAGTTTCATCGCACTCTGCAAAGCGATCTGCCTTAAGATATCATTTTTTCAGCCTCATCAACCGATCCTGTTATTGTAAGGACGGTATCGAGCTGAGAAATAGTGATAAGTCGTTCAACAGCTTCATTAAGTCCGCAAAGAACGAATGTACCCCCTGCATTTTTACATAATCTGTTGGCTACCAATATAGCACTCAGACCAGAAGAGTCGCAATACTGACATTTTTCAAGATCAAGGATGATATTTTTTTCACCCTTGCCAGAGACAAGCACCAGTTCCGACTTAAGTGCCGGAGCAATGTGTGTATCAAGTTTTTCCGACTGTATCTGAATAACAGTGCTGTTATTCCGGCTTTCAATATTGAAATCCATAATGATAAAATTTGATAGCCTAAATTTAATTAATTTTTCGATTTCTTGGAAGCTTTATTCTCTTTTTCTTCCATTTCTTCTTTCAAAGCAGCTAATTGAGAGATATCTCCCAGAGTAGTTTTTTCAGAACTTGACTTCTGCTTCCTGGCTGTTTTCTTTGGCGAAGCCGGTTCTGATTTCTTTACGGGAAGCTCAACAACTCTCTTTTCATCTTCAAATACTCTGCTATGTGAAAGGATGATTTTCTTAGCTGATTTATTAAATTCAATGACTTTGAACATCAGTTTCTCATCAACTTTTGCCATCATTCCGTCTTCTTTTACGAGATGTTTAGGAGTAACAAATCCTTCAACACCATAAGGAAGAGCAATCACGGCACCTTTGTCGAACACTTCCACTACTGTACCTTCGTGAACTGAGTCTATAGTGAATAGATTCTCGAAGACATCCCATGGATTCTCTTCAAGCTGTTTATGGCCAAGACTCAGACGTCTGTTTTCTTTATCAATTTCAAGTACGATTACCTCAATTTCAGCATCAATGGCGGTAAACTCGGCAGGATGTTTGATTTTCTTGGTCCAAGACAGATCAGAAATATGAATAAGTCCGTCAACTCCTTCCTCAATCTCAACGAATACGCCGAAGTTGGTAAAGTTTCTGACTTTGGCAGTATGTCTTGAGCCGACAGTGTATTTTTCATCAATATTCTGCCATGGATCAGGTTTGAGTTGTTTGATGCCAAGTGACATTTTCCTCTCATTCCTGTCAAGTGTCAGAATTACAGCTTCAATTTCGTCGCCGACTTTCAAAAACTCCTGAGCGCTTCGCAGATGCTGCGACCATGACATTTCAGAAACGTGAATCAAACCTTCAACCCCCGGTGCAATTTCTACAAATGCTCCATAGTCAGCCATAACAACAACTTTTCCTTTTACCTTATCACCGATATTCATATTCGGATCGACAGAATCCCATGGATGGGAAGTCAGCTGTTTCAAACCCAGAGCAATTCTCTTCTTGTCATCATCGAAATCGAGTATAACAACATTGAGTTTTTGATCGAGCTGTACAATCTCTTCGGGGTGATTAACCCTTCCCCAGGAAAGATCTGTAATATGAATCAGGCCATCTACACCACCGAGGTCGATGAACACACCATAAGATGTTATATTTTTAACAGTTCCTTCAAGAACCTGTCCTTTTTCAAGTTTGGCAATGATCTCTTTCTTCTGCTGTTCCAGTTCAGCTTCGATAAGAGCTTTATGAGAAACAACGACGTTTTTAAACTCCTGATTTATTTTTACAACTTTGAATTCCATTGTTTTACCTACAAAAACATCATAGTCGCGGATAGGTTTCACATCAATCTGTGATCCCGGAAGGAAAGCTTCGATGCCAAAAACATCTACGATCATACCACCTTTTGTACGGCACTTGATGTAACCTGTAATTATTTCATCCTTTTCAAGTGAAGCATTAACTCTGTCCCATGAATTAATTGCACGGGCTTTTTTATGAGAAAGCAGAAGCTGACCTTTTTTATCTTCCTGGCTTTCAACATATACTTCAACCTTATCACCAACTTTAAGATTTGGATTATAACGGAATTCATTTAAACTGACAACACCTTCCGATTTGTACCCTATATTTATTACGACTTCGCGCAATGTCATCTGAATAACTGTACCAATTACCACTTCGTCAACTGCAACAGTTGAAAGTGTTTCATCATAAAGAGATTCATACTCTTTATACTTTGGTGAATTACGAAGTTCTTCACTTTCAAAGGTGTCCCAGTCAAAGTCTTCAGCTGAAGCGGTAATTCTTGATTCACCTTTGGTATTAATTTCTTTTTCCCTCTCAGTTTCCGGTTCTGTATGCGTCTTTTTGGGCCGCTTTTCTTTCTTTGGCTCCGATTCCAATCCGTAATCTTCAGCCTTTGCAGCTTCAACAACTTCTTCGACTTTAGGAAGCTCTTCAGCAGTAACAGTTATAGCCTCTTCTGAAGTTAAGGTCTCGGTTATAACCACCTGTTTCTCTTTTTTTACTTTAGCTTTAGCTTTTACTTTTTTTACCTCTTTTGCCGGCGTTTCGCTTTTTTCAACAACCTCCTTTTTGGTTGTTTTCTTCTTGTTTTCCGTCATAATTTTAAATTAAAAGAACTAATAATTAATAAGTTAGACATTATTTTGTATGAAAAATTGGTTGCAAAGATATGTTATTTTTTAAAATCAACATAATATTACATTATAAATTCATACTCTTCGGGGTATGCGGTGTGCGGTAAGCAGTAAGCGGTAATCAGTATAAGGAAACCGGATGCCGCAAACCGGACGCCGTATACCTGTTGTCGATTTGACATGTTATATTATCTTTGCATGTATGTTGAAGTTTTAACTGAAAATATCTGAGTATTTATGAGAATTATTGTTGTAGGTTCTGGTTACGTTGGTTTGGTGACGGGTGCTTGTTTTGCTGAAAGCGGTGTTAATGTAACATGTGTCGATGCCAATATAGATAAAGTACAACAACTCAAGAATGGGACCATTCCGATTTACGAACCCGGGCTCGAAGGTTTAGTAAGAAGCAATGTTGAAAAAAAGCGGCTTTTCTTTGCAACAGATATAAAAGAAGGAATTGATGAATCGGAGGTAATTTTTATTGCAGTGGGTACACCGGCGGAGGAAGATGGTTCAGCTGATCTGAAACATATATTGAATGTTGCTAAAGATATAGGACGTGTAATAACAAAACATACAGTAGTAGTTACAAAAAGCACTGTGCCGGTCGGAACATCAGAAAGAATACGTAAAACCATTCAGATGGAATTAGATAAACGCAATGTAATCGTTCCATTCGATATGGCTTCTAATCCTGAGTTTCTGAAAGAGGGGGCAGCAATCGACGACTTTCTGAAACCTGAAAGAATTGTTATAGGTATTGATAATGAAAAAACTAAGGAGATAATGAATAGGCTGTATATGCCATTTGTTCTGAATAATCATCCGATATTGTTCATGGATATTGCATCTGCTGAGATAACAAAATATGCTGCTAATGCGATGCTTGCAACACGCATCAGTTTCATTAATGAGATAGCAAATTTATGTGACATTCTGGGAGCCGATATTAACAATGTCCGCAAAGGGATTGGCAGCGATTCCCGTATTGGAAGCAAGTTTATTTATCCAGGTACGGGATATGGGGGCTCGTGTTTTCCAAAGGATATAAAAGCAATCATCAAAACAGCCACTGACAATGGCTATGAACTTAATGTAATAAAGGCGGTCGAGAAAGCTAATGATTACCAGAAAAATGTTATTTTCAGCAAGATGACTAAGTTCTTTAATAATAATCTGAAAAACAAGATCATTGGAATATGGGGGTTATCGTTCAAACCTAAAACAGATGATATCAGGGAATCATCTTCAATCATTCTGATAAGGAAACTTCTTGAGGCCGGCGTCAAGGTTAAAGCTTATGATCCGGCTGCAATTAATGAAACCAGGAATCTGCTGGGAAACAGAATTGAATATACCCTTGATCCATATGAAGCCCTGATTGATGCTGATGCTGTCGCTTTAATGACGGAATGGTCGGAATTCCATCTACCTGATTTTACCAGGATGGCTGAATTAATGAAAGGAAAAGTCATTTTTGACGGAAGGAATATTTATGATCCTTCTAGTATCAGAAAACTGGGATTCACATACTTAGGAATTGGAAGAAGATAGGGTATGAAGTGAAGAGGCATGAGGTGTGAGGTGTGAGGTGTGAGGTGTGAGGTGTGAGGTATGAGGTTAAAATAAAGACAAAAGATAAAATTCACGAAACAAAAGTAAAAGCCGTGTAACTCCTTATAGACTCCGTGAAACTTCGTGGTTAAAAAGGGGAAACTGTAAACGCCAAACGTAAAACGAAAAAAAAATGAAAGGAATAATACTTGCAGGAGGTTCCGGGACAAGGCTTTATCCAATTACAAGTGCAATTTCGAAACAAATGTTACCGGTCTATGATAAACCTATGATCTATTACCCATTATCAGTTTTGATGCTCGCAGGTATAAGGGAAATATTGTTAATATCTACTCCCAGGGACCTTCCGGGATTTGAAAATCTGCTTGGTGACGGCAAATCGCTGGGATTGGAATTCAGTTACAAAGAACAACCCTCACCAGAAGGACTCGCCCAGGCATTTATTCTTGGAGAGGAATTTATCGGCAACGATCCGGTATGTATGATTCTTGGTGATAATATATTTTACGGACACGGGTTTGGCGAGGCCCTTCTTAAAACTGCAGAAATGAAGGAAGGGGCTTGTATTTTCGGATACTATGTCACTGATCCTGAGCGTTATGGTGTCGTAGAATTCGATAAGAATAAAAAGGTTCTAAGCATTGAGGAGAAGCCTTCAAAACCAAAATCTAACTATGCTGTTACCGGTCTCTATTTTTATGATAATACTGTTGTAAAAAAAGCAAAATCACTTAAACCATCTCATCGCGGTGAACTTGAAATAACTGATCTTAACAGAGTGTACCTGGAAGAAGGCGCGCTTGATATAAAACTGATGGGAAGAGGCATGGCATGGCTTGATACAGGCACATATGAAAGTCTGCTTCAAGCTGCCAATTTTATTGCCACCCTGGAACAGAGGCAGGGATTAAAAGCTTCGTGTATTGAGGAGATCGCTTTTAAAAGAGGATTCATTAATAAAAATCAACTTTTGGAATTGGCCAAGCCAATAAAGAATAGCCAATATGGAAAATACCTTTTAAGGATTGCCAGTGAAGAGATTTATTTATTTGAAGGGCTAAAATAAGCGTCTATAGAAAATGAAAATAATTGAAACCGGGTTCAAGGGACTTATAATAATCAAACCTACAATCCATTCCGATACCAGAGGTTATTTTTTCGAAAGCTATAACCAGGTTGTCTTTCAGAATGCAGGTATCTCTTTTTCTCCCCTCCAGGATAATGAATCAAAATCATCAAAAGGTGTTATACGCGGTTTGCATTATCAGTTGAAACCCTTTCCTCAGGTGAAGCTTATAAGAGTAGTTGCAGGAAAAATATATGATGTGGCTCTCGATATCCGAAGGAACTCTCTGACTTTCGGGAAATGGTATGGTATTGAGCTCGACTCAGAAACCAAGGATCAGCTTTTAATACCGCATGGGTTTGCTCATGGATTCTCGGTTCTCAGTGATATTGCCCTTATCCAGTACAAATGTGATAGTGTTTATAACCCCAAATTTGAACGAGGAATAAACCTGAATGACCCTACGCTTGACATTAACTGGAAACTTGGATCAACGGTCCCTGTTATCAGCGAAAAAGATCTGAAACTGCCTCTTCTGAAAGATGCTGAAACTAATTTTTAAGAAAGAAAGATATTAACAATGGCAATAATTTTGATCACCGGAGCGAAAGGCCAGCTTGGAAACGAATTAAAAGTTGTTTCAAAAAACTTTTACGGATATCATTTTATTTTTACTGATCTGGATACTCTCGATATAACCAACCAGGAGCAGACTTCAGAATTCATAAAAAACTCCGGACCTGACTGGATCGTTAACTGTGCTTCTTACAATCTTGTTGACAAAGCGGAGAGTGAACCCGACCAGGCAATGATTATAAATGGAACTGCTATTAAAAATATAACAGAGGTGATCAGGGGATCTGAATGCAGGTTTATTCATATCTCATCCGATTATGTTTATGATGGACAATCAAATGTGCCATATAATGAGTATACTCCTGCGAATCCAATTTCAGTTTATGGCAGATCAAAACTGACTGGGGAAAAATTTGCTCTTCTTCACCAGGGATCAATGATTATAAGAACATCGTGGCTGTATTCATCATTCGGCAATAATTTTGTCAAAACCATTCTCAGAAATGCTGCTGAGAAAGAATCATTAAAAGTAGTGTTTGACCAGACTGGAACGCCGACCTATGCTGCTGATCTTGCAGGAGCAATTATGAGCATAGTTTCAGGTGTAATCAGAAACCAGATTGCCCTGAATGCCGGAATCTATAATTATTCCAATGAAGGAGTCTGTACATGGTATGATTTTGCAAGTGAGATCATTAAGGAGGCGGGCCTGAACTGCCATGTAGATCCTGTTCTTACTAAGGATTATAAGCAAGTTGCACAAAGACCTGTTTATTCTGTAATGGATAAAAGTAAAATAAAGAACAATTATGGTCTTTCAATCCCCCATTGGAGGACCAGCTTGAATAAATGTATGAAACTATTGAAATAATTCAAGAATAATGTTATCACTAAATGAGATAAGAACAAGAGCCGAAAGCTGGCTGGGTAATGAGTTTAATGAAGAGACCCGTAAAGAGGTTCATGAAATGCTCGATAAAGATGAAAATAAGCTTATTGATGCATTTTACCAGGATCTTGAATTTGGGACAGGCGGCCTAAGAGGCATAATGGGCGCCGGAACTAACAGGATGAATATCTACACACTGGGAATGGCAACTCAGGGCTTGTCAAATTATTTAAGGAAACAATGCGGGAACTCACGAGTAAAAGTAGCAATAGCTCATGATTGCCGCAACAACAGCCGATACTTTGCAGAAACTACTGCAAACATTTTTTCTGCTAACGGTTTTATCGTGTATCTTTTTGAATCATTGCGTCCTACTCCGGAACTTTCATTTGCAATCCGGCATTATAAATGCCAGAGTGGTGTAGTAATTACTGCTTCGCATAATCCCCCCGAATATAACGGGTATAAAGCATATTGGCACGATGGAGGCCAGGTAGTAGCTCCACATGATGATGGAATAATTGAAGAGGTGCGAAAGATAATTTCAGTAAACGAAATAAAGTTCAAAGGTAAAAAGAACAGAATAAAAATTATCGGAAAAGAAACTGATGACATGTTCCTGGAAGAAGTACTTAAAATGAGTATTAATCCTGAAGTTATAAATAAGTTCAATGATATTCCTATTGTCTATACTCCCATCCATGGAACCGGAATTACAATGGTTCCACCAGCATTGAAAATGTATGGATTTAAGAACATTATCAATGTGCCGGAACAAGATATAACTGATGGTAACTTTCCTACAGTCAAATCACCCAATCCCGAGGAACCTGACGCACTTAAAATGGCCATTAAAAAAGCTGTTGAAACAAATGCCGAACTTGTTATGGCTACTGATCCTGATGCTGACAGACTTGGACTTGCTGTAAAAAACAGAAAAGGGGAATTCATCCTTTTGAATGGTAATCAGACAGGGGTCATACTTATCTGGTATATCCTTTCTCAATTTAAGGAGAGGAAAAAGTACAAAGGAAATGAATATATTATTAAAACTATCGTTACCACCGATCTTATCGAAAGGATAGCTGAAGGTTATAATGTTCAGTGCTTCAATGTTTTAACAGGATTCAAATTCTTTGCTGAGTTGATCAGGGAAATGGAGGGCATTAAAAAATATATTGGAGGAGGAGAAGAGAGCTATGGATTTTTACCAGGTGATTATGTAAGGGATAAGGATGCGGTAGCTTCCTGTGCCCTTGCCGCTGAGACTGCCGCTTGGTCAAAAAGCAAGGGGATGTCTCTTTTTGAACTTCTGCTTGATATCTATGTGCAGTTTGGTTTTTATAAGGAAAAACTAATAAATATTGTCAGAAAAGGTAAAGAAGGTGCTGATGAGATCATTGCAATGATGACCGGATACAGGAATAACCCTCCTGAAAAGATCAACAACAGCCAGGTGATTAAGATTAACGACTATGAAACGCAGATTTCACACGATATTATAAAAGGCACAAAAACGGAGATCAATCTGATTAAATCCGATGTTCTCCAGTTCTTTCTTGCTGATGGGTCAAAAATTTCAATCAGACCTTCCGGTACCGAGCCTAAGATTAAATTCTATTTCAGTGTGAACACAAAACTTGAATCTGCAGATAAATTCGAAGAAACTGAGAAGATCCTTGATAAAAGGATTAGTGATATTATAAATGATATGAAATTATTATAGACCTTTTTAACCATGGAGTTACAGAATAAAAGCAGTGATACTCGGGTAAACTCATTGAGACTCCGTGGTTAATGGATTTCATGAAAAGTTTGATACGAAAGTGAGATCTGGAATATATTACAGGAACTTTTTTATTCTCCAATTATCTTAACAAGTACCCTTTTCCGTCTTTTCCCGTCAAACTCACCATAGAATATCTGTTCCCAGGGTCCAAAATCAAGTTTGCCACTTGTAATAGCAATAACCACTTCCCTACCCATTATTGTACGTTTAATATGGGCATCAGCATTGTCTTCAAATCCGTTATGCTTGTACTGTGAATAAGGTTTTTCAGGAGCAAGTTTTTCTAACCATACTTCAAAATCGTGATGTAATCCGGATTCATCATCGTTGATAAATACGCTTGCTGTTATGTGCATAGCGTTTATGAGTATCAAACCTTCTTGTATTCCACTTTCATAGAGGCATTTTTCTACTTGTCCGGTGATATTTAAAAAAGCTCTGCGGGTTGAAGTTTCAAACCAGAGTTCTTTTCTGTATGATTTCATAGTCATTGTATTGAGATAATTACTTTTGGAAAGTTAAGATATTCTTCTGAAATTTGAAATTAGTGGCATTTCCTTCTTATCCTTTGGCTTCAAAAGGCAGCCAGACTTGTTGAGTCAGGAGATGCCGTTTCTTATAAAATGAAATATGAAAACGCTAATTCTTGTTTTATTGCTTGCAATTTTTACAGTTTCAGTAAACGCGCAATCAAAACGCTCATTGATATTTGGGGATGCATTAGTGAAGGATAAAAATATGGAAAGAAACGGTACCGTATTAACCGTTATTGGTGGCGTAGCACTTTTTACAGGTAATATATTGTATTGGAAAACATATAATGATTATGGTAATAACGAACCGCCAGCAGATAAAGTGAATTTATATAGTCATGTTATGCTTGGCGGGCTTGGATTAATGGCTGTTGGAATCCCTTTATGGGCAATTGGAAAGGTAAATGAGAGGCATATTAAAATTGAAGCTGAACTGGTTAAGTTTAAAGGTTTAGCTTCGGTAAATGGCATTGGATTAAAAATAAGATTTTAAAGTTCAGTATTAAAATTTGAATGTAAATATTTAGTCGGACGGAGTTTTAGCACAATGCTACCGAATACAACGAAACTTTTCAATCAGGGGATGCCGCTTCTCTGTTCTTTATTTTTCATTTTTCGACCTGTTAAGTTTAATACTATTTATACAGGATAAAGTCGTTTTTTCCCATTTTCTTTCCTCCACTTTTGACCACCTTTTCCACAATATTACCGCTCGTAAAGATTATAGGCAAATCATCGGGAACTAAAAAAGTCTTCCGAAAAATTTACAAGATAAACTTTATCCGTCGACCTTGTTAATGCAGTGTAAAACCACCGCAGGTAGTCGATAGAAATTTCATTCCTATTGAACATCCCCTGATCGATAAAGACCCTCTCCCACTGCCCGCCTTGCGCTTTATGACATGTAACGGCATATGCAAATTTTATCTGAAGAGCATTAAAATAAGGGTTATTTTTCACGGCCTCAAATTGTTTTCTCCTGGTTTTAATATGCAGATAATCAGCCAAAATACTCTGAAAAAGCTCTTTATTTTTCTCAGATGGCAGAGCTGGTGTATCCAGATGGAGGACATCCATCATTACCTTGGCTTCAATTTCCAGATTATAGTCGGGAAACTTCAGTACCATATCAGCAAAACGAAACCCATATCTCTCTTCATATTTCCTGATTTTTTTCACTTCGGCAATATCTCCGTTTGCAATAAATCCTGCTCCATCCTCCTCTTCATCGATAATAAAGTAATTGTTCTTCACCACCATGACCATATCTCCAGGACTAATCTCCTCCTCCCTGAAAAAGATCCTGTTACGTATACCCTGGTTATAACGGTTTGCCTGCTTATTTGAATTAACAACAATTATTGTACCCTCCATCCCGCATGTTCCATATGCCGTAGAGATCTCATCAATAAGCTCCTCTCCGGTTATTCTGATGGTATCAATATAGTTAAGGCAATCTATTGACGGGTGAACGAGATTATTTTCTGCGACCTGCAAACGAACGCGGGTGGCGTTCATGAGTACACCGGATGTCTCGCTTTGTCGTACAACCTGTTTCAGTTCGGAGGTAATGAGGCCAAATCCATACTCTCCAAGTGATGAAGGATCGAGAGCCGGGCTTAGTGTTGACCCTACCGGCGGAAGCTGAGCAGTATCTCCGACCAGTATGAGTTTGCAATCCGTCCCTGAATAGACATATTCAATGAGGTCATCGAGAAGTCTGCCGCTACCGAATAACGATGAATCACCAGAACTGTTGGATACCATTGATGCTTCATCAACAACGAAAAATGTATCCTTATGGAGATTCCTGTCCAGTGAAAAGCTGCCAAATCCATCCTTTGAGGATTTCTGTCTGTAGATCTTTTTATGAATAGTAAACGCTTGTTTACCGGCATAGGACGCGAGAACTTTCGCGGCTCTTCCCGTAGGAGCCAGAAGAACTGATCGCATCCTTAACAGATCGAGTGTTTTAACGATAGAACTAATAACACTTGTTTTGCCGGTACCGGCATATCCGGTCATCAGGAAAATCACATTGTTATTATTGTCGCAAATATATCCGGCGATTTTTTTTAGAGCAGCCGATTGATCATCTGTGGGAGTATTCCCCAGATTCTTACACAACTGATTATAGATAATGGTATCACGCATTGTTATTTAACAGCAACTTAAATTGCCAGATGGATTTTTTTTATAATTTTGTTTGTAAACTTAAACAATCTTCTTAGTAATTAAAACAGAGAACTCCTATAATAATTAACAAGTTTTACTTTAATATAACTCAGTGGCACTCTGCGTATTCTCAGTGTCTCTCTGTGTAACAAAAAAAGAACTGACACAGAGGTACACAAAGGAGTACAGAGTTACAGAGAAAGTCTAACTTTGATTTGTTTTATAATAATCTCAACTATGCCTTTTCTGGAACTCTTTGATGAGACGCTCGATATTAACGCAACTGAAAACTACGAGTTATCCATTCAGGTAAGTCCTGACGGATTATCGTTTTGTCTACTCGATTCAATAAGAAATAAGTTTGTCCTGATAAGATCATTCGAACCTGAAGAGAATAAGTACTTTAATTCAGATAAAATAAGTGAACTTTTACGCAAGGATGATTTTCTTACCAAGCGATACAAGAAAGTCAGTTTCGTAATGCCATCACCAAAGTTTACGCTTGTTCCGGCTCCTCTATATGACCCCGGTAAAAAAGATGAATATTTCAAATTCAATCATAACCTGGAGGAGAATAATGTTGTCATGGTAAACAAAGCAAATGATCCTGATGCATTTCTGGTGTTCTCCGTGTCAAAAACAATTTGCGATCTTATGAATGATTTTTATCCCGGAGTACATCCGTATCATCAGATTAAATTATTATTGGACCATATTTCTTCCTTCAAGAAAAGTGTAAACGGGAATTATATACATATTCATGTTGAAAGAGACTTTTTCAATCTTATATTCTTTAACAACAACGTACTGAAATTCTGTAATTCATTTACTTACAGAAATATCTCAGACATACTCTATTATGTTCTGAACGTTTTTAAGAAGCTGGATATTAAACAGGAAGAGACAATATATTTCAGCGGTCTGACAGAAAAATATGACGATCTTTCATCCGGTTTTTCATTATATATAAGGAACATAAAATTTGCAGAACCTTCCGGAAATTTCACTTTCAGTTATGTTTTTAATGATATGGAACTTCAACGGTTTCTTAACTTATTCAACCTTGTAAATTGCGAATAATAGGAGGCAAATACAAAGGCAGGAGGATAAATCCTCCGGAATACTTTAAGGCAAGGCCAACTACTGATTTTGCTAGAGAAGGTTTGTTCAACATCCTGAATAACAGAGTCGATTTTGAGACCATTAACGTTTTAGATCTTTTTTCCGGAACTGGCAGCATAAGCTACGAATTTGCATCACGCGGAGCTGCTTCGGTACACCTGGTTGAAAAAGATCTTAAACATATTTCAGGAATCAGAAGAATATTAAAGGATCTGGATCTTAGAAATGTAAAACCAATCCATATTGATGTAAGGGCATATTTAAAAACCTGCTCAGTTAAATATGACATTGTTTTTGCCGACCCGCCGTATGGACTCTCATGGATCAGGGAGCTACCGGACCTTGTTACTCAAACAGGTGTAATTAAAGAAGATGGATTTTTTATACTTGAACATCCCCGTGATTTAAGTTTTACAGGTCATGAGTTATTTTTTGAGCACCGGCATTACGGAGGTGTGAATTTCAGTTTTTTCAGACCATTAAGTATCTGAATGATAGAACATTATTATTTATTTGAAAAATTATTATATGCGAAATAAACAGATAATATTTTCAAAATAAATTTTGCGGAGTTAAAAATTAGCTTAATTTTGCAACTCGTTTTACAATTGGTGCGGTAGTTCAGTTGGTTAGAATAACGGCCTGTCACGCCGTGGGTCGCGGGTTCGAGTCCCGTCCGCACCGCAAGAAAAACAAAAAAGCCACTCCAAAGGGTGGCTTTAGTATTTTAAACCGGAAGCGTTGACAGCTTGCTGGCATAAGCGAATGGTTTAAAATACATTAAATGCTGCAACAGCAGCATTTTTTATTAATGTATGGCACCTTTTATTTTCAAAATGTCTTTTTTATTTTTTTAGGAATGATTTTTTATTAAAAATGGGGGCTCCTCCTAATTCTTGGAGGCCATCTTGCTCAAATTGTGTGCTAATGCCAATAAACCAGCTTCAATTTCTACTTTTTCTATACCTCTGAGCAAAAACTTCCTATAATTTTTATTGCTCTTTATAATCCCAAAAACAGCTTCGACATCAGCAGGTCGTTTCCTTTGATATTTTATGCCCTTCTCACTGGTTAATCTTTCCCTGATAATTGATTTGTAATGGTTTAAATTTATATTAATTTGTATTAATTTGTATTAATTTGTATTAATTTGTATTAATCTCTATTATTCTGTTACCCTGCCTGTTATGACAGCACTCTCTTTTTGGACAACCCTGACAGTCTTGTGACTGGTAAAGTCGTTTGGTTTGCTTAAACCCATTGTCAGTTGTTTTTGTATCCTCTCTTTGCTTTTCTTTATGCTTCGGCCCCATACAAAAGTATATCTGTTGGCATTGGCCTCTATCTTGGTTCCATCCAAATATGCTTCTTTTAAAGTTATATGTCCACTTTCTATGAGCATTAAAACAACTTGGCTAAAAACCTCCTTTAAAACGCCATTTAGCCTATCGCTTCTAAAACGGTTGATTGTGTTATGATCAGGATAACTCGAACATCCACCTCCTTTATACTTTTTTATAATTGGCTCAAGATCAAGATTATCGATAACTTAATTTACAACTCTAACCGGGTGGTTGGGATCGATTAACTCTTCCAGCGAAGGTGGAAGCAATAAACTTTGTTTGGGGCTATAGTCTTTAAAGACTATCTTTGAATATTGTGTTTGCATACCTCAAGTTACATAACCTGAGGATTTTGGAAGGGGGAGGCATCCCCCTTCTTTTTACCATTTATCAACAAAAAAGGGTGCCCTTTTGAGACACCCTCTTTTTTGGACTCACGGCTCACGACTCACGGCGCTGGGAAGAAAGAATGTTAGATAATGAATACCTTGCGTCGTGTATCTTGTGTTGTGTGTCATTCTTAAATAATATTTGTACTTTTGCTCCCTGGAAAAAATTATGGGCAGGATAATCGGAATAGATTATGGTATAAAAAGGATCGGACTGGCTGTTACAGATCCGTTACAGATCTTTGCATCCCCGTTAATTACTGTAAGTCCCGGGGAGTTTGACAACTTTATGGAAGTTTATCTTAAAACCGAGGAGGTGGATGCTTTTGTTATAGGATATCCTGTAAAGATGAACAACCAGCCCAGTACATCTGTTACTTATATTAATCCATTTATTAAAAAATTAAAAAAAACATATCCTGAAAAACATATATATCTTGCAGATGAAAGATTTACTTCGCAAATGGCTATCAGGACAATGATCGAGGGAGGACTGAAAAAGACAGACAGACAGGATAAATCAATGGTTGATAAAATAAGCGCTTCAATCATTCTTCAGTCTTACCTTGATAGCAGATCTAACAGAACAGAAAATAATAAACATAAATGACTTATCCTATTGTAATATATGGACATCCGGTATTAAGAAAAGTTGCAAAGGAGATCAATGAAGATTATCCGGGGTTGAATCAAATGATAGAAGATCTTTTTGAGACGATGTACCACTCTGAAGGATTGGGTCTTGCAGCACCACAGATTGGAAAATCGATAAGATTATTTGTAATCGACGGCAAACCGGTAGCTGAAGATGAACCCACTCTTGCCGATTTCAAAAAAGCGTTCGTCAATGCTCATATTTCTGAAAGATGTGGCGAACTTCAACCTATGAATGAAGGATGTTTAAGCGTTCCGGGTTTAAGGGAGGAAGTTATGCGCGAGTCACATATCAGGATAAGCTATTATGATGAAAACTGGCAATATAAAGATGAGGTGTACGACGGGTATAAGGCAAGAATAATCCAGCACGAATATGATCATCTTGATGGTATACTCTTCACTGATAAAGTAAGTCCCCTGAAAAGAAGACTTCTTAAAAGCAAGCTTACTGCTATAAGTAAAGGTAAGTTTGAAGCCGCTTACAAGACCATCCTCCCAGGGCAGAAGATAAAATAAAAAGAAGTGCCTAGAGTGACTAAAGTGACTAGAGTTTTGCCTCCCGCACCCCCTTTCCTCGATGAATTCGGAATTACAGGGATTTAATGAGGTAGTGTATTATGAGATGGAGATTCCTCGCTTTCGCTCGGAATGAATCCACCATCGTTCGACTGAGCTCACGTCGAAGTCAAGTGGATGAATGAGGAATCTCATCTAAGGGTAGCATAATTTGAACAGAAAAAGAGAAGCTGCTCTTTTGAAACAGACTCGTCAGCTTCGCTGACAGAGGGGTCATTCTCACCGAAGCAGATCATCTAAAAGGGGCTAAAACTTTTAATAATCCAAACTCTTTCTGAAATTTGGTATCAGCAGCATTTCCAATTTATAAAAAAGCAATAGTCAAAGCTTAGCATTCTTTCGGGATGCTAATTCTTTTATTATACAGAACTTTTAAAAGATTACCAAACATTTTAATAAATAGTTTAACTTAATTGAATTATGCTATGAAATTTAATATTATTAGGAATTTAGTATATTGCATTTAATAAAGTGGGAAATCAATTTTATTTTTGAAGAAATGATCTTAGGTGATCTTCATATTTTACCTACTGACAATACTCCAGAGTTTCTTTTTAGCCCTGACGGAATTCTTAAGATAAGAGGAAGGGGATTGTTTCAAAACAAGACTGAGGTAATTGAACAAATAATGATTTGGATTGATGAATACCTTTTCAATCCTGCAGAGATCACGTATGTCATTATAGCATTTGAATATCTCAACAGCTTTAGTACAACATTTTTGGTTTCTATCCTCAGAAAACTTTCACGAGTGATCCTACAATCGGAAAAGCTCATTATTCAATGGTATTATGAAGAAGACGATGAGGATATTATAGAGAGGGGGGAATATATTTCATCGACTTTTAATATCCCTATTACGTTTATCAAGACTAATCATACTTTCGATCTTTAAGCAAAATTTTTTAGTTGTTTTTGGTTGAAAAAAGGATTTGATTTGTATTCAACAATTTTATAACTTTCATTTTTGTTCGAATTTCATTTTGGGAGATGGGGACTCTCACAATAGTGTTCGGCCCCGGAGTCAAATCCGGGGTTCTTATTCAAATACTGACCTGAATAATAAGCAATTCGCAACTTTGATTGAAACTTTTGTTTTATGACATATAAAGAAGCAATTCATTTTAAAGCAAAACAATCTTCAACATTTGAGGAAGACGGAATTACATATAAAGTCTTTATAACGCCTGAAAACAACGAAGACCTTATGATTTATCTTAGAGATATACGTGGATTTTATTGTCAATTGACTGATAATGTTGCAAAAAAGTATTCAAAAAATGGGCAGTTCGTTTTGCGTGGATTATGCTATAAAAATAAAGGACCAAACATTTTATATAGACGGTTATAATATCTAGCGCATGAAGATTCTCTTTACGTGCAGCGAGGGCAAGTCCCGGAAGTAAACAGGCTGAGTTTTGCTTTAAAATAAATTTGCTTTTTAACCTGGGACTTCATAAATTTGATTCACTAACTTTATCGAGTGAGAAAACCTTACCTCTTAAAGTTTTAACCCCGACCTTAAAAAAGCCGGGGTTTTTATTTGTGCATTCCAGATATTCTTCTGAAATCTGGTATCAGCGGCATTTCCTTACTCCATTTGACTTTCACGAATCATGCAGCGAGACATCAATCAGGAGATGCTGCTTTTTTAATAGAAATACTGGTCTAATGAACTAATTATGAATTAATTTGTTTAGTCATATACTTCTTTTAGAATTAACTGGTGCGACATCTCCTACTCTTCATGATTTCAATTCAGGGGATGTCGTTTCTTTTATTATCAAAAGTGTTAATATTTCTATTTCTCTTGTTTATAAGTCTTTTTGCATTCTGTCATAATATTTCAGAATTTTGAATACAGTAGAAATAGGTTGACGGCATTTCCTTCAAATTGCTAAGCTTCATTGGCGATCAGGTATTTCTCAAATCTTACAAATCAGGAAATGCCGTTTTTTTCTATAGCTCTTCAGTACTTGAGTCGTTATTCATATTCCTGAAATAGTTATCTACTATTTCTCTTGCCTTTTCGTAATCACTGCTTAAAATCATAACCTTTACTCCTGAAGCCTGTATAGGTTCATATATATAAGTATTTAAGTTTGAATTCTGAAGAAATGACTCTATTTCGGCATCCTGCAATAAACTTTTAACCATTTCAGACTCCCATAAAGTTCCAGAAAATACTTCTATGATTATATCTTTATTAGTATCCATTATTATTATATTATATAATGTCGGCTTCCCTATAATTCAGTCCAATCAAAATTAGAGCTTTTAATAATAAATAATGTATTCATCTGACGGGAAACTGTCGGGTTTTTTATTTGCATCGTATGAGAATATTTCTGAAATTTAGTATCAGCGGTATTCCCTTCTACTATTCAGACGGCAGTTATGTGTAGACTAGGCAGGCAATCTATTTCGACTCTTTAGGCAGGTACTTAGAAATATATTGTTTTGCTGATAGTCCATCCGTTATTTCTTGAATCATTATATTCTCATCATGCACTTGAATTGTACATGAGTAATTTATATACTTCCTCTTAAAGTATATAATTCTTTTATTAACTTTCTCACCAACTTTCGCAAATGTCTTAATTGCTTCAAGATGTTTTCTTACCATATCAATATTAGACTCAATCTTAGCTGCATTTGTTATTTCCCTTTCTATCCTCGATAATTTATATTCCGGTATTTTAACCGCTAAATCATCATCTCTTATTTTACGTAAACTATCAGCCTTAGCTCTTTGATCCTTAATTATTAAATTGGCTTGAGCAATAAAATTATCACATTCTGATTTCATTTCTGAATACCTTTTTGCTTGTTCTACGTCTCTATCACAACCTACCAATAGTATTAGAATCAAAATAAATAATCCTGTTCCTATCTTTTTCATGATTTATGGTTTATTTAAATAGAATACAACTGAATATATTTCAAATAACTTCAATATGTAGTCAAAACCATTCTATATCCACACCAAAATTAATTTTATTTACTTTATTCAAATAATCTTTCGAGATTTGATATCAGTTGCATTTCCTTCTTTCACTAGACTTTCACGAAAAAGCAGTGAGACTTTCAACCAGGAAATGCCGCTTTCTTTTTCAACTCCATCTATAACGACATCGCTACTATATATCCATCAGATGGTCCAATTGAAAGTGCCACTGGGAAACCACTCATAAAACAACCACTCAATTCTCTTTTTCTTCCATCAGGATAATTAATGTTTAAAGAATCCTTATCACCTTCAAATGTAATATTCTTAATTTTCATATTCAATTTGCTAACAATTATACCATATGGAGGAACAGAAGTTAATTGTAAATGGACATTTCCAGAAGACTCTCGTATTGTTATTACAGGACCAATAATTTCGACATCCCAGTTATCTGTTGAAGCAAACCATTCATTATCAATTATTTTTAAAGAATCATTACCTTGTCTATTATAAAAATTGCCAGATAGTCTAAAAGGAGCCCCATTTTCTTCTGGAGGCTTAATTTCAAATAAGGATTCACCATAAACTAAAATTGGAATTGAGCAGTTCTGTATTAGACTACCTGCAAACTGGATTGTTGGAAAATTAGTTCCAAAATCGAAATACTCATTACTATATCCAGATTTCTTACAATAAGGGTCTTGCATTGCAAGTTTCACTTTATCTTTAGACCACATTTTTCTTGATACCTTTCCATGACATTGCATACAGAGTAGTGTCATTTTATTAGGATCATGCATTTCAGCTTCAGGAAATTCAGGATCAACATGTTCATAATCATAGATTCCTAAACCACATATTACACATCCGAAGCCACAATTTTGTCTTATTTGTCTTTTCACCTCTGAAGGTATTATTCGTGATAGGCCATGCTTGTTTGTAGCCATTGTTAATATGTTTTAATTAAGAAAATGCCGCTTCTTTTATTCAACTATTTCCCCTGCCATTTTTTTGCATATATCATATTTTTGCTGTTCCCTTGGTGTTTTTTTATAAATTGAATATCTAACTGAACTAACAACAACAGCAAAAAACAAGGATGTGGTGACAACATTAATAGAATAAATGATAATTTGTCCGGCTGAACTTAAATTGTTGAAATAATAAGAATTAGTAGAGCAAAGTAAATTCAATAAGCAACTTACTAATGATAATATAACAATAAGAATCAGTAAGAACTTTAAACGTTTTAATATTTGTTGTGTTTCTAAAAAAAATGGTAAGGCTTGTTTAGTATAACCAGTTGGTATGGGATGGGTTCTGAGTTCTTTTTCTCTCTTTACAATTAATCTAAGAATTTCTTCAATTCCATAGATATCTTTTCTCCAGACTGCATCTCTTAGACGGTCCTGAAATTGTTGGGCAACAACAGGTTCAAGGACTTTTCTAGCTAAAATATGTTCATCTTTTTCAGGATCCGGCAATTTAGCGTTATCCTCTTTCACCTTCTTCAATTTAATCATTCCTTGACGTTGTCTTTCTAAAATGGCGTTACCATCACCTATCAATAGATCATTAACCTGACCAATTTTAAAGAATATGAATACACCAGTAAAAGTTGTGAAAGCTAGAATAATTGCTATCATACTAATATGAATTTATCGTTTTGGTGGTCTGATTCTTTTAGACTTTTCCCATCTAATCTCAACTTCATTCATAATTATAAAGAATTCTACTTCATGGAAAGATATATGTCCATTTGTAGTCAAAGTATAAGTAAATTTATCAGGAGTATATTTTATCTACAAAGACATCTAGCAAAGTTGTATTATTAAACTTAAGTTCAAGAGCTTTAGTAATCTTCTCTCTGATTTCATCAATACTTAATTTTTTATACTCCTACTTTTCCTTATTTGATGTTTTTTCATGACATTATGATCTAGACATACTAAGATACTAAATCTTAATTGTATTGCCCAGAGATGTTTGAAAATCAGAATGAAATTATGAACATTTCATATAGTTGGTATGAAATCAGCTTGACATGGTACATCATTGGAGATTCTATCCGCCCCAGTTCCTGTTCGTAACTCGTCACAGTCGCAAACGGGTCAGTGATAAGTATCGTCCCATTTTTCCATTACTCTTCTTAAAATTATAGCCTGATATAACCTACCCCGTCCCCCCAAGGACTACTCTTTAAACACATCTTTTATTAGTTTCATTGAATAAACTAATAATTTAATGAAATTATAATTTGCTTCCAGTTTAATGCCGGAGGCGTTTAATTCCAATAGCCACGGTCGCGTCCGTGGTCGAGGTATATGTTGATTCGTCAACCCCGGAGTGGGTTGAATATGTTTAAGTTAAAAGATAATTTTCATTATAATCCACAGAATTATCCTTCAACAACTCCACTAGTTCTTCCTTAAAAGAAAAAATCTTATGGTGCTCTCTCTGGTTTTCAACATATCTTATAAGATTATTCTTTGCAGAAATATGGTATGTGAAAATACTATAACCAACCTGCCACCTGGTAAAATGAGAGAAGGATTTGCCGTTTTTTAAAATCATTTTATGACTGGCAAGTTTAATGTCTTTAACTAAAAATGCGGGAGCCTCAGTCGGATGAATATGTGTAATGATATGCACATGATTACTTGCTCCACCGACAATGTATGAGTGACAAGACTTGTTTTTCAAAATACCGACTATATAGGGGAATAGTATATTCTCATTCTCGGTAGTAAGAAAAGGAGTGTAGTCATAGGTTCCAAAAACTATCTGAAATAGAATCTGAGTATAGGTTGACATATTTATTTTTTTAGCAGCGACTTTAAATTTATTAATTCTATTCAAATTAGGTAATTGTCAGGAATTATTTTTTCAAAAAATCATGAATTCAACACCGCTGGGGTTGGACTAATTTTCAAAATCACTACCACAGACGTGACTGTGGCTATTAGGATTTGACGCTTCCAGCGTCGTTCACATTAATACCACTAACTCAAATCAAAAGATGTGTATAAAGAGTAGTGTCCCTCCTGGGAGGGGATCTTTTTAATCTTCAAGCTGTTAAACCCTTTCAACTTTTAAACCCTTTCAACCCTCCAACTTTTCAACTTTAAGTACTCCAAACTCTGGCTCACTCCAAACTTTTTCTTAACTTTATACAGTCTCATTAGCTGCAGACTGTGCTACATAAAGAAATTCCATTTCTTCGTATTGGCCTGCCGTTATGTGGTGGAATTATTTCGGGCCTTTATATCAAACCGGATATTACTTTCCTGGTAATAGCTGCTGTTATCATTATTTCAGGATTTTCATTAAGCCTGTTTTTCAATAAATATCAAACTAACCTTCTCTTTGGTTATACTCTGACGATTTCGCTTTTCACCTGCGGTTTGTTGCTCTACACAAATGAAAAGACCGGCATATCAACCCTAAAACCTGAAAAGACAGTATTCACCGGCACTCTTTCCGACTATCCGGAAGAAAGAGAAAACAGTTTCAGGTTGATAGTTAAACTTAACAGGAAAATCAAAGGGGATAGTTCTGAAGCTGTTAATGGCTCTATTCTATTATACAATAAAAAAGATTCATCAGGAACCTCTCTTCTGCCTGGTGATATACTGGTAATTAAATGTACTCCGATTGAAATTCAAAACAGAGGCAACCCATATGAATTTAATTATAAATTTTTTATGGAAAACCTGGGAATCAGATACTATGCATTTACGAGTAGTCGTGATATTATCAACCATATTATACCCCATCATAGAAAACTGATTCACAGAGCATTGATTATCAGGGAGAAAATAATTAAGATGTACATTGATCGGGGCCTCACAGGGAAAAGACTTGCACTGGCGGCTGCAATTACACTTGGTCAGAAAAATATGCTCGACCCTGACCAGAAACAAAATTTCATTAAGGCCGGAGTTATGCATATTATGGCAGTTTCGGGGCTTCATGTAGCAATCCTCAGCTTATTTATTTTCAATCTCCTTTTCTTTTTGAAAGGAAGATTAAACATTCTCAGGATAATAATATCCATTTTCATTCTATGGGCGTTTGCATTTATAACAGGGCTCACACCTTCGGTCCTCCGGGCCACACTGATGTTTTCCTTTCTGCAGGCGGGTAACCTGATGAAAAGACGGGTAAACGGAGTAAACTCAGTACTGGCATCAGCATTTGTTCTTACTCTGCTCAGACCATCTGTAATATTTGATGCCGGTTTCCTTCTTTCATACTCAGCTGTTATCTATATCATCTGCTTTTACCAGGACCTTTACTTAAAACTACATATAAAAAACTGGGTCGCAGACAAGATATGGCAATCAGCAGTTGTAACCATTGTGGCACAGGCAGGCACGCTTCCACTCACAATATTGCTTTTTAACAGATTCCCAACCTACTTCATCCTTACAAATATAATTATAGTTCCAATTTCGAACTTGCTGATTGTATTAGGATGTCTTGTTCCAATGTTTTTCCCGGTCCATTTTCTCTCCAAATTCCTTGTTTTTCTTCTAAATCACATCACGGGACTCACCGAATCGTTAACAGCACAAGCCGCTTCCCTGCCCTTTGCAACTATTGATAATATAGGGATGACAACAGTTGAATGCTTACTTCTTAGCGGGACAATTTTCCTTTTCTGCCATTTTCTGTTAAAGAAAAAATCTTTTCCGGTTTTTTACCCGGTTTTATTCTTGTGCCTTTTTATTTTTGCAGGTGCGGTCAGAGACACATCGACCAGAACTGCAAATGAATTAATAATTTATAATACACCCGGCTCGTCAACTATCGGTATCAAAACAGGAAAAATACTTAACCTGTATTCAGATACTGTTTTTGTGGGACCCGAAGTAAAAAGACATTGTGCTACACTTGGTCTCAGGCTGAAAACTACTGATCTTGTTAAGAATTTCTATTGCATTCGTACAAGCGGGAAAAAGATATTAATCTGCAATCAACTGAGTAATAATATAATTCAAAATTTCGTACCTGATATTGTGGTTCTCACAGGATCGAGACCTGAAATTGAAAAGAATTTAACTTTCCGGCAACCTCCTAAAACGTTTATTATTTCATCTGAAGCAGCTTCAGGTTTTCATATCCCTGAACAGATTGTTCTTTCCGGTACAGACACTGTCCATTTTGTTAGAAAATCCGGGGCGTTTATTAAAAGGCTATGATTTTAAAGCTCAAGGACTCCAGGTCCCTGTCTTAAAATTTCTATTTCTCCGCCAGTACAGTCAACAATGGTTGATGCTTCGTTTCTGCCAAATCCACCATCGATAACAGTGTCTGTAAAATCGCGATACTTCTCATAAATAAGTTCAGGGTCCGTAGTATACTCAATAACTTCATCCGGATCGTGTATTGATGTTGTAATAATTGGTCGTCCCAGTTCCCTGACCAACTCAAGTACTATATTATTATCAGGTATTCTGATACCGAGGGTCTTTTTTTTATTCTTAAACAATTTTGGAATCTGATTATTCGCCTGTACAATGAAAGTAAAAGGTCCGGGGAGATTTCTTTTCAGCAGTTTAAATATTGTATTATCCCTGATTATGGTGTATTCTGAGAGCTGGCTCATATCATGAAATATAAGCGAAAGTTCCGGATTTTTCGGGTTTAACCCCTTAAAACGAGCTATCTTCTCGATTGATTTTGTTGCCAGAATATCGCAACCCATTGCATAAACTGTATCGGTAGGATAAATAATTATGCCTCCATCTTCAAGCAGGTCAACAATTTGCCTTATATGTTTAGGGTTTGGGTTCTCGTTATATATACGGATAAGCATAATTTTTCAGAATTCCGACAAATATAAATAAAAGTGCCTGGAGTGCGAAGTGCCCAGAGTGCCTAGAGTTAGTAATGATTGATTAACTCTAAGTACTTTAGACACTCCCAACTTAAAGTACTAAAAAAAAGGGTAAGCTCCTTATATCGCACCGCTACAACTGCCTGCCCTTGCTACCTTCCGATCCTGGGGGAGTTCAGCAGGAGCTGGTCGTATAAGACTTACCCCGCACAAAAATACGATTTTTATATAAGCCTTCAAAATAATTATTCCCATTCAACAGCAGTACTCATTTCTATTTTTACATTATATTTGTTGTTAGTCAATCAACTTAACTTAAGAATCAAATAACTAACATTATGGAACAAAAAGTCAATCCCTGGAAATCAAATCTTACCAATGGTCTTATTTTGGCCCTTGTCGGTATAGTCTACTCTCTTATCATGTATTTTCTCGACCTTTCCCTGAACAAAACACAAGGGTATGTTTTCGTTATAATTCAAATCGCCATTCTGTATTTTCTTCTTAAATCATACCGTGACAATTTCATGCATGGTCAGATAACTTATGGAGAGTCTGTCGGAGCAGGTGTGATCATTAGTCTATATTATGTTATAATAATGGCAGTTTTTACTTACATACTTTATAAAGTAATAGATCCGGGCCTTGTTGCCAAACAACTGGGACAGGCTGAAGATGTAATGAGGGCAAAAGGTAATTTAACAGAGGCACAAATAGAAACCGGCATGAAATTCACAGAAAGAATTATGAAACCCGGAATAATGACAATATCCGGCCTGTTCATTGGTATGATATGGGGAACAGTTTTATCACTGATTATAAGTATTTTTATTAAAAAAGAGGGAAATCCTCTGATTGACGCTCCTGCAAACTAAACTGTATTTTTTCTGATGGATCTGTCTCTTGTTATCCCTGTTTACAATGAAGAGGAATCGATTCAGGAATTAACTGAATGGATTGAGACGGTTTGTACAAACGACGGACTATCTTATGAAATTATCTTTATTGATGATGGAAGCTCTGATTCATCATGGGAACAGATTATGTCAATGGCCGGAAAGGATAAGTTCGTTAAGGGCTATCGGTTCCGGAGGCACTATGGAAAAGCTGCTGCCCTTCATACAGGTTTCAGCGAAGCAACCGGAGATGTTGTTATTACTATGGATTCGGACCTGCAGGATAGTCCTGATGAGATACCTGAACTAGTGAAGATGATCAGGGATGATGGATATGACCTTGTGTCAGGATGGAAAAAGAAAAGATATGACCCTTTTATAAAGCGTTTCACAAGCAAGTTTTATAATGGTACCGCAAGATGGTCTTCCGGAATAAAACTTCATGACTTTAACTGCGGACTCAAAGCATATCGACTCGAAGTTGTTAAGAACATAGAAATTTTTGGAGAGATGCACAGGTATATACCTATGCTGGCAAAAAAAGCCGGTTTCAGGAAGATCGGGGAAAAAATTGTTGAACACCGTGCAAGAAAATACGGAGTTACAAAATATGGTCTTGACAGATTTATAAAAGGATATCTCGATCTTTTAACAATTGGGTTCATTACTCGTTTCGGCAAAAGCCCAATGCATCTTTTTGGTTCCCTTGGGACTCTTATGTTTCTCATTGGCTTTTCTATGGCTGGTTATCTTGGTATAAGAAAACTGGTTTTTGTCTCCCATCATCTCAGAGCTCCGCTGGTTACTAACAGTCCCTTCTTTTTCATCGCCCTTACAGTAATGATAATCGGATCATTCCTCTTCCTTACAGGTTTCCTGGGAGAACTGGTAAACAGGAATTCATCAGAACGTAATAATTATCTGATTAAGGATAAGGTGAATATATGAAATATTTCAAACTTCAATTACCGTCGGTTTTAACCGACGGTTTAAAAACTCATTTTTTCAAAGGACTTTAGTCCAAAATATTCACAATGATAATAATCAATTGGGCTAAAGCCCGACCTTTAATTCTCCCTAAATCCGTTGGCTAAAGCCAACGGCAATTGAATTACACTTTTTATACACCTCAACGATTGCCTCGGTCATTTTGTCCCATGAAAATTTTTCTTTTTCCCTTCTGACTCCCGCGATATAAAATTGTTTCCTGTCATTATCGAAGTAATCGATTATTGCTTCTGCTATAAACTCAGGTTCAGGTTTCACAACATAACCACACTTTCCATCCGGAACTATCTCCCTTAGGCCGCCAACGTCAGTTACCAGCATAGGTTTTTCATAATAAAATGCGATCTGTGTTACACCACTCTGGGTTGCAGTTTTATAGGGTTGAACAACAAGATCTGCTACACTGAAGAAAAGAGGAACCTCATTATCTTTTATAAAATGATTAAAAAAGATAATGTCATTTATAAGGTTATATTTTTTAATAAGATCCTTGTACGGAAGGTCATCTTCATAAAATTCACCGGCAATTATAAGCTTCAGCTTCATTTTCCTCAATCGTTTATCCGAGAAAGCTTTGATCAGAAGATCAAGACCCTTATATGCCCTGATAAATCCGAAGAATAATAGATATGAATAATCTCTACTAAGTTTAAGTGTTGCTATTGCCTCATCTCGTTCTACAAGGGCACCATAATTATCGAATAACGGATGCGGAGAAAGCCTCATGGGGATGTTTTCCCTGAAGGTTTTGAGATCATCCAGAACAGTCTGTGACATTACTATTGCTCCGTCAATACTGTTTGTAAAATATTTTGTAAGCATCTTATCACCGGGACGCTTTTCGTGAGGGATCACATTGTCAAAAATACAGATCACTTTAGTATGTCGGTTCGATTTTGCTATTCTCGCAATTGTTCCAAAGCATGGGCCCATAAAAGGCAGCCAGTACCTTATCAGAAGAATGGCGGGCTTTGCCTGCTTAATTTTAAAACCTGCAGAAATCCAGTTGAGCGGATTAATAGAATTAAGATTACGTTTGATTTTAACACCCTCTGGTGCAGGGCCATCTGTGTATTGTGTTTTTCCTGGGAAAAGCAACCTGGGATACTGAAGACTGAAGGTATATATTTCAACATCATGCCCTTCAGAAGAGAACTGTTGTGAAAGGCGGTCATTAAATGACGCCAGTCCGCCCCGGTAAGGATATGCAGGACCAATTGAAATTATCTTCATTAGTTCTTTTAGAATTTCAATCTTAAATCTTTATCCATTAAGATAATCATTAAGGTATTTGTATCCAGGTGTCAGTTTTCCATCTCTCAGGATTGTTGCTCTTTCGATCATGGGGCTTGCAGTTTCTGATAACAGATCATGTAACACATTACTCATTAGCTGCTTACCAAAATCCAATGAGGCATCACGGGGAAGCTCACCTGGCAGATTATCAATTGACATTACAGTGATATTAGTTTTTTTTGAGAATGCTGGCTCTTCAATTTCCAGGAATGGATTATAGGCATAAAAGGGATCGGATATTGTTGTCGACCTAAGGGTTGAGGGTATAGGACCATTCATATCACAGCTAATATCGGCTATAACTGAAATCCGGAAATCCGACCTTTTCATATTCTCTTTGGTAAAAAAGACTGGAGACCTTGGATCCCAGTAATGTCCTGTGATTAATATGTCGGTTACCTTAGTGTAAGGCAGGAATGTCGATTCATATTCCATTGGAAATTTAGTAAAATGGATAAAATTGAACTTCAGGCCATTCTTATGCCTGGTATAATGTTCAGGTCGAAGCTGGCAAAAAACAGGCACATCAAAATCCCTGCTAAGGTAATCATCTGGTGCAACCTGCACAACATTGGCGATATCGAGTGTTTCCATAGCTCCGTGAGTTACACGACCATCTCCCGTAACAAGAATTTTTAATCCCGGTTTAAGTTCAATAAGCCTAAGGCCTGCCCACATCTCATCAAGATCATGACACTGGTAAGCTGGTTTAAGTTTGAACTTGTTCGTTTTAATTCCCCTTGCTCTTAATCCGTTATATGCTCCGACGATACCGGCATGACGGCCGAATGCCACGACTCTTTGTCCTTTATCGGTTGTAAGATATTCAAAATCGATCAGACTGATTTTCCTGTCTGCCATTTCTTTGAACATCTCGTGGTTATGAGGTTGTTTTTTAACAACATGTGCAAAGAATAGATATATCTTCCCTGGGATGAAAGTTCGCTTATCGATCTCTTTCACACCCATCAGGATATCGCATTCGCGAAGATCTTCTTTAAGCGGGATATCAAGATATTCATACTCTTCATTTGAATAGCATCGATAATCACTAGGTTGAACAAAGAATTCGACATTGGGGTATAGTTCCTCAAGTGCTACTATCTGAGGTGGTGTAAGAGGCACTCTTCTGTCGGGAGGATTCTTTGTTTCCCGGAGTATTCCAACTCTTAATGTTTTTCCCATAGATGCAATAACATTACTAACGGAGATGTGAAGATACAAACTCCGGTCTGATTTTTGCGAATAATTTATAGGACATATTTTGTATCTTTGCAGTTCATATCACCGGGGCTGACTTGGTTTTGACAGCATGAGAGGTGTTATGTAAGCATGCAGTGTGTGGTGACACGTCACTTGAACAGGTGCCACAAAACAATAAAAGGCGAAAACAATTACGCTCTCGCAGCATAAGCGAATAACAGTAGCTTAAGCACTTCAGCCGAAAGGCAGAATCTCCCGGCACATGTGTCGGGACGAGACGTTTCCCGGGCGGTCAAGCCCTGATCCAACCCGATACGGAGACGCACGCAATCCGGGGCTAGTCTGAAGGTTGTTCCGACCGGAAGGCGAAACAAGCAGGAACTAAGGATCGGTTAGGTTGTTCTGCAGCTGACTGTTCCCGACAATCAAGCAGAGATAAGCATGTAGAAAGCATATGATTTCCATGTTTGGACCGGGGTTCGACTCCCCGCAGCTCCACAAACAAGCAGAAAACAACAACCCCGAAAGGGGTTTTGTTTTTATGGAGACCGTTGAAAGCTTGCTTGCAAAAGGAATACATAAAAACAAAACACCATGCTAAGCATGGTGTTTGTTTTCTATTTTCAGTTCTGAAACTAAGGGATCACCGAAGGTACCCCCGCGTTTTAAGACAAAAGACAAAAGACAAAAGTTAAAAGTTGAGAAGCACGGCGACGAACCGGAACGAAGTGGAGCTCGGCGAAGCCAAATCCTGATTCGGCGGGGATAAAAGTATCCCGGGTAGTTTTGATTTTCAGCTCTGAAACGATTTTCTAGAGATTAAACGTGGTTATAGAGTTTTGCAAAAAAAAATTAATGATTTTTTTTAAATATTGAATTTTAGTTAATGAAAGTTCATATTAACATATAATAGTCCAATTCAAATATTTTGTTTAACTTGAGTATGAATTATGAAAGGTGAAAGTCAGGCTAAAGCATTGTATCAATGTTTATTTCAGTGTATTAATGAAGATAAGCTTTTGTAACTGAGGGGGCATTGGTATAATAATATCAGAGGTTATTATAACTTTTCATAATATTAAGAAGATGAAGATTGCTGTGTTTGGCAAATATCTTGTAGCAAACCGGTATTTGAACACTTGAAACACCTATTTCCAGAAGGTGTTTGATCAGATAATAAGTCCATTAGATAAACTTGACATTTTCAAATAAGAAAACTTATAACTGACTATATTTTATTAACTTCGTTCTTATACTAAAAAGATTAAATAAATTTTAATAGCAACAATTGTATGAAAAACACGAAAAACCTTTAATGATCTGTATATCAGGATGTTTGCATCTTGAACGAGTTGTGTCTAAGGCTGAAATAAACGCAACTGGTTGCATTTATTGAGACGTTAGGTGTCACAGTCGAACTCCTACACGATGACAAATAATTAAGAAAATCTTAACCTGGATCGAAAAATAGAAACATATGCATATGAAAATCAAGTTATTACTTCCATTTTTATTAATTTGTAATCTGTCATTTTCACAGAAAGAACATAATTTTCTAATCGGAGGTGGACTCGGATATCGGTACACTGACGATAATTCAAGTATAAAGACTTCAAATTTCATACAGAGCCAGGAGAATCTTCTTCAGATAGATCCGGCGTTTGGATATTTTATCACAAAAAATCTTGTCGTTGGAATTGGTGTTGAGTACCTCTATGATAAAATTAAATACGATAACTATTTATATTACAATACTCTGGAGAATGATTTATCAATTGCTCCATTTTTAAGGTTTTATACTCCATTTGGTCTGTTTCTTCATGCTGAATTTGATTACGGAATTTCAAGGCTTACTTTCAATGGTAGACCTATAGCCGGATCAACTGGATTTATAGATCCTTCTGATGCCTATTATTACCATAAAATAATTGGCTTTTCGGCTGGTTTAGGATATTCCATTAAGGTAAATGATTTCTTCAGTATAGAACCTTCCATCAGGTACTTAGGTAGCAAATTCAATGAAAATGATACTAAAAACGATTTTAACAGAAGAGGGCTACTAATGAATATTGGAATGGTCTGCTTTATAAAATAGATGCTACCCCGAAGATAATTATCAGTTAAGATTAATTAAAAGAACTGCGAACACCTAACACGGCAAAAATTGCGCCATGCTTCGCTCATTATGGCCTCAGGAGACTGTAATCTGGAAGTGAAATCATCTCCTCGGCCGTAACTCGCTCAGCATCACTTACTTACTTTATTGTCGGGCAGTTGGGACACTCAAGCAGTAAAACCACTGAGATTTACACACACGTTACCACCAAAGGGTTTGATCAGATAATAAGTCCATTAGATAAACTTGACATTTTTAAATAAGAAAACTTATAACTGACTATATTTTATTAACTTCGTTCTTATACTAATAAGATTAAATAAATTTTAATAGCAACAGTTGTATGAAAAACACGAAAAACCTTTAATAATCTGTTTATCAGGATGTTTGCATCTTGAACAAGTTGTGTCTAAGGCTGAAATAAACACAACTGGTTGCGTTTATTGAGATGTTGTGCCCAATTTAAGAAGCTTCGATTCAGTGAGCGGAGTTTGTTGATTGATTTCAATATAATAACTAAAAAACTAAGCTATGATGGCAAATGATAATGTAAATATTCTTTATTCTGAGATGATAAAGAAATTACCTGAAGCGGATATTAATTTTAAAGGTTTAAGAGGTTGGATTTCGCAAGGGAAAGACAATCAAATAGTATTTTTTGACATTGAACCTATTGGTGAGGTCAGTGAACACTCGCATGGTGCACAATGGGGGATAGTAATAGAAGGAGAAATAGAACTTACGATAGGAGGTATTACTAATACTTATAAAAAGGGGGATTGCTATTATGTCCCAGACAAAGTAGTTCATTCAGCTGTGTTCAAGAGTAGAACGAAACTTTTGGATTTTTTTGCTGATAAAGATAGATATAAACTTAAAAAATAGATTTCAAATCATATAAATTAAGTAAACCATGAATAAGGTAAATATTAAAGAAAAGCTTAATCTGATTAATGATTACTGGAAACCAAGGATTATTGGAGAACTAAATAATCAGCAAATCAGAATAGTAAAAATAAAAGGTGAATTTGTATTGCATACACATGATAATGAAGATGAATTCTTCCTTGTCATAAAAGGATTATTGAAAATGGAATATGAAGATAAATTGATAGAACTTAATGAAGGTGAATTTGTAATAATCCCCAAAGGTGTTAAGCATCGACCAAAAGCTGATAAGGAAGTTCATCTACTTTTATTTGAACCTGCAACAATATTAAATACAGGGAATGTAAGGAATGAGTTAACGCTTGAATCACCTGAAAAAATATAGTAAATAACATAAAATAAACTGGGCATAATACAGTGTAGCAGTAATAAGGGGTTCAGTGGGATTTCAAGCATTCTGCCCCGCATAAACTTTTGTGCAGGTTGACAGGTAAGTACTTCGAAATCCCCAACAAAACTTGTACGTGAACGTTGGGCGAAATACAAAAAAACACAAACTAAATAGATTACCCAGATGAAAAAAAGACAAAATATTAGAAAATTTCTGCTCTTGATTTCTTTTATTTTATATCCAATAACTTTTTTTATTATGTCACCTGATCTCCTTATGTTTGGAGCTTCAGAAAGGATTATGGCAGGTGATATAATGTTTTTCGGATTCTTGTTTATTTTATCATTTTTTGTTGGGAGAATATTTTGTGGTTGGGTTTGTCCCGCTGGAGCACTTCAAGATTTCTGTTTTGATATAAATAAGAAACCAGCTAATAATAAATTTAATTGGATTAAGTGGATACAGTTTATTCCATGGATAACATTTTTTATTTTCTTAGTTATTTATTTTGGTGGAATTAAAAAGGTCGACTTTTTTTATAAAAGAGCATTAGGTGTTTCGATGGTCGGACTGGGTGAATGGGTAATGTATTTTGGTACAGTTGCTATAGTTTTTTTAATGGCCGTACTAACTGGCAAACGTGGACTTTGTCACTATCTATGTTGGGTTTCACCTTTTATGATTATTGGTGGAATGATTAGGGATTCATTAAGGATTCCTTCTTTGCGTCTTATAACGAAACCTGATTTATGTAATTCTTGTGGTTTATGTTCTCGTGCATGTCCTATGTCACTTCCGATAGACGAGTTGATAAAAAATGGTGAAATTGGTCATTCGGAATGCACATTATGTTCAACATGTGTTGATTCATGTCCTAAAGGTGTTATTAAATTTGCTTTTAGATATTCAAAAAAATAGAAAATAAATGTACTTTGCCCAATAACGTGCAAGCTGTACTTTTGCAAGGATTGATAAGGCTTTACGCCAGGATTTAAGGTGTGCAAAAACATCGGCCTGCATGCAACCGTTAGACGTAATTACAGACGACAATTCTTAACAAATGAAGTTATTGAATTTTAAATATTAGAAATGGATTATTACGATGAATAAAAAAGATTGGAATCCTGAATTGTATTTAAAATTTGACAGGGAGAGAATACAGCCTTCAATTGATTTAGTATCACACATAAGCTTTGACAATCCCTCAAGAATTATAGATATTGGCTGTGGTCCAGGTAATAGCACTCAGATTCTTGTTCAAAGATGGCCGGATTCTGAAATAATAGGTATTGATAATTCACAATCCATGATTGAGAGAGCAAGAAAGGATTATCCGAACCAAGGTTGGCAAATACTTAATGTGGGCACGGATGAAATTAAAGGGAATTATGATATTGTTTTTTCAAATGCAACAATTCAATGGATACCCAATCATTATCAATTACTAAAAATATTTCATAACCTCCTTACAAATAAAGGAGTGATTGCAATTCAATTACCATTATTTTGGGATATGCCAATAGGAAAAGCTATATTAAGAATTGCAGCTAATAGTCGTTGGTTTTCAGTTACGAAAGGAGTTTCTGATCTATTTACAATACATGATTATTCTTTTTATTACAACAGTTTATCAGAACTATATCATTCGATCGAAATCTGGGAAACGGATTATTTTCACATACTCGATTCCCAATTATCAATTCTAGAAATGATAAGGGGCGCAGGTCTTAAACCATATCTGGATAGATTAGAAACTGATATTGATAAGAAAGATTTTGAAGAAACGGTTTTAAAGGAGATCATTATAGATTATCCTTTACAAGAGGATGGTAAGGTATTATTCCCTTTTAAACGATTATTTTTTATAGCAGGTAAGTAACATGCGCTTACAGCCAAATAGATGAAATGAATCTAAAAGAGAAATATAAAGATGATATTGCTATGATTATGGCTAAAATTAATCATAATGGGGGCGAACTATGGGCGACAAAAGACAAGAAAATTTCTAAAGGAAGCCCCTTTGATACAAGAGATGTTGCACTAATGCTTTCTGAATTAGGATTCACTAAAAAAGATATTCTTATTCAAGATATTGCTGACCTTATTTTTAGTACTTGGAAATCAGATGGGCGATTCAAGGTTTCCCCTTCCGGAGCAATCTATCCCTGTCATACAATTGGAGCAGCCAGAGTTCTTTGTTATTTGGGATATTCAGATGATAACAGAATTAAAAAAACATTTGAGCATTTATTGGAAACACAACAAGAGGATGGAGGTTGGATGTGCAATAAATTCAGTTTTGGAAAAGGACCTGAAACAAAGTATTCAAATCCCGGACCAACATTGGAAGCATTAGACGCTTTTAGATTTACAAGTTTAATAAATACAGATAAGCGATTGGATAAAGCTGTTGATTTTCTTTTATGGCATTGGGAAATAAAAAAACCGACTGGACCTTGCCATTATGGAATCGGCTCACTGTTTATGAAAACAGAATTTCCATTTTTTAGATACAATCTATTTTACTACTGTTATACCTTATCTTTTTTCAAGAAAGCTCAAAAAGACAATCGGTTCAAGGACGCACTAATTCTGCTTAAGAAAAAACTTATCAATGGACAAATGATTATTGAAAATCCTAACAGGCAATTAGCAGAAATGGATTTTTGCCGAAAGGGACAACAAAGTGAATTAGCAACAATTAAATTTAAGGATTTAGTGTTAAATATAGGAGAGTAACTACTTCGCACAAAACAACATATAAGTAATAGCGGGGTATGTGGGTTGCCAAGGGCAGTATTTCTATTTTATTTTCTACCTCAGTTGACAACTACTTTCTTCGAAAACCGCCACTACTCATATGCCCAACGCTAAAGGTCATTGTAAAAGACGACAACATATCATAAATTGAAAGGCAAAAGACTTGACATATGAATAGTATTTTCAAAAACATAGACGAATACACAAGAAGTTATCCGAAAGATGTTCAAGGGCATTTGGAACAAATTCGGACGACAATAAAACCAATAGCACCAGATGCAGTAGAATCTATAAGCTACTGTATGCCTGCATATAAATTACACGGTAGTCCGTTGGTATATTTTGCTGCATTCAAAAACCATGTTGGCTCTTATGCTACACCGACAGGACATTCAGAATTTGCAAAAGAACTTTCAAATTACAAGCAAGGAAAAGGTTCTGTTCAGTTTCCGCTTGACAAGGTAATGCCTTTGGACTTGATTTCTAAAATTGTGAAGTTTAGAGTTAATGAAAATTTAAAGAAAGTAAACATCAAAATGAAAAAGTCTTTCTAAAAATAAAAACATGAACGAATTTGTATTGATGTTCAGAATGGACATCATAACCAAGGAAGTTCAACCTTCACCAAAGCAAATGAAATTATTTATGAATCAGTGGATGGAATGGATAAATGATATTTCTGCTCAGGGACAATTGGCAGATGGAGGCAACCATTTATCAAGAAGCGGCAAGGTGTTAAGATCAAAAAATGTTATAACTGATGAACCATATAGGGCAAACAAAGAATCAGTTGCAGGGTACATTATTATTCTTGCGAAAGATATTGACGATGCAGTTGGCATTGCTAAAAAATGCCCGATTTTGCAAGGTGAGGGGACAAGCGTAGAAGTAAGAGAAACGGCAACACCCGAGACAATGAGAACAACTAAGAAAACAACGAATCGCTAACATCGGCTCATACGTAATGCGGGTTTCAGCGTTATACAAGCATTAGTTCACGATCGTAAGTTATGATAAAAGGCTATGATAGCATTTTCAACTATTTGACTTTTGATGAGGAAGTTGAAAAAGTTCAATTAATTAATGACCATGAAGCTTATTTGATTAAAGGTAATAAATTATACTTTACCAACAATGACGGAAATGATTGGGGAAAAGTAAGTGATATGAAATTACATAACTTTTATTTTAAAGATATAAACAATGGATTTGGAATATCATCTGATAGAAATTATGGTCATCATATTATTTTGCAAACTGACAATGATGCGATTAACTGGCAAAACGGTATAGAGCTTATGGATTTTGAATTCACTGTGGATATGGCTCTTATTGGCAATGTTGGTTTGATTTCAGGCTGCAGAAGCCAATTGTGGAAATATATAAGAGAATAAACGTTTTCTAACACGAGCTATAAATAGCCAAATAGTCTATTTATCCCGCAAACAACGAACAGACCAGCCATATTGCTTGCTGAATTTGTCCCTGACTACTGAGCTGGAAGTATAGCCCATATAACGAGCCCAAGCGTCCGAGACATTGCCCTCTGTGGCCGACCACCAGAAACCGTAGTAACCAATGTTGGCGAATGCTCCATTGTAGTAACGGTAGCCACTTGAAAGCGCATTAAAGCCGCTTTCGTTGGTTGCCCCTGTATTAGGACCTTCCCAATGGGTTGTGCCTTTTAATTTTCCACCGGCAACACTTTCGCCTCCCAAATAGGTTGTCAGTGTTGTCCATTCTGCATCAGTAGATACGTGCCAACCTTCGGGGCATAATTTATTTGTATTAACTGAGTACCAATTATACAAAGCACCGTATGTATTTTTGTTGGTGCTTGAATCATTATTATACCAACAGTATGCAGGTGTGATTAATGCTGCCCATGAATTATTATCATTTACAAATGGTATGGCTGTACCATCATTGTACTTGGTGGTTTTTAAATTCTCCGCCATCCAAACCTGTGTGCCAGTGATTGCAGTTTTGTAAACATTGCCGTCAATATCTTTCACGGTCTGCCCATGAAGTCTCGTTAACCCAATGCAAAACAAGGTTACTGCGAATAATTTTACATATTTGTGCTGCATTTTTGTCCTCCATTTAATTTTTGTCCTTTTGCTTCACAATTCATTAGACTTGTCTGCACAAAGCTATTTGCTTAATTTGAACCATTGGGAATATTTTACATTATTATTATCAGGAAATTTAAATTGATAAAATTCATTAGTATGACTATCGTATTGATAATCTTTTCCCCACTCCTCCGCTTTTTCAACTGTCTGCCTTATGGCGTTAGTAATATAGAACAACTCATCATTAGTCATGGTTGGATGAAGTGACAACCTTATCCAGCCGGGCTTCATTGACAGATCACCTGCATCAATTTTGTCGCTGATCTCTTTAGATAGATTAAAACCGACATTTAACAGGAAGTGCCCATATGTTCCGGCACAAGAACATCCTCCTCTCACCTGTATGCCAAAACGATCGTTTAAAAGACTGGTAAAAAGGTTGTGATGTATATTATCAATATAAAATGAGAAAACCCCGAGTCTTTCTCTTATATTGGGAGCAAGTATGTGAAGTCCGTCTATAGAGGATAATTCATTGAATGTTATGTTAATCAGCTCATTCTCACGCTGCTGAATGTTTGAAGTGCCCATGTTTTCTTTCAGTGAGATAGCCAGGGCAGCTTTGATCCCCTGCAGAAATCCCGGAGTCCCTCCATCTTCTTTCACCTCAATATCTGTTATATAACTGTAGCCACCCCATCTGTTTGTCCATTTTACAGTTCCGCCGCCCGGGCTATCAGGAATATCGTTTTTGTAAAGTTCTTTGTTGAAAATCAGAACTCCCGCACTCCCTGGACCCCCCAGGAACTTATGCGGGGAGAAAAAGATAGCATCGAGTTGCTGCATTTTTTCAGCAGGATGCATATTGATATCGACATAAGGAGCAGATGCCGCAAAATCTACAAAACAGTATCCGTTATGTTCGTGCATTATCTGCGCCAGCTCATTATAAGGAGGAAAATAACCTGTCACATTTGAACATGCTGAAAAAGAACCTATAAGCAATGGGCGATCTTTATATTTTACTATCTCTTTGCGCAGAATGTCTGAGTTAACAGTAAGGTCAGAAGAAGGCTCTAAAACAACAACATCAGCAAGTGTTTCAAACCATGATGTGTGATTGGAATGATGCTCAGTATGTGTTAAAAAAACAACAGGACGCCTGTCATTCGGAATATCCTTGCATTTATTATAATTTCCATGAGCATAAGCACAGAAATTAATAGCCTGTTCAGGAACTTTTAATCCAAGGAGTCTTTGGAGCTTGGCAATTGCCGAGGTCATTCCTGTACCGGTAAATATCAAAATGTCATTATCATTGGCATTAACATGGTGCTTTACTATTTTCTGGGCATGATGATAGGCATCTGTCATTGCCTTACCGGTAGCAGTTGATTCTGAATGAGTGTTACCTACCATCGGACCAATATCTTCAGAAATCCGTTTTTCTATTGGTCCATATAGCCTTCCACTGGCTATCCAGTCAGCATAAACCAGTTTTTTGGATCCATATGGAGTTTCTATTTCTGCTTCAATACCAACAATATTCCTGCGGTAATGATCAAAATATTTTTCAAGCTCTGCCATTAGCGATACTATGATCAATTTCACTTTTTAACGTTTCAAAATTAGCTTTAACAATTCACTTGTCAAAACTGAAGCCAAATTCTCAAGTCACTCCAGGCATCCTAAGCACTTCAGACACGCCAGACTCTTTGTAATGCATTTGGCTTGGATCCAGGCTTCGATTCCGGAGGCTTATCCAACGCCACTACTATCGTTTCGCTCAGACTGAGGTGCTTGATAATTCTTTTTATAGTTCCATCTTTACCGGCTGCATCTCTTCCTTCCAATATTACTAGCAATTTGAGATTGGAAGATTTTATCTCCTTTTGCAACCTAACCAATTCTACGAAAAGTTCGTGCATTTTTTTTCTTCTTCTCCTTTATTATGGCCAGGATTTTACAATTATTATTTTTCAGAGATCCATTTTTTCCATCCGCCAATTCAGCATTTTGGACAAAGATCTGTGCATCCCAGAATTAATATGGGACAGTGAGATTTTAGTATTTATTTTTTTGTAAATTAGTTATGTTTTTTAGTAGGAACAATGAAAAGCGGTATTGAAGTATGATGTAGAACTTTTTCCGTAACGCTTCCCATGACTATATTTTCCAGCCACTTCCGGCTGTGAGATCCAACAACAATAATATCTGCATGCAGCTCTTTTGCAGTCTCTAAAATAGAATCAGCAAAATCACCCTCTTTTACAATAGTCTGAATGGTTTTATCACCGAGGTGTTGTTTTGATTTATCAAGATATTGAAGAGATGTATTTTTCAGTTCATCAACACTATCTAATTGCATGGGACCCATATCCATATAACCGTTAAATCCCATTATTGGAGAATATCCTGCAGTGGAAAAAAACACCGGATCTGTTATTACATGCAACAATATTACTTCAGCATTCATGGATTTTGCCATTGAAAAACCTACTTCTGCAACTTTTTGTGCAGTTGGATTATAATCCAGTGCTATCAATACTTTATTCATTTTAATTGTTTTCATAATTTATCAATTTTATTTTCAATGATCTGATTATTCCGTGTCCACCTCTTTCTAATTATATAAGACCTTCGGCTGCTATCCATCTTATTTCAAATTCATTATTATCAAGAAGATTAATTAATAAAGGAATCGACCTTTTATCGGCGATAAGCTCAACAATCTTAGCAGCTTCCGTACGAAGCAAACCATTTTTCGAATCTAATAGTTTATGCATTTAAGGGATGATGGTTTTGCCAATTCTTACCAGGGTACTTCTTGCAGTAAGTTTTTTATTGGAGTTTTTAGTATCAAGTGATCCTTTAACAAGTTTGGCCAGATTATCGAGAAAGTCCTTAAGAGCAGTGTCGATTTCAGTATTTTCATTTTTTTCCATAATCTGAGAAAACTCAAAATGTTTATTAAATACTTACCATTTGTTAAACACATGGCCAGCCAGAAAGGTTCAATTTGACAACTTTTTATTTCATATGTGTTTATGAATTATGAGGCAACTAAATTAGGCACCCGTTCCATTAAAAGTGTTATATAACTTTTGAAAAGAATTACATTATTCACATATTATGGGATTTTGGCAGGTAAAAATGACATCAACTGATAAGTCTAGCTCTTTTTACAACCACTTAGTAATGTTGCTCCAAATATAAGTGCGAATAAAATAGCACAAATAGTCCTCATAGATATTACATAATATGTTCTCCTTTTTAATTTTTGGGCTTGGGAGAAACATACAAAACATTCTGTCTCATTTGAACTATATGTTTGTGATGGTTCGAAATAGCAAGTCCCAATAAGACCACAAGAGCAAGGATAATGAGTAACATGAAAGGTCCGCTCTTAATAAACTCTAAAATAAAATGGTACTTTTTCATTTCCGGACTAAAATTTTAGTGAATGTGGTAATGTTGTAATATTATCAAGTAAACCAAAGTTACAAAATTTCTTATACAATCACTCTAAACTATAGTACTAATTGAAGATCCTCATTTTTTGCCTGAGATATCGTTGAAAAAGCCACTTGATCTATGCCAATCTGCATTAAGAACTTATGGCATCCTCCGTTGAAGACGGGAAGAGGTAAATTGTCATATTTCTGTACATTATACTGTCTATTTTCTTTACACTATATAAAAGAATTAATTTGTCATATACCTGATTATATGTTTTTTACAAGATTGGCACGTTCTTTGGAAAATGAAAATTAGAAATTACGAATTACGAATTACGAATTAGAAATTGAAATGAAAAGAATCTATCTTATAATATCACTTCTTTCAGTTTTATGTTTTAAGGAAATATCGGCACAGGAGAAAAAATGGACACTTGAGGATTGCATTAATTATGCAGTTACAAACAATATAGGACTTAAGCGACAGAGGCTTCAGACCGAAACTTCTGAAGTCAATCTTCTTAAATCAAAAATGGATATACTGCCCTCACTTAATTTCGAATCAGATGGAAGTATCCAGTATGGAAGATCTATTGATCCTATTTCCAATGGTGTTACCTTTCTGCAAAACTTTAGAAACAGTTACTTTTTAAATTCAAACATAAGACTTTTCAACGGTTTTGCTGCACTTAATACAATTTCCGCCAATAAATTCATGCTTAAGGCTGGGGTGGAATCAGAAAAAATAGCAAGGAATACACTTATCATAGATATTATGGGGCAGTATTACCAGGTTTTGTATTCCAGGGGACTCGAGGATGCCTCAAAAATGCAGCTTGAACTTTCAGAGAAACAGCTTTTCAGAATTGAGAAAATGGTTGAAACAGGTAAAGAGGCACTGTCAAGACAATTCGAAATTGAGAGCCAGGTTTCTGCTGATAAACTTTCTTATACTGTAGCGCAAAATTCAGCCAGTCAGGCTATCACAACTCTGAAGCAGATGCTGCAGATTGTGCCTGGTTCTGACTTTGATATTCTGATGCCGGATCTGAACAATATGCTGATTACCGATAATAGCTTCAACACTGATAGTATCTATAACATAGCTTCACAAATCCTTCCACGACTGAAAGAAATCGAATTTGAACTGAAAGCCTCAAAGAAACAGATAGCCGTTGCCAGGGGAAATCTTGCACCCAGTCTATCTCTGGGAGGTCAGATTTTTACCGGTTACTATACACTCCTTAACGATACTTCTGCCCAGAGCTCTTTCTCAAGACAGCTACATAACAACTTCGGCCAGGCTGTGTTTCTTATCCTCAATATACCAATATTTAACAACTATTCGATTGCTAAAAACATTAAATTAGCTAAGATCAAAAGGGATGATACTGCACTCAGACTCGAACAGGAGAAAAATAATCTCTATACAGATATCGAAAATGCTTGCCTCAATTTTAACAGAGGAAAAGCTGAATTTGCTGCTGCCAAAGCAAATTATGACTTTAATATAAAATCTTTTAATGCTGTTGAAAAGAAATTTGAATCAGGGCTTGTTGATGTAACAGAGTATTCAGTTGCAAAAACAACACTTTTTAAAGCAGATTCTGAAGCGTTGAGAACAAAACTCCAACTGCTTATCAGGAAACTCACAATTCAGTTCTACTCAACCGGCGAATATGAAAATATTATAAATTAAAAAGTACTTAAAGTGAACTAAAGTTTGGAGTACTTAAAATTGAAAAATATGAAGTTTAATATGATAATAACAACTATAAGTACTCCAGGCACTTCAAACTTCAAAAACTTCTGGTTACTAATTAATTATAAATAAATTGAAATGGATACTCCCGCTGATAAAATGGATAAAATTATTCCAAAGAAAAAAGGCATTCAGAAAAAACATTTCGGATATCTTGGCATAGGAATAGCAATGATTGTGCTTATTTATATGGCTTTCTTTGCCGATCGCACCTCAACATACAAGGTTGAAAAAGACAAACTTATAATTGAAACAATAACTGAAGATCAGTTCAATGATTATATAACTGTTCCCGGAACAGTTGAACCTATAACCACAATCAAACTCGATGCCCAGGAAGGCGGTCGGGTTGAAGAGAAACTTATTGAAGAAGGATCGATGGTTAAAAAGGGTGATGTTATTTTACGGCTGTCTAACCCTGACCTCTATCTTAATATCCTCAACAGCGAGGCACAACTTGCTGAAAAGGAAGACTTCCTCAGGAATACACAGATTACTATGGAACAGGAGAAGCTGTCTATAAAAAGAGAGCTTGTCAATCTTAAGTATGATATTGAAAGGAAGGAACGTAATTATCAGCAGAATGAAATTCTGATCAAAGATAACCTTATCTCAAAAGAGGAATACATCCGCTCGAAAGAGGACCTGGATATGGCAAAACAATCCAAAGACCTTTTTATTGAACGTCAGAAACAGGACTCTCTTTTTCGTTCTGTGAATGTAGAGACTATAAAAACTGACCTCGTGAATATGAGGAAAAACCTGGCCCTGGTAAAGGATAGAGTAGATAACCTGAATGTCACAGCACCAGTTGATGGTGAACTTGGTCTGCTAAGTCCTGAAATCGGTCAGTCAATTAACCGAGGAGAGAACATGGGACAGATAAATGTATTGACATCTTATAAAGTAACTTCCCAGATTGACGAACATTACATCGACAGGGTGAGAACCCAGCTTGATGCGACTCTCGACAGGCAGGGGAATAAATTTAACCTGACTGTGAGAAGAGTTTATCCTGAGGTTAGGAACGGTACATTTAAAATTGACATGATTTTTCGTGACAGTATGCCTGATAATATAAGAACCGGCCAGACATATTATATCAGTCTTCAGTTAGGTCAGCCAAAAGTATCAGTACTTGTACCGATAGGCGGATTCTTCCAGGAAACCGGGGGGCAATGGATCTTTGTTCTTGACCCGACCGAATCATTCGCTACTAAACGCAATATTTCAATAGGAAGAAAAAATCCAAAATACTATGAAGTACTTGAAGGTCTCAAACCCGGCGAAAAGGTTATAGTTTCAGGCTATGAAACCTTTGGCAAAAATGAAAAGCTTATTCTTAAGAAAACTAAATAACTATTAATAACTAATGTCATGATTAAAACTAATGATTTAACTAAGATCTTCAGAACTGAAGAAGTTGAAACAACTGCACTTAATAAAGTGACTCTCAATGTAAACGAGGGAGAATATGTGGCAGTAATGGGCCCTTCAGGATGTGGAAAATCCACACTCCTTAACATTCTCGGGTTACTCGATAATCCTACATCGGGCAGCTATGTTTTCAATGGAACTGAGGTAGCCAATCTGAAGGAACGGGACAGGACAATTTTTCGCAAGGGGAATATTGGTTTTGTTTTCCAGAGCTTCAATCTGATTGACGAACTAAATGTCTATGAAAACGTTGAGTTGCCTCTGATCTATCTTAAGATGAAAACCAGTGACCGAAAGAAAAGAGTGGAGGACGTTCTTGAAAGAATGAAAATAGGACACCGTGCGAAACATTTTCCTCAGCAACTTTCCGGAGGACAACAACAAAGAGTAGCTATAGCCAGAGCAGTTGTCGCAAATCCTAAACTTATTCTTGCCGACGAACCGACAGGTAACCTCGACTCAAAAAATGGTATTGAGGTCATTAATCTTCTAACCGAACTAAATAAAGAAGGAACAACAATTATAATGGTAACACACTCTGACAGGGATGCAGGTTATGCGCACAGAATAATGAACTTGTTCGACGGTCAGATTGTGACGGAAAAATAATCAATTACCGTTGGCTTTAGCCAACGGATAAAGAGCCAAATAATTCAAAGGGTTTTAGCCCAAAATTCCTTAACCTTCGGTTAATACCAACGGCAATTTAAGAGGCCCCATCATCGGGGTCTCTTTTTTCATTTTATCTGTCTAAATATTTGTATCAAAGTGTATGATTTATAGACAAATGTTTCTGTTAATAAAAGCTGATATCAGGCTATATTGTTGAATATGTGGAATATACGATAAGTGGTATATGCTTTGAGGATTTTTTTATCGGTTTTACCAAATTTAAGACATATGATAAAATTATTGTTTCGTAGTGGTTTACGATCACTGGTCAAACAGATGCCATATTCATTTGTGAATATATTAGGTTTGACTATCGGTGTAGCCTCAGTTCTGGTTTTAATAACCTGGATCTTTGTTGAAACAAGTTATGATAAATTTCATAAGGACCAGGAACGGATATACAGAGTTGCTACGATTTTTAAAACTCCGAATAAGGTGCTAAACATTGCACAAATAAACGCACCGGCAGGTCCTGAATATAAGAGAGAGTTTCCTGTTATTGAGAAGTCGGTGAGGTTTGATGTTTCACCTGAATTCGTTATTTACAACGAAAAGGCAACCAGACTTCAGGTTTATTATACTGACAGTACATTTTTTGATATGTTTTCCTTTGATCTTATCAGGGGTGACAAAAAAAATTGCCTCAAGTCGCAGCAAAATATTGTGCTCACCGAAAAAGCCGTGAGGAAGATATTTGGCTCTGAGGATCCAATAGGAAAAGGAGTTACGATCTCTGGAAATGTTTTTACTGTAAGCGCAGTAGCGAAAGATCCACCGGTCAATACAAATATGCAATTTGAATGTTTCATCCCGTTCCCCGTGCGTGAAAAACAGGCTCACATTGGTTGGGATGGCGGCCTAACTTGCTATACATATATTAAACTAATTAAAGGTGCTGATCCTGTTGCACTTGAAAAACAGATCCTTAAATATATGGATGGTGCAATTAATTATGTGTACATAAGGTCTGGCTTTTCATTGACTCCTTATCTTCAGAAAATAAGCGAAATACATCTCGATTCCAAAGCTGATTATGATCTGGGCGAAAAAGGGAGCAGAATACAGGTATATATGTTTTCCGCCATCGGATTATTGATATTATTAATTGCATGTTTCAATTTTGTAAATATCAGTACAGCCCTCTCTTTCCGAAGGGCAAAAGAGGTTTCTGTAAATAAAATATTCGGATCGGACAGGAAGAGTATTATTTTGTTTTTCGTATTTGAATCGGCAATTGCAATAATCATTTCTTTGTTTCTTGCGTTCCTGCTGGTTAAGATATTGCTGCCCGTTACTGCCAATATGATCGATAAGACCCTCTCATTAACTGTTATCAAGCCTCTAGCATGGCTAATGATTTTTAGTTCACTTTTTATCTTCTGCACTGTTTTCGCCAGTTTTTACAGCTCCTTCTATCTTTCTTCAATTAATGCTCTGGCATTGCTTTCGGGTGTAAACAGGGGAAAGCGGAAACAGTACTCACGAAATATTCTGGTTACCTTACAGTTTGCAATCTCAATAGCACTTATTATTTCATGTCTGGTCATCTATTCTCAAATGCAATTCGTGAAAAAGAGTGACAAGGGTTTCGATGAAAGAAACATTCTGATTGTCAGCCTGAATTCAAAAACCTCAGCATCGCATGAATTAATTACTGGTAAATTGTTATCCATCCCAGGGGTTATTTCAGTTTCTGTCTCTGCAGGTGGTACCCCGGGAACAGGATTTACCAGTAACGGGTATATGACTGAGGGTATCGAGAAACCAGTATTATTAAATGCAGTTTATGTTGACAAGAACTGGCTGAAAACCATGGGAATTTCTCTTATTGATGGCCGGGATTTCAGAAATCTCAAAGTTGACGGCAACAAAGCTATTATCAACCAGACGTTTGCAAGACTTGTCGGATGGGATAAACCGATAGGAAAATCAATTTCAAGAAATGGTACCAAATACGAAGTGATCGGTGAAGTTAAAGATTTCAATACGTCTTCATTGCACGAAAAGATCCAGCCCCTGTTTATTTCAACTGTCAATGAATGGGGTTATTTCGATAATGTCATAATAAAATTTCTACCTAAGAATAGTACTGAAGTTCTTAAGAGTGCAGAGAAGATTATCAAAGAGATTGATCCTGTGGGTGCATTTGAATATAACTATCTTGAAGATACATTATACTCAACCTATGCAGTTGACCAAAAACTGAATATGTTATTTTTAGTCTTATCGGTTATAGCAATATTTATATCAAGTCTGGGCTTATTTGGTCTGGCAACATTTTCCACGCAGAGCAGGATCAAAGAGATAAGTATAAGGAAAATTAATGGTGCCATGATCACTGACATTTTCCGGAAATTTAATTTTGAATTATTAAAATGGATTCTGGTATCCTTCGTTATTGCAGGACCTGTAGGCTATTACGCAATGAATAAATGGCTTAATAACTTCGCTTATAAAACGACAATCAGCCTATGGCTTTTAATTGCCTCCGGGCTTTTTACTCTTGCCATCGGACTGATTACGGTAAGCTGGGCAGCTAATAAAGCTGCAAGAACTAATCCGGCAGAGACACTGCGCAAGGAGTAAAAGAATGAAAAAACTGAATTGACAAAATCAGAATAGCATTGAAATTATTGTTCCGTTAAGCGGGGTGGAATCGCACGTAATGTTCCCATTATGAATCCTTATTATTTGTCGCGACAAGCTTAATCCTATTCCCGAACCTGATTCCTTGGTTGTGAAAAACGGAACAAAAATTTTCTCAAGAGTGTCCGCATCCATACCAGGACCATTATCTTTAATTGTTAATACTACCCTGCCGTCCGGGTTCCTGTCGGCACTCATTGAGATAAAGTCACCTTCTTCACATTTTCCGAATGCTTCGATTGAATTTTTAACAATATTAATAAAAACCTGCGCGAGAAGTTTGTCGTCAGCAACCAAAGTTATATCATCATGTGTCACACTTGAAGTGATCAGAGGCCTTACTCTATATTTTTTATTATCGTTATCAAAACCGCTGTTTACCAGAATCATTATACGCTCGAAAAACTCTTTGATATTTACCCTGGTAAAATCGGGTTTAGGAAGTTGAGTAAGACTTCTGTACGATTCCACAAAATTTATTAAACCTTTTCCATGATCCTCTATGATATTCAAGCCCCGGATAGTATCTGAAATAATCTTGCGAGTAATACATTCAGGTTCTCTTTCATTTTTCCCCGATTTAAAGAAACCCGAAAGCGTAGAGCTTAAAGAAGTAATCGGAGCCACTGAATTCATGATCTCATGGTTTAGAATCCTGATCAATTTTTGCCATGAATCCATTTCGTGCATATCGAGTTCGCTTTTTATATCCTGTAATGTCACTATTTTTACTTCCCTGCCCTGCATTACAATGGTCTGAGAATGCACTGCAAGGCTCATCAGGTTATGGTTAACCTTTATGTTAATCCGCTTTTGTTCCCCGGTTTCAATTTTTTCCAGCAGATCTACCAGCTTTGGATCGATATTCTTCAGTTTATTGATGTGAGAAATGTGATCCAGACCAAACATTCTTTTAATTTCAAGATTCGTAAATTCTACAACACCATTACTAAAAAAAGATATTATTCCTGTATGGATATTTTCCATTATACTCTTATAAAACTTCTCCTGAAGTTCAATGCTAATTTTTGCATTCTTTAGCTTATCATTCAACTCATTGAGGCTTTTATTTAGTAATTTCTCATTTGCAAATCCGACTTCTTCAGGAAAAAATAATGAGGTTTCGTCGTTTCTGACAGCGCTGAAAAAAAATGCAAGTTTTTTATTCGTTCTGTTAAGCCAGACTCCGAATAAAACTGTAAGCAGAATCAGGACCATGAGTGAAATTATAGAATAAGTAAGATCCTTTCCGAGATTAAATGCAAATAATGATGTAACCAGAATGATTACTGCCAGATAAAAGACAATTACTAAATAGAATCTTTTATAGATCATATTTCTTCAGCTTATTATAGAGAGTCTGCCTGGTAATGCCCAGTTTTGAGGCGACGACACTTAAATTATTATCATATTTCTTTATTGATTCACCAATTAACTTTTTCTCCATCTCTTCAAGTGTTGTATTGTTATTATCGATTAAACCTTTTGCTGAAGAATTAAAAGAAAAATCAGAAGGATTAAGTACTGAAGAATCGGACAATATTATCGCTTTTTCAATAGAATGCTGAAGTTCGCGGATATTTCCCGGCCAGTGGTAATTTGAAAGTTTTTCAAGTGCCTGAGTACTTATCTTCTTGTTCGGTTTGTTATATTTTTCGCAGTATAGTCTGAGGAAGTGAAATGCCAGCACAGGAATATCATCAACCCTGTCCCTCAGCGGGGGTACTTCAATCTGAATAGTATTTATTCTGTAAAGAAGGTCCTCTCTGAATAATCCTTCGCTGACTCTTGCAGGAAGCCTGCAATTTGTAGCACAGATCAATCGTATATCAACCGGTATCTGCTTGTTTGATCCCACCCGTACAATGTATCTGTTCTGAAGGGCGCTGAGTAGTTTTGACTGAGATTGTGAAGAAAGATTGCCTATCTCATCGAGGAAAAGCGTGCCCTTCTGAGCTATTTCAAATTTTCCGGTACGGTCATCTTTCGCATCCGTAAAAGCACCTTTCACATGACCGAACATTTCACTCTCAAATAGAGTTTCGGTTATAGAACCCATATCCACGCTAACCATTAGTTCATTACTGCGCTTTGAAAGGTTGTGGATTTCCCTGGCAACCAATTCCTTACCTGTACCGTTTTCCCCCGTTATCAGGACATTTGCATCAGTTCCGGCTACTTTTCTGACTATATTCATTACATTGATCATTGTCGGAGATGCTCCCAAAACGATCTTTTCTTCGCTTCTTTTTATCTCTTTTTTCAGAAACTGATAATCATTTTTCAGGATGTGAGCCTCCTGCCTGGATGTCCTGAGTTTCCATGCTGCATTTATTGTTGCGAGTAGCTTTTCATTGTCCCATGGTTTGAGAACAAAATCAACAGCTCCCTCCCTGATAGCTTTTACTGCCAGTTCCACGTCACCATATGCAGTAATCATAACAACACTTATATCATTATCATGCTTCAATATCTCTTTCATCCAGAAAAGTCCCTCATTGCCCGAATTGATGCCTGCCTGAAAATTCATATCGAGAAGCACAATATCAATTTCAGTCTGATCCAATATTTCATGTATCCTCTTCGGGCTAGTAATAGTTATAACCTTTTGCACTTCATATTGAAGCATCATTTCAAGTGCGCTGTTAACACTCTTATTATCATCAACTATCAGCAGAGTTCCTTTTATCATATTCTATTTTTTCACCAAATTACTGAATTTTAATTACATGCATAAAAGATATGTCAAATATTTAGACACTATATTTAACATTATTTACAATATCTTCGGAGAAATATAATTTGATCCCATCAATCTATGCAACATTTATCTGAGATAATCGTCTTTATATCAAATAAGATAAACCAGGAAAAAATAATAATAGTCCAATAAGAGTTTAAAGTAATAAAACCATGACAGTAAAATTAAACGCAAACGAAGTTGTTCTGAAGGCCGGTGACACAAACCAGGTAATTGACAACAATACTATAGAAGGGAAACTGATAGTTACAAATCAGCGGCTCTATTTCAAGACTCTGAATCTGGAGACCGACAGATTCAATCTTGAAATTCTTTTTGAGAATATACTTGAGGTCATTTATTTCAGTAAAGGTCTCTTCTCAGTAAAGGGATTAAACGTTATAACAAGGGATGGGAAATGTCATATTTTTCCACTTAAGAAACGTGATGAATTCGGACAACTTATCAATAAGATGTATTAGAGCACTTTCAATCACTATATATTCCCGCATATCAACAACAGGATCCCGTGAAAGCGGGATTCTTTTTTACTCGTATCTCAATGAATCAACAGGGTTCCTGAGCGCAGCCTTTCCAATTTTAAAAATAATTGTGAGTACAGTTGCCACGAACATTATTGCTGCAGCCAATATGAGTATCCCCGGCTTTATCTGAACAAAATAATCCCAGATGCTGTCTAACAGCATATTCGACATGTAATAGCCTCCTGCACACCCAATCAATGAAGCAATAACAAGTACAACCAGAAATTTTTTACTCACCAGATACATTATCAAAGGAACAGGGGCTCCCTGAATTTTTCTTATACCGATCTCTTTTGTCCGTCTTATTATATCGAGAGATACCAGGTTGTACATACCAATAAGTGACAATAATGTGGCCACTATGGCCAGAAAGACATTTACTTTCAGGATGCTGTTGTTTATTGCTTTTTCCTCTTGCATGGTATCCTCCTGGAACATCCCTCCGAAAATAAAATTTGTGCCCTGGCTTTTCCATTTTAAACTAAGATAATCCAGAACACCGTGTAAATCATTAGGCTCTGCTCTCACTACTAAAATCCCATATTGTTCATTTGAGGACAATCTGAGCATCGTCGGGTTAATCTTCTGCCAGAGCCCGCTGACATAAAAATCTTTTAGTACCCCTACTACGGTCAGCCTTGTTGTGTCATATAGTGTAACAGTCATTCCAAGCGCCTCTTTCCATCCAAAATCCTTAACCATTTTTTCATTTATAACAATGGATTTGTTAGTAAGGTCCGCTGCTGCTCTCGTCTTATCAAACAGACGGCCCTCAACGAGCCGGAGACCCATAGTTGATGCATATTCGGGTCCGATATCCATAACATCCACCTCTAATTGTTTTTCCAGATACTTTATCGGTCTCCTGTAGGTCCCGAATCCAATATGGTTCTGTGTTCCTTCAGCTGAGATTATCTTAGGGTTAGTAAGGATTTCATCCCGGAAAGAGGCACTTAATTCCTGAGCAACAGGCAGAACAATCAGCTTATCTCTGTCATATCCAAGGTCCAGCGTTCTCTGATAAACTGCATTCTTTGAAAAAACCAGACCCATTACCAGGGCCATTACAGATATAGAAAACTGCAGTGCAAGAAGCACCGATGATAGTTTTCCTGCCCCCCTGAATGTCGATACACCTTTAAGAACATTTACCGGGCTGAATGAACTTACATACATTGCAGGATAAACACCTGCCAGAAACCCTGTCGCCAGTAGAAGTAAAAGGAGAAATATCCAGAAAAAAATATATCTTGTGAAAATAAGTTCAATTTTCATGTAGTCCCACAGGCTGCTGTAGGCGGGAACCAGAAACTCCGCTAAAATAATTCCAACTAATAATGCCATGAAACAAATAATCAGAGTTTCAAACATAAACTGAGTTACCAGTTGTCTTCTTTGCCCTCCAAATGTTTTCCTTAAACCTATCTCTTTTAATCTTTTACTAAAGGCGGCTATTGAGGTATTTGCAAAATTGAAGCATGCAATTAAAAGAATAAAAAGAGCCATTACAGGCGGTGCCAGAAGAGCGGCCGGATGAAGAGAAGGAAAAAGTCCTGATGACCATGTATTGCGGGTATTAGAACCGACTTCCTTCAGTGGAATAAGTTTAAACCTTGTAATTCTGAAATCTTCCCTTGCCTTGTTCTGAACTGCTACATAATTCTTCAACGATTGAGAGATCGAAGGAAGAGCAGATTTATCAGGAACCTGAATAAATAGAGCCGTTGTCAGAAATTTCCAATCGGCATCATTGAGTTCCCACATCAACTTAAAATTATCATAGTGTGAGAGAATGTCAATCCTGAAACTGGAATTTTCAGGTAAATCAGCAAATACGGCTCCGACTGTGTAAGTAAATTCTTTGTTTTTGTCATTAACAATTATGATGCTTTCCCCGATCGGGTATTCTTTTCCGAACAATTTAGCTGCCATAGTACTACTCACAAGCACATTTGCCTGATTTTCAATTGATTTCTTGTCTCCCACGATAATTGGAAATGTGAAAATATCAAGAAATTCAGGATCAATATAGGAGACCTGGGTTGGATAGATATCCACCCCTTTTTTGACAGGTGATCTTGATCGCATTAATCTTGCTGCTTTCTCGATGCCAGGAATATCCTTTTTTACTTCTAAACCAAGGGTTGCCGGAACAATTCCATATTCCTGATCCCTCCCCTCCATATCCCTGAAGCAGTTCACGCGGTAAATCTTGTCGAAATTTATATTGGTCCGATCAAATTCATAATTGAACATATGGTTAAAAAATGCAACAATACAAACCGACAAAGCGATACCCAGACCAAGAATATTAATTAGTGTAAAAACTCTGTTTTTGAGTAAATTCCTGAAAGTGACCAACAGATAATTCCTAAACATGTTTTATCAATCAGAAGTAATCAAATAATTATTTATCAAGATTATTCAGTGTGGTTTAGTTAAGCGCTGAATATCTGTTATTGTAAATATATTTAATTTCAATTATTTAATAAAATAATATCTCGGTGCTTCGCACCTTTCTGGCTTGATACATAGCAGCAGAGCTGCAAAATATTTGTAGAAATAAAGCCAACAAACAACATCAAAGATGCAGAGCACCGCAATATTATTCATATTTAAGTGACTGGGCCGGATTAACTCTTGCTGCCCTCATTATACGATAGCTGATTGTCAGCACTGCAATACCAAGAGCAATAGTTAAACCTGCAATAAAACTGAAAACTCCAGGATTAATTCTGAAATAAAAGTTCTCAAGCCATTTACCAGCAATATAATAAATTAAAGGCCATGCAATAAGAGCAGAGATTGAAACAAGGATAATCACCTCTCTGGATATTACGATATAAATCCCGCTAACTGACGAGCCCATAGCTTTTCTTACACCTATCTCCTTGGTACGCTGTTCTATAGTAAATGATGTAAGTCCAAAAAGTCCGAGAGCAGCAATAAATATTGCAAGAATAGAAAAGATCACAGCCATCTGGGCATTTTGCTTTTCCTGCTTATACATCATTTCAAAGTCAGCATCCAGAAAATAATATTGCAACGGATTGTTTGATACAAACTCTTTCCATTTATCTTCAATGGCAATTATGGTTTTTGAATAATTCTGTGCAGATAATTTTACCGTGATATACCCCCATAGCATATTATCATTCTGGAATTTTAAAATATATGGTCCAATCGGGTTACGGAGCGATTCATAATTAAAGTTCTTCACAACACCAATGACAGGTAAATAATTAATTTTTCCTGAATCCCGCGGTTCCATAAATCTGGTCTTTTCAATATCTGTGATCTTGAAATCTTTACGGGCACTTTCGTTAATGATACAGGCATTCTCATCGGAAGTAAAGGACTCATTAAAGAATCTCCCGGAATCAAGAGTCATACCGTATGTCTCAAGAAAATTATAATCTACCCAGCTGGTCGCCATAAGAAAAGTCTCATCTTTTCTTCCCTCCATCATGTATCCGTTATTGTTATTTGTCCGGCCCGGTATAGCGGTAGAGCTTGTGATATTAATTACACCCGAAATATTTTTCACAGTCTCCTTAAATGACTTCATTTTTTTTCCAAGTGCTTCAGCCCTGTTAATTACAATTAATTGTTCCTTTTTAAACCCTACATCTTTGTTAAGCATATACTTTATTTGCCGGTACATGATCATCGTACCCACAATTAGTAATATTGAAACAGCGAACTGAAAAACAACCAGAACCCTTCTTAATCTGCCATTCTGCATGCTGTTTTTTACACTACCCTTTAATACTTCGTAAGGATTAAATGAAGAAAGAAAAAAGGCTGGATAACTCCCGGCAAGAAAACCGACAATAACTGAAAACAGGATAAGTAAAGGAATGGTATACCAGGCTGAAAAAAGACTCAGAGTGAGATTTGCTCCCAGAAGGTTATTGAAGAAAGGAAGCGACAACTTGATAAAAATTATCGCTACAATCAGGGCTATAAATGAAAGCATAAACGATTCCGAAAAGAACTGAACAACCAGCATACCCCTTGTTGAACCTGCGACTTTTTTTATACCTACCTCTTTTGCTCTTCTGGTTGCCTGGGCAGTTGAAAGGTTCATAAAATTTATTGCTGCAATTAAAACAATCAATATGGCAATACTGCCAAATATTTTCAGGTATTTGGGATCAACAGAGGCTTTAAATTCCTGCTGAATAGAGGGATCCAGGTGAATATCGTGGAGACTCTGCAGATAAAATCTGTATTTGTTTCCCTGGGCTATAAAATCATTAAGCGAAATGCCGGTGTATTTCTGGATTTCCGGACCAACATATTTTTGCAGTAACTCAGGATATTTTGCATCGACTGTTTTATATGATGAATTTGGTTTCAACAGAAAATAAGTACTAAAGCTGTTGTTCATCCAGTGTGGTTCCTTCGATCTTGGATTGGTCATAAACGAGGATAAGGCATTCGCTTCAAAATGTGAATTCTGGGGGATATCAGCCATTACTCCAGTTACAGTGTACCGCAAAGTATCTGAACCTATTTTGATCTGTTTATCAATCGGGTTTTCACTGCCGAATATCTTCTTTGCCGTAGATTCTGACAATACCACTTTCCTAGGGGCATTAAGGAGATTTTTTACATCTCCTTTTAATATCTGTATAGAAAAGAAATTAAAGAAAGAAGAGTCAGCTTCAATTATATGATCCTCAGTAAAAGTCTGTTTATTATACTCAATAACGGTCGGACCCCTTCCGTTCATTCTCAGAAAATCTTCAATTTCAGGTAATTCCTTTACCATGGTAGGTCCCATAATTGCAGGGGAAGATGATGTGGTAACTTCCTGTCCACCGATTTTTACCATTGAGAATCGTCCTGAAAATGCGGTCTTTTTTTACATTATATTGATCATAGCTTGCCTCATTTATCACGTATAGCGCAATCAGAAGGCTGCAGGCTATCCCGATTGACAGACCCAGGATATTAATTATAATATATGCACGTTGTCTTTTGAAAGACTTTACACTATGCTTTAAGAGATTACTGAACATAATAAAATGAAATATAAGGTTAATAAATAGGTTAAAATATGATGATGAACCTTTTAGTTGTTAAATAATCCGGATCTTCTCTTTTTAAAGACGCCTGAAAAATAATAATGTTACAAAAGAGCTAAATTATTCTACCTTCAATGCTTCAGCGGGATTAGTGCCACTTGCTCTATATGCCTGAAAACTAACTGTTAATATGGCAATAACAATTGCTCCCATTGCGATCGCGATAAAAACCAGAATGCTCATTTCTATTCTGTATGCAAACTGTTTCAGCAGGTTTCCTACGATAATCCATCCAACAGGTATCGCGATCACTATTGATATAAGAACAGGTAAAAGAAACTCTTTTGATAATGAATACATTACTGCAAAAGAACCTGCACCCATAACCTTTCTGATTCCAACCTCATTTGTGCGGCGTTCGGCTGAATATGAAGACAGACCATAAAGCCCGAGACAAGCAATGATCAGAGCCAGAATGGTAAAATATTTTAATAAACTCGTGAGGCGCATCTGCGATCTGAATAAATTGTCATAATCCTGATCAATAAAACTGTATTGGAGAGGATATTCAGGAATTACCTCTTTCCAGATTTTTTCAACTGATTTCAGAGATGATGGAATATTGCCCGGAGTTAACCTGATTAAGATAACTCTAAGATATCTGGTGTCGGCCAGTGCAAATGCCATCGGTTCAATTGCCTGATCCGCTCCTTTAAAATGGAAGTTTTTTAATACTCCCACTATTATACCGTTTAGACCCATAAACCTGAAGTTCTTGCCAACAGGATCACCTATTCCCATGATTTTAACCACCTCTTCATTTACCAGAAAATTGCCTGTTGTGTCCTTTGCAATATCAGAAGGAAAATCTTTTGAGAAATCACGCCCTGATGTGAGTTCCATCTTCATTGTTCTTAAATAATCATAATCGATACCGTTAGTCCCGATAAGCACCTGCTTATCCGGATCTTTTCCATCCCATCTGGCTCCTCCGGAATTACTCCCTATCATTACAGGATTCCACATTGATGCTGTAACTCCCTGAATTAAAGTTTCTTTCAGAAGCTCGCTCTTAAATGAATAGTATTTCGTCTTCATATTGTCGGCCATTGGAATACAGATCAGATTATTTTTATCAAAACCCAGATCCTTTTCCTGCATGAATTTCAACTGCTTGTACATAAAGATGGCAGCAATAGCAATCAGTATTGAAAGAGTGAACTGAATTACCACAAGAATTTGTCTGAGTCTTCCATTCCCTTTTCCTGAAATGGTTTCACCCTTTAACACTGTTACCGGTTTGAATGATGAGAGATAAAGTGCAGGATAAATTCCGGAGATAATCCCTGCAATCAGACCCACGACAACAAAACTTATGATAAATTTTAAATGAATAAGATTTGCGATTGCGAAATTCTTACCGGAAATAGTATTGAATAAACCAAGTGACAGGCCCACAAGAATTAAAGCCAATATCATGGCGATTGTAACCAAAAGCAGCGACTCAAGCATAAATTGAACTATCATTGACATCTGATCAGCTCCGGCTACTTTTTTTATTCCAATTTCCTTCCCTCTGCCTGAAGCTTTTGCAGTTGAAAGATTTATGAAGTTTATGCATGCTATAAGAAGAACAAAAATTGCGATCAGTGTAAAAATATAGACAACAATCACCGGACCTTTACTTTCTTTAAAACCAAATTGTCCTTGTAAATGAATGTCTAACAATGGGAACAGAAGGAATTTAGTTGTCGTTTGCGGATTATTCTCAACAACGATATCTGTAAGCTTCTTATTAACTGCCTTGATCTCGGCATCTTTTTCAAGTAGTACAAAAGTAAAAATTGAATTGTTCCCCCATGAATTGTCGATGGCGCCTACTTCCTTTAAAAATGAATAAGGTAATATCCCTTCAAAGGTAAACATAGAATTCCTGGGAAGATCTTTCATTACTGCTGATACCATGAACTGGTACTTGTTTTCCAGAGTAATTGTTTTTCCGATTGGATTAATATTGCCAAAATATTTCCTTGCAAGTTTTTCGGTAAGAACAATAGAATGCGGAGAATTCAATGCTGTTCCGGGATCTCCCACCAACATCGGAAATGAAAACATTTTCAGCAGGCCTGAATCGACAGCAGCAATTGAGGACTCGAAGAATACCTTATCTTCCTGCCGGAATAAAATGCGGGGAAGTCTGTTTATGCGGGTCTGTTCTCTTATTTCGGGAATTTTTTCTTTCCAGACAGGTCCGCTTGGATGTGGTGTTACAGTTACATGATAACGAGCACCGGAATAGAACTGATCTTCTTCAACACGGTAGATGTTTTCAGCATTCAGGTTGAATTTTTCGAAACTAAACTCATCCTGAACCCATAATAGAATCAGCAATGATGCAGCAAGACCTACTGCCAGACCTGTTACATTTATGAAGGTAAAACCTTTATGTCTCGATATATTCCGGACGGCGATACGGAAGAAGTTTTGAATCATAGTAAATTAGGTTAAGTGCAACAGAAAGACGAATTTAATCTTTTTATGCTGCACCTATCTATTCAATTCAGCTTCTTCCCGTCTTTTTCATTTTCCGGCCTTTAACTCATTGATTTTTTCTTTTGGAACAAGCGAAACAGTCTCTTTCTTAACAGTAAGCTCTTTAGCCAGTGTAAAAGAGGCGCTTTGCTTTATATCTGTTGAGGATGCTCCAATCTTTACATCATATTCCCCGGCTTCAGCAATCCATGATGAGCTTGTGGGATCAAATGAAGAAAGACGACGGCTGTCAATTACAAAAGACAAAGTCTGGGATTCTCCCGGTTGAAGGAGCCTGGTTTTTGCAAATCCTTTCAATTCTATAGATGGTTTATCAAGCTTTACAGCAGGAGCTGTCAGATATAGTTCTACTACCTCTTTTCCAGCTACAGTTCCACTATTTTTTACATCAACAGTTACCGTAATGTTCCCGGAAAACTTTGGTGAGCTGAGTTTAAGATTATTATATGTAAAGGTTGTGTATGACAATCCGTAACCAAATTCATAGGCAGTTTTCACCTTAAATGTTTCATAATAGCGATATCCTACATAGATACCATCCTCATAAGTAACCACAGCAGGTCTTATTCTCATGAACGAATTTAATGGACCCTGGTCAGCATTCTGTTCTGTTGGCAATTCCTTACCGGGAAAAGTTTTTGCAGACGGAACATCTTCATAGGTTACAGGAAATGTGGTTGCAATTTTACCAGAAGGATTGACCTTACCACTGACAATATCAGCAACTGAATTTCCGATTTCCTGGCCAGCCTGCCATGCAAGAAGTATAGCATCGGGCAATTCCCGCCAGCTTGCAGTTTCAATAACACCGCCAACATTCAAAATAACAACCACTTTTTTTCCCTTTGCTTTAAATGCAGTTGACACATTTTTAATGAGTTGCTGTTCATAATCGCTTAGCTGGAAATCTCCTTTTGTGTTGGAACGGTCGCTTCCTTCACCTGAGTTTCTACCTATTGTTATTATTGCGGCATCGGATAGTGCTGCCATCCCGTTGATTATATCCTGGTTGAGATTGAGTTCCTCAATTGGTTTTGATCCCATCATTGCCATCAGACCTCTGACAGCCGGGCGTCCAGCCTTTGTAAGTTTGAGATAATTAGTATAAAGAGAATGGAGATCTTCATTTAGTTTGTAACCCGAATTCTGCAATCCGTCATTAAGAGAAACACTATAAGCCTCGTTTACTTTACCACTACCGGTCCCACCGGTAATAATTTCATAAGAGGTATTTCCAAAGGCTGCAATATTTTTGATGTTGTTTCCAAATGGCAATGAGCCATTGTCATTTTTCAATAAAACCATTCCTTCTGACGCTGCCTGACGTGTTACTTCTGCATGTGCCTTAAGATCGGGCTTATTGGAATATTTATAACCTTTGAATCGTGGACTCAGCAACATTATATTCAGGATTCTTTCAACGTTTCTGTCCAAAATGCTGATATCAAGCTTCCATCCATGAACAGCCTTTACTATCGCTTGAATCTGATCAGGTGTTCCAGGCATGAGCATATCATTCCCGGCAATCATCTGAGCAACCGGATCCTTACCCCCAAACCAGTCAGTCATAACAAAACCTTTGAAACCCCAGTCCTTTCTTAAAATGTTTGTCAGAAGCTCAGGATTTTCAGAGGTATAGGTACCGTTAATCAGATTATAGGAAGACATAATAGTCCAGGGCTGACCTTCCTGGACTGCGATCCTGAATCCTTCCAGATAAATCTCACGCAATGCCCGTTCACTGATATTTGTATTTAACGAATTCCTGTTTGTCTCGGCATTATTGGCAGCAAAATGTTTTATTGAAGTTCCAATGCCTTCAGATTCAATACCACTAACCATGGCTGCACCCATTTTACCTGCAATATAAGGATCTTCAGAATAGTATTCGAAGTTCCTTCCGCACAACGGATTACGATGAATATTCAATCCTGGCCCGAGTAAGATGTCTGCCCCATATTCAAGCACTTCATTCCCCATTGCCTTACCAACTTTGTTAACCAGGTCAACATCCCATGTTGAAGCCAGCAATGTCCCAACAGGAAAAGCTGTACAATAATAAGTATTCTTATCATTCTCGCGAGTAGGACTAATTCTTACTCCGGCAGGTCCGTCAGTAAGTACCATCGGAGTAATCCCCAGTCGAGGGAGTGCAAAAGAAGTCCCGGCAGCCCCTGCAACCAGATTATGTGTCTGCCCGATAACCGGACCCGATGGAGGATTAGCTGGTGGATTTGCCGGAGGATTTGAAGTAGTTGCTGAAGGCGGAGGTCCGCCGGGCATAAGCATTCCCGTACCAACAACAAGAGCAGCTTTTTCTTCAAGGGCCATTGCTGCAATAACCTTTTTGACAGGGTCCTTACCCAGTTTTGGTGTATTCCCTGTTTGTGAGTTTCCTGATATTACAAATGAAACCGACAAAACTGAAGCGATAAGAATTCTTTTCATAAGCTTTAATTTATTTTTACTAAATGTAATTATTATACTAAATCACTAGTTTTATATGGTAAAAGTACACTAAACCAATGTGAAGAGTTGTTAAATTTTTTGTAAGGTTTTTGAACCCCATTTACGGCAAACTAGATTAATAATAAAATAAGTATAAGCAATCATGAACAAAGAACATTTCAGGGCAAAAGACAATCGTAAGTGCCAATGAAATCTAATAGAACTTTTCAATTTTAGAATAAATGTATATCCCGACCTGAATCAATAAAAATCAAATAGAAGTACAGAGTAATTTTACCGACAGAAAGCTGTTTTTCAGAAATGATCAGAAAGTTATCGAATGGTAAAAACTGTATTCCCGAATTTTTCGTAAAATAAACTGTGTTCCTGTTTTGATCCTTTGCTATTAAAACTCTGTTTTATGAAATAATTATTTTAAAAGTTTTATCTGAACAGCTATGGTGCAAATTCCGAAAGATAAATACGCCAGTTATCCCATGACAGCTATGTCGTTATGCCGTTATAGCATTATACTCCTAGTCTTTTACAACTTTTAGCCACGCCTGTGCCATAAGCTGCGCTCCGGCCAATGTTGGATGAACACCATCACCTGTCCAGTAAGCGCCGGGAGCCTGCTTAATAGCTTCATCATAAATTTTCTGATATGGAATAAAAGTTGTGCTGAACTGACCTGCTATCTCCATTGCAGTCTTCTGATAACCATAGAATTCAGGATACCATCTGTCATCAACAACCTTAACTCCGAGTACATCAAAAGGCTCACATATAATTAGTTTCACATATGGGAGAGCCTTCTTTGTCCTTTCAAGAAGACGTTATATAATCATTCCTGTGGATTTTAACTGTACCATTGTTGTTGTTTCGATTTTCCATTTTCTTTCCTGTTTGATATTCTTTTTAAATACTATAATTTTACAGTTTTTTAGAATACAATTTTAAGCTCAACCAACCGTTTGTTAAATTACAGTCCGTTCTTTTTAACTTAATCCTGTGAAAGTTATGAATCAGTTACAAATCAGATGTGTTTTGATCTTAGCTATACTGGTGGGTGCAGTTATGAAAGTAACAGGCCAGTCTGCCATGCCGGATGTACTCATTAAAAATTCACTGAAAGAACAATTGAATTTTATAGAGGAGCATACCAAAATCTATGAAAACTACCGGGCGATAAGAGAAGATATGTTTCAGAAATTAAGGGGAAATGTTTCTGATACTCTTTGGGCGGCGAATAGTAAGATTGCAGGTTTAAATAAAACGAGATCAACATTAAACCATACTATCGATTCTCTGAGCAATACGCTTGAATCATTAAAAACCAGCCTGGAGGAAATAACCCGGACTAAAAACAGTATCAGTGTAATTGGACTGGAAGTAAACAAGTTAACCTATAATAAAATCATGTGGACAATTTTGGCCGGATTAGTTGCTACATTATTATTCGGATTTCTTGTTTTTAAACGGAATCTGTCGGTCATATTCAATACCAAAAAAGAGTTCCAGGAGCTGAAAAATGAGTTTGAAGCATACCGTAAAACATCCCGGGAAGCACGTGAAAAACTTACTATGGACCACTTCAATGAACTTAAAAAACTGAGAGGTGGTTGATTACAAAGTACGAAAAACCGAGGACATAGGGCACAAGGTGGAAAGCATTTAAAATCATCCGATAATGTTTATTTTTTGAATTCAATTTTAAAACCTATCACCTGCCATGAGGGTAAATTTGACGGCTTCTTTATAACAAGCGCATCAGTTGTCTGCTTCCAGTTAATCTTTTCCTTGCTGCCAACCATCGAAACTGAAGCTATCCCCTTATTTACAAGTTTAGATGATTTTGCCAGGGATCTGATTACAATATCCGCCTCCGGTTTTCCCAGACAATATGCGTAGAGTATATTACCTTTTGTAGTAAATCGGATGTCCCTAGAGCTATAACCGAAGTTCTCATCAAATCTGCCAAGCTTTTTTACGGGTTTATCTGCGGGTTTCTCTCCATATATTTTCCAGGGACGTGATCCATAAATACCTTCTCCGTTTGCTGATGTCCAAGTCCCGATCTCGTCAAGTATCTTAAGCATATCCGGTTCAAGATCTCCTTCAGGTGTCTGAACAACATTGATCAGAAGGTTCCCGTTCTTGCTGACTATATCCACAAGCATCTGAATCACCTCGGTGGAAGTTTTATATTTTTGACCTGTACGATAATACCAGTCACCAATAGAGGTATCGGTTTGCCATGGATACTGACTGACTGTATCTTTTACACCGCGTTCAATATCCTCCACCCACATACCACCTGAAGGTTGTTTGCAGGTATATACAGCTTCAACTTTTCCATTATTTTTGGTTATGTCCTGATTATAAAAATGAGAAATCAGTGTGCGACCAACAACTTCGAAGGGCATTTTACTGTCGGAATAAAGGAGATCTGGTTGATAGTTATCTACCAGTTCTCTAATGCTTCTGTACCATTCAAGTTGAAATGCAGGATTTTTGGTCAGCCAGTCTTTATCATCAGGTGTGGCATTTGCGTGATACAGGTCCTGGTAATCGAGATTTGCACCATCATATGGAACTCCAGCTTTTGGTCCCTCTTTATCAGAAGCATGAGCTGCCTGAAACCAGGTGAAACTGGCACCGAGATGCTCTGATACTCCAAATTTGAGACCCTGCTTTTTTGCAGCCTGCTGCCAGAGTGCAACAACATCTTTCTTTGGGCCCATATTAACAGAATTCCATCTATTGAGCTTTGAGTTCCACAGGAAGAAATTGTCATGATGAGAACCCATACTGACAAAGTATTTTGCACCTGTTTTTTTATAGAGTTCCATAAGTTTATCTGGATCCCATCTCTCTGCTTTCCAGAGTGGTATGATATCCTTATAACCAAACTCCGACGGGTGCCCGTAATGTTCAAGATGATACTTATATGCAGGATCTTTTTCCTGATACATTCTCCTGGCATACCAGTCACCCTGGCGAGGTACTGCCTGGGGCCCCCAGTGTGCCCAGATACCAAACTTGGCATCGCGGAACCATTCAGGGTACTGATATTGTTTTAGCGATTCATTTGTAGGTTTGAAAGGACCTTCTGCAGCAGGAGATTTCTGCTGTGCTGAAATAAAAAATGTTAAAACTGCAGCCAGCAGACCGGTAAGAAAAATTCTTTTAATAAGATTGGTTTTCATTTTTATAATATTAATTTTTAGCTCTGCTTATTTTCAATAGATCCATCAATTCACTTTTTCACTTTACGTCTGACTGATTTTCTCCAAAGGAACTCCTCTTCGACATAAATTTGATTCCTCCCGCTTTTTATTTTCTTCTCGATTTCATTAATAAGTAGTTTGCAGGCTTCAAATCCAATTTCCGAAGTTCAAATTAATATTTAAAAATAATCAAAAATATGTCATAATAAGAAATTAGTGTATGAATGTATATAAACATGAATCACATGAAGCCAAAACCTGAAGTAAATTTTCTTACCACAGATGTTTTATATGGTCACCCGATTATTTAATATCGTTTTCTGGAAGGCCTTTTGGAACCGACCACCAGAAGGCGTATAGACTAATAAAGCAATAACAACCAAGAGGAACAAGCATAGCAATAGCCATACTTTTAGCTGCTATAAGTCCCATTAAAGGGGTAAAAACTCCACCACCGATAATAGACATAACTATGACCGAACCTGCAATTTTTGTATTTTCTCCAAGTCCTTTGATACCAAGGGCAAAAATTGTCGGGAACATTAACGACATGAAGAAACTCGAAATGAAAATTGACCAGACACCTACCCAACCGGGATATGTCACGGCAACCGAGATCAGTAGGATATTTGCTAAGGCATAGATACCCATCAGTTTTCCGGGTTTAATATATTTCATAATCACGGTTGCAGAGAATCTGCCAATCAGAAAAGCTACCAGGGTACCTGTAAGAAAATAGCCAGCAGTTTTTTCGGCAATACCTGTGTAATCCTGTGAGTATTGGATGAAGTAACTCCATGTACCTACCTGTGCACCCACATAACAGAATTGAGCTAAGACGCCTGTAAGGAAATGACGATGTTTTAACAGCTCTCGGGGGTTACCCTTATTATCACTTTTACTTTCCTCTGAAGTTATCTTCGGGAATTTTGTTCTCATAATAAGTATGGCCCAAAGGAAAATTACAACACCGAGCACCATATATGGACGGACAACCCTCATTGTTTCGGATTCGAGATAAGCTGCATATTCACCCGTCTGTTTCATAATCTCAACTTTGGCCTGATTATGTTCAATACCTGAGAAGATAAAAACAGTTCCTATAAGAACTCCCAGAATTGCACCAAAAGGGTTAAACGCCTGGGAGAAATTCAATCTCCTCTCTGACGATTCCGGATTACCTAACCCTGCAATAAAAGGATTAGCTCCTGTTTCCAGAAAAGAGAGACCACTGGCAATCACAAATAACGCAGCCAGGAAAAAAATATACGCCCCCGAGTGAGCTGCAGGCCAGAACAGGAACGTACCGATACTATAAAGAAACATCCCGATTATCAGACCTACTTTATAGCTATATTTCCGCATAATCATTGCCGCAGGCATCGCGAGAAGAAAATAGCCAAGATAGAACGCACTCTGAATTAAACCAGCCTGAAGACGGTTTAACTCAAAGGATTTCATAAATTGTTTTATGAGGATGTCATTCAGGTTATTGGGAATCCCCCAGAAGAGGAATAATGCTGTTACAAGAATAAAAGATACTCTGGTTTCAGGGGCTATCAGCTTATACTTAAGTTGGGAGATCATAATATAATTAAGATTTAAAGAAACTAATAATACATGTAAGCCTTTTTCGGCAAATAATTAGAATAGTCATATATTTTCTAAATAACCAGATATCCAATAACCTGATTAGATTAATACCTCACCTTTATTTTAATTTCTCCCGGCACTTCCTTTTCAGAGACTACAATCACATAACCTCCTCCACAACCGGACGTGATTGCCCCCGGGTAATTAGAAAAATAAATTGATTCCATTTCTTTCATGATTTCATCAGGTACTGTGAGTGGCAATATTTTTTTCCATGATATCAGGGTATCGGACAATGCTTTACCAAATCCGGCAATATCTTTCTTCAGAATGCTTTCCCAGCATCTGTCACCGGCTTCTCCAAGATCTCTTATAAAGTGCTCCTCCAAATGCATTTCTTTCAAAGGATCGTATCCGTCCGGTCGCGGTTTCAGAGGCACAAGATGAATAACATCTGTAACCCAGTCACATATATCTTTATCAACGGATGAATGTATATAATCCGGCCAGTATCCTCCATTATAGTGGAGTCTGTTCACACCTGGAAGAAGTAAGCCTAAATGGTCCTGAGAGCCGGCAACATATTCTGTGCCGGGAGGGTTTTCTGCACCAAATAAAATTTTAGCGTTTTCCAAAGGGTTCCCATCAGGATACCTGTCACCCCAGATCTTAATTCCAAACTCGCGGGAACTTGTTGCAAGTCCTGATCTGCCGTTAAAATCCATCGTGGGCCAGATCTGTGCAACTACGACTGAGCCAGGTTGTACCTTTGAGACCCATGGCTGGTCAATCCAGCCGCCTGCGAGGCATAACCTGTAGGGGAACCTCATATAAATTTTTGTTCCGGAACTTGATCTTGCAGGTAATCCGGGTTCTGGAATTCGTTCCAGTACAATATATTCTACTCCCAGTTTTTTACAAAGGTTCTCTTTTTCAACCGTATGTCCTTCATGGTTAACAACAAATATATCCGGTTTTATCCTTTTCAAGTCCGGTTCAAAATCGAGTATCCCGGTTCCTGAAGCCAGGAAAGCATCGTAAACATAGCTTATCGACTTTACAATATATAATCGCTCCTCCTCAGAAAAAACAGGTTTCTTCCCTTTCAGCAAAAGAAGATTTTCATCTCTCCCAATACTTACGTATAAATCACCATAAGCTGAAGCTGTTTCAAAAAAAGCAATATGCCCACCATGAAGCAGATCATAACAACCGCTGACCAAAACCTTTTTGACTTTCATTATCCGACTTGGATTACTTATTAAATTTGCTTATCTCTTTCTTGCTTTTCGATTCATTCACAATCTGTTCGTTTATCCAGTCGTAAGTTTTCTTCATTCCTTTTCTTAGCGGTATTGATGGTTCCCATCCGAGGTATTTCTTTATAAGAGTATTTTCTGAATTGCGTCCCCTTACACCTTTTGGAGCTTTCAGATCATATGTTCTGTTAAGTTTATAACCTGCTATATCTTCAACAATATCAACAAGTTCGTTTATAGAAACCATTTCACTGCTGCCAAGGTTTAACGGCTCTTCAATATTACTGTACATAATATCCTGAATGCCTTTTATGCAGTCATCAATATACATAAAACTTCTGGTTTGGAGACCATCACCCCAAATCACGATCTCTTTTTTCCCGATAATACCAGCTTCAATAACTTTGCGACAGACAGCTGCCGGAGCCTTTTCCCTTCCGCCATCGTAAGTGCCAAAGGGACCATATACATTATGAAATCTGGCAACTCTTGTGGTGAGGCCAAAGTCTTCACGGAAATGACGGCACATACGCTCACTGAATAATTTTTCCCAGCCATAACCATCTTCAGCAAGAGCAGGATAAGCATCTGATTCCTTCAAACCAGGGTTATCAGTATCGGTTTGTTTATCGCCATTGTAAACACAGGCAGATGATGCATAAAAGAACCTTTCAATTCCGCAATCACGAGCTGCTATAAGAAGGTGAGTATTAATAAGAACGCTGATCATACATGCTGCTTTGTTATTTTCAATAAAGCCCATGCCACCCATATCTGCAGCAAGGTTAAAGATTTCATTATAACCGTTCACAGCCTGATAACAGTTTTCTCTGAGGCGCAGATCCAATACCAGGTTATCTGCTTCATTGGAAACCTGATACCATTGATTTATAGGTTTTAAATCAACTGCTCTCACACAATGACCTTTTTTTATCAGTTCTTTTACAAGGTGACCACCAATGAAACCTCCTGCACCTGCAATAACAATCTTTTTCATAATACAAAAATTTAATTTTTACTTACACGGTAACTTTCGTGATTACTTTAAAATATAAAAGTAATATTATTCTTACTTTGACAATTTCTTTTCGAGATAATTTCGTCAAAAATATTTTTTTCGTTTGCATTATAAACAGCAAACAATAAAAAAATAATTATTAATTAAATGGTTTGAAAAGACTAAATCACTTAATGAATTGTAACCTTTTTTAGTTAATCCTTGTTAATTCACGTTTTTCTATGTTCGCCAGAGTTGGATATTTGCCGGAGCCAAAATGAGAGTTAAACATTTTTATGCGAAAAATCAAACTTAATATTTCTTGTCATTTGAATATTATACAGTTTCAGCCATTTTTTGCCAGCGTTATCATAATCAAACCGGCAATAAAACAAGAAAACATTAGAAACAACAACCAATTGGTGCTCTTAGGAGCCTGTTTAAACTCCTTCCACACAAATACACCCCATGCAGCACCAACCATTGTAGAGCCCTGACCGAGACTGTAAGAGATTGCGGGACCTGCCTGTTCTGCTGCCAAAATACTTAAAGACAACCCCATAGCCCAGATAGCGCCTCCAATAATTCCAGTCAGATGCACTTTTGGTGAGGCTTTTGTAAAATACTCTTTGTATGTGGAAGGTGAGCCTTCAACAGGTTTATACATAAAATAGGTATTCCAGATGAAACCTGATAAATAACAACCGATTGAAAAGATAAAGACTGCAGTATAGGGTGTTAACATACCAGGTACAGGCGTATTGAAATTCATTGATACACCTGCTGCAACAAACCTATAGAAGAATCCCATAATAATACCTGCCAATATAGACAAAATGATTCCTTTACGGGTTTCTCCTTTCTGTCTGCCAGGTACCGTCTGATAAGCAATCGCATTCACCACAATAGCTACAACAACAAGGCCTACCCCTGCAAACAGTAAAACAGGATCACCTTTAGCTTCGGCAAAATAGTTCAATATTACGCCAATAACCAGAGCCAGTCCAACCGCTATAGGAAATGCCACTGCCATACCTGCCACAGCGGCTGCGGCTACCCATAACAGGTTCGACAGATTAAATACCACTCCTCCCAGAAAAGCTGAACCCAGCGCTCCTCCGCTTGCCTGTTTTAAATCCTGAAAAAAGCTTCTGCCCCCTTCTCCAATACTGCCAAATGTTAAAGCCAACAGCAAAGTAAACAAAACAATACCAAGACAATAATCCCAGTAAAATAAAGGATTTGGCCATGATTGAGGTTTGAGTTTCATGGTATTTGCCCAGGAGCCCCAACATAGCATTGTGACAATGCAAAGTATGACCGCGATTAGGTAAGAATTGACAATATACATACTATTTTAATTTTGGTTAATCACCTTAAAAAAAGTAATAAGGCTATCTTTATTATAAAGAGCCTGAAATTCAGCAGAGTTTGCCCTCATTCGGTAAGGAAAGCCTTATGTTTTTCATTTTTACTTTTCAAGACTTCAATAAAATCAACTATTGCATTTTAATTCGTATAACCGAAAAGGAATAGGGAACAACAGACAATTCGACTTTTTTACCTTTGAGTGCAATTTCCTGGCTAACAGGTTTAATGGCTTCAGGATTTTCAATAGTGTTCATTCCATCGAGGCTTTCATTTTTCAATACAGTTAATCTGGCTCCAGGCATAATTTTTTTGGATGTTTGAAGAACTATGGAATTGTTTTGCACATTACCTGTTGTATTGACCAGTTTCAGGATAATTTCATCAGACTTCTTATCAAGGGCGGCTGTTGCATATAATCCCTGCTGTCCGGTAAGTGGTTTATTATCCTGCAGCATGTTCAGTACATTAGTGCCTTTATTAGTTGAAAATAATTTCTGTACATAATAATTTATAGTGCCATAGGAAGTCAGATTATTGAACCAGATAAGGTCGGGTGTCCATTGCCAGCCATCAACATGAGCGAACAACGGAGCATAGGAACACATGTATACCATATCGGCATTACGTTCCAGCCCTGTCATAAATGCTGCTTCAGATAAGGCACAATCCCAGTTGTTTTTATTGTTGGGACTGGTAGTGAATTCACTTTGAGCGGCATATTCCCCGGCAAAAACTTTATACCCTTTGCGGTCATAATTATCGTACCGGGTTGCGTTCTCACGAAACCATAAAGGAGGGCGGTAATAATGTTCATCCACAACATATGGATTTAGATTTTTTAATGCCCCTTGTGCATATTTAAAAAGCTCATCATCGGGGCTGGGACCAGTACCTGAGACAAGTTTGATATCAGGATATTTTGCTTTTATAGATTTTTCAAAAAGGACATATCTTTCAAAATATTGCGGTCCCCATTGTTCATTGCCAATGCCCAGCATTTTCATGTTAAAAGGTGCCGGATGTCCCATCTGTGCCCTTATTTTACCCCATTTTGTATCGGGTGCGCCATTGGCAAACTCAATCAGGTCCAATGCATCCTGTATGTATGGATCAATTTGGTCAAGCTCTGCGACCTCTGCACTATTAAACTGGCATGCCATACCACAATTCAATATAGGAAGCGGTTCAGCACCTATGTCTTCTGCCAGTTGAAAATATTCGTAAAAGCCCAGTCCGAATGATTGGTAATAGTCCGGAGTCAGACGATGGGCAAACTCAGTATTCCATCTGTTAATAATTAATTTTCTGTCCTCAACATTTCCGATTGTTTTCTTCCATTGATAACGGCTATTGAGGTCGTAACCTTCCACGATACAGCCTCCGGGAAATCTCAGAAACCCGGGCTTCAGATCTGCAAGCAATTGCACAAGGTCCGCACGTAGTCCGTTGGGACGTCCTTTCCATGTATCACCAGGGAAAAGAGAAACCATGTCAATATCAATAATTCCTGTTCCCTCGAAAAATATCCTGAGAGTGGCCCTTAGATCGGTCTTTGTTGCGACAAAACCAGACTCATATTTTTTCCACTCTTTCCCATTAGGAGAAATTGATGTTTCTCCGATTTTTTCTCCCTTCTCACTAACAAGTTCTATTCTAAGTTTGATATTGCTTTCAAAAGGCAGAGATGCCAGAATTGAAAAATTGTACTTAATATTTTGTTTTATTCCCATTCCCCTGAAGCCGGAATTTGATATAAAGAAATTATTCATTCCTTCTTTAAGGGTTATACGTGCAAAGCGCGGATTGGCCGGATTCAGCATGCCACGGTTCTGGATTACAAAATGAGATGAATCCTTGCTTACAGCATTTATTTTCCAACCAGAGCGGGGTTTAGTGAATTCAAATGACCTGTTTTTAACCAATTCTGCATATATCCCCCCGTCAGCTGCTAAGTTGATATCTTCAAAGAAAATACCCCACATGGTGGACTGGATGACTGCTTTTGGCTGATCGATATTGACAATGATGGGTCGGGCTGTTTGAGAAAACAAAGGCACCGAAACCAATAACCCTGAAAAAATCAGAAAGAAAATTTTGATTTTGCATTTCATATTGAAAGTTTTAATAGGTTAGTAAGTGATTGACACAGAACTATTTTTTAATTTTTAATTCTTTCCCTGAATACTGAATAGTTTTTGCCTGTTCAGCCGGTTCGATTCCAATTCCACTTTTACTGTTAACCAATACAATTCTAAATGTCCGGTCTTTTAGCATTCCCGGAAAATCACCCTGTCTATCCCCGATTATAAATGATTTTTCTGCTTCAATCCATTTCATGGTAATTGTGGAATACTTCCCAGATTCGTAATTGTAGGTATCATTTTCATCTTCATAAAAAACGAATTCGGCATCGGCACCTGCGTAAATACGGATTTCAATCGGGTCAGCTGGTTTTTCGGCTGCATACTGAAGGTAGGGTCCCATTGGCACAATGGATCCAGCCCTTATATAAAGAGGAATGGTTTCGATTGGTGAGGCAGCATCGATAGTTTGTCCCCCTGGAATCAGCTTACCTGTCCAGAAGTCATACCAGGTGGCCGATTTAGGAAGATACACTTTTCTTGATTTCTTGATATTCTTACTGTTTGAAAGACTGTATAAACTTTCGGTAACCGGATTCACCAGGAATGCCGGACCAAACATGTACTGGTCAGGAATTGATTTAATAGCATCATCATGCGGAAAATCGAAAGCAAGAGATCGCATAATGGTGTAACCCTCTTTGGTTACTTTCCATGCAAGTGAATATATATAAGGTAAAAGGCGGTATCGCAAATTGTCGTAATTCAACAAGATTGATTTCGTAGGGGCATCCCAGTTATCAGAGAATAGTGCCCTTTCGCCCTTTCCGTGTATTCTGAAAATGGGGCAGAATGTGCCAAACTGAAACCAACGGGTAAATAACTCACGATTTATTGATTTCGCCCAATCAGGAGCCTGCCAGTTCAGATGATAGCCACCTATGTCTGAAGTCCAATATGGAATTCCGGAAACGCAGGAGTTTATTCCCTGGGGAACCTGACTTTTATAAGCCCTCCAGGTACAGGTAACGTCTGACGACCATAACGTAGAAGCATTCCTTTGCTGGCCCGCAAAAGCCTGACGGATAAGGAAAAAGGCTCTTTTACCCTGAATATCCCGTCTCCAGTTCTTATACAAACCGGTTGAATGCATTAAGGAATAGGTATTCAAGTAATCGATACCCCTTCCTATGGCAAAATTACTTTTTCTTCTTAAATCAATATTGCCTCCGTTATCGGGTTCACACTGGTCAATCCACCAGGCATCCCAGCCATAGCGTCCCACAAGACTGTCATTGGCTTGTTTCCAGTACAATTCACGGGCCTGTGGACTGTGTGCATCGTAGTAACTATCTAAGATATGTGTCATTGCATTGTCCCACAGAATATCTGTCATTCCACCAGAATGCACCATCTGGTCGAACGTATTAGTCCCTTTTGAAAAAACCGGCCAGATGGAAATCATAGCATGAATATTTGCCTTATGCAGTTCATCGATCATTGCTTTTGGGTCGGGGTACCTTGCAGGCCACATCACATGCGATCCAATCACATTGGGTTCCCAGTAAAACCAATCCTGGACAATGCAATCAACAGGGATTTTGTTGTTACGGTATTTATCTTTGACCGATAAAATTTCTGCCTGACTTTTGTACCTGTCCTGCGACTGGAAAAGGCCGAATGACCATTTCGGGAACATGGGCGCAGCTCCTGTTGCATTGCGGTATGATGAGATGATACGGTCAAAACCGGGGCCATATATAAAATAGTAGTCGGTCATATTGCCACTTTCCGACACGTATCTGAATTTAATATTACCTTCCTCCGCCCCATAGAATTTTGAAGCCGAGTAGTTGTCCCACAAAAGACCGTAACCCCTGGTCGATAAAAGTACCGGAATAGATCCGGTCATATATTTGATAACCATTTCCTGATTGCGGCCTTTGTAGTTTATCGAAAGCGTATCTTCGGGATGGCAGCCCAGACCATAAAGCGATTCATCGGCAGGAGAATTAAATTGAGTTGTGCAACTATAAGTCGGAATATCGACAATCGTTACGGCTGTCATCGTTTTACCACGTAATTCATCTTCGCTAAGAATGAGGTTCCCATTCAAATCGGTGTATTTGATTGAGTTGTTTTGTCTGTTTACAATTACCTTTAGATTGGCAGTCGTAATAACAATTTCGTCTGCATTCTCGTTTACTGAAAAAACCGGAGTGATTTTCCACTCATTGGTAATAACCAGCGAAGGTTTGTCAAGGAATAATGGCAGTGAAGTGTATTTCACCTCAACTAAATTATCCAGACAAATTTTAACTTTCATTAGTCCTTTGTCCAGTGTACATGTGATCCCGTCATTGTCCTTAATAAATGATACTACTTTTGCGCGAGCTGTAACGCTAAGAATAGCAAACGCCAGTATAGACAGGAATAGTTTAGATTTTAAAGCAGTAAGTTTCATGGTTAAGTTTTAAATTGCAGATATTAATCAATCAAATAAATTATAGATACTTATATGTACAATAGTTCGATAAGTTTAACAAATGTAAAGAATAGAATAATGTTTTCAAAGAGATCCTATTATTCTATCATAGTGAGTAAGGAACTGTTTTGAAATGAAATATGGCTGGCTCTGACGGGTAGGCTAGGTCCTTTCCCATGCATCTTTTAACCATACTTCTTTTTTTGGATTTGTGGAGTAAGTACTGACAGAAAGGTTCATCCCTGCTACAATAAACTTGTTTTCACCGGTCTGTATAAAAATGCCATAACTGGCAGGATCTCTCGGTCTTGCAAAAGGATTAATTGGTTCTGCAACAGGAGGACGAAGGAAGAATGGCCTTTGAAACTTGATTGAAACGGTTACATCGTCATTTAATTTTATATTTCGACCAATAGTATCGCTCTGACTTTTATAAAACCCAAACATTTTACCGCTCCCCTGATATTGGGCAATCAGTGGCATCAACTGTGTCAACATCGCATACTCTTTAGCCAAAACATCTCCCTGGTTATCAATCCCAAAGGGAGAAAAACAAATGGCATCGTGCTCGGCAAACGAATAAGTCCCCGGGCCATCTGGCGCTTTGGCTGATCTTTTGATGAGTTATTAACAGTTTGCTGAGAGTAGGCCTGACTAACGCAAATAAAAATAATTGCAGCAGGGATGATTGTCTTTATCATAATTTGATTTTTTAATGTATGCTGAAAAGTCCTGCTCCATGACGATTAATAGTCCTGATGAACTCACCTGTAAACTGCCCGAGTTTTTCACCGGTCCATAAATCTGTCAGAGTATGGTTTCCTGTCAATCCAAGCTGTTCAAATTTTACTGTTACTTGCTCTTTATCAGGAGGTACAGTACCTGCAGGATCCTCAAGAAAAACCATAAATTTAACTGAAGCTTTACTGCCGAATTGTCCAATTTGCATCAGAGCTTCTTTATCGATCCCGGCTTTTGCTTTAAATCTTTCAACTCCTACCGGCAAATCGTACTCAATTATAGAGGTAGCATTTGTATTGATACCATTTTTATATTCTTTGCCATTGACGATCAATTTTCCTCCTCCGGCTGTTTGATTAATAACAGGTTCTCCTCGTCCGGCTGAAGCTTTGATCCATTTCTGGTCAGTAAGTTTCAACTTGCCGGTTTTTTCTATAAGAATTGGTTCAATCCAGTCGCAGTTATGTCTTCCAAAACCCATGATATCATCATAGGTTGCTACCAGGTACAATTTCTTTGCACCGGTAATATCTAAATCAATATCAACATTCTGACCCGGGGTTTCCTGGGTAATCAGTTCACTTTTCCAGATCGCTTTACTTTCGACAACCGGTTGCTGATCGGAAGCATTAAAGAGGGCCAGGTACTTATCACCTGTTTTCGGATCATCTGCTGTCCATGCAATCAGATCATTTTCCCTGAAAAGCTGCTTTCCATTAATACTATGTTGATTTACTTCCAGAATATTCTTGTTTGTAATCAACGCTAAAGTAAACTCATCGTTACTGGGCAGATCTCCACCAAACATCAAAGGGGAGCCGAAAATGGCAAATAATGACATCAGAGTATATTGTTCATCTTTCGTGAAACCGGTCATCCGGGGTTCTCCACGTTCAGCCCTTAATCCAATTTTGCCAAGAGGAAGCATGTCACCATCAGGGTAATAACCTCTCCCTCCAAGTCCGGCCCAGCTGTTTAGAACCGTAAATTGATTCCTAAGTGCCGGCCAGTTATCCCAAAAATCATTCGAAGTACGCCACATGTTTACATTATTCTTCAGAAATTCAGCCGATTCAGGCCTGTCTCCTCCGGGAGAAATGCTTATTACTATTGGCCTTCCGCAATTATCGATTGCTTTTCTCACCATTTCAATTTCAGCTGTGTGACCCGAAAGATCATCAACTTTAACAAAATCAAGTCCCCATGATGCATAGAGTTGAAAAACGGAGTTGTAGTATTCCTGTGATCCGGGTTTCCCTGCAACGATAGTGTACATATCCTTCAGCCAGAAACATTGATTTTCGGCAGTATAAATATCTTGTGCCTTTGCACTGCTGCCAAGTATTGGAGTATTTCCTTTTACAGCTATTACCGGTATTCCACGCATCATGTGAATTCCGAATTTCAGACCTTTTCTATGAATATAGTCGCCTAAAGGCTTAAATCCATTTCCGTTGGCTGAAGAAGGAAATCGATTGACTGCCGGAAGGAGACGTCCGTAGTTATCCATATTATAAACAGGATCCTTTTCATTATAGCCTCCTGATTTATCATTCGCCACATACCATCTTATATCCACCACAATATATTCCCATCCGAACTTCTTCAGATGTGCCGCCATATAATCAGCATTTGCTTTGACTTCATCTTCAACTACCGTAGGACCATAACAATCCCAGCTGTTCCATCCCATAGGAGGGGTTGGAGCCCACTTATGAAATGCCTGGCCGGTCTCGGAACTGGCTGCTTTCTTTGTCTGGCACTGTGTCAACAGCATCAAGGGCATTGTAATAAAAATTATCAGAAGCTTACACAAAAAATAATTGGAAAAAGGTCTTGGAGTATTCTGACCTTTAAATTGTAGTTTTGTTTTCATAATTGGTTATATGATTAATTATCTGTAGTTAAATGATTCAATAAATTTAATTGATATTTTATAAGGTGAAGTGGAATATCTGATTTTAAATTAATTCTTCCATGCAACCAGATCTCCATTCAAAACAACCGTTTTGCCTGGTTCCAGAAACAATTCAATAAGCTTTGAGCCATAGCGGACTTCCCATGCTTTACCGCTAATACTTCTTACCGTTGCTTTTGACAATTTACCTGCGGCCCATTCAATGTCAAGTTCAAAACCGCCGCGGGCGCGAACCCCCTTTATGGATCCTATCGTCCACTTATCGGGTAATGCAGGAAGCAGATGAATTACATACAGATCTTCATCAGGATATTTTGGATTTGTATATGTTTCCTGACTTTGGAACAACATTTCATCAACACCTGAGACGAAACCGAAGTTCCCATCAATCTGAAATGGAGGATGGGCGTCAAACAGGTTAGGATATGTTCCACCTCCGCGTGAGTAATTTGTTCCCACAGATGCCGACTTACCCATCCTCCAGCTCCAAAGAAGCTTCCCCAGCCAACTGCTTCTCCCGGATTTGTCCAACCCCAGGCGTTGGTCATCATTGCCAGAACCCAACCCGGAGCATTAAAGTAAGCCCGGGCAGTCTTGCTACCCGGTTTTACCAGCACTGATGTATAATTTAACATTGGTAAATGACACTCACTTAGATTTGATGGCTCTGTCATCCAATAATTCATTTCATAATTAATGTTGGATTTATAATCACAATTCCATGGCAATTTAAATCCATCACCCCAAATTCCCTGTGAATTTGAAGGAAGCGGGTTTTCAGGACGGCTGGATGAAACCATAATGTTCCCCTGATTTTCATTTGTTTTCAATTGTTAGCAGAGAATAAAATTAAGCAATAAAGAGGGAAGATCATCAATATATTTATGCGATCTTCCCCAGATAAAATTATAACTTGTTTACGATCAGGAATACTTATTTAGGCATTACCACATAAGACGTAGCATTCAGAAAATCAAGACTTTTCTGGCAACTTGTAAATTGGTCAAAATTATATTCTTCAACTTCAACAAAACCATATTGCATACCAGATTTAGCAGCTGCGGCCCATATGGCATCAAAATCCACCACTCCGCTGGCACCGATTTCTGTTTTATCTTTTATATGCCAGAGCTCAAAACGACCAGGATATTTGCTGAAATAATCCATGGGATTTGCTTTACCCATAACAACCCAGTAGAGGTCCATCTCGAACATAACTTTTTTGGGATCAGTATTTGTAAGCATGTAGTCATAAATTGTTTGTCCATCGAGCTTAGTAGAGAATTCTTTATCGTGATTATGGTAACCGAAACGAATACCTTTGGCGTTGCATTTTTCGCCTATCATATTAAAATAATCACAATAACGCTTCAGTGTATCAAGACTCCGGTAAGCTCCTTCACCCATAAACGGCTGAACAAGGAATTTTGCACCTGCAGTAACATGAGCATCAATGCATGTATCCCACCAGGCCATGGTCTTTCCCAGGTTGGCAGAATCAGGTAGAGCCTGACCTGCATGAGAACTCAATATTGTCAAACCGTCAGATTGACAAAGTGTCTTAAAAGCAGCAGGTTCCATATTATATAGTTTTCCTTCGGAATAATTTGCCGGTTCAACAAATTTATAACCCATTTTTCCAACTTTAGCTATTGCAGCAGGCACGTCTTTCTTAATAGAATCACGTATGGAATACAACTGCAGCCCTATGTTCTTCTGTGGTTTTGTTTTACATGAATAAAGGATGGGAAAGATAAAGCCGGCGACAGTTACTAACAGTACAATCGAAATAACACTTCTTTTTTCCATTTTGAACAGGTTTTTAAAATTTAGCCTAAGATAATAATAAATTTATTAGTTGAAGAAGTTGAAATTGTTGAAGAGGTTTTAGTCTACCTTCCTTAACTGTGTATGCTAAAGTTATTGTGGACGACTAAACTTCGGCGGACAAAAGTTGTTGGTTGAGGATTTAATATTGACGACACGCATCAGGCATGAGCCAATAACTGAACGGCGACCAAAGTTTAAAAATAAAAGAAAATTTTAAATTGCAGTTTAGCATCAATTAACAATCCAGGCTTCAATATTTTGAGAGGTTACTGTTGCAGGTTTGAAGAAGAAAAGCGTGAAATAAAAGTTTTATATACCATAATCCCCCAGGTAATTGTAAACACAATTACGCCCAGATTAAGTTTTGCGAGTATAAAATTCGATACTATCCAGGGACAAAGTAAGTCGATTGGTAAAATTCCCAGTAATATAAAATTAATCCATAACAGCGCTTTATCTAATCCAGTGGGATTTGAACTCAGATACCAGATCGCGTAGCCAACAATTGCTATAACATATGTATGCCTTTCACTACTTACACCAAATAGGATGGCCCAGCTCATGAGAATTCCAAGAAACTGCGCCCGATGCAAAAATGATTCTTTAAATAACTTCAATTTCAATAAAGTGAAAGAAAGAATTACGAGAAGCACTCCTAAAGAAATAAATCCCATAAAGGGTTCTATCGAATTGAAGAATAAACAAACCGGACGGTAAATGCTATAAAAGCGTAAGGCCTTTGAATGATTCACAACTGCCTCAATCCACGATTGATAATATGATACCAGTTCATTAAACGGAATATGAACCAGAGGCAGGAGTAAAAACACAATTCCTATTAATACAGCATACAAGGCATTCCTCCAGAACCTGGGATAAAATAATAACATCGTTATCTGAAAAATACCATATACTTTAGTAAACCCTGACAGGAAAATAAGCAAGACGGACCAAAACCCATGTTTCTTCTCAAGCAGAGTAAATGAAAACAGAAACAGAGCAGCGATTACAGGATTAAACTGAACTGATAACAGGGAAGTAAAAAGCAATAAAACCGTAAAGAAAAAAATGAATTTTTTCTTTACAAAACTAAATTGATCAGGCAGGGTAAAAATGGAAAAATAAAAAAGTGTGTATGTAAATATATTCCAGAAGAATACGCCAAGCAATCCCGGTAATAGTGCAAAAGGTGTAAATAGGATCGAGAAAAGCGGGCCATAAAGAAAAACATCCAGAGGTTTTTTCAGAATTGACAAATGGTCCCAATCGGAATAAGGATTGTTTCCTGTCCAAAAATCAAGAGACCCGTAAGAAAAGATCTGAAAGTTGTTATAGGACGACCAGGCTGCCTCTTTTAAAGTAATTAAGAATGCGAAGAAAAAGCCAATAAGATAGACTCTTCTTTTTGTCTCGGATAATTTACTTATTCTTAATAAAAATTTATTCATCGTTGAATTACTCATGCCTACGATTATTTTTATCAAGTAGATTTCTAATTGTTTAAATATTTATAAAATGTCATGATGGCTCATACAGAATTTCTACTTTATATTGCATTGTTAGGAATAATATAATAAAAGTACAAATTAAACCGTAAGTGACAAATTATTGAAAAGACTATCCCCCCAACAAAATCATTTAACCACAAAGCACACAAAGTGATTCGTAAAGTACAAACTACAAAGTATTATTCTGATATGAATTTCAGCAATGGAATCAAAATTGGTTGTCCCTTTTCTGCTGTATATGAGACATTTGTCAGTTTAATTTTTTCTCCTTCCCTGCTCTTTTGACTTATTGATGTAACATGGACATAAGGGTTCACTTTACTGATAAATATCAGAGCACGTTCCTTCGCTTCTTCGGAAAAATTTACAAATTGCGGATAAACAACACTGATTATTTCTGTAAGTCCGGAATTCTTTGTGAAAATGACTCCTTTCATACTGGTATTGGTTTTTTCATCCTGAACAATAACCACAGTGCCTCCGGAAGGTATCCAATTAAGCCAGTTCATTTCTTCACCGGCATTTTTTTCACTTCCCTGCCTTACAATAGCATCGGCATAGTACTTCTTTAATCCATCTTTAAAGGGCAGCGGAAGCTTAGTAGCGTTAATATATCCCGATATTAACCGGCAGTCGTTGAAATGGTTAACACTGAAATTATAATCACCAGCGATAAGGTTCCCGTTAGAATTCAGAAGCTGAGAAGCAAACAGATCGATTAGTGTTTTAAATTCAATAGATGCGGAATCGACAGAAGTATTACTCTTTAATATGTAATCTCTGATGGCCCTTGCATATCCGGGTCTATCTGAAGAACCCAGATTGAAATCTTCATTAGTCACCTTTATCTCTCGGGGCGGCTCATCCAACCTGCTGACATTGAGTAATATTCTGGCGACAGCGATTCGTCCTTCATCCTGAAGAACCGGTTCACCTATTACGGAATTGTCGGTTCCTGTTTCTTCAGCCTCAATATCAAAAACTCCTGATGCCAGTCCGCTTGCCGACACGGAGATATGAATCTTGCCTGGTTTTCCTGTTGACCTGAAAACATTTGATACGGGCATGTCCATGTACCATGCACCTTCATTCTCGTGATGTTTATTTATATCCGATTCATAAACTGATGGGCCGACCAGGGTTGCAGGTCCCGATAAAGTCCATTTAATTGAATTATTGGCACCATAGATATGATTACCCTGTGAATCAACAATATCAGCAGTTATTATAACCACCGAACCACGATCGGCTCTTATTTTGTTATGTGATCCGGTAAGGACAATCTTTGCCGGCTCGCCTGCCATGATTACCTGTGTCGAGACAATTTTTCCATTTTTTGATGCTATTGCGCTTAATGTCCCTTTCTCAATCAGAACATTATTAAAAGTGACACTATGGAAATTCGATTGATCAAGCAACTTATATCCTTTGCTTACTCCGTTTACTTTCAGCTCAACCTTATCGCAGTTAGAATTTACCACAATATCTTTCATTTGACCTAAATACTGTGATCTCCAGTTATGAGGCTGAATAAAAACCATTGGATTATTATCATAGGTTGCCTGCCAGAAATAGTATGCATATTTGGGGACCCTGTAGACATCCACATAGCCTTCAGGATTAATATTCAGTAGTGGTGAATTCAGATACTCACGGGCAGCACCATGATCTTCATAAACCCATGTACAAAGGTTTCCTGTTCCGAACTTTCCGCTGGCTTTGAGCATGTTTTGCTGATGCTCCTCAGTTCCACTCTGTTGGTTATCAGCTGGTTCCAGATCTATTACATCTTTATTATACCAACCCCTGATGGTGCATCTAGGGAGATTTTTAATGGTAAGGTTTTCATCAGTAAGTTTAATAAAAGCTCCTGCTGAACCTTTCGGAACGCTATATGCAGTCAATATTCTTGTTGTATCTTCCGCGACTGCAAATTTTGAATCAACAGCATGGTTAGTTTCGCTACCCATACCCCATAACATAATATCCGGATGGTTACGGTCGCGACGTATCATCTCTTTCATCTGCTGTTCCTGAACCTCAACAGAGAATTCCTGGTTATTAATACTTGGAGATTCTTCATCTATTACAATACCATATTTATCGGCCAGATCATAAACAAGTTTGTCATTGGGATAATGTGCTGTCCGTATAAAGTTATAATTCAGGTTTTCAGCCATGTCGGTATAATCCATAACCGTTATCCATTTTGGTATGGCATCTCCCAGCCATGGATATTCCTGGAGACGGTTACCTCCGTGGATCACCATTTTTTTACCGTTCACATAGAGGAAGTTTTCTTTAAAGTCCCACCTGAACCAGCGAAAACCGAGAGGACTCGTATAAGTATCTGCAACGGTCTTCCCATCAATTACCTGGGTATAAATCTTATAAAGATATGGATCCTCATTTGACCACAGATGCTGGTTTTTAATGGGTTTGGATGTCTGATCGAACTTATATAATTGGCCGGGATTTATAACGGCCTCCGATTTTATTACCTGCACAATTTTGTTAGTCGCATCTACAATGGAATTCTGCAAAGTACAGGATTTCTTTTGTGGGTTATCATTCTTGACCCATGTCTGTACTCTTACAACACCATCTTTTTCTGAAACCTGTGGTGTTGTCACAAATGTTCCTCCTTCATGGCTTGCAGATCCCTGCATAGGGATGAAAAGGTTATCTTTCAGAACGAGTGTCACATCTCGATAAATGCCGCCATACACATCAAAATTGCCTGCTGACATCGGTGGTATTCTAAATTCATCTTTTTGACGGTTGTTTACTGCTATTGCAAGAACATTATCTTCACCAGGCTTGATAAACTTAGTTATGTCAAAGTCGAAAGAGCCATAACCACCCTTATGTTCACCCAGATATTTACCATTAAGCCAGACTTTGCAGTATTTCTGAACACCTTCAAACTCAATAAAAACTTTGCGGTCGGAATAGTCCTTGTTAATTGAAAAGTGCTTACGATACCATCCCCATCCCATCCACCAGTAAGGGTTATCTGTTTCAGAAATATTTCTTATAAAAGGATGAAGTTCCCCTGTAGTTTCGTAAGTGCACCAGGTATGAGGAATACTTACTGCCTGCCATTTGGAATCATCAAATCCCGGAGCTTCATAACCTTTGTTTGCTCCCACACTTGGAAAATAGTTGAACGTCCATTGGGAATTAATTATCTTTTCAATCCTGTGACTTTTCTGATTTTCTGATGGTATCTTCTGGGCATAAGTAACTGAAAAGAAAAATAATGTTGAAAGCAGAAAGATGATAATTTTCATATTCAGCATGTTATGAAGATTAGATTATATGTACAAGATAATAAATTATTGGAAGATGGAATACTTGATTTGAAAATTTCGAATATCTGAAGCTTCTTTTCGGAAAATTAACCCGTACCACCTGATCAATTTATATTCATTTTAAAACTCACAAATCAGGGAAATTAATATTTACTGCTATCATTTTCAGAAAAAAATGCAATTTATCATAACTGGTGGAAAGATGAATTTTAAACAAGTAATCCGCTGGCATTCAACACAAAAATAAATCTATTATTCACACTTGTTCCTGGTAAATAAAAATCAAAATGAAGAAAAACAGCACTTTTTATTTGATATATTAAAAATATACGTACATTTGTCCATCAATTTATAATAATACAGTGAGAATTTCTTTAATCCATATTATTGTCCTCATCCTCATTATTGCTCTGCGCACATGACCCGGGAATAATATGTGTTACTATAAACATACAGAAGCTTTCCGGGAGACCGGAAAGCTTTTTTTTTTAATACGATTTTTGAAATGAAGAACCAGATCAGGAGTTTAAAGACAACAACCGGCAGAAATATGGCTGGGGCAAGAAGCCTATGGCGCGCTAACGGGATGAAGGAAGAACAAATGGGTAAACCCATTATAGCTATTGTTAATTCATTTTCACAGTTTGTTCCGGGACATACACACCTCCATGAGATTGGTCAGGTTGTTAAGAAGGAGATTGAGAAGAGAGGTCTTTTTGCTGCTGAATTCAACACAATAGCCATTGACGATGGAATTGCAATGGGGCATTCAGGTATGCTCTACTCCCTCCCTTCGAGAGAACTAATAGCTGATAGCGTTGAATATGTCTGTAATGCCCATCTTGCCGATGCTATGATTTGTATAAGCAACTGTGATAAGATTACTCCGGGGATGCTGATGGCAGCTATGAGAATTAACATCCCGGCTGTTTTTATTTCCGGAGGACCGATGGAAGCTGGTCGCCTTAAAAACAAGTATCTTGATCTTGTTGATGCCATGGTCGCAGGTGCTGATGATTCAATAAGCGATAGTGATTTGTATGAAATTGAAAAATCGGCCTGTCCTACCTGTGGCTCATGCTCCGGTATGTTTACGGCTAACTCAATGAATTGTCTGACAGAGGCATTGGGACTTTCACTTCCGGGGAACGGGACCATTGTTGCCACTCACCGGAACAGGGTGAAGCTTTTCGAAAAAGCTGCAGGATTAATTGTCGATCTTGCCAATAGGTATTACAATGAAGGAGATGACTCCGTTCTTCCACGTTCTATTGCAACAAGAGAAGCATTCATGAATTCAATGTCACTCGATATAGCTATGGGGGGATCTACAAATACGGTTTTACATCTTCTTGCAATAGCTCAGGAGGCAGGTGTTAATTTCACAATGAATGATATTGATGAACTTTCCCGTAAAATTCCCAACATATGCAAGGTAGCTCCAAGCTCACAATATCATATTCAGGATGTTAACCGTGCAGGCGGTATCTTAGGTCTAATGGGGGAACTGGAGCGTGGTAAATTAATAAACACTGCTGTAAAAAGGATAGATTATCCGACCCTTCATGAGGCAGTGTCTGACTGGGATATTCTGGGAGGAAATGCACAACCTGATGCTTTTGATGTTTTCAAAAGTGCACCATCCATGGAAAAAAATCTCAGAATGGGTTCACAAAACACTATGTATAAAGAACTTGACACCGACAGGGAAAGAGGATGCATCCGGTCTGTTGAACATCCTTACAACAAGGATGGCGGGCTGGCGGTACTTTATGGAAATATTGCTGGGAAAGGGAGCATAATTAAGACTGCAGGCATTGATGCCTCTCTGTTTTCATTCACTGGGAGTGCAAGAGTGTTTGAATCGCAGGATGATGCAGCTGATGGAATCCTGACAGGGATTGTAAAAGATGGTGATGTAGTAGTTATCAGATACGAAGGTCCCAAGGGAGGTCCGGGTATGCAGGAGATGCTATACCCTACTTCATATCTGAAATCGAAGGGACTGGATAAAAAATGTGCCCTCATAACCGACGGAAGGTTTTCAGGAGGCACTTCAGGTTTGTCTGTTGGTCATATATCTCCTGAAGCAGCATCTGGAGGAGAACTTGCACTGATCAGAACTGGTGACCGTATCGAAATAGATATTCAGAAAAGAAGAATAAATGTCCTTTTATCTGATAATGAACTAAAAAAGAGACGGAAAGAAGAAAAACTAAAAGGAGACAGAGCTTATAAGCCGGAATCCCGTAAACGGGAAATCCCCTGTTCGCTGAAAGCATACGCAGCATTTGTAAGTTCAGCAGATCTGGGCGCAATAAGGCTGATATAGGCAGGGTGCGGGGTGCGGGGTGCGGGGTGCGGGGTGCGGGGTGC
>JBEKWS010000008.1:0-217361 GCA_049512815.1 Bacteroidales bacterium | reverse complement strand
GAATTCTTCGACTTCTCTCGCTTTCGCCATGAACCCCAAGTTGCTTTCAGCCTCAACACGGGAGCCTGTATTGCCAATTTTCTGGCAGGACAATTATTTCTCACTGTTACCTGGTGAAAAACGTACCATCGAAATGCAACTGGATGCCTCTCTGGTAATGGAAGGGAAATTGCTATTCGAACTGGATGGATGGAACCTGCGGTCAACACAGGAACAAGAACTTTCGGTGCCTTAAAGAATTAAAATGCAAAAGTGTGTTATCCAATTATTTACTAAATAATCAATACTATAAACTTATGTGCTTCTGGTGAATTAAACAAAATAGATATATCAGATTGAATATGGATACAAATTATTTTATTTTCAGATTCAAATATCGAATTGCTTTCGTTGTGTTAATTATCTTTGGGAGCTATTCGGTAGTTTGCTCTCAAACCATCAGTTTGGGGAACGTTGCCATGGGAAAAACCGCAACGCAGAGTTCTGTTGCCAACGGCGGTATAGCTTCGAGTGCCGTAGACGGTAACACCGATGGCAGAGCTGTCTGGAATTCGGTCACCGAAACGGCCGGATCGGACAACAATCCCTGGTGGCAGGTCGACCTCGGAAAGACCTATAGCATAAGTCTTGTCGAAATTTGGAACCGTACCGACTGTTGTTCGGATAAAATGAATAATTTCACGGTTTCGATTCTCGACAGCAGCAAACAGGTGGTCTGGACGCGCAAAGTAAACTATTTCCCTAATCCATCTGTTACGCTCGACGGTGCGAACACGAAAGGACAATATATCAAGGTTCAGCTCAACGGACCGGGACCCCTGTATCTGGCCGAAGTCATGGTTTTCTCATGGAAACCTTCATCTTTTATCAATGTCGCATTGAAAAAAGAAGCAGCGGAGAGTTCTATTGGAGATAATGCTCCTGCATCGAGAGCCGTGGACGGGAACTCAGATGGCGACTGGGTCAATGGTTCGGTTTCTCATACCACCCAGGAGGACAATCCCTGGTGGCAGGTCGATCTAGGAAAATCATATGCTATTAACCAGATAAGGATTTGGAACCGGACTGACGGTTGGGATGATCGACTGAACAATTTCACAGTTTCCATCCTCGATTCCAATAAAAGAGAAGTATGGGTTAAAGCCAAAAACGTCGTCCCCAGACCCGCCCTTCTGCTCAATGTGGGACTGATAAGTGGACGATTTGTAAAGGTGCAGATCAACAGTGCCAACGCCATTTTGCAATTGGCTGAAGTCCAGGTCTTCTCCGATACAACTTTTCCCCTACAATCATATTCGAATGTTGCCCTGAAAAAAGACGCTACTCAGAGCATCACTGGTGAAGGAGGTGTCGCGTCGAGGGCTGTGGATGTGAACAGTGACGGTAACTGGTTTGCCTCGCAGAATTCAGTCACTCATACAGGGAATTATTCCGACAATCCCTGGTGGCAAGTTGACTTGGGTAAGTCCTATACTATTAGCGCGATACAAATGTTCAACCGCACCGATTGTTGCATGGACCGGTTGAGCAAGTATACAATCTCTATCCTGGATTCCAACAAGAAGGAGGTCTGGTCGAACTACCAGGCCATGTATCCTACTCCATCCATTCTGTTCAATACAGGAATTAAGCGAGGACGATTCGTAAAGATACAGATCAATGGTTTGGGTATTTTAAGTATAGCCGAAGTACAAGTATTCTCAGTAAGCAAATAAAAGTTTTTTTCAAGCCAAGATAATGATTTTGTTAATAGTATTCTCTCAATGCCGAACATGAACAAGAATATGAGGATTTGTGGATTTTTACTATTTTCGGGTAAGTAATAAAATTGAAGGGAAATAAAAATGAAAAGATTAGGTAAATGTAATAACATCATCTTTGGGGTTATCTCCGTAATGTTTCTTTTTTTCAATTTTGCGACAGGTATGTTGTTCGCGGATGCTGCAAAACCATACAGGATAGAACTCGCGGAGAATTGGAAGCTAGCATCTTCGAAGGATGTGAAGACTGAGGGCGCTGCAATTTCTGTAGCCACCTTCAATGATGAACGTTGGTCCCCGATTCACCGGATGCCGGCAACTGTTCTTGAAATACTTCAGGAAAATGGAGTCTATCCTGATCTATATGTTGGTAAAAATTTACTGGAGAAGGTCCCGCAGGATTTATACAAGCAGGACTGGTGGTATCGCACGACTTTCGATGCACCGGTAAACAACTTCTATACGCTCGAGTTTAAGGGAATCAACTACCGGGCCGAAATCTGGCTTAACGGCGAAAAAATTGCCGACAACAAACAAGTAGCAGGCATGTATGCCGCTCACGAACTCAATGTCACCCGTTGGATTAAGCCGGGTTCGAAGAATGTACTCGCCGTCAGGGTAACTCCCGAGCAACTAATTCAGGATGTTACCGGTGTGGAACTTGCCGATAGTTGGTTCGACTGGCTCAACTGGAAATATGTCGGATATAAGGGCCCAAAGGAGAAAAACCCATGGCAAGGTGTTTCATTTGTTCCCGATCGCAATGCTGGTATTTGGAAACCGGTATATTTACGGGCGACTGCCAGTGTATCGGTCAATAACCCGCTGGTAAATTCAAAATTATCTCTCGCCGATTCTATAGCGCAGCTCACTGTTTTCGCTAATTTACGCAATTTGTCGATGCAGCCGGTGAACGGGATGTTGAAAGGAACAATATCCCGACAAGGGAAGCCTTCGATTTATGTGGAGCAATTGGTAACTCTTTCTCCCGGAGAGAACCGTGAGGTTGAGTTTACATCGGAAAAATATTCTGCCCTGATTGTGTCTCATCCGGACCTCTGGTGGCCATATACCTTGGGAACGCCTGCTCTATACGACCTTCAGTTGGAGTTTGAACAGGACGAAATTATTTCCGACGATACTCATATTCGTTTTGGAATCAGAAGCATAACGCAGCATCGGGACAATGATGAACAATTTCCTGACATAGGCAAGGGCGGCAACTTTTACCTGAAGGTGAACGGCCGTGATTTTCTTGTCCGCGGTGGCGACTATACTCCTGATCTTCTTTATCGCTATGATCCGGAACGCGAAACTGATATCCTTCGCTATGTAAAAGACCTTGGTATCAACTTTCTCCGTTGGGAATCGAAAATATCCAGCGAACACATTATCGAACTCGCCGATGAGCAGGGCATTCCAGTTATGTTCGGTTGGATGTGCTGCAATCAATGGGAGAAATGGGACCAATGGAATGAAGAAGACCATAGTGTGGCTTCACAAAGTCTTCGCTCACAAATCCTGATGCTCCGTCCTCATGCGTCTGCATTTATCTGGTCAAATGCAAGTGATGGATTACCCCCCGAGTCAATTTGCCAGGATTACAACAAGACACTAAACGAATTACACTGGCAAAACGCCGTGGTGAATACCGTCTCTGCTTTTGCCAAAGATGCTAATGGAAACAAGGTATGGGATGGCATTCGCATGGAAGGCCCCTATTGCTGGCGGCCTCCCAGTTACTGGTTCAGTGGAAAATACCCCGCTACCTGCGGCTCAACCGTTGAGCAGGGTGACAACGAGCAAATTCCTACTATGGAGAGCCTCAGGAAATTCATCCCGGAGGACAAGCTTTGGCCAATCAACGACACATGGTTCATGCATGCCGGGGCCTGGGCTTTTAATTCTACACTCGGCAATATTCAACTGGCATTGGAAAAAAGATACGGAGCTTCAACCGGTATAGAGGATTTTGTGCGAAAAGCCCAACTTGCCCATTACGAGAACGCCCGTGCGCAGTTCGAGAGCTTTGCCGCTTGTGGCTGGGCAACTCACAAAATGATGGCATATTGGATGTTGAACAGCCACTGGCCTTCGTTTTACGGCAACCTCATTGATTATTATATGAGTCCGGGCGGTGTATATTTCGGGGCCAAGAAAGGTTTACGTCCGCTTTCAGTGGTTTTCGATTCTTATGCAACCGGCGACAATAGCCAGGCAAGAATCATAGTTTTCAACCAAACACCCGGGGACGTTCATCGATTGCGTGTTCGAATACGTGTATATGACCTCGATGGCAAGGTACGTGACGACCGTTCAGCAAACGGCATATCGGTACCTTTCAATGGCACAAACCAGGTAATGTTATTGCCGAGGTATCCTGAGAGTACACCGGTGTTTTTTATACGCTGTCAGTTATTTGATGAAACCGGGAAACCAGTGGTCGACAACACGTACTGGAAATCGCAAAAAGATGACGATCTTGGGCAAAGAACAAATGATATTTACATGACCCTGAAGCAGGAGAAATGGGCTGATATGACCGCATTAAATACAATGCCTGCAGTGAACGTAGGAATTGAGGCGCAGCAAAAGAAGATTGGTGAGGAAACTCAGGTCACAATTCGTTTGCACAATCCTTCAATGCACATAGCATTTTTCGAAAGGGCCACTATTTCTACTGCCAAAGAAGGAAATGAAATTCTTCCAATCGAATACAATGACAATTATGTTACTGTTTTTCCTGAAGAAACTGTCGAGATTCACGGAATCGTCCGGAAGGGTGCTGAAGCACATTGGGTCAAACTCGAGGGATATAATACACCCACCATTTCAGTGCCTATCAAATAAGAGGAGATACTTACTTTAAAAATCTCAAGACAGCTATGACTCTGATAAAATCAAAAGAAACTGCCTGGTCTCGTAAAATCTGAAAAATTTAAAAAATGAAAAATTCCATCGAAAAATTTCGCACTGGTATACTTGTTGCAAGTTTAACTGTGACTCTGGCAACAGCCACGAGTATTTCTTGTTACGCCCAGAACCCAATAATTCAAACCAAATATACCGCCGATCCGGCTCCTATGGCTTATCATGATACGGTGTTTCTTTATACCAGCCACGACGAGGACGATGCCTTTGGTTTTAAAATGCTGAATTGGATGCTATACACATCCACCGATATGGTCAATTGGACCGAACGTGGAATAGTTGCTGGCGTAAAAGAACCATACAGGACATTCACATGGGCCGATGGCCACAGTGCCTGGGCCCCACAGTGTGTTGCCAGAAATGGGAAATTTTATTTATATTGTCCTACAATATATCAAGGGAAGATGGCAATTGGAGTAGCCGTATCCAACAGCCCGTATGGCCCGTTTACAGATGCTTTGAACAAACCTTTAATCTTTCGTTCAAATCCGGGCGATTACGACCCAACTGTATTTATTGATGATGACGGGCAAGCCTATATGTATTGGGGAGGGAATGGCCCCTGTTATTATGCAAAGTTGAATGAAGACATGATCTCTGATTCTGGCGACATAGAGATTGCATCCATCGACTTTACAGGAACTCCTCCCGAGGCATCTTATACAGAAGGCCCGTGGCTATGGAAAAAGAATAATCATTACTACCTGGCCTGGGCATCCCGCTGTTGTCCCGAAGGCATTGGTTATGCCATGAGCGATAGCCCAACAGGCCCGTGGAAGTGTAAGGGTACTATCATGGATCCAGACGGAAGGTCATCGGGAAACCATCCTGGAATTCTCGACTACAAAGGAAACTCTTACGTGTTCGGGTTTAATTATGCCATTCTGAAACAAACAATGTCAAAACATTATGAAAGACGTTCGATATGTGTTGAAAAAATGACCTATAATGACGATGGCTCTATTCAGAAAGTTCCCTGGTGGTCAGCAAAGGGAGCGCCACAAATTGGAGCTTTAAACCCATATATACAAAACGAAGCTGAAACCATGGCCTTTAGCGAAGGACTTAAGACTGAATTTGCTACTGAATGGGAACGCAACATCCCATGGGATACGGGAAGAAAAATCGCAGCCAGGTTATTTGTAACCGCCATTCAGAACGGTGATTACATTAAGGTGCAAGGCGTTGACTTTTCAAATGGAGCAACTTCGGTTAATGTTAGTGTAGCTTCTTTGTACGGTGGTAAGATTGAAATTCATACCGACAAAATTGATGGACCTAAATTGGGAACAATTAGTGTAAATACTTCAGGCGAAGGAGACATATGGAAAACGGTATCTGCCCCGGTAAATAATATAAAAGGGGTTCACGATTTGTTTTTCGTGTTCAGGGGAGAAAAAGATTTGTTTAATTTTGATTGGTGGATGTTTAAAAAGTAACCAGGAGAATTTAGAATTTGAACAATTAAACTAAATAATTATGGACAAACAACAAAAAGGCAGACAGCATAAATTTCTGTATTTCAAATATATGCTTCCCATACCGGTATTCCAATTGTTTTCATTTTTTTTATTGAATGCATTCATATCACTCAACGCTACTGATAAGCATACATATGAGGCAGAATCTGCCAAACGCATTGGAGAAGCATTAAAACTGGCTGATAAAGATGCATCAGGAGGTTATCTGGTTAGTTTAACGAAACCCAACGATGGGATAAGGTTCTCGGGTCTACCGGCTTCCGGTAAACTTGCTATTCGCTATTCATCATCGGGAGTGGGACTGATAAGTGTTACTGTAAACAATCAACCTGTGCAAAGATTGAATGTTCATTCATCTGGAAATCTTACAGGTTCCTTCCTTAGTGCCATAACTGAAGTTGCTATCCCTGCTAAAGCTATAGTAACCATTAGTCTGGTTACCAGCGATATCACTGTGAATATTGATAAGATAATTGTCGGCGACGGTGACCTGGGACTACCTCCGGATATCTGGAACCTTCCACCGTTGACTGTGACTGCCGGGCACTATCCTGCCGACTGGAATGGTTTGAGCCGGCTTTACACTGTACCTGATTGGTGGCGCGAAGCCAAATTTGGAGCCTGGGCACATTGGGATCCGCAATCCATGCCAGAACAGGGTGACTGGTATGCACGGGGAATGTATATGCAGGGCAACAGGCAATACGAATATCATCTAAAGAACTTTGGTCATCCATCTGAATATGGCTATAAGGACATCTGCCACAATTGGGTAATCGATCGATGGAACCCTGAGGAGTTAATGGATTTGTTTGTCGAAATGGGTGCCCGTTACTTTATAGCTATGGGTGTTCACCATGATAACTTCGATTGCTGGAATTCTGCTTACCAGCCCTGGAATTCTGTTAATGTTGGTCCCAGACAGGACATTGTCGGCACATGGGAAAAGGTTGCACGTCAGCGCGGTCTGCGGTTCGGAATCGGCTTTCACAACTCTCCGCCTCGAACCTGGGGTCAGTTCATGCCCGTACGGTACACAAGTGACAAGACCGGTCCGATGAAGGGCGTGCCTTACGATGCACTACAAACTATTTGGGACGGAAAAGGAAAATGGTGGGAAGGATTGGACCCAGTGGACCTTTACGGACCGGTTCACGACAAAAAGGATCCGCTGAATTCGCCCTTTGCTAACCAGTTCATGTGGAGGGTGGATGACGCCATCATCAAATATCACCCCGATGTCATTTACTTCGATGAGGCTGCAGGTGATACCTTGATGGATTTGGGTGTGAAAATGGGGCTGGGTTTTCTGGCTCCACCGCTAGTCGCGAACTACTATAACAAGTCCCTGAAGGGGAACCAGGGTAAGATGGATGTGGTAATTAACCTCAAGTGCGTTGGAGGGCGTTACAACAGCTTCAAAAAGACTCCCGAACTGATTCCAATCGTTGAACGCGCCCTGGTCAAGAGTACTGAGGGCATCATAGAATCTGAAATCATGGCTTATCCGTTTCAGACGGAAACGACTATTGCCGACTGGCACTACCAAACCGGGCAGAAATATATGGACGCAAATAAGGTTGTTGGCCTTCTGATGCAGAATGTATCACGCAACGGCACTATGTTGCTCAACATCACCCAGCATGGTCGAGGAGATCTTGATCCTGAAGTGATCCGCTTGTGTAAAGATATCGGCGCCTGGTTGAAAATAAACGGTGAAGCTGTCTATGGTTCCCGTCCTTTTGAAGTCTATGGTGAAAATGCAGTTTACTACACACGCAACAACGGCAATGTTTATGCCGCACTTCTCGATTGGCAGGGCGGCCCAATCACACTCAAGGCTCTGCACACTGATGGTGCAACTCTTGGTAAAGTATCCAAAGTCGAATTGCTCGGCTCTGATATACCATTGACTTTTGTTCAGAACGATCAGGGACTGACAATAACGCCCGGTGATTCGGTGCAGCCGATGAAGGGGATTGCTGATCTGCAGCTGGCTTCGAGGTGTCGTGTTCTGCGTGTCACCCATGACAAGGGCTGGATTAATGACGATGACCCGGGAACGATGGCGCCAGGATGGCTTCGCCATTGCAATCTGGGGACAGGAGACTTCAACAACGATCTGACAACCAGCAATACACCTGGTGATATCTGGAGTGGTTCATTTACCGGTACCAACGTCTCAGTTATCGCACCGAAAGAAAGAGGAGCCGGAATGATCGAGGTTCAGATAGACGGACAAACCATGGCAAAGGCGGATCTGTCCACCAAGGACACTCGTCAGCCTCAACAGATGGTTTGTAAGGTGACTGATCTGACTCCGGGCAAACATGTCATTAATATCGTAAATAGTGGACCCGGACCAGTGGCTGTTGATGCAATTGTCGTCCGCTAAGTGATTTTTGAATTACAAATAGAATCAGATCTTGGAGCAAAATCCATTTTAAGTAAATTGATAATTTATACTGAATAACATAGAGAAAAGTATTTTACATAATTTAATCCATTCTTATGAGAAAGATAGCTGTTTTATTTGCACTGTTTGCAATGTTATCCACCGGATCGGGCTTTGCCCAGCAGCCTTCGACTGTCAAAGTTGATGGTGGATTATTACAGGGAACATTTGAAGACGGCCTTACGGTTTACAGAGGTATCCCGTTCGCTGCACCACCTGTTGGTGACCTGCGATGGCGTGCCCCTCAACCTGCCGCCAAATGGGAGGGAGTGAAGCAGGCAACGAAGTTTGCCCCCGGCCCGATTCAGGGAGGAAATCCTCCCTCGGGGAAAAGCGAAGACTGCCTGTACCTTAACATCTGGACTCCGGCGAAATCCGCCGGTGACCGCATCCCCGTGCTCGTTTGGATCTATGGCGGAGGATTTGGTGCAGGAGCCACATCAGAAAAGAATTACAGCGGAGAGAATCTGGCTAAAAAGGGTGTTGTACTGGTCAGCATCGCCTATCGCGTGGGACAACTGGGATTTTTAGCGCACCCTGAGTTAAGCAAGGAGAGCCCGAACCATGTTTCGGGAAATTGGGGTCTTATGGATATGATCTCAGGTCTGCAATGGGTGAAGAAGAATATTGCTGCATTCGGAGGCGACCCCACTAAAGTGACTATTTTCGGCGAATCGGCCGGAGGAATTGCTGTTAGCATACTCTGTGCTTCACCACTGGCTAAGGGACTGTTCCAGGGAGCCATTTCACAAAGCGGTGGCTCGTTCGGCCCTCCGCGACCTACCACCTTCCCGGGCGAGAATTTGAAACGGCTTGCCAATGCTGAGCTTGATGGGCAAGCTTACCTCAAAAGCGCTGGCGTTTCGACTATATCGGAACTACGGAAGATTGACGCAGATAAACTCCCGGCAGGACGTGGACTTGGTATGTCATGGCCTATTATCGATGGATGGGTGATTCCCGATGATCAATACAAGCTTTACGAAGCAGGTCGTTTCAACGATACTCCTATTCTTGTAGGCTACAACTCTGACGAGGGTGCAAGCTTTTCACCACCAAAAACTCCTGAAGATTACATTACAGGCGTTAAGACTCGTTATGGTAAGTTTGCCGATGACCTTATCAAAGCCTATCCTGTTGGTTCAGGCACAGTTCCTAAAACCGCCCGTGATCTTGCCCGTGATGCTGCATTCGGATGGCATACATGGATATGGGCCCGGCTTCAGGCAAAGGTGGGAAAATCAAAAGCATTCTATTACTATTTCGATCAACACCCCGACTATCCGGAAGGTTCGCCACGAGCCGGATTTGGTTCACCTCACGGTCAGGATGTGAATTATGTCTTCAAGCATCTCGATGCCTCGAATCCTCAAACTACGAAGACAGACCTTGAGATATCGGAAGCCATGGCCACTTATTGGACCAATTTCGCCAAGCGTGGCGATCCCAGCGGTGAAGGAGTCCCGGAATGGCCGGCCTTCAGCGATGCCAACCCAGTGGTGATGTACTTCAGCCAGACTCCGCACACGGGACCGGTGCCCAGCGCCGAATCACTTAAAAGCCTCGAAGCCTATTTCGCGTGGAGGAGGACACCCGAAGGAGAGGCGTGGGTGAAATAATGAATATTCCTGAATGTGAGTATTGAATCAATGAGTAATATAAAATAAACCATGATGAATTATGAAAAAAAATCTTAATGTTTCTCTAGTTATCTTTTTTATTGTGATGCTGGCGGTATGCAATTCAAAACAAACAACCACTGCTCAAACCGCTGTAAAAAAACAGCTTGTCCCAACAGTAACAATTCCAGCTCCTCCAGGATCTAAAGGTTTTGGAATGCCACAGGCACCTAAGCCCGGCACAACAACAACTACTCCGGCTCCAATGAGACGAGGAGGGAGTGCGAGTGTGACCGAACCACGAGAAGTCAGAACCATGCCTATTGATTCGATGAGCATGAGTGATCCATACATCCTGGCTGACGATGCTACCAAAACCTATTACCTGACTGGTAGTGGCGGCGGTATTTACAAGAGCAAAGATTTAAAAAACTGGACAGGACCTTACGGCGCTTATGATACCAGAGGAACCTGGATGGAAGGTATTAACTTTGTAGCTGCTGCTGAAATCCATAAAGTAAATGGTAAATACTATTATGCAGCTTCTTTCGGCGACAGAAAAGAATTGGTTGATGTTGTACCCCGCAGATACAATATTTACCGTCATCAAACCATGATTTTAACATCCGATAAAGCTGAAGGTCCTTTTAAACTCGCTAATCCTGATCCAAACTACGACTACCTTCCCCATAACTGGGACATTATTGACGGGACAATCTGGTATGAAAACGGTACTCCATATTTCGTTTTTGTTAACGAATGGATGCAAACTATTGATGGCACCATGGAATATGTAAAACTTTCACCAGATTTGAGCAAAACCATTACAGAACCTATATTGTTTTTCCATGCCAGTGAAGCTCCATGGGCACTCGAAATGGTTGGAAACGGAGAAATGACTTTTGGTTTGAAACTTAATGGTTGGGTAACCGACGGACCTGAACTTTTCAGAACCAAAACCGGGAAATTGGGCATGTTGTGGTCAAGCTGGGGAGTAGGACGGTACAACCAGGGTGTTTGCTATTCAGAATCAGGAACTATTGACGGACCATGGATTCAGCAGGAAAAACCATTTGTAGGGGACAATTCCGGACACGGAATGCTGTTTACCTCTTTTGAAGGCAAACGACTGCTCGTTATCCACCATGTCGATGGTGACGGACCCCGTAAACCACGATTCTACGAAATCGACGATTCAGGCGATAAACTGGTACTTGGACCGAGATACAATCCGTAATCAATAAGGATTTTATGTAAACCATTTTTTTAATCTTAATAAATTTCAAATTATGAAAAAAGTTATTTCTATTTTAGCCGCAATTTTGATTTGTGGTATTACATCAGCTCAATTTGCCGGCGTCCAGCGCGGTCAGCAGGAAGAACCGCTTCCTGAAGGTTTTAAACCTGCTTCAACCAATACTTTTTTATCACAATACCCTGCCGTTAATGCTCAAACACGTCAGGCCATGTTTAAGGTTGTAGCTCCTAAGGCAATGTCTGTCAAAGTGCAATTGGGTAAAGTCTACGACATGAAAAAAGATGAAAAAGGTGTTTGGTGGTGCACTTCCGATCCATTGGTAGTTGGTTTTCACTACTATACCATCCTGATTGACAGCGTTGCTGTTATGGACAGGGGGAGTGAGGCCTATTTCGGCAGTAACTGGGAATCTTCAGGAATTGAAATCCCCGAAGGTCCGGAGGGGGATTATTACAGGTTTAATAAAAACATACCTCACGGACAGATTCGTTCTGTTCAATATTGGTCCGACATTAATGGGCTGGAACGTCATGTCAACGTTTATGTTCCTGCTGAATATGAAAAGAATCCCAATAAAAAATATCCGGTTCTCTATCTTGTACACGGTTGGGGAGAAGACGAAAACGGATGGTCAATTCAAGGACATATGGCAAATATTATGGATGGATTGATTGAATCCGGAAAAGCTGTTCCTATGATAGTTGTAATGCCCAGTGGTGATATCAAAACCAACTCCGATGTTCGAGGAGCTTCCGGTGATATTACTGAAATTTATGTCAAAAACCTGATTCCGTTCATAGATAAAACCTTCCGCACCAAGGCCGACAGGCAGAACCGCGCCATGGCCGGATTATCAAGAGGCGGCATGCAGACTACTATGACTGTATTCAATAACATGGATAAATTTGCATGGATGGGTACATTCAGTGGATTCTTCATGGGTAACATGGGAAGAGGTCCGGCACCAAGTGCACCAGGCGCAGCACCAAATGCACAGAGCGCAAGCAATATGATTGAAACCGCTTTCAACGGTGTTTTCAAAGATGCTGCTGCATTCGACAAACAGATGAACCTTCTGTTTATCAGTACTGGTACAGAAGAACGCAGTCCCAAGGATCAGGTTGAATCCCTCAAGGCTCATGGTATCAAACACATCGTATACCACGAATCACAAGGCACAGCCCACGAATGGCTTACTTGGAGAAGAGCCCTTAATGATTTTGCTCCCAGATTATTTAAATAAGAATAATATTTTTTGTCATAAAGAATCCTTGCAATATAAATACGGGGAGGTAAAAGGCCTGGTTGCCCGTGGTGGTTTCGTAGTAGATATTAAATGGAAAAACAGCATACCTCAAAAAGTGGTTATAAAGGCAAATGTGAAAAACAAGTGCATTGTCCGTTCGGTTTTTGCCTTGAAAGTGGATGGTTTGACAGAAAAATCCATGGAACAGGGAGGCTCTTATGTACTGGAATTCAATGCAGAACAAGGCAAAGTTTATGAGTTGTCACCAATTTAATCATTTACAAAATCTATCAATCGAATTGATAATAAATTGTTACTCATAAAGTTAATCCATGCCAGCAGTGGCTTGGACGAAATTCAATCAAACCTCGATTGAATTGAACCTGGGCAACCATAAGTTAGTGCAGTTGTCCGTTATTCCTTCAATTACCCCAGTAACCATAGCCTCTTCCAACGAAGAAATTTTGACTTTGTCAATAGCCGGATTAAATACCTACAGGTTATCTGCCAGAAAAGAAGGTAAATGTACATTAAAAGCTTCAGCTAAAGATGGCAGGTTGATCACATCTTGCGATGTTCATGTTGTACCTTCCAATATTCCTGTTCCCTGGAAAATGAATGATATTAAGGACAATAAAGCTTCGGCTACTTATGTAAACGGCATTTTTACCATTGAAGGTGGGGACAACGATATATGGGTGCGAGCGACCAGTTTGCCTTCCTGAATAGGGAGGTCAGTCAGAATACATTTATTTCTGCGCGGATTATTTCCCAAACCAATACCGACCCTTGGGCAAAATCGGGCATGATGTTCAGGGAGAGTGTAGCCTTCAATAGTATATTTGTAATGCTGTGCGTTACACCAGTCAATGGTGTATCCTTACAATGGCGAGATACCACAGGTGGTATTTGTAATAAAAAGGATTTTAGTTCAACCGCTTTGCCGGTCTATTTCAAACTTTCTAAGAACGGTTCAACATTCAGGGCCTACAAATCGACTGATGGAAAACAATGGGATTTGTTGGGTGACATTACCCTGAACCGGTCATTTGCAGAGCAATATTTTGCCGGAATGGAAGTACTCTCACATAGCACCCACATGTTGAACCTTTCGGAATTTGATCATGTAAAAGTTGAGCCTGAGGGTGTAATGTAGTATTGTTTCAAATTCATTGATATAATATAAAATGCACTATCTTATAAATCTATACTTTTAATGCAACGCAATATTTTATGAGATTTAGAGATATCAAGTTTAATAACTTAAGGACCGATTCTTGTTTTACTAAATAATATAGTCCAATTATTCCCGGAATAGTTATATTTACCACATGATTGTTTTTCTATGAGACTGATTCTAGATATTGATTTCGTGTCTTGATGGAAACCGAACTTGATAAAATTAGTGATAATCTTCTTGTTACACGGATTCGGCATAATGATAAAGATGCCTTTAAATCGCTATATAATCGTTATAGTAAGAAAATTTACTTTTTTTCATTAAAGTACCTTGGTAATAATGTCGAAGCTGAGGAATTAGTTCAATCGGTATTTATTAATGTCTGGGAAAACAGGGAAACTCTTGATGCGACTATCTCTGTTAAGAACTATATTTACAAAGCTGCAGTTAATTACATTTATAATTATCTGAAAAAAAAAGCCATCCGTACCAGATACATTGAATCGGAAATCAACAAAGGCGAGATTCATTCGAATCTTACATATGAGCAGGTTTTTTTTCACGATCTTGAAAGGTCAATTAACTCTATCGTTGAAACTTTACCATCTCAACAGCAAAAGATTTTCCAATTAAGCAGAAATGAAGGCTTATCTCATAATGAAATAGCCAGAAAGCTTGATCTTTCAGTACGAACAGTAGAAAATCAAATGTATCGTGCTTTGAAGATAATAAAAAACATTCTTAAAGGATGAATACTTCTGGTATCAATGCTGATTTTATTTTAGCATTATTTACAGGATTTTTATTATTACATTGAAAAAGCTAAAGAGTTGAATGAGTACGACTCCTTTCAATATCTTCAATTTTTTTTACTATTCAATGAGTACTTCACCTTGCTTGGTTGTATTATATATATTAATGATAACTAATTTATGGAATCAATAAAGGGCAAAGATATTTTAATTACCAGATATCTTGAGAATAAGTGCACTCAGGAAGAGAAGCTTCAACTTTATGAAATGCTTACTTCATCCGATAATGAAAGATCATTTAAAGAGGATTTATTTTCACAGTTAAATGAGATCGAGGATGAACAGTATGAAAACCATTCTGTTGACTTCGAGAGAATTTATAATGAATTGCTTTCCAACATTAAACCTAGGGAAACAAGAGAATTAGAAAAGGACCTGCTTCAAAAAAGAATAATGGTAAAGAGATTGGTTTTTGAGTGTATTTCAATAGCAGCGGTTTTCTGTATTGCTTTTTTTCTGGGTACTATTTTCAATCGCCATCATAATATAATCAGTACTGGACAATCAGTATCATCCACCACATACAACGAAATAAAAGCTCCCCTGGGTGCAAGATCCGAGATAAGACTTAACGATGGTACAGAGGTAATGCTTAATGCAGGAAGTTCAATAAAATATCGCAGTGATTATAACTTACACAACAGGGATCTGGTGCTCGAAGGTGAAGCATATTTCAAGGTAGCCAAGAATATCAATCTTCCCCTGGTTGTCAATGCAGGAAATATAAACATCAAAGCTACGGGTACTGAATTCAATGTAAAAGCATATTCTGATGAAGGGATGATTGAGACAACCCTTGTCACCGGGGAGGTTGAGATTTCGTCAAAAGGGAACGATAAAAAGGATCGGATCCTGGTGCTAAAACCCAACCAAAAAGCCATTTATGCCCAGCAGGCTGATCAGTTAACGCTCGAAAAGATAAAGGAAATTGAACCATTGGCAATAAAGCCTGCCAAAATTATTACAGGCAATTTTCTGGTTTCCTCAAAAACTGATGTTGAACAAGCAACTGCCTGGACAAAGAATAAACTTATCATAAGAAGTGAGAATCTTGAAAGTCTTTGCGTAAAGCTTCAGAGGAAGTACAATACAACTTTTATTTTCAAGGATGAAGAGATTAAAAAACATCGCTTTTCCGGGGTGCTGCTCGACGAAACACTCCAACAGGTAATGGATGTAATAAAGCTCACAGCACCTGTTGATTATCTAATTGATGGTAAAACTATTATATTGTTTTCAAATAACGAAAAGGCAAATAAATATTTAAAGAATCAGAATAAAGATAAAAATTAACCTCTACTCTAAATTAACCTAAACTATTATTGCCTATGAAGAAATCTACCTGATCTAAAAAAAGGGGAACTAGTTTACGGCTATTTCCCCTCTAAAGAAGTCAAAGTTAATTGCAACCAATTCCCCAAAGATCTATTGGGATAAATTATGTTTAACTCTAACTAACATCGTGTAAAATTATGAAAATAAAAATAAGTTCTTTCTTTTCTCCAAGGAAAAAATGTAAAATCCTTTTAATTATGAAACTTTCAGCAATCTTAATGGTAGTTTTTAGTCTGAATATTTCGGCAACGGGATTTAGCCAGTTTACCTTCACGGCCGAAGGTAAAACGGTCAGAGAAATCTTTAATATCATTGAGCAGGGGAGTAATTATCGTTTCTTCTACAATGATGAATTTGTAACTGCCAGTAAAATTATGGATCTGGAAATAAAAAATCAGGATATTAACCAGGTTCTCGACAAGATACTGGCATCAACGGATTACACATATAAGGTTTTTGAAAACAACCTTATTGTAATCTCCCTGAAAGGAAATGTCCGTGAACTTTCTGATCTCCAGCAAAAAATTGTCAGGGGAGTAATCAATGATGAGAAAGGGAATCCGGTTCCAGGGGTTACGGTTGCAATTAAAGGTACAACCAGAGGTACACTTACTGATTTAAACGGAAACTTTGTATTGGATAATGTAGATCCTCAATCTACTTTGGTAGTATCTTTTATCGGATATACAAGCCAGGAAATCCTTGTCGGCGACAAGGCGCAAATAAATATTACTCTGGCGCAGGAGTTAACAGCACTGAATGAAGTAGTGGTCGTGGGATATGGTACCCAACGGAGAGAAGCTGTGACAGGTTCAGTTGCTTCAATTAGTGGAAATACGTTGCGCGATGTGCCATCGTCTAATATCACACAGGCCTTGCAAGGACGTGTATCAGGGGTGGATATGGAGCAGACCTCAACCAAACCGGGCGCCACAATGCAAGTCCGTATTCGTGGTACGCGTTCTCTGAATGCCAGCAACGACCCGCTGGTGGTACTCGACGGGATCCCCTTTGCAGGGTCTATCGCCGACATCAGCCCTAGCGACATCAAGAGTATTGATATTCTGAAGGATGCTGCAGCAACTGCCATTTACGGCTCACGCGGCGCGAACGGTGTTATTCTAATAACATCCAATAAAGGGCTGAAAGGACAAAAGGCGATGGTTACTTACAATGCCTATTATGGAATACAAAGTATCTTTGCCCAATACCCAATGATGGACGGGCCGGAATTCCGCACTCTCCGTACAGCAGCAAATATGTACCCAATCGACGGAGCAGATGAAAGTGATGCTTTTAATACCAATTGGCAAGACTTGTTTTATAGGAAAGGTAATGTGGCAAGCCATGATTTGGGCATTTCGGGCGGTACCGAAAAGAGTAACTACAACTTTGGAGTGGGTTACTATAAGAATGAAGCCGTAATACCAGGACAGGACTACACCCGTTTTTCATTTCGCGGTACTCTTGACCAGGAAGTTGGCAAACATTTCCGCTTCGGTTTCACCACGAACAACAACTATTCCATTTCTATGGGTAACAACCTGGGGTTGTACGGTGTTTTAAGTTTGTCGCCTCTTGCCAACCCGTATAACGCTGATGGCACATGGAAAAGAACCATAAAGATGCCACTGGATGAACAGTGGACTTATTCAAAAGATATTATCAATAATTTGGGCGATGCCTGGATAGACCAAACCAAAGCTTATAGTTCCTATAACACAGTATACGCCGAGGTTAAAATCCCCGGCATTGAAGGTTTAAAATATCGTGCCAACGTTGGTGCGAACTTCCGCATGAGTAACGGTGGGCAGTATACAGGACAAGGGGTATTCGCTCTTAATGCTACAACCGTTTCAACTGCTACTGTCAGTAACTCTCTAGCTCAACTGGGCAATTGAAAACCTCCTGACTTACGACCGCACCTTTGCCCAGAAACATCAGGTGAATTTTGTCGCATTGTACTCTGCCGAGCAAACCCTATCCAACAATTCTCAGGTTTCAGCAAAGGATATTCCAGCCGACGCCTTACAATTCTACAACCTGGGACGGGCTGCCGGAGAATTTACTATAGACCCCAATTACCAGGGCTATCAGCTGAGTGGTTTAATGTCGTGGATGGGACGCGTAATGTACTCTTACGACAACCGTTATATGCTGAGCGTTACCTACCGCTCCGATGCCTCCTCAAGGCTGGCCGAAGGACATAAGTGGCATTCCTATCCTGCAATATCGGTCGGATGGAATATTGCAAACGAATCGTTTATGAAGAATATCACCCAGATAAATTCGTTGAAGCTGCGTGTGGGCTATGGAGAAACCTCTAACCAGTCTATTGACCCCTACGCTACACTTGGACTTTTAAGCACCAGGCCATACAACTTTGGAACTACCAACGCAACAGGGTTCTATGTTTCCCAATTGCCTAACCCTAATTTAGGATGGGAGTACTCAAAAACATGGAACTTCGGCCTTGACTTCGCCATCCTGAAAAATCGCCTGTCCGGTACGGTAGAGTACTACATTACAAAGACCAGTGATATTTTGTTAAACCTTAATCTGCCCCCGACTTCAGGAGTGAGCGGCTATACTGGAAATATCGGGGCAACCCAAAACAAAGGCTGGGAAATTTCGCTAAACGGTGTGATATTGAACAACGTCGACGGCTTTACCTGGGATGCAAGCATCAACCTGTATGGTAACCGAAACAAGCTGGTAGCGCTTGCCTCAGGACAACCTGATGACAAAACTAACTGGTGGTTTGTAGGTCACCCCATTGACGTAATCTATGACTACGAGAAAATAGGAATCTGGCAAGTTGGAGATCCATATCTGAATATCCTGGAGGGATCGGCCGGGAAACCTGGTATGATCAAAGTGAAATATACCGGCGATTTCAACCCCGATGGTACGCCAACTAGGATGATTAATTCGAGTGACATGCAAATTATTAGCCTGGAGCCCAAATTTCAGGGTGGCTTCAACACGAACCTGACTTATAAAGGGTTTGACCTTGGCATTAACAGCATCTTTAAAAGTGGCGGTAAAATCATCAGCACCATCTACTCATCATCAGGCTACCTCAATCTGTTGACCGGACGCAGGGGGAACGTGAAGGTGGACTACTGGACGACGGATAACACGGGGGCCAAGTATCCAGCACCCGGTGTCAATGACGTATATTCCGGCGACAATCCAAAGTATGGAAGTACCCTGGGTTACTTTGATGGATCGTATCTGAAGATCCGTACAATTACACTTGGGTATAGCTTAAGCCAAAAACTGATTAATAAAATCGGTATTGACAAATTTCGGATTTACTGCACTGTTCAGAACCCATTTGTACTGTTCTCGCCCTACAACAAAGAATCAGGTATGGATCCAGAAACCAACTCATATGGCAACGAAAATCAGGCAGCTCCTGGTTACCAGAGACGTCTGCTGACTATAGGCACTAACACGCCTTCAACTCGCAACTATTTGATTGGTATTAATTTAACATTTTAAACAAAATGATAATGAAACGTATTCACATAAAAATCTTTATAGGAACAACCTTGATAGCGTTGTTCATGATAGCCTGCACTAAAATTTTAGACGAACAGCCGCGCAGTATTTATGAACCCGGTTTTTTCAAAACCGAAAGAGGTGTTAATGGAGGATTAACGGCTATGTACGCACACCTGCGCTACTTGTACGGACAAGCTTACTACTATAACAGTCTCCTCACCGGTACCGATGAAGCAACATGGGCTCAGAGTGCAGATCAAAACTTTAAGGACCTGGACCTTTCCGGTGTGGGGTCGATTACTCCCCTCAGTAGCCGTTCCGATGTATTGTGGACAACTGCATTTCCTAACATCAACACTGCCAGTGGTATTATTGAAAATGCTGCTGCAGTAGGAACTATTTCGGATGCACTGGTTGCTGAAGCCAGATTCTTTCGTGCATTCGACTACTTTCTGCTGGTACAAACTTTTGGCGGGGTGCCTTTGGATTTGGGCTCAGGGGAACTGAAGTTCAACACATCTACCGTGAGAACCTCAGTGCGTAACACGGTGCCTCAGGTCTATACTAAGGCCATATTCCCGGACCTGCTGACAGCGGTAAACGATTTGCCGGACGTCGGACGTATGACTGGCGGCGTAACCAAGACTGTTGCACGCCTTTACCTGGCAAAAGCTTACCTGACATACGGATGGTGGCTCCAAAACCCAAACAGCATTCCTACTTATCCGGCGAGTGACCGGACCGACCCTGACGGACATAATGCCCAGTGGTATTTTCAGTCTGCATACGACGTAGCAACAACTGCCATTGATAATCCAGGATCTTTTTTCGGCTTGATGTCAACATTCTATGATGTTAACCTGGCACAAAATGACCGCAATAAGGAAATTCTTCTGTACGCCGACCACACCCAGGCAAGCGAATTTTATAACGGAGGCAGCCTTACTTATGGCAGTGGCGGAGCTCCGGATAACTTTGCCGGCTGGATGATGACATGGAACTATACAAACATCAGAAGTTCTGGTACAAGTTCCGTTCAGCGTGAGGCAGAACAACACCTGGGACGTCCCTGGACACGTATGTGCCCAACTATCGAAGTCATTGAAAACACCTTTGCTGACAAAACGAATGATTCACGGTACGATGGTACCTTTACAACTGTTTACCATGGCAACTGGCCTAAAGGTGGACTCACCCAGACCTCTTTGGTTAATGCAAATGGTTTGTCGGTTGTCCCGGGTGATCCAATACTGACTTTCCTGAACGCTGATGATCCAACTGTTGTTTACGCTACTACAAATGGTGGTATCGGTGCAGGTGTGTTACCCGGAAGGTCCGATTTTGTGATATCGCCGGACCGCATAAGCAGGGTAGTATATCCGGGGCTTTGGAAGCTTGGTCCCTACCGTACCGACAATGGAACAGGATTGGGACAACCTAATGCAGGTTCTACCCGTCCTTACAACATTGCAAAATTCTCGGAACTTTACCTTGTTGCAGCCGAAGCAGCAGTGCAGGGAGCAACTACACAAGCTGGTAAAAGCGCCAGAGAATTGGTTAATGTTCTTCGTGCACGAGCTGGGAAATGGCGCTGGAACAACAACGGAAATATCGCCAAAGTTGCAGACAATAGCGCTGCTATGACTGCAGCCACACCGGCAACTATAGACATTAACTATATTTTGGCGGAACGTTCGCGTGAATATTATGGCGAAGGTTATCGCTGGTTCGATTTGGTACGTACGCAAACATGGGCAGCCATCGCTGGTTCTTACACAATTTGCGGAACCGCGTATGGAGACCATACGCCGGTAACGGTAACACGCACCATCGATGCAAAATACTATCTGCGCCCCATTCCGGATGCCCAGATACAAGGCATGGAAATGACCGCTGACGAAAAAGCTGCTTATCAGAACCCGGGATATTAATCTGATAGCAGGATGGAGGAAATATTGCATCCTAATCCGCAAAATTGGGGATACTACTAATAATTAATTTTCATTGATTTCCCGGACGTGCAAGAACGTCCGGGAAATTTTATAAAACCTGAAGGAATAAGTCTCAGCCAATACCGCTGGTTTAGAGTGACCTTGTTACAGAAAGTCCGGCATTTCCTGAGAATCAGCAAAATTATTGGTTGAATTTGATGATAAAAGATAATCTCAACTCAACATCTTAAAACAACATTTAATACCCATTAATAGTAAAATTTGAATATTATAATCAACAAAATTCAGTACAGTAATTTAAGTTGAACAACTATGAAATGGTTATTAAAGCCAGTTTTTAATCCAAACTTTTTATTTTTTTTGTTACTTGCACTTACATCAAGTTTTGTCAGTTAACCAGGTTTAGGTGTATTATCAAATAAATTATATTAAAATGAGAAAATCCGTTTTTATTATTATAGGAATAATAGTTTTTTCTGTATTGAAAGTATCTTTCATAATGGCTCAGGAGAGCTCAAGTAAGTCTGATTATCAACAGGTTAAAACTTATGTCAACCCGGTTTTGCCCGGTGATCATCCTGATCCGACTCTGTTTAAAGTGGGTGATGATTTTTATCACTGTGGCTCCAGTTTTCATTTCACTCCTTATATGCCTGTTTACCACTCAAAGGATCTCGTCCATTGGGAAGTAATTGGCAGGGTGCTCCCGCCTTCAAAGGCAGGTTGGGTTTCCGATCGGCCATCAGCAGGTACATGGCAGGGGGCAATCACATATTTCTATGGATCATACTGGATATATTTTTCATCTAACGGACAATGGTTTTGTAAAGCAGATTCTCCTGCCGGGCCATGGTCTGACCCTGTTGAGGTAAAAACCAACCCTGTTACCGGACCCCTTGGTTACGATAATTCCATTTTTATCGATGACGACGGTAAACCTTATATGGTTATTAAGAATGGTCAGAAAATTAACCACCTGCAGGCACTAGGCAGAGACGGCCAATTAACAGACTCAGTAATAAGCCTCGACTGGATTAATGCAAAATTGCAGTATAGCTGGGCAGAAGGACCGGTAATGTGTAAACGGAACGGATATTATTTTTACTTCCCTGCTGGAGATGTATCAGGTGGCCAATATGTTTTAAGAACTAAAGAATTAACAGCCGACTCAACAAAATGGGAAAGGCTTGGCAACTTCTTTAAACCTGAGACGGACCCTAATGTTGGTTTCCATCGTCCAAACCATATGTCGGCACCTGTGCAATTGGCTGACGGTACATGGTGGACTATCGCTCAAAGCTATGAGAAATACGATAGTGATGATTGGTCAGGTAAAGGCCGTCAGACTTCACTTTATCAGGTAATCTGGGAAGGAGATCGTCCTTGGGGTGTAGCTCCTACAACGCAACCATTGGAAAAACCAAACCTTCCTCAATCGGGTATTTTGTGGAGAAGTGTTCAAAGTGATGAATTTGAATCAAACGTTTTGAGCCCAAACTGGCATTTCATGACTAAAAAAGCTGCTGCCAGCTATTCATTAACCGCCAGAAAAGGATGGATAAGGCTTACACCTGAAACTGAACGTACACATCTGCTTCAGAAAGAAACAGACCATTACTATACTGCCGTTACCCGGGTTGATCTGGATGCAACCGATTCCACTGCTAAAGCCGGAATTTACCTCACCAACGGAGATCAAAAGGTTATTGCCCGATTATATACCGGTTACACTGAGGGTAAAAAAATCATTTTTGCTCTGGGTAAAGAAACCCGTAGTATTTCGAATCAATCGGGCAACAGTGTCTGGTTAAAACTGGAAAGAAATGAACACAGTTTAACAGGCTTCTGCAGCAGCGATGGCAATACATGGAGTTCACTGGGAGATCCGATAAGCGCGGTAAACCTTGATAAGGTTCAGCCAAATTATAACTCCTGGGTAGGTACAAGCGTAGGTTTATTTGCAGAAGGCAAACCGGCTGATTTTGATTTCTTTGTTTGCAAAGACGGTTTTTCTCCAATTCTGGCTGCTGGTTACAGCAACTACTATGGTGTAGAAACACTTAAAAAAGAATCAGGAAAAGTTGTAACCAATACTTCAACTAATGGCGGCTGGTTTGTGATTTCAGGAGTTGAATTAGGAAAAACATCCCCATCAGCAATTGAATTAGAAGTTTCTTCAGGAGTTAAAGGGAAGCTTGAAATCTGGCTGGATGATTTAAAGGAAGGAAAACTGATTGCAACCATCCCGGTAACGGCAACCGGTGGTGAAAATAACTGGAAAGCTTTCTCTAAAGCAGTTAAAAATGTTTCAGGACACCACGATGTATTTATTAAATTCCCTTCAGGGGAAGAGGGCACAATATTCATCAAATCAGAGAGATTTCTTAAGTAAAGATTCTCTTGTCTTTACAGGTGACACGCGTCGAGGTCTTGAAGGGGCCGATGTATATAAACTGAATGGTTATTATTATTTGTATTGCACCTACGGAGGAGGTGATGGCTTTCAGGTAGCCCTCCGTTCAAAAAATATATACGGACCATATGAAGAAAAAGTAGTTATAAAAGATACTACGCAAGGAATTACTTTTAGCTTTCACCAGGGGGCTCTGATTCAAACCTGCGCGAAGGTCGTAATACGCTTACTCTATTCATGACTGGAAGTTTGTAAAAGCTTATGGTAAGACTTCATTGTCTGTTGTTTTTGGTTTACAGAAACGTAATGAAGTATTATTTTTCAATATATTGATGTTCAATTATTTGTTAATATTCACCGGCATTTTATCCACATTATCAAGCTCTTAAACAAATTTGGAAACAGCATCTAAAGCACATAGAGTAACTTATTATATTTTCAAAACGGGAATAACACGGCATGGGATTAAGTACCCTTATTTGTTTGGGCGGAACAGTATTAATTTTAATTAATCAATAAAAAATATGGCTCGTCATAAAGATGCATACCAAAAAGTTAAAGGAATAGTTTATTTTTACAATATAGTTAACATGAAAGTAATTGACGGAGTTTATTATGAAAACAAATCATACAACTCAACAAGACATAGCTAATAGGTTAAACGTATCACGCATCACCGTTTCAAAAGCGTTGAGAGATCATCCCGACATTTCTGTCAAGATGAAAGAAAGGGTTAAAAAGGCTGTTGAGGATATGGGATATTCCCCAAACCTCATTGCCAAACAATTAACTCTTCAGAAGACCTTTACTTTAGGCATTGTCATTCCCGACCTTGAGAACAGTTTTTTTGCATACCTGGTCGATAGTATTATCGATGCATCTACTGAACGTAGTTATCATATTATTCTCACGGTGTCACGTGAAAAAGAAGCGTTTGAGAGGAATAATATCATGAACCTGATCGGCATGCGTGTTGACGGCCTACTTGTGTGTGTTTCGCAACAGACATCAGGTCACGAGGTATTTGAATACGCCCGTAAAATGAAAATTCCCCTTGTATTTTTTGACCGTGCAATCAAAGGACTGGGTTTTAGTCATGTTGCTTTTGAAGATAAAATTGGCACTTTGGAAGCCCTTAATCAGTTAATTTCCAGGGGCTATATTAGTATTGCCCATTTCGCGGGCTATTCCGGTACCAGTATTGGCAGCGAGCGATGCAATGGTTATAGGGAAGCACTGATTAATAATGGAATTCCAATTCGAGAAGAATGGATTATCGAAGGCGGATTTGAGATGGACGATGGTATCAGGGCATTTGAAAAATTAAGAGCAGCCGAAAAATTGCCTGAAATTATATTGGCAGTGAATGACCGTGTTGCCTTGGGTGCTTACAAAGCCATAAGAAAGACAGGATTGAGAATTCCTGATGATATTGGTATTATGGGTTATGGCTTCAGCGATACAGCACTCTTGTTCACTCCAACCTTGTCGATTATCAACCAGGATCCGAGAAAAATGGGTAGAATAGCCGCCAATTTATTGATTGATGAAATTCAGAGTGTTTCACAGAATTCACATGCCGAGATACTTATTGAAGAAGATTTTCAATGGAATACCTCAATTTTAAAACGATAATCAATTCTTCATTGGAAATTTGTCATGCTTTAAAAAAGACAATTTATTGTCCTGATAAACAATGCACCGCTGGTATCCATTGATTTAATCATCCAAAACAGTCAGGGTCACATCCTGTTAAGTGAAAAAAAGAACAATCCTGCAAAAGGATATTATTATGTGCCAGGTGGAAGGTTCATAAAAATGAATGTATAGCAAATATATTTTCACGAATTATAAGCAACAAGCTCAGGCTGACATTGGAGGATTTTTATGAGATCAGGCAAAACCAAAGTCTAAGAGAATTTTTATAAGAATGAAAACCGTTGCGATATCGAAGGAATAGATACCAAAATCAGAAAGGGGAATGAAACCTAATCTGACACAGAATTATTGATATTGATTACCTGAATTTATTCAGGGGTTGTGTAAGCTAAAACTACATAGCCCTTTCTTTTTAAATACCCTTTTGCGACCCGTTTAGGCATGTATAAATATTGAATGGGAATAAGAAGCTGCTCGTCGAATGTGGAAAAACATCTGAAAATGCCAGATCGTTAGGTATTTACATTTAAATTTAAATCAGTGATTTTTTTTTACTAATTAATTGCAAATTAAAGAAAAAGTTTATAGTTTTATAAGAGAAAGTTACCGTGAAAGTAACCGAGAAAGTTACTTTAAGTTGGCTATATGAATTAAGAGTTGACAGGTTAATATTATTAACAAAAAAAATAGTAACGAAAAAACGGAAGTAACAGGGGCAGGGGGATTTTATAACCGGATACATTGTAGTGGAATAATTAAAAAGGGGATATCAGGTTAGGGCTGTGGATAAGAAAACATTAAACCATAGATATAAAAACTAACATTAACTCTTTTATTAACTAAAACACACTTAAAACTATGAAACAAAAATGTAAATGGATTATTTATTCTCCCAAAAGGAGACTAAGACTACTGCTTCTACCTTTAAAACTAACTGTTATTTTAAGTATTTTAACCAATTTTAATGCCTTAGCGCTGGATTTAGGCATAACTAATACTTCGGTGATTAATATTCAAAAACAGAATGTTACAGGTACAGTTGTAGATGCTACTACAAATCAGCCACTTCCAGGAGTTAACGTAACCATTGAAGGAACTACGACGGGAGCCATAACTGACATAAACGGAAATTTTATCCTTCAAAGACCAGATAAAGGGGCGACCATTTCTTTTTCCTTTATAGGGTATATAACTCAGAAGGTAAATTATGGCAATGAGAATGTTATCGATATCAAGCTCACCTCAGAAGTCCTGTCCCTTCAGGAAGTAGTGGTAATTGGATACGGTACACAAAAAAAGGAAACGCTGACGGGTTCAATATCAAAAGTTGACGGTGATGCGATTGCTCAAAGTCCCTCAGTAAACGTTGCAACTTCTCTGGCGGGTAAACTTCCTGGCCTGGTCGTCAACCAGCGTACCGGACAGCCCGGAGCTGAGGATCTTAGTATATTGATTCGTGGAACAAGTACGTTTAACAATAATAATCCACTCATTATCATTGATGGTGTGCCACGTGACAATACTTTGCAAGACCTTAATGCTCAAGATATTGAAAGTATAACAGTGCTGAAAGATGCTTCGGCAGCCATTTATGGTGCACGGGCAGCCAACGGGGTACTACTGGTCACCACAAAACGTGGATCTCAAGGTAGCCCTACGTTTAGTGTGACTTACAATTATGCCATTAACCAGCCTACGCAGAACCCGGTTATGGAGGATGCGGTCGTATTTGCAGAATCATACAATGAAGCCGAGTTTTACAGGCAGGGCCGGCCTTCCACTGGTTTCGTACCATTCTATTCGGCTGATGCTATTCAGAAATACCGTGACGGTTCCGACCCCGTTTTATACCCGAATACCAACTGGAGTAAAGTATCGACGAGAAATTGGGCGATTCAGCAAAATGCAAATGTTCAGGTAAGCGGAGGATCAAAAAGTGTAAGATATCTTCTCTCTTTCCAAGCGTCAGATCAGGGTGGTAATTATGTACATAAAGACGACAGCTATAAGCGTTATAATGCACGGGTTAAGATTGAGGCTGATTTATCAGAGAATTTGACCGTTGGTGCGAATATTAGTGCTGTTCCCTCTAACCGACATGCATCAGTTGGAACTGACTTTGCCAGCATATTGTTTTCGAACCCAACTGTGGTGGCAATATATCCCAACGGGTTGATTGCTCCCGGACGATTCCGTCAAAGTTCTCTCCTGTCTGACCGGCGGGGATTCGATGAAATTAAGAATTATCCTATACAATCAACCTTTACGGCCACTTATAAAGTACCATTCCTTAAGGGCCTTACACTGGATGCTTCCTACAATTTCGATTTAAGAGATCAGTTCGAGAAGAATTTCGGCAAACCGGCCTGGTATAATGAGTACAACGTTGTAACCGGGCAATATGACTTGGGGTGGACTCTTCAACCTATCGAGGTAAGGGACACATATAGCAGGTGGACGACATCCCTGTTCAATTTCAGGATGTCATACAAAAAAACGATCGCCGAGAACCATAATATTTCGGCTATGTTGGGGACAGAGCAACAGAAGGCGAACTATAGTTATGGAATGGCCTACCGGAAGAATTTTGTCAGCGCTTCCATTCCCCAGATCGATGTTGGAAGTACGAATCCGGATGATGCGGCAACCGGTGGTAGCGCTTCGGAGAGTGCGTACAATAACTTTTTTGGCCGTCTGAATTATGATTTCAAATCCAAATACCTGCTCGAATTTTTGTTCCGTTACGATGGTTCACAGATTTTTCCGGCAGGGAAAAGATATGGATTCTTCCCTGCGGTTTCAGCAGGATGGAGACTCTCAGAAGAAAATTTCATCAAGAACAATCTGCCGTTCATAAACGAGTTGAAACTCAGAGGTTCTTATGGCGAGTTGGGTAACGACCGGGTACCTGCATACCAATACCTGCAGGCTTTCCAGTTTGGTCACAATTATGTTTATGGCGGCACCGATTCGCCGGGCATTTACTCCAGTACATTGCCCAATCCGGATATTACCTGGGAGGTTAGCAAGAAACTGGACTTTGGACTGGAAGCTTCTCTTTGGAACAAGTTGCTTGGCGTTGAACTAACAATATTTAACGAAACAAGATCTAACATCCTTCTCCAGCCTGTCCTTGCGGTAAGTCATTTGTTTGGATTTCCCGCATTACCCGACCAGAATATCGGGAAGGTGAAGAATCACGGATATGAACTGACGTTGACTCATAACAACACTCTTGGAGCACTGACATATTCATTGAATGCAAATGTATCTTTCGCAAAAAGCAAGATCATATATATGGACGAGGTGCCGCCGGCTGAACCTTATATGACACAAACCGGACATCCCCTTGGATCAGCACTTTATTACAAGTCTGATGGAATTTTCAACACCCAGGCAGAGTACGACAATTACCCGCACGCTGACGGAGTCCAGGTGGGCGACATAAAGTTAGTAGACCTGAATAACGATGGTAAAATAACCGGAGATGACCGGTATATGACCAACAATTCAGCAACTCCGGAATATGTTTTTGGCCTGTCAACATATTTGCAATATAAAGGGTTTGACCTGACCTTATATTTCCAGGGACAAACCGATGCCTGGACATATGACGGTAATCTTGAATCATTTGCGCGAACAAATCTTGACAATAATACCGTTTTCCGGTCAACCAACCGCTGGACTGTGGACAACCAGGAGGGCGCTACCATGCCCCGGGCAGACAGTTATCAACCTGGAGCTACCGACTTCTTCCTTTACGATGCTACATTTATCAGGATTAAAAACCTTGAATTTGGATACAACCTGGGGAACAAACTTTCCAAAAAGATAGGTCTTAATGACGTCCGCTTATTTGTAAGTGGTACTAATTTATTAACCTGGGCGAAAGAAATTTCGTGGAGAGATCCGGAAATAAGTGGTGGATTTGGGACCTATCCGCCCCTGCGGATTATAAATTTTGGTATTAATGTCAAATTTTAAAATGATGGTAATTATGAAAACAATAAGAAGAATAATACCTATTGTATTACTTATACTATTCAGTATTTCCTGTAAGGATATCCTGAATATTTCGCCTCAGGATCGTATTGCTGAAGATGTTGTGTGGAGTGATGTAAACCTTATACATGCGTATCAAACTGAACTCTACAACGCTATACCTCACGGTTTTTACATCCACATGTATTCAAAATATACGGATGAAGCTTTTAACAATGCTCCCTGTTGCTGCGCCGACGCTTTTAAACTAAACACCTATTCTCCCGATATCATTGGTGGTTATGGTGGCACAGGTGATAACTGGTGTAGTAATTACATTTATTACTGGGACCTGGGGTACTATTATCTTCGCAAGATCAATGTTTTTCTGGAAAAGATGAAGAACACAAATGTTGTATTGGAGGATAAAGACCAGATGGTTGCAGAAGCCAGGTTTTTAAGGGCGTTCGTCTATTTCAATCTCATCGAAAGGTTTGGCGGAGTACCCATCGTTGACCAAGTTTATGAACTCGGTGCTCAGGTACAATTTACGAGAAATACCTTTGATGAATGCGTTGCTTTTATTGAACAGGATATTAGTGCGGCCAAGGCAGCTCTACCAACCAAGTATGCGTCAACTGATCCCAATTACGGAAGGGCTTCAGGGGATGCCTGTCAGGCTCTGCTTTCACGTTTGTACCTCTATGCAGCTTCCCCTCTGTTCAGTCCAACAAAAGATCTGAATAAATGGCAGAAAGCCGCTGATGCCGCAGAAGCTCTGTTAAACAAAGGTTACGCGCTGTATCCAAATTACCAAAAGCTTTTTGAACTCAACCAGGGAGATCCCAATGACGAAGTGATTTTTTCCAGGGGCTTTACCACCGCTAACGGTCAACAGGCACCCATGAATAATTTCAACCGCCGTTATGAAGGTTATGGCGGATGGTGGGGCAGTAACGGGCCTTCCGCGAACCTGATTGATGATTACGACATGATTACTGGAGAACCAGCATTCCTGGAGAATGGATTGATCAACCCTGCCTCAGGCTATGATCCACAACACCCTTTTGCGAACCGTGATCCCCGGTTTGAAGCCACCATTCTACATGACGATATGTATTTCAGGGGAGATCATTTTGAGATGTGGATCGCAGAAGATGGTCATTCCTGGGGGTATGATTCTTATAAAAATACAGGTGACAATCCAAGGACAAACACGGTACTCCTAAAGTTTATGCCTGAAACGGGTCCTTTTAACTGGCAAACACAGTTCACAATACAATGGCCGTATTTCAGGATCGCAGAGATATATCTGAACTATGCCGAGGCAAAGTTTGAGCTGGGTGACGAAGCCACAGCCAGACAGTATGTGAATTTAGTGAGAAGCAGGACAAGCGTGAATCTGCCAGGCATTCCGGCATCGGTTACCGGGGAGGCGCTGAGGAGAAGAATTTATAACGAACGGAGAATAGAACTGGCATTTGAAAGTCACCGGTTCTTTGACGTCAGGCGTTGGAAAATAGGCACCACGGTCGAGAATGCAAAGACTACAACATACGATATTTTCTTGAATTTGACGACCGGCGTAAAAAGGTATGAAAAGGTAGTATTGCTGGACAGGTCGGGAACATTTCAGGATTATAAGAGCCTTCTTCCTATTGCACAGGATGAGATGCAGCGTAATCCCGGATTAACACAAACACCCGGTTGGTAATAAGGGTTGGTTAATTGTAAGTTTTATGGTTAGTAAATCAAAACCAAGCTTAACAATTTGATAAAGAGCGCGTTGTCGTCCTAATAAATCTGACAACGCGCTTTTTTATTGAATGAATACCAATACCTGGATGGCAATTTTCCGGCTTGTATGCTTGTCCGGTTTCAAAGTGCGATATTTTTGTTTCGATTTCCCCTGAAAATTTATCTGATTTGATGGTATAATTTTCTAAAATAGCTAATTATGAAACGAAGGAATTTTCTCAAAAAAAGTGCGGTTGCTGCCGGCCTGGTGAGCATTTCAGGTTCGTTCCTGCCGTTGACTGCGTGCAAATCCCATAAGTTATCCTCAGGATCAACTGGAGAGTCAAAGGAGGAAATCCGTTCCTCCGATTATCTTCAAAATGTACAGTCGGAAGAGTTTTTGCCTAAACCGATAGTATACCGGGAATCCTATCAGCCGCCACCGGATTTACAGATCTCGCCAATGTCTCTTGCGGAAAGGATCAGGCGAAAAGTTGTACCGCAGCACGGCTTCTGTAGCATTGAGCCCAGTCGCGCAGGTCTGATCTCCGGTAATGGGCCTGTCAATATCGAGCTGACGGGAGATCCGTACTTGGAACAGATCACCTTCGAGCATGAAGAGCTGATTATGCCATGGCGAAGGCCTTACGAAGCTAACAAGGTCGCACACATAATTCCGCAAGTAAGGCAACTCCTATTGGACGGGAAATACCAGGAAGCCGTTGAATTAGCTTTCAATGAATGGCAGAAGGACTCCATAAAGATAAATACATTTGGGCACCCCACAGTTACGGCATTCCATATGCGTCTTGATTTTCCGAAAACCGCATCGGTCAGGGACTACTTACGCACTGTCGATTTCGAGAGCAGTGAGATAAATGTCTATTGGAGCGATGAGCGTGGGAACTGGGTTCGTCAGACCTTCACCTCAAGGCCCGACAATGTAGTGGTCCAATTGCTCACTGCCCCGCAAGGACAGCCGGTTAATGTCCGGATTACTCTGGTTGATCCCAGGATGAGAAGAAGTATGAGTCGGCCCGAAATGGGCAGTGACTTCCGGGGTATGGTCTCCGGTACTCCCAGCGGGGAAAGCGTCATTCAGCAAGATCTTAACGAGGAACGACTGATTCACAAGTGCCGTTTGGATCCTACTACAGACAACAGCGGCTATGCCGGAGTGGTCCGCGTGGTTCGTGATGGCGGTTCGGCCCGGATGGAAGATGGCACCCTGGTCATCGAGAATGCGTCGTCGTTGAAGCTTCTCACCCGTATTGAATGGTTCGCCGACTACAGCGAGAATAAGGTGGAAGCTCTGCGGCTTGCTGTGGAAGAACTTACACCAGACTACCAGGCGTTGGTTAAGCGGCACCGCAAAGTCCAGTCGGAGGCTTTCAACCGCGTAACCATAGATTTCGGCGGCAACTCTCAATATGGATTGTCTTCTGAGGAGCTTCTGGCCGATCAAAGAACGCGGCCGGATTACTCGCCCGCGTTCCTGGAAAAGATATTCGAAATGGGACGCTACTGGTTCATCCTAAAAAGTGGCAAGTATCCCAGCAGGTCGGCCGAAGTCAATGCTAATATTAACCTGCAGCTGGCGCCCGGCGTGCTGGGTGATCACCGGGAAGGCATGAATGCCTACTTCAACTGGATGGAGAGCTTATATCCGGACTTCCGGACTAACGCAAAGAACATCTTCGGTATGCGCGGCACACATTATAACCTCTTGCCGGACATAGGAATGGGCGTCGCGTTTCATTACTCCCAAAGCAGTATCTCAGGAGAGATGTGGCCACATCTCTATTGGATTTCCGCCGGAGGTTGGTGTGTCCAACCCTTCTGGGATTACTATCTTACAACTGGAGACCTTGAATTTCTCCGCAATCGTGTAGTGCCGGCTTACAAGGAATTAGCGCTGTTTTACGAAGATTTCCTGACGGTCACCGACAAAGATGGGAATTACATCTTCGTTCCATCCTTCTCGCCGGAGAACCATCCCGGAAACCTGAGACCTTCGAACATGATGGTGATTAACGCAACCATGGACATCACAGTGTGCAGAGAAGTTCTTAACAATCTGATCACAGCTTGTGAGACATTGGGCACCGACGCCGACAACGTGACGAAATGGAAAGCAATGCTGGCGAAGATGCCGTCCTACATGATCGAGAAAGACGGCACTTTGAAGGAATGGGCCTGGCCCACTCTGGAAGAGAACTACAACCATCGGCATGTTTCTCATCTCTACGGGGCCTGGCCTGGCGATGATATCAATCCGGACAGTACACCACAATTCGCCAGGGCGGCATTGATGCACGACCGGAAGCGCAACCCGGAATCGCTGGCTGCTCATGGTCTCTGTCATCGCGCTCTTGCCGGGGCACGGCTCAAAGACTGCTACCTGGTGGACTTCGAACTGCGGCAACTTTTTGAACAGGGTTATGTCGGCACAACATTAAGGTGTTCTCACAATCCTTATACCAGCCCCATGCCGGATGCACAGGGCGGGATTAATACCATCATGATGGAAATGCTTGCCTACTCTCGTCCCGGCGTAATAGAAGTGCTCCCTGCTCTTCCTCCCTCGCTGCAGAAGGGTTCCATCAATGGGATGCTGGCTCGTACGTTTGCGAGAATCAACAAGCTGGCCTGGGACATGCAGAGGCGAACTGTTGATATAACAATTACCTCTACGAAGAAGCAAAACATCACATTGATTGCCCGTCATGGAATAGAGGATATCTCCGCTCCTTCAGCAATTGTAGGGGCATTCAGGAAAGGCAATGCAGACTGTGAACTACACTTGCCGGAAAAAGAGACGGTGGAAATTCATCTGGAACTAGGCCCTCACAAGCCGATGGATTGGGTTGCTCAGGTTACCAAGCAAATATTTCTTTAGTCGAAAGAAGAACAAAATCAACAAAGGAAACATCAAGATCTAAAAGCATCACTGTGAAAGCGCTGATGCTTTCAGATGTTAATATTACATCTGAAAAGAAGGAATTAACATAAATTTAGCATTCCTTGTTTTTTACTGATATATTTTGGATAGCTTTTTAATTTTAGTTAGTCCATTAAGCTAACAATCTCGTACGATTTTCCCGCTTCTGCATTAAATTCAAATACATATGGTTCAGGACTGTAAGTTTTTATTTCATTTCCGTTACAAAGTATTGTTGCACTGGTTTTAATTCGGATTCTGCATTTATTGTTGAATTTTGAATGTATTACTGCTTTGGTTAATTTTCCATCATGCCATAAGATAGTCACGTCGTAGCCACCTCTTGCAACAAGTCCCTGAATGCCGCCATCTCTCCATTCATCAGGCAAAGCAGGCAGAAGTGATATTTCAGAAGAATGACTTTGCATTAACATCTCTGTTATACCGGCGGTCACCCCCTGGATTGCCTGATTTCCCTCAAAGGAAGGAGTAATACGACTATCTTCCTCCCTTGGATGGAGACTTACATCTGTTAACATATTCCTTAGAACCTTATATGCTGATTGTGGCTCTTCGAGCCTTGCATGAAGGTTTATTTTCCATGCACCGGACCATCCGAGATTTATATTGCCTCTTCTTTCAAGTACTACATCAACTGCTTTTGCCAGTTCCGGCGTTTTTCGTAATGTAATATCATCATCCGGATATACTGCGAAAAGATGTGATATATGGCGATGAGTGGGTTCTACTTCTTTAAAGTCATACAACCATTCCTGCAATTGCCCAAAGCGTCCAATCTGATGTGGAGGTAACTTTTCCAGATCAGCTTCAAGTTTTTTTTGCATTTCACTGTCACTGTTTAGTACTTTGCATGCTTTGATACAATTACGAAAGAGATTGCGGATGAGTTGATTGTCCATAGATGTCCCCATTGAAACAGAACAAACTTCTCCCTCATCAGTAAGAAAGCTATTTTCAGGGGTAGTTGATGGACAAGTCACAAGCCATCCTGTTTCAGGATCAGTCATCAGAAAATCAAGAAAAAACTCGGTGGCCCCTTTTAATAACGGATAAATTCTTTTCAGATATGATGTATCGCGACTATATTCATAATGATCAAATAATTGTTGCATAAGCCACGCTCCTCCCATTGGCCATGTAGCATATTGAGGATTTCCATCGGTTGGCGCCGTATTAAACCATATGTCTGTTCCATGGTGGGCTGTCCAACCTCTGCAACCATATAGCTCACTAGCTGTCCTGGCCCCGGCTTTAGCTAAATTCTCAACAAATAACAGCAATGATTCATTGATATTCGGAAGGTTCGTGTTTTCGACAGGCCAATAGCATTCTTCAATATTTATGTTTAGTGTCCATCTGCCTCTCCAGCGTCCTTCCATATCATCCAACCATATGTTGTGGTTATTAAAAGCCAGCGTATTTTCTCTGGCCCCTGCAAGTAAAAGATACCGGCCATATTGAAAGTATTGTGATATATATAATGGATCATCTTCTCCGGCTCTTAGTTTATCCATCCTTTCCGTTGTTGATAACTTTGAATTTTCATTTTTACTTAAATCAATTTTACAGGAATGAAACAAGGGAAAATAGTCTTTAATATGTCGTTCTTTAAGTTGGGCAAAAGTATATTGCGATGCTTTGGAAATATATTCATTACATTTTTCTTTTTCATTTTCTGAAATATCACTCCAGTTCTTCCAATTCGTGGCTCCTGCTAAAATGAGAGTAACTGCATCGGCATTTTCAACCATAATTTTATTACTATCGTCACCTGAACCTTTTATTAAACTGCCACCTTCATGAATTATTTTTAATCTGGATTGCCATTTCATTTGTGCAGGCAATATTCTCAGGTTATAAGGGTTTGAAGTATTCTCGATGGTTGTACCTTCCATCACGATAACATTGTTTTCCAAATGAATAGTTGCTGACGGTTGAAGACTGGATAACCATGCGTTAATATCAATTGAACCTTTTTTGCTGGCTGTTAACCTCATTACAATCACCTGATCCGGATAACTGGCAAAAATTTCCCTTTTATAATTCACACCCCCCAGTTGATATAAAACGGTAACCACAGCACTGTCCATGCTTAATTTTCTGATATATCTTTCCACTTTATCCTGGTCATGTCCGGGAAACTGAACATTCAGCCGTCCCATTGGCTGGTAATATTGCACACTCATTGGCCTGCTGGAAAGCTTTTCTGCTTCTTTATTGGCAGTTGCCCAGTCTTTTTCCAGAACATATTTTCGAATATTTTTTACGATTTCAGGGCCGTCCGGATTATTTGGATCATAAGGACCCCCGGTCCACAGTGTTTCGTCATTAAATGGGATAACCTCATCTGAAGTCTTACCCGGAATCATCCCAGCAAACCGTCCTGTCCCGACAGGGAGTCCTTCCCAGTATTTAGTTGCCGGTATATTATACCACCAACTCATTTCATCCTGCATGATTTCTTCGTTATTATTTTGGGAGTAAAGCGATTGCCCACCCAAGAAAAAACAAACCATAACAATAATATGTATTCTCATTATATTATATTTTCATTCACCTGATTTTAGTTTAATATAATTACTGTAAATAATAATTTTAATCCCCCATTTAAACAACAATGTAAGTTACTAAATCAAAAGGATATTTTAAAGATTCATCCTGTTTGAAAAATCATTTCCACTCTATGATATAGGAGGTCAATCTTACGGTGTATGCGACAACTAGAAATTATTGATGATGTATCATTATTTTATTGACTTTTTTAGTTCTAATTAGATTCTTTATTATAGCTTTATACAAGATAGTTACCATGATAGTGAAATAAAATTGAAACGTTGTTTGAAAGATGATAATTAAGAATTAAAAAAATAATTCAGTTCAGACAATGGTGCTCACAAAGAGTGACCTGAATAAATACTATTATATTAACCAAAATCATAAATAATCATGAAAGGAAACAAATCTGCCATAAATTCACTAAATGTTGTATTTATGGCAATTTTAGCGCTGAATATATCATGTTCTTCTTTTTTGCAAAAACCATCTGATTCAAAGGAGATGGTTGTCTGGTATGATAAACCTGCCGACAAAGTCTGGCTTGATGGACTGTTTATTGGTAATGGATATATGGGCGCCAATGTTTTCGGAAGAATTGAGAATGAAAGGATTGCATTAAATGAATCCACTTTCTGGTCCGGTAGGCCTCATGATTATAACGATTATGGTGCTAATAAATATTTTGGCAAGATAAAAGACCTTGTATGGTCGCAGCACTACCGTGAAGCAGAAAAAATGGTAAATGAACATTTTTATGGAATACCCGTTCAACAGGCAGCCTTTCAACCTCTAGGCGATCTTCTCCTGAATTTTAAGGTAAGTAGTGATCCCATAAAGGATTACTATCGAGAATTGGATATGGAAACGGGAGTGGTCAGAGTCACTTATACCGAAGGTGATGTAAAAATGACCCGGGAGGTATTTATGTCCTATCCCGATCACGTAATGGTTATGAGAGTATCGGCTGACAAACCTGGACGGGTATCGGTAGAGGCAAAATTATCCAGTCTATTTAAAGAGGAAACAATATCGAAACCTGGCAGGTTAAATATAAAAGGTACATGGAAATATTGTACCGATAGCACAAGCTGGCTGATAGCCAGGGTTGATGGAAAGGGAATGAATTTTCAGACCTCATTGGTTGCTCGTCCGGAAAATGGCACTATGAATGCAACCGATTCAAGCCTTGTTATTACCAATGCCAATTCAGTGACATTTATTCTGACAGCTGCTACAAGCTTTGTTAACTACCTGGATATAAGTGGCAACCCTGCAGCCAAATGTGAAAAAATCCTGCAAGGAGTTAATGATAAAAGTTTTAATGAACTTAAGAAAACCCATATAAGTGATTTCAGTAACCTTATGAGTCGGGTAGACTTTAAAATAGGTGATCCAATGATGAATAAAAGGCCAACTGATGAGAGGCTTGCAGATCTGAGAAAAGGAATCCAGGACCAAGAACTCTGGTCGAAGATATACCAGTTTGGCCGTTATCTCCTGGTTTCAAGCAGCAGAACCGGCGGACAACCTGCCAACTTACAGGGAATATGGGATGAGGAGTTACTGCCAAATTGGGGTAGTAAATATACCCTGAACATTAATTACGAAATGAATTACTGGCCTGCTGAAGTTACAAACCTGTCTGAATGTCACATGCCTATGTTTACAATGCTTAAGGAACTCGCTGAAAGTGGCAAGAGAACTGCAAAGGCTTATTACAATGCCGGAGGATGGGTGGTACATCATAATACGGATATCTGGCGCGGTACCGCTCCTGTCGATTCGGCCCATTGGGGATTCTGGCCAGGAGGCGGGTTTTGGATTTGTCAGCATTTATGGGAACACTATATATTCACCGGTGATAAGGACTTCCTGAAAGAATACTATCCGATCATGAAAGGAGCGGCTAAGTTCGTGATGGATGTTATGGTTCCTGAACCAAAACATGGCTGGCTGGTAATTCCTTTCTCAATATCACCCGAGGAGCAAGCTATAGCCCCAAATGGAGAAATAGCAGGCTTATCAATGACTCCGACTATTAACATTGCATTGATAAAAGATCTTTTCCCTCATGTCATAGAAGCAGGAAAGATACTGGGCATAGATCGGGATTTCGGAGCTCAACTCGCTGATGCCCTCACAAAGATACCTCCATACCAGTTAGATAGTGACGGTCATCTTAAAACCTGGCTTGAAGACTGGAAAGGACTTGGTGGTCACAATACATCTCCTGTTTGGGGATGGTTCCCGGGAAATTCAATTACATTGCGCGGTGATTCCAAACTGGCTGCTGCTATTGAGAAATGGGTTGAACCACGTCGTGTTTCTGCCGATTGGGGTAGCGCCTGGACTATCTGCGACTGGGCCAGGCTTGAAAATGGGGTAATGACTGATTCCTGCATCCGGCAAATGTTCCGAACCCAGGCGCCGAGACAAGGAGGATTCCAAAGACCGGGAGGAACTGTAACAGCTGGGGCCATTACAGTACCACCAATTCCAGCAGGGATGATGAGATCGGGAATTGCAAATAATCTCCATAACATAGGTTCTAACCAATCTGATGCCAGCTACGGAATTACTGCAGCTATCACTGAATGCCTGTTGCAAAGCCATGCAGGAGAAATATCTTTACTGCCAGCTTTACCTGTAAGCTGGAAAAACGGATCTGTGACCGGTTTAAGGGCAAGGGGTGGATTTGAAGTCAATATTGAATGGAAGGATGGAAAGCTGACTAAAGCTGAGATTAAGTCCCTGCTCGGTAATTCATGTGTGGTCAGGGCTAACGGAAAAACGACAAATTACAGCCCTGCTAAAGGTGAAACAATTGTTATACAAGGCACTTAGATAAAAGACTAAGTCTTTTTGTAGTTAAATTTTCAAATTATTAGAAAAATGAAAAAGAAGAACCTTTCAAGACGCATGTTTCTTTTATCGGGAGGTATGGCAGCAACTGCCGTTACCATGATCCCCGGCCAGGTTCAGGCAGCTCACAGTCCCTATGCCTCTGGCACTGAAAAAGACATACCCGGAAACCAGCAAAATTCTATAAATGGCGTTTATAACATCAGGGACTTCGGGGCAAAAGGCGATGGTAAAACTCTTGATTCACCTGCTATCAATAAGGCAATTGAACATTGTAATTCAAATGGTGGCGGAACTATATTAGTCCCTCCAGGTGTTTTTTTATCAGGGACAATACATCTCAAAAGTAATATGGTTTTTCATGTTGGAGCCGGAGCTACAATCCTCGGGAGCATAAATCTGGCTGATTATCAGGATGTAGTGGAGTCGAAAGACAGTAAGAGAGGTCCATGGCATGCAGCAATAATTGTTGGTAATGAAATCAATAATATTGAAATATCAGGACACGGTGTTGTAGATGGAAAAAATGTTTTCAGCTCGAAAGGTGAGGAAGAAATGAGGGGCCCACATGCCATCTTTTTTAATAAATCTGAAAATATCACAATCAGCGATATTTTTGTGAAAGATGCCGCTAATTATGCGTATATTATGGAAGGTTGTAATAACGGCAGTTTACATGGGGTAAGGGTATCAGGTGGATGGGACGGTATCGACCTGTTCAATTGTAAGAACTTCCTGATTACTGATTGCCAGTTTGCAACCGGCGATGATTGCGTTGCCGGGGGTGGATGGGAAAATATTGTAGTTTCTAACTGTACTCTAAACTCCAACTGCAATGGTATGAGGAACTACGGTGGTGGATTAAAAAATGTAGTTTTCTCCAACCTGGTAATTAATGGTCCTAGTTTATTCAGGCATCGAACTCATGATACACCATCTAAACGTGAGGATTTGGTTTATCACAATTCATGGCATAAAGATTACGATTCATTGTCGGGCTTTTGGCTTGCAGGAGGAGGAGTTATTGACAACCTGATTATTTCCGATGTTACCATCAGTGACCTGAGATGCCCGGTATGGATGTCACTTCAAGGTGCATTTTCAGATCAAAATCAAAATGCCGCTATCAGGAATGTTCAGATAAGCAATTTAACTGCAACCCGTGTTGGTAAGCCTAAAGTGTCATCCCTTATACAAGGGAGTGCGGATAAATTCATTGAAAACATTTTACTGACAAACATAACAATTCAATCTGTTAGTGAAGGTACTAAAGATATAGTCGATAATCCGGTTGCGGAAAGAGCTGGTGATCCCATCGAACTGCCGAATTGTTATGGTATGTATTGTCGTTATATTAAAGATCTTGAGATGCATAATATCCGGTTTAGCAAACCTGATAAGGACGAACGTCCGGCGCTTTTATGTGAAAAGGTTGATCACCTTCTGATGGATAACGTGAGAAGTTTGAATGAAAGTGATCAGCAGGCAATTTTGCTGCGAGAAGTTAAAGTTCTTAAAAGAAATGGTACAGGATCAACCGGGAATTGAAGCACCATTTTATAAGAAATTGAATATCTTTTTATTATCAATAAACAAAAATGAACCTAATAACAAAATAAGAACCTCAATATTTATAAATAAAACTAAGATTATGGAAAGAAAAAGTATCTGTTTTCTGACCTGTATTGCAATTCTGACACTAATATTCAGTTGCACAAATCAGGAACAAAAAAAGAACAAAAGTGAAACCTCATTAAATGAGAACTTATTAAAAGTATCGGGTAATAAAATAGTCAACCAAAAGGGAGATACAGTCTATTTACGAGGCTTCGGATTAGGCGGGATGCTGCATCTTGAAAATTTTATTGATGGTTACCCTGCCAATGAAGAAGCGATGAGGGAAGGATTATTAAAGGTGCTTGGAAAAGAGAAATACGACCTTTTTTTTAATGAGTTTTACAAAAACTATTTCACTGAGCCAGATGCAGAGTATATTCAAAGTCTCGGATTAAATATGGTCCGTATTCCGGTTAACTACCGGCGTTTTGAAGACGATATGAATCCGGGAGTGATCAAGGCGGATGGCTTTGAATACCTTGACAGAGTTATTGAACTTTGTGCAAAGCACCAGATCTACACCATCATTGATCTTCATGCATTACCGGGCGCCCAGAATCAGCACTGGCACAGTGACAATCCTACACACAAAGCATATTTTTGGATTCATAAGGATTTTCAGGATCGGGTAGTAAAACTCTGGGAGGCTATTGCCAGGCATTATAAAGATCAATCGTGGGTGGCTGGTTACGATTTAATAAACGAACCGGCTGATCCATCCAGGGAAAAAATATTTCCATATTACAAACGGTTATATGATGCTGTGCGCAGGGTTGATCCGAATCACATCATGTTCATCGAAGGGAATAGTTATTCCACTGAATTTGACATTTTCACAGAGATTTGGGACGATGTGGTTTATACAAACCATGATTACGCTGACCCAGGATTTATTGATGGCGGAGATTATCCAGGTTACTCCAGGGGAAGATATGTGGATAAAGATACCCTCGAGAGCGACTTTCTCAGAAAAAGTGAATTTATGTTCCGGAATAATGTACCTATATGGGTGGGAGAATTTGGACCTGTATATACTGGAATTCCGGAAAAAGACAAAATGAGATATCAGGTACTGAAGGATCAAATGGCCTACTACGATAAGTTTAAAGTAAGCTGGTGTATATGGTTATACAAGGACCTTGGGCTTCAGGCGGTTATTTCACAGGATGAAAATACCCCGTACATGAAGCTGATAGGTAATTTCCTGAAGAAGAAAAACTATCTCGGTTCCGATGCATGGGGTTCTACTGATGAAAACATCAGGCAGGTGATTTCGCCCATTGAGAAGCTGTTTGAAAAGGAATTTCCTGAATACAATCCTTATCCGTTCGGGCAAAAAAGCCAGATAGCTATATTGATAAGGCATATTCTTATTGCGGAAGCACTGGTTCCTGAATATTGTAATTTATTTAAGGATTTAACAAATGAGGAATTAATTGTACTGGCTGAATCCTTTAATTTTAAAAATTACATAAAGCGCGAACGTCTTGAAAATATATTGTCAGGTAAGGAAAAATAAAATTTTTCCTTATAAAGTATGATTCAGGGTATGCAGGTAAGTAAAGTACCCTTGTCGGCACTTGGCATGAGAATATTCTTTAAGGCCGGTACGACAAAAAGTTTTGATAATCTCCAAAAAACAGTACCTTTAATACAGATATTTAATGCGCCGAAGTATCTCGGGCTTTATAATTATATAAATCCATTTATAAAAGAAAATGAAAAAAATTTTAGTTATCACATCACTGGCAATTGCAATAATTTCTAGTGCTGCGGCTCAACCTTACCAAAAAACCGAACTGGGCATCAAATCGGTGATCAACTCAGTGGGAATCGAGATTCAGTTTTACAGTCCTTCTATGGTTAGGGTACTGAAATGGCCCGAAGGTAAAACCTTTAAAAAAGAGAGCCTTTCGGTTATTAAAGCTCCTCAAAAAACGTCTTTTAAAATAAAGCAGGAAGGAGATATACTATTTCTGAAAAGTGAAAGTCTGGCTGTTATCCTTAACATTAAAAATGGGAGGATCTCATTTACAACTGCTTCCGAAGCTCAACTTTTAAGCGAGAAAGAACCTGGTATTGTATTTACTGATTTCAATGATGCCGGTGTTAAAACTTACGGTGTATTTCAGTCATTTATTCTTGATAAAGATGAAACTATTTATGGTTTGGGTCAACAACAGAATGGGAAAATGGTTCAGCGTAACCTGAAGCTAAATATGATTCAGGGAAATACTGATGATTATATTCCATTTTTCCTGTCGGTAAAAGGTTACGGGCTCTTTTGGGATAATTATTCACCAACTCTTTTTGAAGACAATCCCGAAAGCACTTCTTTCAAATCAGACGTAGGCGATTGTGCCGACTATTATTTTATGTTTGGCGGCAATGCCGATAGTGTGATTGCATGCATGCGCGACTTAACGGGACAGGTACCAATGTTCCCGCTATGGACATTCGGTTATTGGCAAAGCAAAGAACGCTATAAAAGTCAGGATGAACTGGTAGATGTGGTTAAAAAATACCGTGAGCTGGGAGTTCCGCTCGATGGTATTATCCAGGACTGGCAATACTGGGGTAATAATTACCTGTGGAACGCCATGGAATTCCTCAATTCCGATTTTTACAATCCGCAGAAAATGGTTGATGATATACACAACCTTAACGCCCATATGATTATTTCAATCTGGAATTCGTTTGGCCCTCAGACAAAGCAATACAGGGAATTGGATAAAATAGGTGCTCTCATGAATTTTCAGACATGGCCTCAATCAGGTTCCGATAAATGGCCGCCAATTAAGGATTACCCTTCTGGTGTAAGAGTCTACGATCCATATAATCCTGAAGCCCGCGATATTTACTGGAAGTACCTTAATAAAGGTATCTTCTCCCTTGGCATGGACGGTTGGTGGATGGATTCATCAGAACCGGACCACTTGGATTTCAAACCTTCTGATTTAGATAATAAGACATACCTTGGATCATTCCGGAAAGTGCGGAATGCATTTCCCCTTATGACGGTAGGCGGTTTATACCAGCATCAACGGTCAGTATCTTCCGACAAACGTGTGTTTATCTTAACCAGATCAGCATTTGCCGGTCAGCAACACTACGGCGCAAACACCTGGTCGGGCGATGTAACTTCATCATGGGATGCATTAAGAAACCAGATCTCAGCAGGTTTGAATTTTTCACTAAGCGATATCCCTTACTGGAACAGTGATATAGGCGGCTTTTTTCTCAGCAGGTTCAGGAAAAAACTCGATGATGCCGGATACCGTGAACTATACACACGCTGGATACAATTCGGGACTTTCTGCCCGATGATGCGTTCGCACGGGACCGATGCACCACGTGAAATTTACCAGTTTGGCAAAAAAGGTGATAAGGTGTATGATGCCATAGAAAAATCTATAAACCTGCGATATAGTTTATTGCCCTATATTTATTCCGCTTCATGGGATATTACAGCCAATCAGTCGACCATGATGCGCGCTTTAATGATGGATTTTGCCAACGATAAACAGGCATTGGATATTAACGATGAGTATATGTTTGGTAAATCGTTGCTTGTTTGTCCCGTTACCATCCCCATGTATTCGAAGGATACGAAAGAAGATTTCAGTACATTGAAATCAAGGGAACTCTATCTTCCAAAAGGAACCGGCTGGTATGATTTCTGGACAGGCGAAAAATTTACCGGAGGACAGACTATAAAAAAGGAAGCACCCATAGACATCATTCCGTTGTTTGTAAAAGCGGGTTCCATTCTTCCTGTCGGTCCTAAAGTGCAGTTTGCCACTGAGAAGAAATGGGACAACCTCGAAATACGCATTTATGAAGGCGCAAATGGAGAGTATACATTATATGAAGATGAGAACGATAATTATAATTATGAGAAAGGGGTTTATTCCACTATTACTTTTTCCTGGGATGACGCAAAAAAAGTATTAACTATAAACGAAAGGAAAGGCACATTCCCCGGATTGCTATCCGGGCGTAAATTCAATATTGTTAAGGTCTCCACCGGTAATGGAACCGGAATGGATGCTGTTATAAAGTACAATAAAGTTGTAGATTATACCGGAATGAAAGTTATTGTTAAGTTGTAGTGTGATCATTGACTTTCACCATTTATATAAAGAAAAAGAATTAAAATGCTGAAATATTCAAATTACTTTTTAATAGCAATGATAATTTTTTCGAGCAGTGTTATTCCCATCAAAGCACAGGAAAAAATCCAACGTAAACAGCTTTTTGATTATAGCTGGAAATTCTTTTTGGGAGATTCACCATCAGCAGGTGCTAAGGATTTTGATGATAAAAATTGGAGGCATCTTGATTTACCTCATGATTGGAGCATCGAAGGAAAGCTGGATCCGAAAAACCCAACTGGTGGCGCAGGCGGTTATTTACCTGCAGGAATAGGATGGTACAGGAAAAAATTCGATGTTCCTGCTACCTGGAAGGGTAAATGCATCTCGATATATTTCGAAGGTGTTTACATGAATTCAGAGGTATTTATTAATGGGAGATCACTTGGTGTACATCCATATGGTTATACAACATTCAGTTACGACCTTGCTCCTTACCTCGATTTTGGCAGGGGAAATGTTCTTGCAGTAAAAGTCGACAATTCAAAGCAGATAAACTGCCGCTGGTATAGTGGTTCAGGAATTTACCGCCATGTATGGATGATTGTTACAAATCCTGTACATATTGCAACATGGGGTGTGAATATCACAACACCGCAAGTGTCGCCTGAGAAGGCAACTGTTGAGATAAAAACGCTCGTAAAGAATGAAACAGACTTGTCGCAAAACATCATTCTCAAAACCCGTCTACAGGGCAAAAATGCCGTCAAGGCAGGAGACAATCAGATAAAAGTGGAACTTCCGGCAAACAGCGAAAAGGAAATTGATCATTCCATTACTGTATCAAAACCGCTGTTATGGACTCCTGAAACACCCCATCTTTATCAGGTTGAAGTAATGATATTAAAGGATAACCAAGTAATTGACGAAACCAAGAACGACTTTGGCATACGTTCGATAAAATTCACAACCGAAAATGGGTTTCAGCTTAATGGAAAAACCGTGAAGATTAACGGAGGATGCGTACATCATGATAATGGCTGTCTGGGTGCTGCTGCTTTTGACCGGGCCGAAGTACGACGGGTTGAGCTTCTTAAATCTGCAGGATTTAATGCGATTCGCACATCACATAATCCTCCTTCAGAAGCTTTTCTGGAATCATGCGACAGATTGGGGATGATGGTAATAGATGAAGCCTTCGATGGCTGGAAGGAGAGCAAAACACCCTTCGATTATTCTGTTTATTTTAATGAATGGTGGCAACGCGACTTAGAAGCAATGGTGTTGCGCGACCGTAACCATCCTTCCATAATAATGTGGAGCATAGGCAATGAAATCATTGAGAGGAAGAAACCCGAAGCTATTGAAACAGCCAAAATGATGGTAAATTGTTTGCATAAAAACGACCCGACCCGTCCTGTTACTTCAGCTATGACTACCTGGGACAGTGATTGGGAAATATTTGATCCGCTGTTTGCAGTACAGGATATTGGTGGTTATAATTATCAGTTGCATCGTGCCCCGTCAGACCATGAGAGAGTTCCTTCAAGGGTTATCGTTCAGACAGAATCATACCCCCGCGATGCTTTCTCTAACTGGAAGATGGTACAAAATCACAATTATATCATCGGCGATTTTGTCTGGACAGCTCTGGATTATCTGGGTGAATCAGGTATTGGCCGCTGGTATTATTCCGGTGAAAAACCCGGCGAACATTGGGAAAGTGATTTATTCCCCTGGCATGCCGCTTATTGTGGTGATATTGATTTGACCGGATGGAGAAAACCAATTTCCCATTATCGCAGCATGTTGTACAATAATACTGAAAAACTCTATATGGCAGTACGGGAACCTGAACATGATACATTAAAAATCAAACTAACTTTATGGTCTGTCTGGCCAACCTGGGAAAGCTGGACATGGCCGGGTTATGAAGGAAAAAGTATACAAGTTGAGGTTTATTCTAAGTATCCAAAGGTTCGGCTATATCTAAATACAAAACTCATTGGTGAACAAGCTACAACCGAAGAGCAGCAGTTTAAAGCTACATTTACTGTACCTTATACTCCCGGGTTGTTAAGCGCTGCAGGTGTAATGGATAATAAAGAATTGGAAACAACCATTTTGCAAACATCAGGTAATGCTGCCGGGATAAAACTAATACCTGACCGGACAAAAATATCAGCTGACGGGCAGGACTTATCATTTATAACAATTGAGGTGACTGACAAGGAAGGAAAACTTCAGCCAAATGCTCAAAATCAGTTACATTTCAGCATCAACGGACCTGGTATAATTGCCGGTGTTGATAATGCAGATATTAAGGACCTTGATCAATATATTGGCACTGGGCGCAAAGCATGGCATGGACGTGCTCTTGTTGTAATCAGAAGTACCAGAAATGCCGGTGACATTAATCTTACAGTGAGCTCAGCAGGATTGACTGGCGCAATTGTGAACATAATAACAGAAAAAAAATAATATAAATAATGAGACACACATTCTTCTTGATTATCATCCTTTTCCCTGCTCTTTGTCAGGGTCAGGTTGTAAAAAGCTTTAAACAGGCGAGGGACAGAGTAGACGTCACACTCTCTGAAGGGACACTTAGTATTTACCCCATAACAGAAAATGCTGTGAGGATCAGGTTCTGTAAAGGGGTCGAAGTAAAGGTACCTGAGCTAATTTTTACATCAAGTGTTCCAACTCCACACTTTAATGTAATTGATTCTCCTTCAAAACTTGAGATATCAGGAAAAAGCATTATTGCAGAACTGGATAAGCAAACCGGTAAATTGTCATTTGCTGATAATTCCGGAAAAATTTTCCTTACCGAAAAAGCAGAAACCAGGAGACTGATACCTGATTCAGTTCAGGGTCAACCCTGTTTTGAGGCGGAACAGAGTTTTGAGTCACCGGTTGATGAATATCTCTTTGGACTCGGGCAGTTTCAGGACGGGCATTATAATATAAGGAATGTTACCCGTCGGTTAACACAGGTCAACTCCCAGATTTCGCTACCATTTATATATTCAAACAAAGGGTATGGATTACTCTGGCATCAATATGGTCTGACTGATTTTAATCCGGCCGATAATTTTGTAACACTCGAAAAACAGGAGCAACCGACTGGCGATAACAATCAGACAGGTGAAGCTACTACTACCTCCGGGGCTCGGAGAGCTGGTCAGAGCCAGTCGTCTTACACCGGTCAGTTTAAAGTTCCTGAGAATGGAATATATTCAATATTTCTTGATCTGGGAGACATGGGAAACCGTTACTTTGTTGTTATTGATGGAAAACCATGTATGGATCAGAGTAATATGTGGCTCCCCCCAACCGCATGTGCTCTGGTGAATCTGTCAGCCGGGGATCATCAAATAAAGATAGTATGCAAATCAGGTGATGCACCCAGGGTATCGTGGAAGCTTAAAGACGATTTAACCACATTTCGTTCTCCTAATGCTTTGGTTCTCGATTATGTCGTGTTCTTTGGCCCTTCAGCAGATAGTGTAATTTCCTCATACCGAAGTCTCTCAGGTGATGTTCCTATGTTCCCACTTTGGGCTTATGGATTTTGGCAATGCCGCGAACGATACTCTTCAGGTTCAAATCTGGTAGAAACAGTAAAAGAGTTCCGTAAAAGGAATATCCCCATGGATGTTATTGTACAGGATTGGCAATACTGGGGCAAATACGGCTGGGGTGTTCCAAAGTTTGATGAAACCAATTATTCCAATCCTACAGGGTTCATCAAAGAGTTGCATGATTTAAATGCGCATTTTAGTATTTCGGTTTGGGAGAACCTTGATAAGAAATCCGATATCGGAAAAGAATATGTTGCAAAGAACCTTTATATCCCGAATAGCCCATGGGTAGATGTTTTTAACCCACTTGCGAGGGAAACTCACTGGAATGCTCTGAACCAGAATCTCTTTACTTTTGGTGTCGACTCGTGGTGGATGGATGCCACAGAACCTGAAAACGATGCTTTAAAAGGGAAAGATACATACCTTGGTTTAGGCGATTTTTATCGTCTTGCCTACCCGTTGTTTGTAAGCCAGGCAGTTTATGAAGGGCAAAGGAAAACCTCATCCGCGAAACGGGTTTGCATTCTTACCAGGTCGGCTTTCCTCGGACAACAAAAATATGGAATCATTAACTGGTCTGGCGATATAGGCGGAACATGGGACACTTATAAACGGCAGATTGTGGCAGGTTTAAACTATACCATTACCGGATTACCTTACTGGACAACAGATATTGGGGGATTCTTTCGCCCAGGCAAATCTCAGTATACCGATGAAAAGTATCAGGAGCTGCTGACACGGTGGTACCAGTGGGGAGCTTTTAACCCCATCTTTAGGATACATGGCTTTCAGTCTGAGACCGAACCCTGGAAATTCGGACAGCAGGTTGAGGATAATATGAGGAAAATGCTTGACCTCCGTTATCGTTTACTACCTTATATTTATTCTAACGCATGGCAAATCACAAAAAACAGGTCAACGATTATGCGTCCATTGGCGATGGACTTTTTGGGTGATACAACCGCTTTAAACCATCAATATGAATATATGTTTGGTAAAGCCTTTCTGGTAGCTCCCATCACTGAACCTGATGTGAAAAAGTGGAAAATATACCTGCCAAAAACATCTGCCTGGTATGACTTCTGGACAGGTGACAGGTATACAGGTGGACAAAACGTAGAAAGAGAAACCACACTCGACATCATTCCTTTATATATTAAAGCTGGTTCAATTCTACCTGTCGGACCCGAATTACAATATGCTATTGAGAAGAAATGGGATAATCTCGAAATCCGGGTGTATGAAGGTGCCAGCGGTGAGTTCACTCTTTATGAAGATGAAAACGATAATTATGATTATGAGAAAGGCATATGCTCTACTATTACTTTCAACTGGAATGATACGAAAAAAGTTTTAACCATCAGCGACAGAAAAGGTTCCTTTCCTGGAATGCTTACTGGCCGTAAGTTCACTATTGTAAAGGTCATCTCGGGTAATGGAATAGGGATGGATGTGGTTGAAAAGTACACTAAAGTTATAGATTATAAGGGAATGAAAGTTATTGTTAAACTGTAGTGTTGTCATTGACTTTTGAAAGGTAAGTATGAAATAATTATGCTGCATGGAAAAGACAAAAGCTGAAATTATTGCTGAACTGAAAAAGTTAAAACAAAAGTATTTGGCATTAGAAACAAAGTACAACGAGCAAATAAGCGGTTTCAGAAAAGACGAAGAAGAGCTTCGCCTGAAAATAATGTTTCTTGAAGGAATTGCTAATTCTGCTATTGATGGGTTTCTTGTGGTTAATCCATACGGTCAGAAAATACTTCAGAACCAACAAACCATTAATTTATGGAAGATACCCCGGGAAGTGGCGGATGATCCCAGCGATTTGAAACAGGTCAACCATGTAATGCATATGACTGTAAACCCGCAGGAATTTGTTGATAAACATGGTGGTAAAATATGGGCTGAAAGCATAGTTGGCAAAGGGACTTCTGTGAGTTTTAGTATACCTGACCGGGAATAAGAAATTGTGTACTTAATAATACTCTTAAGAAAGTTGAAAAAGTGCGGCTCTTATGCTGTTCTTTTAGCAGAGGAAACATCAATATTGCGCATTCCAATTGTACTCTGTTGAAATTACCTTACTCAATTTCAAGCTTACTTTTTAGTGAAGCGTTGATTTTCTAGTTGTGCTTTCTCTAATAATAATTTCAGCATCAATAATTTCTTCTTTTCTTGCTGCAACCGATTTATCATTTTTCTTCACAAGAGTTTCAAAATACAGTTTAGCAGCCCGTTTCCCTAATTCTTTACTTTTCTGGTCGACAGAGGATAAAGCCGGTGTAATAATTCCGGTAAAAGCTTCATTTGCAAAACCAATTATTCCCAACTGCTCAGGTACTCTAATGCCTAAAGATTTGGCCGCTTGTAAAACTCCTAAAGCCTGATGGTCAGCAACTGTAAAAAAAGCGTCCGGTGGCTCAGATGTTTTTAATAGTACAGTGACCAATTCAATCGTTATTTCTTTTGAAAAAGCATTATTTAAAATATAATTGGCAGGTATAGCAAGGCCTGCTTCCTTTAAAGCTTTTAAATAGCCTTTTTTCCTCAACTCAAAAATCGTTAAGTGTTCAGGGCCGCAAAGACATGCAATTTTCTTGTATCCCTGGTCGATAAGATGTTTTACAACATTAAAGGATATTTCTTCATTATTGTTTAAAACTTTATAACTGTTGAGAGTATCAATATATCTGTCAAACTGTATTATTTCGATGTTGTTGTTTTTAATGCTTTGAAGATGAGCCGATGATTGTGTCTCAGCTGAGATAGAAATTAAAATACAGTCAACGTTTTGATGTATTAGGGTATCTATTGCTTTACATTCTTTTATATAGGAATCCTGAGACTGGCAAATAATCAGACCATAATTATTTTCAAAACATACTTCTTCAATACCCGCAATTGCCTCAGAAAAGAAACTTTTGTTTATATGCGGCACAATTACCCCGATAGTCCTGGATGACCCTCGCCTGAGATTGGCTGCATATGAATTATGCTTATATTTTAGTTCTTCAGCTTTTTTTTTGACCATCTCCTTTACTCTTGCGCTCACTGAAGGATGGTTATTTAAAGCCTTTGAAATGTAAGAGACAGAAATATTCATTTCTCTGGCCAGATCATATATAGTAACTCTTTTATTATTCATAAAGTCTGGTAGGTAAATCTCTGATTCTGCATTTTAGTACACAATACTTTTAAACAAAATATCGCCGAAGCTAATAATTTTAAAACAAAATAATATTACTTAAAAATCATCTTCAAATTGCCGCAACAATTAATGCTTACATTTTTTGATTTTACAAAGATACTTTCAATCGATTGAAAAAAAAATACTTGTTTATTCAATCGATTGAAAAAAAGTAATAATTTTGAATTTGATTGAAAAAGTAGTAAACGTAACTAAGGATGTTTTGTCTCCTTTATATATAGAACTGTTATGTTACAATCAAGATTAAACCCATTTGCATTTGAGGAAAAAAGCATGATGACCCTCCCAAAAAGCTTGCTTAGATTATCTATTGGCCGTATATCGATGATCTTCTCGATAGTTCTGCTGATGGAATGCCATTTGGAAGCACAAAATTCAACAAATATGAACGACATTTTATTGCAGGCCGAAAAGGCCAAAGTTACAGGTAATTTAAAAATACTTGACGAGCCAAAACCGGTCTGCATTCATTATTGGAACAACCTGAATGATAAAATTTCCTGGGAATGCCTGATTTCTAATCCTGGAAACTATCTTGTAAAGTTGAATTACTCGCTTGACAAAGGAATTACCGGAGGAGTAATGTCGTTTATTGCCGGTGATCAGCAAATTATTGCAGCAGCTGAACCTACATTGAATTGGCACGATTTCAGAACATTCGAACTTGGAGTAGTAAAGTTGAACAAGGCAGGAAATGTCCTGGTAGTGCTTCAGGGCATTCAATTACCCCATACAGGGGGAGCATTGCCTGATGTTGCTTGGCTTTCTTTAACGCCTACCAATGTGCCCGCTACATCGAAACCGCTCAGTGCGATCTCAGCTCTTAAAAATAAGCCCGCTAAAGCTTTTAAAGTGAGCGCCTCAACTGTAGAAAATGGTCATCCGGCTGAACTTGCTTTTGACGGTACAACAAATACTCGTTGGTGCGCCAGTTCGGATGCTTTGAACGAATGGCTGTGCATTGATTTCAATACTCCGAAGACTGTTGGTGGAATGGAAATAGAATGGGAATTCCCGAACAAAGAATATGGCTATACCATTGAAGGCAGCACCGACGGAAAAATGTGGAAAGAACTGGCGAAAACCAGGAACACGGTTGCCGAGAAGCGAACGAAATTAGCAGGGACATACAATTCCCTTCGCATAAAGGTAACCACTCTTCCTGATAATAAATGGGCAAGCATTTCAGAAGTCCGCATTTTTGACAATTTAGGCAATGCCATAGAAAAATATACCTCCGGAAACAAGGTTGTGGTTCCAACCAGTCAACCAGGTGATTTTCATGGCAAGCCGATATTTGATGGTAAAATATTCGATGGCTGGGAAGGCGATCTGACCTGGTTTTACATCGCCAACGGAGCAGTGATTGCAGGCGACTTGCAGAAGCATATTCCCCGGAATGAATTCCTCTGTACAACCAGTGAATTCAGGGATTTTGAGTTGCGGGTAAAAGTCATGCTCGTGAATGGTAAAGGCAACGAGGGGATTCAATTCCGCAGTCAGAGGGTGAAAGATAGTCGTGAAATGATGGGATATCAGGCAGATGCAGCTGATGGATGTTGGGGAGGGCTTTATGATGAGAGCCGCCGTGGACGTTTCCTTAGCACGAGGCTCAACGACGCTGTACTATCCACAGTCCTCAAACGCGATGACTGAAATGCCTATATCATTCGCTGCGAAGGAGCACGTATTCGGCTCTGGTTCAATGGCGTACTCACTCTGGACTATATCGAGCTTGATCCCGCCATTCCTCTTAGTGGCCGCATTGGACTGCAAATCCACGAGGGTGCTCCTTCTGAAGCCTGCTATCAGGATATAGAACTACAAGAATTATAAACAGTTACATATAATATGCATCAAGAAAGTATCAGCAAACATGAAAAACTTAAACTACTCAAAGCAAATCTTACTATTCCTTTTCTTTGTTCTCCCGATTTCGTATTCACCAGCACAAGGAACCAGATCCGTTGCCACATACGACGTCGTATGGAATTCCCTGGGGACTAACGAAAATAGTTCTATGCCGCTGGGTAATGGTGACCTTGCACTGAATATCTGGACAGAACAGAACGGTGACATTGTACTTCTCGTGGCAAAGTCTGATGCCTGGAGTGAAAACGGCCAACTGCTAAAGTTAGGCAGTGTTCGCATCAACCTCACTCCAAATCCTTTTATTAACTCAAAATCTTTTACCCAGACATTGCTACTGGAAACAGGAGAACTTGAACTTCGTGCCGGTAATAATTCCGTTCGTATCTGGGTGGATGCGAATCACCCTGTGGTTCGCGTGGTTGCCAGCACCGAAAGTCCCATCATGTTAAAAGCGGTCTCCGGAATTTGGCGGTCAAAAAGATATCATCTCGACAATAGTACTGTTTTGGAGGTCGGGGGAAGAGGAGGAAATTTCTGGGAATGGAAATCGAAACCTGATGGTTTATCATTCGATCCCGATACCATTTTACCTGCTATAGACAACAACATTACGTGGTGTCACTTTAATACACACAGCCTTTATCCTCTGGTTTTTACTCAGGAACACCTGGAATCATTGTTACCCAGGTATCCCGATCCGCTTTTACATCGTTGCTTTGGTATCACAATGAAGGGGGAGCATCTGGTAAGCAGCGATAATCAGACTTTGAAATCGGTTAGCGCTTCACGTTTCCAGCAGCTCGATATATTTGCGCTTACAGAACAAACAACCTCGGCGGAAGCCTGGCGCCTCAAATTAAACCAAAAAATTGCAGACATTGAGGCAATTAACAGAGAATCAGCCCGAAAGGCACACGAACAATGGTGGTCACAATTTTGGAATAGAAGCTGGATTCATGTTACCGGCACGCCGGAAGCTGAAAAAATATCGCAGAGCTACGCGATGCAACGCTACATGACCGCTTGCGCTGGTCGAGGTGCACAACCTATCAAGTTTAATGGCTCGCTTTTCACCATTGGGCATGAGCTTCCTCCTGACAACGTTTTCTCTGAGGCAAACCATGACCCCGATTACAGGGCATGGGGCGCTTCATACTGGAATCAAAATACACGTCATATATATTGGCCATTGATTGCATCGGGAGACTATGATTTAATTACACCGTGGTTCAACATGTATGTTAATGCACTGCCGCTGGTGAAAGATCGCACTCGACTGTATTTCCACCATGACGGAGGTGCTTTTATCGAAACGATCCTCTTCTGGGGCCTGCCCAATGTAATGGATTATGGCTGGAACAACCCCGGACCTGAATTAAGCAGTCCATGGATGCGCTATCATATTCAGGGAGGGCTGGAAGTTCTCGCGCAGATGATGGATTATTATGATAACTCGCAGGATCAGGATTTCGCACGGAAATCCATGCTTCCTATGGCCGACGCAGTAATCACCTTTTACGATCAGCACTGGAAGCGTGGTACCGATGGGAAAATACTTTTTAGCCCATCGCAGGCTATTGAAATGTATCAGGAAGATGCAGTAAATCCGACACCTGATATTGCCGGTCTCAAGTGGTTATTACCACGGCTGCGGGCACTACCTTCTGATTTGAGCAGCAAAGAACAGAGGCTTTTATGGGCAAAAGTTGAAAAAGATTTGCCTGAAATCCCAATGGGAACTACTGCTAAAGGAAAACTGCCACCAAAAGGTGTTGGTGAATCAAATGGACAAGCGACCATTCTTCCTGCAAAAAGTTATGGTGATGCGAAAAACATTGAAAACCCTGAACTGTATACAATTTTCCCCTACCGTATATACGGTCTGGGTAAACCGGATCTGCAACTGGCCAGAAATACTTTTGCCGCAAGACTTCACCCTCTTGGAAATTGCTGGGGGCAGGACGGAATGGAAGCTGCGCTTCTTGGATTGACCGACGAATCCAAAAACTCAGTTGTGCAGGCATTTACATCTTATGGTAACCAGAGTTTCCCCTGGTTCTGGTCAGAGAATATGGATTGGATACCGGATATGGACAATGGTGGCGGTGGAATGACCACATTGCAACTGATGCTGATGAACTGCGATGGCCGACGCATTCAGCTGCTGCCTGCCTGGCCTAAAGACTGGACAACTGATTTCAAACTACACTCACCTTACAAGACAACAGTTGAAGGACATGTTGAAGCAGGGAAAATCACTAAACTTAAAGTTACTCCTGAAGCACGTGCGAAAGATATTGTGATTATTACTCAATAATATAATTACTTACTCATGATTCCTATAAAAACAAAAAAACAAATTATCTTCCTGCTCACTTTTTTATTCTTGAACTGTACTGCCTTTCCACAGGAAAAATGCAGTTATGTATCAATAAATAGTAATGATAATCAAAAAGAGATAATTAAAAAAGCGGCCAATGTAGTGCCTACCGAAAGACAACTTGCATGGCAGAAACTGGAGTTGATTGCCTTTATTCATTTCGGGATGAATACTTTCACCAATAACGAATGGGGAAATGGTAAAGAAGACCCGAAACTGTTCAATCCTCAGAAACTGGATGCCGACATGTGGGTGAAAGCCATTAAAGACGGAGGGTTTAAACAAGTAATATTAACTTGTAAACATCACGATGGTTTTTGTCTGTGGCCAACAAAAACCACAGAAAGATCGGTCAAAAACAGCAGCTGGAGAAATGGTAAGGGAGATGTGGTTCGCGAGGTTTCCAATGCTTGTAAGAAATACAATCTGAAATTTGGTGTTTATCTTTCTCCCTGGGACAGGAATGCTTCGAGCTATGGAACCGACTCATACAATAATTTCTTTATAGAACAACTCACAGAACTACTTACCCAATATGGTGAAGTGAGTGAGGTGTGGTTTGATGGAGCATGTGGCGAAGGCCCAAATGGCAAAAAACAGGAATATGATTATATGCGTTGGTATGCTCTCATCCGGTCTTTACAACCCAATGCAGTTATTGCTATTATGGGGCCGGATGTAAGATGGGTGGGAACTGAATCAGGCAAAGGAAGAAACACGGAATGGAGCGTTATTACTAACGATAATCTCGATCAATCGGTTATAGCTCAAAACTCACAGAAGGAAGCCATTTTTCCTCCCATAGGAGATAAGACACAACAGGATCTGGGCAGTCGCGTCATCATCAGCAAAGCAAAAGGGTTGACATGGTATCCGGCTGAAACCGATGTTTCTATCAGACCGGGATTTTTCTATCACCCTTCGGAAGATTCAAAAGTTAAAACTCCTAAGGAGTTAATGGATATTTACTTTACTTCAGTTGGCATGAACTCCACGCTTTTGCTGAACATTCCTCCTAATACCGATGGGCTGTTAAACGAAAACGACATACAAAGTTTAAAGGGGTTTAAATCATTATTAGACAATACCTTTAATAAAAATTTAGCCCTGGGGGCAAAAGTATCAAGCACGAACGGCAAAAATGAGAAGGAAATTATTGATAATAATTACAGCACTTACTTTACGACTAACGGCGCCGAAACTACAACAACTATTAATATTTCCCTTCCTGCAGAAAGTACATTTAATGTATTATCGTTACAGGAAAATATTACTGTCGGACAGAGGGTTGAAGAATTCGGGCTGGAGTATCAGGGTCACGATGGAAAGTGGATTCCTGTTACTTCGGGAACAACGATAGGTTATAAACGTCTTTTAAGATTCGAGCCGCTAAAAGCTCAAAATCTCAGACTGAAGATACTGAGTTCAAGACTGAATCCAACTATCTCAGAATTTGGGATATATTATTTGAATGACTAATCTCCGATTAGATTTCAAAATATATTTAATAAAAGACAATCATTAACTATGAGACTTGTAATTTTTGCCCTGTTATCACTCATTTCTTTCAATGGGAAGACTAGGGATGTGCAACAAATTTCCACGTCAAAAAGGAGCAAGGAGTGCTTTGATTTAAACTGGATGTTTCACAAAGGTGATATAGCCTTAAAATATACCTTCAGGACATGTCAATTAGGAGGATTAACTAATATCAGCGTAAATGTCACCGGCAATGACTCTATATTTACTAATGTTAATAGGTCCAGGGTATTTAAACCTGCTGAATGGAAAGAGGTTAACCTTCCATACGATTGGAGTGTTGAAGATACTTTTGTACACGACAACTCCCTTGGCAGCCAACCGGCAGCAACCGGTTATTTACCTGTCGGCGTAGGTTTTTTCCGAAAGGAATTTGAAATACCCGAAACTGATAAAGGGGGGGAAAAATTCATTGAATTTGACGGTATTTTCAGGAATAGTACCGTCTGGGTTAACGGGCAGTTCATGGGTAACCACCAAAGTGGTTACGCTCCTTCAAATTACGATTTGACTGACGTTTTGCATTATGGTCAGAAAGGCAAAAATGTCATACTTGTTAAGGTCGATACCCGGACATTCGAAGGTTGGTGGTATGAAGGCAGTGGTATTTACAGGCATACCTGGCTTGTTAAAACCGATAAGCTCCATGTTGGCTGGTTTGGAACTTATGTTACTACACCTGTAGTTTCAGCTGAAAAAGCTGATGTCGATATTAAAACTACCCTGAAGAACGAATATAAAGTGGCAAAAAACATCAGCCTTGTTTCGAAAATTGTAGACAACAAAAGTGTTGTACTTGATACGGAAACTTCTTCTCAGTCTATAGCTCCTTTTAGTCAGATTGAAATCGCACAGAAAGGTTCAGTTCAAAATCCATTATTGTGGTCGCCTGAGACACCCAATTTATATAAAGTACTGACAGAAGTTACTGAAAACGGGATTATTGTTGATACATACGAAACCACCTTTGGCATAAGGACAATAGAAATCAATCGAAATGGGTTTTTTCTCAATGGAAAACTATATCCTGTAAAAGGTACTGCAAACCATCAGGATTTTGCAGGAATAGGGGTTGCCCTTCCGGATAAAATAAACGAATATAAAATCAAACTGCTCAAAGAAATGGGAAGTAATGGTTATCGTTGTGCACACAATCCACCTACTCCGGAATTGCTTGACGCTTGCGACCGTCTTGGTATGCTAGTGCTCGACGAAAATCGAATATTGTCAAGTGCAGAAGATAATTTAAAGGATCTGGCAACCTTGCTGTACAGAGACCGGAACCATCCATCGGTATTCATGTGGAGCACGGAAAATGAAGAACCGATTCAGGGTACGGTTACAGGTGCCAGGATTATGGAAACAATGGTTGAAACTACACATAGCATTGATCCCACACGCCCTGTTACTGCGGCTATGAACCATGGCTGGAACGAAGGCGGATACAGCGATGCGTTAGATGTTGTTGGTTATAACTACGGTCAACGGAAGTTGCAGTATGTTAAGGACCGTGCAAAATATCCCCAGCGAAAAATGTTTGTTACAGAAACTACTAGTTTCATTTCAACACGCGGAGAATATGAGGATAACAGAGCAAAATGTTATGTTTCAAACTTCGGAACCTGGGACCCCAACTGGGGATTTCTGCCAGGTGAAGACTGGCAACATATTGTTCTGTATCCATACCTGGGTGGCATGTTTGTATGGACAGGCTTTGATTATAGAGGCGAACCGACACTCTATTTGTGGCCACGTGTATCTTCACATTTTGGTATTATGGACATATGCGGTTTCCCGAAAGATGGTTATTTTGCTTATAAAGCCGCCTGGACAAACGAACCGGTGGTACATGTGTTTCCTCATTGGAACTGTGCGGGTAAAGAAGGGCAATCAATTAAAGTCCGATGTTACACCAATTGCGAAGAAGTTGAGTTGTTCCTCAATGGTAAAAGCCAGGGAAAGAAAAAGGCTGTTTCTTTCAATAAGCTTGATTGGGAAATTGTTTATAACCCTGGGAAATTGGAAGCCAGAGGGTATAAAGGAGGCAAGGTTGTAACCAAAGAAGTTACAGAAACCACTCTCGATCCTTCTCAGATAGCGTTAATAAGTGATTGCCATACCCTTAAGGCTGATGGTTGCGATGTGGCTGTTATCAGAGTCTTAATAAAGGATTCAAAAGGAAGAGTAGTCCCGATAGCCGACAATCTGGTAAAATTCTCAATTGAGGGACCCGGTAGGATTATCGGAACAGGAAACGGGAACCCTACCAGCCATGAGCCTGATAAGGCAAGTCAGCAATTAGCATTTAACGGATATTGTCTAGTTCTTGTCCAAACGAACAAAGAAGCCGGAGTAATTCGGTTAAAGGCTACTTCTGATAAGCTTAAAGGAGACGAAGTTATTCTTAAAGCAGAATAAGTTTTGATACGCAGGTGATTTGTAATACTTAACTGGCATTTTCATTGAAGACAGACTTTGGACAAGAAAGTTCTTTAGGGCTAATTTAAAAAACAAAATACAATTTCGTGAAAGCATTAGTTGTCACACCAAAGCATACCTTAGAATTAAGAGATATCAGCGTTCCTAAACCAGGGCCATTCGAAGCATTTGTGAAGATCCTGGCTTGTGGAATTTGCTCTACTACCGACTCTGAGCTTATCAGGGGCACACAACCTTTTCACAATCACTATCCATGCCTGATTGGGCATGAGGCCATTGGTGAAGTAATTGAGGTTGGTTCCAGGGTAACCGGGTTTAAAAAAGGCGATTGGGTAACACGTCCTGCAGGCATTCTACCAGGTACTTCACGCGATGGGCTTACAAGCGCATGGGGCGGATATGCTGAATATGGACTTGTAACCGATAGTAAAGCAATGGCTGCTGCAGGAGATCATTCTTTAGATGAGGATTATACTGCACTCCGCCAGAATGTTATACAGCATGAGATAGGTGTGGAAGCCTCCGTTCTATCAATAGCACTTGCAGAGACTCTCAGTTGGACGCACCATTTGGAACTTGCGGGGCGAAGCATCTGTATCGCCGGGACCGGAATTGCCGGATTGAGCTTGATTCTGTGGTCGAAAAAGGCTGGCGCCAGGAGTATAATAGTACTCGGCCGTCGGTCTGCACGATTGCAACTGGCTAAAGAACTCGGTGCCGATTATTGCATCAATGTAAATGAGCAGTCAACCATCGGGACGGTGCGAGAGGTCAGTACCGGTGGTGTCGATTTTTTCCTTGAAGCTTCAGGTGCCCGGGAACAATTGCGTATAGGAGTACATTCAATACGAAATGGAGGGACAGTAGCCGTATACGGAGTTGCACCCAACGGGATGTACGACCTGGATTGGACCTGGCTCCCTGCCGATATCCGAATCGTTCAACCTCCAGTGGAAGAACATCTAGCAAGAGCAGAAGTCATAAAATTAATCACCGACGGAAAGATTCTAGTTGCAAAATTTATGACACATCGGTGGCCGCTGATACAATTCCAGGAGGCATTCGATGAAATTCAAACCGGAAATGTGGTGAAATCGATGCTAACAATGATCTGAGTGCTCGGGAAATTTCAATCAGTCAATAAAATAAAAAAGCACAAACAAATATGAAAAAGAAATTTTTTTTTGTATTATTTCTATTGTTAATAATTAGAAATAGTCTTTTATGTCAGAGTACCTCAGTAGAGAAAGTTCGCTTATGGTACGATAAACCTGCAAGTTCTTCAACATTGGATGTAAAAAACGGAAAGGAAAATGATGCGGAATGGATTAAAGCCCTGCCTGTTGGCAATGGGTTCCTGGGCGCAATGGTATATGGCGATGTAAACAGTGAAATTATCCAATTAAACGAAAAAAGCTTATGGTCAGGCAGCCATGATGACAATAATAATCCCGATGCTGCTGAATCACTCGACAAAATAAGAAAACTCCTGTTTGAAAAAAAGTATAAAGAGGCTAATGAACTAACCGAAAAAACCCAGGTCTGCAAAGACGTTGGATCGGGGAGGGGAAATGGTGCCGACTCCCCTTACGGATCTTTCCAGATATTGGGTAATTTATTATTGGATTTTGGTAAGAATACTACATATAGTAATTATATCCGGGAACTTGACCTTAGCCGCGGTGTAATGAAGATTTCTTATAAACAGGATAGTATAAGCTATCAACGTGAAATCTTTATCAGTTATCCCGATCGTGTTTTAGTTGTGCATCTTACTGCCAGCAAAAGGGGAGCGTTGAGTTTCAAAACTTCGCTAACCCGCCCCGAACGATTTGCCACCAAAAATGAGAAAAATGTCCTTCTGATGTACGGGACTTTGAAAAATGGCAAAGGGGGTGATGGTATGCAATATGCAGCCCGGTTAAAAGCAATAGCTTCTGGAGGAAAAGTCACCTATTCAGACAACCTGATCACTATCCACGGTGCTAACGAAGTAATATTGCTTTTGACAGCCGCGACCAACTACAAGCAGGAATATCCTACATACATTGGTGACGATCCAAAAATAATATCAAGTGACCAGCTAGAAAAAGCAGCATCCAGGTCTTATGCTACTCTGTTGAAGAATCATGTCGATGACTATTCTGCTCTTTTCAACAAAGTGAGCCTGAACTTATCTGGTGGTGATTCAGATACTATTCCTACTGATATGAAGCTGAAAAACCTGGAGAAAAATCCCGACGACTTTCATTTACAGGAAGTTTATTTTCAATTTGGCCGTTACCTGTTAATCTCTTCTTCCCGCGAAGGTACACTGCCTGCTAATTTGCAGGGGATCTGGTCAAACAAGATACAGGCACCCTGGAACTGTGATTACCACACTAACATTAACATGCAAATGAACTATTGGCCTGCCGATGTGACCAACCTTCAGGAATGTTTTGGACCAGTAACCAACCTGATTGAATCGCTGGTAAAACCAGGCGAAGTAACTGCATCGGTTCAATACCATGCCAAAGGATGGTGTACTGAACCTATTACAAACGTTTGGGGATACACTGCACCGGGAGAAGGTACAAGTTGGGGAATGTATGTGGCCGGAGGAGGATGGCTATGCCGGCATCTTTGGGATCATTATATGTTTACTATGGATCATAAATACCTGGAAAGAGTTTATCCGGTTATGCTGAAGGCTGCACAGTTTTATCTCGACTGGCTGGTAAAAGACCCTGCAACAGGCAAACTGGTTTCGGGCCCGTCAACTTCACCCGAAAATCCATTTGTTGCACCCGATGGATCAATTGGCTCAGTATGCATGGGGCCTTCGCATGATCAGGAAGTCTTACATGAATTATTTACAAATGTTCTGGAAGCATCGAAAATTCTGAAAGATAATAACCCACTGCTTCCTGAGATTGCCGGTGCTTTGCCAGATCTTGCAACCCCGCAGATAGGTTCTGATGGCAGAATTATGGAATGGAGCGAAGAATTTAAGGAAACAGACCTGAAACACAGGCATGTTTCTCACTTGTATATGTTGTATCCTGGTAATCAGATTGACCCTCAGACAACTCCTGATCTGGCCAGGGCTGCGCGAAAAAGTCTGGATGTCAGGACAGATGTTGGGACAGGCTGGTCACTGGCCTGGAAAGTGAATTTCTGGGCAAGGCTAAAAGATGGCGATCGTGCTTACCAGTTACTGAAAAACCTTCTTCATTATACCGATAAAGCGGGGCTTAACATGTCGAATGGAGGTGGAACATACCCGAACCTGTTTTGTGCCCATCCGCCTTTCCAGATTGACGGGAACTTTGGCGGAACAGCCGGTATCGCTGAAATGTTGCTGCAAAGTCAGAATGGCTATATAGAATTACTGCCTGCTTTGCCAAAAGTGTGGAAAGACGGGGAGGTAATAGGCCTGGTTGCCCGCGGTGGTTTCGTAGTAGATATTAAATGGAAAAGCAATAAACCTCAAAAAGTCGTGATAAAGGCAAATGTGAAAAACAGGTGCATTATCCATTCGGCTGTTGCCTTAAAAGTGGAGGGTTTGTCTGAAAAGTCAAGTGAACAGAATGGCTCTTTTATACTGGAATTTAACGCAGAACAAGGCAGCGTTTATGAATTGTCGCCAGTTTAATTATTTACTTAACTATCAATTATTAAGTAATTAAAAATGAAAAAAATATTTTGTCTGACCGGAGGTACAGTCTTTGAAATTATAATATTTCTTCTGATTATCAATTCAAATACCTATGCAGTTAATGAGAATCCGGAGCTATCTATTGTGACAGATAAAACACCGGGAGTTGTAGTTTTGCATGGACTGACAAAACTGACTGATGCTCTGCATGAGAAAAATATTGCCTTTGAGGAAGTTCAGTCGATCGATGAAGCCCGTGGCAAATTGATCATCATCACAGGACTGGCAAATGGTGAGGGTGCTGCTTCGCAGATGCTGAAAGCCGGAAACCGGAATGTACCAGGGGTTCCGGAGGCGTTAACGATCTGGAAGACAGGATGGAAAAAGAAACCGGCCTGGGTGATAAGCGGATTTGATGATCAGGGTCTCATGTATGGACTTTTAGACATAGCTGATCGCATTGGCTGGAGCACCAGCAGGAAATCATTAATGAGTGAAGTAAAAGAAATTACAGAACAACCAAATGTTAGTAATCGTGCAGTCTCTATATATACTATGAACAGGACCTATTGGGAAAGCAGGTTTTATGATGAAGCTTACTGGACCCGTTATCTTGATATGCTGGCAAAAGACAGGTTCAATTCCCTTGTTATAATTTTTGGTTATGAAAACGGCGGTTTTATGGCACCTTGTTATCCCTATTTCTTCGATGTTGAGGAATTTTCTGAAATCCGGATGGTAGGTCTTACACAGGAACAGCAAAAGCGTAACCTTTCTTGCTTCAACCAATTAATAAAAATGGCACATGAAAGAGGAATCAAAATTACTGCCGGTATCAAAGACCACCTTTACCGGGGCGGTGTTCAGGCAGGTGGTATCGCTGGAATGAACAATCCTCCTGATCAACCTCTCCCCGGTCTTGTGTGGGGTATAACTAATAAAAATCTTATCGCTTACACAGAAGCTGCATTGGCAAAGTTCGTAAAAGTCGTCCCGGATCTTGATGGCATACTGTTTTTTATTAACAATGAAACAGGTCTGAAAGACGCACAATTACTGGAATTTGCAACTGATTTTTTCCGGATGCTGAAAGAGACTGCTCCAAAACTAAGTCTTTATATTCATTCTAAAGGATTGACCGATGCAATGATTCAAAGTGCCGTGGATATTGGAGTTAATTTTAAAATAAGCCCCAAATACTGGATGGAGCAAATGGGAATGCCATTTCATCCGACGCACATTAATGTTGAGAACCAGTTTGACCGTCGGCATGGGTATGCCGATATGCTCACCTATCCCCAAAAATACAAAATGTTTTGGAGACTCTGGAATGGTGGCACAACCCGAATACTCTTATGGGGAGATCCGGAATATGCGCGCCGGTTTGCAGAAAGCACTCATCTTTATGATGGAGACGGTTTTGATGTTAACGAACCACTGGCCACCAAGATGGAAGCCCAACCACACGATGCTAAACCATTTGGCTTACTAAAACCTGAATATCGTTACTATGATTATGAATTTGAGCGATATTGGCATTTTTTCCAGGTGTTTGGTCGGATGGGATATAATCCCGAAACATCTGCTGACGTATGGCATAAAGAATTTGAACTCCGGTTTGGTAAAAAAGCAGCGCCCATAATTGAGACAGCCCTTCATCAGGCCAGTTGGATATTGCCTCGTATTGTAGCTTCCTGCTATCCATACAGTTGCTTTCCAACAACAAGAGGGTGGTGCGAAAAACAACGACTTGGAGATTTACCCGAATATGCCAAAGCCGAGGGAAGCGATATTCAGCAGTTTGCCAGTTTTGACGAGGAAGCCCAAATACTTATTGAAGGCGGAGAAACAGCCAGGATACTCCCTTCAATAACCAGTCTGTGGTTTGAACAGACTTCATCAGAGATTAATAATCTGATAACAAAAGCCGAAAAAGCAATAGGGAATAAACAGAACAAAGAATTCAATTCAACCGTTAATGATTTTAAGATCTTGTCTGACCTGGCACTTTATCATTCCCGGAGAATTCCTGCCGCTATTAGTTACCGGTTGTTTGAACGCACAAAAGATGTATCTGCACTTGACAATGCAATAGCCTGCGAAAGAGGTGCAATTGATGCCTGGCGAAAAATTGTAGCGGCTGCAGGAGATGTTTATGCTGATGACCTAATGATGGGAGTTCGCGAAGCCGAATTTGAAGGTATTAATCATCATCTTTCCGGTCATTGGAAAGACGAACTTGGTTACCTTGAGCAAGGTTTAGTAGCTTTGGAGAAGCAAAGGAAAGATTTCAAACCGGAAGGAACTGTGAAGAGAGCACCACAGTACAGGATTGCCACAACTGCAGATAATGCTAAACTGTTTCATGTAAGCCTCTTTCCTGTTACAGGTGCATCCGTTGACAGACCACTTACTATTAAAGCAAATGTAAGTGCTTCAGCAGGTGTTAAATGGGTACGGTTGCGTTATCGCGATGTAAATCAAAAAGAGGATTACAAAACCATAGATATGCTTCAAACAGGAGAAAAGAACCTGTTCGAGGCAACTGTTCCTGCTGAACAGATTAATAAGAAGTGGGATTTTATGTACTTCATTGAAGTTATGGACAATAACGGCAATGGTAAAATATATCCCGATATGAATAAGGAAACGCCGTATGTAATTGTGAAATTGATCAGATAGTTAATATATGATAACAACTTAAAAATAATTTACTTATGAATCAAAAATCAATAAAACCGGGAACTCTTTTGGGCTTAGCATTTTTACTTTTTGCGTTATTCCCTATAGAAGGTAAAACCCAGGGCCTGCAACAAATAGCCACTGGTAAAAGAGTCAAAGAGTGCTTTGATTTTAACTGGCTGTTTCATAAAGGCGATATAGCAATAAAACGGGCAGTAAAGGCTGGTCAACAGGGTGGGTTGACAGATATCAACGCTAAAGTAGTAACTGGAGAGGAAACTGTTATTGCTTACACCGATGCAAATAAAGCCGCGCCTTTTAAACCTGGTGACTGGAAGGAAGTTAACCTTCCTCACGACTGGTGCGTTGAGGGTACTTTTGTAAATGACAATACCATTGGCAGCCAACCGGGTTCCAATGGATTTTTGCCTTCCGGTATAGGTTTTTACAGAAAAGAATTTGAAATACCGGAATCCGATAAAGGGGAAAAAATCTCTATCGAATTTGATGGAATAATCAGAAACAGTAGTGTGTGGGTTAACGGTCATTTCATGGGGAACCACCAGAGCGGTTACATCCCTTCATCCTATGATCTGACAGATGTTTTACGTTATGGTAGCGAAGGTAAGAACATAATACTTGTGAAAGTAGATGCTACTGATTTTGAAGGTTGGTGGTACGAAGGTTGTGGAATTTACAGGCATGTCTGGCTTACTAAAACCGACAAACTTCATGTTGACAGGTTTGGAACTTATGTTACCACACCCTCGGTTTCACCAGAAGAAGCCGCTATAAGCATAAAAACGGTACTGAAAAATGAGTATAATGTAGCCAAGAACGTTATACTCATTTCAAAAATTATTGATAATAAAGGCGTTGTGCTCGGTACAAAAACTTCATCACAGGCAATTGAACCTTCTAGTCAAACTGAGATTGCCCAGAAAGGAACTATTCAAAAGCCTATGCTTTGGTCGCCTGAAACTCCTATCCTTTACAAAGTATTGACTGAGGTTACTACAGATGGAAATTTGGTTGATACATACGAAACTACTTTTGGTGTCAGAACAATTGAAATCACCAATAATGGATTTTTCCTCAATGGCAAACTTTATCCGGTTAAAGGAACATCAAACCACCAGGATTTTGCAGGTGTAGGGGTTGCTCTTCCTGATAAACTGAACGAATATAAAATAAAGCTGCTCAAGGAGATGGGATGCAATGGCTACCGTTGTGCCCACAATCCACCTACTCCTGAATTGCTCGATGCCTGCGACCGGCTCGGTATGCTTGTTCTTGACGAAAACCGTTTATTATCGAGTACCGAAGATGGAATAGCAGATTTGACTACATTAATATACAGAGACCGGAATCACCCTTCTGTATTTATGTGGAATATGGAAAATGAAGAGTCGCTTGAGGGAAGGGTTACAGGAACCAGAATACTAGAGCCCCTCGTTGAGGTAACCCGTAGAATTGACCCCACTCGCCCTATAACTGCCGCAATGAATCACGGGTGGAACGAAGGTGGGTACAGCGATGTGCTTGATGTAGTAGGTTATAATTATGGGCAACGGGATATGCAGTATGTTAAGGATCGTGAAAAATATCCGCAGAGAAAGATGTTTGTTACCGAATGTACAAGTTTCGTTTCAACACGTGGTGAATACGAAGATAATAAAGAAAAAGGATATGTTTCAAACCTTGGAAATGGTGTCGGCTGGGGAATGTTGCCGGGTAAAGACTGGGAACATATTGTTCAGTATCCTTACCTTGGTGGTATGTTTGCCTGGACAGGTTTTGACTATCGGGGAGAACCAACGCCATATCTGTGGCCATGCGTAACTTCACATTTCGGAATAATGGATTTATGTGGTTTCCCAAAAGATGGATATTATGCCTACAAAGCAGCCTGGACTAATACTCCCATGATGCATGTATTTCCTCACTGGAACTGGCCCGGCAAAGAAGGAAAAACAATTAAAGTACAAGGGTATAGCAATTGCGAAGAAGTTGAGTTGCTACTCAACGGTAAAAGAATAGAAAGGATGAAAGTAATTCCATTCAATAAAATCGAGTGGGAGCTTGTTTATAAACCGGGAAAACTGGAAGCCAGAGGTTATAAAGGCGGAAAACTTGTTGCCAGAGAGATCGTAGAAACCACTACAGCCCCATCACAAATTTCTTTGAACAGCGATTGTGTTACACTAAAAGCCGATGGATGTGATGTAGCTGTTATCAGGGTAGCTATCAAAGATGCTAATGGAAGAGTGGTTCCTGTTGCTGATAATCTTGTTAAGTTTTCAATTGACGGACCCGGCAGGATAATTGGTACAGGCAATGGCAATCCCAGCAGCCACGAACCTGATAAAGCTACACAGCGAATGGCCTTCAACGGTTATTGCTTGGTTCTGGTTCAAACCAACAAACAGGCAGGAGAAATTCGGTTAAAGGCTTCTTCCGAAACGCTTAAAGATGCTGAAGTAATTCTTAAATCTGAATAGAAACTGAAATAAGGTTTTATTACATACTTAAAAAAATTCCTTACACTTTTGTTAAGTTTTGTCAGTTAGCCAGATTTATGTATTTTGTAAAATAATTTATAAGAAAATGAGAAGATCTGTTTACACTATTATTTGGGTAATAGTTTTTACCGTATTGAAAGTTTCTTTTGTAGTGGCTCAGAAGAGCCCAATAAAGTCTGATTATAAGCAGGTTAATACTTATGTAAATCCGGTATTGCCTGGTGATCATCCTGATCCGACGCTGTTAAAAGTGGGTGATGATTTTTATCACTGTGGCTCGAGTTTCCATTTCACTCCTTATATGCCCGTTTACCATTCCAAAGATATGGTCCATTGGGAAGTAATTGGCAGGGTACTCCCACCTTCAAAGGCAGGCTGGGTATCTGATCGGCCATCGGCAGGTACATGGCAGGGTGCAATCACATACTTCTATGGATCATTCTGGATATTTTTTTCATCAAACGATCAATGGTTTTGCAAATCAGATTCTCCTGCCGGGCCATGGTCTGACCCTGTTGAAGTTAAAACCAACTCTGTTACAGGGCCGCTTGGTTACGATAACTCTATTTTTGTCGACGACGATGGTAAGCCTTATATGGTTATAAAGAACGGTCAGAAAGTTAACAGGATACAGGCTCTCGGCCGCGATGGTCAGTTAACAGGTACAGTTATAAATCTTGATTGGATAAACGCAAAACTTCAGTACAGTTGGGCAGAAGGACCTGTAATGTGTAAGCGTAATGGTTATTATTTTTACTTCCCGGCAGGAGATGTATCCGGTGGCCAATATGTTTTAAGAACTAAAGAATTAACAGCTGATTCAACAAGATGGGAAAGGCTTGGCATTTTCTTTAAACCTGAGACAGATCCTAATGTTGGTTTCCATCGTCCGAACCATATGTCAGCACCAGTGCAACTGGCTGACGGTACATGGTGGACTATCGCTCAAAGCTATGAAAAATATGGCAGTGATGACTGGTCAGGTCTTGGCCGTCAAACCTCTCTCTACCAAATTGTCTGGGAAGGTGATCGTCCCTGGGGTGTAGCTCCTACAACACAACCATTGGAAAAACCAAACCTTCCTCAATCGGGTATTTTGTGGAGAAGCGTTCAAAGTGATGAATTTGAATCAAATGTTTTTAGCCCAAACTGGCATTTCATGACCAAAAATGCTGCTGCCAGCTATTCATTAACCGCCAGAAAAGGATGGATAAGGCTTACGCCTTCAACTGAGCGTACACATCTGCTTCAGAAAGAAACTGATCATTACTATACTGCTGTAACCAGGGTTGATTTGGATGCCAACGACTCATCTGCCAAAGCCGGCATTTACCTTGCCAGCGGAAATCTTCGTGTTATGGTTAGATTATATACCGGTTTTGAAAATGGAAAGAAAATCATGTTCAACCTGGATAAGGAAACCCGTAGCATTCCAAACCAGTTCGGTAAGGTCGTATGGCTAAAACTCGAGAGAAATGAGCACAATTTAACCGGCTACTGTAGTGGCGACGGTAAAACATGGGGCTCGCTTGGAGAGCCAATTAGTGCTGTTAACCTGGATAAGGCACAACCCAATTTTAACTCATGGGTAGGCACCAGTGTTGGCTTGTTTGCTGAAGGTAAACCAGCAGATTTCGATTTTTTTGTTTGTAAAGACGGTTTTTCTCCGATTCTGGCTGCCGGTTACAGCAACTATTTCGGAGTACAGACACTTAAGAAAAAATCAGGAAAAGTTGTGACCAATACTTCAACTGATGGTGGCTGGTTTATGATTTCAGGAGTTGAATTGGGGAAAACACCACCATCAGCAATTGAGCTGGAGGTTTCTTCCGGAGTTAAAGGTAAACTTGAAATCTGGTTTGATGATTTAAAGGAAGGTCAACTGATTGCTACCGTTCCTATATCGGCAACTGGTGGTGAGAATGTCTGGAAAGCTTTCTCTAAAGCAGTTAAAAATGTTTCAGGACATCACGATGTATTTATAACATTCCCGACCGGGAAAGATGGATCAATATTCATCAAATCCTTCAGGTTCCTGAAATAAATGTACTCTGGAAAACAAATAGTCAGACTTAAATGAAACAGTTAATACTAATTCTCTTATTAAATATCTCATTCTTAGCATACTGCGAGAATTCAAAGACAAATACTGCCGTAAGGGAGAAAATCAATATCAACCGCGAATGGAAATTCAAGCTTGGCGATTATGCCAGGGCAGAAGCAGAGAGTTACGATGACAAGAATTGGAGCGATATTAACTTACCTCATAATTTTAGTATTCCATATTTTCAATCGGCGCAATGGTACACCGGCTATGGCTGGTACCGTAAGTATTTTGATGTTCCGGCTCAATGGAAATCAAAGCGCATATTCATTGAATTTGAAGGAACGTTTCGCGATGCCCGGATATTTGTGAATGGGAAACTGGTTGGGACTCACCCTGGCGGCTATACAGGTTTTTCACTTGATATTACTGATCAGGTGAAAACAGGAAAGAATGTTATGGCTGTGAGGTTAAATAACAATTGGAATGCCCGTCTGGCTCCCCGTAACGGCGACCATAATTTTACAGGTGGCATCTACCGCGATGTCTATCTTGTAGTTACTAATCCGGTGCATGTTACCTGGTATGGTACTTATATTACCACACCTAATCTTTCCAGAGAATCGGGGATAGTTAATATAAAGACTGAAGTTCGAAACGATGGTCAGGCAGAAAAAGGGTATATCTTACAAACCGATATCGTCGATTCCTCGGAAAAGATTGTTGCTTCTGTTACTTCAAAGCGGCAGATTTTGCCTGATTCTCTAATTGAGTTCAATCAGACAACCCCGGACATAAAAGCACCCCAACTCTGGCATCATGATCATCCGGTAATGTACAAGGCAATCAGCACTATCAGTGATGGCAAAACTGTATTGGATTACTATGAAACAATGTTTGGTTTCAGGTGGATGGAGTGGACTGCCGATAAAGGTTTCTTCCTGAATGGGGAACATTATTATTTAAAAGGAGCAAATGTACATCAGGACCATGCAGGCTGGGCCAGTGCTGTAACCAATGCCGCCATTCTTCACGATGTCAGTATGATCAAGGATTGTGGGATGAATTTTATTCGGGGATCACATTATCCTCACGACCCTTCATTTTCTGATGCCTGCGATAAGCTGGGTATTTTACTCTGGGAGGAAAATGATTTCTGGGGCTCCGGCGGAAACCAGCGTGAGACAGATAACTGGTACACAGGTGCCGGTGCTTACCCTATGAATAAGGAAGATCAGCCATATTTCGATGAAAGTGTAAAATCCGACCTTCGTGATATGATTCGCATTCATCGCAACCATCCATCCATTATTGTATGGAGCATGTGCAACGAACCTTTCTTTACCGGCGTAGGCACCATAGACCGCGTTAGGGAATTTCTGAAAGAACTGACACAATTAACGCATCAGTTGGATCCAACACGCCTGGTAGGTATTGGAGGTTGCCAACGAGGAGAGATCGACAAACTTGGTGATATTGCCGGTTACAACGGTGATGGAGCAAGGTTGTTCGTGAATCCGGGTGTACCCAGCGTGGTTACTGAGTATGGTTCAACCATTGCCCGGCGTCCCGGAAAGGCTGAACCGGGATGGGGCGATTTGCAGCAGGAAAAATTCCCATGGAGGAGCGGAGAAGCTCTCTGGTGCGCGTTCGATTATGGCACCCGTGCAGGCGGTTTCGGACTCATGGGAATGATCGATTATTTCCGTATGCCGAAGAATATGTGGTACTGGTATCGCAACGAATATAAACACATAGCACAACAGGAACCTGCTGTTGAAGGCATCCCTGCAAAGCTGAAACTTACCGCTGATAAAAAAATCATCTCAAATACCGATGGCACTGACGATGTATTTCTGATCATTTCGGTATTGGATAAAGACGGTAAACAACTCAGTAACTCGCCCGATGTAACATTACAGATTGTTTCCGGTCCGGGCGAATTTCCTACCGGAACAACAATAACATTTGGCAATGCTTCCGATATCTATATCCTCGATGGAAAAGCAGCCATAGAGTTCCGTTCATATTACGGTGGCAAAACCGTTATTAAGGCATCATCAGCAGGAATACAAAGCGATGAAATCACTATCGAAACCAAAGGAACTCCGGCTTATATTGAAGGTATCACTCCCAAAGTGGCTGACAGGCCATACGTACGTTATAAAATTCAAAAGGAATCTGAAGACAACAATTCGAAAGTGAATATTGCTTTTCAGAAACCAACCCGGGCAAGCAGCGAAGCGGGAGGGAAAACTGCAAACCTGGCCAATGATAAAGACACAGCAACATTTTGGCAGCCAACCTTGAACGACCCTGCAAAATGGTTGCAGATCGATATGGAAAACCTGTATATAGTGTCGGAAGTAAGGGTTCTGTTTCCTTCAGTTGAAACAAGTAAATATAAAATTGAGTTGTCAAAAGACAACATGAACTGGGTACTGCTGGCAAATCAAAACGAAAATGACAGTAATAACAAGTATCGGAAATATATAATTGAAAGTAATAAAGAAGGCCGTTTCCTGAGGATAACATTTATCGGAGCTTCAATGACTCCCGTTTCAATTTGTGAGGTTGAAGTTTATGGTAAATCGATTAAATAGTTTTAGTGTGATGCATAACCGGAGTTAATTTTTTGCGATCAAATTGCAGATTGGATGAAGAAGAATGGATTCAATATCGAATACAAAGAAGTTACTGCTGACCATCCGGGTATGGTTCCTTTGGTTCTACCTGATGTTTTTAATTTTTTTGACAGTTGCCGTGGAAAATAATTAAAAGAATTGAAGACGTTTTAACAGGTAAAAATATTAAGATTAATGTAATCATTTATAGATATTTACAAAATGAAAACGTCATCAGATAAGTTGAAGTTCTTCAGGTATTTAAGCATTGTCTTTGTTCTGAATTTCGTTCTTTGGGCGCAATCTTGTGCACAACAGATAGGTGGGTTACAATCAGATATAATTGTTGAAAAATCTGAAAATCTGGCTGACTTTCCGATCGTTTCTGTAGATCATTCTATCGCATCTATCCGATATGATGAAAACGATTATAAAGGTGTGATACGTGCAATCGGCGATCTGCAATCGGACATTGACAGCATTACCGGAGTAAAACCGGAACTATTAACGACAGGATTCCCGGCCAATTACGAGATTATTGTAGGTACACTTGGCAAAAATAAACTTATAGATCAACTGGTTTCGTCTAAGAAGCTTGATGTGAAAGATCTTAAAGGGAAATGGGAAAGTTTTGTTATTACCACCATACCAAACCCTCAACCCGGCACGAAGCAATGGTTGGTAATTGCCGGTAGTGATAAACGGGGAACCATTTATGGTATTTATGAATTGTCCAGGCAACTAGGTGTTTCTCCCTGGTATTGGTGGGCAGATGTTCCGGCTAAGAAACGGCAGGCAGCCTACCTCCTATCAGGTCGCTATGCATCAGGGGAACCTAAAGTACGGTATCGCGGTATTTTCATCAACGACGAAGCTCCATGTTTTTCAGGATGGACGCATGAAAAATTCGGAGGCGTCAATAGCAAAATGTACACTCACTTGTTTGAGTTGCTTCTTCGGTTAAGAGCAAACTACTTATGGCCTGCCATGTGGGGAAATGCCTTCAATGAGGATGATCCCGAGAATCCACGCCTTGCCGATGAATATGGAATTGTGATGGGAACCTCTCATCATGAACCGATGATGCGTGCTCAGAAAGAATGGGGAAACCACCGCAAAGAGTACGGTAATGGTGAATGGAATTACAAGACAAATGAAGCAGGACTGAAGAAATTCTGGAAGGATGGACTTGATCGGAATAAGGAATACGAACAAATTATCACTATGGCTATGCGTGGCGATGGCGATCTGCCGATGGATAATTCCGGAAGCGCAGAGGAGAACTTTAAGTTACTGGAACGGATAATGAAGGACCAGCGTGAGATTATTGAAAATGTAACTAAAAAACCTGTTTCGAAAACCCCTCAGATTTGGGCCCTTTATAGTGAAGTCCTGGAGTATTACGACCAGGGGATGAAGGTTCCCGACGATATGATCATTTTGTTATGCGACGATAACTGGGGCGACGTACGGAGGCTTCCTGAACTTGGGGAGAAGAAACATCCCGGCGGATATGGAATATATTACCATGTCGATCTTCACGGAGCGCCACGTGCATACCAGTGGCTTAATATGACCCAGATTCCGCATATGTGGGAACAGCTTCAATTGACTTATAACTATGGCGTTGACAAAGTCTGGATTTTGAATGTAGGTGACTTGAAACCGAATGAATATCCGATGGACTTTTTCCTGAATATGGCCTGGAATCCAACATCGTTCAATGAGAAAAACCTCGATGAATACGCCAGAAAGTTCTGCGAAGAACAGTTTGGCAAAGAAGAAGCTGCTGAAGCAGCTGAAATTCTGAGCACATATTGCAAATACAACAGCCGTGTAACTGCTGAAATGCTTGATCAAAAAACTTACAATCTCGATAGTGGGGAGTTTCGGCAGGTAACAGATGCATATATGGCTCTTGAAACCAGGGCTTTGAGACAGTATCTTAAAATTCCCGCCAGGTATAAGGACACATATATGGAACTGGTTCTACATCCTGTACGTGCAATGGCAAATCTTTATGATATGTATTATGCTGTGGCAATGAATGCCAAGCTGTCAGAAGAAAAAGATCTGAAGGCCAATTACTGGGCTGACCGTGTTGAGTCTTGCTTCAGATACGATGCTGAATTTTCAAAAGATTATAATTTAAACGTTGCCGGTGGCAAGTGGGATCATATAATGGATCAGACCCATATTGGCTACAAGTCGTGGGACGAGCCCAGGGGTGGAAATATAATGCCAAATGTAACACGTGTAAAACCTAAAGAAGCAAAGCAGGGAGGCTATATATTTACTGAAAAGAACGGCGTGGTTGTTATTGAAGCCGAACATTATTTTGAAAACAACTCCAATGATAAAACAAAATGGGTAGTAATCCCCGATCTGGGAAGAACACTATCAGGTGTAGCACTGATGCCTTATACCGAAAACACAAGTGGTGCAGCTATCAGATACAAAATGGATCTTGAGTCTAAATCGGACAGCATTAAAGTAAGAATGTTCTTCGACAGTACACTCCCGTCCAGAAAAGGAGGACACAGCGTGTCAGCTTCGTTTGACGGTGGAATTGAAAAAAACTGGAATATTAACGATCAGTTGACCTGGAAAAACAATTATACTAAAATGTACCCTGCAGGTGCTGCAAGGATGATAGAAACTGTTGCAACACTGGCTTTACCACATAATACCAATGGAACCCATATCTTAACTATCCGTCCTTTAGATCCCGGGGTTGTAATTTATAAAGTAATAGCAGATGATGGCGGATACGAACAAACATATCTAAAAATGCCTGAAAGTCCTTACAAAAAGCAGTAAGTTTTTAATTTAAATCATGATAATTAATTAAACAAATAAATAATGTCATTATGAAGAATACTTTAATATTAGCTTTGTGCCTCATGCTGCATTATTCGCTTGCAGCCCAAAGTAGTTTTCAGGTACCCATTAGATCGGGAAACGAACAGGTTACTGCCGGAAAGTTTGAACCAACATGGGAATCGCTTCAACAATATAAGGTACCAGAATGGTACCGTAATGCAAAATTCGGAATCTGGGCTCACTGGGGCCCGCAATGCCAGCCCGGACAGGGAGACTGGTATGCCCGTACAATGTATAAAGAGGGTACCAGGCAATATAAATGGCAGGTTGAGCATTATGGCCATCCGTCTAAAGCCGGATTCAAAGAAGTAATTAACAGTTGGAAAGCTGAAAAATGGGATCCAGAGAAACTTGTTGCCTTATACAAAAGAGCAGGTGCTCAGTACTTTTTTGCATTGGCTAACCACCACGATAATCTGGATCTGTGGGACAGCAAATATCAGGAGTGGAATACAGTCAGAGTTGGTCCTCATAAAGATATTCTGGCAGGCTGGGCTGAAGCTGCCAGGAAAAATCATTTGCCTTTTGGATTAAGTGTCCATGCTGCTCATGCCTGGTCGTGGTACGAAACTTCTCAGCAATCAGATAAAAATGGGGAATTTGCCGGAGTTCCTTATGATGGCAAACTCACTGCAAGCGATGGTAAAGGTACCTGGTGGGAAGGATTGAACCCGCAGGAACTATATGCCCAGAACCATCCTTTAAGCGAAGGGAGTGAGGATATCAATAAAATCCATAGTCAGTGGAACTGGGGTAATGGAGTGGCAATGCCTTCACAGGAATATTGCGAAAAATTCTATAACCGTACTATCGATTTGATTAATAAATTCCATCCTGATTTGTTGTATTTTGACGACACAGCGCTTCCTCTTTATCCTATAAGTGACGCCGGATTGAAAATTGCAGCTCATTACTACAACAGTAATATGGCATTACACAAAGGAAAGCTGGAAGCTGTTCTGTTCGGGAAAGTCCTCACTGATGATCAGAAAAAGTGCATGGTTTGGGATGTGGAACGTGGTTCACCCGATAAAATTCAGGACTTAGCATGGCAAACCTGCTCATGTATAGGTGATTGGCATTACAGCACCTCCATATATGAGAACGACCGCTATAAATCGGCCAAAGCCGTCATCCAAATGCTGGTTGATGTGGTCAGTAAAAACGGGAACCTGCTCCTTAATATTCCTGTGAGAGGTGATGGTACTATTGATGAAAAGGAAATTGCTGTTGTGGAAGACATTGCCTCCTGGATGGATATAAACAAGGAAAGTATTTTTGATACCCGTCCATGGAAAGTATTTGGCGAAGGTCCGGCAGCCGAAGCTTCAAATCCTCTCCGGGCTCAGGGTTTTAATGAAGGGAGAATCAAATTTACCTCAAAAGATATCCGTTTTAACCAGAAGGGGAAGATTCTTTATGTTACCCTAATGGGGGTTCCTGAAGAATCAATTTCCGTTAAAAACCTTGGTTCCTCAAAGTCTACAGGCAAAATATCGAAGATAGTACTGTTGGGAAGCAAAGAAAAGATAAAATGGACTCAGAATGCTGAAAGTCTGAATATTGAGAAACCCACTATTGTCCCGAATAAAATTGCTTTTGTATTTAAAGTTTATCAAAAATAAAAATCATTTTAATCAATATGAAAAAAGTGAACAACTTATCTGTACGTAACTATTTAATCTGCTCTTTTAAAGTAATCATGCTGATTGCTTTATATCTCATTATTACAACAACAGCATCAGCACAAACAGCAAAGGGGGGGAAAAAAATAAGTCCCGATTTGTTCGGTTTGTTTTTCGAGGATATAAATTATTCAGCCGACGGAGGACTTTATGCAGAATTAGTTCAGAACCGTTCATTCGAATATAATCCTACAGAACAAAAGGATTGGAACCCATTTTCATACTGGGAATACTTTACTCCGGGTTTTTCCTATGGAAGAATAAGTGTTGAAACTGCTTTTCCCATACATGTTAACAACCCTCATTACATTCTGCTGGAGATAGAACATGTTGGTCACGAAGGTAACACTCCCGCCCAGTCAGGAGTAGGTATCAAAAATTCAGGATTTGACGGAATAGTCGTAAAAGCAAATGATAAATATAACTTCTCAATGTTTGCACGCCAACTTAGCAAAGAACCGGTTTCGTTATCTATCAGGTTACAAACACCTAAAGGGAAAATCCTTGCCAAAAGCAAATTCTTAACTTCATTAGGGGACTGGAAAAAATATTCTGCAAGCCTCATTCCGGATGCAGGTAACGATAGTGCCTCTCTGGTGGTTCTCGCAACCTCGGAGGGTAAACTTGCACTGGATGTGGTTTCCCTTTTTCCTGAGAAAACTTTCAGGAACAGACCGAATGGCATGCGTGCCGATCTGGCCCAGATGTTGGCAGATATGAAACCTAAGTTTATACGCTTTCCGGGTGGTTGCCTGGTACATGGAGATGGACTGGGCAATATGTACAGATGGAAAAACACAATCGGGCCTGTTGAGCAACGAAAAGAACAGCGGAATATATGGAATTATCATCAATCTGTAGGGTTAGGTTATTTTGAGTTTTTCCAGTTTTGCGAAGACATAGGCGCCAAACCTTTGCCGGTATTGCCGGCTGCAGTCAGCTGTCAGAATTCCGGAGGAACATGGAGCATTGGTGGTACAGGGCAAAAGGCTTTACCAATGGAAGAGATGCACGAATATATTCAGGAAGTCTTAGATCTGATTGAATGGGCAAACGGACCGGTAACCTCCACCTGGGGAGCTAAACGTGCTGCTGCCGGACATCCGGCTTCTTTTAACCTCGAATATATTGGTATTGGTAATGAAGATAAAATGACCCCTGAATTTCTTGAACGTTTCAGAATGATTTATCAGGCAGTAAAAGAGAAGCATCCTGAAATTGTGGTCATTGGAACAGCTGGACCATTTAATAATGGGGAGGACTTTGATAAAGGCTGGAAGCTGGCAAATGACCTGAAGGTTCCCGTTGTTGATGAACACTATTATACCAGCCCTGAATGGTTCATTTCAAATCAGTATCGTTACGATTCATATCCCCGTAACTCATCGCAGGTTTATCTTGGTGAATATGCATCATGGGGAAACACAATGCGCAACGCCATCGCCGAAGCAGTTTATATGATCTCTCTTGAACGTAATGGCGATATTGTAAGAATGGCTTCTTATGCTCCTATGTTAGCGAAAAAAGGATTCATACAGTGGAAAATAGACATGATCTTTTTTGATAATGTAAAAATCTATCCCACAGTGAATTTTTATGTGCAAAAAATGTTCATGACCAATCAGGGAGACACCTATTTTAATAATGTGATCTCAAAGGATGTAAAAGATTCAACACTGGCAGCGTCATGCGTTTTTGACAGCAAAAGCAGAGATATAATCCTTAAAATGGTAAATGCCGGGAATGTATCAAGGACCATGAAAATTAACCTGTCAAACTTTAAAAATATAGTACCAGATGCTCAAAAATCTGTCCTGACCGTCAATGCTGGTGCAGAAAATACGTTTGAGAATCCCGAAAAAATAGTTCCCGGATTATCAACTATAAAAGTGAGTTCAAAATTTGAATATTCTGCTCCGGCCAGTTCACTAACAGTCGTAAGAATCAAGACTAAAAATTGAGAGTGACAAAAGAGTAAAAGCCAATAAAAGTACAACCTATGAAAAATATCAAACTGACTATATTATTAGTATGGTTTACACTTACAACAATAGTTGCTTATTGCCAGTCGTGGACAGCAGATAACGGTAACGGCACCTATACAAACCCCTTGTTTTATGACGAGTTCTCCGATCCGGATATTATCCGTGTCGGAGAAAATTTTTACCTTACCGGCACTACAATGCATAGTATGCCAGGATTGCCGGTAATGCATTCTAAAGATCTCGTTAACTGGAAGTTTATCGGGTATGTCTTCGATACATTGAATCTGGGACCCGAATTTCGTCTTGCAGGTGGTAAAGAGGCTTACGGACAGGGCGTATGGGCCCCTTGCATACGTTACCATAACGGTACTTTCTATATTTTTACCAATGTCAACGGGCACGGGATGCAGGTATTTATGTCAAAGGATCCCAAAGGTCCATGGGAGCATAAACCCATGAATACGGAAATCTACGACTTATCAGTTTTATTCGATGATGATGGTAAAATTTATGCAGTTTACAATTATGATGAGGTACGGTTGGTTGAGCTTAAACCCGATCTGAGCGGAACTGTTGAGGGTAGTGAACACGTGATTATTCCCAAAGGAAATGCAATGGGAGAGGGCCATCATATGTATAAAATCAAAGGAAAATACTTCATATTAAGCGCCAATTACTCTCCGGTAGGCCGTATGCAATGTGCACGTGCCGACAAGCCATATGGACCGTACGAAACAGTGGTCATAAGTACTGAAGAAACAATGGGAACCCAGCGTGGCTGGTGGCATAATAATTTTGGACTTGGCTCGCCGGTTCCTGAGCCAGGACACAAATTCAGCATATTTAAACCCTCAGAAAATGACTTTGGCGCAGTACCAATGCATCAGGGCGGAATTGTTGACTTGCCAAATGGCGATTGGTGGGGCTTTTCAATGATGGACTTCAGGTCGGTAGGTCGCACCACTTTTCTTTCTCCTGTTACCTGGCAGGATGGCTGGCCATACTACGGAATACCTGGAAATCTGGGAAGATCGCCCCGCACCTGGTTAAAACCAAATGTTACTGCAGTTACAACACCTTCTGCTCCATACCAGCGAAACGATGATTTTTCAGGTCCGAAGCTTCAACCTGTCTGGCAATGGAATCACAATCCTGTCGACTCAAAGTGGGAACTTAACAAAAAATGCGGTTCATTGCGGTTGCATACAATGCCTGCAAAAGATTTTCTTTGGGCCAGAAATACACTTACCCAACGTGTTATTGGCCCCGTTTCGTCAGCCACCACAATACTCAATGCAAATGGCCTGAAACCCGGAGACCTGGCAGGTCTGGCATTTTTAAATATGCCTTATGCCAATATCGGTGTAGTCCTGAAAAATGACGGATTTGTACTACTTTATTACGACCAGTACAAAAATAAAACCATCGAGGAAAAACTTCCGTCAGGAAAAGTAAGCCTTCGTGCTACCGGCAACTATGAAGAGGATATTGCACAGTTTAGTTACAGTACCGATGGGACTTCATTTGTTGATATTGGAGATTCAATTCGTCTGCCTTACCAGCTGAAAACATTCCAGGGCTCACGTTATGCGCTATTTGCTTATAATACAACCGATAAGGAGGGAGGATATGCCGATTTTGAAGATTTCAAACTTGTTGAACCATTGGCTGACAGGTCGAAAAATATTCCTGTTGGGAAGATTATTATATTGACCAATTTGGCGACAAATATGCCTGTGTGGGCCAATCCACATGGTATGATGTCTTCAACCCGACCTGATTCGCCCGAATCAACTGGCACAGGATGTCAGTTCAGGGTGTATGATCGGGGTAAGGGAAGAGTAGCACTCGAAGCACTGAACGGAACAGGTTTCCTGACTGTTGTCGGAATTGCTATTTCGGGAGATGTCAGAATGATGAAAGAAGAATCTGAAGGCAGTTTGTTTCAATGGCAGGATATGTTGCATAACCAGTGCATGCTTTTATCAGTTAAGACCAACCGGTATCTCGGACTGATCCCGGGAAGCGGCGACCCCTATTCTGCCGACCGGCAAGGAACCCTTCCAAACCGTAAGGACGGCACTGTACTTTTATGGAAAACTATTGCTGAATAATATTGATTGTAACACTTTTTACGCTTGTCGGATTTTCAATTATTAAATATCAAAATCCCAAAGGCAGTACATATTACCAGAGGGGTAAAACATTTTAAATAGTTCATTATGAACTTATATTGAGCTGAAATGAACTTTACAAATTTAAATTATTATGAGAGTGAAAATCAAGTTAATCTGGATTGCAAACTTTTTGTGTCTGATATTCCTTATTTCAGAAAATAATATAATTGCACAGAAAACACATAGTGATAACGGCGATGGTACATATACCAATCCTGTTATCGCTGCAGACTTTCCCGACCCGGATGTTATCCTGGTAGGTGACACCTATTATATGGTTACTACCACCATGTTTATTTTCCCCGGTGTTACGGTTTTGCGATCACACGATCTCGTGAACTGGGAGTATTGCAGCAATGCTGTTCCCCGATTCGATTTCAGTCCATGCTACAATCTCGATGGTTGCAACAGGTATGGGCATGGTCAATGGGCAACGAGCATAAAATACAACCATGGTAAATTTTATTTGCTCTTCATAACACTCGATGAAGGCGGGTTTATTTGTTCAGCAGCTAAAGCAGAAGGACCCTGGGACATAAAAAAGCTGCCAGAGGGATTTTATGACCCGGGATTATTCTTTGATGAAGACGGAAGAATTTATGTGGCGCATGGTTATGGTAAGATATCCATTACTGAGCTCGATCATAACTTTGCACCTGTCAGTAAGGATTCGCTGGTATTTACAGGTGACATCCGTGGCGGAATCGAAGGAACCCATGTTTATAGAATAAATGGTTACTATTTTCTATACTGTACATACGGAGGTGTTGATGGCATTCAGGTAGCGCTGCGTTCCAAAAATATCTACGGACCATATGAGGAAAAGGTAGCTATAAGAGATTCCACTCCCGGAATAAACTTTGGCATTCACCAGGGAGCACTTATTAAAACACAAACCGGTGAATGGTGGACAATGCTTTTTGTTGATAACGGGCCATTCGGACGTTTTCCATCTTTACATCCGGTAACCTGGATTGACAATTGGCCTGTAGTTGGAGTTGACGGGAAAGGTGTTATTAAATATAAAAAACCCAATATAGGGAAAGAATATCCGATTCTCGATTTACCTGCTTCCGTTGAGTTTAATAAACCTACTTTGGGGATGCAGTGGGGTTGGAATCATAATCCTGACCCTGATAAATGGTCACTTACCCAGCGACCGGGTTACATGAGATTGACAACTACCAGAATTGTCGATGATCTGCGCGAAGCCCCAAATATGCTTACCCAGCGTCCTTATGCCAGTTATGATAAACAGTTGCCAACCACCGGAGTAACAAAACTGGAAACAGAAAATATGAAGGATGGCGATATTGCAGGTCTGGCTGTTTTTCAGGATCCTTATGCATATATCGGAGTGAAACAGGAGAATGGAGTGAAACAGCTCATAATGGTAAATAATGGTGAAACCATAGCATCTGCTCCCATGAAAGGAAAGACAGTTTATTTAAGGACGATTGCATCGGGCAGCTCAAAGAGAGCAATATTTGAATATAGCTTTGACAATAAGCAATATACATCGCTCGGTAATGAATTGTTGATGAAATTTAACCTCACTATTTTTACCGGAAATAAATTTTGTCTCTTTAATTATGCAACCAGGGTAACCGGTGGGTCTGCAGACTTTGATTGGTTCAGGACCGATGTGGGTTGGCAAGACACTGACATCAAATAGATGACATAGTATTGTATTGTATATCAAACAGATTTTTCAAAGAACATCGATGACTGGACAAAAACCGGCTAGGGAGAGTGGTCGGTTAATAACGGCGTTTTAAGACAATCAGCAATTACCCAGGGAGTCACTGCTTACGTTGGTGATATGTCATGGAAAGATTATACGATAACTTTAAAAGCACGCAAACTTTCAGGTGAAAATGGTTTCCAGATTTATTTCCATAACAATGGGAATAGTGGGCGTATCCGTTGGGATATTGGAGGCTACAACAATTCAACTAACGAGATGCAAATCGGTTTGAAATCGGAAAGTATAAAAGGTGCTGTCGAAACCGGGCGTTGGTATGATGTAAAACTCGAAATACTTGGCAATTCGGTTAAAGGTTATCTTGATGGGCAGTTGGTTCAGAAAGTTTCTGCCGGTAGCTTTAATACAAAAGAGCTTTGCGTGAGTGCTTCCCGCGATGATAAGTCTGGTAATATCATCCTTAAAGTTGTAAATGCTTTTTCAGGGAGTGTTGATACACAGATTGACTTTAAAGGTGCCGGGGCTCTTTCAGGGAGCGGTAAGGCTATCATACTTTCCTCGGCAAGCCCGTTGGATGAGAATTCATTGGATGAGCCCACAAAAGTATCGCCCAGGATTGAATTGGTTAAGATCTCAGGCAAAACCCTTAAGAGATCATTCCCCGGAAATTCATTGACCATCATTCGTTTAGCAACATCCATCGAAAATAAGAAGTAGAATTTTGGTGAGAATAGTGTTTTTACATGGAATAATTACCCGTGATTGGTGTTGGAAATGAGGATTTATTATACAAAAACGCAATGACCTTCGAAGATCTGCGGAATGGAAAGTAGATAGATCGAGATACTCTGTTTTTTAAGAACTCTACTGATTAGTAGAGACTTAAAGTATTTTACAGTATTTTTTAAGTGTCAATCCCAGTTCATAAGCAAAGGTGCGGATAGCTTCAATGTCTCTTTCGTTTTCGGGCATAGAACGCCATGTCTGAATCTTAGCTGTGGGGGGCTCATACATTGGTACCATTTCGGCGGCTTCTAGTAGATTGGCGCAATATTCTGCTGCTTCCAGTATCTCATCAGAAGATGTCTTTCTGATCCTGGAACCAGTTGGTTCATCTTTGAGAGCTTTTTCAAGCATTTCCAATGCTTTGTCTACATGACCTTCTTTATTTGGATTGGGTTTAATGCTTGTTTTGAGATCCCTGTTTCTGTAGAATCCAAATAACGCGGCAATTATCGATGGGTCACGGATAGTACCATCGGGGTAAACAAGACCGTGAATATCACTCCAGTATCCCTGAACCATCAGCTCAAAAACATACCAGCCCATTTTATGATTTTCACAGATCTCAAGCGCCATATCATAGGAATTAGCTCTTCCAATGCAACCCAATTCGCTGTTAATTATTGGTTTGTTATATTTATTTGCAAATTTTTCAGCTTCGATGTATGAATTTTCAACTTTCTTCCTGGTAGGAAGATAATCGTGGAATGAAATAACATCGACCAGGTCACCAGCCATTGGAATGTCAGCAGCAAAAGTATGTCCTACAGTTATTGCATTTCGTGGGTCAAGCTTCTTGACATAACTGCAATAATACCTTACAAAATCATTAACCTCGCTTTCCCTTTTCTGCTTTTCTTCAGGAGGTGATTTCAACAGGTAGTCGTTCCAGCTGGGTTCGTTCATAATATCCCATATCAGAAGGCCCGGTTCATTTTTGATTGCGTCCACAATTGCTTTTACATACTTATTTGCAGTAGTATCTCTGAATTCATTGATCAGGGTTGCAGGATTAAGGTTATTGCCGTTAAACAGTACAGGCATGGTTGTAATGCCAAAACTGAATGCCGTACGTACATAGTTCCTGAGTTTTTCGATATAACTTTTGGGGTCCTGGTTATATCCCCTGTAACTTAGCCATATGCGGGTACTGTTGATATGGAGTCTTTTTGCATATCCCAGATCCCTTTCAATAGTTTTCTGATCACCTGACCATCCTCCGGGATAGCAGATCCCCCGAATAAAACTGTAATCTTTCAACGGCTCCGAAGCTGAACTATTTATACTAAATATCCCTGAAAGAAGAAAAAATACCACGGAAATAACTGAAAGTTTTTTCATTTTGAAATATTCTATTGATTTATAATAATTTTTGAGAATCTAAATTTACCAAAGATTATTGTTCAGCACAACATATTATCCTAATAGTGCACGATATATTTATTACTATCATAATTTATAATTTCGGATGTATCTATTAATTTAATAAAGTACTTTATGCTTACTTTTATTTGCCGGGGAATGCATAATCTGTTTTTATTGTTTCCAGAAGAATTTTGAAATACTCAATAGCATTATTTCAGCTGCACCAGTGACAGATTATTGCTTTCAGTTGGGCAAATTTATACAATATACAGGGCAAAAACCTCTTGACGCTCTTGATATACACATCTACATCAGAGCAACATTACATAATAATTCGGAACCGTTCCTACGGATGAAATTAATTTATACATTTACATTTTACAGGCTTTCCCAAACAGATTATTATTTTAAGACTTATTAATATCAATTTATGAAGACAATATATTTTGGTTTAGTAGTGCTTTTTGCTTTTTCTATAAATATCACTGCTTCTGCACAGGTGAAGCAAGCGCAAAACCCTGTTATATTTGCCGATGTTCCCGACATGTCAATGATTAGGGTGGGTGACACTTACTATATGAGCAGCACCACAATGCACATGAGCCCCGGAGTACCTATCATGAAATCAAAAGACCTCATTAACTGGCAGATTGTCAGCTATGCATATGATATCCTTGGAGATGTTGATGATCTGAATCTCATTAATGGCAAAAACTCTTATGGAAGAGGTTCATGGGCCAGCTGTATCCGTTATCATGATGGTACTTTTTACGTTTCAACCTTTTCACAGACAACAGGAAAGACTTATATCTTTTCAACAAAGAATATTGAAAAGGGACTATGGAAAACATCCTCATTCAGCCCAAGCTATCACGACAATACATTATTTTTTGACGACGACGGTCGCGTTTATCTGATAACTGGCAATAAAAAACTTACCCTTGTTGAACTTAATACTGATTTATCAGGAGTCAAAACTGGCGGAGTAAATCAGGTTATAATTGAAAATTCAAGTGCACCATCAGGAAATGACAGCGGGCTGGGAGAAGGTTCACAATTATTCAAGGTCAATGGTAAGTATTATCTTTTTAACATAACCTGGCCAAAGGGAGGTATGCGTACTGTAGTTATTCACAGGGCAGATAAGATAACCGGCCCGTGGGAAGGAAAACTTGCCCTTCAGGATAAAGGGGTGGCTCAGGGAGGGCTTGTTGATACTCGCGATGGCAAATGGTTTGCATACCTGTTCCGCGATTTTGGATCTGTTGGACGTATACCATATCTTGTCCCTGCAAAATGGGAAGATGGCTGGCCGGTTTTAGGTATTGATGGGAAAGTTCCTGATAGACTGGATCTTCCTGCAAGTAAAGGCTTAATTCCTGGTATCGTAGCCTCTGATAAGTTCAAACGCCGCAAGGGAGAACCGGCTCTCCCTTTAGTCTGGCAGTGGAACCATAACCCCGACAATAAACTTTGGTCAGTTACTCAGCGGAAGGGTTACCTCAGGCTGACAACAGGGAGAATTGACACTATTTTTGTCGCAGCAAGGAATACGCTAACTCAGCGTACCTTCGGACCTGAATGCTCGGGTTCAACATCGATAGATATTTCAAACATGAAGGAAGGCGATTTTGCCGGACTAGCTCTTTTACAGAGAAAATTCGGACTGGTAGGAGTCAGGTACAACAATGGGACTAAATCGATTGTGATGGTAAACGCCCAATCAGGCAGACCTGTCGAAGCTCAGAGTGTTCTATTGACACAAAAAACCGCATATCTGAAAGCTGAATGCGATTTCAGGGATCGTGCCGACATAGGTTATTTCTTTTACAGCCTCGATGGCAAAACATGGATACCTATCGGAACACAGCTTAAAATGGAATATTCAATGCCCCACTTTATGGGTTATCGCTTCGGATTGTTTAACTATGCTACAAAGACCCCCGGTGGATTTGTCGATTTCGATTTTTTCCATATAAACGACCAGATTACAAAAAAGAATTAAATGGCTATGGCAGATACAGCGACACTACCGATACAGAGGAAACCTGGTTCAGGGTCGGCCGGGTGAATAATATACTCGACAACCTTATTGCCCAGAAAAAAGCCGTGCCGATGGTCGTAGTTATGCCTTATGGAAATATATCTGTCGGTTCATCTGCCGAAGCGCCTAGTCCATCATCAGGTGGCGCTGCCGACATGTATAGAGTATTCAATGAAGATCTGGTCGGAAGCATAATGCCTTATGTGGAGGAAAATTACCGTCATATACCCAACAGGAATAGCCGGGCAATCGGCGGATTATAAAGGGGTGGAGGACAGTCATTGTTTGCAGGTTTTGCAAATTTCGATAAATTTGCATGGATATGTGGATATAGCGCTTATCTGACCCCGGAAGTTTTCGAACAAAATTTCGCGAAAATTTCTGCTGATCCAAAAATAACGAACAAACAGTTGAAGCTGTTATGGATTGATGTAGGAGACGAAGACGACCTGTACAAACTAACCGCTACATTTATTGATTATCTTAAGGGAAAGAATATAGAACAAAAGAACCTGATTACAACAGGCGGTCATACATGGATGAATGCCAGGCATTATTTCACTGAAATTGTTCAGATGTTTTTTAAATAATGTGACTGGTTTTGTAAAAATATTTATTATTTATTTATAAACCAACAACTTAAAAATAGTCACAATGAAAAGAGATGTTAAAAACAGCTATGTTTCTGGTGGAGTGCCAGGGCAAAAGATAAAAGCCTTGGGCAAGATATTCAAAAAGTTATCGGTAATGATTATTACAGGTGCTTTCATTATTTTATTCTCAAATATTTCCTTTGGCCAAAAACTGCAATTGAATGATTTAGGATATTTTGAAACCCCCGGGGTGAACATATTTGTCTATAGCAATCAATACACCGGGATGTTCAATGATGAAAAAAATGCAGGGATAGAAATTATTCATCATGGTGTAAGAACCTCTACTGGTGGTGCGGTTAGGCTACAGAACACCCCTGAACAATGGGATTTGGTGCCTACTGTGGTTGACAGGAAAATTGATAAAGCAACCAACACAATTAGTTTGGGATTAAGATACAACGATTATGATTTTGATTCAAGGATAAGTGTTACCCCTAAGGATAATGGAGTACTTATAACTGTTATTCTTGATAAACCTCTTCCTGAAAAACTTGAAGGTCGCGCAGGTCTGAATCTTGAATTTATACCGTCTTCATATTTTAGAAAAACCTACCTGGTTGATGGAAAGCCAGGTGAATTTCCCTTATACCCGTCGAGTTCTACAAAAATGGAGCCGCTGAGTAATAAAATACTTCAATATGCAGGTCATTCAACATTTGATGACAGGGGAAGAAAAGAATTTATTGTTCCAGGTCCGCTTGCAACCGGTAAAACAATTTTAATGGCACCTGACGATCCTGAAAATTTTGTGAAGATTCAGGCATTAGACGCAGAATTGATGCTCTTTGACGGACGTAATCTGGCGCAAAACGGTTGGTTCATCGTTCGTAGTTTGCTACCCGCAAAAAAAACTGGAAATGTCCTGCAGTGGTATCTTGAACCAAATGCAATACCGAACTGGAAAAGAGCTCCTGTAATTCAGTTCTCACAGGTCGGTTATCATCCTGGCCAGGAAAAAATCGCTGTTATTGAACTTGATAAGAATGATACCCCGTTAACAAAAGCATCACTTTACCAGGTAACTCCTGAAGGAAAATTCGTTGAGAAATTAACGGCTAACGTGGCTCAATGGGGCAAATACTTAAGATATAATTATCTGAAATTTGATTTTACTTCTGTCAAAGATCCGGGAATTTATTTTATAAAATATGGTGACCAATCAACCAATACTTTTATTATTGATCCCAAGGTCTATAAAGAGATATGGTATCCTACGATGGATGTCTGGTTCCCTGTACAGATGGATCATATGATGGTTAATGAAGCATACCGGGTCTGGCATGGAGCTCCTTTTCTTGATGACGCACTTCAGGCACCAATAAATCATCAGCATTTTGACGGCTACAGGATGAGTGGTGTTACAGATACAAAGTATAAACCCCTGGAACATATTCCGGGTTTGAATGTCGGCGGATGGTTTGATGCAGGAGACTTTGATATTCAGACTGGATCACATGTAAGCGTTTTATTAAACTTCGTTGATGCATGGGAGAAATTCAAAGTGGACCGCGATGAAACATTTATTGATCAGGCAACCCGTTACGTTGATATTCACCGTCCTGATGGCAAACCCGATATCTTACAGCAAATAGAACACGGAGCTCTGAACGTGGTTGCACAGGTTGAAAATATCGGACATCCGGTCAGAGGTATTATTGTTCCAAATCTTCATCAGTATCATCATCTGGGTGACGCTGTCGATGAAACAGATAACCTCCCATATAATCCTGATCTTAAACCATACGAATCAGATGGAAAGTCTAGCGGAACTATGGATGACAGATGGGCATTTACAAACAGATCTGCTTTCCTCGACTATTCAACAGCCGGTGCTTTAGCTGCCGCAAGTCGCGCGCTGAAAGATTATAATAAATCTCTGGCGGATAGATGTTTAGCCGCAGCAAAGAAAATGTGGGATGAAAACTTCGATAAACCTCAGAATACTAATCAGCCGGGAGGACAGATGTTTGGTGCCGGAAGTGAAATGTCTGCAGCTCTTCAATTATTTATAACAACAAAAGATGATAAATACTCAAAGCGGTTTCTTGAATTATTGTGGCCATCTCTCGACAGATCAGTTGCAGGCAGAGGAGGTATATCTTTGGCATTACAGGCATTGCCTTATATGGACAATGATTTTAAAACAAAACTAAGAGGCTATGTCGTTAAATATAAGGAAACTATAGATGGATATGGTAAAGAGAATCCGTATGGAGTACCTATTATCTCAAGAGGTTGGGGCGGAAATAGCGGTGTTATAAGCTTTGCCATTACCAACTATTATGCTTATAAAGCCTTCCCTGATATTATCAACCCTGAATATGTATATAAAGGGCTGAATTACATATTCGGCTGTCACCCATATTCAAATATCTCTTTTGTATCTGCTGTAGGAACACGTACAAAGGAAATAGCCTACGGCAATAACAGAGCTGATTTCACCTTTATTGCCGGTGGAGTTGTTCCAGGCTTGTTGTTATTTCAACCCGATTTCCTGGAAAACAAAGAGGATTGGCCTTTCTTCTGGGGCGAAAATGAATATGTGATAGATATCTGTTCTGCATATGTTTTCCTCTCAAATGCCGTTAACGAAATGGTAACTAAATAGTCGATCCTAAAAAAGTATTTAAAGTGTTGATTATTAACAATTAGTGTTAATAACTATGGTTGATAATCTGCAAGGTAATGAGTAAATTCGTTAAAAACCTTGAAATATGAAAGGAAAAATTATTAAGAATCCACAGTTGAATGTTTTTCAAATTCCCTTGGTGAGTGTAATCAATATGGTTCATGAGAAAGAAGTACTTATTGACACAACAGTACAGGAAAAGAACATTACATTCCCGACCGACTCAAAACTTCATAAGAAGATAATAGAGGGTTGCCGGAAGATCGCTGAAAAAGAAGACATAACGTTGAGACAAAGTTATAAGCGTATAGTAAAGCAATTAATGATTGATCAGCGATTCCGGGAGCATCCGAAGAAGCGGAAAAGGGCCAATGCGGCTGCTCGTAAACTTAAAACCATCGTAGGCCGGTTGGTAAGAGACGTTGAACGTGGTCTTGATGACATAGATCGTTTGAACTGTTATGATGAGCAACTCTGGTTATACTACCGTGTACTTGGACAGAAAAGAGATGACAATAACAAGTTATACAGTTTTCATGCTCCTGAGGTAAAGTGTATCTCAAAAGGCAAAGAGCATAAGAGGTATGAATTTGGTAATAAGAGCAGTTTTGTTCTAACCAAGAAAAGTGGAATAGTAGTTGGGGCAATGGCATTTGAAGATAATATTTACGATGGACACACTCTTAAACCGCAATTGGCACAGGTTGAAGATCTTTTGGGTCGACTACCTGAAACTGCCCTGGTTGACAGAGGTTGTAAGGGCCGAAAAAGCATTCTGGGAGTCAACATTAATATACCAGGCTCAGGAAAAGGTAAAACCGCATATCAAAAAGCCAAAGACAGAGAGCGGTTCCGTACGAGAGCGTTGATAAAACCAATTATAGGACAGGACATTAAGACAAGATCACCGAATGCTTAGAAACTACCTCTTTGGTGTCGAAGGTGACGTGAAAAACAAGCTTCTAGGAGGAGCCGCATTCGTATGATGAAGATCCTAGTGAAAATCCGTAAATAAATTATCTTTGTCTAAACCGGATTTTACATTTATTGTTTTGGGAATCCTGTAGTATTTCACTGAATTATTAAAAAATTATTTCTTGAGGTTGATTATTTAAGTTAATGATTATTTATTAATCAAACTTGCAAATATTGAATGCACCAACACAATATCATAATAATAAGCTACATAGGGCTTGCTTCATGCCATTAAATTAAGTTATTATATGATGAAAAAACTTGATCTCATCTGTACAACGGTGATCGGTACTACAGGAATATTTTTCTGAACATCGGTTTTGTCAAAGGCATTCTTCCAGAAAAAGGCTATTGACAAAATTGTTTTGGCAGTTATCGGATCTGTCGAACGGGGGCTGGGTTAATACAGGTTTTTGTTTCAAATAAAAATTGCTTTACTTAAAAAAAATATTGTAATTATGAAAAGACTGAATTTTATATTATTGATTTCATGTCTTGTTTCAGTATTTCAGTCCTTCTCTCAGGACAAAATTAAAGAGGTCACACAAGATGAAATGAGCTGGTGGTATAATGTGCCGGCAACAAAATATTGGGAAGGACTTCCAATCGGGACAGGACGGTTTGCCGCAATGATTTTAGGAAAGACTTCGGAAGAAGTTATTCCTTTCAATGATGAAACATTATGGACAGGAGGCCCTTATAATCCCAATAATCCAAATGGTCCAGAAATCTTGAAGAATGTTCGAAAATATGTTTTTGAGAAGGATTGGGTAGCGGCAGATAATGAAGCTGAAAAACTGGCCAGTATGCCAATGAGCGTACAATATTACCAGCCAATGGGTCGATTGAATGTACAATTTACTGGGCATGATCAAAATAAAGCAAAAAATTACTGCAGAAAGTTAAACATGGACAGTGCACTGGTTACAGTTTCATATCAATTGGAAGGAGTGAGTTATAAAAGAGAAATTTTTGCAAGTTATCCCGACCAGGTTATTGTTATGCGGTTAACTACCAATAAAAAAGGTTCAATTAATTTTTCCACCTGGTTATCCAGTCTTCAACCTTCAGCTGTTTCACGTATTGAAAACGGAGTAATAATTATGGAAGGTACAACAATTGAGAATACCACCAACCCTTTTAACTTACGTATATTACCAGCACAAATGAAGTGGCAGTCAAGGTTAAAAATAATTCAGGAAGGAGGAAGTTTAACAGATTCAGGCAATTATAAAATTAAGATTAAAGATGCCAATTCAGTCACTTTTATTCTGGCAGGAGCCACTAATTGGAAAAGCTGGAATGATATTTCGGTAAATGAAAAAGAAAAATGTAACAACTATATTTCTCAAGCATCCCAATACTCTTACACTCAACTGAAAGAAAGACATGTAAAAGATTATTACCCTTTATTTCATAGCTGTAAAATTGACCTCGGCAAGAACGAAAATTCAAAACTAAATACTACAGAACGTATGGAGAAGTTGAGAGCAGGAGGTGATGATCCGTTATATATTTCTCAATATTTCCAGTATGGAAGATACCTTCTGCTTGCAGGAGCCAGAGAAAATACATTAGCTTTTAATAATCATAATATATGGTTGGATGACATAGCCGGCAGGTGGAGAGGCCGCTGGACCTTGAATATCAATATTCAGGAATGCTACTGGCCTGTTGAAAACACAAACTTGCCGAATATAAACGAATCATTACTGCTTTTCACAGAAAATTTGGCAGAGGCAGGAAGCAGAACTGCAAAAGAATTATATGGATGTAAGGGCTGGACAGCTCATCATGGAACTGATATTTGGTTCAATACAGCGCCTACCGATGGAAATCCTCAATATGCAACTTTCCCCGTAGCTGGTGCATGGTTAATGCAACAACTTTTCGATCACTACTTATATGACCTTGACATTAATTACCTCAAAAGAATTTATCCCTTATTAAAAGGGTCAGCAGAATTTATGATTGATTTTTTAATAAAAGATCCGGAAACAGGATGGCTTGTCACCTGTCCTTCAACTTCTCCCGAAAATAGTTTTTTTACGGATAAAGGGGAGAAATGCTCGGTATCACAAGGGACAACTATTAGTAATGCAATTATCTACTGCTTATTCCGAGATTGTATAAAGGCTTGTAGAGATTTAAATACAGATGATGATTTCAGAAATAAACTGGAGGAAGCTATCACCCAGTTACCACCATATCAGATTGGGAGGTTTGGTCAATTACAGGAATGGTTTTATGATTTTAAAGAAACTGAGGTGACACATAGACATCTGTCTCATCTTTTTGGAGTATATCCGGATGACGAAATTGCTCTGAGAAAAAACCCTGACCTGATAAAGGCTGTGGATGTGGTGCTTAAACGAAGAGGAGACCTCAATGATGGATGGTCAGGTGCATGGAAAATAAATCTTCACGCCAGATTGGAAGAAGCTCAACCTGCATACAATATACTTAAAAGGATGCTTACGGCAATCAGTCTTCACCCATCCTCGGCAGATAGTCGCATTACACCTTCTTTCGAGGGTAACCAGGGTATACAAGGTGTAACGGCTGGAATCGGTGAGATGTTGATGCAAAGTCATTCGTCTGAAATATCAATATTACCGGCATTACCGGAAGAATGGCAAAATGGAGGTATACAAGGGCTTAGAGCAAGAGGTGGATACAATGTTACGATTTTCTGGAGTGGAGGTAAGTTGAAGAATGCACTTATTTATTCAAAATTTAATAACATATGCAGGGTGCGTACAAAAGGCGATGCAAAGATTTTATCTGAAGGCAAAAAAATAAAAACATACAGTCCGGAAAAAAATGTATTGGAATTTCATTCGGAAGCTGGAAAATCTTATGAAGTAATTAGTTTATAAGGAACCTCGATGTATTAAACTAAAATTGTCAGAGCGTTAATTTTACAATAGCTTTTTACAAGCGATCTAACGATTAATTTTAAGATTAATAATTCTATACTTATGAAACCCACATGTTTGTGAATACACAAAATTATAATAATTAGCTACATGTGGGTTCTACCGCTTTGCGGGATAGGCTATCAAATAATTAAGATCAAAATTTTATTATAATGAAAAGACGTGATTTCATCAGTAAAACGGTTAACGATGCTGTAGGAATATCTCTGGGAGCGCCAGTTCTGTCAAAGGCTATCTTCCAGAAGGGGGCGAACGATAAAATTGTCCTGGCACTTATCGGATCTGGTGGACGTAGTCTGGGAACCATTATTAGTACCTGTAAAGCAAATGCGAACGTTGAAATAAAAACTGTATGTGATGTAAAGACAACCAGAGTTGAACCGGTTAGTAATGGAGTGACAACTGCCCGGGAAGTTTTTGATGATATACAAATATCAGTTCTTCGACCAGAACCAAAGCTGATAGATAAAAACAAAACACTTAATTATTAACATCTTATCTGAAAAAAATGGAAAAAAGAATATGTAAGAACTCCGGTATAGAATTGTCTTTAATTGGAACCGGTTGTTGGGCTTTTGGTGGCGGAGAATACTGGGGTGACCAAAATCAAAAGGATGTTAACGATGTGGTTCATGCTTCAGTTGATATGGGCATAAATTACTTTGATACAGCAGAGGCTTATAATGAAGGAAGGAGTGAATCTTCATTGGGGGAATCACTTAATGGAATCTCAAGGGACAAGTTTTTGATCGGGACGAAAGTTAGTCCTTCTAATTGTTATAGAGAAACATTGATAAAGCATTGTGAGGCTTCATTGAAACGTCTTCAAACGGATTATATAGATATATATATGATACATTGGCCATTGCACCCTCATTCAATTAGGCATTTTACTAATGAAATTCGTATTATTGAAAGTCCCCCAGGAATCGAAGAAGCCCTCGAGGCAATACATATTTTAAAACAGCAGGGGAAAATACGAAATTTTGGGGTTAGTAATTTTAGTCGCAATCGGCTTAAAAGCTTACCTCTTGAAGAAATTGCAGTAAATCAACTTCCATATAACCTACTTTGCCGTGCAGTTGAATATGATGTCTTACAATTATGTGAGGAAAATGGTATTGGAGTTATTAGTTATATGGCATTATTACAAGGAATATTGGCAGACATTTATCCTTCTCTGGAAGATATACCCGTATGGCAACGGCGTACCCGCCACTTTAGCTGTAAAAGCACGAAAGAATGCAGGCATGGAGAAGAAGGAGCAGAAGAAGAGACCAACGCTGCATTAGAAGGTATAAGACGCATATGTAAAGAATCAGGTTTTTCTATGGCAGAAATTGCCATTAAGTGGATTTTGGAAAATTCTGCAATCACCTGTGCATTAGTAGGTTCAAGAAATGTCAGTGAATTGGTAGCAAATATATTTGCAGTTCAAAACCCTTTGAATAAAGAGATCAAGGCAGAATTAGATAGGGCTACTCTTCCTGTAATGGAGAAACTTGGCAATCATTTTGATTATTACGAAAGTGCTGAAAATGATCGGACCATATAAGCACACATTTAAAAAAGATTAAATACTGGCTATAAGATTGGTTCCTTAAGCGAGAGGCTGGCCTAAGATTGAAACACGGCTTTTCCAGATAAATAATTTTAAACGAATTAATAAATCAGAATATGAGGCTACGAATATTAAATATTTGCTTTTTCAGTTTAGCTTTTATGGTAAATGCCTGTGCTGTAAAAACACAACAAAACCACGAAATTAAATTACTTATTATCGATGGATTTTCGAACCACGACTGGCAGCGCACTACCAAAACAATTGTTCATCTTCTTAATATGAAAAAAGGATTTAAAATCGATGTTTCAACTTCACCAGATCATACTGCTTCCAAAGAAACGATTGAAAGTTGGAATCCGGACTTTTCGGCTTATGATGTGGTGATGATGAATTGCAACGACATATATAACCCTGTAAACTGGAGCACTGTAACCCGTCAAAATCTGGAGAGATTTGTTGCAAGCGGGGGCGGTTTATATATCTTCCATTCTGCCAATAATGGATTTGTAAACTGGGTCGAATACAATAAGATGATTGGTTTGGGGTGGCGCACAAAGAGCTTTGGTAAAGCAGCCGAAATACAAGAAGATGGCACAATAAAAGTTATTGAAGCTGGCGATGGTGAAAATACCAGTCATGGAGCACGTGTTAATGCATTGGTACACCGGATCGGAAATCATCCAATACAGAAGGGACTTCCGAGAAGTTGGATTTATGCCGACATTGAAATTTATACTTTTGCCAGGGGCCCGATGGAAAATATGACAGTACTGACCTATGCAAAGGATGCCCTTTACAATAAGAATTTTCCGATTGAGTGGGTAGTCAAATACGGAAAAGGAAATGTTTACAACTCGACTCTGGGACACTTTTGGAACGATCAACAAAACCCGGAAGGGATGAGATGTGCCGCTTTTCAAACGGAAATGGTCAGGGCTATACAATGGTTAGCCAAGGCAAAGGTCGATACCAGTGTACCAAACGACTTTCCGGGAACAACAGCCCCTTCCCTGAGGGATAATTTAACTTATTCGATATTGTATTATCCTCATAGTAAATGACAATGTCTGTAACTAATGAATGGTTTGAAGGACAACATAGCGGATATAGAGATAAAGTTTCAATCATTAATGGGCTCTCTTTTAAAGTTGAATCTGGCAGATAATTTCACACAAATATTTTTAAAAGAGAAGAACTGACAGATTCTCAGGCTAGTAGTAGAAGGGAAATTGATAAAAAACGGGGCTTTAGTTTTACAAAAAATCTATACCTCTTAGAAAAATAGGTAATAAATTATTCACTAACAAAGGCATTGAAAAACCTGGTTGTAAGATGCCTTAAAAATTGGTAACTATGAAAGCACTAGTATTGGAAGAGTATAATAAGCTGGTTTATAAAGATGTAGATAAACCTGTGCCTGAAATTGATGAAGTCCTGGTAGAAATCAAAGCTGTTGGTATTTGTGGAAGTGATGTACATGGTATGGATGGGAGCACGGGTCGGCGTATCCCGCCAATAATCATGGGGCATGAAGCATCAGGCGTAATCGTCGAAATTGGTGAAAATGTTACGGGTTGGAACATAGGAGACAGAGTTACTTTTGATTCTACAATATACAGACTTGATGATTGGTATACCCGTAATGGGCACTATAATCTGAGCGATAACAGGATGGTACTGGGAGTCTCATGCAAAGATTTCAGAAGGGATGGCGCATTTGCTCAATTTGTAAATATTCCTGGTCATATTCTTTATCGTATACCTGATGGAGTTTCTTTTGAGCAGGCTGCAATGGTTGAACCGGTTGCCGTAGCATTACATTCAGTAAATCTCTCCGGTATGAAGATTGGTGATACTGCTGTTGTATTTGGATCAGGAATGATAGGTTTGTTTATCATCCAACTTTTAAAGCAGGCAGGGTGCACTGTTGTTGCAGTAGATATGTTGAAGGAAAAGCTGGATATGGCTATTCTGGCTGGAGCTTCTATTGTTCTAAATTCGCTGGAAGACGACGTTCCGGGTGAAATTCGTAAACATACCGAAAACAGAGGCGCGGATTTTGCATTCGAAGCAGTTGGAATAACACAAACCATAAAATCCGCTATTGATAGTTTACGTAAAGGAGCAACTTTGATATTGGTAGACAACCTTTCACCCAATGTTGAATTACCGTTACAAAAGGTGGTTACACAGGAAATTACCTTCAAAGGTTCATGTGCCATTAATGGGGAATATCCAACTGTGCTTGACCTGATTTCAAAAGGGAAAGTCAATGTTGATACTATGATCAGTGCAATAGCTCCGTTATCAGAAGGTGCAGTATATTTCGATAAATTATATAAAAGGGAACAGGGTTTATTAAAGGTGATTCTTAAACCATAATTTATTTTTCATGAATAGTAAATTAAAAACCGGAATTATTGGATGTGGTAAAGTAACAGGCATACATGCCGCTGCCTTAAAGACAATTCAAAAATCGGCATTTACTGCTGTTTGTAGCAGAGATGCGAAAAAATGCCAGGAGTATGCTTCGAGGTATGGAGTAAAAGCCTATACAAATGTTACAGAAATGGTAAGTAAGGAGAAATTGGATATTGTAACAATTTGCACACCACATCCTGCTCATATGGCCCCAACAATAGAAGCTCTGAAAGCTGGTGCCAACGTTCTTATTGAAAAACCGTTGGCTTCCTCACTTGAGGATTGCGATGCAATGCTTGCGGCTTCCAGTGAGACAGGGAAGAAAATCGGTATAATTTCACAAAGAAGATTCTACTCACCATGTCTCCGATTAAAGGAAGCAATAACTTCGGGTAAGATAGGGAAACCAGTTCTGGGAACAGTTTTTATGTTTGGCTGGCGTAACGAAGCCTACTATAAGAGCGATCTATGGAGAGGAAGCTGGAAGGAAGAAGGGGGAGGAGTTTTGGTCAATCAGGCTCCTCACCAGCTGGATTTATTACAATGGTTCATGGGATCAGAAATTGAAGAAATTTATGGTGTATGGAAAAATCTTAACCATCCATATATTGAAGTTGAAGATACTGCACTGGCAATTCTTAAATTCAAAAATGGTGCATTAGGAAATATTATCGTGAGTAATTCTCAAAAGCCAGGCATTTATGGTAAAGTTCATATTCATGGAGATAATGGTGCATCAGTAGGTGTTCAAACAGATGGAGGTGCTATGTTCATTGCGGGTATGACAAGTATACTGGAACCTCCTGTTAATGATCTCTGGACAGTTCCGGGAGAAGAAAATAATCTTCAAGACTGGATAAAGGAGGATTCTGCCTTTTTTGATAGTGTTAATTCAATGGAATACTACCACAGGTTGCAGATTGAAGATTTTATAGATGCATTGATTGATGGAAGAAAACCCATGGTTACTGGAGAAGAAGGACGGGTGACTGTAGAGATATTTACTGCTATATATCGCTCACAAAGAGATGGGAAAGCTGTAAAGTTTCCCTTATTGCCTGAATATGACCGGAATGACTTTGATGGGAGAATTTAATTCTATGGGAAAGAGAGCAAGAATATGCATAGTAGGTAACGGTAATTTTGGCAATATGGTACATTACCCTTCACTGGCTTCTTTGAAGTATGTGGAAATTGTTGGCATTTGTGCTTTTGATGAAGAAAGGCTAAGAGCTACCACAGGCAAATATAAACTCCCATCAAAATGTATATGGGTAGCAAAATCTCAGTTTGATTATCAGAAAATGCTAACTAATCTCCTGCCTGATGGTGTCTATGTTATTGGCCAGCCTGAGAAAATGTTTGATATATGGGTTTGGTGTCTGGAGAATAAGTTTAATCTTTTTATTGAGAAACCAATGGATATAACTATTCACCAGTCCAGGACATTAGCTTATCTGGCTAAAAAGAACAATTGTATAACCCAGGTCTCTCATCAACGAAGGTCAGCTCCATTATTAATTAAAATGAGGGGAAAATGCCTAAAGAAAGGCCCTCTTACACATGCTACAGTTGAGTTTTATAAATTCGACATTCGTCCTCTTTTCTGGGCTCGCGACAGAATGTTAGACGACTTTACCCATGTGGTTGATACTGCTAGATGGGTATGTGGAGGAGAAATTGTAAAAGTTGAATCTCATTGCAGACGTATAATTGTTCCCGATATAAACTGGATTGGGGCAACTTTATACTTTGACAATGGAGCAATCTGTCATGTCATTGGAAACTAGACTTCTGACAGAAGAATTTTTCGTGTCACAATGTATGCACCGGGAATTTGTAGTGAGGTAGAATTAGAAAAGGAAGCATTCCTCTAAGTTGAAGGAAATTCTGAAAGGGAAAGATTTGACGCTAAAGAGATAGCTGGTAGCGACGAATTATTCGTATATGGAGGAGTTCAGAAAAAAAAACCGTGAGTTCATTAATTCACTTAAAACAGGAAAAGACAAAACCTCATCACCGTTTAAAGATACATTAAAAACAATGGAAATTTGTGAAACTATCCTTGCAAAGGCAATGATTGAGGTGATGTAAAAAATGAATTAATACTTTCATTTTCAAAAAAATATGAAAAAAAAATTAAAAAGTGAAGATTTAATAGGGCTCAACGAACCATCAAAAATGCGATGGGCAATGATATCTTTTGCTTTTGTGGCAACTGTATTAAATTATTTACACAGGTTATCATTTAATTATCTGGCAGCCAAAGGAACATTACATGACTTGATACCTGATGATACTTTTGGTTATATAGCATCAGCGTTTTTTATAGCTTATATGATTTCCAATGCTTTTTCCGGTTTTGCAATTGATAAGCTGGGTACTCGTGTCGGTTATTCATTAACTATGGCTTTCTGGACTACTGCAGGAATATTGCATGCTCTGGCAATGTCTCCTTTTCAATTTGGATTTTTCAGGTTTTTATTGGGAATTGGTGAAGCAGGGAACTGGCCTGCTGCAGTAAAGCTAACCTCAGAATGGTTCCCGCCCAATGAACGATCAACTGCATCAGGTATTTTTAACAGTGGAGCCTCTGTTGGCGCTGTGGTTGCGCCTCCTTTAATAGCCTGGCTAGGAACAACATATGGCTGGCAAATAACATTTATTGTTATTGGGGTATTAGGTTATTTATGGCTGGCCTTATTCTGGTTTACTTACTATACACCCAAGAAAGTTGCAAAAGAGGCAAAAGCAAGAACTATCCCTCCATTTAAGTTATTGAAGAACAAATTCGTTTCTGGTCTTACTATATCAAAGGTTTTCATAGATCCGGTTTGGTACTTCATTACATTCTGGATCGGCAGGTATCTTGCCGATGTATATGGATGGAATCTGGCAAAGATAGGATGGTTTGCGATGTTCCCGTTTATTGTTGCTGATTTTGGGAATATTTTAGGCGGCTACTTTACTCAATTTATAATAAAGAAAGGAATTGAAATTCCCAAAGCACGAAAAATATCTGTTACTATTTTTGGGTTAATAATGGCATTATCACTTTTATTGGGACCATTCATAATAAATGGCCCTAACGTTGCTCTGATTATACTAGCTATTGCAGGATTTGGGTATGCTGCTTACACAGCTAATACAATGGCATTTCCATCTGATGTAGTCCCTAAAAGCGCCACAGCCTCTGTATGGGGAATCGCAAGTGTTGGAGCAGGCCTGGGAGGTGTGATTTTTCAGTCGCTATCTGGCGTGGCTATAAAGAATTTATCTACTCATTTTAATTATACAAAAGCATATAGCGCAGTTTTTATAGGATATGGAATTATAACTCTCATAGGATTAGCAATCGTTCTTTTTTCAACGGGGCCACTCGTAAGGGACAAAGAATTGCAAGATTATGTTGATCAGGAGGAGGGAGACGTAGTTAAATTAATTCACTAAAGAATATGTTAAAAACAAATCTTTTACATCCGGAACATGAACTTTGTCTATTGGCCAAGAAGATTGATTGGGACGGATTGGAAAATGAATTTGCTCCACTTTACGGGAAAGCTGGCCGGTATAATATAATCTTTTCTAGATAATGAGAAATTTCCTGTATTTGAGAAACCTATTTCCTGCTTCAATGGGATGATAGCTCCACTGGTCAACTATTCCTTACGCGGCTTTATCTGGTATCAGGGTGAATCGAATGTTAAACGCTACCCTACATATGCAAATAAAATGATTGTGGTATTACAAAGCTAAAAGTACTCCCCTTGCCAACTTCACTTTCCACCCATAATTCACCACCGTGTTTTTCAATAAATTCTTTACAAAGTAACAATCCTAACCCGGAACTTGGTTCTCCTTCTGTCCCTGGCCTGTTAGTTTTTCCACTTAACAGAAACAATTTGTTTTTTAATTCAGGAGTCATCCCAATTCCGGAATCATTGATTTTAACTTCAATGGAATGATCACTTTTATAATCAGCAGTAACGCTTACCTTTCCTCCGACAGGAGTAAATTTTATTGCATTGGAAACCAGGTTACGGATAATACCATCAAACATGTGTTTATCAGCAGTGACCTCGATATCATCAGGGATATTAATTTCCATTTCTATTCTCTTTTTGCTTGCATTTTCAGACAAAATGCCGGTACATGCTTCAATTTTATTCTTAAGGTTAAATTTTTCAGGAGTGAAATCCATTCGGTTACGCACCAGTCTTGACCATTCAAGAAGATTTTCAAGAAGGCTGTAAATATTTGAAGCTGATTTCTTCATACTCTCAATAATGTACTTAACTTCTACCTTTTCCATTGTCAGAATATCTTCAAAAAGCATCTCAGTAGCGCCAACAAATGAACTTAAGGGACCTCTCAGATCATGCGCGAGAATTGAAAAGAATTTATCTTTTTCTGCATTGAGTTCTCTAAGTTCAAGTTCAGCTTTTATTATTGTTGTAATATCCTGATTTACACCATAATTCATTACTGTATTCCCCTTTTCATCTTTTCGAAAAACAAAACATGCCAAAAAATAGCGGACCTCACCATCAAAACGTATAATACGGTGTTCTATTGACAAATTGGTAGTTCCTGATTTTTCTGCTTTCCGGACCATATCACTTGTTGCCTTCTGGTCATCGGGATGTATATACTTTTTGCGGAAATCTTCACTCGGTATAAATGTACCCTGCTCTTTTACTGAGGTACCGAATAAGGAATAGAACCGATCATCCAGGATGAAACCATCCCTGACAGAATCAAATTCCCATATTCCCAGTTTGGCCATATCCAAAGTGTGCTCCAATCGTGACTCACTTTCCCTTAGAGCCTTTTCAGCTGTTTTCAGTCTTGTTATATCCTGGTTTATGCCCCGGTAACCAATTAAATCACCTGATGAATTATAATAAGGGACTCCATTTGTTTCAATATAAATAACGCTTCCGTCCTTATGAATGCTTGAACTCTCAAACCTGATGACAGGTTCACGGTTATTAACTATCTGTCCAAAAATGGCCATTAATTTATCCTTCTCTTCAGGAACCATTATGTCAAACGGTGTTTTCCCTAAAATCTCCTCAGGAAAATAGCCCAGAATTTCAAATACTGTTGGGCTGCAATACGTGTAAATGCCATGCGCATCAACTTCCCAAAGCCAGTAATTTGGTATTAGACCCAGGGATAAAAACCGGGAAGAGTTTTCATCAGATGCCGGTGAACTAACGTTTTTACTTTGTATATTATCTGTTTTCATAAGTAATGTCCAACTATGGAATCCCAATGTTTCACAGGTTAATCATGTAAAATTAATTAAAAACTTAATCCTAATGACATGACCTGTTATTATAACCATTTTGATCTTTTATTCACCCACAAAGGAATTAGCATTTATTATTTTTGAACATAGTTAAAAGTAATAAAAGTTTTTGTTGACATCTATTATAATATAAGTAATAAGTAAAACTCAAAATGATCTTGAATAAATAAATCACAAAAATTCGATGGTTTTTTTTTATTATGTAAGTTAGATTATTGGATTAGTTTATAAAGTCAGGTTAATAAACTAATTTGGATTTGGTTAGTAAGGGTTAGGTATGTCAGGATTGTTCCTGACATACCTTTTGATTTATTTATTTCTCTTTTTTTTAGGCTCAAAAAAATAGTGAACGAAACCATATAAGCTGAAACACAGGAACAAACAGAGGCTTTTTGCATGGCAGTGTAAGAAAAATTAAGAAATTATTGGGAATTATTGGAGCGATAGTGCAAAAACATGAAAAAAGCAAAATCAGAACCTAAAGACCAGGGAATAGTTTTGGTCATTTTACTTAAATCAAACGACGAATTATTAGGGCAAATAAAATAAACAGAAAGTATTTATGAACTATTATAAAAAGCAATCAATGAAACGAATATTATTTTTATTTATGATTTTTATCGGCATAACGAGCACTTATGCCGCAAAGGTTGACACATTAAAGGTGGTAAGTAAGGCGATGAACAAAACCATTTCCAATGTCGTAATTATACCTGATGTAGTTGAAGTCCCTAAAAATGGATTTCCTGTCGTTTATTTACTTCATGGAGCCTATGGGAATCAGAACGACTGGATTACAAAAGTTCCGGCAATTAAAGAATATGCAGATCAATATCAATTGATGATCGTATGTCCGGATGGTGGATTTACAAGTTGGTATTTCGATAGTCCGGTAGATTCAACAATGAAATATGAAACATACGTTTCCAAAGAATTGATAGCAGCAATTGATTCGAAATATCATACTATTGCGGATAAAAAAGGGAGAGCCATTACAGGATTGAGCATGGGAGGACATGGTGCCTTTTTTCTGGCATTCCGGCATCAGGATGTTTGGGGCGCTGCCGGCAGCATGAGTGGAGGTTTGGATATTCGCCCATTCCCCAATAGTTGGGACATTCCTAAACGATTAGGCAGTTATGCAGTGAATAAGGAAGTATGGGAAAATAGTACCGATGTAAATCTGGTCTATTTACTCGATGGCAAAAGCCCTAAACTAATTTTTTATTCCATGCAAGTTCTAAAAAGGCTTGTCCTTTTAAGGCAAGATTGAGGTTATTAAGATTAAAAAATGATTATTAAAAGAATAATACTCATCTGTATCCTGTCATGGATAATTATTAAAGGTGTCTCGTCCTGGAAGAGGGGTACCATTTGCACGACGACCTGATAGAAAAGAACTGTACGCCTTTCTTTTAACAATTGAAAACCGGAACTTTTCAGGATTTCAAAAAAAAATCCGCTGGCAAAATGTTCATTGTCAGAGGATTTAATTAAGTGTTTAATATGAAATCAGTCCATTTTATTCGATAAACGATCGTATATCAGGGCCTACTTCAAGCCATTATTGACGATGTGGAAATAATCGAATGCAACCTCAAATGGTGTCTGGGGCTGATTGGTTGGCTGTTCCATCCCGGGGAAACCACCTCTGGCCGGTGCAACACCGTCACAGACTATCATTCCGGCTTTCACATCCTTTAATATAATGTCTGCCGTACCAATTGTTGTGAAATTTTTACCATCCGATGAGCAGGATACAGAGTAAAGACTGCCTTTTTTCTCAAGTTTCAGAACCAGAGTATTGTCATCTTTTATTATATCTGCCATACTAAGAGTTGCTCCAGATTTCTGGTAACCATCCTTCTCTATTACCAGGTCCACTGAGCTGGATTGAACTCCTGTTCCTCCGGGACCGAACATTCCAAATCTTGCATTACTGGCTTTGTAAACAAGTTTTATAAAATTATCGTCATCCTGGTATGCCAGAATTCCGGCATTCTGGGATCCTGATGGTTTTCTTGAGCATACCATCTTTGATTCGATCGTCCAGTCAGTATTTGCACTCTGCAGAAGAATGTTCATCGCATTATTATTTGACGAAACAATATCACCTTTTTCGCTCGTGATCAACAGGGATCCGGATTTCTTTGAAAGACTCCAGTTTGAAGGATTTTCCCTTACCCAGCTCCATTGCTTAGCCAGAGTACCGCTATTGAACTCATCGCTGACGGACTTTGTCCCGAAGTTCACAATATAAATATTCTTCTCAACTGTGACATTATCAGTCAGAGTTACCGTTGCGTTCCCGGGTACCCCATTGGTCTGTGCAACATCAACTGAAACATTTGCACCGGCGGCAGTCGCACCGACAGCAGGAGTAGTTGTTGCACCTTCCATGAGATAACTGTAAGCTTTAACTGCAGGATTGAAACCTGTAATATTCTTTCCGTTAACAGTAATTGCTGCCGGTCTCAGATCAGGCATTACCTTAAGAGAATAACTGTTCGATAAGGTTTTCCCATTGACTGTAACATATGCGAATATAGTTGCTGTTCCAACTCCCTTCGCTGTTACCATTCCCTTATTATCAACACTCGCTACTTCCGGATTATTGCTCTTATAGGTTACCTGTGCATTCCTGATATTAAAGAAGCTGTCGTCCGACATTGATGCCGTTACACTTGTCTGAGCTGTATTGCCTGGTCTAAAAACTACCTTGCCGCATTCTGCGACAACAGTTTTCAATATCGGGGAATATGTGCCACTCATGCTGGCCTCTACGCTGCCTTTAATGTCTTTTGATGATGCGTCGATCTCAAATATGTATTTGCCCTGATCGAACATTATCCTTTTATTCTTTGTATCCCAGAACCACAGATCTGCACAATCAATGTTTATCGATACTGTTTTTGTCTGACCTGCCGGTATCGTTACTCTCTGGAATCCCTTAAGCCTCTTTATAGGTCTTTCGAGTGATGCAGGACTGTCGGGAGTTCTGACGTAAATCTGTACTACCTCATCTCCATCGACTGCGCCTGTATTCTTCACATTTACATTAACCGTTATCTTATCATTTGGAGTAATTGCACTTTTGCTGATAGCGAAATTGCTGTACCCGAATGTGGTATAAGAAAGTCCGTATCCGAATTCATAGGAAACGTCCTTGTTAAAATACCAGTAGGTCCTGCCGTTCTTTCCAGCTCCACCTCTTAATGTATAATCTGTGAACTCAGGAAGGTCATTTAAAGATTTATAGAAGGTAACATTCAGTTTTCCACCTGGATTTACTTCGCCAAATAAGATTTTAGCCATTGCTGTACCCTGTGCCTGGCCATTGTAACCAGTCCAGATAATACCAGTAACATTTGGAATATTTTTGAATTGTTCAACCTCAACCATTCCCATTCCTTGCATTACTACAATGGTATTTGGATTAACTGCTGCTACTGATTGAATCAGCTCATACTGATTACCCGGCAATCCTATGGAGAACCTGTCAGATTCTTCTCTTCCCGTAGTTTGATCGGTACCAACGAAGATAACTGCAACGTCTGCAGAAGCAGCCATTTCAAGAGTTTCTTTGTCTGTTGCCGGCATTTCCGGTTCATGATAAACAAGGACAATGGTTTGCGGTCCTGCAATACCCAGTGTATTAATTTTAACCGGAACAATTTTTGATCTTCCAAAACCTGCAAATCCTCCGCTTTGCTGACTACCGGCAACTTTTTGTGAAGCAAGGATATTACCTGTTGCAGAACCAACCCTTACTTCGAGTAATCCACCATTACCGGAAACAGTCATATTGAATCTTATTGAATCTACATTGGTAATATCAACATTATTATACAATGTCCAGTCGCCATCCTTGATACCTCTTACTGAAGGTGAACCAAATCTTGCAGAAGTGATTAAACCCTTTGCAGAAGCATCGAATTTTGTTGCATCATATTCCTTAACAGCTCCACCTTTAATAACAGTTGAAAAACCGATCATGTTAAAGAAATCGGTTCTTCTTGCAGTATTTCCACCTGACTTGGAAACTACTTCTGTATTAAGTTTATTCTTTGCAATATAATTCTTAATTCCTGCCAGGGGGGTAATTTTAAACGAAGGTTCAGCCTCTCCTGAATAATCACCTAATTCAACTTTATCCGCCTGTGGCCCCAATACAGCTATTTTTTTTATATCATTTGCATTGAAAGGCAATGCTTTTCTGCCTGTTTTGGCAACAACAGAATTCTTTAACAGAACCGGTGTTTTAGTTGCAACTTCAACTGCAAGGTCATTATGTGAAGGATCATTGATTATGCCTGGTTTAATTCCTGCATAAGGAACTATATTTGGGGGATCAAATTCACCTATTCTCATCCTTATGGCAAAAATATTCACCAAGGCTTTATCCATATCAGCTTCAGTGATCAAACCTTGCTTTATAGCATCGAGAGCGCTTGACTGGTAAACGCCGCCGCAATCTGTATCAACTCCTGATTTCAACCCTAGCGCTGCTGCTTCGGAGTTACTTTTTGAATAGTGGTGTCCGGCTAAAATATCGGATATTGCACCACAATCTCCTGTTATATATCCATTTAGCCCGTATGTTTTCCTGGCAATTGTATCAACAAGAAATTTACTGGCCGACATCGGGATGCCGTTTACAGCGCTATAAGCTGTCATAATTGCCGGAAGATTATCTTTTTCAATAAGCGTTCTATATGGAAGGAGATAAAACTCTCTCATATCCCTGTCATCCATATCAGCACTTCCTGTATGTCGATTATACTCTGTGTTGTTCGCGAAGTAATGTTTCCCGCAAGGTACTGCTTTCAGATAAAGAGGATCGTCTCCCATTAATCCCTGAACAAAGCCGCTTCCTATCTGCGAAACTAGAAAAGGGTCTTCTCCAAATGTTTCCGCGGTCCTTCCCCACCTTGGATCCCGGGCCGGTTCAACAACAGGAGACCAGTAGGTAAGTGTAAAAATGAGATCATGGTTGAAACCTCTGGCTTCATCAGCGATAACCGAAGTTTCATGCTTAATCAAAGCCGGATCCCATGTAGCTCCTACTGCAACACTGTTCGGAAATGAGGTTGCTGTCATCCCGCTGTTATTGTTCCTGCCCAATACTCCATGCAGGGCTTCACCCCAAACATCGTATTTATTAATTCCCAAACGGGGAATTGGAGGCATGGTATTACCCAACTGGCTCTGCTTTTCTTCAGGAGTCATCCTTGAAACAAGGTCGGCAGCCCTTTCTCTGAAAGAATAAGCTGTGTCGAGGTATGCAGGTTTTTTTGCAGTATCACTGCCAGGCACGAAAGCTATTATGGCAAAACAGGTGAGAATCAAAAAAAAGAATTTGGCAATTTTTGTTTTCATTTTATTGGAATTAAGGAGTTAAATAATAGGGCACTAAAGTTAAGAAATATTATTTTCTGGCAATAGCTTTGCTTTGTAATCCATTATTCCGGAGTGAAATAGCAGATAAGAAAATTAGTGTCTTCTGTAACACTATTCAACTCAAGTAATTGATTGCCAGCGTTCAAAATATTTGAGATAAGTTATATTCTATAGGTAAACGTATGTCCATAAACATATTATATTATATTAAAAAGGAGTTGCTTGTTAATGAATAAACTGCTATCAGGCTTCCCCGGAGATATGATGCTTACAATGCTGTCAATTTCGCCACGAATCCTCCGGACGGTCTTATTGAAAGCCTTATATGGTCTGATTTGCTTACTGTATTGACTTTTTTAATGATCCCATCACCCCGATCCGGATCATCCTCATAAGCATTCAGAGTATAGGATCCCCCTGTTAAAAAGCTAAGCGGAATATCTATATTTTTCTTTTCCCCTCCATTAATTACTCCAATGAACCATGTATCTCCCCTGCGCCGGGCAAAAGCGGCGCATTTCCCTATCTCACTATCCTTAAGTACAATAGTCTCATCCCATGTTGAAGGGATCGCCTTGATAATGTCCAAAGCCGGATTTTTCAGATAATTCTCAGGGTGATCGGCATAACAGAGAAAAGGAGATGTGAAGACAATAGCCTGGGCAATTTCCCTCGACCAGGTATATCCCAGTAGCTCTGACGGATTAAAAACAGTTGGCGTATAATCAGCAGAACCCTGTACAAACCTGTTGAACGGAAGGGTACAATCATGGTCAGGTAATAGGATTCTCTTATATCTTATAATATGATACTCATGTCCCCGTATAGCTTCACGTGTCAGTTCATTGGGCCATGTACGATCGCGTCCTGTCGGTTTCACGGCCCCATGGAAATCAACCAGGAGTTTATCTTTTGCAGCTTCGCGTAATGTTACTTCATACCAGTTTGACCATTCGCGTGAACATTTTGGTACAAAATCGATTTTGATACCCGACACACCTGCTTTTACTGCATTGTCAAATATCCTCGTCCGATCAGCTTCTTTGGTAACCTCATTTGAATGAACCCATATCCAGATATTGATTCCGGCCAACTTTGCATAACTGACCACCTCGGTAAGACAATCCCATGCATTCTTAGTACTATCTTTCCATCTGGTCCACCCTGCGTCAATCAGGTAATACTCAAAGCCCAGTTGTTTAGCCCAGTCAACCCACTGGTGCTGCTGGTTATAAATCAGGGAAGGTGTCGACCACCAGTTCCATGCAGCACGACCCGGTTTTATCCAGTCTGCATTTACGAGCTCGGATGATGGGGGAGGGCAGAAGTTACGCAATAAATCACTGTTGACCAAAGCATTAAGATCCCTGGCGATAAGTGTCACTCTCCATGGCTGGATAACTTCATCATCTGACTTCCATCCTCTCTGTTCAGCATGAAAGAATGCTTTCAATGCCCGCCCTCCGGCTGATTTAACAGCCAGATCTGAATAATCAACAAGGCTGGCTTCTGTTATCATAACATAATTGCCTGAAGGTAAAAGGGCTGTTACCGGTAATGCGATGATCTTATCAGAAGGAAGAGTATCGACCATAACTTTAGTAAATGTCCCTTCGTATGAGCCCAGATCACTCTGGTACCAGAATATAGTTTTCGACGGTACTCTCCACTCAGTTGCTTCTCCCTGAATTTGGCGGTTCTTTCTTGCTGCAAGACGGCAACGTATTCCAATACCATCATCATATGCACGCACATCAAGGAACCATTTTTCTCCTGCTGTTTGAATCTCTATAGTTGTTGTATTGCAGCGATTGATTGCTTTACTGTGAATACCAAAGACAGGATAAGTCTCATCGATCCGGTTCGATTCAACAGGACCGAACCTGAAGTCAGAACCCAGATCAACATTATCGGACACTATTCCAAGCCGGGAGGGCGCAATTATCTCTTTGCCATTCGTCTCAATTTTATAATAGAGCTTCGAATCAGGGCCTCTGTTTATATCTACGCGGATTTTACCATCAGGACTTTTGACAGCAATAACATCACCAGGCTTAACATTCTGAGCCTCAACCTGGTAAAATAGGCATAATATGCTAATAAAAATTAAGCCGGTTCTTTTATTTTTCATAGATTTAGAAATTGGGTGTCAAAAAATATATAAAAATGAATCAAAAAGCTGATTAATTGCCCTGAATCACAATAGTTTCTCCTTTAGCAGGAGTGTAATTTGTGGTTTTTCCGTTAGCTCTGACAACACATGGATTGCCAAGCAGGGACTTGATCTCGGATTTACTCAATTTTCCGTCCTTCCATTCAATGCTGACTTCGAATCCGCCTCTTGCCCTTAGTCCGGATACTGATCCGTCTTTCCAGCTGGGAGGTAATGCCGGTAATATGGATATTTCACCTGTATGGCTTTGAAGCAGCGATTCAGCAACACCAGCGGTATATCCGTAATTGGCATCGGACTGGTTACTTCCAGTATTATGAAGATTATTTCCAATTCCTTCTATTGGCATGCGGGAAAGGAAGAAATTCTTTATTGTTGAATCAACCCTTTCTCCATTTTCAAGCCTGGCCCAATCGCATATATCCCATGCGCTGGTCCATCCGGTACTCGCTCGACGTGGAGAAAGCCATTTCTCAATAGCTGCAGCTATTTCGGGATTTCCCCTCAATGTTATGGAATTGCCCGGGTAGAATCCAAAGTTTGCAGACATATTATGACCCTCCGGGCCTCTTTTCCAGTCCTCAATCCATACCTGGAGAAGGCCGTCTTTCCCTATCTGATAAGGAGGGATCTTTTGCATTGCCTCGGCGAGTTTTGCACCGAACTCCTGATCCATATTTAATATCTTTTCTGCTTCTATGATATGCGGGAACAGATCTCTGATCATGCCAAGATTCATTGTTGTAGTAGAAGATAAAAATGTCTCCGGCGCTTTATCACTGGTAAAAAATCCCTGTTCAGGTGACATCGAGAAAGGAATGACCAGCCATTTATGTTTTGGTTCAATTGTCATAATATCCATCAGGAATTGGGCCGAACCTTTCATAACCGGGTAGTACTCTTTAAGGAATTCGACATCTCCTGTAAATTGGTAATGTTCCCAGATATGCAGACAAAGCCATGTTCCTCCTACCGGCCACATACCATATCTTGCTGCATCAACAGGAGCTGTCCCCCTCCAAAGATCAGTATTATGATGCGCCACCCATCCTCCGGCATTGTAATATATTTTTGCAGTTTTTGCTCCGGATTCAGAAAGATCCTTGATCATATCAAACAGTGGAATGTGGGTTTCTGACAAGTTAGTGACCTCAGCGGGCCAGTAGTTCATCTCAGTGTTTATGTTTATGGTATATTTGCTTCCCCAGTTTGGCAGCAAAGACTCATTCCACCTTCCCTGCAGATTTGCCGGTTCGCTGCCTGCCCTGCTGCTTGATACCAGAATATACCGGCCAAATTGAAATATTTTGGCTAAAAGATCCGGGTCGGGCAGACCTTTCTTAAGATCTGCAATTCGCTCATTTGTTGGCTTTTGATTCATCACCGGGTCACCTATTTTCAAATGGACCCTTCCCATCAACCCGGTGAAATCTTTTATATGCGTATCCTTCAATGCATTAAAGTCTTTCCCATTGACTCCGGCCATAATTTTTTCGCAGGAGGATGCCGGATTTCCACTAATATCCTTATAATTAACAAAGCTTGTTGCAATTGTAAGCATGAATGTCACCGAATTGGCTTTTTTTATAACAATGCTTGAATCGGTTGATTCAATAATCCCTTTTTCCGGCATAGCAATCAGTGAAGTCTGAAAATTAAGACCCGTCCCTTCAACCTTGGCAATAAGCCAGCTATCTGTTTTGGGAAGATATTTCCACGTACCGTCTATAATCAGCTTCCCTTCTTTTGCTGTTGTTTTCTCCAGAAAAGGACTCTTAAGTTTTGCCTCAAGTGATACCCGTCCAGGTTTGTTTGCAGAAACTTTCATTACCATCACCCGGTCGGGATACGACATAAATACTTCGCGGGTCATCTTTACGTTGCCCTCGGTATAGCTGACTCTTACCACTCCGGTTTCCATATCCAGTTCACGACGGTAATCCTTTATAGAATCACCAGTCACATTGAAGTTCAGAAGCAGATCCCCTATAGGTTGATATGCCTGTTGTCCTGTAGGGTTTCCGTAGAAGTGTTCATTTACCATTTTCTCTGCCTCCTTGAATTTATTGGCAAAGACAAGGTCCTTTATTTTGCCAAAATATTTGTTTGCATCCGGATCGTCATAATCATGTGGTCTTCCCGACCAGAAGGTTGATTCGTTCAAGGCAATCCTTTCATTCTGTACCTTTCCAAATACATTGGCGCCCATATAACCATTCCCTATGAATAATCCATCGAGCCACACCATGTCAGCAGGTTTATTGTACCATACGACCATATCCCTTTTGTCCGGGGATTTTTGACCTGAGCTTGAACAGGACGTTTGAAAGATTAGATTAGCCATCAGCGCAATAAATAATGCGTTCATGACAGTGGTTGTTTTTTTCATAAAATCAGATGTTAGTTTTTAATCACAGATTTAATACAGTTTCAAATTATCAAAGTAAAAATATAATGTCCGTCGATTTTAAGACAAACAATATCCTGCCAGATTATTTTGACAGCATATCAGATTTCCTTCAAATTTTCAGGATAATGCATTCACTAAGGATTAAACAATGGTTTATTAAAATTAATGATATTTTACTTTCTGACAATAACTTTATCTTATAATCCTTACTTCTGAAGTAAAAAAAAAGATAAGGTCATAATTGTCCACTTAAATATAATTGATTCTCGTATTAAAAGAACCTGATATACTTATTACCATTTTTGCAGGAAATCGGTTGGGAATTCTTTCAGGTAAAAAATTCTTTAAAGTTTACTGGCTGGGGAATAAATAATTAATAGATTTATAGCTCAAAACAGAACTGAATAGAGTAGTCCGTTTATAACTGGCAAGCTCATTTATTAAAAAATTGATAAAATTGGAAAAATGATGAATAAAAGAATAATACTCATCTGTATCCTGTCAGGGATAATTATTAAAGGAATTGCCCAAAGCGACACTTATTTAAAGCTTTGGTATTTACATCCCGCCAAACAATGGGTTGAAGCTCTTCCTGTTGGAAACGGACGTTTGGGGGCCATGGTATTTGGAGATCCCTGGAAGGAAGTTATTCAGCTTAATGAAAACACAGTTTGGGCCGGGCAGCCTAACCGTAACGATAATCCCGACGCTAAAGAGGCATTACCTGAAGTCAGAAAACTAATTTTTGAAGGCAAATATAAAGAAGCGCAGGATCTGGTCAATAACAAGTTCATCAGTAAAACCTCGCATGGAATGCCATACCAGACTGTCGGGAACCTTAAACTATTATTCCCGGGACATGAAAAATATTCAGGCTATTATCGGGAACTTGATATTGAAAAAGCTATAGTAACTTCCCATTATAGCCTGAACGGAGTAAATTACAAAACAACGGTTTTTTCTTCATTCCCGGACCAGGTAATTATAATAAGGATCTCTGCAGATAAACCAGGCTCAGTCAGTTTTTCCGCGACCATGGACAGACCATCAAAAGTTGATATCTCGACCACAGCAAATAATGAACTGGTTTTATCGGGAAAAACAAACGATTTTGAAAAGGTAAAAGGGAATGTACAATTTGAAGCCAAAATAAAAATCTTAACTACAGGGGGCGCCGTGTCTGCCGTCGATACAACCCTGAATGTTTCCAATGCTGATGATGCAACTATTTATATTTCGATGGCATCTAATTTTAAGAATTATAATGATATAACCGCTAATGCCGATGAAAGGGTAAACACATACCTGCAGAATGCTCTGAAAAAAATTTTCGACAAGGCAGTCAGTGATCATATTGCTGATTATCAGAGCTACTTTAACAGGGTAAGTCTGGATCTTGGAGTAACCAGTTCTGTTAACAATCCTACAGATATCCGGCTTGAGCAATTCGCCAAAGGTAATGACCCACAATTGGTATCATTATACTTTCAGTTCGGTCGCTACCTGTTAATTTCTGCATCACGGCCCGGCGGCCAGCCTGCCAACCTGCAGGGTATCTGGAATGACCAGCTCACTCCGCCCTGGGATAGCAAATACACAGTAAATATAAATACCGAGATGAATTACTGGCCATCAGAAATCACCAACCTTACTGAGATGAACGAACCACTTATACGGATGGTGCACGAACTTTCTCAGACAGGCAGACAAACGGCAAAAGATATGTATGGTGCCCAGGGATGGGTACTGCACCACAATACAGATATCTGGCGAATCAATGGTCCGATTGACGGAGCATTCTGGGGAATGTGGCCAATGGGTGGGGCCTGGCTTTCACAGCATTTATTCGACAAATATGACTTCAATGGTGATAAAGAGTTTCTGAAGTCAGCCTACCCGGTTGTTAAGGAGGCTTCCATATTTTTCCTCGATTTCCTGGTTGAAGAACCCGAACATAAGTGGCTTGTTGTCAGTCCTTCGGTATCACCTGAGAATTCTCCGTCAGTACATACTGAATCTTCGATATCTGCCGGTACAACCATGGACAATCAGTTGGTATTTGATTTGTTCACAAAAACTATAAAAGCTGCCAAAATCCTTAATACTGATAAGGAACTGATCGGGAAACTGGATGCAGTATTGAAACGCCTGCCTCCAATGCAGATTGGAAAGTGGGGCCAGTTGCAGGAGTGGATGTATGACTGGGACAAACAAGATGACAAACACCGGCATGTTTCTCATTTATATGGCCTTTTCCCGTCCAACCAGATCTCGCCTTACAGAACACCTGAACTGTTTTTTGCAGCGAGGACATCCTTGATAGCAAGAGGAGATGAATCAACAGGATGGTCTATGGGATGGAAAGTAAACTTATGGGCGCGTCTTCTCGACGGGAACCATGCTTTTAAATTAATTACAGACCAGCTGACACCTTCCATCCAGCCAAACGGGAGACAAAATGGCGGCACATATCCCAATCTTTTTGACGCGCACCCTCCTTTCCAGATTGATGGTAATTTCGGATGTACTTCAGGTATAGCCGAAATGCTGTTACAGAGCCAGGACGGCGCTATTCATCTGTTGCCTGCCCTTCCCGACGCCTGGAAGAAAGGCAATGTAAAAGGATTGAAAGCAAGAGGGGGATTTGAAGTGGATATTCAATGGGAGAATGGTGAAATTTCGACCACCAGAATCAAGTCTTCGCTGGGAGGAAACTGCCGGATTCGTTCCTATGTCTCGCTAAAAGGTAAAGGACTTAAGGAGTCTAATGGTCAGAATCCTAATCCATTCTATAAAACCACCGATCCCATGAAACCTTTGATACATTCTGAGAAAACCTCATCTCCTTTAGCACTTAGGAAAGTTTACGAATATGATTTGTCAACCAAAAAGGGAGATATTATCGAAATAAGCAAATAATAGATTCAGACACCAGTATTTGAAAGTAAAAGTTGTTAATATTAAAAAATGAATACCGGAAATGGTTAAAATTCTGATATTTTATTACTCATCCTGATAGTTAATTTAAATAAAAACCATGAAGAGATTTTTGTTATTAAATCTGATCGTACAATTGACAGTATTTGTATTATGCTCTCAGACTACTACTCCGTCAAACCATACAGGACAATCGTCAAATTTTCAGGGGATGGCAGGGAATGCATTTACTGCTATAATTGATCCTGCTGCTCCGGTAACTTATCACAATCCTGTAATAACAGGTTTTTGGTCAGATCCGAGTGTTTGTCGTGTCGGGGAGGATTATTACCTGGTCAACAGTACTTTTGAATATTTCCCGGGTGTTCCGGTTTTTCACAGTAAAGACCTGGTAAACTGGGAACTTATTGGTTATTGTATCGACCGGACGACTCAGCTGCCTAAAGGGTTGAATATTTTTGCAACAACTATCAGGTATCATGAAGGTACATTTTACATGATTACCACCAATATGGGCATTGGTGGCAATTTTTATGTTAGCGCTGCGGACCCTGCTGGACCATGGTCAGATCCGGTCTGGATTGAAGCTCAGGGAATCGACCCTGATTTGTTTTTTGACGATAATGGGAAAGTCTACAATATCTCATCAACTTTTGAACTGCACGAAATTGATCTTAAAACAGGCAAATTCGTTTCAGAAGGCAGAAAAATATGGAATGGGACAGGAGGTCGCTATCCTGAAGGTCCGCACATTTACAAAAAGGATGGATTTTATTATGTTATGGCCGCTGAAGGCGGCACTGAAGAAGCCCATTCAGAAACGATAGCCAGAAGTAAAAATATCTGGGGCCCATATAATTCAAATCCTTCAAATCCTATTCTTACTCATTGCAATGCAGCCGGACAGGGCAATCCTATTCAGGGAGTCGGACATGCCGATATAATAAATGCTCATGACGGTTCCTGGTGGATAGTCTTTCACGGATACCGCAGTGTGGGAGGAACTCATCATATACTTGGCAGAGAAACATGCCTGGCACCTGTTTACTGGCCAAAGAACGGATGGCCGGTAGTAAATGGGAATGGGACAGCAACGATTAAAATGACGTGCCCTACTCTTCCATTGAAACCGTTTGCCGCAAAACCAGCCAGAACAGAGTTTGATTCTGACAAACTGGATTTGGAGTGGAACTATTTAAGGAACCCGGTTCCAGGCAATTATTCGCTCACTTCACGTAAGGGTTTTTTCAGACTGACAGGTTCTGAACAGACTATTGAAGACCGTAAATCACCAACCTTTACAGGTCGCAGAGTTCAGGATATGTATTTTACCGCTGAAACACAGCTTGAGTTTAACCCGAAAGATAACAATGAAGAAGCAGGAATGATACTTCTTAATAACGGAATACATTTTGACTTGCTTGTTAAACAATCGAATGGCAAGAGAGTAGCTATGGGCAGGCTAAGATTCGGATCGGTCATTCACGAATCTGAAGAAATGGTTTTAAAACCCGGTCCTGTAAAACTGATTATCAAAGGAGAACGTGCAAATTTCAGATTTTTATGTGTTCAGGGGAATGATACCCCTAAAGAAATTATTAAGGTTATGTCGAGGTATTTAAGTTCGGAAACTATCGGCGGATTTACCGGGGTCTATGTCGGTCTTTACGCTACAGGTAACGGGAAAGCCTGTACGGCAAACGCTGATTATGATTGGTTCATATATGCCGGAGATGAAGCGCCAAAGGATGAAAACTCTGGTTTCCAAGGCTTTTAATTATTACTATCATGAATAAAAACTTATTTATTCTATTGTTTCTTATCCTGCAGATCTCATTATCAGGCCAGTCCAAGACCGGATCGTGGGGCGACCAGCAGAATGGGACATTTATAAACCCTGTTCTTAATTCAGACTATTCCGATCCTGATGTGATCAGGGTGGATAATAAGTTTTACATGGTATGTTCGGAATTTCATTTTATGGGGATGCCCGTTTTGGAATCCGATGATATGGTAAACTGGAAGATCGTTGGTAAAGTTTATGATAATATCAGTTTTCCGGGGTATGATACAAATGAGAAATATGGAAGAGGTTCGTGGGCGCCGTCAATACGTTTTCACGATAATAAATTCTGGATCTATTTCTGCACTCCGGATGAGGGTTTATTTATGAGTTCTTCAGCAAAAGCTGAAGGACCCTGGGAACCACTTGTATTGGTGAAAGGCATACCGGGGTGGGAAGATCCGTGTCCTTTCTGGGATGATAATGGCACAGGATATATGGGGCACAGTAAAGTTGGTGCCGGGCCGATAATAATTCACAAATTGAGTCCCGACGGAAAACAGCTGCTCGACGACGGTGCTACTGTCTATACAGGGCCTGTGGCAGAAGGCACAAAAATATACAAGCTTAACAACTATTACTATCTCAGCATCCCCGAAGGTGGAGTGGGAGGAGGGTGGCAGACGGTGCTAAGGTCAAAAAACATATTTGGCCCTTATGAGAAAAAAGTGGTTCTTGAGAAAGGAAGTACCTCGATTAATGGCCCACACCAGGGAGCGCTCGTTGATACTCCTGACGGAGAATGGTGGTTTTATCATTTTCAGTCCGACGGCGCTATGGGGAGAGTTGTACATCTTCAGCCCGTTATTTGGCAGGATGGATGGCCTGTTGTCGGCGTAGATATTGATCGCAATGGGATCGGGGAACCGGTTTATGTATGGAAAAAGCCTGCTATAAAAGGTGATTTTAAAATAACCGCGCCTCAATCAGATGATGATTTCAATTCATCTTCGCTGGGCCTCCAGTGGCAGTGGAATCATAATCCTGTAAATAAAAACTGGTCACTGACTGAAAAACCGGGAATGCTGATGCTGAAAGCATTAAAGGCAGATAATTTTACATTGGCACCCAATACACTGACTCAAAAAGTTATGGGTACTACCGGGGAAGCAGTGACTGAAATGGATCTTTCCGGGTTCACCGATGGCCAAAAAGCAGGCCTTTGCAATATGGGTGGCAAAAATAACAACCTCATAGGAGTTATAAAGAAAGGTGGACAACTATCTGTATTTATTGAAAAAGGCGGAAAAATCACAAATGAACAGATCATCAAATCGAAAAAGATTTATCTGAAAGTACAGCTTGATATTAAAGGTACGGGGAACCAGTTCTCTTTCAGTCTCGACAATAAAAAATTCCAGCAGTATGGTGAATCGTTTACCACATCTTCCGGGTATTGGAAAGGAACACGTATTGGTCTGTTTTCTTTCAATGAAACCAATGAAAGCGGATCAGCTCTCTTTAACTGGTTTACTTATAATTATGACGGACCAAAAGGTAAATAATTAAGTTATAAAACTATCTCTCTTCTAGAATTATTAAATAATATTTTCAGCTATGGTGACATTGGGGAACAAGGAATTCTTTCCAGGTATTGAAAAAATTCAATTTGAGGGAAACAAATCGACAAACCCTCTTGCATTTCGCTATTACGAAGAAAATCGTAAAACTGGTGTTAAAAGTATGAAAGATCATTTCAGGTTTGTAGTTGCCTACTGGCATTCTTTCTTTGCGGGCATGAAAGATCAGTTTGGTTCGGAAACACGTATTATGTCACGGAATGACAGCAAAGATCCCATGCAGCGCGCAAAAGACAAGATGGATGCAGCGTTTGAATTCATAACAAAAATGGGCATCCCTTATTATTGTTTTCATGATCTTGACCTTGTTGATGAGGTAAACTTTTTTACCGATTATGAAAAAAGACTTAAATTAATGATGGATTATGCTTCCCAGAAACAAAAAGCATCTGGTGTTAAACTTCTTTGAGGCACTGCAAATGTTTTTGGGGATCCCAGGTATATGAACGGAGCTGCAACAACTAGTGGAAAACAGGAATTATACGAACCTATTATTAACATGAATATATAAAAATTATGACACTTTTTAATTCATCAGGGAAGTCCGCCATTAATTCCTTTAAAAAAGGGAACCCTGTTTATATAATGGCGCTTACACTTGTCGCCACTCTTGGCGGTTTGTTATTTGGATATGATACTGCCGTTGTTAACGGCGCAGAAAAATCGATTGTTGAACTGTACATATCCCCCATTTTAAATCCCGCAAACCATGAATATGCAGTTAAGCTTATCAGTCAGTATAAGCTTCTGATGACGTTGGTAATTTACCTGGTTTTCCTGGTTATTTCAGGACAAATAATAAGGCTTTTGGGTTTTAAAAAGGGAGGTGGTATCTGTGCTGGTATTATCGCTTTAGTTACTGTTTGGGCAATTTTCTTCCTTTCCAAATCATTTCCGACAGAAGGAGCAGAAATACAGAGTAGTGCACATATCATAAAAGGATTTGTTATTGCCAGCGCCCTGATAGGTTGTATTATCGGAGGTGCACTGTCAGGTTTTATCTCCAAATCGTGGGGTAGGAGAAATGGAATGATCATAGCTGCAGTAGCCTTCAGCCTTTCCGCAGTTGGAGCCTGGAAGCCTGAATTTTTTAACATATTTGGAACCCTGCCTGTTTATTCTTTTTTCTTTTACAGGATAATTGGAGGAATTGGAGTAGGTATTGCTTCAATGATATCGCCAATGTATATTGCAGAAATAGCACCTGCTAAAATCAGGGGTAAATTGGTATCGTGGAACCAGTTTGCTATTATTTTTGGAATGAATGTCATTTATTTCGTAAACTTTTTTATTGCAAAGCAAGGCAATGAACAATGGCTTGTGACAGAAGGTTGGCGCTGGATGTTCTTTTCAGGAGCGATACCGGCCGGGCTCTTCCTGTTACTTCTGCTCTTTGTTCCGGAAACCCCCAGGTTCCTGGCCATGAAAGGTAAAGACGACAAAGCTTTAGCAGTGCTGAATAAAATATCCGGTTCGGAAGTAGCTCCTGCAATTTTGAAAGAAATCAAGGAGACGATCCATGAAAAAAGCGCTCCCTGGCTTTCTTTCGGTTTCGGTGTAATTCTCATTGGCATCCTGCTTTCTATTTTTCAGCAGGTCGTCGGTATAAACGTTGTATTGTATTATGCAGGCAACATTTTCAGGAACATGGGAGCCTCAACCAACTCATCCTTGTTGCAGACAATTATAGTGGGAATTGTGAATCTTACTTTTACAGTTGTGGCAATATTATCTGTTGACAAGTTTGGCCGGAAACCCCTTATGATCATAGGAGCCCTGGGAATGGCAGTCAGTATGTTTGCTCTGGGTACTGCGTTTTACACTCACAATGAAGGACTGTTAGCTTTGATATTTATTCTTTTATATACTGCTTTTTTTGCAATGAGCTGGGGTCCTGTTACATGGGTTCTGCTGTCTGAGATATTTCCAAACAGCATCCGTGGCGCAATGTCCATCGCAGTTGCTGCTCAATGGATAGCAAACTGGTTAGTTTCATTTACCTTCCCTATAATGAATGATAATCAAATACTTACACAGCACTTTAATCATGGTTTTTCTTATTGGATTTATGGCGTGATGGGCATCCTGGCAGCATTTTTTGTCTGGAAATATGTCCCGGAAACTAAAGGGAAGACTCTTGAGCTTATTGAAAAGCTCTGGCATAAAAAACAATAGCAAAAATTATAAAATAATTAGCGATTAACTCATATGCACAGAGTTAACCGCTTTTTTACTGGCCTTCTGATGATTAATTGCCTTCAGAATTGTTTTGTACAATCGGGAATAATATCAGTGTTTAATAATATTTACAGAAAATCCTTCGCCAACGCTTATCAGGAAATCTTCTGTGCATATAATGGCATTGAGATCTTTGTCCGATACAGTAGATAACGTGTTGCATTTTGTGCACGAAGGCAGGCTGAAAAGTACTCCATTGTCACATGCAAGAATAAACTGATCGCCAGCAGGATCATAAGTTATTCCATTGGGCTTGTTGGTCAAACTGCGGATTATTCCCTGATCATCATGATAGATCAGGAGTCTTTCTGTCCATACATTTCCCAGCGATGAAAAAAGGACTGCTGGTAATCCGTCATTATGACTTCCGATAATTACAATCCAATTATTTGTTAGCAGAACCTTCTTAAATATGCAGGCCTTATTGTATCCGGAATACTCTTTATTGTAGTCTTTGATTTCCCAGTTTAAACCATCATATGACCTTATTATTTCACCTTTATCAGTAATCCCGATCCAGTATGAATCATTTGCCGAGACGGATACAATATTACCCCTGATTTCAAGATGTCTACTGTTCCAGGTCTTCCCGTTTTTTGAGATAAGTATTGTCCCTTTGTCAGCTCCTGCAATCAATAAGTCGTTCCTGAAAGCCATTCCGTTAATGTTTTTGTCTGTTCCGGATTCGACTTTAGTAAATACTTGCCTGTCAGAAGAAAAAAGGATGATTCCATTATCTCCGGCAGCAACAACTATCTGATCACTACTGATAACACAATTTAGAGTATTTTTATACGCGTTAGCGACCTGAGCCCTTTCACCAGAACTGTTTATGTAATCAATTTTCCCGTCATTTCCGACGGCTAAGAACTTTCCGTAACAAAAAATAATATCCCTGTATCCTTTAGTGCTTCCTGCATCTGATTTTTGCTGTGTAAAATTTCCCTGATGCAGTTCCTCAACCATGATAAAATATAATCTTTCGGCGGGGACCAGACACATCAGTCCTCCTATAATGAATTGAATTATTTTGTTCAACAGAAATGACATTCTTTCGATACCAGTTAAAACATCGTACCAGTAAAAGTACTAAAAAAGAAGGGCTGTAAAAGAAGAAATTATCTCTTAAACAGCCCCGGTAAATTTTACCAGCAGTGATTAATTGCCAGTATTTGCTATATCAAAATAATCATACTTAACCTTGAATGGCTTATCTGCACCAGATGCAGCAGGCAACTGAGCAAACAGACCACCATTGGGGTTCTTTGCCCCATCGCATGTAATCAATCCGGCTTTAATATCACTCAGAATTGCATCTGTTGATCCCAGAAGTACAAAATCCTTGCCTCCTGTTGCATAGTATGCTGTATACTTGCTTCCTTTTTTCTCAAGTTTAAGCACCATTGCAAGGTCATCCGGAACCAACCCTGTGGTTTTAATATTTGCAGCAGAATATTGCTCGCCCTGCCTTTCTACAAGCAGCTCAATATATTCATCCCCTCCTAAAAATCCTTTGATTGAATTGACGTAGACCAGCTTGACATAATTATCATCATCCTGATAAGCTATGATACCTCCCTGTTGATCGGCTTTTAACGGCCTTTTTGAAAATTCCATCCTGGAAGTTATTGACCAGTCGGTGTTGGCGCTTTGCAGTAAGATATTCTCTGCATTGTTGGATGTACCTCTTATATCCCCGGTTTTTGCAATGACAGTAAGATACTTGGGCGATTCTGAAAGGCTCCAATTAGCTTTATTTTCCCTTATCCAGCTCCATCCTTCTTTCAGCGCAGTCGATTCAAAAGCATCACTGAAAGACATAGTGCCAAAATTAACAGCATAGGAACCTGTCAGTCCGGAAATATTGTCTGTCATAGTTATTAATGCAGTACCCGGTACAGAAGCGGCCTGGGTGATTTTTACTTTTGTTCCTTCAACAGAAGGGGTTGCACTGATTTTGGGGATTTTTGCAGAACCATCTTTCACAAGATAGCTGTAGGCATGGTTATCAGCACTGAAATTTTTAACTTTTTCACCATTCATCTCTATGCTGCTGAGTGTAAGATCAGCAATAACTTTCAATGGATAACCGTCAGATTTTGTGGTGCCATTAATTGTCACTTCAGCAGTGATCGTTGAGACACCTGCGGCGATAGCAGTTACCAGTCCGTTTTCATCAACACTTGCTACTGCCGGGTTGTTGCTCTTATAGGTTACTTTCGCATTCTTGAGATTGAAGAAGCTGTCGTCTGACATAGATGCCGTTACGCTTGTCTGCACTTTATTGCCCGGCTTCAGGACAACACTCCCGCATTCTGCAACAACAGTTGTCAATACTGGGTTATATGAACCGCTCATCGTTGATTCTACCGTTCCCCTGATATCCTTGGAAGATGACCCTATCTCAAAAATATATTTTCCAGGGTCAAAGTTGATACTCTCCTTTGCGATGTCCCAGAACCACAGATCAGAACAACCGATATCGATTGCTACTGTTTTCGTCTGTCCGGCTGCAATGGTTACCCTCTGGAATCCTTTCAGCCTCTTTATCGGCCTCTCAAGTGATGCAGGACTATCAGGTGTCTTTAAGTATACCTGAACAACTTCATCTCCATCCACTTTACCGGTGTTCTTAACATCAACACTTACAGTGACCTTGTCATTTGGAGTGATAGCGCTCTTGCTGATTTTGTAATTACTGTACTCAAAAGTGGTATATGATAGTCCGTAACCAAATTCATAAGAGACATCCTTTTTGAAATACCAGTATGTACGGCCATTTTTATCTTTGCCACCTCTTAGATTATAATCAGTGATAGGAGGAAGGTCATTGACCGATTTGAACCATGTGGCATTCAGCTTGCCTCCGGGGTTTGCATCTCCGAAAAGTACGCTGGCCATTCCAGTTCCCTGAGCCTGACCATTGTATCCTGTCCAGATTATCCCTGCAACATTAGGATTATTCTTGAATTGATCCACTTCAACCATACCAAGAGACTGAATTACTACTATCGTGTTCGGATTAACTTTTGCTACTGCATCGATTAATTCATACTGGTTACCTGGCAACGTCAGAGTAAGCCGGTCTGCTTCCTCATTGGCTGTTTTGATATCCGTTCCAACAAACAGGATGACAACATCTGAAGATGCAGCCAGAGCAATAGTTTCTTTATCGATAGCCGGTTTTTCAGGAGTGTGGTAAACAAGACAAACAGTCTGATTTCCTGAAATTCCAGTTTTGTTTACTTTGGCCTTTAATGTACCCGGGAAAAATGAATCGCTCATGTTCTGAGATCCCCTGCCATCAATCGTAGTCAGCAATGCTCCTGTTGGGGAACCAGTTCTGACTTCGATTGTACCTCCATCACCTGGTATTGAAAGACTCACATTAACGCTTTCTATATCGCTTACATTTACATTTTTATATAAAGTCCAGCCTCCATCAGTTATACATTTAACCGCTTTTATCGGCAGTGCTCCGGCGCCAGAGATTATTCCTTTTGATGATGCTGTATACTGTGTGGCATCATATTTTACGGAAGATCCGTCTTTCTTTACAATCTCAAACGAGAAGATGTTAAAGAGATTACTGTTGCTCACTGTATTTGCACCAGTACTATGTACGACTTCGGCCGTTGATCCTTTTGCTGATAGAAGATTCTTTATCCCTGCCAGAGGAGTTATCTTATTCTTATCAAGTGCTGTTCCCGAATAAGGTCCCAGTTCAACTAAATCAGACATAGGTCCGATAACTGCTATCTTTTTAAATTCTGATGCATTAAGAGGAAGAACTTTTTTATCCGAATTCTTTTTCAGGTTATTCTTTAACAATACCGGTGTTTTCTTTGCAACTTCAGCAGCAAATGCCACATGTTCAGGAGAGTTTACAACACTGCTGTCGATTTTCGAATATGGGACTTTCGAAGCAGGATCATATTCTCCTATCCTCATCCGCACTGTAAACATATGGACAAGGGACTGGTCTATATCTGCCTCGGTAAGTAAACCTTTGTTCAGTGCATCGATGGCGCTTGTCTGGTAAATACTTCCACAGTCGCTGTCGACACCTGATTTCAATCCCAATGCAGTTGCTTCAGCATTCGTTTTGACATAAAAATGTCCGGTCTTGATATCTTCAATCGCACCGCAGTCGCCTGTAATATAACCATTCAGCCCATATGTCTTACGTGCTATTTTGTCAACAAGATCTTTATTCGCTGACATTGGAATACCATTAACTGAATTGTAACAGGCCATTATGCTCGGCAGTTTATCCTTCTCGATAAGTTTCCTGTACTGTGAGAGATAAAATTCCCTCATATCCCTGGCATCCATATCGGAACTGCTGACATGACGATTGAACTCACTGTTATTTGCGAAATAATGTTTACCGCAAGGAACAGCTTTGAGATAGACAGAGTCATTACCCATCAAACCACGGACAAAACCACCTCCAATCTGTGAAATCAGGAACGGATCTTCTCCGAATGATTCTCCTGTCCTTCCCCATCGGGGATCCCTTACGGGCTCTACCACAGGTGACCAGAAAGTCAGATTGGCTATAACAGGATTATTAAACCCGCGGGCTTCATCGGCAATCACGGAAGCCTCTAGTTCCATAAGAGAGGGATCCCATGCAGATCCAAGGGATGCGCTGCTGGGGAAAGACGTAGCGGGCCCTCCTTTGGGGTTGAACATTGGTACGACACCGTGAAGAGCTTCTCCCCAAACGTAATAGGTCTTAATTCCCAGACGCGGAACTGCCGCCATTGTGTTACCAAGGAGGCTTTGCTTTTCTTCAATTGTGAATCTTGATACCAGGTCGGCTGCTCTTTCCTCAAATGAGTACTTGGTATCCAGATACACTGGTTTTTGAGTTTCAGTTTTACATCCGTTAAAAAACAGACTCACTGTAAAACATACCGCAACCCTAAAACCACTTCTAAAAATCTCTTTTTTCATACTAGTATTATAAGGTTAATACAATAAAATAATAAAGGAAAATAACTACTTCAAACCATTGTTTGTTATATGGAAATAATCGTAAGCCACTTCAAAAGGTTTTTGCTGCTCATTATTCAGCTGTGGCATACCCGGCATATTCATGAAACTGGCAAACCGTGGGTCGAGAACACCATTACAAACTATTAGACCGGCTTTAATATCGCTAAGTGATATTTCAGACGTGCCTATTGAAGTAAATGCCTTACCGTCCGATGAACATGATGCGCTGTATAAGCCTCCTTTCTTTTCCAGTCTCAGAATAAGTGTATTGTTGTTCTTTATTATATCCGCCATACTAAGACTTGCTGCTGTCGTCTGAACCCCTTCTTTCTCTTTTACTAGTAATACTGTCCCCGGCTGATTGCCTGACCCACTTAGATCTCCAAATCCTCCAAATCCACCTATGCCGCCTGTACTGTAAACAAACTTAACATAATTGTCATCATCCTGGTACGCAAGTATTCCTCCCTGCTCCCCAAATCCTGAGGGCCTCCTTGAAAATACAACCTTCGACTCTATGCTCCAGTCGGTGTTGGCACTCTGAACCAGAAGATTCTCAGCATTATTGTTCGCTGCCGACAAATCCCCTTTCTCCCCGGTTATTACTATTGATCCTGCCGTTTTCGTCAGGCTCCAGTGTGCCGGATTCTCTCTTACCCAGCTCCACTGCTTACCAAATGAATTATTGTTGAATTCATCACCAACAGATTTGGTTCCAAAGTTTATATAATAGCAGTTCTTTTCTACTGAAATATTGTCAGTGAGAGTCACGACTGCCGTGCCCGGTATATTTTTTGCCTGGACTACATCTACTGTTATATCGCTCCCTGAGGCCGTGGCATTTACCTGTGGTATCTTTGCTGTATTATCCATAAGATAACTGTAACTGTGAACATCAGGACTGAAGCCGGTTACATTCTTCCCGCTTACCGAAATTGATGCCGGTTTAAGGTCAGGTATAACTTTCAATGGATAACTGTTTGTTAATGTCTTCCCGTTTACAGTTACCGATGCATATATCGATGCAGTACCTACTTCCTTTGCAGATACCAGTCCTTTCTCATCCACGCTGGCCACGGAAGCATTATTGCTCTTGTACGTTACCTTCGCATCTTTGATATTATAGAAGCTGTCGTCCGACATCGATGCCGTTACACTCGTCTGCACTGTATTCCCCGGCTTCAGTATCACCTTCCCGCATTCCGCTACTACCGTCTGCAACACCGGCGAATATGTTCCGCTCATTATCCCTTCTACTGTACCTCGAATATCCTTCGACGACGACCCTATCTCGAATATGTATTTCCCCTGGTCGAATGTTATCCTGTTCTTCGAACCGTCCCAGAACCACAGATCTGAACAATCGATGTCGATTGCTACAGTTTTCGTCTGTCCGGCTGCTATAGTCACCCTCTGGAATCCTTTCAGCCTCTTTATCGGCCTGTCAAGTGATGCAGGACTATCAGGTGTCTTTAAGTATACCTGAACAACTTCATCTCCGTCTACATTACCGGTGTTCTTAACATCGACACTTACAGTGACCTTGTCATTCGGAGTGATAGCATTCTTGCTGACCTTGAAGTTACTGTATTCAAATGTGGTATAAGACAGTCCGAAACCAAATTCATAGGAGACATCCTTTTTGAAATACCAGTATGTACGGCCATTCCTGCCATTGCCTCCTCTCAAGTTATAGTCAGTAATAGAAGGAAGGTCATTAAGCGATTTATACCAAGTGGCGTTAAGCTTGCCGCCGGGATTAGCATCCCCAAAAAGAATGCTCGCCATCGCCGTCCCCTGTGCCTGGCCATTAAATCCGCTCCAGATTATTCCTGCTACGTTTGGATTATCCTTGAACTGATCTACTTCTACCATTCCAAGTGTCTGCATTATCACTATCGTATTAGGGTTGACTCCTGTAACTGCCTTGATAAGCTCATACTGGTTGCCAGGTAAAAGAAGAGTGAACCTGTCTGATTCTTCTCCTGCTGTCCTGTCGTCTGTGCCAACAAAAAGAATTACGACATCGGCTGACGCAGCCATAGCAAGTGTCTCCTTGTCTATTGCAGCTATTTCTGAAGGATGATATACAAGAGTAACGGTCTGATTGCCTGTTGCGCCAAGCTTATTGATCTTTGCAGAGATGGGCTTTGTCCTTCCGAAGCCTCCGCCAAACCACATAGGTCTGGTACCCGGAACCTTTGCAGATGCAAGCAAATTACCTGTTGCTGATCCTAATCTTGCTTCAATTATCCCTCCCTCGCTACTGTTTACCATCAGATTAAATCTTACTGAATCGGCACTGGTTAGATCAACATTATTATAGGATGTCCAGTCTCCATCTTTCAGACCCCTGATATTAGGGGTGTTTCCATTTCGGGCGCTGATTACTATTCCAGTTGCTGATGCATCAAATTTTGTTGCATCATATCGTTTAACAGAATTGTCAGTTTTAACTATTTCAAAACTAATGACATTAAAGAAATCACTCCTGCTTGAAGTATTGCCACCGGCGCTGGTTACAACTTCAGCCGATAGCCCTTTCTGAGCTATATAATTCTTAATGCCTGCAAGCAATGATACCATGTTTTTTTCAGCCGGTCTTCCTGAATATGGGCCAAGTTCCACATTATTGGCCAATGGTCCTATCACAGCGATCTTTTTAACAGCGTCTGCTTTGATCGGGAGAGCCTTGCTGTTTGTCTTTGCAACAATATTGTTCTTCAGCAGTACCGGGGTTTTTGTTGCAACTTCCACTGCAAGTGCAACATTACCGGGAGTGTTAACAGCATCAGGTTGAATGCCGGCATAAGGGACCTTGCTTTTCGGGTCAAACTCTCCTATTCTCATGCGAACTGTAAATATATTGACAAGGGCCCGGTCAATATCTGCTTCGGTAATTAAACCTTTATTTATGGCATCTTTGGCGCTGGTCTGGTAGACGCTCCCGCAGTCGGTATCTACACCTGTTTTTAAGCCAAGGGCTGCTGCTTCTGGGGCTGTTTTTACATAAAAATGACCTAAATAAATGTCTTCTACTGCTCCACAGTCACCTGTGACATAGCCATTTAATCCGAAAGTTTTACGTGCAATCGTGTCGACCATGTATTTGCTTGCTGACATAGGAACGCCGTTGACTGAGTTATAGCATGCCATGATAGCCGGCAAATTATCTTTTTCAATAAGTTTTCTGTATTGGGAAAGGTAAAACTCTCTCATGTCCCTGGCATCCATATCTGAGCTGCCTGTATGACGGTTGAATTCGCTGTTATTGGCAAAATAATGCTTGCCGCATGGGACAGCCTTAATATAATTAGGATCATTTCCCATCATGCCGTGGATAAAGCCTCCTGCTATCTGTGATATCAGGAATGGATCTTCTCCGAATGATTCGCCTGTTCTTCCCCATCTCGGATCCCGTACTGGTTCAACTACAGGCGACCAGTAAGTCAAATTGGAAATTACAGTTGAATTAAATGCGCGTGCTTCTTCCGAAATAACTGAAGTTTCGCGTTCCATCAGGAGAGGGTCCCATGAAGATCCAAGAGATGCACTGCTGGGAAAAGAGGTTGCTGCTCCTGCGTTGGGATTAAACATCCCCACAACACCATGGAGAGCCTCTCCCCAAACATTATACGAGTTAATGCCAAGGCGTGGGATTGCCGGCATGGTGTTACCAAGCTGGCTTTGTTTCTCCTCAAGTGTCATCCTTGATACAAGATCAGCTGCTCTTTCCTTGAATGAATAAGCAGTGTTAAGGTAAATCGGCCTTTTTGAATTCTCGCTGCCTGGCATGAAAGCCATTACGGCAAAACAGGAAAGAATCAAAAAACACATTCTGTCAATTTTTATTTTCATTTTGGTGTAATTAAGGATTAAACTATAATTTAATAAAGTTAATGATATTTTACTTTCTGATAATGAATCTTAATGGAAATACTTTCACTTAGAATATAAAAATGAGATCAGGTTCCTTAATTCTATTTCGGTTTTAGGGTCTTAAAGATATTTAACAGACAACCCGATTTTATAAATATTCCTTTCTCCGGAATTATTTTATAAACATGAATTGAAATGCCAATTTTATTAATACCGTGAATTAATATCTGTTATTTGGAAACCACATTAATAATCCTGAAACACAGCATTTGTCGCTTTAGCTTTAATAATCCTTGCTAATTTGCGTGGATTCAGGTTCACTTTGGAAGTAACCAGCTCAGGCAGATTATATGATTTCATTATCTTAAAATAGTGCTCATTGCTTTTCTGAGGCAGCACAAATGGTTTATGCGTCTGTCCTGATGTATCAAAATAAGCAAAATATGGCCGTGTATATAATAAACCATCGTCCCTCCTGCTGCTAAATACGATCCATCTGGCGGTAGATGACCAGGTATGAAAACTTTCAGACTTGTTACTGTTGATGTCTGGTTTCGACACTATGCCCGTTTTTAAGTCAAGAAGATAGAGATCACTTTCGGGTTGCCATATTGTCAGATTACCGTGCCCGGATTTACAGAAAAGAATATATCTGCCATCAGGTGAAATCCTTGGAAGGGAGATACTGCTTTCCGAATCTGAAACAGTCAGGACAGTGTCAACTACTCCAAATCTTCGGCTTTCCTGATCAAAAGCGATACGGAGGAGATCATACCGAATCTTACTGTGCACATCCATAAAGCTTTCATAATCAGGCTTTTTCAGGACATTTTTAAGAGCACAGCAATAATACAAATAACGGCCGTCAGGCGACCAGGTGGGAAAAGTTTCGAGATGATCAGGATCCGATAATGCACGGCAGCTGGTTATAACATTATTATTTACGTCGTAAAGAACTATATTTGAAAGGGTATCATAAACCTCTACCGTTCTCCCGGGTATTGCATGATAACTTTGCACAATATTATTTACCGAGAAAGCAATATATTTCCCGGAAGGATGCCAGGCAGGATACATCCCGTTGGCGATCGTTTGACTGGTTTTGGTATTTATTTTAGAAAGTTTACCATCCTTATAAATAATTGTACCCCCGTGTTCTCCTCTCATATGAAACATCATAGTATTACTGCTGTTTCTGGAAAATGTATGGCAGTTCACACAGTTACCGTCACTCACCCTGTTAAGTATAATTGGTGTTACTTTGAAGTTTTCGAGATTTCTCTGGTATATGCCCATAACTTTCCAGGTCTCGAATTCCGGATCAATTAATCTGTATACCAGATATTTGTCAATGGAATCCTGCGCAACATAGTTGGTAATTGTATTATATTTCACCCATTTTTGAGATTTTTTCACAACAATATCCACATGGAACTCCTTCGAAATTGAAGCCGATAAAAGTTTGTGCCATTTCTTCTCAGGAATTTTTATACTGCCATCCCCTGAGCTGACCATAAAATCAATTCCATTTGAATTATAAAATCTTACCACATATTTATCTGCAGGTTCAATTATCCTGAAGTTCAATGGGGCAATGTTCGGCGGAATTGTAACCGAAGCATAATCAGGATTCAAAACTGCATCCTGATTTAATTCATCAGACAGAGGCATTCTTTTATTGCAACTTATTGCAGTTAAAAGAATAATGAAACAAAACATATGAGATTTTGCTATCCTTGATATTGTAAGTCTCTTTCTTGTCATCATAGCTAGTTGTTGTGGAATTGCAGATAATACCAGTAAGTTTTTCCGTATTTTTTCCCCAGTTCATAAGCTGCAACCTTGCGGTCAGTTCTGAACCTGGTGTAAAGCCTGGCATAATCGTTAAACCTGTTAATGGTCTCCTGGTTGAAGGAATATCCTTCAGGAATTACTTTTTGATTTTCATAGAAATTATAAAAGATCAATGCTTCTTCAACATGCAAAGGCATTCTGTTATACCCGTGATATTTCAGATCAAGAACTACTTTGGCAAACACATCAAGGTTTTTGTCGAGAAGCAATGAAGCGAGCAGATATTCATAAGCCATTTGATTTTCCGGATGGTTTTTCAGCAGATCCTGCAGATTCAACCCGTTTACCTCTGAAAAGAAATTGGACCTGACAAAAAGATCACGGTACAGGGTTATTTCAGGGTCTTCTTCCCCCAGGTCAGGATTATAAAGGTATCTGATATGACGCTCTGCCCATTTCCTGTAAAAAAGAGTTCTGTTCAACAGACCGAGATACTTCCCTGCAATGTCATAATTTCCATTTACAGTAAACCCGACAGCTAATTTTTTCAGGGAACGCGGATTCAGTCCTTTTGCCACCAGAGACTCAAAAGCCCAATGGATTGATTCATTATTATATGCTAATTGAGAAAAGACTTCTCCTCCAAAGAAGAGATTCAGATTACGTTGCCATTTCAGTCTTAATCCCTGCGAACCGATCTGAGGATAATTGAACATTTTATCCATCAGTTTCCCTGACTTGTATAAAGCCAGATTGGTATAATAGATCACGAGAGTATTATACCCCGGGTACCGGTCTGAAAGTTTAAGTACCTTATTCCATTCAGCTTGCTGAACATAATGATCAACTCCAAGCATCAAATCAGCCATCTTATTATAAGCACGCTTATAAACCACAAAAGCCATCATGACAATTATTACCAAACCTGCCAGGACATTCGTAATGTTCCATGGCAATAACCTGTTTTTAAGGGATTTAACCTTATCTAATATTAAGCCTGTCAGCAATACTAATGGAGTCCATACAAATAACAATATCAGTGCAAACAGGAAAATTGAATGAAATTCATACATGACCGGATAGGTATAGATCCTATCAGGCTGGATATAAAATATAAGGTGGCTGGATAAATAAGGTATCAGGATACCTGTAATGACATAAAAAACTGTAATGATAAAACGTTTCTTTTCTTTCCTGAAAAGTATTTCGTGAAGGACACATAATAATACAAGAGAGATGGAAAAGCCTCCGGTAAGCAAGAAAAAAAATGGCCATCCTGCAAAGAAAAGAGAATATCGTGATCTCGATTTGTTGATTGATACATATAAAGCAAAGTAAGACAATAAAAGCAAAAATCCTACTGCCTGTCCAAAGGCGAAGGACTCGTTGCTTTGCAATATTGCCAGTAACCATACCGGAACAAATGATAAAACTATGTTTTCAAAATAATGTTTCCTAAAAATGTAAAATGAAAGCACAAAAACTGCAAATGCATTCAGTGTATAAATAAATGCCCCTATCCAGGAAGAAATAAAAAACTGAGTGAAAAAGCTGCCTAAATAAAGAGCCAATCCTCCGGGTAAGGAAAACTGTTCTTTAAGAAAATCCAGACTCCATATAAATAACTGGTTTTGTTCAAGATAAAGGATATGATACCGGTTTAAGAAAGCGAAATACAGGAAGTAAACAACAAACAGTATACCTATGAGAATATATTTTATTTTTTTGCTATTTATCTGTGGTATCATCAGGAAATATTTCCTCTAAATTAATTAAAAAGTCGAATTTATAAGTAATCTGGTTCCTGAAAGTTGTTAAATCTGCTTATAAAAAAGTCCATAAAAAAAATAGGGCCATAAAAGATCTTCTTTTATGGCCCTATATAAATCAGGTGATCATTTTCAGATCATCAATAGCCAAAGTTTTGTATAAGTTTTGTATTCCTGTCTATTGCATCCTGCGGAATTGGATTGAAATACATTTTCTGCGTAAATACGTGCGGATGTACAAGTGATTGTACCGTATATGTCCATACTCCGCTGTTATCGGCAGGCACTGTATTCCGGATAACCATACAATGAAGGTCTTTGTTCATCTCGGTCATTGCATCCTTCCATCGCCACAGATCATACAACCTTTTAGCTTCATAACTAAGCTCGATTCTCCTTTCACGTTTAATTGCAGTACGCATTTCATCCTGGGTCATACCTGCGGAAAGCGCAGGAAGATCTGTTCCCGGCCGTTGCCTGACAGCATTAATTGCTTCATAAACAGATGCATCCGGACCGACTGCTTCATTCTGTGCTTCAGCATAGCCCAGCAGGACTTCAGCATAACGGTAATATACATAATTCCTGCCATCAAGGTTACCGCCTCTTGGATGAGCATTATCAAGTCTCTTCCTGGAATAATAAGCGGTATTACCGACATCATCGGCTCCGAAGTCGATCTGGTTCTTCGAAGGATGAACCAGATCAATTCGGGTATAGATTACATCGGCCACAGTCATCCAGTCCTGTTTATAGGTTGCACCGTCATAAACTACGAAATCGTAAAATCTTTTTTCACGACCGACATAAGGATTCTGCGGATTATAACCTGAAGTAGGATCGGTAATGTTTTTTCCGTTAGCCATCTGGTAATCATCAACAAGCTCCTGGGTAGGACAGTAGTTACCCCATGTATAGTAGGTTCCCAGAATCCATACCGGACCCCCGTAAGTATCATACGACTGTGCCATGGTTGTTGCAACCTGCTGCCTGTCCCATACAACTTCCGAGTTGTATTCATTTGCTTCGTACCAGAACTGAGACATGGGAGAGAACAGTTTGTACGTTCCGGTACCTTTATGTCCGTATGTATCAATGAACTGCTTGTTGGTTGCAGCTGCATCGGCCCAACGGGACAACTTATAGTCTGCAAAAGCCTGCAGGTTGTCGGCGGTACGCGGAACAGCGGGATCGGTTGAATTATAAGCCGGGCTCGCTGCAAACAGCTGTAGCCATCCCTTAAGACAGAGTGCTGCTCCAAGCGTGGCCCTTCCTGCATCTGCATTACCATTGTTGTATTTTATCTCCAGGTAACCATCCGTAAGTACAGTGGTCAGTTCACTGATGATGAAATTGAAGGTTTCCTCGAATGAGCTTCTGGGAAGATTCAATTCGTCTTGTGTCATTGTAAGTCTGTCCTGGGGTGCTGAAACGATTACCATACCTCCGAGCTTCACAAATAATTCACTGTAATCATAAGCCCTGAGGAATCTTGCCTCATCCATACGTTTATTGTACCACGTGTCCGAGAACTTTGCCTTGTTTTCTGTTATCTTGGCCATGAATGTATTGATTTTCCTGATCGCGGAATAGATGGTTTGCCATCCAACATATGCGGAAGGTCCGGATGTACCGAACCATACCGAACCACCGGCGCCGCCGGAAGCTGTAACTATTCCTTTCTTCCAGTTATAGGAAGTATAGTAGAAACCAGCATCATTATCAGATGTAAAGCTATCTAAGTTATCAGGCTGATTTCCCTTTGCCTCGAGATCACCGTAGCAGTTATTCAGATATATATCTGCGTTACCTTCGGAAGCCCACATTGTAGCATCAGTCAATGTCGATTTGCTCGTTGTTTCCAGGAATTTATCGTTGTTACAGGAAACGGTAAAAAAGAGCAATAGTCCTATTAATGCAATGTTCCTGATTGTTTTATACTTTATCATAGTAATTAGTTTTTAAATGTGATAACTAGAAGGTTACATTTGCACCGACAGAGTATGACTTCATTGAAGGATAGAATGTCCCATCAGTATTATAAACAGAACTTTCCGGATCCATAAACTTAAGGCCACTGATCGTAAACAGATTCTCGCTTGCAATATAAATCCTGACACTTTTAATCTTTATTTTCTGAATTACCGATTGCGGAATAGTGTAGCCAAACTGGGCATTCTTTAGTCTTATGTATGAAGCGTTCCTCTGCCAGAAATCACTTGCCTGTGTCGAATTGGCAACCGGGCTCGGCCAGCAGATCGGATATTTGGCATTCTGGTTATCTGGTGTCCAGCGGTTGTTATAATATTCATAATCGGCATTACTGTTGTTGTTAAAGAACGGGAATGTCATAAAGTTCTGAGTATTATATGAGGTCATCCCTGCTCCCTGGAAGAACAAGCTGAGGTCAAATCCCTTCCAGTTGGCGGATGCGGTTAATCCGAAAACCAGCAAAGGATAAGATTGAGGATATCCGATCACACATTCGTCATTGCTGTCAATTTTGCCATCAGGTACCCCGTTCGGGCCGCTGATATCAGCGTATTTAATGTCGCCCGGATGCAGTGTACCCCACTGGGTAATATTGTAACCATCTGAAGCGTCGATTATACCGTCGCTGTTTGTGTCTTCAGATGTTTTGAAGAAACCGAGAGTTTTAAAACCAAAGACAGTCCCTAAAGCTCTTCCGGTACGCCTACGGTTAGGATTATCGTAGGTGGCCGCAGTTTCGAATGTTTGAACCATCTTATTCCTGGCCAGGCTTATATTACCGCTTACATTCAGTCTGAGACCGTTTTGGAATTCTTTCCTTGTGCCCAGAGTCACTTCAAAACCGTAGTTATCCATCTTACCTGCATTCTGTTGTGCCAGTCCTAACCCATACTCATAAGGTACGGTAATGTTCGGGTTTAACAACATACCTGATCTCTTTTCATAGAAGAAGTCTGCTTCAACAAGTAATATGTCTTTCCACAGAGAAGCTTCAAAACCTACGTCGGATTTCTGTGATACCTCCCAGGTGATGTTCGGGTTATTTTCAGTATTGACATAAGCTTTCTGAACCATCTGCCCGGATCCGAAAGCATAACCGTTCCCTTCCAGTGTATAACCGGAAAGATACTGGTATGGCGAACCTGCCAGGTTACCTGATTTACCCCACGATGCCCTCAGTTTCAGGTTGGTGAGCCAGAGAATACTTTTCATAAAGTTCTCCTCCGAAATCCTCCATGCAGCCGAGAAGGCAGGGAAATATCCCCATCTCTTACCGGGTGCAAAATAGTAGTGTCCGTCATAACGTCCTGATGCTTCAAGAATATACCTGCTGTCGTAGTTCCATCCAAGCCTGTAAACGTATCCGATCTGGGCGTTTAACGATGAGGAACCTCCGTTGTCGTAATCATTTTTGTTAGAACTCCCAAGGTTCATCTCATCTATGGTTACAGCAAAATTATTCCTGCGCGCGTAGATATAGTCATAATTACCGTTCACTGCTTCCGCAACCAGCAGGGCTGTAACATTATGTTTGCCGAATGAGTTGTTGTAATTAAGGTATGCCTGGTAGGTATAAGTCCTCCATCTTGAATCTTGCTGAGTCAGGTATGTATAAGCCGGGACGTTACCCTCCTGTGTGGAAATAGACTGGGTAAAGGTACGTGGAGTGGCATTCAGGTCGATAATATAATAATAGAACGGCGTATGCCATCCTTTTTGATATAATAATCTTGAGTCATAACTGAATGCTCCTTTAACGCTTAAACCTTTAATGAAAGGAAGTGTCTGTTCGATAGATATCGTAGTCAGGATAGTATTATTGTCATTAAGATTGTATCCAGGACTTTTGAGCACTGCAACAGGCGAGTTACCTGCAAACTGACCCCACAGGCCGTTTGAATAGGTGATTGATTCTGTTGGTATGAACTTGTAACCATTCCTGAAAAGCTGGTTAGACGATGATGCAACATCAAGGTCGTTTGTTTTTTCATACGATCCGATAAAAGAGGCAGTTACCGTCGTAGTTTTCGTAACCTTTGTTTCAAGATTTAAATTAAAGTTATACCTCTTATATTTAACCTTATCAAACAAACCATCCTGACCAAAGAATCCGATACCTGCAAAATATTTTATCTTATCCGTTCCACCGGAAATCTGCAGATCGTACTTCTGGATCGGAGTGTTGAAATTAACGAGGTCTTTGGTATTGCTGTCCGGATACTTGTCAGGATCGCTGGCGTGAAGGGAGGCATAATTGTCAATCATTGCCGGATCAAATGGAACTACAGCATTCGGATTATTGTTGAGTGTTGCCTCATTACGAAGTTTCATATAATCAACTGCATTCAGCAAATGTGGATAATATGTAGGTGTCTGCACGCCATAATATGTATTGAATGTCAGGGTAGGCAGGCCTTCAGTGCCTGATTTTGTGGTTATAAGTATAACACCATTTGCACCTCCCATACCGTATGGTGCAACTGCAGCTGCATCTTTCAGTACAGTAACTGATTCAATAGTAGAAGGATCAATCTGGTTTAGGTTGCTTACAAGTATATATTTCTGTTTACCATTGTCCCACTCGGCATGGCTCCTTACTATACCGTCAATAACAATAAGTGGAACAGCTGAACCGGTAGTAGCAATACCCCTGATAGAGATTTCAGAGTTATCCGAACCGGGTTGTCCGCCTTGCTGCCTTGAAATCACACCGGCAACCTGACCTGCCAATGCGTTCGTAATATTTGCTACAGGGATTTTTGAAACAACATCCCCTTTTATAGCGCTAACAGATCCGGTAAGGGTTGTCTTTTTCTGGGTACCATAACCGATCACGACAACTTCCTCGAGACTTTCAACCGTAGGAACCAGGCTTAAGTCGAGGGTTGTCTTTCCTGCCAAGGATACATGCTGGGTAACATATCCGATGAAGGATACAGTAAGTGTGGCATTGGGATCAGGCACATCCAGCGAAAATTTTCCGCTGACATCGGTAATGGCTCCGAGAGTAGTCCCTTCAACCTTAACCGTGGCCCCGATAAGCGGTTCACCCAGCTCGTTCAAAACAGTACCGGTTATCTTCTTTTGCTGTAACGCTGCACCGTTATTATTTATGGTGCTTACATTGGTCACAGCGGCAAGAGGTCCGGTATTGTCCCCAGGAATATCCTGTGCATTTACTTTACTCTGGAAGAAAGTGATTGCTCCAACCAGAATAAGGAGTGTAAAAAATCTGGGAATTCGAATCAATTTCCCCAGATCAGACCTTAAATCCGTCTGTAATAAGAGTTTTGTTTTTTTCATAATTTAAATTTAGTTTTTCATAATTTAGGATTATGTTGACAATCTAACAAGAACATATCCTTAATTTAATAGTTGTTAAACATTAAAAGCAGGAAATGAAAAAGTTAAAATTAATGCTCATTAGTAATGTTTCATAGGCACAGGTCTTAAGGTTAGTACTTCATAAAGTCTATAATTATCACTAATTAATTAATCTTAGTATTAGGAACCCAGGTAAATCGTTGTGCAAATTAACTATTTTTAATATCAAATGCAAAAGTTTTTAAAAAATTCACGTAATTATTAAAGAAATATAGAAGTCATTAACATAATTAAAGACGTTTATAACTAATTCAAGACAAATAATTCTAAACAAATTTCTGTGGTCAGGGTCGGAAAAAAATTGCCCGGTGCATTATGATTCTGACTAAGCATTCAAAAATGTGCCAAATTCAATTTACCTGGTTGAATCTTAGAGCAACGTTTGATATTGAACGATGGTGACTTTTATAAGATTTGTTTGTTGTCATAGTAAAATAAATAATTTAACTTTATGATGTAATAAAATCTATCAAAGTGAAAATTAAAATACTCTTAATGGCAGTTCTCTCTTTTGCTCTTTTTTTTGATATCTCTGCCCAGAAAGCAAACAGGAAAATTAACATAACTGGTAAAGTGACCGACTTATACAACAGCCCGGTTTCAGGAGCTCTTCTAATGATTGATGGGAAAACAACCACAGCTAAAACCAATTCTAAAGGATATTATAAAATTAAAATCAAACCATCGGCTTCGCGGATAGGTGTTTTCACAACAATCACAGGAGCAGAAGAAGAACCTATTAATGGAAGAATAGTTATAAATTTCAATCTCGACAAAATAATTACTCCCCAGCCAGGTGCAGGAACCGGCGATATCGGCGAAGAAGCGGTTAATGATGGTTATGGCAATACCAAAAAAGGGAATTTATCAAAACCTATTACCAAATCTGATGTAAGCGGCAGTGAATATTCTTCTTTTTCCTCAATTTACGAAGTCCTGAGGACACTTCCCAGTGTCATGGTGTCGGGCACCAGTGTAACTGTGAGAGGAGTTGGGACTACAGGATCTACATCTCCGTTATTTGTTGTCAATGGAATAACTGTAAGCTCTATAAGCGGAATTAATCCCTCGACGGTTAAATCAATTGAAGTACTTAAAGGTCCGGCAGCTTCTGTCTATGGAATGCAGGGAGCAAACGGCGTAATAAGTATCCACCTTAAAGGTGGGAATTAGACCGGGTAATAATCACTCCCTACGTCAGGTGAGCGCGCCTGATGGTAAGAGTCAGCATTCCCATAAGCAGCAGAGCCCCTCCCAGGATCCATAGAGACATCCCGATACTCCCGGTCTTGTCAATCACAACTCCGACCAGGGTTGGGCCGACAAATCCTCCAAGGTTACCAACTGAATTGATCAAAGCAATACCCCCGGCGGCGGCCGTTCCGCTCAGGAAGGTCGTTGAGAGTGCCCAGAAAGGCCCCATTGCAGATTTTAACCCGACAAGGGAAGCCATCAATGCTATCATTGCTAAATATGGATTCTGCAGGTAAGCGCTGAAGCCAAAGCCTGCTGCTGCGGCAAATGCTGCTATTGCCACATGCCACCGTCTTTCCCCTGTTTTATCGGAATGATATCCGACTATTAGCATCGCTATAACGGCTACGAGATAAGGAATAGCATTTATTAGTCCTACCACAGAATAACTCTTAACATAGAATTCCTTTATGATCGAGGGCAGCCACATTTCGTAGCCATAAATTCCTACTGTCAGTAAAAAGTATATCAGGCATAACAGCCATATACGGCCACTCATAAAAGCCTCATAAAGACGAAAATGCGCCCGTCCCTTTGCCTGAAGTGCCTCCTCATCGAGACGAGATTGGATCCATGCTTTTTCAGTGGGGGAGAGCCATCGCGCTTTCTGGGGACGATCCGGGAGAACAAAGATAACTATCAGACCCATAATTACTGCAGGTATGCCCTCAAGCAGGAAAAGCCATTGCCACCCATCCAGACCGCCAAAGCCGTGAAGTTCCAGAATAGCCCCTGAAAGTGGAGAACCAATAATTCCGGCAACGACGGTACCTGTTGCGAAAAGTGCCACAGTATGAGCTCTCTCCTTATCAGGAAACCAGTATGTCAGATAAAGGATCATTCCAGGATAGAAACCTGCTTCAGCTATGCCAAGCAGAAAGCGTATAAAATAGAAAGCTGTAGTGCTGCCAATAAATATCATCATAGTGGATACAACTCCCCATACAATCATAATTCGGGCTATCCAAATCCGTGCTCCGACCCGTTGCATAATCAGATTACTGGGTACCTCAAAAAGGAAGTAGCCGATGAAGAAAAGTCCTGCCCCTAAGCCATAAACACTGCCGAAAATCTTGTCATCCACACCAATCACTTCCTGCAATTGCAGCTTTGCAAAGCCGATATTTATCCGATCGACATATGCTATTATGTAACAGATAAACATCAGCGGAATCAGACGCCAGGTGATCTTCGAATAGAGATTACGGGATTGTTCAGGAGTCAAAATTTCCGGGTTGGATTCCGGAGTGTATGTTGGCAATACTGGTTTTGTCCTGTAATCAGATTGCTGATCACCATTGGGATCTGTATATTTCATCATTGATAGTATACTGATTAACTTCTGTAATTTGCCTTTCTGAAAAGGACATTTCAGTAATAAAAGTAGTACAAAAAAAGGATGTGAGTAAATAAGATCCTAAAGGCAATTATTTATTTTGATCCTAATTGTTTATTGACCGGGAAACTCTGATTAACTTCACTATGGTGAAAAAAAGTTTGTCAGATAAAAGTAATAGGCATAATTTTATCTGACAAATATTTGATTTTAAAATGCCGTCTTGCTGATGCAAAAAATGAGTTAAGCCCAATTAAAAACCTCAAACTAAAAAATAAAATTATGAATAGAAAAAATTTCTGTAAAACAACATGTGGACTTGGAATTGGTTCATGCTTTGGATTTGGTTTATTATCAAATAGCAATTTATCTGCTACTGATAAACAGATACAGGAAGCAACTAAAAGTACGCCTGTTGTTCCTATTGATCAAAGACAAATTCAGAACGTATTGCGCTTTGTTGATTCTTCAATGGACGAATCAGTGAAAAAGCAGATATTTGAGAGACTAGGGTTAGAACATACAACTAAAGATAGATATGCAAGTTGGATAAATGGGTATAAGAAAGATATTAAGAGTTTTTTTGATATGGTTAATACAAATAAGGATACATATTGGGAAAAACTTGAATACAATCCAGATTTATCCGCAATAAAAGTTACTGGAAGGCTTGTAGACAAATGCGCATGTCCATATGCTCAATGTGAGAATCCACCAAAATCACTTTGTAACTATTGTTGTAAAAGTTATCAAAAACAAATGTTTGAGATGTTACTTGAGAAAAAAGTTAACGTTCAGATTGATGAATCATTTTTATTAGGAGGGAAGAGATGCAATACCACAATATTTATTGACGGTAAATTACCATTAGAAAAGATATAATAAAAAATAATAGCTGGGCTTAACACGAATTATACTACTGCCTGACACAATTTTTGTACAACCCAAGACAATTTATCAGTGACACGTTACAAATAAAGAACTAGATTATGAAAATTTAATACTTGCTCTACAAACCATAAAAGCTAATCGTACAGTTTATTTTATGGGTTTTGGTAGTTACAAACCAGTTTATTTTCTTTTAAAGAAAGACAGATATTAGATTAATATTTCTAGTTAATGATCACTCTGTAGATCGTAGAAGCACATAATTTTAGATGGGTAAACTCTTATACTAATCAGTAAATGATTGTTATAATGTATGAAAGGATATTGTTTGATTTAAAATGTTTAATTTGCCAATATTTCTTAACTCAGCAAAAGAATGCAGATTGCAAATCCTGTGATTCAAGATTTCTAATCGGAAATTAATGGATTAATTATATGACAACAAATACAAAACTGAAAAGCCTGATTCTTTTCTTTCTTGTTATCCCTGTTATAACCTATAGTCAGGTCAGATTACCAAAACTTATTAGTGACGGAATGGTTTTACAGCGGGATGCAAATATAAGGATCTGGGGCTGGGCCTCTGATGGTGAAAAGATTTCAGTTCATTTTATAGATACTACTTACTACATAAGCGCTAATAAGAATGGCGAATGGGAGGTGATGCTTCCGCAATTAAAAGCCGGTCCTGTAAATGGAGTTGTCTGGTTCAGAAGGGAAATCAATGTTCCTGCCAGCATGGCCGGAAAACAGTCTATACTAAAATTAGGAAGAGTTGTTGATGCCGATTCTGTTTTTATTAATGGTAAGTTTATCGGGGCAACAGGTTCGCAATATTCGCAAAGAACTTATAAAATTCCCGAGAAAGTATTAAAAGAAGGTGAAAATACAATTGTTATTCGTGTTATAAATTATAAACGTCACGTAGGATTTGTACCTGAAAAACAATATGAAATAACATCAGATGATGGTATAATCAAACTGGAAGGTGAATGGAAATACCGGGTTGGGACAACTGCTGAACCTCTGGAAGATCGGTTGTTTACAGTAAAAATTCCGACAGGATTATTCAACAGTATGGTTGCCCCAATGCTCAATTATAAGATCAAAGGCGTTGTCTGGTACCAGGGAGAATCAAATACAAGCCGCGCATTTGAACATTTTGATCTTTTTAAACTGCTTATAAATGACTGGAGATATAACTGGCATCAGGGTAATTTTCCATTTTTATATGTTCAACTTCCAAATTTTGTAGAAGTGAATGTTGAGACAACAAAATATGATTGGGCTATCTTTCGCGAGAGCCAGCTAAAAGCATTATCAATACCAAATACCGGTATGGCTGTTACTATCGATATCGTAGAATGGAATGATATTCATCCGGTGAATAAAAAGGATGTTGGCTATCGTCTTGCCCTTGCAGCTCAGAGAACAACTTATGGCGAAAAACAGATTGTATATTCAGGTCCTGTTTTTAAATCAATGAAAATAAAAGGTAAGGAAGTAATCTTATCTTTCACTGACGTGGGAAGTGGTTTAACTTCTAAAAATGGAGAAGAGTTAAAGTGTTTTGAAATATGCGGTAGTGATAACGCATATGTTCCGGCTAAGGCAAAAATTGTGAATGATAAAATTATTGTGTGGAGTGAAAACGTTATTAATCCTGTTGCCATAAGATATGCATGGGCGAATAATCCTGTTGGAGCTAGTTTATACAACAAAGAAGGGTTACCTGCATCTCCTTTCAGAACAAGCGAACTCTGTTGATATGGTAAACTAAAGGTTTTAATACATACTGAGAAAATAATTGCCCAAGAATCTTGCCCTTTGTCTATTCAGATGATAAGGGTTTGTTAGATCTCTCAAATAGGTAAGGTTAGCTACTTTTTTATGATCTTGGTACCCTTGGCAATTCCTGATTCATTAAAAGCATCGATACTGAAATAGTATGTCACATCTTTATTCAAACCCGTGAGCATTAGCGAATTGGTATTATACACCATTACAGAAGTATATAGTTTATTTATGTCAGTCCCATAGTTTACTACATACCCGGTGGCAAGATTGTCTTTTGGCCATTCTATCGTAACTTTTCTCGTATCCGTCTCATTGCGTACTACCGTAAAATCTTTAATATTCCCGGGGATTTTACCTTTCTTTATTCCAAAAATCCTTAAATCATAAATTGAAAATTTTCCATCAGGCACCTTTACATTTTCAATTTTGATATATTTTGTATTAACAGGCTTTTCCAGTTCTATATAGTCATGACAGGCATCCTCATTATTATGGCTTTTATCAACAATAACATTCCATGTTTTTTTGTCATTGGAGGCAAGAATACGATAACAATAATAAATGTTTTTACTGTCTGGCTTAAGATTTGACTCGTTATCCGCAAAATTTACCTGGATTGCATTCACAGTCACTTTGTCCTCCAGTTCAACATTAAGCCATTCCCCTGCATTCCCGGTACTGGCAGACCACCAGGTTCTGATATCTTCATCTAAGGCATTTATAACCGGATATTTTTCCATTGAGGATGATGCTTCTGCCTTATTTTTATAGGAGAGCAGCATCCATCCTCTGAAAAGACTCTCTTTTTCAAAATTGATTTTATGGTCAGGCATAATAGTCGGATAATCGCCAAAAGTTGTGAAGGTCCTCAGTACACCATCCTTGTCGAAGGCTGCAGGAAACAATCCCAGACGGCGTTCAAACATATGACGAACGGATATTGACATTGTGGAGATATGCCAGTAATTGCCATACTTATCCTGAAATGTCGAGCTATGTCCGGCCCCACCGGCAAAGCCTCCAGGTTTATAAGAATATGGGCTGTAAGCCTCATATTTAAATGGTCCCAGCGGTGAGTCGGAAGTATAAACACCATCGGCATAAGTCTTAAATTCTGTTCCCGGAGCAGCGTATTGCAGGTAATATCGGTTGTTATGTCTGGTCATCCAGGCTCCTTCGTTATAGCCATTCCTGGGAATCTCATTGAATTCTCCCGGAGCTTCCCACCCATAACGATTTTGATTATGATTTATAAAGATCGCCGGTTCAGTTACCGGCTGCATTTTTGAATTAAGCCGGACTCCATAAATAGGAAGAATATTTGAGCATCCCCAGTATAGATAAACTTTTCCGTCATCATCCCGGAAAAAATTCGGATCCCATATCGCAAAGGGAAGTGTGTCACTTTTTGGTTTCCAATTGTCTTCCAGGGGGTTGATGGTATAATAAAGAGGCTTTCTTACTCCTGCAGACGCAGCATAATATGTTGTATCATTTACTGTTATCACGTCAGGTGCATAGTCTTCTATTGGCAGTGATTTTATTCGAAGGAAATTCCAGGTGAGCATATCGTCAGAATACCAGTACCCACCACTATGAGAGGCAAACAGAATATATTTATCCTTATACCTTATCATCGACGGATCAGCAGCTTCCCTGTATGAGTTACCATCGGTGAATTGAAAACGGTAGTTTAGATTCACTGGATTGCAATAAGTCTTTTCTTTTTCAGGATTTTGTGACGAATAAGAAATTATAAAAAGGAATAGCACAAGAATCATTTTCATTTTTCTAAAATTAATTTTTAATAGGTGGCAAGAGATCTGACAACGCACATAAGAAGGACAATTCAGTTATAAAACTAGCACAAAAAGTTTAAGTTTCAAAAAAAGTAGTAGAAAAATTAAATTTGATAATCAATAAGTCACCCCCAGAATGTCCGTGAGTCATGCGCCGGCATGACGAACAGTCTTCTCACATTATAGCAAATAAAAGGCTTTTTCTTTACCACTTTTCGGGAAACAATTATCCCTTCATTAGGCCAATATCAGGGAATGAGGTCGGAGGTTACTATTTTTATCTGCCAATACCTTATAAGAGTTCCTGTAAAATCATTTACAGAGGCAGCACAATGCAATTTATTCAGATTCAATACTGCAAGATGAAAGACGGATCGTCAATATCTTCCTTCCGGGAGCAGTTCACACAGAAAGAGAAAGATGCTCTTCAACTGCTTTCTGTAAGAGCTATGAGTGACGGGGCGGTTCTATCGAAGGAGACAAGAACAGATACAAAGAGTGGTAAAAGTTACTCCGTACTCAGACTGGAAGCTGGCAGGAACGATTATGTGAAGTTTGAACTGGAAGTGCCGGGAGAGGGGGAATATAAATTGTACTTCTCTAATTTTAAGGGGCCGGATTGTGGCTCTTTTGCCGTTAACCAGAGGCAAGTCCCGATTAACCGTAAAATTGATGCCTTTGCAGGAGAAAATACATTTGTCGCGAAAGAATACATTGGTTCGTTATTCATAAGAGAAGGGACAAATACAATAACGGTTGTGCTGAAAGAGAATCCTGAAGAAGCCGGGAAAGGAAGCTTTATTCTGAACAGAATTTACCTTGAGAAAATATAATCAGGCTATTCTTTCCTTAATCTGTTCCTTCAAAAGCGATTAAAATTCCTATAAACTTCAAGTTTGTCATCATCCTGCGCTTCTGACATGATAATTGCATCTTCTCCTGGATTGGTAGGTTTTAAGCAGAAATATTCATATTTTAGCGAATGCTTAAACATTATACTTTATGTATTACGAACTTTCAAAATCCCAAAAGAAAATTGCCCGTACTGTAATGGATAAAGGATTGGAAAACCATTATTTAAAAGGGCTCAAAGAAGCTGGGTCAATTATTTTGAATTGGCAAAACGGGGCATTTTCTAACCACAAGGAAGCCTATATGGAGTTGTATAAATGCATAGAAAAAAATGACAAGCATATAGCCTGGTTATACAACGACAAGGGAGGATCACGATGGGTAGAGGTAATGGCTGGCCAGCTTGCTGATGGAGTAATTTCTATAAGTGACCTTAAAGATTTTCAGGCAGAAGTAAGAGAGGCTATTATTTCCTGGAGCAAATTGTAAATGATATTCCAAATACCTCTGATTTACCTTGATAAGATTCTTATCAGGTCATCATTCAGATAATATACTTCAGATCCACTTTTAAATTGGACTTGGTTTTCATATCAAATGGCAACCTAAAGGATATACGTATTCTTCTCATTACCTGTGATCATTCGATGGAAGTTGCTATTCCCGTATAAAAGGATAATTTTAAGCAATCAAATCGGGAAAGTCTGTCGCCGGCAAATACTTTGGATTATTATTTACATTCCTGGCAGCACTGCTGGTTCTTTCCTATTTCTATGCAAAGATGTGGTATCATATCGATTTTTTTCAGGCTCTAATACATGGAAGAATTTAATAAACCGCACAACCGTACACCTCACGCCTCACGCCTCGCACCTTTGCCTGTATCAAATATCATTTTATATAGTATTTTTGCCCTATGAACAGTGACACTGGGAAATGGATAATTCTTATCGGAATTTGTATTGTCGTTATCGGTATTGTAGTCTACTTTTTTCATGATAAGCTGCACTGGATAGGTCATCTACCCGGAGATATACGGATAAAGAGAGCTAATTTAAGGTTTTATTTCCCTGTAACTACTATGATCCTGCTGAGCCTTTTGCTCTCATTACTGATATACATTATCAGAAAGATATTCCTATAGCAGTGGTTTGAAATGAACCGTTCAAACTATTACACCCTTGAGTCGTTGTGCTGTTGAGCCCTTACACCCATCGCCTATAATACATTTCTGCCTTTTGTCTTTTTCCTTTTGTCTTTTGTCTTTCCCTCATACCTCAACCTCAACCTTAACCTCAACCTCAACCTTAACCTCAACCTCAACCTTAACCTTAACCTCAAGCCGCCTTTGCGCCATTTTTCCGATCTTTACAAAAACACTCTCGAAAATGATCTGGCGCCTCCTCGACATATTTTTTGTAGTGTTCCACACCTTCCTGATATTCTTTAATCTTTTCGGCTGGATATGGAAAAGAACAAGGATCCTCAACCTGTTTACCCTGATAATAACAGGCGCATCGTGGTTATTCCTTGGACTGATAGTCGGAACATTAGGTTATTGTCCGCTGACAGACTGGCATTTCAGCATTCTTGAAAAACTTGGGAAAACAGATTTGCCTAACTCATATATCAAATATCTCGTAGATAGACTTTCAGGGCTGGACCTTAATGCTTCTCTTGTTGATAATGTGACACTGTATGCTTTCATTGCAGCGTTGGTATGTTCTGTATTTTTTAATATAAAAGATTTCAAGACTTCAAGACAAGGGAGCGAAGCGAACCAGACTGGCGCGAAGAGCTAAAAAAGGAGGCCACAGCCGACAAGACATCGAGCGTCGCGAGCAAGACCCTACGTTGTACTTTGCCAACCGTAGCTTTAGCGGAGGTTGGAGTCATGCGCCAACATGACGAACAATCTTCTCGCCAAGACGTATGTAAGGCTTTTTTTGGGATTAGAAATTGGAAATATCAGCAGATTCGTCACCCTGGGTTTTTTATCACTTCGTATAATATTGTAAATATGCATCTTAGAATATTGAGTTCGAGTGCTATTTGAACTAAATTCATTATTGATCTATCACAGATGTAAGCTTTTCCATTTACCTGCATATTTAATTACATTGTGCAAATTGCCTATATAATTACATCGAAGTATTGAGCATTTTTTCTTCTAAATGAATGGTTTTCTTCTTTTTATCCTCTTTGGCAGGTAAAATTTTATATGTTACTTATTATCCAATACCAATTTACTTTTTATTTAATCTGTTGGATCCACTTTAAAGTAACTTGTTTTACTCCGTTCATATAAAAGAATAAGATATGCAGCGAATTACATTGTAACGCCTTTTTCGTAATTTTAAGTTTTTAGAATCACCCAAAGAAAGACCAAAAGCAAATTAGTTTTGACTTGTAGTAATTCACTTTATATTTTATAATACTGTCTAACGTAATCATTTTCTGTAAGTTTTATTAAATAAAGAAACTAATCATGAATGAATCAAAACACATTGAACTAAATGAAGCAAAATGGGATAAATGGGCAAATTCACTGGATAATAATAATTGGAGGAACTATTACTTAAGACGTGGACAAAGTGATGTAATTTCTTTATTGCAACTCAAAGAAAACATGAGCATTCTTGACATTGGATGCGGGACAGGCTGGGCATTAGGACAAACTGCAAGATTAATTGACAACAAAGGTTCTTTTTACGGTGTTGATTTATCCGCAAAAATGATTGAAAGAGCGAAAGAGAATTTTAAAGCAAAAGAGAATTTTCATTTTATAAAGTCAAATGCAGAATCAATCCCTCTCGATGACAATTTATTTGATGCCATCATTTGTACTAATTCTTTTCATCATTATTTACATCCTGATAAAGCATTGAAAGAAATGTATCGACTGATCAAAACAGGAGGGAAAGTCTATATACTCGACCCGACTGCTGATATTTGGGCTATTAAAATTATTCATAAACTAATCCATTTTTTTGAAAATGGACATGTGAAGATGTATAGTACAAAAGAGTTTAAAGAATTAATAGTTGATTCAGGTTTAAATTATGAAGGTCGCAAAATAATCAGAATCAGCCAAAAAGTCCACATCGGACAGAAATGAAATTGGGTCTTACATCTTACATTGATTTCGTCTCAGACTCAATTAAACGAAACCTGGCGCAATAGTTGAAATGTAAAGTATCATTTTATAATGACTAAATATGAACATAATTGAGGCTATAAATAAACGGAAATCAAGCAGAACATATAAACAAGTTGCTTTAGCACCTGCTGATAAGGGAAACCTCGAAAATTTTATTGTTGAAAATAGTAAAGGCTTAGAAAATGAGACAGTTAATTTTAAAATCATTGAAAAAAAATTTACTGACAATCAAATGAAACTTGACTTAGGAATGATTAAAGGGCACAATACTTATATTCTGGGGACAGCAAAATCTACATTAGTATCAAGGGTAAACTATGGATACCTTATGGAAAAAATAGTTTTAAAAGCCACTGAAATGAACGTGTCAACTTGCTGGGTGGGATATTTTGACTATAATTATTTCAATGAAATATCCATTGAAGATGGTTTTGATATACCAAGTATAGTAATTGTTGGATATTCTGAGGAAAGACAAACATTACAAAATAAATTTGTAAGATTAACTATTAATGCTCCGAAAAGGAACAGTTGGGACAAGTTGTTTTTCAATTACAAATTGAAAACACCACTGACATCTGATTATGTAAAGAAATATTCTGATTCTTTAGAGATGGTAAGATTAGCACCATCATCCGGAAATACTCAACCCTGGAGAGTGTTTTTTAATGAAACTTTGAATGAATTTCATTTTTATAAAAAAGTGATAAGCAATAGGTACGAGTTACGAGGATTACATGATATTGACATGGGCATTGCTTTGTCTCATTTCGAGTTAACGTCACTGCAAAATGGATTATCAGGTAGCTGGCTTAAACATATAAAAGAGAGTATTAACTCAATTGATGACTTGCAATATATCATGACTTGGAAATGTGAATAAAATGTATGAATGCCCAACAATGGCTCATACCATGCAGGTTTTAGAAGTATTCGCTTGGAAGCTAATGCAAGTAAGTTTTGTAATGAGTGACATAAACGTAGCCATTTTAAGGAGATAAAAACATGAACAAATTAAACTTCAAAAAAATCATTATTATTTTAAGCCACACATTTATAGTGTGGGCACTTTGTGGAGCGACAATAGCGGTTGGGCGTTCTCTCACAACAATTGAATTAACATTAATAATTCATGTAATTGGTGCTCCGATTTTTGCTTGTTTAGTTTCCATGGTTTATTATAAGAAATTTAATTATACATCTCCTATTAGCACTGCATTTATCTTTTTATTCTTTGTAATTGCAATGGATGCAGGATTAGTTGCCCCGGCATTTGAAAAAAGTTATGGATTGTTTAAAAGTATTTTGGGAACATGGATTCCTTTTTCATTGATATTTTTGTCTACTTACATCACCGGGTTAACAATTAAAAGAAAGGTCGCTTAAATGGATATAAAATTGATAATAATTATTGTTTTTGCATATTTATACGGAATCTTTGAGATTATCCTGGGTGTAAGGCAAGGACGAAAATGGAAACGGAATATTGTTAACTCAGGGGATAAAGGGAGTTTTTGGTTACTATTTATTCTCATAGCGGTTGGTTATGCTCTTTCTTTCAGTATTGCTGCAACAAGATTAGGTAGAATTTATCATTGGAATGCATTTTTTGCAATTGGAGCAATTGTGATAATTGTTGGATTAATAATTAGAATTACCTCAATAATGACACTTAAACAACATTTCACCTATACTGTTACTAAGATTGAGAATCATGAGTTAATTGAAGCCGGATTATATAAAAGTATCAGACATCCGGGATATTTGGGACAACTGATTATTTTTATAGGAACATCAATATCATTATCAAATTGGCTATCTGTTTTATTTATGATTATTCCGGTTTTATTGGGATTTATTTATCGGATAAAAGTAGAGGAAAGATTTATGATTGAACAAATGGGAGAAAAATATATAGGTTATCAAAAGCGTACAAAGAGATTGATTCCAAAAATATATTAAAAATTAGTTCAAATTAGCAACAGGCCTGACGGTTTGGAAGCAGTGCATTGAAATATAGATAATTATAAACAATTTCCATTAGGTTTCAAATGAATGGAATACTTAAAATAATGCCAATTATGCTATATATGATTGTTGGCGTAATCAGTATGGTTATGGCTATAAAAAGTTTATTTTCCAATAAGTTTTTGCTTTTTCATGAAAAGGTAGCCAGTAAAACATGGGATGAGATTGATAATCCTTTAAAACTTGTAATCTTGACACTTTTGAGGCTTGCCGGTCTTGGATTTCTTATTATATCTATTTTGTTATTAGTCACTCCTATAATCAATTATTTTATTCAAAATAAGTTCTACAAATATTCAATCCCTGTTATAGCATTAATTTTTTGCACAGGACTTTTTGTGATTAATTATTTACTCTACAGGAAAACAAAAGTAGGTACACCCTGGAAAGGGTCTCTTTATGCTATGGTTGCTATAATAGCCGGAATTATTATCTCAATGTTAACTAAGTTGAGCACTTGAATGGAAATTCAAGTATTATTGAGCACCCTTGTTCAGCTTAAATAATCAGTCAGTTCATAGATAAATTTCATTTCCCCTTTTACCTTGATATTATGATGTTTAAATCTCAAATTAAGATGCTCAGTTACATCCGGAATCACATTATCCAGTTTCTCCGGTTTTAGGTGCTCTATTTGACAGGATTTTCAAAAGTTTATACTCTATTCATCAAGTAATTCTGACAGATTTTTCATGTTTTCAACCACTCAATCATATCTGACTCCAAATTCCCAATACTTTTGTACATTTTTTAATCCTAATTCTTCAGCTAAAATAAATCTAAGTCCATTGAACGTGTATAAATTATCATCACTACCTCTTTGAAGACATTTTTGTTTTGTATTTACTATTGTCGCACTGACCTTATCCTTTGAATGTCCCTTATCTATCGCTGGTTTTAAGTATACTTTTTGACCAACTTTAAGTTTACCTAATTCGAATAAAGTCGCTATTATTGATTTTGCAGGTTTCCTTTTAGTTGCACCACCTCCTATAACATTATTCTCAGGCAGAACAAATGATTGTGCTAAAAACTCATTCCCATCAGAATCTTTATAATAAATGAAATTTACAGCATTGATGTTTAGATAATATGGTCCTTTTGCTAAATAATTAATTATCCTGATAGTCGATTCATCAATTTCTGAACCAACAATAATCATCTGGTGGTCAGAATTTAGTTCTATCTCTTTCGAATTTTTGTGAAAAGTTGCAGAAAAAAATTCTTCAATATCTTTGTACTCTGATTTCCCGTATGTATTTAAAATATTGGTCAATTCATCATAGCACAATTCTTTTATCCATGTAGCCGAATCAAGAACGTGGGCAATAACTTCATGATCAGGTTTATCACGTTTAAGTTCAATAATTACTAAATCACCACTTGAATTGATAGCCAAAATATCTATCTTTTTGCCGTATGGTGAAACTACCTGACATCCAATTATGGCTAAATTTTGAGACAGTATAGCGATATCTTCAATTAGCCATTTTTCAAGTCGATGTTCGTAATCAAGATGTACTTTACTTATTTTTATTACGCCATCTGATTCAATTTTCCAAAGTTTAATTTGTTCCATTTTCTTTGTTTTCAGTTGATTGACCCAGATTTTTCATTTGTTATCTCTATAATACTCAAACTAACTTCTGGTTCCCAGAAGGTTCTAATAATTGTCAATTACTATTGACTTTAAATCATCATCTGACCTAAATTCACCAAAATCAGGATAGAATGTCATGAATTTATTTTCAATCATTTCAGAAATATTAAATTCGCAACGATTATATTTTGTTAATGAATATGATTTTAATTGTCCTTCGATATTGGTGAAAATAATTCTACCATTTATTTTATTCTTAGTTGTTATAACAAATGAACCACCAATCTGACTGATAGGAATCATCTCACTTATTAAAATTTCCATATTCATAATGTTAAAGTCTATTTGGTTTACCTTCTTTTATCATAAATGGCAAAATTATTCATTTTAAAGCGATTTACGGCATTCTGTTAAATCTGGGGTATATGCATTCCTCTGTCGACTTTGTTTATAATTAATAGTTCTGTGAATTCAGTTTAGTTGTGTGACACCATTTAAATGTTTTTAGTAAAAACATCTAAAATCCTAAGGGAAGCCGATAACTGGAAAGTGTTGATTGATGAAAACAGCATTCATTCATCTATAGAATCAGGCTATGATTAAAATATACTCTCCAAACTGTTAACTGGTTTCAATAATCATCTTAATTTAATAATATAATAAATATATAGGTTTTTACAAGAAGATTTAATGATATTAATGCTGCAAGTTTGTATTTTTGAAGTTTTTATTTTAAATTGCTATGAATTATCAATATGCTATTAAACAACATTATCAAAAATCGTGTCGTTAATATTTAATATTATGAAGAACGATTCAAAATCAGACTCATCGAAAATTAAGGAATTAATTAGATTGCATAAGTCGGGTGTGTTAAGTGATGAAGAATACCATTATCTATTAAAATCGCAGATTCTCAGTCACTGGGAAGTTCAACCTTTTAAGGAATTGAATACAAAGAAAAAGCCCTTAAAGGATTTAAAAGAAGACATTTATGGTTCATCAAAAAAATTTAAAAAGTCTAAATATGATTTGTTAAAATCAGAAAATAATCAAGCTGAAATCCAACCATCAAAGGAGAAGGTAGAGAAGATATTATGGACACTCCTGAATTAGAATATTTTAAACATACTATGACCACCTCATTGTAAAAAAAGATAAGTTTATTATTCTGAAAGAGTTTTAGTACAAAATAAATAGAAAAAAACAAGCTTGAAATATATTTTGTACTAACCTGATTATGTGTACGTTACAAAATCCGTCACAGTTTCCGTCAACCCCTAACACACAAAACCCTATAGAACATTGTTATTACGGAATTTACGATATCAGAATGTTGTGCCATCGATTCTATTTGATATTCAGTTTACACATCACTCATTTATTTACCAGGTTGCCTTTTCAAAAACGTTTATAACCTCTTAATCTTTTTTTATTTATTTGATATTCAATAAACAGATTAGTATTTTAGTAGATTATGATTTCGAAATTATATCGAAGATCTGGTATAGGCAGATTGCAAATTCGAAGTTAATTTAGTTAAGAAACATCTTAAGAAAGATTTATTAGATGAATAAACAGGCGTTTTTTGAAAATGTTATTATTATAACAGGTGCATCATCAGGTATTGGCCAGCACCTGGCGTTGCGTCTTGCGGAACAAGGTGCATGGCTCGTTTTGGCAGCCCGCAATGTTGAGCATTTGGAAGAAGTTTCAAAAAAATGTCAGCAACTGGGTGGTAAAGTTATCGTTATACCCACAGATGTTGCTGAAAAATCTCAATGTCAAAACCTGATTAAGCGTACTATTGAGAAATATGGGAAGATTGATGCCCTGATCAATAATGCAGGTTTTGCTGTAGCATCCAAATTTGATGCATTGAATGATCTGACATTATTTGAGAGGATTATTCAGGTGAACTTTTTCGGAAGTGTATATTGCACCCATTATGCACTACCCTATCTTAAAAAAACCAATGGGCGTTTAGTGGCAATTTCCAGTATCCGTGGTAAATTGCCATCAGCAACCGCAGATGGTTATGGTGCCAGTAAGCACGCAATGACTGAATTTTTCTCTTCTCTTCGAAATGAGCTGGCTGATAGTAAGGTCAGTGTGACAATTATTTACCCTGGTTGGGTAAGTACTGGTATTACCAGCCGGGCAATTAAAGCAGATGGCATGCCTACGGGAGAAATCTCAATCCATGAGAAAGGTGCAATGTCAGCAGAAACTTGCGCCAAAATAATTGTAAAAGCGGTCGCAAAACGTAAGCGCGAAGTCGTAATGACATTTGAAGGAAAGTTGGGATTATGGCTAAGATTAATAGCACCAAAAATGGTTGATCAAATACTTATAAAGAAGACTAACCAAGACTGATGATATTGACCTTAAGACAAATTTTTATATTTCAGGTTATTGATCAAATCCGGGTCGTACAAATTTCCTTGCAAGAGGAAATACCGCTTCAGTATGTTTTCTTATATCTGCCAGGCTGATCAGGAATTTTAATATCTCATCTTCAAGTTGCAGGGTGCATGGTGCAGGATTAATCGTTTCGCGTTTTTCGTTTATCACTCCTCAACCTCAACCTGTACCTCAACCTCAACCTCAAGCCGCCATTGCGCCATTGAGCCATTGCGCCGTTAGGTTGCCAGCATTAATGTTTTAATATCTCTTTTCATATTCTGCCAATGCGAGCCATTCCAGTAGATACGGTTACAATCATTACACATTTTAAATTTCCGGTAGTATTGCCGGGTTTTGGGTAATAAACGGTCCAGAATTTCCTTTTTTGTTACATTCCTCAGCAGCCCGTTGCATTCCATACAACGTGTGAATGAAGCGATCAGGTTCTTTAAATCAAAACGGAGGAAAACTTCTTTTAATTGATAACGGGGGTACCGCGATCTTATATAGTAACCATGTGTCACTTTTTTATTCTTAAGCAATCCTTTGTCCCTTGTCAGGATAACTCTTTTATCCGATAGTGAGAGATCAATTATTTCCTCATCGTTAAGATCAGTACGGTAATATGTATCAAAGCCGCATAATCGAAGGTATTTTGTGAGCTTTCCCAGGTGTACATCAGCGACAAACTTCAAATCCCTTAAAGGTTTTTTCCTTAAATGCGTTACGGGAGCAATGTCAAAGCTTTCAAAAACAGGATAAACGGATACGGAATCTGCATTCTTTAGTTTGTAAGAAAAGTCGACCGACAGACTGTTCACCAGGATCAGGTCAACTTCAACATGCGGTACCCCAATCGCTTCAACAGCATCTTTAATTGAAGGAGTGCCGTTGAATTCATAGGGAAACAGTTTTTTTCTCTTCTCCTGAGGCAGGAAATCATTCAGCTCCTCATAAAACCGGAAATAAGCAGTACTCATAATAATCTGTTCCGCTTGGGTTATTTTTAAAATACGAGAGAAAGATACGAATGTTTACGGTATTCTTTGGTGCTGGTTGCAGGTTGCTGGTTGCAAGGTGCATGGTGAAATCCTATTCCCGGAGATCACGCAGATTTACGCGAATCTCTCTGGGTTTAATATTTTTTTAGATGAACTTTATTTCTCATAAAATGTTAAACTCAAAATAGAAAATTCAATGAAAACAAGACCAATTCCGGAAGGATATAATACACTTACTCCCTATATCACTGTAATAGATGCAGATAAAGCAATAGAGTTCTACAAAAAAGCATTTGGTGCAAAAGAAACCGGGCGGATTACTATGCCCAGTGGCACCGTAGGTCACTGTGAAATGGATATTGGCAGTTCAAAAATTATGATAGCTGAAGAGAATAAACAATGGGGCAATCTTAGTCCTGAAACACTTGGAGGCTCTCCTGTTCACCTTTGTTTGTATGTTGAGAATGTTGATGCAGTATTTGCCCGGGCCCTTCAGGAAGGAGCAAAAGTGATGGGAGAAATGGCAGTTAAGGATCAGTTTTATGGCGACCGGACAGGCACCCTTACCGATCCTTTTGGACATAAATGGACAATAATGACCCATTTAGAGGATGTCTCATATACAGAAATGCAAAGACGAACTGATGAAATGTTTCAAAAAATAAATAATACTTACAAATATGTCAAAGACTAGTACGTATCTTAATTTTCAGAGAAATACCGAGGAAGCTTTTAACTTTTACAAATCGGTTTTCGGTGGTGATTTTGTTGATGGAAAAATCAACCGTTTCGGCGATATGCCTGCACAGGAGGGGATACCGCCCCTCGCGGAGGAGGACAAAAAACTGGTAATGCATGTTAGCCTTCCGATACTTGGAGGTCACCTTCTTATGGGAACAGATGCTCCTGAATCGATGGGATTCAAAGTAAACAATGGCAATAACGTCTATATCTCACTTCATCCTGATTCCAGGAAGGAGGCAGACAGCCTTTTCAGCAGGCTCTCGGAAGCTGGTGTAATAGAAATGGCTATGCAGGATATGTTCTGGGGAGACTATTATGGCTCACTTACTGACAAATTTGGCATTCATTGGATGGTAAACTACTCGGCAAAATCATAATACTCTACACCCAAGAGCAATTTACCTAAATACCACAGAATTAGCTCCCCTTTAGGGGAGATGTCATCCGCCATTTGGCGGATGACAGAGGGGCTCTGGTCCCAAAACAGAGCCCTTTAGGAGGGCCGAGCGTTTAGGAGGGTGCCCTTTTGAGACACCCTATTGTTTTAAAAGAACGTTGTGTTATTGCGAATGAATCACTGCTAAAATACTTTGATGAATATTTTAACCTGCGGAAGGTTGCATATCTCTTTTAGCTTCTTTTGATTTGGTTTTTCCATTTTCGCCAATGTCAGAGACTTCTACTCTTCCCCCATCAAATTTTCCGGAGATACTGTCAAGAAGCGAATTGAATTTTCCCTTTATGGAATCCAAATAGTCTTCTCCTTTTTTAACTATTTTACTCCGGCTTTCAGAACCTTTATCGGGAGCAAATAAGACCCCGATCAACGCACCGGCAGCAATGCCAGCCAATGCGCCTAAAACTACTTTTCCCGAGATCATAATTAAAGTTTTTAAATGTTTATTACTAATACAAATATTCCGGGGAACTTTCCCCATTTCAACTTTTTGATTTTCAAATAAAATCAGTTCTTACACTTTGTAATTAACAAACAATCACATTCCGTTTTTGTTTCGTAAAGATTCTTTTTATCAATAATCTTTTTTAAAAATTTCCTTCTATGCTCATTAGTTTTCAGTACACCCTGCCTGAGAATAAATAGAGAGTAATCATATCCAAACAACAACTTACCCCACAAGGAAGCACAACTCCTCTTGAGCTCAGTTATTACGCTTTCACAAACGACCTGCAGAAAGCTTTAATATTCCTGGTGATCCTACCCAAAACTATCTTGTCAGGATGGAGTTTATTCCTTCTTCTGACAATTTGCTTATTCAGCAGTTAAACCGTAAACAGAATCAAAGCAAACTTTTTATTTGTGGAGTTGTTGCGGGTAGTTCTAGGGTAATTAAGGAAGAATCTGACAATACCTGGATTGATATCTATCAGGCAGGAAACCCTTATACTATAGACTTTATCAATAGTTTTATATGGCTAAATGAAACCAGGAGCATTCTGTGGGCATCTGATAAAGATGGCTGGTTACATTATTACCAGGTTTTTCTGGAAGGGAAGCCGGAAAAACTGGTAACTAAAGGTAATTTTGATATAATAGACCTGAAATATATCGACAGCAAAAAAGGCATGTCTATTTTATGGCTTCTCCTGATAATGCCACACAGAAATATTTGTACCACATCAGGTTGGATGGTAAAACCTATAAATTTTAACCCTCTGAAAAAATATCCTACAGAAAATTTGAGAACACTTTATACATATTATTTAAGAATGTATTGCCCACATGGGGGAAGATAATCATGTTACTTTCTTTGTCTTGATACAAAGAACCGAGGAACGCTTTAGGGGGACGAGCTCGACGAAGTCAAATGAACAAATACTCTAATATAAAATCCTTACCCGTATTGTGTATGGGATATTCTTCAGGTCCTTAAGAACTGAAGGATCAAGGTCACTGTCAGTTTCCATAATAACATAACCTATGTCAGGGTCAGTCTGCAGGTATTCGGCTGAAATATTGATACCCCTTGACGAAAAATACTGGTTTAATTCGCGCAGAACACCAGGAACATTCTTATGAATATGTAAAAAGCGTTGTTTGGCGGCGTTAGGCTGAAGAGCAATCTCAACGAAGTTTACAGCCCCGATTGTTGAACCTGTATCACTGTATCTTACGAGTTTTTCAGCTACTTCAAGTCCGATATTGGCCAGTGCTTCCTGAGTACTGCCGGCAATGTGAGGTGTAAGTATTACATTATTAAAATCCTGGAGATCATTTTCGAATGGTTTATCATTTGAGGCCGGTTCCACCGGAAAAACATCAGCGGCTACTCCGGCCAGGTGTTTCGACCTGAGTCCATCAGCAACAGCCTTATAATCAACAACATCTCCGCGAGATGCATTGATCAGGCATGCTCCCTTTTTCATGATAGCAATCTGGTCCTTTGAGATCATATTCTTTGTTAATTCTGTTAGAGGAACATGAATAGTTATTGTATCAGAGATCTTTAACAGGTCATTCAAACTTGCTACATGTTTCGAATTACCCAGACTGAGTTTCTTTTCAATATCATAATAGATAATTCTCATACCAAGGCTTTCGGCAAGGATGGAAACCTGTGAACCTATATGTCCGTAACCTATGATCCCAAGGGTTTTACCTCTTATTTCCACCGAGTTATTAAATGATTTCATCCATATTTTCCTGTGAGCCAGGGCATTTTTTTCAGGAATACCCCGCATAAGCATAATACACTCGGCTATAACCAGTTCCGCTACTGAGCGTGTATTTGAGAAAGGGGCATTAAATACAGGTATGCCAAGCATTTTGGCATCATGGATATCCACCTGATTTGTACCTATACTGAAACATCCTATAGCAAACAGTTTAGGAGTATTGAAAAGCAGGCTTTTACGAAGTTCCGTACGGCTTCTGGTCCCGATTATGTGGATATTCTGTAATTTTTTTTCCAGCTCATCACCTGATAGAGCTCCATTCAGGCATTCAACATCGGTATAGCCTTTTTCCCTGAAGAAATGCATAGCATTCTCATGGATCCCTTCCAGCAGTAGAACTTTGATCTTGCTTTTATCGAGTGAAAAGTTTGTCATCAGCACATTATTAAGGATGATTAAAGTAAAAATCTAATTTGAGATTGTAGATTAATTCGTGCAAAGTAAATAAAAGAGTCCGGTTGTACAAATTTTTTCAAACACTTCGGCGGGACAGAGGGGGTTATATACCACTTGCAAAAGTTCTATAATCAGCGGTCCGTAGGCAAAATACTTTTGGACTACGCCCAGCTTATCACAAGCCAACCTCTTTTAACTATTAATCTTTATTTTTAACTTTTAATAAACGAATTCAAAAAATAAGTTAAATATTTAAAATATTTGCTCACCTCTTTCGTCTATGGAACTAAACAACCTCTTAAATGAGTCCTAAAGAGTCAGAAAAAATTGGAGCTGTCTATAAAGACGAGCGGAAACGTCTGCTCGGCTATATAAGAAACAGAATTTCCGACAGGGTAGAGGCTGAAGATATTCTGCAGGATGTCTTCTACCAGCTTACCGTCGGCTTCAGGGACATCAGGAGGATTGAAAACCTGACAGCATGGCTCTATAAAGTGGCCGATAACCGTATCACCGACCTCTTCCGTAAAAAGAAACCAATCAGCATCAACTACAAAGAAAACGCAAATGATGATGACGAAGGCCCATTAACACTCGAAGAGATACTCCCTTCGCTTGGATCGACACACGAAGATGATGAGATAAAGGAGATGATATGGGAAGCCATTGAAGAGACTCTTTCAGAACTACCCGAAGAGCAAAGTTATGTATTCGTGGCAAACGAGTTTGAGGATATGAGTTTCAAAGATATATCTGAAAAAACCGGTATTGGAGTCAATACCCTCATCTCGCGGAAACGATATGCTGTCCTTGCCTTAAGGGGGAGATTAATTGATTTATATAAACTTTTAAAAAATATCTAGTATGAAAACATTAAGAATTTTAAAGTATGTAGGATTTGGTATACTCGGATTAGGTTTCATCACCCTGACAATTTATATCGTAATGTGTCTATGGAACTCGCTTATTCCCTTATTGTTCCACGGACCGGTACTCACCTTCTGGCAGACAGCAGGGCTGTTTCTTCTTTCGAAAATTCTTCTTACCGGGGTAGCCCCGGGTTCACATGACCGTGGCAGGAGAGGTTGGAAAAGAAAATTTAATAATAAATACAGACATTCCTGCAGTGAGGATGAAAAGATAGCAACTCCTGAGCAGGCTTAGAGAAAGAACCGGCTTTGTCCGGTTTTTTGTTTGAGGGGAGATCTGGTTTATTTAGTGGAATTTTAATTGTTTTCTTATCTTTAATAAAGCAACAAACAATAAGCACCAAGCAACACAATTATTGTGAATAATATCAAATTAATTAGCGATTATGAATAACAAAAAGAACCCATACGTTTGTCCTGCAGGATTAGCCGGAAGTCTTGATAATTTTTTCAGGAGATGGTTACAAAATCCTCAGAAAATACTTAAGCCATACATTAACAAGGGAATGACAGTTCTTGATCTGGGTTGTGGTCCTGGTGTTTTCACTGTTGAAATAGCAAAATTGCTTCATGAATCAGGGAAGGTTTTTGCAGCAGATGTACAAGAGGGAATGCTTGATATAGTAGACCGCAAAATAAAAGGTACAGAGTCAGAGCAACTGGTTGAGCTGCATAAATGCCAGATCAATAGTATTGGCCTTACTGAAAAAGCGGATTTCATTCTGGCTTTCTGGATGGTTCATGAAGTGCCGGATCATGACAGACTTTTTGAAGAATTGAAGGCAATTTTGAAACCGGACGGGAAAATTTACATCATAGAACCGAAGATACATGTTACAGGAGCAGCATTTAAAGAGATGACTGCCAGAATAAAAAAAGCAGGATTTGAAATTGTCGGCAGACCAAAGGTATTATTCAGCAGGGCAATCCTGTTAACGCATCAGAAGTAGAATATCTTCTGCCTCCTATAAACGCGCAACCAGATCTTAACAGGCAAGTGAGCCACACAAAGTAACGAGGGCTTACCGATCCCTGTTTATTTCTCGATGAAGATGGCCGTCTTTACCTTTATTACGAATGTTCGAATAGTAAACCAATTTACGGTATTGAACTCGACTCCAGGAGTTTTAATCCTATAGGAACTCCGACAGAGTGTTTTAATAGTAATAAAAAAGATTACGGATGGGAACAAACCGGTGATTACAATAACCAGCTGAAGATCCATGGATAGAGGGTGATTGGATGACAAAATATAAACGTAAATACTACTAACGAAAATGGTATAAAAAAAGGTGTAAAAGTTGTGGTGGTTAAGTAAATGTTGCTCCTGCGGACAAGTGCTTATTCAGACTCCTTCCTGAAATCAGACAAAGGGTCAATTTCTAATCTTTCGCTTCCTACCCGGTCGTCACTCAAATTCATAATTTCTAAGTCGTAATTCTGTATCAAATAGCTACTTTTGCCTGTGAAAATAAATTGATATGAAGTACTGGTTTTCCGGTGAAGCTTTTGCAGCAGTACGCGTTAAAAATTTCCGTTTTTATCTGTTCTATCGAATTTTTATGACAATGGCCACCCTTATGCAGTCGGTTATTGTAGGATGGCAGATATACGCTTTATCCAACAATGTGCTCTGGCTGGGGTTTATTGGCCTGACTGAGGTGATTCCGCAGGTAAGTATATCTCTCTTTGCCGGGCATTATATCGATTTATGGAACCGGCGTAAGATTATTAATTATACCACTCTTTTACTTATTCTGGGTTCGGTGATTCTGTTGATTTATAGTGCAAATGCAACTTATTTCTCCGAAAAATTCGGCATCATTCCAATTTTCGTCACTATCTTTTTAACAGGACTGGCACGAGGAATATTAGGCCCTGCCCAGGTTGCACTATTGGGCCAGCTTGTTCCGAGGAATTTATATGCAAATGCGGCTACCTGGAACAGTGCTAACTGGCAGGTGGCAGCTGTTATGGGACCGGCAATCGGAGGACTGGTCTATGGTTTTTGGGGAATAGTGCCGGCCTATTCACTGGTATTAGGTTTATATACTTTGTCGTTCTTTATGATAATGCTTATAAAAGTCGGCAGGCACAAAGTTGTTGAAACAACCGAAGGTGTATTTACCAGGATACGAAGCGGCATCAGTTTTGTTTTTAAAACACCGGAATTGCTTGGAGCTTTTACACTCGATATGTTTGCTGTGCTGTTTGGCGGAGCAGTTGCGATGCTTCCTGTATTTGCATCCGATATATTACATGTCGGTCCCCAGGGTCTGGGTTTGCTCAGGGCCTGTCCAGCCATAGGAGCTACACTTATGGCATTCGTTCTAATGTTCCGTCCGCCTATGAGAGAAACAGGGAAGATACTTTTCATTTGTGTTCTTGGTTTCGGTCTTTGTATGATTGGTTTCGGACTCTCTACAAGTTTCATTTTATCGGGTTTGCTGTTAATTCTAAGTGGCGCTTTCGATAATATAAGTGTTGTGATCAGAGGAACCATTCTCCAGCTATTTACACCCGATGATATGCGCGGCCGGGTTGCATCTGTAAACAGCATATTTATAGGATCATCGAACGAGTTAGGTGCATTCGAATCGGGGGTTACTGCTAAATTAATGGGTCTGGTGCCTTCGGTAGTTTTCGGTGGTATTATGACACTTGCAGTTGTTTTTACCACTATTAAGGTAAATAAACCGCTCAGGAAGCTATCGCTTAAAAATAAAATGTAACTATTTCGAGGACGAAGAGGAAATTAGGAGAAGAGGTGATCTGACTCCATGATGCTCAGTTAACTCCGGGGTAATAAAATGCAAAATACAAAAGTCAAAATAATCATAAGACTGTACGACTCCAAGACTTCAAGACAAGCGACAGAAGAGAGCAGGACAGCACGCAGCGCAAGACCCTGCATCGTGCGTCGTGTGTCGTGAGACGCCTACCGCAAACTGTAAACCAACCATCCCCGGGTAACAAACACTTTACTTTCCGTATTAAATCATATAACCTTCGTAGCAGGAGTATGCCCAGGTAGATAACATTGGAAAGGTTTAAAAATATAAATGATTTTGCTTAATTTAACGGATTAATACAGACCTGAATTAAACAATGCCCAACCAAAACCCCGAACAAATAGCTCGTGATAATATTGACAAGCAATTGATTGCCTGTGGTTGGACAATTCAGAATAAGAAAGAGATTAATCTGAATGCCGGGATCGGTATAGCTATAAGGGAATACCAAACGGATACCGGACCTGCTGACTATTTACTTTTCGTCGATAAACAACCTGTAGGAATAATTGAAGCAAAAAAAGTAGAGGAAGGTTTCCGTCTTACAGATTATGAAGAACAATCCAGGGATTACGCGGAAAGCAAACTCAAATATCTGAATAATGATCCTCTACCTTTTGTATATGAAAGTACAGGTGAACTAACTCGTTTTACAGATTACCGCGATCCAAAACCGCGATCGAGACCAACCTTTACTTTTCACAAACCGGAAACATTCCGTGAGTGGAATAAAAAAGAGAAGACTCTCAGAAAAAGATTATTGGACTTACCGTTACTAACAACAACAGGATTAAGAGACTGCCAGATTGTTGCGATCCGGAATCTGGAAAAATCTTTTAAAGAGAGCAGACCTCGCGCTCTGATCCAGATGGCTACCGGATCAGGCAAGACATATACAGCCATAACCTCAATTTACAGGCTACTTAAATTCAGTGGCGCCAGGCGGATACTGTTCCTTGTCGACACACGTAACCTGGGTGAACAGGCAGAACAGGAATTTATGGCTTATACGCCAACAGACGACAACCGTAAGTTCACGGAACTCTATAATGTACAGAGGTTAAGAAGCAGTTACGTAGCTTCTGACAGCCAGGTTTGTATCAGTACTATACAACGATTATACTCTATATTAAAAGGAGAGGAACTTCCTGAAGAAGCTGAAGAAACAAATCCGGGAGAAATTAGTTGGCAAAAACGCGAACCGGTTCCTGTTGTCTATAATGCAAAACTGCCGGTAGAGTTTTTTGATTTTGTGGTTATTGATGAATGCCACCGAAGTATTTATAACCTCTGGAAACAGGTTCTCGAATATTTCGATTCTTTCCAGGTCGGACTGACTGCAACACCCGATAACAGGACATTCGGATATTTCAGACAAAATATTGTAAGTGAATACACTCACCAGCAGGCTGTTGTCGATGGGGTTAATGTCGGCTATAATATTTTCCTCATTGAAACTGATATTACTAAGAAGGGCTCAAAAATCTGGAAAGGAGAATTTGTTGACCATCGTGAAAAACTGACCCGAAAAAAGCGTTGGGATCAGCTGGATGAGGATCTGGTCTATTCAAATAAGAAACTTGACGATGAAGTTGTTAATCCTAATCAGATCAGAACAATTATCAAAAACTTTAAAGATCATCTTCCCGACATGTTTCCTGAGAGATTCTCAGAAAATGGCGAATTTGAAGTGCCTAAAACTCTGATTTTTGCAAAGACTGATTCACACGCGGATGACATTATTCAAATAGTCAGGGAGGAGTTTGCCGAAGAGAACAGGTTTTGTAAAAAGCTGACTTATAAATCTGAAGAAGATACCAAATCTGTTCTTGCACAATTTCGAAACGCCTATCATCCGAGGATAGCAGTTACAGTAGATATGATTGCTACCGGTACCGATGTGAAACCTCTCGAATGTCTTCTGTTTATGCGAGATGTGAAAAGCCGGAATTATTTTGAACAGATGAAAGGTCGGGGAACCCGGACAATCTCGCTAGATGATCTGAGGAAAGTCAGCCCTTCAGCTAAATATACGAAAGACCATTTTGTAATTGTTGATTCTGTTGGTGTTACCAAAAGCCTGAAGACCGACAGTCGTCCTCTTGAAAAGAAACCAGGAATTCCGCTGAAGGATTTGCTGGGCGCAATTGCAGTGGGGGTGCGTGATGATGATCTTTTTTCATCGATTGCTAACAGACTAATAAGACTTGAAAAACAAATTACAGAAAAAGAAAAAAATCTTTTTGCAGAGAAAGCCAAAGGTAAAACCATAAATCAGACTATAAAAGAACTTCTGAATGCTTATGATCCTGATATTATTGAAGGGGTAAGGTTAAAAGTTGAATCGGAATTTGCCACCTCTCCTCCAGTTGATAAAGAGAATGAATTAACCCGCAGACATAATGAATTAATTGAAACTGCCGCTTCGATCTTTACTGGTGAACTCAATACTTACATTGAAAATGTCAGAAAAGCACATGAACAGGTAATCGATGACATTAACCGCGACAAGATCATTTTTGCAGGATGGGATAAGGACAATAAATCAAATGCTGCGGAGCTGGTAGAAAGTTTCAAAAGCTGGATCGAAACTCATAAGAATGAAATTGTTGCGTTGCAGATATTTTATAATCAACCGCTCAGAAGACGTGAGATTACTTTCAAAATGATGAAGGAACTTGTTGATCATCTGATTTCAGATAAACCTCTTCTGGCTCCTATGAATATCTGGCAGGCATACAGCCAGATTGAAAAAGTAACAGGATCACCAAAAAATGAAATGATCGCACTTATCTCGTTACTCAGGAAAATAACAGGTATTGACAAGGATCTTACCAGTTATGACAAAACAGTTGATAAAAATTTCCGGGAGTGGGTATTTAAAAAACAAGCCGGGACACTTAAATTCAGTGAATCACAAATGAGTTGGCTGAGAATGATAAAAGATCATATTGCCACAAGCATTCATATTGAGTATGATGATCTCGATTATACTCCTTTCAATGCATTCGGGGGAAAAGGTAAGATGTGGCAGTTGTTTGGAGAAGATTGTGAATTAATCATAGCCGAACTTAATGAGGTGCTAGCTGCATAATTCGAATATTATATCACATATTTACCTGACAGGTAAAATATATATTTGCATTTTAACCAATTAGGTGTATATTTGTAAAACATTTAATCATTGAATGTCCAAATAAATGATAAAGAGTTAATTAAACTTTACGAAACAGGGAGTTCAAAAAAACTCAGGCTTCCTGAAACCGTAATTGACAAATTCTTTGCAACAGTTCAGAAGATTGAATCAGCAACCAGTATCCATGATTTTTGGAAAGACAGTGGACTCAAATTTGAAAAACTAAGAGGATTTAAGAAGCGTTATTCAATGAGGCTTACAGGAAAGTACAGACTCGAAATGGAAATTGAATGGAAAAACATCGATAATACAGTTGGAGAATTCATCATTGTAGTGATCTCATCTCATTATGGAGATTAACAATCAGGAATTATGGTACAGACGACACAACTAAGAGCAGCAAAGAAATTTGGTGCGGGATATTTTATTCAGGAACAGATGGACTTACGTCATTGGATACAGGAAGATCTGGCTGATGTTATTGGAGTATCAGAAAAACATTTAAACAAGATACTCAAAAACAAGCAGGCCATAACTCTCGAAATTGCAAGATTACTGGGTGAGGTTTTTGATACATCGGCACAATACTGGATTAACATCGATACCGGCTACAGGTTATGGCTTGAACAGGAAAGATCGGAAAAAGAAATTGCAGCAGATTTAAAAGGCACTATTTATGAAAGGATGCCTGTTAATGATATGGTAAAAAAGGGGTGGTTGAATCCTTTTAGAGATTTAGATGACTTAAAAAATCAGGTTTTAGAATTTTGGGGTTGGAAAAAGCTTGATTTTTCAGTTTTGGATAAACAGTTACCATGCCTTACCAGAAAGTCAGAGGCATTTAATCAATTCAATGCCTCTTATGCTCTAACCTGGTATCAGAAAGCCTGCATTGTTGCTGCCGAAAAAAAGGTTAGCAAATATAATCTTGAAAAACTTATAGCATTATATGACGATCTTCATTCGTATACAATTAAACCTGATGGTATAAACATCTTTATTAAGGAACTAAACATGGTCGGGGTAATCTTCTTCGTTCTCCCTCACCTGTTAAAAACATATCTCGATGGCGCAGCATTTTATTCTGGTGAAAATCCTGTAATTGTCTATACCGGCAGGTATCACAGGATCGATAATTTCTGGTTTACGGTTGCACATGAAATAGCACATATCTTAAAACATCTGAATGAAAAAACCCCTTTCATTCTTGACGATCTGAAAAACGGGCAAATCGACAAACTTGAGAATGAAGCAAATGAACTTGCATCAAAGCATCTGAATCACAATGAAATCATTTCGTTTCTCGAACCTTATATCGGTTATCTGACAACTTCAAAGGTTGAAGAGTGTGCTGAAAAATATGAAGTTCATCCGGCTATTATTGTGGGAAAGCTTGCTCACGATGGTAAGGTCTCTTATGGAAACCAACCTCTTTATAATAAAAATGTACTGGAGATAATTTCCGACTTATATAAAAACTAAAATGAGGATACCCAGTCAAAATATTATCCATTTTGACCCATTGATGAAAGTACCTGATGATGGTCTTTTTACTCCGGAAGTAAGATCGTGGTCGCTTGAAAAATACAAACTTGCAGGAAGTTATTGCGATATTTTTACTTCAGGTATGAAAAGAAAATGGGATCAACTTATTTATATTGATCTTTTTGCCGGAGCCGGATATTCAAGGATAAAGGAAACTAAGATAGTCTATAAATCTTCGGCTCTTATTGCAATGTCAGTTCCTAATCCCTTCACAAAATATATTTTATGTGAACAGGACCCTGTGCGTTTTGAAGCTCTTAAAAAGAGAGTTGAAAGAGATTATAATCATCTGAACTTTGATCTACTATTAGGTGATAGCAATCAAAGCATAGAAGCTGTTCTTAAATCAATTCCAGGTTTCAAAAAAGGCAACACACTTTTACCTTTCTGTTTCGTTGACCCTTTCTCTTTAGATCTAAGTTTTTCTACAATAGCAAAGCTCGGTAAAAACCTTATGGATTTTCTTATACTACAGGCTTTACACATGGACGCTAACAGGAATTTTGAGAAATATATGAAAGATGAAAACCAGCGGATAGCAAATTATCTTGGGCTTGAAAGCTGGCGCGAGGTATTTGAACAGAATGGTTGTATTTATAGAAAAGATTTCGTAAAATTTCTCGCAGATCAGTATCAGTCGCAAATGTGTAAACTTGGATACAAGCCTGAAAAACATATGCACCAGATAAGGTCAAATGAAAAAAATCTTCCGTTATATTATCTTTCTTTCTATTCAAAGCATACCAGAGGGGAGGATTACTTTACTAAGGTTCAGCAGAGAGTTAAACAACAACTATCTTTAGATTTTTAAATATGGCTAAAACCAAAATAGAATGGACCGAATCGACCTGGAATCCGATAACAGGTTGTACAAAGATTTCTGCCGGTTGTAAGAACTGTTATGCCGAAGTTATGACCCGCAGGCTACAGGCGATGGGACAGGAGAAATACCTGAATGGTTTCAATCTGACTTTGCATCCTGAAACACTAAAGGAACCTTATACATGGAAGAAACCGAGAGTGATCTTTGTTAACTCAATGAGCGATCTTTTCCATAAAGATATACCTGTACAATATATAATAGATGTCTTTAAGATAATGAAGGAGAACCCTCACCATGTTTTTCAAATACTTACAAAGCGAGCTGATCTGCTCTTATATTATGATAAAGAAGGTTATCTTGAATGGACACATAATATCTGGATGGGAGTTACGGTTGAAGATAATACCGTTACAAAACGCATTGATTTACTGAGACAAACCGGAGCAAAAATCAAATTCCTAAGTTGCGAACCATTACTAACTGAGATCTCCGGTATGAATCTTGCAGATATTGACTGGGTTATTGTTGGTGGAGAAAGCGGCAGGACACCGCGCCCTGTAAAAGAAGAATGGGTCCTGGATATTAAAGATCAATGTCGGAATGCAAATGTTACCTTTTATTTTAAACAATGGGGTGGCACAAATAAAAAGAAAAACGGAAAATTACTTCAAGGGAAACAATACACAGAAATACCTCAAAAGGTTAGTTCAATTTAATATAATGATTGATAAAGATACAATTCCAAAGCATTGGGAAATAAAAAGTCTTAGGGAGTTGATTCAACTAGCTATTGGTGGTGATTGGGGAAAAGAAATAACTTACTCTGACCCTGGATATGAATTGGCTTATTGCATAAGAGGTTCCGAAATACGGAACTGGGAAATATCAAAAGGTATGACAGCTTCTCTTCGGAAAATTAAAAAATCATCAATCATTACCAGACAACTCGAAGTTGGAGATATTCTTGTTGAGATTTCTGGAGGCGGTCCAGAGCAGCCTGTTGGTAGAACTGTCTTAATTGATAAAGCAACTTTGAGTTTTGAGAAAGATATACCCAAGATTTGCACCAATTTTTTACGAGTTATTAGACCTTTAAAAGAAAATGATTCAAAGTTTTTAAACTATTATTTACGATTTTTCTACTCTACAGGAGAAATAATTAAATACCAGGGAGGAAGTAATAATCTTAGAAATCTCAAATTCCCTGACTACATAAAGATAAATGTTCCACTTCCCCCTCTCTTGGAGCAACAACAAATAGTATCCAAGATCGAAGAGTTATTCAGCGAGTTGGGTAAAGGTAAACAGCAACTCGGAATGGTAAAGCTGCAATTGAAAACCTATCGACAGTCAGTTTTAAAGTGGGCTTTTGAGGGTAGATTCACTTTAACGAAAGGCCACGACCTGTCTGGAAAAGAATTGCCAGTAGGATGGAAATCTTATAAATTGAAAGACATCACACTCGATAAAGAGGGATTAAGACGAGGACCCTTTGGGAGCGCTATCAAGAAAGATTTTTTTGTACCGGTTGGTTATAAGGTTTATGAACAGGGAAATGCAATAAATAATGATCCTTACAGAGGAAAGTATTTTATTAATGAGGATAAATACAATGAATTAAAAAATTTCAAAGTAATTCCTAATGATTTAATTATAAGTTGCTCTGGAGTAACCCTGGGGAGAATATGTGAAATCCCAAAAGATGCGAAAGCAGGCATTATTAATCAGGCGTTGCTAAGAATTCGCCTAAGAAATAATATTATCCTAAACAAATACTTTATCCAGCACTTTAGGACAGCTTTTTTTCAAAAGAAAATCTTTGATCAATCACAAGGAACTGCAATGCCAAATTTAGTCGGGATCAAAGATTTCAAGGAAATTGAAATGTTGATTCCTTCAATTGAAGAACAACAACATATTATTTCTGAGATCGAAACCCGTTTTTCAGTCTGCGATAAGATGGAGGAGACAATTGAAAACTGCCTGCAACAATCCGAATCGCTACGGCAATCGATTCTTAAACAGGCGTTTGAAGGGAAACTAGTTAAACCGGATGAGAACTATAATTAGCTCCGGAGGAGCGAAATATTAATAGAACTATTGATATATAAAATATTATGAGCTCCGGAGGAGCGACACCTCATGGCCGATACATATACAAAATTATTCATTCATACAGTCTTTGCCGTCAGAGGCAGAGAAAACATCATCTCCCTGCGATGGAAAGATGATCTATACAGATATATAACAGGTATCGTTACTAATAATGATCAGAAACTAATGATAATCAATGGCATGCCCGATCATATTCACCTTCTGTTGAGCATTAAACCCGCTATAGCTTTATCTGATCTGATCAGAGATATAAAAGCCAACTCATCCCGTTTTATCAACGAACAGAGATGGGTTCAAGGACGTTTTGAATGGCAACATGGATTCGGAGCCTTCACGTGTAATCCTGCCGAATTGGATACAATAATCAATTATATTAAAAACCAGGAAGAACATCATAAGATGAAGAGTTTCAAGGAGGAATATGTTAATTTGCTTAATTATAATAATATAGTCTATAAAACCGAATATCTGTTTGATGATATTTAAAGATATCGCTCCTCCGGAGCTCAACATTGATATGATTAATTCTTCTATTAATTTCCCGCTCCTTCGGAGCTCGGTATTTTTATAACTAAATTTACTATTAATGTACCGCTCCTCCGGAGCTGGAAAAGTTTGAAAAATTCTTCCGAAAGAAAATAAAAATTATAAAATGAATACATCCACAATAATCAGCAAAGTCTGGAATTTCTGCAACACCCTTCGCGATGATGGTGTAAGCTATGGCGATTATCTTGAACAACTGACTTATCTGCTGTTCCTTAAGCTTGCTGATGAATTCAGCAAGCCGCCTTATAACCGTAAACTTCCTATTCCTAAAGAATACAACTGGGAAAGCTTGACTTCAAAAACGGGTGCAGCTCTTGAGCTACATTATTCAGTATTACTCAGGGAATTATCACAGCAAAAAGGAATTCTTGGTCAGGTTTTTACCAAGAGCCAGAATAAAATTCAGGATCCGGCCAAGTTGTTCAAACTGATCGATCTGATAGATAAAGAGAGGTGGAGCACGATGGGAACAGATATCAAGGGTCAGATTTATGAGGGGCTTCTCGAGAAGAATGCCGAGGATACCAAGAGCGGGGCCGGGCAATATTTTACTCCGCGAGCACTTATAAAAGTGATGGTAGAATGTTTAAACCTTCAACCCGAAAAAACCATTGCTGATCCTGCCTGTGGAACCGGTGGCTTTTTCCTTGCATCATATGATAATCTGATCGCCAATCATTCACTTAACATTGAGCAAAAGCAATCCCTAAAATACAAGACCTTCTTCGGCAACGAGATAGTTGCCAACACAAGAAGACTGTGTCTTATGAACCTCTTTCTTCATAACATTGGAGATATTGAAAGTGAAAATGTAATATCTCCAAACGATTCCCTCGTTGCCGATAACGGGATGAGGTTTGATTATGTACTTACTAATCCCCCTTTCGGAAAGAAAAGCAGCATGACATTCACAAATGAGGAAGGGGAACAAGAGAAAGAAGACCTGACTTACAATCGTCAGGATTTCTGGGCAACAACAAGTAACAAGCAATTAAATTTTGTACAACATATACGTACCATGCTGAAAACTACTGGGAAGGCAGCAGTTGTTGTACCTGATAATGTTCTGTTTGAGGGAGGCGCCGGAGAAACCGTAAGAAAAAAAATACTGGAAACCACAGATCTGCATACTATTCTGAGGTTACCGACCGGAATATTTTATGCCCAGGGTGTGAAAGCGAATGTCATATTTTTTGATGCCAAACCGGCTTCCAGGGAGCCATGGACCAGAGAAGTCTGGATTTATGATTACCGGACAAATATTCACCACACCCTTAAGAAAAATCCACTTAAGATGGATGACCTTAAAGATTTCATCAAAATTTATAATCCGGTCAACAGGCAACTTCGAAAAGAGACATTTAATTCAGATACTAATCCGGAAGGGCAATGGAGAAAATTCACTTATGAGGAAATTATCAGTCGGGATAAAACCAGTCTTGATATAACCTGGATAAAAGATAAATCACTGGCCGATCTCGACAACCTGCCTGATCCTGATATTCTGGCAGCTGAAATTATTGAAAACATGGAAGCGGGATTAGAAAGCTTTAGAGAGATAATGTTAAAATTAAATTCTAAAGATTAAGTTAAGTCTGAAGAAAATCTTTTTCAACAAAGAAACTTATGAAGATGCGACTTATTGAACACAGAACGCTCAGCTCTAAACGGTTTCCAGTGTTCTTATTCTTTCCCGTATTGCCTCCATCTTGTAAATACGCTCCCGGGAGAAGACCCTGTATTCCGCATCGATAAACTCAAACAGCCTCAATGACCTGTGTGAATACTCAAGACTTCCGGGTTTATTACCCTGTGCCAGGCACAGCTCAGCCTCAGCATTGAAGAGCTCTGCCAATACCTCCAGATGGCCATTGGTATAATTATGCTGATGAAGCAGCCTGTCTGTCAGGTCGTTCTCAGGGATATCCCTGAAGAAGGCAGAATCCTCTTTAAGCATTTTGTTATAGAGGTTCTCAAGTTTTTCTTCAGCATGTTCAAACTCACCTTTTTTGATCAGTCCCAGGATACCGGCAATAAGGTCACCTAGCATCTCAATCATACGGAGGATGTAATCTTTCTGATACATATCATGGGAAATAGGAAAACAAAGATAGGAAGAATGGTACATAGGTGCAATGGTGTAATAGTACAAAGGCACAAAAGCTTGAGAGGAAGAGTGGGCGCAGAGGAGAATGGGGGAAGGGGAGATTTGAATCCATATAACGCCGTTGTAAAAAAAGTCAAAATACAAAAGTCAAAACGACCGCAAGACTGCGAGACCGCAGTACCGCAGATCCCTGATCTTGCGATTTAGATTTGATTTTAATAAATTTATACCAGAAATTTTCTTTAACAATGACCGGAAGGTTCAAAATAATCATGAAATGGATGGGGCTTTCATTATTTCTAAGCTCAGTCCCGGTAAATGCTCAATTACTTCAGGATACGACTGCTTTTAACCTGGTTAAGAATGATATTGATTACATTTATAATCTGCAGTTTAATAATGCCCGTGAGGTTTACACAAAGATCATCCGGTCATATCCCGGACATCCGATTGTATTCCTTCTGAGAGGAATTATGACGTACTGGGAGAATTATCCTATGCTTCATACATCTTCTTCTCATGTTTCCTTTGAAGAAGATATGCGTCAATGCATCAGACTATCGGAAACGAATGATAATCCGGATTATAAGGCAGAATATTTGCTGGCTGATTTGTGTGCAAGGGGAATGCTTTTGACGTTTTATGATGATAATGATCTTATTATGGAGGTTATTCCTCTTACAACAAGTACTTATAAACATTTGAGGCGTGCCTTTGATTTTGCCGCAGTCTGTACGGATTTATACTATTTTACCGGAGTTTACAAATATTACCGTGAGGCCTATCCCAAAATATATCCGGTGTATAAACCTCTGGCCCTTCTATTTCCACATGGAGATATGGAAACAGGATTAAAAGAATTGCAGACAGCCGCCATAAATTCTGTTGTGTTAAGAGCTGAATCATGTTCTTTGCTTGCATTGATTTATTTAAATTTTGAGAATAAGCTCTCTGAGAGTTCATATTACTGCAAAACTCTTAATGAAAAGTACCCTGGTAATGTACTTTATCTTATCACATATATAAGAAATCTTCTGCTCATGAAGAAATATGACGAAGCTGAAAAACTGATATCAGCTTCACCAGAGGAAGAAGGAAATAAATATTTTCAGGCACAGTTTATAATTTTAAAGGGAATAGTACAGGAAAAGAAGTATCATGATAATAAACTGGCTCAACAATATTATAATAAAGGGATCAGTGACATTTCAATATTTGGTAAGTATGGGAATGAATATGCTGCCTATGCTTATTTTGGTCTGAGCCGCATTAGTGAAGCCAACGGCGAAAAACAAACCCGTAAAATATACAGGAAAGAGGCCATGAAACTAGCTGATTTCAAAAGGATTAATTTTGATAAATAGCCGGCTTCAAGGATATTTTAGCATGAGAATTCTATTAATAAACAATTCCTGAAAAAGAAAGAAGGATTTGATGCTTAAGAAAAGAATAAAAAAAGTATCGGCGCAAGCTTCTGAATCTAAAGATAATGCTTCTTTACAGAATTTGAAACCGATTGTACTCTTGAAACCTGAAATTGATAATAGAAGATCAGTATTAAAAGCATTAAAACAGCGTAAGACTATCCGTGAGATAAGTGATAAAAAGCTGCCTTTGCAGATGCTTTCAAATCTCCTCTGGGCAGCATGTGGGGTAAATCGTAAAAAAGGTCCATTTGGAATTCCGGGAAGAACTGCAGCTACCGCAAGCAATTCGCAGGAAATTGATCTCTATGTTTCCTTTCAGGAAGGTACTTATTCTTATGACGCATTTAATCACCGGCTGATTCCGGTTGTTGCCGGCGACCTGCGTACTCTGGCAATTGGTAAGGGTCAGGCGAACTTTGGAAATAAGGCTCCTGTTCGTCTCATCTACGTTGCAGATTTGCATAAACTTTCCAATACTTCCGGTTACCAGGAACCTGGTTTGCTCGACCCGGAAATTCAAAAGTCATATTATTTTGTCGATACAGGACTCATCGCTGCAAATGTATATTTATTTGCTGCTTCCCAGGGTCTGGCATCATGGTTTCATAATTGCAATAAACCCGGTCTCAGGGCAAAATTAAATTTGAGCGCTGATCAACGGGTCCTTTTTGGCCAGACAGTCGGATATCCCGTTAAGAAATAGAGGTAAAAGATAAAAGGCAAATCAACACTACGAAAATAAGACAGCAAGACAGCAAGACTTAACGACTTTCCAACACCCTCCGTGATTCCTCAGAGTTGCCATTAAGAAAGTATCTTTATTAAAAATTGACCGATTCCCTGTAACCTTTTCCTTTTATAGCGGTTTTCAGTATAAATTGCATCAAATTAATACATCAAAGTTTGGATACGCTCTCGGATAATGCGCTAATGCTGAAAGTAAAAAATGGTGACATTGATAAAATGGGCCTGCTTTATGAACGATACCATCGTCAGTTATACAGATTCCTTTTTAATATGACCAGACAGAAAGAGTTAAGTGAAGATATGGTTCAGAATATTTTTTTAAGAATGTTGAAGTATCCTGAAGGCTTTATGGGCTTTGGTGAATTTAAGACCTGGATGTATCATATAGCAAGAAATGCTATGTATGATCATTTTAGAAAAGTTAAAAGAACCCCTTCTCATTCCGACCTGAAGAATTTCGAAGAAAGAACAGAAGGGGAGCAGTATGCAGATGCACATTTAGAAAAGGAACAGGAATTAAAAACCCTTCAAACAGCTATGGGGAATTTAAGCGATGAAAACCGGGAATTACTGATCTTATGTCGCTTCCAGGAGCTAAAGTATAATGAAATAGCACAGATACTTAATACAACCGAAGGAGCAGTAAAAGTGAGAGTACATCGTGCGTTGAACCAGTTGAAAAGCAATTATTTAAAAATTGAGAATTAAAGAAATTAATATGGAATGCAAAGATTACAGAGAACAATTTGGCTTACTTCTTACTGATGCCCTTGATCAGGTACAACGCAGTGAGATCGAAAGTCATCTGGCACGTTGCACAGATTGCCGGACAGAATTTGAGGCAACTAAAAAAATTTGGGATCTCATGGGAGAAATCCCTCAGCCGGAGCCTTCAGAGGCAATGCGGTCGGGCTTTAATGCTATTATAATCTCAAATTACAAAGAAGGATTGATTGTAAATAAAAATCCGATTGGCGAATTGATAATTAAGCTTCGCGAGCATTGGTCCATGCAGGCAAAGCCTCGTTTTGCATTTAGTCTTGTATTGATTGTAATCGGGCTCATTATGGGATATTTATTGCATCAGCCGGCACAAACAACAATTTCGTACAACAGGCAGATTGCTTCGCTCGCTTCACAGGTTTTGGAAATGAAACAAGTAATGATGTTTTCTCTCCTTCAGGACCCTTCAGCCTCAGAGCGTATACGCGCTGTTTCTTATACCGATGAAATGAGCAATGTTGACCTAAAGGTAATTGATGCTTTATTTACAACATTAAATGTGGACCCGAATGTAAATGTAAGATTGGCAGCCCTTGAAGCTCTTGTTAAATTATCTGATAAACCACAGGTTCGTGAAGGCCTCGTCCGGAGTATAAGTCTGCAGGAATCACCACTAATGCAATCAGCCATAGCAGACGTCATGGTAAAATTACGGGAAAAAAGCTCAGTACAATCCCTGCAGAAACTGCTCAATAAAAAAGATCTTAATCAAATGGTTAAACTCAATATCGAAAAAAGCATTCAGAAATTGATCTAAAAACAATTATTACATAACCGATTATGAAAAAAGAAATAATCACCCTTTTAATGGGATTGGGAATCATATGCGCCATTCAGAAGGCAAATGCCCGGGAATTTAAAGAGCATATCAGAAAAGAATTTAATCTTTCCAAAGATGCTACCGGAAGTACACTGTTCATTTATAATATTTCAGGTTTTATAAAGGTGGAAGGTTATGCCGGAAATAAGGTCTTGCTTGAAATGGATAAGACCATTACTGCAGATGATGATAAAACTCTGGAAACGGGTAAGAAGGAATTCAGACTTGCTTTCGACGAAAGAACAGATACCATAATGGCCTATATAGCAGAGCCATATGATTCGCGTCCGCGCAGACGTTGGCAATATAATGATGACCGTCGTGAAATCGATTATGATTATAATGTTGATTTTACGGTTAAAGTGCCATTCGGCATGAACCTTCATATCTCAACTGTAAATGATGGGATTATCACGGTAAATAATGTCAGCGGAACACTGAATATAAATAATGTGAACGAAGAAATATCAGTTAAAAATGCAAAAGGAACAACTTATGCTCATACCATAAATGGAGATGTATCTGTCAATTATCTGACTAATCCTCCTGAAGAATCATCTTACTACACAATTAACGGTAATATCCGTGTAAGCTATCAGCCAGGTCTTTCAGCAGATCTTCAGTTTAAAAGCATGAACGGGGATTTCTATACTGATTTTCAAGAGGTGGAACGATTGCCGGCTACGGTTACGAAAGTCCAGGAAAAGAAAGGTGATGGGATAGTCTACAAACTCAACGCAATTACTTCCGTCCGTTTTGGCAAGGGAGGTAAGATATTTAAATTCGAAACGCTTAACGGGAACGTCTATATTAAAAAACAATCTTAATCCATACAATTATGAAAAACATGAAAATTGCGGGCCTGGTATTACTAAGCCTTATGATCGCAACAAAATCTCTAGCACAATCGGGTTCAACTGAAACATTAACTGTGCCATTAAGCAGCCCCGGGAAACCATACTCCTTAAAAGTGCATCTGGTAACAGGATCAATTAAGGTTACCGGCTATGACGGGAAAGACATCGTAATCAATGCTTCTCCCAGGACGGGCGACAACGAGGAAGGATCGAAAACATCTGAAAACGGTATGAAACGTATTTCGACACCCGGCGGCTTTGAAATCACTGCGAAGGAGGCCGATAATACTGTCACAGTGAATACAGGCAATCCCAACAGGGCTGTTGATCTTGACCTTAAAATTCCACAGGATGTGAAGCTTAAATTAGGTACGGTAAACGATGGTGAGGTAGCAGTTGAAAATGTACGTGGTGAACTGGAAGTGAATAATGTGAATGACAAGATCACCCTTACCAATATTTCAGGATCAGTAGTTGCCAATACAGTGAACGGAGATGTAAATGTGACTTTTAAAACTGTTGATCCGAAAGCCCCGATGGCATTCTCAACTCTTAATGGCGACGTCAATGTTACTCTTCCGGCAGATACAAAAGCCAATCTGAAATTAAAGTCAGATAATGGAGATGTATTCAGCGATTTCGATGTAGATATTGATAAAACTCCGGCCAAAATAGATAAGACTACTGAACCCGGATTGTATAAAATCAAAAAAGATGACTGGGTTTATGGGAAGATCAATGGCGGTGGCCCTGAGATGCTTATGAAAAACATGCAGGGGAATATTTATGTGAAAAAAGCCGGAAAATAGGGTTTTAGTTGACCAATGCCGTTTGGAAATTCATGACTACATAATCTGAACGGCATTTTTAATATTTCTTCAAAACCCAACGCAATTATTTTGTGGTCTGCATGTTATAATGTTACAGAAGATTCCTGGTTCAATAGCTAATTATTCATCGCAGATCTGAAATATTGAACATTGACCCGTTTCACAACATTAAAGGAGGGCTGCCGCCTATGTTAGTATTTCATGGAACGGAGGATGATATTGTTCCTTACTGGACAGATGAACAATTTCTTTATAATACAAAAAAAGCCGGAAATCATATGGACTTGATAAGATTTGAAGGAAAAGGCCACTTCTTCGATGAAACATGCAAGAAACATGCAAGAATGTACAATGATGATATATTCACTTTTGTTGATGAATTTTTGATAAAACACAAACTAATGAAATAAAAAAAGGTTGTCCATTATTTAAAAAGGGGAAATATGAAACCCAAAAGCTTTTTAATAACACTACTATTTTGCAGTTTTATTGGTGTTATTTATTCACAAAGAATTAGCAAAGACTTACTTATTCAAGATATAAGGCAGTTGTCGGATATTTTAGAAACATCTCATCCAGATCCATACATTAGAGGCGGAGGAAAGATAGCTTTCCATGAGAGACTTCATAAACTTATGATTTCTATTCCTGATTCCGGAATGACAAAGAGCAAATTTCAAAAATTATTACTCCCTTTCGTAGCATCTGTAGGTGATGGACATACAAGAATTCATGTCTCTTATGAAAGGAATGATAAACAACCCGGGGGAATCCCTCTTCTATTTAAAATAATTGAGCATTCTCTTTATGTAGCTGGTGTAACAGATCCAAAAAATGAATATTTGATTGGCTCAATATTATTATCAGTTTAAAACATTTCATTTCAGGATATTTATACACGGGTAATCAGTTTAAGAGGTGTCGATAACGAATACGGAGGATTGACACTTTTGGAAGGGAAAGACTATTTATGGTATAAAGAACAATTACAGGATTTGATACCGGAATGGCAAAATAATGATAGCATCACTGTTAAATTGAAATTACCATCTGGTGAAGAAAAAGAAATTGGGCTAAGTACTATTCTTCAAATGAACAATCCTCTGATATCAACCAAGACAAAAATTAATTTACCCTCTACAGAAAAATGCGAATTTAATTATGGCTTTTTAGAAAACAATCCTAAAATTGCGATTTTAAAAGTTGACGGTATGGGCGGTTTCCGTGAAAACTTTGAATTGGTTGGACTTGAAAATGAGTATCAGCTAAATGGGGCAAAATTTTTTACAATGATGAAAATGCTGCATGAGATGGGGGCAGTATTAATCGGGACACCTTCAAGTCAGGCGGGAAACAATGCAGGCTGGATATTAAATTATAAGTTAGATAATACCGGGTTAAACGGATGGGTTGCATGCAAATACTATACTTCATTTTCCGATAAAATTAAAAATGGAGTTTAAATCCCGGATTATTTAATCACTTACCGTAAGTTGTTAGAATATAAATTTGACCCCAATGCAGAAATAAGGTATGCGCTTGAAATAATTGGGAAATAGTAACTTAGCCAAAAATATATCGATGACAATGAATTTAATAGTATTAGCAAAGAAATATTCAATTTATAAATTTCAGATTGATTGTGTTTTGCCTGACTGGATTTATTTGTCTGATTTTTACTCAATAACTAAAACAAAAGATGAGTTATCTGTAATTACTACCCAAACTGATTTTATTGCAGAAGATATTATCTGTAGTAAAGACTGGAGAATTTTTAAAACTGTTGGACCTTTGGATCTTTCTTTCATTGGGATAATAGCTGATATATCTGAAATTCTCAAAGAGAAAAAAATTTCTATTTTTACAATATCGACTTACGATACTGACTATATATTAGTTAAACAAAAAGAATTAAATAATGCAATAAAAGCACTCGAAGACAAAGGGCATAAAATTTCAATAGAATAATATAATAGAACCAGACTATGGATAAATTAAATATTCTTTGGACAACTGACAATAAAGATACCGTAATTAATATGTTAGCGATGTACGCTATTAACTCTAAAATCAATAATTGGTGGCAAAATGTTAATGTGATTATATGGGGAGCCTCTGCAAAATTAGTTGCATCTGATGCCCAGGTACAAACCGAGATAATCGAAATGATTAATCAAGGTGTTCGGATTGAAGCCTGTAAAGAATGCTCCGACAATTTTGAAGTTACAGATAAATTAACAAAACTTGGAATTAGTGTGAGATATATGGGTGAACCATTGACTGATTATATTAAATCCGGAGAAAAAATATTGACTATATAACCTGGCTGCCTGAATGTCATTTACTCCTTACCTGCTTTCGTTAGAAGCTACCTTGCACAGACAAAGCGGTATATCGAGAGATGCTCTATGAACCGAGCAATTGTTTCACTTTATCTGATATCTCTTTTCCATCGGCCTTTCCTGCCAGCTCTTTTGCAGCAACACCCATAACTTTGCCCATATCCGCCTGGGATTTCGAACCTACTCGGGCAATAATCCCTTTAATAATATTCAATAGCTCTTCATCACCCATTTTAGCAGGCAGATATTTCTCAAGAACCTCTGCTTCAGTAATCTCTTTCTCATATAAATCCGGTCTGTTTTGCTCCTTATAAATGGCCGCCGATTCCCTTCTTTGCTTAACCAACTTCTGAATGATTTTCAATTCCTCTTCAGCGCTCAGCACAGTATCCCCGCTTTTCTCGGTACGGGCAAGGGTAAATGCTGTTTTTGCAGCCCTTATTGCTTCAAGGACAACTTTATCCTTTGCTTTCATTGCCGTTATAAGATCGCTGGAAATTTTCTTGGTAAGTGACATAATCAAAGTTTTAAAATATTCTACAGTTGGAAAAAATTATGATATAAAGATACAAGATACATCCCTGAAAAATTCAAGCTGGATGGTAAAGATCTTATACCAGTAATAAAAGAGTGTGAAAATGACAGGAATTCTGTGGCAGGAATGTACAGGAAGAAAACAAATGATGTTCTTTAGCTTGGTTCCACGTGAATTGTCACAGTCAGATTTTCATAGTTGCCGGTAAGCTCATTTTCTATTTTGTCACAGTATTTGTGGGCATTTCCAACTGACACATCTTCAGGAATCTGAATATGAATATCTACAAAACGGTAGTTTCCGGCAACTCTCGTCCTGAGATTATGATAACTCACCCCTAGCCGGCTTAATGTTTTCTCAAGCTCGTCAATCTCACTATCGCTCCATGCTGCATCGAGAAGAGGAGTGAAGGCCCTCCTCAGAAGATGATATGCTTCTTTTATTATAAACATGGCAACAAGAATTGCGATTACAGGATCTAACCAGTTAATTCCTGTAACCATAATCAGACCAAGACCTATTGCAACTCCCAGTGAAGTGAAAATGTCAGTTTTAAGATGAAGGGCATCAGCTTCCAGCGCCACTGAGTTTGTTAAGCGTGCTACCTTATATAGTCTTCTTGAAACAATAGTATTGACAATTGCTGAGATGAGCATTACTGTTGAACCCAGGAGGATAGAATCGAGTTCAATTTTCCCGCCAAAGAGTTTTCTGGCAGCTTCGATAATAATCCAGACAGCAGCAATAAAAATAAGCAGGGCTTCAATCACTCCTGAAATATTTTCAATCTTTCCATGTCCGTAAGGATGTCTCGAATCAGGAGGATTATCCGAAACCCTGACCGACAGGAAAGAAATTATAGCAGCAATCAGATCCATTGAAGAATGGATTGCTTCAGATATTATACTTACCGACCCGCTGATCAGTCCAACTGCCAACTTGATTAAAATCAGCAAAGTATTGGATATTATTGAAAGACGGGCTATACTTACTTTAGCATTCATGAAGTCTTTAAGTTATTTCCGGTGGTATTTTTTTTGCCACCAAGGCAATAAGGCACAAAGTTTCACTAAGAATTAATATTTATAGCTAAGCTCTAACGTACCTTGGAGTCATTGTGTCTTAGTGGTAATTAGTTTAACTTCTTAATTATTAAACGGTTATCAATTCATACTCTGTATTTCCAAGCCCTATCTTTACGGCATGCTCAAGACCGGCTTGCCAGAATGTGTCCGGATGTGCCTTTTTGAATTTATCTTCACCAGTCATATTGTTTTCTTTATGATCATCGCAAATCCTGCTCCCCGGCAGTGCAGGTGCTGATTTGACCATATCGGCACATACCTGATCAAGTGCAACAGGATCGAATGATGCAGCTATTCCAAGGTCAGGTACCAATGGATAATCATTAAAACCCCAACAATCACAATTGGGTGAGACATTCATTATAAAATTAATATGGAATGAGGGTTTATCCTTAACAACAGCTAAAGAATATTCAGCAACTCTTTTACAGACTGTTTCAGATGAATTTTGCCAGACAACTCTTGCAGAATCATACTGACATACAGCAACACACTGTCCACAACCAACGCATTTAACATAATCAATATGTGCTATCTTGTCGTTACCAACTTCAATGGCATCATGGGCACAATATTTCTCGCACACCCTGCATCCTGTACAATTCTCTTCAAAAATTTCAGGCGAAGAACCTGAATGGAGAAATAGCTTACCGCCAACTGATGCACAACCCATTCCAAGATTCTTCAGAGCTCCGCCAAATCCTGTCAATTCATGCCCTTTGAAATGGGTCATTGAAATAATTACATCTGAATCGGCTATTGCACTTCCAATCTTTGCGATGTCGCAGTATTCAAGGTTTAATTCAATTTCACGGTAATCTGTTCCTTTAATTCCATCACCGATTATAACCGGACAATTGGTAACCAGTGGATTATATCCATTCTCAAAAGCTGCCTCAAGATGCATGGGAGCATTTGAACGCCTTCCATAATAAAGGGTATTGCAATCAGTCAGAAACGGTATAGCCTCTTTCGCTTTTAAGAACTTTACTATCCGGGCAGCATAGTTAGGCCTCAGGTAGGCCAGGTTTCCTGGTTCTCCGAAATGCAATTTTATTGCTACTATTTTTTTTTGGAAATCAATTTTATCGATTCCGGCTTTAACAATAAGTGTATCAAGCTTTTTTAAGAGGTTTTGTGATGGTTTTGCCCTGAGGTTGGTGAAATAAACTTTTGATGCAGACATACAATGAATTTTTCTATACCGACAATATCTTCGCTAAATCCACAAGGTCGTGGTTAACATCTTTATGAAGTTTTACTGCTCTGCGGAATGGAACAAGTGTTATCTCGCCACTCATTATTCCAACCATTACACTTTTCTGGTCATCGATAAGGGCTTCAACTGCAGCATGTCCCAGGCGGCTTGCATTGACCCTGTCAATTGCTGAAGGAGATCCTCCACGCTGAAGATGTCCCAGCACTGATACTCTGACATCATATTCTTTAAAATCATCTTTCACTTTTTCGGCCATGGCAAAAGCGCCTCCTTCCTTGTGGCCTTCTGCAACAATAATAATATTGCTTGATTTCTTGCGCGTGTTGCCTGCTGCTATCATCGCTTTCATGTCTTGTTCTGCTCCCTTTATTTCGGGTATGATGATTGCTTCAGCCCCCGTAGCAATTCCGCTATAAAGAGCTATGAACCCGGCTTCTGCGCCCATCACTTCAACAAAAAACATCCTGTTATGAGCACTGGCTGTATCCCTTATCTTATCAACAGCTTCTACAACGGTATTCAGAGCAGTATCGTAACCAATCGTATAGTCAGTACCATAAATATCATTATCAATTGTTCCTGGTATCCCGACAAAAGGTATATCATACTCTTCATTGAATATTCTACCGCCGGTAAATGATCCGTCTCCGCCAATTACCACAACTCCGTCAATCTGAGCTTCCTTCAGGTTATTATATGCTTTGAGTCTGCCTTCAGGAGATTTGAATTCCTCACATCTGGCAGTTTTCAGTATTGTTCCACCTCTCTGTATAATATCGCTTACACTAGAAGACTGAAGAGGTATAAAGTTTGCATCTATCATACCCTGGTAGCCTTGACGAATTCCGATTACATCCAGTCCATTATAAACGGCGGTCCTTACTACACCACGGATAGCTGCATTCATTCCCGGGGCATCTCCTCCTGATGTCAGCACCCCGATTCTTTTAATTCTTCCCATAAATAATATTTGTAAAATAAGGCATCAAAGGTAAAACAATTTTTTCAGCCATACAAATGAAGGAACTTTCCAATAGTCAGATATTTGAAATGATATCCCGTATGTTTTCGATGAGCCATTTTGGTGTGGAAGTTGCGCCACAGATCCCTACTGAATTTTTACCTTTGAACCATGATTTTTCAAGTTCTTCATGAGCAGAAACAAAATGTGTATCCGGATTCACATTTTTACATACAGAATAGAGCATTTTACCATTGGAACTTTCCCGGCCGCTGACAAAAATTATGGTATCGTGTTTTTTAGCAAACGCCTTAAGATGTGGCTCCCGGTTTGAGACCTGACCACAGATTGTTTTATTTATTATCAGGCTTTTATCCGGATCCAATATCCCGTTTTCTTCCATTTTTGAACGCAGAGTATCTGTAAGGTTACTGTATTCTTTTACACTCATTGTTGTTTGAGCAAAAAGATATACTGGCTTAGAAATATCAATCTTCCCGAAATCATCAGGCCCGGAGACAAGAATCCCTTCATTATTTATCTGGCCAAGCAATCCGACCACTTCAGCATGACCTGGCTTGCCAAATATTACGACTTGTCCTTCACCTTCCTTGGTTTTAATCCAGGTCTCCCTGATTTTTGATTGCAACTTTTTTACAATAGGACATGTAGCCTCAATTATTGTAATGTTGTTTTTTTCAGCAATTAAATATGTTTCAGGAGGTTCTCCATGAGCCCTGATAAGGACTTTACAATCCTTCAGGTTTCTGAACTCTTCGTGATCTATTGATACCAGACCAAGAGATGAAAGGCGATCAACTTCCTTATCATTATGAACGATCGGGCCAAGTGAAAAAACCTTTTCCCCTTTTGAAAGAGCTTTTTCTGTTATCTCAACAGCATTTTGAACACCAAAACAGAACCCCGACTGTTTATCAATTTCAACAACCATCTCTCTTCTTTTCGATGATCTTTTTTACCCATGACATCTGTTCTTCTACTGTCATTCTGCTGTTATCGAGAATAACAGCGTCTTCAGCTCTTCTGAGCGGACTTATATCCCTGTTTTCATCAGCAATATCGCGAGCTATTATAGTTCTTTTAATCTCTTCAAAATCAATGACTATACCTTTCCCTTTCAACTCATCATATCTTCTTTTAGCCCTGATATCGACTGAGGCTGTCATGAAGATTTTTATATCCGCATCCGGAAAAACAACTGTACCAATATCCCTGCCATCCATTACAATTCCTTTGGTAACACCTATCTGCCTTTGCAACTCAACCAATCGGGCCCGTACTTCAGGTATCTGACTTATCCTGCTTACATGAGCTGTAACTACCATATTTCTTATCTCCTTTTCAACATTCTCGGAGTTTAGGAAAGTCTCATATTCGTTAATGTCAGGATTAAAAACAAAATCTATGTGAATATCCTTAAGTTCCGAGAGAATTCCCGGTGTATTCAACCCCACATTACTAATAAAACTTTTCCTCATGCAATAGAGTGTCACTGCACGGTACATCGCTCCGCTATCAATAAAAATGTAATTCAGTTCTTTAGCAATTAATCTGGCAAATGTGCTCTTTCCACACGAAGAATAACCGTCAATTGCTATAATTAGTCTTTTCTCCATACATGTCTTCTTACCCTTGTTTTTCTTACTATTTTCATTGCCCAGGGCTCAGGGTGTGCTCTATGCACCTTGCTCTTTACTCTGTGCCCTGTGTTCTGCGCTCCGTGCAAAGATGTCACAAAGGTTATAAATAAACCATTATTTAACAAGAAATGTTTAATTCCGATACTTTTTATAAAAAAGATCCGGTTCTAAAATTAAGGAGATACTACTTGAAGATCCTGCCAGATGATATGTTGCCCTTCCGAACTCAATATTCATCATTGATGTATTTATTCCGAACCCCCACGAAAATCCAACTGTTGAAACTTTTGAATCTACCTGCAACTCTCTTCTTCTCTGATAGTTGTACCCGGCACTGAAATAGAAGTTTTTATGAGGGATCAATTCAACCCCCAGAATGACATGTCTCATGATATTCTCCATAAAGTCAGATGATAACTTAGTATTATTTCCTGCTGAAACAGTATCATTATATTGATAAGTAAGATCAAATTTTTCAAGATGTCTCAGGGTCAATGAGAAACGAAAAGGAGCATGGGCCAGCCTTTGTGAAATACCGGCCTGTATCTCAAAAGGTAATTTTTCATGTGGTTCGCCGGCATATGTAGTAACCTGATAACCTGCATTTTTAATTACCATACCTGCTGAAAAAAGATTGCTTTTAGTGTGCCATGAGGCACCCAAATCAAATGCGAATCCGAATGAAGTATATTTCTCAAGATGTGACAATACGGGTTTGAAGTTAACACCTACTGTGAAAAGCGAATCAATTTCACGCGAGTAAATCATAGAAAATGCATATTCAGCGGCTGTAAAATCGCCTGTTATTATTCCGGAAGCATCAGTTTCGGTAAAAGAACCATAATTCAGGTAGGTTAAACCTAAAGCAAAGTTTCCTGTCCCCGGATATGATCTTGAATAAATGGCAAGCCCATAATTGATACCGGCAAAATAATTTACATAATTTAATGCCAGACTATTATTCATGCCGGAATTAAGAAGAGCCGGATTGTGATATGCAAGATTAAGATTGTTTCCCTGTAAGGAAACATTTGTACCGCCAAGTGATGCAACAAGTCCGGAATGTGTGAGGTTTAAGAATTCATAAACATTATCCCCTCCGGTTTGTGAGAAAGAAGGTAAAAAAATAATAATGAAGAAGAGAAAACTCAGGACCTTTTTTTTCATAACTGTCAATACACACCAAATATAGTATGATTTATCTAAACGGAGTGGTTATGTAAATTAGTATTAATGAATAGGATATATGCATCTGGAGAAGATCAGGCAGTTTTCCCGGTAAGTGTAAGCGCTTCACCTATGCTCTTTTTCAATCCATTAATCTGTGACATAAAAAGACCGGCAATCACAATGGCCATCCCAATTATATTCTGAACAGTCAGCTTATCACCTATTAAAATGAAAGAAAAGAGTGCCGTGAAAACAGGAATACAATTTGAAAAAACATTTGCCTTAGTAATTCCCATATTTCTGACAGAGTATGCGAAGAGAATGAAAGCGCCACATGATGCAAAGAAAGAAAGCTCGATTATTGGTTTGAACATACTAAAAGTGAATGGAGTACTGATAAAATGTTTAAAATCGAGTATTAAAAAAAGGGGAAGAAAGAAAACTGCTCCGATTAAATTCTGAGCATTTACAATATAAACCGGACTATATATTCCAACCAGACGACTAAGAGTCAGGTTATAACCGACAGCTGAAAAGACTGCAAGAGTAAGAAGCCCCAATCCTTTAATGTTGAATGAAATAGTTCCATCGCTGTTAAGTATAAACACAAGAACTCCTATGAAAGATAAGATTATTCCTGCATAATTTACTGGCTTCAGCTTCTCTTTAAAGATCAACCATGAGGCTATAGTAGCAAAAACAGGTATCGTGGAAATCAGTACTGAACAAACAGTTGCCGATACATAAGTTAGTCCGAAACTCTCGCCGAGAAAATAGAAAAAAGGTTCAAACAAAGAAAGCATAAGGAATAGTTTCCAATCGCCTTTTATTATCTTCATATAATTCTTTGTAACACTCAGATAAACTGTCAGGAGAATTGCTGAAAACAAAAGTCTTATAAAGACAATAGTGATGGGATGAAATGTTTTGTTTGCAACCTTGAACCAGATGAATGAAAAGGACCAGAAGATCATTGACAACACTACTGCCACATATGTTTTTACTTGTTTGTTCAATTTGAAAAATTTTATGAAGTCGTGTTTTTCCGGCGCTGCGAATTTATATTTAAAAATGGTATAATTTGATATATATCCGACAATTTTTGGGTTAGAATTATAGCCAATGCCTTATTCCCTGATATGCCTCCCCTTTGATTTTACTAAAACACTGAACCATTCTCATTTTCCTGACCCTTTCCTACATATTAAGAACCCATCCCCCAACCCCTTCCATTAAGTCTAAGGGAAGGTGAGTAACTAATTATTTATTAGTATGTTCGCCCTTCCCTTATTGTTTGAGAGGGCCTAGTGTTAAAAAAATTGCCTGGCAGGCAATTTTAGCGAAGCCTGCCTGCAGGGAAGGGTCGGGGAAGGGTTAAGAAAATCGGTAATAAATATTGGCAATAGAAATTAATAACCGGAGCGGTCATATGATTTCAGATTATTAGTTAAATCGCTTTCGACTGTAATTAATTTCGTTGATAGAAGGGCAGTCTAATAATAAGTAATATAGGCAGTTATGAATATGTTTTATTTCGAATATACATAAGAAATGATATTTATGTGATTTGATTGTGAAGCATAAATTATTATATTTGCCGCCTCAAAGGTTGAAAAATACAATATTGATTCTATAAATATTCTGAATAAGTTAATTAACTAATATCAATGTTTAGATGAAAATTCTGGTTTGTATCAGTAATGTTCCCGACACAACGACAAAGATTAAATTTGCCGAAGGAAATGCCTCAATTGACACTACAGGTATTCAGTGGGTTATTAACCCATGGGACGAATTGTCTCTTACGCGTGCCCTTGAACTTAAAGAGGATACGGCAAGTGGAATAAAATCTGTTACTGTCATCCATGTTGGTCCCGCAACATCGGAGCCAACAATCCGTAAAGCCCTGGCTATTGGCGCTGATGATGCAATCAGGGTAAATGCAGAATCATCTGATGCCTGGTTTGTTGCAGCCCAGATTGCTAAAGTGGTTAAAAAAGAACAGTTTGATGTCATCATGTGCGGTATTGAATCAAGCGATTTTAACGGGTCCTTAGTAGGAGGGATGATCTCTGAATTTCTCGGGATTCCTTCAGTTTCAGCTGTTTCAGGTATTAGAATTGAAAACGGACAGCCGGTTATGACCAGGGAAATAGACGGAGGCAAAGAAGTTGTAACAGTACCAGCTCCATTTGTTGCTATTGTCCAGAAGGGTATTGCCAAAGAACCCCGAATCGCAGCTATGCGTGGTATTATGATGGCGAGATCAAAACCTGTAAAACTGGTTGAACCAGTCGCAATTGATTCATTGACCCAGATTGTTGTATTTGAAAAACCGACAGCACGTGCGGCCTGTAAATATATTGATCCGGATAATCCGGCGCAGCTTATTGATCTTTTACAGAATGAAGCAAAAGTTATATGATAATTAGATAAAAACAATAAATCACTACGATATGTCAGTATTAGTATATACCGAGAATTGGGATGGGAAATTTAAAAAACTTTCTTTTGAACTGGTCTCTTATGCATCTGGTGTTGCAAAAATGCTAAGTACTACAGTAACCGCAATATCAATCGGGAAGGTTCATGAGGGCGAATTAAATAAGCTTGGGAACTATGGTGCAAACAAGATCATTAATGTTAATAATGATCAGTTTAAAACCCTTGATAGTCAGGCTTATACAAGTGTCATCTCTGAGCTCTCCTGGAAAGAAAACGCCACAGTTATTTTAATATCGAATAATAATACAGGGAAAGCAATTGCTCCCAGGTTATCTGTGCGTCTGAAAGCCGGTGTCGGTTCAGGTGTAAGCAGACTTCCTTTGAATCTGAATCCTTTCACTGTTTATAAAAGGATTTATTCCGGGAATGCATTTGCTCATTTGGTTATCAAATCCGATGTAAAAATACTCACACTGGCTCAGAATTCTTTCGATCTGATTGAAACAACCAATAATGCTACGATTGAGAATCTGAATACGCCCGTGGATGTGTCATTGCTGAAAACAGTGGTAAAGGAGGTTCAGAAACAATCAGGTAAAATACTTCTGACAGATGCAGATATTGTTGTATCTGGCGGAAGGGGTATGAAGTCGCCCGACAACTGGTCTCCGCTTGTAGAACTGGCTGCTTTACTCGGAGCTGCAACAGCATGTTCACGTCCGGTGTCTGATGAAGGTTGGAGACCTCACGAAGAACATACCGGACAGACGGGTAAGATCATCGCCCCGAACCTCTATATTGCTGCAGGTATTTCAGGTGCAACACAGCATCTTGCAGGTATCAGTTCATCGAAATATATTGTTGCTATCAATACCGATAAAAATGCTCCTATTTTTGAAGTGGCCCAATATGGTATAATTGGCGATGCTATGAAAGTTCTTCCAAAACTTGTTGAAGCAATAAAAAAAGTTAAAAAGACATAGGTTTACTATGACAAAACAGATAGTATTTACAACCATTCTCCTGATAACAATAGGGACATTTTCTTACACAATTAACAGGATTATCAGGTTTTTCAGATTTACCAGACCGGCATTCCAGGTAAAGGACTTCGGAAAGAGAATAAAAGTCATGCTTACAGTTGCCTTTGGTCAGACAAAAATTTTCCGGAGACCCATAATCGGATTATTTCATGCGCTGGTCTTCTGGGGATTTTGTGTAATAATTTTCGGGAGTCTAGGAATGGTCATTGACGGACTTACAGGTACAGAGAGGGTTTTACAGTTCCTGGGACCTGTATATAAAATAATAATGGCTTCCGGCGATATCTTTGCGCTTCTGGTTGCCATTTCAATAATTATTTTCATGAGCCGCAGAATTTTCTTCCATATAAAGAGATTTGAAGGTATTGAAATGAAAAGGATTTCTCATATTGATGCAAATATTGCATTATCAATAATCCTGCTATTAATGATTTCGCTGCTTACAATGAATACCGGGTATATTGAATATAAGTCACTTACAGGCGATGTTTCAGTCGGCCTTTTCCCGGTCAGCTCAGTGATTGCAGGTTTCATTACGGGTGGTCATGCAGAAAGTTTCAGACTTATGTATGAAGCATCATGGTGGACCCATATACTTCTGATATTTCTATTTGCAAACATTTTACCCTATTCAAAGCATTTCCACGTGTTCATGTCAATACCGAATGTGTTTCTATCAAGGTTAGATCCGCTTGGTAAGCTTCCGAATATGGACAGTATTACAAGGGAAGTAAAACTCATGCTTGATGCGAATGCAGTCTTCACTGCAACCGCTTCTGATGTTCCTCCTGAACGGTTTGGAGTGAAAGACGCAGAAGATACTTCATGGAAAAACTATTTTGATTCATTAGCATGTACGGAATGCGGCAGGTGCACTTCCGTCTGTCCGGCAAATATCACCGGTAAGAAATTGTCCCCCCGGAAAGTCATGATGGACCTGAGAGCAAGAATGAAAGAGAAGGGTCCTGCAATGGTTAAAAACGGAAGAGATTTCAATGACAACCGGTCTCTGTTAAGGGATTATATTTCTGAGGAAGAGCTCTGGGCTTGCACAACATGCAATGCCTGTGCAAAAGAGTGCCCTATTAATATTAACCATCCCATATTGATTTTAGACATGCGCAGGTATCTTGTAATGGAGGAAGCATCTGCTCCGGGCGAACTTAAAACAGTTTTCAATAATATAGAAAATAACGGTGCACCGTGGCAATACTCAGCTGAGGACAGGCTGCTTTGGGCAAAAGATCTGGAACTAAATATTCATTAACCTCTGTGTACCTCTGTGAACCTTCTGTGGCTCTCTGTGTAATTAAAAGTTTAAAGAAAAGATAAAAAATGGAAACCCGGAAAATTGAAGTCCCTGTTATGGCAGACCTTTTTGCACGAGGAGAAAAGCCTGAATACCTATTCTGGGTAGGTTGTGCAGGAGCTTTTGATGACAGGTACAAAAAGGTTGTCAGGGCATTTGCGAAAATCCTCATGTATCTGAATGTCAGTTATGCTGTTCTTGGGAAAGAAGAGACTTGCAACGGTGATCCTGCAAGACGTGCCGGCAACGAAATGCTTTTTCAGATGCAGGCGCTGCGGTTAATTGAGATATTCAGAATGTACGATGTGAAAAGGATCATTACCATTTGCCCGCATTGTTTCAACATCTTTAAGAACGAATATCCTGATCTCGGCGGTGAATACGAAGTTATTAACTACCTTCAGTTTCTTAACAGGAATATCGAAGAAGGTAATTTAAAAATTGATTCTGTTTCATTAAATAATATATCAATTACTTATCACGATCCATGTTATCTCGGAAGAGCAAATGATATATATGACGAACCACGAATTATACTTAAAAAGCTGACTGGTAATCTGGTTGAGATGCACAGAAACAAAAGTTTCGCATTATGTTGTGGAGGCGGTGGTGCTCAAATGTTTAAGGAGGCAGAAAAAGGCAACAAGGAAATTTTTATAGAGAGAACTGAAGATGCCCTTAAGACTGATGCTACGGTAATTGCAACTGCCTGTCCGTTTTGTATGACAATGCTGACTGATGGTCTTAAGTATAAAAACAGAGAAGAAGTGATCAAAAATCTTGACATTGCAGAACTAATTGTACAATCACTTGAATTATAGATTAGTCCAAATAATTATCTGAAAACGATGGAAAACAATAAACTTTTGAAAAGCGGTGAATTTCTTGTAAACGAAGTTGAATCGAAAGATATTTTCATTCCGGAGGAATTCAATGAAGAACAAAAAATGATTGCTCAGACATGCCGCGACTTTCTTGAAACTGAAGTATATCCCAATCTGGAAAAAGTTGAGAAGAGTGACAGGGAACTGATGAAAAGTATACTTAAAAAGTCAGGTGAACTTGGATTAATGGGAATATCAATTCCGGAAGAGTTTGGCGGATTCGGACAATCATTCATTACACAGATGCTTGTGGCTGAAACAACAGGTGCCGGCTATTCATTTTCCGTAGCATATATGGCACATTGTGGTATTGGTACCTTACCAATCATGTACTATGGAAACAAGGATCAAAGGGAGCGTTACGTTACAAAACTGGCTTCCGGTGAATTTATCGGAGCATACTGTCTTACCGAACCGGGTGCCGGAAGCGATGCAAACTCAGGGAAAACTAATGCTAAATTAAGTGAAGACGGCAAATTCTATATCCTTAACGGACAGAAGATGTGGATCACAAACGCCGGATTTGCAGATACACTGGTGGTATTTGCAAAAATTGATACCGACAGGGTCCTTAGTGCGTTTATTGTAGAAAGTAAGTACCCGGGTGTAGTTGTGGGTCCCGATGAGCACAAAATGGGAATTAAAGGATCTTCAACGGCCCAGATCTACTTTAATGATGTTAAAGTGCCGGTAGAAAACCTGCTTGGTAAAAGAGGAGAAGGGTTCAGGATTGCTCTTAGTATCCTTCACATGGGTCGTCTTAAGCTTGGAGCTAATGTCATTGGAGCTGCTAAAAAAGCGATTAATGATTCGGTTAAATATGCCAACGAGAGAAAACAGTTTGGAGTTTTAATTTCAACATTTGGAGCATTAAAGCACAAAATGGCTGAACAGGTTATTCGTCTTTTTGCCTCAGAATCAGCTGTTTACAGAGTAAGTTTTGATATCGATATTCTGATGAAGAGACTGACAGTTGATTGCGGTGATTATGGCAGGGCTTCAATTGAAGCAATCAGTCACTATGCTGTTGAGGCAGCAATTCTGAAAGTGGTGGGATCTGAGATGCTTGATTATGTTTCTGATGAGGCAGTTCAGATACACGGCGGTATGGGATACTCAGCTGAAATGGCAGTGGAAAGAGGTTATCGTGATTCCAGGATCAACAGAATTTTTGAAGGTACAAATGAAATAAACCGCCTGCTTGTTGTTGATACAGCTTTGAAACGTGCAATGAAAGGTGAATTTGACCTGTTCGGAGAAGCCGAGAAACTCTACTCAGGTATAAGTATTATTACCGATAGTAAAAAAGCAGGTGAAAGTTATTTTCAGGAAAAAACAAGATATATCAAGAACTTCAAAAAGGCTATCCTGATTTGTATTCACGGTGCAACAAAACGATTTGATAAGGACCTGATAAAAGAACAGGAGGTTCTCAACAATATAGCTGAAATGATTATGGAAACATATGTCTCTGAATCACTTGCTCTAAGAGTTGAAAAAATGTCAACACTGAAAGGGAATGTATCACTTTATAAAGATATGCTTGACGTTAATGTGTCTGACACAGCCAGCATCATCAGAAAATCGGCTTTTGATGCAATCGGCTCATTCTCAACACCGGAAAACTGCCCGATACTTATTAAGGCAATTGAAAATCTTTCACGGGTAGAATGTGTAAATGTTAAAGATGCAAGGCGCCGTATCGCTGATAAACTTATTGAAGATAATGCTTATAAGTTCTGAAATATGTATTAATGAAGATTGGGGAAAAGGCTTTTTAGGAAGCCTTTTTTTATTCTACACTCATTACACCATCCTTTTTGTAAATTCAGGCAAAATAAATATCATCAGAGTGAGTGATAAAGATCAATTTTGGACATGATAAAGAGCATGTGTAAGCATCAAATTTGTTGCTGATAAAAAACTATTAATCAGGATAATCAGATATCTTTGTGAACGAATTAACAATATCAAAAACATGAATCAGAAATTAAACAGGATCAGACAGATACTAACTGCATTAGTTCTGATTGCGGCAGTAGAAGGATTTTCTTCGTGTGAAAAGTATTCATATTCTCCACCTTCTGTTGACCCGAATCAAACCTGGCACTTTCAAACAGATATTCAGCCAATATTCAACTCCATTTGTATCACTTGTCATAATGGAAAGACTCAATTCCCTGACCTCAGGAGTGGTAAATCTTATACATCGCTTAGCAGTGGGGGCTATATTACTCCTCCCGGAGCGACAAGCATACTGTATCATCAAATGACCACTAATTCTGCCCATATTCCAAGGTCAACCGCAGCAGACAAACTTGAAGTTCTCTACTGGATCAACCAGGGAGCCCATAATAATTAGAAATATCTTAACCTGTTAAAACTAAATAACATGAAAAACTTTTTTATCTTTTTAACTTTATCGTTATTCATTTCTCCTTTGTTCGCGCAGGAAGATACTCTGAAACAGGTAACATCAAAACCTGTTCGGTTTACTTTTGGAACGACCACTCTTATTGATATTAATACAGTTGAAACACCATATAAAGGCGGTCTGGAACTGGAAATAAGTCATAGATTCAGCCCGATTGAAAATTATCATGATCTTTTTGGCATTTATGGTTCGGCAAATACACGGATAGGTCTTAATTATGGCATCACCGACAGGTTAATGATCGGCGCCGGGACAACAAAGAATTATCAGCTTCAGGATATTCAGTGGAAGTATCTTATCCTGCGGCAGACAGAAGATAATAAAATGCCTGTTTCACTTTCATATTATGGCAATATCGTAGTTAATTTACAACAGGCAGGAGATTTCGGACCAGCCGAAAGCTTCAGGCAAATTCACAGGTTATCTTATTTCACTCAACTGATTGTGGCCCGCAAAATAAACAATATGTTTTCGGTTCAGATAGCTCCTTCGCTGGCATATTTCAATTCCGTACCTCAAAATATAGATTCTACAGCAGGTTATAAGAATCTTAACATAGGACTTTCAGCAGGAGCACGTGCAAATTTATTCGGTTCCCAATCGCTGATAATTGAATATGATCAACTACTTACAAAGCAAAGTATTGCTGTACAGCCAAAACCAAATCTCTCGCTCGGTTGGGAAATTGGTACGGCAACACATTCTTTCCAGATATTTGTAACCAACTATGATCAGATTATTAATCAGCGGAATCTCGTGTTCAACACGAATGATTTCAAAAAAAGCCAATGGCTGATAGGGTTTAATATTCATGTCAGATTCTAATTCAATGAAGTAATCAGGAATGAAATTATTTATGTTCCGGATAATTATCCTGTATGCTTTTATCAATTTAATTTCTCTCCCTTCTGCCGGAAGTTTCCGTTTCAAAACAGATAATGGTAAAGTTTTGGACACAACTTCCTTTGTCTCTCCTTTTGATGCTGATAACAACCGCTGTTTTAAATGTCACGGACAGGAGAAGTATGAATACTCTAATGCAACTCTTGGAAGACAGGTCAAAGCCCAAATGTGTTCGGAATTGATTATACATAAGAATGAATTTTACAGATCAAATCACAGGAGCTTCAGTTGTACCGACTGTCATTCAGCAGAGTATGTAAAATTTCCTCATTCGGGAGAACTGAGAATGGAGCAAAAGTATAATTGTATAGATTGTCATAGTGGTGATGAGAAATTTGCGAAATATCATTTTGAAGAGATAAAAGCTGAATATCAGAAGAGCACTCACTTTAAAATGGAGGGAGATGGATTCTCATGCTGGAAATGCCATAATCCTCACACTTACAAGATCTCGGTCCGAAACAATAATAATCTCAAGGAGACTATTGCTTATGACAACGCTATCTGTCTGAATTGTCACTCGGACTTCAGCCGTTTTCAGCTTCTGAGTGATAAAAAAGAGATAAATATTATTCAAAAGCATGAATGGCTGCCTAATCAGACTTCACATTTTGCAAACGTACGATGCATCGAATGCCACACTCAAATCAACAATAATGTTCCTGTATCGCATCTGATTAAACCCAAAGAAGAAGCTATCAAACTTTGTAATGAATGTCATTCGAAAAACTCAATACTTATGGCCTCACTTTATAAATTTGAATCAAAAAAACAACGCCGCGACGGATTCTTTAACGGAATAATTTTAAATGCATCATATGTTATTGGAGCAAACAGAAATGAATATCTGAACCTTATAAGTTTGGTTATTTTTGTTCTTGTAATCGGTGTCATAATCATTCACATCATATTACGGATAAGAAAGAAAGACAATAATTATTAAAGGAAACGAAGATGTATCTCTACCCAAAATGGATCAGGATCTGGCATGTTATAAACGCAATAATGTTTCTTATTCTTATTGTTACTGGTTTAAGTATGCAGTATACTGATAAAGAAAATGCCTCTTATGTTGTCGGGTTTGCCAAAGCAGTAAGATGGCATAATTTTGCTGCTATGGTATTGGTTTTAAACTATATATTATTTGTTACAGGAAACCTTCTGACAAATAATGGAAGGTATTACAGAATTGGCAGAAAAGATTTTTTGTTAAATCTGCGGAAGCAATTTAAATATTATTCAAGTGGAATGTTCAAAGGTGAAAAACATCCGTTTCCTGTAACTGAAGAACGCAAATTTAATCCACTTCAAAAGTTAACTTATGTACTCGCCATGTATGTGGCTTTTCCTTTACTTATTATATCAGGAATCGGTCTGTTGCTACCTGAAATAACCATTACAACATTTTTTGGCATTAGTGGTCTTATTCTTACCGACATACTGCATATCACAATGGGTTTCTTCCTTACGATATTTATGATAATCCATGTTTATACCTGCACACTTGGAACTAAGCCGACTTCTCTTTTCAGGGGAATCATAACGGGCTACAATGTTTCGGATGACGAATAATTTTAAATAATTTTGAAATTATTATTTGCACGGTTATTGTTATCTTTATACATAAATTAAAATCGAGGATTATGAAAACTCTTAAATTGATCTTTATCTGCTCAGCAGTTATGTTTCTGAGCATTTCTTTGGTTGCACAACCAAAACCATGGGTTGTACCGGCTAACTTCAAAACAATGAAGAATCCTATTGCCATGAGCGATGCCAGCACGATAGCAGGACAGTCTCTCTATGCAAAAACCTGTGCTGCATGTCATGGAAAAACTGGTCTTGGTGATGGACCGAAAGCAAAATCACTTAAAACCGTCCCAACGAACTTTTCAAAAGCAGAATCACAGAATCAGACAGATGGAGAACATTTCTACAAAACCAAAACAGGAAGAGGTGACATGCCAAAATATGAAGGAAAATTATCAGATGATGATATCTGGAATGTTGTTAACTATGTAAGAACTTTGAAGAAGTAAAGAAGAAAATCTTTTTTCTTAAAGATTCGAGGCTGTACTAATTTGGGCAGCCTCTTTTTTTGGTCTTAGACTCTCAATATTGTAATTTTCAAATACAATAGCTATAGCAATTTTTGATAAAAAGGTAAAAAGTAAAAATCCAATTGAAAATATCATCACCGCAGTTCTGATTTCAGTCATAGATGGGGTATATACATATATCTGTCCTAAAACATCCGGGGTAAATGCAGGAATAATCAGAGCAATTCCTTTTTCTACATAAACGCTTCCATATATAAGAACTGCCCCAATGTTAAGAGTCAGAAAATTTTTTCGGGTTTTGGGAATTAAGAAAAGTATAAAAGCGATACATCCCATAATAATTGACGACCAGCTGTAAGGAACGATTTCTTTGTGCTCCCCTATCCCGAAAAGTAAATATTTCCAATACAAGATATTCTCAGTTCCGGAATAGAACTCTTTAAAAAGTTCAGCAATAGTAAAAAACAGGTAAATGAACATGGCATAGACCATAAGTTCAGCAATTTTCCAAATAGCTTCATCTTTTATTTCGAACTTAGTAGTTTTTCTAAGTATTTGAAACAGAATCAAAAGAATAGCCGGACCTGAGCAAAAAGCTGATGCTAAAAATCTTGGAGCAAGTAAAGCGCTATTCCAGAATGCACGTCCAGGTAAGGCATTATAAAGAAATGCTGTCGTTGTATGGATAGCAACAGCCATTGGAATGCTGATTAAAACAAGCGGTAAAACAATTGATTTATTATATTCTTTTTTATAAAAAATACAATATAATAAATAGGTTACAACAAATAAATTAAGAAATAAATAGATGTTAAGAACGAAAAAATCCCAGGAGAGCATAGAAGATGGAAAGTTCAATGTGCCTATCAGAGGTAGCATGTGCCAGAATCTGAGTGGATTTCCAATATCTACCATAATAAATGAAAGACACATAATAACAGAACAGACAGCCAGCAATTCACCAAAAATTACAATTTCTTTAATTGGTTTCCAATCATAAATATAAGCTGGAATGACTAACATAACAGCCGCTGCAGCGACTCCGACAAGAAAGGTAAAGTTTCCAATATAAAAAGCCCAGGATACAGAATCCCGCATGTGGGTTTTAATTAACCCGTGAGCTAACTGACCCGAATAACCAAAGCCTCCCCAAAGTATTAATAATAACAAAAAGATCAGCCATGTATAATATGTTTTGCTCCCGCGGAAAATTATTTTTATACTGCCTGTTATAAAACGAATAAAATTCATATTAAATTCTATTTATTTTTTTAACTACTTTAAATGCTTCTTTAATATTAACTTTTATTTAGATACCAAAGAAATAGTAGAATTTAGGTTGTGTGTTCAATTCCTGTTTCAGTACAATTACTCGTTTGTTTTCTAATATGTATCTGATTTCGCTTTCGGGGTCCAAAAGATTTCCGAATTTTCTTGCTCCTACCGGGCATATTTCAACACATGCCGGGTATTTACCTTCTCTGGCTCTTTGAACACAAAAAGTACATTTTTCTACTACACCCTTCATTCTTGGCCTGTTACCTAAATAATGCACTTCAGTATTTAATTCTTCAATAGGCACATTTGGCTCGCCCCAATTGAAATGCCTTGCTCCATAGGGGCAGGCTGCCATACAATACCTGCATCCGATACACCAATTGTAATCAACCACAGTAATACCATCAGGTTCCTGCCATGTGGCTTTCACCGGGCAAACTTTTACACATGGAGGATTTTGACACTGCTGGCATTGTACTGGCACATAAAAATATCCTTTTTCCGGAACTTTTTCCGGATTATACTGAGCAGTGGAATGAGCAAAATCTATCCCTTTCTCTTTTTCCATCTGAAGCACCTCTATATAATGAATTTGAGGCTCACGCGACTGATTGTTTTCTTTAACACATGCATAAACACATCTCCTGCATCCAACACATCTGGATAAATCGAGGGCATATCCAAATAAGGTTCCATCTATCGCAGGTTTGTCAGACACATGAAATTCTTTACCGTACTTTTCTTTGTATTTAGTTTCCAGATTTTTAATTATTTTATCCTTTTCCTTTTTTGATAATGTTTTAAAATTTCGCTGAAGAAATTCATCAAATACTACCGAATTACAACCTGAAAGTGCAAGTGCCGAAAATGTTGCTAATGAAATATTTTTTATGAACGATCTTCTTGAATTCTTGTTTTTCATTTTTGCTGAATATTCAATAATTCTAGTTATTTAATATCTTCCTGCATAACTGGCGGCGGTTCGGGCTTTAGTTCTTTAAATTTTGGTGAGTGAGGATTATGACAACTAACACAAAGCAAATATTCTTTTTTCCCGTTCCATTCACCAGTTCTCTTTCCATGCACCCCAACTTTCCAGTCTCTGTATTTTTCCCCATGACACTGACCGCAAAGTTTATATGATTCCTTAAAATCTAATAATTTTCCACTTGCAAGCCTTAAAGAATCTCTGTTTTTAAGATCATGGCAATCAAGACACCAACGATTTTCACTATCATGATTAAACATTGCAGAAATATCGTTATGCCAATCTACTAATACCCTTCTTACAGGATTCGGAGTTAAATTTTTATGACAATCAGTGCAGGGAAATATACCATCGCTGAAGGGAGGTGGTTCTACAGCATATTCATTGTATTGTTCAGTACTTTTAATTTCTTCTTTTTCATTATTTATTTTATTTATTCCATTATTGTCTGATTCATTATTTTTACAGCCAAACAACAAAACAAGAAAAAGTGTTATTATTATAAGGGGTAATTTAATGTTTTCGTAAAATTTATACTTCATATTAAATTAACTTTTCAAATAAAAAATTTAAGCGTTGTAGAAAAGAACCTTCTTTATTAAATCAAATTGAAGATTTTGTGATTCGTTTTCAATTATTGCTAATTGTCCTTAAATGCCTGTGTTCTAAAAAAGATTTCGGAACTAATTTATTGGCAATAACCAAGAAAAGAATAATAACAAGTGTAAAAGCAATAATAGCTTTAATTTTCTATTCTCCCAAATATTTTTGGTAGTTATTTATTAATTCGACGTTTAAAATTTACAAATTGAATCCGTGGTTTTTTACATTAGAATTGTAACTATTCTTTACCTATTATCAGATATAGCGCTAAAAATGAGGAAATAATTAATGCAAATTTTGTTTGCCGTTGTCTTGGATCATAATATCTTTGTTTTAATCAGCCTTATAAGGAAAAATATCCTTGCTGAAAAATAGCGAAGGATGAACTCAGAAATTTAAACTAACTTTTGCACGATAATTGTATTTATCACCTTAATTAATACTATAATATTTATGAAAACTTTGAAACTTTTATTTGCCAGCGCTTCGGTTTTGATGTTAAGCGCAACATTGATGGCACAGCCTAAGCCATGGGTTGTACCGGCTAACTCCAGTTCAATGAAGAACCCTATTGCTCAGAGTGCCGCAAGTACCAAAACCGGGATGGATCTTTATACAAAGAATTGCGCATCCTGCCATGGGAAAGCTGGTCTTGGCGATGGCGTAAAAGCCAGGGCTCTTAAAACATTCCCGGGTGATTTTTCTAAAGCTGAATTCCAGAATCTTGCTGATGGCGATCTTTTTTATAAAACAAAAACCGGAAGAAGCGAAATGCCAAAGTATGAAGGCAAATTATCAGATAATGATATCTGGAATGTTGTCAACTACTTGAGAACATTGAAGAAGTAAAGGAAGATAGTATTTCTTCAAAATCAAAGGCTGAACTGAATTGTTCAGCTTTTTTTATGCCGGCTCCAAAAAAACAACCCCCAAAGGCATAACTCTGAGGATTGAATAAATTATTCTTTATTTAATGTAAATAGATTATGGAAGTACTGCTATTGAGTTAGCTAACAAAGTTGTTGTATATGCAGCATTATGAATACCTAAACTAAAATCTCTGAGGCATAACTGGAAGTTGATAACAGCTCCCATTTGTGCATTCGTCAAGGTAATTTTTGGTAATAAATTATTAGCTGCGATCTGCTCAGCAGTAAAGCCTGTAGTGCTTGTATTCTGAAACATAGTTGTATTATAGACAATGCCGGTAGGATTATTGACAGGGTCATATATATTCAGATTTCCGTCATAGTTATTTGTTGTGAGTCCGGCCCATAGGTTTGAAGTCGCATCACTATTTCTATTTAGAATATCAATGCCCCCGATCTGTAATTTTGCTGCTAACTGGTCGAGTTGTGCTTTAACCCCGTCTCTGGTCTGTTTCCAGTATTTTGATGTAGTTGCTGAAGATATAGGATTGGCCGAATGGCAACCTGCAACATTACATCCGTTAAAGTTTCCCTGGGCAGAAAATGTGTGTCCCCCGGCTTTTCCTGTCATTGGTGCCATATGGCAATCCTGGCATGATGCAACAGTTGTATGCTGTGAATTGGTGTAACCTGTTCCGAATTCCACACCACCAATACCGGCAAATATTGCTGCGGTAGTACCATTATGTGTACTTGTTCTGAAACTGGGTTTAAGAACATTCAGACTATTGGATTGAGCTGCATCGTAGAATACAGCAGTCGGATTGCTTACTAATAAGGCGTAATTCAATACATTCTTATTTGTGTTTGAATTTGTAAAAGGACGAGGTTGATGGCATTTAGCGCATAAATTGCTTTTGCTATCATCCTGTGGAAGGTCAATGGTTTTTGCACCACCGAAAAAGGTCATTGGCACGGCTGCAGTAGTTGTCAGAGGCATGAAATCAGCAAAGGTATATGTAGTATGTAATTTGCTATGGCACATATTGCACTGCATAGGGCCGTAGGATTTATCAGGAGATGAAGCATAAGGATTGGAATAAGTAGTTGCAGGAGGTACAATTGAGAAGACCGTTGATACATTGTTTTCAACTACATATTTAAAGGCCTCTGATTCGTGGCAAGGGGAACAACCTGTACTACCGACTTCCTCGAAATTTGCATCGCCATAGGAATGTTTTGAATATGCAAATTGGGTTTTTACCGAATCAACACCGGTTGAATTATGACATTGGGTACAGGTCGCATTCGCATCTTTCCCATCTGTTCCGGCAGTCCCGGCAGGGCCCATAGGACCTTCACAAGCTGTGAGCAGAAATCCAGCCGAAAATAAAAATGAAAATAATCTGAAAAGGTTTTTCATGTATGGTTTATTTATGAAATTTCGTTTTGCAATGTACTAAAAAGCTCTGTTATTTTATTAGCAGATAATATGCTATTTGCGATATATATAATTGACAGATATAGTGTTTCTGAGTGATATATATCAACTAATAGGGTGATATTTGTTAGTTTTGTAGATTCTTATGTTATTAATAACCTATTTTTGAACCCCTTTAAAAACGGAAATATGTCAGTGGTCAATTTAATAAGTAGTTGTGAGACCTGCACCCGCCGATGGAAAAACTTTCAGCATCTGACAAAAGAGGAGCTTCGACTGGTAAACGACAACAGGTATGAAGCCACATTTAAACCTGGTGAGATTATGATGAAACAGGGCTCTCCCACATCTAATGCTTTGTTTCTGGCATCCGGAATGGCAAAAACATATATTGAGGGATTAAACGGGAAAAATTTTATAATGAGTATTGCTTTACCCGGAAGGTTGATAATGGGTCCCGGTGCATACGTAAATTCCAGACATACCTATACAGTTGCTGCTATAACTGCTGTTCAGGCCTGTTTTATAAATTTTGAGATTTTCAAACATCTGGTAAGGGTGAACGGACCATTTGCAGAGGGCCTCCTCGAAGATATCAGTGCAAAATCGCTTGGGTCACTTAACAGGATGGTCAACCTGTCACAAAAGAAAATGTCCGGCAGACTTGCAGACGCATTATTGTATTTTTCAGATCAGGTGTTCCACAAAGACGAATATGAAATGATCCTATCACGTCAAGAACTTGGCGAGATGACAAATATGGCCAAGGAATGTGTTGTAAGAATACTGAAGAAACTTGAGGTTTCAGGAGTTATTTATTCTGATTCGTCAAAGATAAAAATACTGGACAGGGAAAAGCTTATTCAGATATCAGAAAGGGGTTAATGTTGAGAAGTCAGAAGCCAGAAGTCTGAAGAAGTGCGACACGGACTTCGGTCATAGGACTTCCGACTTATTAGATTAAATATGTAACAGAATAATAATATGAAATATATTAAATTTCTTTTTTCTCCGGTTTTAATGGGGATCCTTTTTGTATTATTTGCCTTTGCCATGGCAGTGGCCACATTTATCGAGAATGATTTTGGTTCACTTGCTTCTTACAGTATGGTCTATAATACAAAATGGTTCGAGTTGATCTTGTTACTTCTTTCTGTGAACCTTGTAGGGCAGTTAGTTATATTTAAACTCTTCAGGAGATCAAAACTACCTGTGGCTCTCTTTCACCTTTCATTCATTCTTATGATTATTGGTGCCGGGATAACAAGGTATTTCGGATGGGAAGGTTCAATTCATATTCGCGAAGGAGAAGAACAGAAAGAGTGCTTTTCGAATGAAAAATATATTGGCTATTCGGTTAAAGATATTAATGGAACTATCATTACGAGCCATTCCGAAAAATATTCAATGACCTCAGTTTCAGCCGATAATTTTAAAAAAGTACTTAAAATCAATAATAAGGATTATGAACTGGTACTAGCAAAGATCATCCCGAATGCCTCTGAAGTTTTGTCTGATAGCCCTGAAGGAGAACCTGTTGTTTCCATGCTTATAACGAAAAATATGATGTCAAAAGAAATTCTTACTCTTAAAAAGGGTTTTACGAAAACTTCAAATGGAATTTCTTTCGGGTTTGATTCACCACAACCGGCTGATGTAAATATTTCAGTTGATTCAGGGAGGTTTTTTATTACCTCCAGATTCATCCTTGGTGAGATGAGCATGATGACGCAGTCAGTAACTTCAACAGCGCCAGGCAAACGGGTTGAATTAAGAAAGATGCAGATTTTAACAATAAATGATATAAAAATTGTACCTCAACAGATGTCGGTTGCCGGTGTTATTAAAGCAGTTGCAGTAAAACCTGCTGAACAGAATACAGGGCTGAATGCTTTTATTTTTCATCTTTTTAGCGGCAAAGAATCGGCAATAGTTTATTTATGGGACAGAGAGGGTGAAAAAATTGCTTCAGGTTTCTGTGTATTAGATGGGAACACATTTGAGATCAGCTATGGCTCAAAGTTAATAATGCTTCCTTTTGCTATTAAACTTAATCATTTCATTCTCGAGAGATACCCTGGTTCTACGAGCCCTTCAGGTTACAAAAGCGATGTTGTTCTTTTTGATAAGAGAGAAAATGTTGAAAAACCTTTTATGATTTTCATGAATAATATCCTCAAATATAAAGGATACCGATTTTACCAGTCATCTTTCGACCGCGATGAAAAGGGTACAATCCTCGCCGTTAATCATGATATGGCGGGTATGTCGGTTACATATACAGGTTATACTCTGTTATTTATTTTTATTATTCTTTCATTGCTCAATAAAAACTCGGTGTTTCATAATATTAACGCGGAATACTGGAATTCGGCCATCAGGAAAACTGTTCCGATGGTATTACTGATTCTGTTTTTATCAGGACTCACAAATGCTAATGCCCAGAAACTCGTTCCTGATAAGTCAGTTGCCGATGAGTTTGGAAAAGTACTTGTCCAGGATCAGAAAGGGAGAACCAAACCTCTTTTCACCCTGAGTAATGATATTCTCCGTAAGGTGACCAGGGAGAATAAATTTGAAGGACTCAACTCCATGCAGGTCTTCCTTGGAATGTATTTAGATTTTAATAACTGGAAGGAAGTTCCTTTAATCAGGATTTCAAATAGTGATCTTCAGAACAAACTGGGCATCAGTGGAAAATTTGCTTCCTTTTCCGACCTGGTTAATCTTGATGGTAACGGTACATATAAAATTTCTGAAGAAGTCAATGCTGCCTATTCGAAAGCTCCGGGCGAAAGAAGCAAGATGGATAAGGAGATAATGAAAATAGATGAGCGAGTGAATATTGTGTACATGATATACAAAGGAGATTTTATGAAGCTTTTTCCTTTGAAAGATGGAACGCATGATTGGGGATCACCTCAAGATGCACTTCAAAAAGCTGTGAACAAGGATGATTCGCTTTACCTTAAAAGTATTATTCCTGTTTTAGCAGATGCTCTGCAGACTAATAATATAGCCTCTGCCCGCCAGGTTTCTGAATCGATAACCGGGTACCAGAAAAAGTTTTCACAATATGCCCTTCCTTCTGAATCAAGAACCAATGCAGAACTCTTATATTATAAACTAGGCATATTTGAACGACTCTTCCCGTTTTATGCATCCATTGGGCTGATCATGCTTATAGGGCTTATTACTATGGTGATCAGGGGTAGAAAAGAAAAATCTTTATTTGTTCAGGCTCTCGTTTGGCTTTTATTTGTCGGGTTCCTTTTCCACACTTTCGGACTTGGTCTCAGATGGTATATTGCCGGCCATTCACCAATGAGCAACGGTTATGAATCGATGATCTTTATCTCATGGGTAACACTCATGGCAGGATTTATATTCAGCCGCAAATCGGCGTTTGCTCTTTCCGCAACAGCCGTACTGGCCTCAATGACCCTGATGGTGGCTCATCTGAGCTTTATGGACCCTGAGATTACCAATCTCGTCCCTGTTCTTAAGTCGTACTGGCTTACCCTGCATGTTTCGATTATTACAGGTAGTTATGGGTTTCTCGGACTTGGTGCCATACTTGGACTTATCACATTGATACTGCTTTCTCTATCAAATGATAAAAATCGTGAGAGGATTGCAAATACTATTGATGAACTTACAGTTATCAATTTTAGAGCCCTTACTCTTGGATTGTATTTTCTTACAATAGGAACTTTCCTTGGAGCCGTGTGGGCAAACGAATCATGGGGAAGGTACTGGGGTTGGGATCCAAAAGAGACCTGGTCATTGATAACCATAATTATTTATAGTATCGTGATCCACAGCCGTATGATACCCGGAATGAAAGATATCTTTACATTTAATCTGATTTCCCTTTTTGCCTTCTCATCGGTGCTTATGACCTATTTCGGTGTGAACTACTATTTATCCGGACTTCATTCTTATGCTGCAGGAGATTCTGTTCCGGTGCCGTCGTTTGTTTACATTGTTATTATTGTTCTGGCGGCACTCTCCTTCCTGGCGTATTCAAAGTATAAAAACAGAAAAAAACCGGTGATATAAAAAGGGTTAGCATTGGTTAAATAAAGAATGTTGATATAATATATCGATATTTATTAAAACAAATGTAGAGACACGTCTGAGACCTGTCTCTACATTTTTCGGGTGGAAGATGGGATTCACACCTACCTCTTTTAACCTCGCTAACTATCTGAATATTAATCTAAATTAAAAATGCTTCAAAATATTTTACGTACATTTACATCAGTTAAGTTAGAATATGGTTAGAAATATACTATTAAATGAATATAAGACTGATGATCGAAGCCACCAAGGCGAATAAAGCAAATGATGCGAGTGTTTATGTTGAGGTCTCCGTACATAAACAAGGTGAAAAGAAAAAAACAGTCAGAATTCCGACCAACATAAAAGTTAATGCTGATAGTTGGAGTGCAAAGAGCCAGTCTATTATTCGTAGTAAATCGCATGATTACTATAAAGTCAATCAAATGTTAACTGCACAAAAAGATATTGTAACGGAGATAATTGCCGAATTGTCACAGAAAGGAAAATATCAACTATCTGAAATAAAACAACGTTATGTTGAAAGAACTGCCCCAGTCATTCTTGGTTTTTTCGAGATATACGATGCCTTCTTAGCCATTAAAGAGCAGTCAATGACACGTAATGGAGTTAAAGATTTTAAAACGTTAAAATCGCATCTATTGGGGTTTGAGAAGTACCGTAAGAACAAGATAATACTGAGCGAAGTTGACAACACTTTTTTCGAGAGGTTCGAAATATACCTGTCTAACCTGAAAATTGTCGAAAAGTCCAAGGGTAGCGAAGAAGTAAGAACAAAACTATTTGCCGATAGCACTATCCTGAAAAACCTACAAACACTTAGAGTATTCTTAAATGGTCAGCACGACAGGGGAATGCCGATAAACATGGCATATAGAAAATATAAAATAAGAAGTAAACCTCTACCAGCATTAATCACACTCGAACCTGATGAATTTCGGTTACTATTGAACAAATTAGATAACGAGAGACTTGAAAAGGTGAGAAAATTGTTCGTCCTGCAATGTAGCACAGGATTAAGATTTTCCGATGCAATTAAAATTCGTAAAAACCATGTCCGAAACAATGTAATATATATGAATAGCACTAAAACACGACAGAAACTTCAAATCCCGTTGAATGATAACGCCAAGGAAATCCTTACCGATTGCAATTTTGATGCCTCAACAATAAGTATTAGCAACCAAAAATACAATGACTATGTTAAAGAACTTTGCGAGCATGTTGGCATAACTCAACCGATAATGAGAATCAGTTATCGTGGTAACAAAGAAATTCAAGAACCGTTGAAAAAGCATGAAATCATGTCCAGCCATCATGGGCGAAGGTTTTTCATCACACAGAACCTCATCAACGGTGTAAGACCCGAAGTCATCATGTCAATGACTGGTCATGTTGATTTCCGCTCATTTAAAAAATATATTGCTATAACCGAACAGACCCGTGTTAATGCAATGGAGTTATGGTCAAAAACATTTGGCAAAACAGAAAATTTAAACCTTTAAATATATGGTAAAATTTCCTGATGAAATTCATCCCAAACATGGATTAAGATTGCGGTTCAAATACAAACTGAGAGCATTTCAGTATCTTGACTATTTTAAAATAACGATATCATATCCCATATATAAATTTATTCCATTGGATTTGACTTTTGGTAGTGTTAAAGAACTGAATCAATTTCTTTACAATCGAGGAATTGTTTATGATGAAATTGAAGTGTCAGAATTTACTTCGGGATTATCGGGTGAAATTACCATTGTAGATACAAGGAAGATTTATGAAGTTGAGGAAAGTGTCTTGAAATACTTACTGAACTACAAATATTACTCAATTAATGAGGTTGCCGAGATGTTATCGTTCAGCCGACCTTCCATTTATAAATTGGTAAACAACCAGACACTAAAAGCAATTCGGATACATGGTCAACTACGGATAAACCATTTAGATTTAATTGCATTTATAAACAAAGATAGCCAACAGTAAATCATTTAAATTTTATCTGTCGGTCTGCCACCCCGACTTATAAGAACAAATACCCACTGATAATGTGATAATTACAGTGGGTTTTTTCTTTGTGGTAAATAAAGTGGTAAATAAAGTGGTAAATAATTATAATTATATAAGTATATTATTTTTAGGTATTTCATCTGAATCTATTTCATCTGAATCTTTGTTATCATATTCAATTTCTAATACATCTAAACTTCTATTTGAAATAGTTACTAAGTCATATTTAAAAACACTATAAGTTTGGAGGGTTGAGTCTATTCTCTCAAGTCTATTTTCTTTACCCTTTTTTCTAAAAGCTAAAAAACACTCGTCTTTAGTGGAAAAATCGGACATATTGACCACCCTAGATCGTTTTTGAGAGACCATGCTTCTCCGGTTGCCAAAGACCACCCTAAGTTAACATCCTTTTTTGCTTCATTTTTACCATAATTATCAGGGTGATTTTACAAAGTTATTTTTTTAGACTGTTTCTCCAAGTGATATAATTGTTTTATTATTTCGTTTTCGCATCGATTCACCAGAGAGTTCAATACGATGTGCCTGATGTACAATGCGATCCAGTATAGCATCTGCTATGGTATTCTCTCCAATAATCTCATGCCATTGTAATACCGGGAGTTGTGAAGTGATGATTGTTGAGCGTTTGCCATGGCGGTCTTCAATAATCTCCATGAGTGAAGAACGACTTTGATTATCAAAGGGCTGTATCCCAAAATCATCGAGTATTAACAAGTCCTGCTTTTCAATGCGTGCTATTTCTTTGATATAGGAACCATCCGCTTTCGACATTTTAAGTTTAGCAAATAGCTTTGTGGTATTGGCATATAAAACCTTATATCCCAGAATGCATGCCTGATTACCGATAGCTGAAGCAACATAGCTTTTCCCAATGCCTGTACTTCCTGTGATAATTATGGTTTCTGATTTATCAATAAAATTACAATCGGCAAAGCGCATAATTTGGTTTTTATCAAGGTTCCTATCGGTTGCAAAGTCGAGGTGCTCGATATTTGCCTTGTAACGGAAACGAGCTTGATTTATGTGGCTTTCAATACGGCGGTTGTTACGATAGTCCCATTCAGATTCAACCATGAAAGCTACCATCTCATCTGCTGTCATGCTTGCCATACGCCCGTCTTCAAGCGTGGTTTTAAAGGCTGTGGCCATACCCTGGAACTTCATTTGTTTTAGTCTCTGTAATGTTTGATCATTCATATATTTATATTTTTAAAAGTTCATAATAGGAATAATCCAGCCACAGGTTTACCGTGACTGGATATCTGATAAATTGATTATTTGTAGTAATTCCCTCCGCGAACATTGCGATGCCCGGGCATTTTTTTATTATCATCTTCCGTATCGAAAGGCTCCTGGTCCAGCCTTTTCTCGATGATTGTACGGATGGCATTATAACTGAAGTCACCATAATATAAAGCCCTTCGACAAGTCATGTTCAGACGATCACTACCCACGCGCGAAGCAAAGCCGAGGATACCCTGGCATGTTTTATAGGCTTGTTCGGGATGTTGCCTTATCTCAAGAATACGGGCAATATAATCCCTGGTATCGCCTCCGATAAAGGTTGCCCGCTGAATGAACTTCTCAGGAGTCCAGTCGCTTTTAAACTGGTGATGGGATGCCAGGTGATCTTCATTGGTGGTGTAGCCGTAGAGTTTTAAATTGCGCGCATGTGTTGCTATGCAATCATAACGGTAATAAACTTCTACCAGGCCCTGGGTGTAAAGAATGGTAACCTTCTTTCCAATATAGCGATAAGGAACACTATAATAATGCTTGTCTTCAGCAAGACATACATGGTTGTTTTTCATTACTGTAACTACTTTCTTCCTTTTAGCCTGGTACCGGTATTGCGGCAGTGGCTGCAGATCCGATTTTTCTATTTCTTCGAACAATTGCCTTCTGCTATACGGACGACCGGTTAACAGTTTGTTGTTGTGATCCTCCAGTGCTTCTCTGATAGCAGTATTTAATTCTGGTAAAGAAAAGCAAGTGTGATGTTTAACTGCGTAAAAAATCGTCCGGTATATTATCTTAACCGCTCCCTCCACCAGTGCTTTGTGTTTAGGTTTATAAGGTCCTGCCGGAAGCGCTGTCATATGGTAATGTTCCACAAAATCGCGGAACATCTCGTTAAGTGTAGGTTCGTACCTGTCGCTTTTGATTACAGCCGATTTTAAATTGTCTGTTACTATGGCTTGTGGCATACCTCCATAATAATGAAGGGCGTTTTCGCAGGAACCGATAAAGTCTTCTTTCCTTTGCGTCATGGATGCCTCAACATAGGTCAGCTGGCTGGAACCAAGGATGGCGACAAAAACTTCCACTGGAACCACTTCACCTGTTGCCTGATCAACAAAGGACAGCTTATCTCCGGTATAGTCCACATACATCTTATCACCGCTCTTATGCTCCTGGTGCATCGAAGAGTTGACCTTCTTGCTCCATAGATTATAATGTTCATTAAACTGCGTTTTACGATAACCATCCGGATGTTTTAAAAAATATTGCTCCCACTGTTTTTCCCTTGTCTCGCCTTTGCGTTTAAGGGCTTTTTCCATACCTGGAAAGAAGGCCATCAGGTCTGCCTTGCGGTGATCTGTAGGGACTTCCTGCCGGGGAGTTGAAAACACTGCTTCCAGTTGAGTGTCACTGAGTTTATCAATTTCTTCCAGTGTCTTACCCATGGCAATAAATTGCCGGATATACTTCTTAACCGTGTTTCGTGTAGCACCCGTACGGACGCTAATAGATTGCTTACTTACACCCTCGGTGTACATTTTTAAAATACTTCTTGCTTTACTCATAATAATTAAATTGTTAGACATAAATGATAGGTATTGTATAATACCTCAACGTTAATCATTCAACCTAATAAATCATGATAAAAAAGCAACCCGGGAAGAGATGGTCTATTTGCTCCGGTTTTGGGTGGTCAATTTGGTCCGGAGAAGGGTGGTCAGTTTGCTCCGGCGAGTGGGTGGTCTGTCTCGTCCTAGAAAAACCTTACACATTTTGTTAGTAATCCTGGTTTCACTTTACATATTAATTTAGTTAATCCTAAATTTTCTTTACAATACTTAACAATGATAGTTTAATATTATCAAA
>JBEKWS010000007.1:0-175258 GCA_049512815.1 Bacteroidales bacterium | reverse complement strand
TCCTAACCTGGGATTTGGCTCCTCGCCTGAAGATTTGTATCGAATAAACAAAAATAATATATTTGAAATACCAGTATTAAACCCAATGGAAATTAGTCCAGTTTAATGGGGTGCAATACACTCTCCATGGAGGGGCACTTTTGACTTTTTACTTTTGTCTTTTGTCTTTTATCTTTTGCCGCCCCTGCAACCTGTTTCCTTCGCTAAATATGCCCACCGGGCAAATTCATTATGCTCGGCCCTATTCCATATAAAATACCTGTTCCAAAGGAATGGTAACCGGAGAGTTATCGGGATTTGTTTCCATAATATCGGCCATATATTTCCACCACTTTTTAACAACTTCTGTATTTCCAAGATCCTGCGAAGAACTTTCACCTGATTGTTCCTGATATGCAAAAAGTGTATTGGTCTCTTCATCAAGAAAAATGGAATAGTTCCCAATACCTTCATTTTTCAATAACCGTGCAAGTTCAGGCCAAATTTCGCTATGACGTTTCCTGTATTCTTCCTTAAAACCAGGAAGCATTTTCATCTTAAAACCGAATCTTTTTGTTTCCATTTTGCTTAACCTAATTTAACTACAAAGGTTGATAGGATAAGAATTATAATTCCAATCAATAATACAATCAGGGTTTTTCTTTTTACTCCTTTCCATTCATTAAGAAAAATACCCCAGATATTGCTTATTGCGATATTTAGTGCCATTAAGATACTCCAGCCAAAAACAGCCATTCCCTGAGGAAGTTTACTTGAACCCATTCCGAAAAAATGAAACTGAAGGAACCATAAAAACCCTGCGAGGAATGTAAAAAACAGGTTATTCACCAATATACTGCCAGTAACTGAAAAATAATCACGATAAGTTTTATTCTTAATATTCAGATACCCACAATAAATAAGGTTCGTGATAAAACCTCCTAAAAGAATGAATATGAGAGATGGGTTTTTTTGGAAAAGAGGATTTGTTCCATGAGCAAGAGCTACATTTTCTATGGGTTTGGCCGATTCGAATCCGAAATTAAAACAAGCACTCATTATCCCCGCGAAGATCGCAATAAGAATTCCTTTTTTCAGAGCGAATTCCTTAACAGCCGTTCTTTTTTCTTCCTCAGTCATCTCTTTGCTTTTAAGAGAACCCGCATAACCAATAACCGCGATACCTACTGTGGCAATCGATACACCGACAATAGTTAATACTCCTGTAGTAGATGAAAAAAGGTTGTTACCAGCTATTACCGGAGGTATTAAAGTACCAAAAGCAGCGCAAAGTCCCAGCGTAATACTCTGGCCGAGAGCGACTCCGAGATATCGTATACTTAAGCCAAATGTCAATCCTCCGAAACCCCATAGAACTCCAAAAAACATTGCCATCAGTTTTGCTGTTGATGGTGCTTCATTTATGATCGGTAAAAGCTCTCCCTTTGGAACAAAGATAAAAGCGAATAATATCGGGGCTATCAACCAGGCAGCAACACCCTGGCTTATCCAATAAGATTCCCATGCCCACGACTTGACTTTTTTGAATGGTACATAGAAGCTGGCCGCGCCTATGCTTCCCAACGTAATTAGTAGAATACCTGTTAACGGATTCATGTAAAATTCATTGATTTGAGTGAACTGCAATTTATAAACTTTCAGGAATGAAAAAGCCTTTTAGGTTTTTTTTATTCAAACATTTTTTATAACCTTGATTTTAATTATCTAATACTCCCTAATTATGAAATCACTAAAACTCACACTATTTTTTATTTCACTTTTTGGAGCCACTTTTGCTCAGTCCCTGTCTTTGAAAGATATGACTGTTGAGCATAAGATAAATCCAATAGGCATCGACAATAAACAACCCCGATTTTCCTGGAAGATTGTAGGTACCGGAAACAACATATTCCAAACTGCATATTCAGTGAGGGTCGCAACCGATGAGAAATTTTCATCCTCAAAAACCATATGGCAATCAGGTAAAGTTGAATCCGGGGAATCGGTTCTTCAGGCCTATAATGGTCCCAATCTCAAGTCGGGACAGAGGTATTTCTGGCAGGTAAAAATCTGGGACAACAAAGGGAAGGAATCAAAATGGAGTGCTGTCGGTTACTGGGAAATGGGATTGCTCTCACAATCTGACTGGAAAGCAAAATGGATAGAGATGGAAGGTGACACACTCAGATATTCCCCTTCGCCACATTTCAGAAAGGAATTCTCATTAACCAAAGCTATAGCCACTGCAAAAGTATATGTGACATCTCATGGATTTTATGAGTTACAACTGAATGGGAAAAAAGTTGGTGACCAGGTACTCACACCTGGCTGGACATCGTACAGTAAAAGACTTCAGTATCAGGTGTTTGATGTAACCAACTTACTATTAAAAGGTAATAATGCTATCGGAGCTGTCCTTGGTGACGGCTGGTACAGGGGAACACTTGCCTGGGGCAATAACTGGGCAAACTATGGTAAAAGCCTTGGTCTGCTTTTGCAGTTAAAAATTACATATACCGATGGTTCCGAATCAATGATTGTTAGTGATGAGACATGGAAAGCTTCGAATGATGGCGCTATAAGAATGAATGATATTTATAATGGTGAGACATATGACGCAACGAAAAAACTAACAGGTTGGAACCTTTCAGGTTATAATGACAATAACTGGCAGAATGTACGAATAGGCAATTATAATAATAACAACCTGATAGCTTCGGAGGGATCGCCGATAAGAAAAATCCAGGAAATTAAACCTGTTAGAATTTTCAGGACTCCAAAAGGCAAGCTGATTGTTGATATGGGTCAGAATATGGTTGGGTGGTTGAGGTTAAAAGTTACTGGAAATAAAGGCACTGTTGTAACTTTGCGGCATGCAGAGGTTATGGATAAATTTGGTGAGTTTTATACAACAAATCTTCGTGCTGCAAAATGTGAGCTAAACTATAAACTTTCAGGCATCGGTGAAGAAATCTATGAACCAAGGTTTACTTTTATGGGATTCAGATTTGTTGAAGTTACGGGTTTTCCCGGTGAACTTACAACTGATAATCTGACGGGTATCGTTGTCCACTCAGATATGGCTGTTACCGGAAGCTTTGAATGCTCCAACTCTCTGATCAATCAGTTACAGCATAATATTCAGTGGGGTCAAAAGGGTAACTTTGTAGATATTCCAACTGACTGCCCACAAAGAGACGAACGGCTTGGATGGACTGGTGATGCCCAGGCATTCTGCAGGACAGCTGCGTATAATTTAGATGTCTCATCCTTCTTTACAAAGTGGCTAAAGGATATTACTGCAGACCAGAAACCAGGTGGTGAGGTTCCCGATGTAATTCCTGATATCCTGGACAAACAGGCTTCTGCTACAACCAAACCATCAGCTGGCTGGGGAGATGTTTCCGTCATTGCTCCATGGACCATGTACCTGGTTTATGGTGACAAACATTTCCTGGAAAATCAATACCCAAGCATGAAAGCCTGGGTAGAATATATAAGAAAAAAAGCAGGTGACAGTTATATCTGGAAAGGCGGGAGCAAATATGGAGACTGGTTGTTTTATCATCCTCCGGTTAATAATCATACTGAACCTGATGGTTATACTGAACACGATTTCATAGCTACAGCATTTTATGCCTATTCAACAAGTATCCTTGCAGAAACAGCAAAAGCACTTGGCAAAACCGATGATGCAAAGATGTACTCAGAGCTATTTAATAAAATTAAAGAAGTGTTTATTAATGAATATGTTACAAAAGCAGCTAGAGTAGGAACTAATTCCCAGACATCATATGTTCTAGCTCTTAAATTTAATCTTCTACCCGATAATCTTCGCAAAAAAGCTGCAGAATTTTTAGCAGATGACATTAAGAACCGGAGAAATCACCTTTCTACCGGTTTCCTGGGAACACCTTATCTATGCCATGTTTTATCTGACAATGGATATACTGATGTTGCTTATGACCTTCTTCTTCAGGAGACATATCCCTCGTGGCTTTACCCGGTAAAAATGGGTGCAACCACTATATGGGAACGATGGGATGGTGAGAAAACCGACAGCACTTTCCAAGACCCGGGTATGAATTCATTCAACCATTATGCATATGGTGCAATAGGCGATTGGATGTACAGCGTATCTGCAGGGATACAAACAATGGACCCTGGATATAAACATATTATCATTCAGCCACATCCATCCGGGAAGCTTACATATTCCAGAGCTTCTTTTGAAAGCTCATATGGTACTATCGTTTCAGGATGGGAAAAAAAGGACGGGGAAATTATAATAAAAGTAATCGTACCTGCAAACACTTCAGCTACTATAATTCTGCCAGCGGCAAGCCAGGATAAAGTTACTGAGGAAGGCAAAGCATTATCTCAGAATGTTTATTTGAAAGATATAAAAACCTCTGATAATAAGCTTACTATGCAGACCGGATCGGGAGAATACATTTTTGAGATTGCGGAATAAGAAATCCATTAACCGCAAAGGGGTCCAAGCGTTAAGAAATAGTCCGATGGGCTATTTTAGCGCAGGGCCCAGATTGCAGGGGTGGCGGGTATGCAAAGATCGCAAAGAGCTGAATTATATAGTTTTGACTTTGCGCTCTTTGCGCCTCCTTTGCGAACTTTGCGGTTAAAAGGATCTATAATGTTATATCACTTAATCCTTTTCTGAACATTTTTCCAGGAATCAGTTATGAGAAAACTTTCATCTATATAGCTGATCATTTTCATGAACTTGACCATTGGAACGGAAAAGGAAAGAACTCCTTCCTGGACACATGGTCTTGCAGAAACATCGAACAACCCGATTACTGCTCTGGGTCTTTTGGAATCCTTTTCGATATAAGGATAATGAACTATTGATCCGCAACCTGCACCAAATGGAGTAAAAGTACTGTTTGGTTCAGACTGATCATAATTTGCCAGGGTAAAAAGACCCGAAAGTATATCGGGTGTAGTAAAGAAAACTATAACATCAGGATTATCATTTTCATTCAGATTATCCCATCTTTTAAAAACAATATATTTCCCTGGAATTTGAAACCTCTTCTGGTTTTTCATCAATTTATTTACCAGTTCGGGAGTTCTAATATATCTTTCTCCTTCCATCTCGTTTTCAATTCCACATGAAAGGAAATATTCAAAGTTAGGGCCCATTTTATCAGCAAAACCCAGGTAACGCTTTGCTCCTCCGCATTTTAATGATTCAGAACTAAAAGCCAAAGACTCTCCATCTCTCACTTTCTTAAGTTCACAGATAAGGCAGTTCCATTTTCCTGATGACGGAACTATTGACGCATTCACAGGATTATCAGTGTAATAAAATGTTATTGGCAATTCAGCATTATTGAAATATTTCTTCCATTGCTGAATAAAATGATCTTTGATTTCAACTTTCATAATAAGAGTTTCAATTTCTTTTACCACTATCCAGATAATTCTTAATAAGAACTATCTAAAAAGATCTTTTTAACCGCAAAGTACGCTAAGAATAGCAAAGAACGCAAAATTAAAACCCTATTGATAAATGCTTTCTGGCCTTTGCGCGAAAACTATGCGATCTTTGTGGTTAATTGATTTCGTTTTTTAGGTACACGTGATGTCTGTACTCACAAATAGTTATAATTTTACCGGCTTTAAAGATAATTAAGGTTATTTGTTTATCTTGATATTGCAATGAGTTTTTTTAATACTCATATAGGTGAATTTGCAGCTCTGCTGACTGCATTTTTCTGGACGGTGACCTCATTGTCATTTGAAGCTGCAAGCCATAAAATAGGATCTGTTGCAGTTAATATTCTCAGGCTTGTTATCGGATTTGCTTTCCTTAGTGTGTTTAATCTGATACGGCGAGGTTTAGTTTTACCAGTCGATGCCAGTTATGAGAATTGGATATGGCTGTCATTATCGGGATTGGTAGGATTTGTATTCGGCGACTTGTTTCTGTTTAAATCATATACAATGATAGGATCAAGGTTCTCAATGCTAATTATGACCCTGGTCCCACCTATAACAGCACTTTTTAGTTTAATTATTCTTGGGGAACGGCTTACTTTGTTTCATTATTTGGGTATGACTTTGACCTTTTCAGGTATTGCTATGGCAATTTTCAGCCAGACTGGCAAAGATGAAAAACTATCTTTAAAACTTGCACCAAAAGGAATTCTTTATGCATTTGGTGGCGCCGTCGGACAGGCTCTGGGGCTTGTATTGAGTAAATTTGGACTGAAAAACTATGATCCATTCGCTGCAACCCAAATAAGAATAATTGCAGGGATATTTGGATATATAATGCTGGTAACTGTTCTTGCCCGATGGAGAACTATTATGAATGCAACCCATAATCAATCAGGTATGATGTTAACGAGTCTCGGTGCCTTCTTTGGTCCGTTTTTAGGGGTCTCGTTTTCATTAATTGCAGTTAAATATGCTGAAGCCGGTATTGCATCAACTATAATGGCCCTGGTACCTGTATTCATTATTCTTCCAGCTGTCGTTATATTTAAGGAAAGGGTGACAATCCCGGAATTATTAGGAGCTATTATAAGTGTTGGAGGTGTTGCTCTCTTTTTCGTTTAGCAAAATTAGAAAGTTATGAATCCAGATGAGCTAAAAGATCGGAACTTCGAAAGTGAATTCATTTTTTCATTTTCCAGAAGTGGTGGCCCGGGTGGTCAGAATGTCAATAAAGTCAGTACCAAAGTTGAGTTACGATTGAATTTGCTTTTAACTTCAAACTTCTCAAATGAGGAAAAAGAAATAATCTTCAACAAGTTAAAGAACAAGATAAATAAGGAAGGTGAACTAATACTTGTTTCACAATCTGAAAGGAATCAGTTACTGAATAAAAGTGTTGTGACAGAAAAATTCTACGAGCTTGTTTCAAAATCGCTTACTATGCCTTTGAATAGAAGATCTACAAGGCCAACGTTAACGTCGAAGTTAAAACGTCTTGATTCAAAACGAAACCGTGGCAATATAAAAAAATTAAGAAAACAAACCGGTGAATCTTTCAATTTATAGAAAGTATTCAGATTTAATATTTGATTTTTATATAGAACAAGGTGAGACTAATAAATAATTATATCTCAATAGCTGAAATAAAAAACTCATCAAGTATTAATCCAAAATGTCAATGATGCATATAGTTTGAGAAAAACAGCAAAATTATTTAAATTATTTGTACTTTTAATGGATGAATTCGGTGTGTTAGTCAAAAAAAGAAAACCTTTTCTAAAAAATCAATAAATCTACTGAATGTATTCAATAAAAATTATATTTACTTCGTACATAAACACATTTTTTTGAATATATTATAGCCTTCAATATAAACGACATGTTTTTATAAATATCTGGATGTTAATAATATATATAAGTAATCGTTGCTTGAACTTTTATGATTGTATTATAGTAGAGCATCCTACTGGACCCATAAAGTTAACATCAAAAAAGGTAGTTATTATATGAGCCTTATATCGATTTGTATTTTTTTCTTAATTGAAAATGGTGGCAGAAAATACCATAAGTGAAACAAAATGGTCTATTGTTTAAAGTATCTTGTATTTTTGGAACCCACATTGTCGATCCAGATCACAATCAAACAATGCGGACTGAACAAAGATAATTATGTATGGTTTCATCAAACCTTGGACAAATTAGTTATTTACTAATGAAACACCCATGATTTTGCTAATCGCAAATAAGATTGAAGAGAATATGAGTGTGAAAAACTACCATTAATAAATAAATTATCTGCGGATGAAAGAAATCCTAATAATACTCTTTCTTGTAATAAATTCATCTTCATTACTTGCGCAGACAATCCTTACAATAGAAGGAACTGTTGTAAATAATTCAGAAACGGGATTCTGGGAAGGTGTTAATATTGCAAGAAGCGTACCTACTACGTTTACTTATCGAAATAACTCTATCACTTCTGTAAATACTTCAGGTTATATTTTACAGGCAGGGGAGGATAATATTACGGATCCTGGCACATTTGGCAATCTTAATGGCTCAGTTATTACTGGCAACCAATTTATCTGGAATGGAAATTGTCTTGGAGAAAATTCAGGTTTGGTTCATGGTTGTATGGTCTGTAATAATATAAATGACATTATTAAATATAACTATTTTCATAATGTTCCTGCGGGCGTTGTAATAAAAGGTCATGGTACTAATTATACTTCAGGTGGTGTTGCGTATAATATTTTTCAAAAAAATGGATTAGTTGGTATTAACATATTAGGAATGAATAATGTTCCTGTATATAACAATACATTCTATAGTGAACAAGTATACTATATAAGCAATGATTTAGGTGTATGGAGAGGTATTATTAATATATATAATAATGATCAAAATGTAAGTCCTGTATGGCCTGCTACTGGAACAAAAATTAAAAATAATATATTCTATACTAAGCATCAGATACCTAATATTTCCGTTCACAATGCTCCATGTTTAACAGGATTTGAATCTGATTATAATATTTTTTATTGCGAGGCGGGAACACCAGTATTTGAATACCTTGGTGTGAGTAAAACTTTTGCACAATGGCAAGCATTAGGCTATGATACACATTCAGTTGTGGTTAATCCAAAATTTAAAGATTTTACCGATTTGGTTCCAACCGTCCGCCTCGACTATGGAACTGATTTAGGTATTGCGTGGCAAAAAGGACTTTCAGTGGCAGCTTTATGGGGCTCAACTGATCCTGAGACCGCAAATCAAAATGGCACATGGCAGGTTGGAGCTCGTGTATATTCTTCCCAGAGAGTACCTGTAACCGGTATCGATGTTACAGGAGCTGGGGGTGCAACCGTTATTACTACAGATAATGGAACACTTCAGCTTAGTGCAACGGTATTACCTGGAAATGCTACAGATAAAACTGTGACATGGTCAATAGTCAATGGCACAGGAGAAGCTACCATCAGTTCTACCGGTCTTGTAACTGCAGTTGATAATGGCTCCGTTACAGCCAGGGCAACAGCTAATGACGGATCAGGAGTTTCCGGCACTTTGGATATTACTATTTCCAACCAGATAGTACCGGTGACCGGTGTAAGTGTCAACGGAGCAGGTGGAGCAACCATCATTGCTGAAGATAATGGATCACTTCAACTCAGTACAGAAGTTCTTCCTGCGAATGCTACAGATAAAACTGTGACATGGTCATTGGTCAATGGCACAGGACAGGCTACCATCAATGCTACCGGTCTGGTCACAGCTGTTGATAATGGTACTGTTACAGCCAGGGCAACGGCTAATGATGGATCAGGGGTATCTGGCACTTTGGTTATAACTATATCGAATCAAATTATACCTGTGACCGGTATCACTGTTACGGGAGCAGGTGGTGCAACCACCATAATAACTGATAATGGATCACTTCAGCTGAATGATGCTGTATTACCTGTTAATGCTACAGATAAAACTGTAACATGGTCAATAGTCAATGGCTCAGGAGAGGCTACCATCAATGCTACCGGTCTGATTACAGCTGTAGATAATGGTATTGTTACAGCCAGGGCAACAGCTAATGATGGATCAGGTGTTTATGGTACACTGGTTATTACTATCTCCAATCAGACAGTACCGGTAACCGATATCACTGTCAGCGGAGCAGGTGGTGCAACTACCATCACTGCTGATAATGGATCTCTTCAGCTTAGTGCGGCAGTACTACCTGTGGACGCTACAGATAATACCGTGACATGGTCAATAAACAATGGCTCAGGACAGGCTGCCATCGATGCTACCGGTCTGGTTACAGCTTTAAATAATGGTACTGTTACAGCCAGGGCAACAGCTAATGATGGCTCAGGGGTTTATGCTACACTGGTTATTACTATTTCCAACCAGATAATACCGGTAACCGGTATCACTGTCAGCGGAGCAGGTGGTGCAACCACCATCACTGCCGATAATGGATCTCTTCAGCTTAGTGCGGCATTACTACCTGCAAATGCTACAGATAAAACTGTAACATGGTCAATAGTCAATGGCTCAGGAGAGGCTACCATAAATGTTACAGGTCTGGTAACAGCTATTGATAATGGAACCGTTGCAGCCAGGGCAACAGCTAATGATGGATCAGGTGTTTTTGGTACCCTGGTTATTACCATATCGAATCAGATTGTACCTGTAACCGGTATCACTGTCAGTGGAGCAGGTGGAGCAACAACTATCACAACTGAAAATGGATCACTTCAGCTGATTTCAGCGATATTACCTGAAAATGCAACTGATAAAACTATGACGTGGTCCATAATCAATGGCACTGGACAGGCTACTATAAATGCTACAGGTCTGGTAACAGCTGTAGATAATGGTACAGTTACAGCCAGGGCAACTGCTAATGATGGGTCAGGTGTCTTTGGCATTCTTGTTATTACTATTTCCAACCAGATAGTACCTGTAACAGGTATTACAGTTACTGGATCAGGTGGTGCAACAATCATCACTACTGATAATGGAACACTTCAATTGAGTGCAGAAGTATTACCGGTTAATGCTACTGATAAAACTGTGTTATGGTCCATAATCAATGGCACAGGACAGGCTACTATAAATGCTACCGGTCTGGTAACAGCTGTTGATAATGGAACCGTTACAGCCATAGCAACGGCTAATGATGGCTCAGGTGTTTATGGTTCACTGGTTATTGCTATTAATACCAGTTTAATCCCTGTTACAGATATAACTGTTACAGGAGCAGGTAGCAGGACCACCATCACAACTGATAATGGAACACTTCAGCTGAGTGCAGCAGTATTACCTGTGGATGCTGATAATACAGTGACATGGTCAATACTCAATGGCTCAGGACAGGCTACTATCAATGCTACCGGTCTGGTTACAGCTTTAGATAATGGTACTGTTACAGCCAGGGCAACAGCTAATGATGGCTCGGGTGTTTATGGTACCCTGGTTATTACCATATCGAATCAAATTGTACCTGTGACCGGTATCACTGTGAGCGGAGCAAGCGGCGCAACTACTATCACTTCTGACAATGGATCACTTCAGCTGAGTGCAGCAGTATTACCTGTGGATGATAATACAGTGACATGGTCAATACTCAATGGCTCAGGACAGGCTACTATCAATGCTACCGGTCTGGTTACAGCTTTAGATAATGGTACTGTTACAGCCAGGGCAACAGCTAATGATGGCTCAGGTGTTTTTGGTACCCTGGTTATTACTATTTCCCACCAGATAGTACCGGTAACCGGCATCACTGTCAGCGGAGCAGGTGGTGCAACTACTATCACTTCTGATAATGGATCACTTCAGCTGAGTGCAGCAGTATTACCTGCTGATGCTACAGTTAATACTGTGACATGGTCAATAGTCAATGGTACGGGACAGGCTACCATCAATGCTGCCGGTCTGGTTACAGCTGTAGATAATGGTAACGTCACGGCCAGGGCAACCGCTAATGATGGTTCAGGTGTTTATGGTACCCTGGTTATTACCATATCGAATCAAATTGTACCTGTAACCGATATCACTGTCAGTGGAACAGGTGGCGCAACCACAATCACAACTGATAATGGAACACTTCAGATGATTACAGCAGTGTTACCTGCAAATGCTACAGATAAAACTGTGACTTGGTCTATTGTCAATGGCACAGGACAGGCTACCATCAATGCTACCGGTCTTGTGACAGCTGTAGACAATGGTACAATCACTGTCAGAGCAACGGCTAATGATGGCTCGGGTGTTTATGGCACCATTGTTATTACTCTTTCCAGCCAGATTGTGCCTGTTACAGGGATCACTGTTACCGGAGCGGGTGGTGCAACCACCATCACAACTGATAATGGAACACTTCAGCTGATCGCAGCAGTATTACCAGTTAATGCTACAAACAAAGGTTTAACATGGTCGTTAGTCAATGGCACGGGACAGGCTATTATCAATACCAATGGTCGTGTTACAGCTGTTGACAATGGTACCGTTACAGCCAGGGCAACGGCTGATGACGGATCAGGTGTTTATGGAATTCTGATTATAACTATTTCCAACCAGGTAGTACCTGTAACAGGTATCACTGTTACCGGAACTGGTGGTACAAAGACCATCACAACTGATAATGGAACACTTCAGCTGATTGCAACTGTATTACCTGTTAATGCTACAAATAATGGTGTGACATGGTCATTAGTCAATGGGACCGGACAGGCGACCATCAATGCTACTGGTCTTGTTTCAGCTTTTGATAATGGTACCGTTACAGCCAGGGCAACTGCTAATGATGGGTCAGGTGTTTTTGGTATTCTTGTTATTACTATTTCCAACCAGATAGTACCTGTAACAGGTATTACAGTTACTGGATCAGGTGGTGCAACCATCATCACTACTGATAATGGATCCCTTCAACTTAGTGCGGCAGTACTACCAGCAAATGCAACAGACAAAACTGTGACATGGTCACTGGTCAATGGTACAGGACAGGCTACAATTAACGCAACCGGACTTGTAACAGCGGTTGATAATGGTACCGTTACAGCCAGGGCAACAGCTAAAGATGGTTCAGGTGTTTATGGTAACCTGGTTATTACTATTTTCAATCAGGTTATAGCGGTAAATGGTATCACTGTTATGGGAGCTGGTGGTGCAACAACCATCACTGCCGATAATGGAACACTTCAGCTGAGTGCAGCAGTCTTGCCAGTAAATGCTACCGATAAAACTATAACATGGACATTGATCAATGGTACAGGACTGGCCACTATAAATACTACCGGTCTTGTAACAGCTATTGATAATGGAACCGTTACAGCCATAGCTACAGCTAATGATGGCTCAGGCGTATATGGGACTCTTGTTATTACTATTTCCAACCAGGTGGGACCTGTAACTAGTATCACTGTTACAGCAGAAGGTGGTGCAACAACCATCACTACCGATAATGGAACACTTCAGCTTAGTGCAGTTATATTCCCTGCCAATGCTACAGTTAAAACTGTGACATGGTCATTTGTCAATAACTCAGGACTGGCTAACATCAACTCAACCGGTCTTGTAACAGCAGTTAAGAATGGCACTGTTACAGCCAAGGCAACTGCTAATGATGGATCAGGTGTTTATGGTACCCTAGTTATAACCATAACGAATCAAATTGTACCTGTAACCGGTATCACTGTCAGTGGAGCAGGTGGCGCAACCACCATTACAAATGATAATGGAACACTTCAGATGATTGCAGCAATATTACCTGCAAATGCTACAGATAAAACTGTGACTTGGTCTATTGTCAATGGTACAGGACAGGCTACCATCAATGCTACCGGTCTTGTGACAGCTGTAGACAATGGTACAATTACCGTCAGAACAGCAGCTAATGATGGCTCGGGTGTTTTTGGTACCCTGGTCATTACTATTTCCGGTCAGGTAGTACCAGTTGCAAGTATCACTGTCACTGGGCCAGGAAGTGCAACCACTATTACTACTAATAATGGAACATTGCAGCTTGAAGCGGCAGTTTCTCCGGCAAATGCTACTGATAAAACCGTTACATGGTCCATTGCTAATGGGAAAGGACAGGCAACCATCAATGCTACCGGTCTTGTTACAGCTGTTAATAATGGTATCGTTACAGTTATGGCAACAGCTACTGACGGATCTGGTATTTTTGGCTCAATAGATATTCCTATTGTTATTGAGAATACCGAACTTCTGTCAGTAATTGTAACCAAAAATGAAATAAGAATTCAATTAAACAACAACTATATTTCATGGAAAGCATTTTTGTATAATTTCCAGGGTGGTTTGGTATTTAACAAACTAATAAATAGTGATATTCTTGTATTTAATATTTCATCACTACCTTCAGGTGTATATATTGTAGTTTTATCAAAAGGAGAAATCTTAAGGGTAGCAAAAGTAATCAAGCCATGATTTAAAATTGATTTGATTACACCACTAATAAAAACCAGGTGCAACTTGTGTCAGAGAATCAGGTATATTATTCTATGAATAAATAACATTTACACTTCTTTAAGTTTCCACTTCCCCCTTCTGAACACAATCCAGGCAATCAGGGTCATTAAAGATTCGGCCACGACTATTGCAATAAAAACTCCTTCTTCTTTGAATCCAGCCTTAATTGCCAGTAACCATGCAAGAGGAATTTCAACAAACCAGAATGCAAAAATATTTATTTTCAGAGGGGTAGATGTATCTCCTGCCCCGTTGAAGGAATTCACAAGTACCATTCCTAGTCCATAGGCTATAAAACCAATGCTTGTGATCCGAAGACCAAGCACCCCTGATTTTATCACATTTTCATTATCAATAAACAGATGTACAAAAGGTTCCGGAAAAAGAACAAGAATCATACCAATTACACCTAATAGGATCATGTTTACCCATCCTGTTCCCCAAACAGCTCTTTCAGCCCGGTCAGGTTTTTTTGCTCCTAGATTTTGTCCCACAAGCGTTGAAGAAGCATTGCTTATCCCCCATGATGGTAAGATTGTAAATCCTATTATCCTCATTGCAATTGTATAACCGGCAACCACTTCACTTCCAAAGATTGAGGTTATTCTTACCAGAGCAATCCAACTTGTTGTTCCTATAAGGTTTTGTCCGATACTGCCAAATGATAACTTAAGCAGTTTCAGCATTATTCTGAAGTTGACGACAAGGTGTTTTATAGAAAGCCTTATACGCTTCTTTCCATAAAAAAGAAGATAAAACTGTGCCAGTACAGCAGTACCTCGTCCAATATTAGTGGCAACAGCAGCCCCGGTAACTCCCAAATGAGGAAATGGTCCCAAACCAAAGATCAGACAAGGATCAAGTATTATATTAATGATATTCCCGATCCAGAGCACTTTCATGGCAACAGCTGCATTACCTGCACTTCTGAATATGGCATTTATTATAAAAAGCATCATTATAACCACATTGCCACCAAGCATTACCATAGTATAGCCAGACATGTTTTCTATAATTGGTTTTGAAGCACCCATTAAGCCAAGAAGCCTTTTAGAAAAGAGTGCTCCGGGTATTCCAATTATCACTGAAACAACCAGTCCTGTGAGAATAGCCTGAAATGCAGCTACTGAGGCAGCATCAGGATTCTTCTCACCAATCCTTCGTGAAACCATTGATGTTGTAGCTGTTCCCAGACCAATCGCAATAGCGTATATAATTGCGACCATCGATTCAGTAATTCCAACGGTCGCAACTGCATTGGCACCAAGTTTAGAAACGAAGTAAATATCTACAATTACGAAAACTGATTCCATAACCATCTCAAGGACTGCTGGGATTGAGAGCAAAAGAATCGCACGGCTCAGCTTTCCCTCTGTAAAATCTTGTTCTGTACCTGATATTGCTTCAGTAACATCACTTAAAAATGATTTGATTCTGTTTTCCTTTTTGAATCATACATTTTCGGAATTCATATTAAGGGCTGCTTATTTTTTTTCTTGGGGCTGTTAAAAAGGCCCACCACCTCCCCTCTAAAGTTATAATACTATATATCAATAGTTTCTCCTCCTTTTAAAAGGAGGTGTGTCGTACCCGAAGGGTAATGACAGAGTGGTTGGTTCTAAGTTTTCAACACACCTTAAATATAAAACGTTGAAAGTGCTTGAGATCAAATCTTTAAGAGTATAATTTATATGTAAACGTAACATTTTTTAACAATCAGCGTTATAGTGGATATTTTAATTATAAAATTGACTGCAAAAGTATCTCAAATTTATTAAAATGACTCTTTGTTATTTAAAGACAATGGAATTTCGGTTGATGCTCCTCTTTATAATTAAAAGTAGTCGAATAAAACCGATTGATGAATATTTATAATTTCTAAGTTAAGTTCATTTATTTAGTTCTTTAGAATCAAATAAATTCTTGCATGATTATTGACAATACCCCGTCACTGGAATTTCAATGAAGAAAAATAGACTTTTAAATATATAAGTTGATAATTTCAGGATTGATTAAAAATATAAATATCAAAAAAGTACCAAATATGTATATAATGTATCTCTCGATTAACATTTTCATAAAACATTACTGCACAGCATTTTAATATATATAAAATCCAGACAGAAAATATCGATTGTTAATAAAATGCTAATAGTGTTAATATTTCCGGTGGTCGAATGATACATTGTATTTATAGATTATATATTTTCGTGACTTATAATTTTAGATAAACAGTATTAATTTAAGACAAACAAACTTAAAAAGAAAAGATGAAAATTTTCATCATCTGTTATGAACGCTAACAATAATGAGGCTACGACTGTCCACGGAGAGAGTCGCCTCGTGGGTTGCTCTTCTGATGAAGAGCCTGGCGCGAAAACCACGATTTTTTCGCAAAACGAAATCCCAATTCCGTTAGTTAGCAACCGAAGTTCGGAGTTCATGCACCGCTACTTCCCCCTAACGAATATCGACTCCTGGAATGATTGGAAATGGCAGCTTCGGAATGCTATCACCAGCATCGAAGATCTAAAGAAAATCATGAAATTATCCGATAAGGAGATAATGGCTATTAATAATCTAAAAGGCCGTCTTCCGCTCAGGATCACTCCCTATTTTGCTTCTTTGATTTACAACAGTAAACCGTCGCATCCACTGCGTCGCAATGTAATCCCTGTTGTGGAAGAATTGCTGGAAACAAGTAGTGAGCAGTCTGATCCTCTGCACGAGAAATCATTTTCTCCTGTTAAGGGAATTGTTCATAGATACCCCGACAGGGTACTCTTTACAGTTACTCAGGTTTGTTCAAATTATTGCAGATATTGTACACGTTCACATTCTGTCGGACGACTTGACAAACTTGGAAGACTTGATTATGAAAAGGCATTTAATTATATTGCCAGTCACAAAGAGGTCCGAGATGTACTAATAAGTGGTGGAGATCCACTCACTTTAAACGATGAGACTCTCGATTACATCCTTTCAAATATCAGGAGTATCGATCATGTTGAAATTATACGAATCGGAACGAGGATACCTGTGGTCCTTCCCCAGCGGATCACTAACAATTTGATTAATATTCTTAGAAAATATCATCCGCTTTTCATTAGTCTGCATTTTTCACATCCTGATGAGATTACCGATGAGTGTGCTAAAGCTTGTAACAAACTGGCCGATGGTGGATTCCCTCTGGGAAGTCAGACTGTTCTTTTAAAAGGTATAAATGATAATGTACCAACTATGAAAGAACTTATGCACAGGTTACTGAAGATAAGGGTTAGACCCTATTATCTTTATCAATGTGATTTAATACCAGGATCAGGACATTTCAGAACTACTGTTAAAAAAGGTCTTGAAATAATAAAAGGACTCAGAGGCTTTACCAGTGGTTATGCTGTACCTACGTTTGTTGTTGATGCTCCCGGTGGTGGAGGAAAAATTCCTTTGCTTCCTAACTATGTCGTAGAACATAATAATGAACGGATAGTTTTACGTAACTACAAGGGCATATTATGTGAATATCCTGAAAAATAGGGCGCATAGATGAAAATTGGTTTGACGTATGATCTGCGGTCATGGTACATTGATCGTGGATATTCCATGGATGAAACTGCCGAATTTGACAAGCAGGAAACAGTTGATGCACTTGAAGATTCTTTAAAACTGATGGGTTATGAACCTGAACCTGTCGGAAATGTCTTTCAATTGATTGAAGCTCTTTCTGCCGGACGCAGATGGGATATCATTTTTAATATTGCTGAAGGATTATATGGTGATGGAAGAGAATCAGTTGTTCCTGCTATTCTTGATCAATATAAAATTCCTTACGTATTCAGCGGTCCTGTAATAATGGGATTGTCACTTAATAAACATCTTGCAAAATTAGTGGTGGCAGCTGCAGGAGTTCCAGTTAGTCCTGGTTACCTGATAACTGAAATGAAAGATCTGGACAAATGCAGTCTCGAATATCCTCTTTTTGTTAAGCCTGTGTCAGAAGGAACTGGTAAGGGTATTACCGAGAGAAGTCTTGTTAATTCCTCAGAAGAACTTGTGAAAATGGTAGAATGGATTCTTACAGAATTCCGTCAACCTGCACTTGTAGAAGAATATTTACCCGGCAGGGAATTTACTGTCGGAATAGTTGGAGATGGAGAGGAAACTATTGCAATTGGCGGAATGGAGGTAATATGTGCAAACAACCTGCCATATTCCATTGAAGTGAAAGAAAATTATCAAAATTATTGTAGTTATAAACCTCTTGATGCTGATATAATTGACGAATGCAAATCAGTCGCACTCCGCGCCTGGAAAGCATTAGATGCAGTCGATGCCGGAAGAGTTGATCTGAAAGCCGACCGCTATGGAAAGATATGTTTCATTGAAGCAAATCCGCTTGCCGGACTAAACCCCATTCATTCAGATCTGCCGATTTTATCCCGGATGTATGGTATTGAATACCAAACATTAATGGAGATGATAATGAAAACAGCCATCAAGAGGATCAAGGGGAAATAAGCTAAGAGTTTTTATTTTTAGTATAGAGTTGGAGGAATTATGAGGAGATGTTGTATTATTTATAATGAACCGGGAGAAAGTGCTTTAGCTGATGAACTCGATGTACTTGACCAGGTAGCTCATATCGAAAAACACCTGATTGATCTTGGAATATCCGTTTACAGAAAAGGTATTACAGACCGGTTTATGGAAGAGATTGCAACTCTGGCTACTGAAAAACCTGATTTTGTTTTTAACCTGGTTGAATCGATTAATAATAAAGGGGAACTTAATTACTTTATTCCCGCCTTGCTAAATTTGTATACGATTCCTTATTCTGGTAATCCGCTTGAAGCAATATTTCTTACAAGTAATAAAACGCTTTCCAGTAAACTGATGAAAAATGCAGGAATCAACAACCCTGCATCATACCTGCCTTCACAGTTTAATCTTCTTAAGAGGGGAAGAGAATATATTGTTAAACCAATCTGGGAAGATGGTTCACTGGGCATTACGGATGAATCAGTGTTTGAGTGCAAGCCAGGCTTTGAAGAAAAATTAATAGGTCTTGATGATTCTCACTGGTTTATAGAAGATTTTATTGATGGGCGCGAATTTAACATAAGTGTTCTGGCAGGAAAAAAGGGTCCTGAAGTATTGCCTCCTGCTGAAATAGTTTTTGTGAACTATGATGACAATAAACCAAAAATTATTGATTTTAAAGCAAAATGGGAAATGGGTAGCTTTGAATATATAAACACCGTCAGAGAGTTTCCCGGTAGCAAGTTAAAGAGCCAATTGGAAACAAACCTTAAAGAAGCAGCCCTGGCCTGCTGGCATTTATTTGGTTTAAAGGGTTATGCAAGGGTGGATGTCAGAACTGACAGTAATGATAATGTATTTGTAATTGAGATAAATGGCAATCCATGCATTTCACCTGACGGAGGGTTTGTTGCAGCAACCAAAAAGGCAGGATATCCCTTTACTGAAGTCTTGCAACGGATCATTAATGATTTAAACAAGTAAAATCCGATGCTGGTTTCATAGGCACATCTTCAACTTTATAATTAATACACACAGAATGAAGGGTTTTAGCACAGTTATTCTTCTGGTCATGTCAAATGCTTTCATGACAGTTGCATGGTATGGACACCTTAAGTTTAAAACTATGAGCAGGTTTGAGAACCTTAGTCTTTTTGCTGTAATATTGCTGAGCTGAGGGATTGCTTTTTTTGAATACTCTCTTCAGGTTCCTGCCAACAGAATTGGCTTCAATGGAAATGGAGGACCTTTTTCACTTATTGAGTTGAAGATTATTCAAGAGGTAATATCGATAATGATATTCACAGCATTTACTCTTATTGTCTTTAAGAATGAACAATTCCACTTAAACCATCTGATAGGATTTGTATTTCTTATCCTGGCAGTCTATTTCATATTTAAAAAATAAGTCCTATTTAATCAGGTTGGCGTTGTAATATTGAGGATTACCAGTTACTTCCTCCCCAAGCCAATCGGGCTTTTCAAAATATTCATCTTCTGAAGTAAGCTCTATTTCTGCAATTATAAGACCTTCATTCTTTTCATGAAAAACATCAATCTCGAATATATGTTTACCTGAAGGTATCAAATATCTGGTTTTAACTATTCTTCCGGGCAGGCATATACGCATCATCTCTTCAGCATCTGAAACAGGAACCTGCACTTCCCATTCATTTCGTGATATTGAGTTCTTCTGAGGTCTGCCCTTTATTGTAAGAAATGCCTTGTCATCGGCTATTCTCATTCTGATGGTTTTATCAGGATCTATTGACAGATAAGATTGAATTATCTTTATCTCTTTGAAAGCCAGGTGTCTGAATTCACCCTTGATAAGAAATTTACGTTCTGTTTCTGTTGCCATTTTTATTGTAAAATTAATATTAATACTAAGCAGGTGTAATTGAAATCACTATGTCTATTCTGCATTTGTCTGTTAACTCATAAATTACATAATTGTCCGATGTTGATTATTCATTAAAACTGGAAGTTCTTGGCATAATAAATTTTTTAGTTTGACCAGTAAATTTTAAATTTATAGATTATTCATAATAGATGGAAAATATTATTCAATCATTTTAAAACTATGAAAACAAACCTAATCATCTTTTTTTTAATCCTGCTCCCAACATCATTATTTTCCCAGGTACCTCAGGGATTTAACTACCAGGCAATAGCCAGGGACGGATCCGGAAATCCGTTAATCAGCAAGGATATTCAGGTTAGAGTTTCGATACTTAACGATACCACCGGATTCTATGCATCCGGAAACGGTGCCTATTTATGGGAAGAACAGCATAACGTCCGGACCAACAGTTTAGGATTATTTAATCTGGTAATTGGAACAGAAACAAAGATACAGGGCTCAGCTGCAAGCTTCAATTTAATTGACTGGAGTAATGGACCTCTCTTTGTTGGCATTAAGATTCAATATATTTCGCAGACATGGAAAAACATGGGAACAGCAAAACTCAACTCAGTTCCTTATGCAATGTTTGCGGACAAGGCAAATGGTGTAATTGCAGGATCTAAACTATCGGTTACCAGTAATAATGATTCAGGATCAGATGCTCTGTTTGAAGTTAAGCGTAAGGATGGACAAACAGTCTTTGCTGTATATCCTGATGCAGTAAATATTTATGTTCCGAGGTCAGTAGCCAAAGGATCTAAAGGAGGCTTTGCAATCGGTGGCTTCGACGGATCTAAAGGAATCCTTAAACCTCAGGATTATTTCAGGGTAACTCCTGACAGCGTTAGAATCTATATTGACCCGACACCTCCTCAAGGCAAAGGATCAAAAGGAGGTTTTGCTATTGGAGGTTATGACGCATCAAAAGGTATAAATAATATGTATTTTAACCTTACAGGGGCAACCTCAGTTAATACAGTTGCCGAATCACCGCAGATACTTTGGTATCCGACAAAAAAAGCATTTCTTGCAGGAAGTATTCATATCGGAGCTGTGGATAGTGTTGGACAGAATTCCACTGCTTTAGGATACAGATCGATAGCTATGGGCGATTATTCCCAGGCATTTGGATATAAAGCAAATGCCTTTGGAGACTATTCAACTTCAATTGGAAAAAACTCTATTGCAGGATCAAAATCTGCACCATTGGCTGACAATGCGTTTGCTTTTGGTAATGGAACCAAAGCTACCGGTAATGATTCTTATGCATTTGGGTCGGCAGCTGAAGCATCAGGGACAACATCCATTGCAGTAGGAATGGGCGCTAAGGCAACCAATTCTAATTCCCTGGCACTTGGAAACGGAACCATAGCGTCAGGTACTAACTCGACAGCTATGGGTTATCAGTCACAATCTCAGGGTGATAAATCGATTGCAATAGGTTCGTACTATTCATTTTCTTTTTTAATTCCAATTATCAATCTTGCTGGCAAGGGGGGCAGTGATGGCAGTGGCAAAGGAAGTGAGTTATTTCTTCCAATAAGACCAATAACTTCTATTTCTACGCTTAGCAGGGTCTTTAACAGGGGGAATATTGCATCGGGGCAATATTCTGTTGCATTGGGAAATGGCAACCTTGCGCAAAACGGGGGTCTGGTTTTTGGATCAAACAGTGATGCGCTTCAGTTCGGTGCCATGGCACTTGGAACTTCAGCTGCTGCAAATCAATCAAACTCTGTGGCCATTGGTTATAACACTACTTCCAATGGAATATATTCAGTGGCATTAGGAAACAATATTGAGGCAAACTCATACGGTGAATTAGCATTGGGCCAATGGGCTGAGACAGCTACCGGTACGGCCAGTTCCTGGGATGAAAATGATCTTTTATTATCTGTGGGGAACGGAGTGAATGATGCCAACAGGTCGAATGCTATGACAATTTATAAGAACGGAAAGACAATATTACGCGGGCGATATGCCGTATCAACTTTCAATTATCAAACTTTACGATTAGTATATAATCCAGTTACACACCTCTTTAGCTCTAAGGATTATGTATATGGTATATTCACAAACCTTAACAGGGATGATGCAAATATTGAATATTATTACAGCGGATATTTTGGAGCTACAGGTTCAAACGGAACTTACAAAGGTTTATATGCTGACCTTATAAACACAGATAATATAAATGCTAATATAATTAATGGTGTTGCTGCTGATGTTGCAGAATATATTTATGATACTCATGCGAATACAGAACCAGCTGATGTAGTTGTAGTGGATCCTGATAATAAAGAAAGTGTTATCAAGTCAGGAAAACCTTACCAGACATCTGTTGTAGGTGTTATTTCAACTAAACCTATGATGACTATGGGGAACTCACTCATCGTTGATGAACTGACGGGTGATCCATTAAAGAATCCAAAACCTGCAACCCGCCTTGCACTTACTGGCAGAGTTCCTGTAAAAGTGACTACAGAGAATGGAAACATTGTTCCGGGAGATCTCCTGACCACCTCATCAACCCCCGGGTGTGCAATGAAATGGTCTCTTCTTGATGTTAACACTGCTAAAGACTTCGACGATCTGAAAAGAATTTTGTCAGAAAATGAAAAAAGACGCAGTGCAATAATAGGTAAAGCAGTAGATAGTTTCTCCGGCACAGGAACGGGTAAAATAATTGTTCTGATTTCATTGCAATAGAATATAATATAAAGCAGGCTTCTCTTACTTAAAAAAACCGTTCCAAAAAGAACGGTTTTTTTAAGCTAATTTATTATTATTAATGATTTTGCTGATTATATTGGAAATTATTAGGACATTATTGGATCATTATATAAATTTGATGTATTATTTCGAAAGATACTTTTAGATATCTACAATTTACTATTTCTGTATTTAAGGTTGTCAGGAGTAGTTTTAGTTTAGGTTGTGAGGGTGAATATGAGGTAATGGGCTGTCGGGAGCAACCGACAGCCCATCATGTTATTATTCATTAATATTTTGCTACTTTAGCAGGTAGTTAACATGTTTCACTATAACTATAATAGTAAATTATGGATGTTAAGATTGAGGCAGCATGGAAGTCGAAACTAATTGAAGAATTTGAAAAAGAATACTTTGTAAAACTTACAGAATTTGTAAAAGAAGAATACAGAGTCAATACCATTTATCCTACCGGAAGCCTCATTTTTAACGCATTCAATCTTTGTCCCTTTCAAAATGTCAAGGCTGTTATTATAGGGCAGGACCCGTATCATGGTCCAGGACAAGCACATGGATTATGTTTTTCAGTAAGAGAGGGAGTTGATTTTCCTCCAAGTTTAATAAACATCTTTAAAGAAATTGAATCGGATCTTTCTCTTAATAAACCACTAAACGGAAATCTTGAAAGATGGGCCGCTCAGGGTGTTTTACTCCTGAACGCTATACTTACCGTACGTGCTCATCAGCCCGGATCGCACCAGAAAAAAGGTTGGGAACAGTTTACAGATAGTGTCATAAGGATACTTAATAATGAAAAGCAGAATCTTGTTTTTTTCCTGTGGGGTGCATACGCCCAAAAAAAAGGAGAAACCATCGACAGATCAAGACATATGGTTTTAGAATCAGTTCATCCCTCACCCCTGTCTGCTTCAAAAGGATTCTTTGGCAATAAGCATTTCAGCAGATGCAATGATTATCTGAATGGACATGGCATTGAACCTGTAAACTGGCAGTAGCTATAGAACTGAGGTTAAGGTTAAGGTTGAGGTTAAGGTTAAGGTTAAGGTTGAGGTTGAGGTTAAGGTTGAGGTTCAGGTGCTAATAATAGCTTCCAAAGCCTTTGATATTGTACCTTCAAGTCCGGAGTAATCTTCAAAACCCACAGACAACCTTATCATTCCGGGTTCAGGATATTTGGTCCCCCAAACCGCTTCAACAGGCATTAATATTGTGTATGAATCGCCTAGAGATGGTATAAGTTTTATTTTTTCTGAAACCAGTTTAATGAATTTATCTCTCCTGCCCTGCTTTTCACTTTTATCTTTTCCATCAAAATCAAAGGTTATCATTGCTCCAAATCCTTTGCCTCCAAATAATTTGTCAGCTATCAAGTGAGTAGAATGGCTATTTAATCCGGGGAACCAAATCTTATCTATGACAGGTATCTTTCTAAGGTATCCGGCCAGTTTTAAAGTATTATCACACTGACGCAAGAACCTTAGTTTAAATGACTGCATTTGTGTCTGTAATCTGTATGCGTCATCCGGAGAAAGCATGTGTCCAACAAATTTCCTGTATTCGATGGCAGATTGCAATATCTTTTTGTTATTTCCGCAAAGTACTCCGGCAGTAAGATTACCATGACCTGAAAAATACTTTGTTGCACTGTGAATAACAATATCGGCACCTTCGTTTAGCGGCTTATAAAGCCATGGAGTTGCAAATGTATTGTCAATAATGATTTTTGATCCGAATTTTTTTGCAATTCTCACTATTTCTGTGACATCAGCGACTATCAGCATCGGGTTTGATATCGATTCAATATATACAAACTCAGGTTTCAAACCGGATATCACTTTTTCAAATTTATCGAGGTCATAATTATCATTATCAGGCATGAAATAGTGAACGTCAAGTCCCCTTCGCAACTTCAGGACCGATTCAATGAATGAGACAGTTCCACCATATATTTCAGTAAAGAACAGCCATGGTTTGGTCGCTTTACCATATTGAAAAACCGAAAGTGCCGTATCAATAGCAGACATTCCGGACTGGGTAAGCAATGCCCAATCACAGCCTTCAATTTTCATTATTTCCTCTTCAGCAGATTCAACCGTAGGGTTTCTATAACGGGAATAAATATAGTTATCCGGTTCTCTTAAATGCTCGGACTCTTTTTTGAAAGCATTTGCGGTTGTTGCGGCATCATATAGTTCAAAACCGGCATCCCTGTAAACAGGAACACGAGAACTGTTAACCTCTTTTTTTTTCATAGCTTACATCATTAAGTTCTTTATTGATTAATGTATTGATATTCAGTGGCTCAAAATAAATATAAAAAATTATCAGGTCGAAAAGTTCACCGATCAAAAATAAAGAAATTATAAAGAAATCCCGATTAGGATTATGAGAAATAAGGCTGATTCCTGTTATAATTAGAAAAACTATTTTCCGAAAAAGGACTGCACACTAAGCATGATAACCGATTTTCTTTTATCTGCATAAATATTTACGCTGTCGATTGCGAGTAATAAAACCGGTCCAGCAATTAAAGAAGTAATAAGAAACCCATACGATCTGTCGGAGACCTGGATCAAGAACCGGAGCCACTTTAAGGTTGGTGAGAATGCATACTATTTTAAAACTAATGGTTCTTCAAGAATGACATTACTTATCTTAAGTTCCCTGTTATACATATTAGAAATATAAACTTCATAAGTAATCCTGTCTTGTCCGATATACTGCATGTAAGTATAACTTACAGCTCCGGTTGTAAACTTAATAAGCGAGCCGTCTATGTTTATTTTTGCAGAAATTTCTGCTTTTGGATATGCTTTTGTAAAACGGAAATAGTCAGATGTGGATCTTAAGGCAATAGTTCCCAGAGTGTCAATGTCCACTGACTTTTCTGAAGTACTTACAATTACCTCTTCGAAGGTCAGATCTGACATGTTTCTGATTCTTACATCGGTTGGTCCCTCAGGTGAGAATTCTTTCTTTTTACAGGCAAGTACTGTTAGAAGTATAAGCGAAATTATGATAAGCTTTTTCATGATCAGGAAGAATAAGTAACCTCTAAAATCTGACCTGAAATATAGTAAATTAGTTGCAAAAGGGTCAAATAATATTGAGACTATTTGCCGGGACCCATCCCTTATTCCCGTCTGAAAGTTTTATCTCGAACCATCCTCCCACTTCATCTTCGACGGTTACTTTTGTGCCTTCATGCAAAACAAAAAGATCATTGCCACTGGTGTCGGGAGAACTTTTCCCGCTTACTAACGGACTGGAAATTATTGCCTTATGACTATTGTAAACCAGGGAATTATTTCTTAAAGTAAATGTTAAAGAAGCCAGTGTCAAGATAATAAAGAAGATCGCTAACCAGAACCCGATTATCTTATGTCGATGCCTCGATGAATAGATATACAATGATAATAATAAAAGAAAAAGAATAAATGAGCCAATACTGATTTTTGCCCAGCTGTTTGTAGATAAAAAAAGTGAAACGAAATTATACCATTTTACAAAAAATAGTTCAGGAATCTCCTGAAAACGATCTACAATGAGTGTCCTGGCAATCTGAAGATTATAATTAATATTTTCATCTGCAGGATTGAGCAGGTATGCACGTTCGTAGAACAGAATTGCAGCAGGAATATTGTTTTGTTTAAAATAGGCATTTCCTATATTATAATCCAGATTTGCTGACCTGTATCCTGTGTTGTAAATATCCGTCCAGACCTGTAACGCCTCCTTGTAACTCCCAGCCGTAAAATAAGTAACTCCCTGATAGAATTTGTCTTTATTTGTCTCTTGAGAAACAGTTTCACGGGTAAAAAAAGAGATGAAAAGAAAAATTAAAACATATCGTAATTTAGTGTTCATTTTCTAGCCTATTGAGTTTTCAACTGACTTAATAAATTGTGATGATCCTTCATAAATATTCGCAGCCTCTGTTCCTGAAGATGATGGTGCAAATCTGGCATATTCGCAAGTATCCAGAATTTCTGACAGGCTTTTGATTCTATCTTCATCTATACCATATTCCCTCAGGGATAAGATTGCATTATTCCTGGTAAGATCTGAAACCGGAATATTCAATTTGTCACTCAGATAGCCCCAGATTGCTTTAAGAATCTCTTCATAAAACTTATCTATTTGTTCATTCTTCAGGCAAATGGATGCACTCTTCAGCCTTTTGACAGCAATCTTTCCGGCTTTCCTGTTCCGAACCAGTGAGAGGTTCGAATTGCGTCTGATATGTTCTCTTCTTAAAAACAATATCAGAAGAAAGGCAAAAAGAGAAAATGCGTAAGCACTATAAAATGAACGCTTTGATATGATAATGTTGGCTGATTTTCTGAGTATTCCGGGATCTGATTTTATGAACCTGATATCTTTTCCAAGATATTTTACATCTTCTTTTGATACACCTCCATAAACAGTGATTCCGGTATTCTGGTCATTTCCTTTCTGTGCGTTAAAATGGAACTCCCCTGTTGTCAGCTTTTCGTATCTGCCAGTTGATATATTGAAATACGAATAAGCTACAGGCGGGATTGTAAAACTACCATAATGTCTGGGTATCAATAAATATTCAAAACTTTTTTGTCCGGATGTTCCGTTTAGCCCATTTTTTATATCATCCGAAATTTTGGGATCAAAAACTTCAATATCAGGAGACAACTTAAATGCTGGTGCTGAAGCAATTTTAAGGTTACCGTTTCCTGAAATAATTATTTTAAAATTTACAGCATCATTCACCTTAACAGAATCTTTGTTCAAAGTTGCTTTGATGTCAAGTTTTCCGACTACTCCTGAAAAATCAGCTGGTTGAACTCCGGGCAACGGTTTAACTTTTATTTTAACTGCCTGACTTGAAACTGCTTTTGGTACAGTCTGATATGATGTGAAGAAGTCACCAAAAAACGGATCTGACTGTCCCCCTATTTTTTGTTGAACAAGAACAGATATCTGAACCGGATCAATGCTTATGTCACCCGTAATCTGAGGATAAAGAAGAAACTGCTGGACCACACCTGATCCATAAATTTTTCCATTGACATTTTCCTGTCTAAGAGAAGTGAGCTGTGGTGTTTCAATATCTGATTTCAAAAAGCTGTTAAAAGATGGAAACTTTATTTCATTAATCCCTGAGATATTTACACGTGAATAAATTTTAACAGTTGCTACAATATGTTCACCCAGATAAATTTCTTTCCGATTAACCGAAAGGGTGATAAAAATATCATTCCCTGAAGATTCTACTTCTGAATCAGTGGTGGTGTTATTACTGCCCTGTGATGCATTTTGTTTTTGTGAAGTACTTCCAACAACCTCAATATGCATCGAATCGGAAGAAAAGGTTTTGTTTTTCAGAGTAAATTTAGCAGGCGGAATAACATATTTTCCTTCCTTAACAGCCTGAAGATAATAAACATAGGAATAAGAAATCTCATTCGACATTTTCCCGTTTATTATTTGTGTACTTGAACTGTATGATGTCTGGGGACCCATCAGTTTATTGAAACCGTTGAATGAAGGGGTTGAAAACTCTCCACCACCGGCATTAACGGTCCACATTACAGTGAATTGTTGACCTGCATTCACAACTGAAGGGTATTCAACTTTTACATATACATCCTGCCCTGAAGCTGAGAATGATATTAAGAAAACTACCTGATATAATAATGCCTTTTTCATTTTAGTTATATTCAGATTACCAGTTTTTCACTGTTCTGACTTTCTCTTTTGCTGCTTTTGCAAGTTTAACTTTTTCCTGGACATTTTTTTCATCATTAGCCAGAGAATTCAACAGTCTTTGAGCATCATCCTTAGATATTCCCTGCTGTTGCTGTTGTTTCTGTTGGTCCTGATTATTTTTCTGGTCCTTTTGTTGATCTTTATTTTTATCGTTTTGATCTTTCTGATCCTTTTTCTGGTCTTCCTTATTTTTGTCTTTGTTCTGATCCTGTTTGTCCTTATTCTGTTGCTGCTTTTGCTGTTGTTTCTGCTGTAGTTTCAATAAATCCTGGGCATAAGAAAGATTGTATTTTGCTTCCCTGTTATCGGGCCGGAGCCTAAGGGAGTTTTTATAAGCATCAATACTCTCTTTGAGCTTATTAGCTTTTAGTAATGAGTTTCCAAGATTGTACAAACCGGCTGATTTTTTATTCCTTTCATCATTCTGATTAATGTTCTCAATGAATTGTTTGCCTGCATCTTCGAACTTGTTCTGCTTATAAAGTGCGTCTCCAACGTTAAAAACAGCATCAGTTGATTGCTTATTCTTATCAAGTGCTTTTCTATAGGAGATCTCTGAATCTGAAAATTTATCCTTTTCATATTCTCTGTTACCCAGTCTGATGTACTTCTTGTCGGCCTGTGCATTAAGACCTGCAGAAGTAATCAGAAACAGGCCAGGTAAAAGGCTATTGAGTATTGACCTGTTCGTTATTTTATGAATCACTCTGGACATATCTTATCATCAATAGATTATACTTTAAATTTAAACAACTTGATATTCGCCAATCTTCTGTTTTTTCTTTCCATAATAATGAAGTCACCCATCAACATAAATATAGCTATTGCAGCAAATATCTGAAACTGATCGTTATACTCGGTATACATTGTACTTTCCAGTTCCTGTTTTTTCATTTTTTTAATCTGATTGAAAATTTCATCCAGCCCGATATTCGAATTACTTGCTCTTACATAATTTCCATTTGTACTTAAGGCAATTTTCTTCAGAATTTCTTCATCAAGCTTTGTTATGACTGTATTGCCATCAACATCTTTAAGATAATCCTTTCTGCCGTTATTAATTACCGGTATCGGAACTCCTTCTGTCGAACCTATACCTATAGTATGTATGACGATCCTTGCTTTTGATGCTTCTTCAGCCTCGCTGACCGGGTCATCTTCATGGTTTTCTCCATCAGTAATGATGATCATAGCCTTGCTTTTTCCTTCACCCGGACTGAATGATCGTATTCCAAGACTTATTGCAGCGCCTATTGCAGTACCCTGTTTCGGCACCATATTAGGATTGATTGTAGAAAGAAACATTTTTGCAGAAATATAATCTGTTGTGACAGGAATCTGGATATAGGCATCTCCTGCAAAAACAATTAATCCTATTTTGTCATTGTTAAGGTTATCAACCAGGCGAGATATTGCCTGTTTTGCCCTGGTGAGCCTGTCAGGTTGAATATCTTCCGCAAGCATTGAGTTGCTGACATCCAATGCAATAATTACCTCAACCCCTTGCTTTTTAACATCTTCAATTTTAGATCCAAACTGTGGTCGGGAAACCATGATTATTCCAGATAAAATAGCGATTAGCGGTAAAATGAATTTTATTACCGGTCGTATCTTCGACATCTCAGGAACAAGTCTGCCAACTAGATTAATATCACCTAATCGCTTTAGTGCTTTCTTCTTTCTAATCTCATTAATAATAAATAATAGTATTATTACCGGAAGCAGTAGCAACAAGTACAATAAATCGGGATTTGCAAATCTGAACAATTGCATATTCTTTCCTGCTGTTAAGTTAGATTTCTGAATATAGTGTTCCTGGCAAGTATCTCAAGTACCAGTAGGCAAAAAGCAATTAATGCTGGAAACAAATATCTTTCGTCTTTTCTGCTGAACTGTCTGACGTCAATTTTTGACTTCTCAAGCTTATCAATTTCTTTATAAATCTGAATAAGTTTGTCATTACTTGTCGCCCTGAAATATTTGCCACCTGTAGTTTTTGCTATCTCCTGGAGAATTGTTTCATCAATTTCAACCGGCATATCCTGATATTGTATTCCATAAGGCGTCTGAACCGGGTAAGACGCCATTCCTTCCGTTCCGACTCCGATAGTATAAACCCTTATTCCATAAGTTTTTGCAATTCCCGCAGCTGTTGCCGGAGCAATTTCACCCCGGTTATTTACACCGTCTGTAAGAAGAATAATAACTTTGCTTTTAGCTTCTGAGTCCTTAATCCTGTTTATGGCAGTTGCAAGTCCCATACCTATTGCAGTTCCATCTTCAATCATTCCACTTTGGATTTCACGAAGCAGATTAATCAAAACTGCGTGGTCGGTTGTCAAAGGGCATTGAGTAAAAGATTCCCCGCTGAAAACTACCAGTCCGATTCTATCATAAGGTCTTCCGGAAATGAACTCAGTAGCAATATTTTTCGCTGCCTCCAGCCTGTCGGGTCTGAAATCACGTGCAAGCATACTTCCGGAAATGTCCTGAGTAAGCACAATATCGATACCTTCGGTTGAAACATCCTGAAATCTGTTTGTTGTCTGTGGCCGTGCAAGGACAACTATTAAAAGGGTTAAGGCAATTATACGAAAGCCAAAAAGAATATGTCTGAGATAATGCTGGAAAGTAATTCCTGCCTCTGCAAACGACTGTAACCCTGGCATTCTCAAAGAAGCTGTTACCTTTTGCTGCTTAAGGATATAAAACGCAACCATTGCGGGTATTGCAATAAGCAGATACAGAAAGAGTGGTTCGGCAAATGTTATTCCGTTCATGGATTTCCCTCCACTTTCACATTTTTTTCATCGACAGATAAACAGATCAATTCATTTTCCTTCGTAGCAACAACAAAATTCCATGAATTTTGAAACTGTGATTCATTCTCAGAAGGTACAGGGGTATACTTTGCAAACTTTACAAGATCAGCACCTGTCAGAACGGTCTTAAGGTTCTTAAATGATCCATCCTTTTTAAAGCCTGTTTTAAGAAGAGTTTCAAGTGTCTCAGCGGTAGTAAGTTCAAGAGAGAAAACACTGAATCTGTTTTCCAGATACTGACGCAATATTTCAGTTAGTTTTGTATAATATTTTTTAATTTCACCCTTCTCCCAAAGTTTTTCATCCTTTAGTTTTTCCAGTTCCCGGAAAGCAATCACGTGTGCCGGATCAGTGGCAATGATTTTTTCAACCCCTGTTTTAGACTTTTTAAGTTTTCTTATAAATCTTACTGCGGCCCAGGTTGCAGCACAAAAAAGAGAAGCAATAAGTAACCACGGAAGTACTTCTCCAATTGTTACAGGTGCTTTGTAAGGTTTTATAATGTCAAATATTTTTGCAGTAGTATCTGCTGGTGAAATTTTAACCCTTATAACTTTGAGCCGGGTGTAATCAGAATAAAATCTTTTCAAACCATCTACATTTTTTGCTTCCACAAATACAGGACTAACCTGATAAAGCCCTGAATCAAATGATGTTATCAAGTATTTTTGAATAATCCTGATTCTGCCATTCTGAATTGAAGAGCTATCACTCCGAGGTCCTGAAAGAATCTCAATATTTTTGCACAAAGTATCTTTAAGTAAGGGAATTGTAAGTTTAAGATCGGACGGCTTATCAACAGTAATAGTAAATTTTATCTGATCACCTATAAATATTCTTGTGGAATCGAAGGATGAATTTACTTTTACTTCCTGGCCGATAGAAGAAGAAATAATTGAAATAAATAAAAATATGGAAATTATCAACTTCTTCATGAATGTTATCTTTTCTCAAACAACTTAATAAGTGGTTTAACATAATCAAGATCTGTTCTTAATTCTGTAGAATCCACGCCACATTTTTTAAAAGTATTTTTAATGATTTCAATATGGTTGATCCACCATTCTTCATAAGATCTTCGGGTAAATCCGGAGGAGGTATCAATCCATTTCTCTTCTCCTGTTTCAGAGTCTGAAACTTTTACCAAACCGATATCTGGAATTGCCTGCTCCACGGGATCATATACTTTTAAGGCAACAATATCATGTTTGTTAGATGCAATTCTCAGAGCTTCTTCAAAATCAGGTACAATGAAGTCGGAAATAATGAATGCAGTGCATCTTTTTTTTATAGCATTTGTCAGGAAACGCAACGGTTCATCCAGATTGGTTTTTTTGCTTTGCGATTTAAAGTCAAGAAGTTCCCTGATTATCCTTAAAATATGCTTACTCCCTTTCATTGGAGGAATGAATTTTTCGACTTTGTCAGAAAAGAATATAACGCCGATTTTGTCATTATTATAGATAGCAGAGAATGAAAGAACAGCAGCTACCTCGGTCATTATATCTCTTTTATAGCTGATCTTTGTTCCGAAATAACCCGAACCGCTGACATCAATTAGCAGCATCACTGTGAGTTCCCTCTCCTCCTCAAAAACTTTTACGTATGGATGGTTGAAGCGGGCCGTTACGTTCCAGTCAATGCTTCTGATGTCATCACCATACTGATATTCTCTTACTTCACTGAAGGCAATCCCCCGTCCTTTAAAGGCACTATGATATTCACCTGCAAATATATGCCGGCTCAATCCCCTGGTCTTTATTTCAATTCTCCGGACTTTGTTTAATAATTCAGTTGCTTCCACTTTTACAACAAATTATTTCCCTTGTTCAATAGTTATAACGCAGGACCATTTCCCATACATGATCTCAATCAGGTAATCTTTTCCATCATGTTTGTCAACCCATCTGTTTTCACCACTCTTAATATATTTAGAATTTAACTCTTTCACTTTTTCAGCTTTCATATTGAGGCTACAAATTATTCTCACGCTATTGCAGACTGAATCAGTATTCAAAAAAAATAATAAGGTTTGGTTTTCAGAATTATCAGAATATTTCAGATAACTAAATTTATCATTTGTAACCGGATTAAAGTTCATTTCGCTGCGATAGTCCTTCATGTACTTTCTGATTTCCTTTTCTTTATACCCAATAAGGTTCTGACTATGAGCACATATGAAGGTCAGTATCAAAGCTGCAGATAGTGTAATTATCTTCATGCAATATCTGCTATGGAACTTCAACAACATTAAGAATTTCGGAGATTATATGATCCTGATTAATATTTTCGGCTTCAGCTTCATATGTAAGACCAATCCTATGACGCATTACATCATGACAAATTGTTCTGATATCCTCAGGAATTACATATCCTCTTCTCTTTATAAATGCGAATGCTTTTGCAGCAAGTGAAAGGTTAATAGAAGCTCTGGGGGACGCTCCGTAAGAAATCATGTTTTTAAAGACCGGAAGACCATACTTCTCCGGATTACGGCTTGCAAAGACTATATTCAGAATATAATTTTCAATTTTTTCATCCATATAAACTTCCCTTACAATGTTTCGTGCTCTTATGATATCTGCAGTTTTCAGAACTGTATTTGCTTTCGGAAAATCTTTTGCAAGATTTTCCCGGATTATCAATTTTTCTTCGTCCATAACCGGATAATCAATAAGAACTTTCATCATGAATCTATCGATTTGTGCCTCAGGCAGAGGATATGTACCTTCCTGTTCAATAGGGTTTTGAGTAGCAAGAACCAGAAACGGTTCATCAAGTTTAAATGTATTTTCTCCTATTGTGATCTGCCTCTCCTGCATTGCTTCGAGCAAGGCACTCTGAACCTTTGCAGGAGATCTGTTTATCTCATCCGCCAGAATAAAGTTTGCGAAGACAGGCCCTTTCTTGACAATAAACTCTTCCTTCCTCTGACTGTAAATCATTGTACCTATAAGGTCAGCAGGAAGAAGATCAGGAGTAAATTGAATTCTGCTGAATTTTGCATCGATTATTGATGCGAGCGATTTGATCGCAAGCGTTTTTGCAAGTCCTGGAACACCTTCGAGTAGAATGTGGCCATTGGCAAGAAGACCTATCATAAGGCTGTCGGTCAGGTGCTTCTGTCCTATGATGACTTTGTTCATCTCCATTCTGATAATGTCGACGAATGAACTTTCCTTTTCAATTTTTTCATTTAAAATCCTGATGTCAGCAGTTTGCTCCATGGTTTAAAAATTTAAGTAGCAAATATAGTAAATAGAGTAGCATTAACCATAACTGATTTTTATAGTAAAATCAGTTCACAAAGGAAGTCCAGGAATTTATAAATTAGTGTTAAGGATTGTTAAAAATTCGTTAAAGGTTGACTTTGTCCCCATCCCCCCATTTCTACCCCCTCCACCCCCCATTTGGGGGGTTTGGGGGTTGAAAGTAAAGAGTGGGCTGAGTGGTTATTTCAATAAGAGTGGGTTCCAGTCAAAACCGGCTCTCACGGAACTTCTTATTAATAAGATTATTGTCAACAGGGAAAAGGTTATATTGAAATCCTGAGGTAAAAAAAAGTGGAGAACAAGAAATGCTGCTGAAATAAAAAATATTATCCTGAACCATATTTTTCCTGTCTTATCCAGGATCAATGAGATTAAACATAACAGGATAAATGGATTCAGCCATATAATATTCAGGTTCCATTTCAGCTGCTGATGATCGGTGAAAAAATTAAAAAAAACCATCATTACAGAAAGAATTGAAAAAACCGAATAGATGATAATATCAATTAACCTGATAACCTTCGTACTTTTTACCCTTGCCGTCAGAATCAGAATCAATATTATTACTAATGTAAAAACAGCCGGTGGAGCTATGAAGAACTTTTGCTTTATTACATGTGTATTAAAATCAAGTAAAACCTCAGGATTCTGAAGCAGGGGAATCATTTTACCAGACCTGTGTATAAATGTTTCTGATAATTCATCCTTCATATCGATAGGAAGGAACATTCTGTCTCTGAAAACAGCTTTTTTATCAGTTGTTGAACCCATTAAAAGATCAACCCCGAATTTTAACCATGGGTAAGGATTCTGATATTTGCCAACCATCTCTCTGAAAGTAGGGATTTTGCCAGATTCAGCTGGAGGATATTTCAGTTTTTCACCTACGGATTTTTCAAGCAGATCCCTTATCCTTGTAGAACAATCGTCATAAAAAAAATCGTACCGGTACTTAATATTTTCAGGCTTAAGATTCTCATTAATAAGCAAAACCAATTTTCTCGTTTCAGCAGGATCAATATTTATTTTTTGAGAATATACAAATCTCTGTTCAAAAAAATAACCTTGCAGAAACCCCTTCAACGATTCTGCAATAAGCATGTAATCCAACCTTCCCTTGGCAAATTTCCAGGCAAAATTTTTGGTATTGAAATCGAATACACCCCAATTATAAACAATATCTGTATGTTTTTCAGGGATTACGATCCTTAAAGCGCTGTGACCATATATTGAATATGTTTCTGTTCCTGGGCCACATGTTAATAAATAAGCAATTGTATCGTTAGCTGACTGAGAGAAAACCCGAGGAAAGTATATTAGTATTAAAAAAGAGCTTATAAAAAATATCCTTTTCATCATAATAAAATTGATTTTGTTTGTTATACCTGACTCGCCGCGATAATTTGGAGAAATACTTTATAATGGTTGCTCTTATTACATTTATTCTGTTTTATTTGAATTAATTACCCCCTTCCCAAGCTTCCCCCAGGGGGGAAGGAGTATCAATACTTTTCCCCCTGGGAGAAAATGAAAGGGGGTATTAACACGACTGCACCGGAATTCATTCTTTTTGTAAACGTAAGAGATTTTTAGCAAAAATGAAAGATTGATGAAGAATGATTTTTAAATGTTTATCTGATTATCTGATTGTCAAAGAGTGATCTGGCATGAGAATTTAAAACTCGGTTCGGATTTTATGAAATGAGGAAAAGATTATTTAACTTGCATTTAACACAGCCGGAAATAGTTGTTTTGCATCAATAGAACCTGATAAATTTAAAAAGATGAAACGAAATTGGAGAAGAAAACTATTAGGTGGATTGAGCCTTACATCAGCGTTATTTGTCTTTCAGGCCTGTTATGGTACGCCACACGATATGGGACTCGATATTTTTATTGAAGGACTGGTAAAATCTGAAAAAACCGACAAACCGGTGAAGGGAATAAAAGTTTCAGTTGCAGACAATATGCAATTTGAATATACCAACGAAGAAGGCAAATTTTCATTATATACTGAAGTTGCAGATAGTTATAAAATTAAATTCGAAGATATTGACTCAAATCAAAACGGTAATTTCGTTGGAAGAGATACCCTTCTTACAAATATTGATAAAACAGTTTATTTAGATATTGCATTGGAAGAGAAATAGATGTTCCTGGTACTCAGAAAAAAATCCTTTCAAAGATTTAAAAAAGTTGAAACAAAGATTCATGAATTGAATTATTTGTTCTGGGAATGTACATCGCGATGCAATCTGAGTTGTTTGCATTGCGGCAGCGATTGCTCAAAAGACAGTGCTTTCGTGGACATGCCTTTAACTGACTTCTTATCAGCGCTTGATACAATAGAATCAAAGCCATATAATTTTACTGTCGTAATAACAGGCGGTGAACCGCTTTTACGCAAGGACATTGAATTGTGCGGCAGAGAAATAAGAAAACATGGTGCGCGATGGAGCATTGTTTCAAATGGATATCTGTATGACCGGGAAAAACATATTTCATTACTAAATGCAGGATTAGGTGCTTTGACAATAAGTCTTGATGGGTTGGAAGAGACTCACAACTGGTTGCGTAACAAAAATAATAGCTTTTCAAAAGTTGATGTTGCAATTGGTCTGGCAGCAAGTTCATCCAGGTTGAATTTTGATATAGTTACCTGTGTGAATAGAAGAAACATACCTGAATTGCCATCAATTTATGATTATTTAAACAGAAAAGGAGTAAAAGCATGGCGATTGTTTACAATTGTTCCGATTGGCCGGGCAAAAAATAATCCGGATTTGTTATTAACAGACTTTCAATTTAAAGAATTATTGGACTTTATAAGTCTTAAGAGAAGGCAAAAATTAATTGATATAAAATTCAGTTGTGAAGGATACGTTGGTCAATATGAATTAAAAGTCAGAGATAGTTTCTTTTTTTGCAGAGCAGGGATTAATATTGGTTCGATATTGATAGATGGTTCAATATCTGCCTGCCCTAATATAGACAGAACCTTTTTGCAGGGAAACATATACAAGGACAATTTTTTTGAAATATGGAACTCGAAATACCAATTTTTCAGAGATAGAAACTGGACAAAAATCGGGCAATGTGAAAAATGTCCGGATTATTCATATTGTCAGGGAAATGGATTGCACAACTGGAATAAGAATAAAGAAAATGTATTAATCTGCCACAACGAAAAAATAGAAAAAGCAATAAATCGCTGAAATCGGTAAATGGTAACTCGCACAAATTGAACGAAGATTTAGTTTGCTGCAGGATAGCTTTTTTTGTTAGCTTTACACCTTCGTTCAGAGAGAATTGAACTTCTCTGAAAAAGAAATCACCAATAAACATTTAATATTATAACAATATGAAAAGAATCCCGGTATTGATCATTGTCTTATTATCAATTTCATTGTGCAATGGTCAGAATAGCGGCAATTTTCTAATTACCGATCTGCATGTTCATTTAAAAGGAGGATTCACTATTGAAGAAGCCGTTTTGAAATCTAAAAATGAAAATATCAGGTATGGAATTGTTACAAATTGCGGAATTGGATTTCCTGTTCACAATGACAGTCAGATTGATTCTGTGATAAACTCATTTAAAAATTACCCTCAGTTCTATTTAGGTATGCAGGCTGAAGGGAGAGAATGGTTAAATAATTTCTCAAAAGAATCAATGAGTAAGTTTGATTATATATTCACTGATGCAATGACCTTTACCGATTCAAAAGGCAGACGAAACAGGATATGGATAAAGGAAGAGACGTGGATCGATAATGAGGAAGAATTTATGGATTACCTTGTTAGCACAATTGTTAAAATATTGAGTACCGAACCAATAGATATGTATGTAAATCCAACGTTTTTGCCTGAACAGATGGCGGACAGATATGACTCTTTCTGGACTGATGAAAGAATGGACAAGGTAATTAAAGCAGCAAAGGATCATAATATCGCTATTGAGATAAACAACAGATACAGAATTCCTTCTGCTAAATTTATTGCCAGAGCAAAAAAAGCAGGTGTTAAATTCACTGTCGGAACCAATAATGTAGATGCGAATTTTGCCGGTGCGGCTTATGCTATTGAAGTAATAAAAAAATGTCAGCTGACTCAGGCAGATTTTTTCAAACCTGTTAATAAAAGACAGGATGGAAAACTTTAATTTAGCGCGGATTTTAAAGTTTCTACCGGGAATAATTCTTGGATTGACTGTGCACGAATATTGTCATGCACTGGTTGCCCATATGTGTGGCGATTCAACTTCAAAAGACCAGGGAAGGGTTACTCTGAATCCGTTAAAGCACATTGATCCTCTTGGGTTTATAATGCTAATCTTTGCAGGATTCGGATGGGCCAAACCTGTTCAGTTTAACGAGCAAAATCTCAGAAATCCTAAAACAGACGTTATAAAGATAGCATTAGCCGGACCCGTGTCGAACGCAGTAATTGCAATGATACTTTCTATAGTGTTCTCTTTAATATCATCGGCTGCCCGTGTTCACCAAACTTCTGTAATGCAGATTCTGTCGGAAGTATTTATTTATGCTATTTATATAAACTGGGGACTTTTTATTTTTAATCTCATTCCTTTACCTCCTCTTGACGGTTCGCACCTTTTATTATCTCAGTTTAAAAGATTTCCGGTACTCTACAATGGATTGAATAAATATGGTTCACTCCTTCTATTTGGATTAATTATAGTGAGCTTCCTGACCAAGATAAATGTTTTTCCTATCTGGCCGGTTATTCAATTTTTTGGTGAAGGGTTTCTTTCTCTGGTCGGATACAGGTAACGATTCAAAGGTGCAACGGCACAACGGTATAACAGCATAATGGCATTAATTCAAAAAACATAACATTATAACATTCGAACATTCGAACGTCAAATCCATTAATAGTTTAGCCTGAACTTTTGAAATAAGATATGAATTTAATATCTTGCAGGAAATAAGCGCGTTGTGAAGCTTTTAACAATAATATTATTCTCAATGATGTGGAAATATTCTTTTCCTCAGCCTGACAAATATATTGCAGCAAGGAATGATATGGTGAAGTATCAGATCTCTGACAGAGGAATTACCAATAATGAAATACTGAGGGCAATGAAAAAGGTCCCGCGTCATCTTTTTGTACCGGTAGAATATGAAAAGGAAGCTTACGGTGATTATCCCCTGCCAATTGGTTATGGACAGACTATATCTCAACCTTATATTGTAGCATATATGACCGAAGTTGCCAAACCGAATAAGAAGAAGAAGGCATTAGAGATTGGAACAGGTTCGGGATATCAGGCAGCAGTTCTTGCGGAGATAGTTGACTCGGTTTATACAATAGAAATTGTGAAGGAATTAGCTAAAGAATCCACGGCCAGATTTAAGAAGCTGGGGTACAATAATATAATAGTAAAGTCGGGAGATGGATATAACGGATGGACTGAACATGCTCCATTTGATATTATTATTGTTACTGCAGCACCCGAAGAAATTCCGCAACCACTTATCGATCAGCTTGCGGAAAACGGACGATTGGTGATACCCGTCGGCGAACCTGGCGCAATACAGGAACTAATGTTACTTGTTAAAAAGAATGGAAAAATTGAAAAAAAACAACTTACGTTTGTCAGGTTTGTACCTTTTAAAAGATTATAAAAATTCAATTCTAATTAATAAACAAATGCTTATGGAATACTATGCTGCACAAAAACAGAAAGATACATGGGGCAAAAAACCATGTGATCATCCCCGGTTCGAAAAGGAATACTATTCCGGAGCCTTTCTCGTAAATTATGTCTGTACCCAATGCGGTAAAGAATTTACTATAGCTCAAAAGCTTGAACTGGATAAAGCACGAAAGGATACTAACATACTCAATAAAATACCAAATAAGTTACAGTCAGGATAGCTGATCATCAAACCCAAGACTTTAAATAATATTCACACTGTACCTGTTTCTTCAGATAATAATAACCCTGAAAAAATTTTAATTCAATAACCACTCGCAGGTTAATTGACAATAACTGTGCCAGTCATCGAGGGATGTACTTTGCAATGGTATTTAAAAGTGCCGGCAGTAGCAAACATATAGCTGTAAGTTCCATCTATGCTAATAGTTCCTCCGCTGTCGAATACTCCAGTATCACTGGTAACTGTATGGCCAATTGCATCTTTATTTGTCCAGGTAATTGTAGTGTTTACCGCAATTGTAATGGTAGATGGATCAAATGCCATATTTTGAATCCAGACTTCATTTACTCCCGGTCCTGAGCCTCCTTTGCTTCCTGGATTACTTACTGTAGGTGTATTGTACGTTGAACTTTTTGTGCAACTGTTCGAAATGCTGAGAAGTGTAAAAAGTAAGGTTAAACCAATTAATAATCTGCTTTTAGAATCAATTAACTTTTTCATGGATTTAATTTATTTTGATTTATACTTATTTAGACTAATTAAACATAACTGAATGTAAAATGTTCAAAGCAGATGAAAATAACTAAATTAAGAACTGTTGAAATTCAAGAGAAAGAGATGATAACACCCGAACTCGGTATGCTGAGAACCTATGATGCTGATAAAGATGGTAAACTCAGGATTATGCCAAAGTAGAAGATTAAAGAATACATCGGCAGGTCGCCAGATTGGCTGGATTGTTTCACGATACATTGTTCTGGGAGACGCAACAGATAAAACCAAGCTGAATGACAATCTGGGAGCTGTCAGGATCAGGTTTTTTACCATGAAATATACTCGCGGGTGGTCTGCATTCCACACGGAGCAAGAAAGGGGCTAAGTCTTAATGATGAGAGCCCTTTCAGATAAATAGATGATAAAAAAAAAAGTAACTTAATTGTTAATGATTATGTTAATGTTCAAGTAGTTAGAGTGTGGTTGGATGGTTCTGCTGACAGAGAACTAATGTTGGTTTGGCTGTCAGTTCTCACAATTTCCAAAAAAAATTGCTATTAAAATCGGGTATTTGAAAATATTAGAGTTTTATACTATTACGAATAGCCATTAAGAATATCTGATGCAACGTTAAAGTGCTTAGCAAAATATCTATATCTTGAAAGGATAGATTCTCCAATTAAACTTTTAAATCTTCTATCAACATCTCCTCCTTCAGGTTCTGGATTTACTACTATGATCCGTCTTATCCTTGTAGAACTTAATGTTCCCAAAGCAAAAAGATATCTGAAAAATGAATCCGTTTCAGGTAAAGAATAGCCAAACACATAAATTCTTTTTGCGGTAGATAATTTTTCAGCTGCTTCTTCCCAAACTTTACTAATTATCCCCTGATAACTATTTTTGTTCCATGTTGGAGGCACTATTAAAGATTCCTTTTTTAAGGTGTAGGTTCCAGGATTATGTTCATTAATCTTATGTAAATTTTTAGAAACGTATAATTTACAGGTGCCTCTCATTCTTAAGTCATGCGTAACAGTCAAATCTTTTAAATACCAATGTGGATAATAGGGATAAACCTTATTATCATTTTCAGAAATAGCCCAATTTATTGATCCATGAAGTTTAAAAAGATGAAAGTCATTTAGTTTTTCTTCGAATTCTTCAATTCCATATCGAACAGAATAACCTGCTCTACTTATTGCTGTATCTATACCAACATCATAATTAAAAGTAATAATTGAAGTATTGTTTTTAAAATCACCTCCTGAAATGAAGCTCATAAGATTGGCATAACTGTCCGGTGCATGAACTAGTGTATTTTCATGCCTAAAATCCATTGAGTGTTCAATGGTTTCAATTATTAAATTTACTATTGCTTCTCTATATCCTGCAATTTCCTCATAAGGTATATTTCCTAGTCTTCTAATAATTTGAGCCATTTCAATAGCTCCAAAAACAGTTTCAATATTATTGAGATCCATTCTGGCTTTAGAATGTACACTTTGAAGATCAGCTAGTAACTCAAATACTTTAACAAATTGATTTTTAGTTTCTCTGTCTGACCTTTTGTCAAGCCCATTTGAAAGTAAATCCTCAGCTTTATCTATAAAATTGTTCATTAATGGAGCTCCTGAATCAGCTGAAGCTCCGGCTCCAAGAATAATAACATTTTCATCCATATCATTTTGAATTAACTTTCATCTCTACCAAATTTAAATCTTATTTCTCCCATACACAAAAAAGATTTGTTTTTGGCCACGAAGCCTTTTATATTTGGTCATCAGACATTGAAAATAGGGGCGAGAAGCACGAAGCCCCGCAGCGAGGCCCCTGGAGAAATCCGGGGGTTTTGCTTAAACCTGACCTGGATATTAAAAAATCTGTAACTTTATTTAAAATTCTTAATAATGAATAAATACTATGTATATGGACATTATGATAGTCAAGGTAATGTTTTTTATATAGGTAAAGGAACTGGAGAAAGAGCAGGTAGGATAGAGAGGCATCCTACTTGGACTTATTATGTTGAGAAATATTTGTTAAATAATTATATAGTAAAAATTATTCAAGATAATTTGACTGAAGATGAAGCATTTTCAATGGAGGCGGAATTGATTTTACAATATAGCAAGCAATTAATAAATTGGGAACGTCCATTAATTGCTAAAGTAACTTTCTCTCCTTTTGCCGAAAAAAAGTTTACTGAAGTTAAAGATGTAAGAGGTGTGAAGGATTGGGAAAGTTTTCATAGATATAATAAATTACTTAACGAAAACAAGAAATTGATTTCGGATTCAAAAATATTAGAAATAACCAATATTGAAGGTGCGATTGAAGGTTATCGCAAAGTAATTAAAGATTTAGCTGAATATAGCGGATATAATGAATGGGAGAATATGGATGATTGTCTGTTAAAAAGAATATGTCTTGAAATGGAAAAAGGTGAAGGCATTAAAGGGGAGGTTGAAGCAATTAATAGATTGACTTTGTGTTTATGTAAAGTTAAAAGGAAAGATGAGGCTAAAATTGAGGCACTAAATTACTTTTCAACTTACACTTATGATTGTAGAACAGAAGCGTATGTAAACATAATGAAAAGAGTTTATAAGGGTGAAGAAATTCCATTGGATATACTTAATACATTTTAAAAGAGAGATTAATGGATAAAAAACTTATATAAAATCCCTATGAATACCAATATGTAAATTTCAAAAAAACTACAATAATGACAGTACGAGCAGGTTATATTTATGGGGAAGAATTTCTTAAAGATTGTATGCGGGCCTATCAATTTAAAAGGGAAAAGAAATATGATTTGGCAATTGACTTATTTTTAAAAATTATTGATGAATTTGAAACGGAGTCAATGACTACAGGCTGTGGTGTCCCCCCAGGTTATTATGAGGAAATGGCTATTATCTATAGAAAACTCAAACTAATTGAAAAGGAGAAACAAATATTAGTACGCTTTTCTAATCAAAAACACGGAACCGGTGGGGTGTCCCTTAAATTATATGAAAGATTAGGAATATTAAATGCAAAATACCCGAATCTTTAAATTTCTTGTTCCTTGAAGTAACATGTTAAGAGTGGTCGTTATTCTGGAGGATCACTTCTCTTTTCATAAAGACCTGAAACTAAAAAGATGAGGTTTTAAATTTATTATCAACAATATTGATTCAGAGTATTGTATAGGATAGATTTGTTTGCAAATTGATTGCAAATGGGGAAATGGAAAAGGAGTTAAACTTCTCTAACTCCTTGATTATCTTTGTGATTCCGGCGCGACTCGAACGCGCGACCCACAGCTTAGAAGGCTGTTGCTCTATCCAACTGAGCTACGGAACCTTTTACAGGCTGCAAAAATACATTTTTTTTCAATTTTAACAATCTGAATATTGATATGCTCATAACATATGAAATTTTAAAAAATTTAATTATAATGTTTTCATGTAGTTAACCAGCCCTTTCTGGTCAATTATCTGCTTCAGTTTTTCAGGAAGCGATTCAAAAGAGAATGTCGTTGATCCAATTAAAATCTCTCCTCTATTGAAGTTAACATCCACCTGGTCACCTGGCACATAAGTCTCAACTGCTTCCCGGTGAACTATAAGTAATAAACCCTGGTTTATGGAAGAACGATAAAAAATTCTGTTCACTGATTTGACAAGGATAGCTTTTATTCCGACAAATGAAAGTCCGACTGATGGATGTTCTCTCGAACTGCCACAGCCAAAATTCTCCCCTGAAATAATTATATCACCTTTTTTTACATTTTTGCTGAACCCGGGATCAAAATCCTCAAAGAGCAGAGGTGTAATAGCTTCAGGATCAGAGCTTAATACATTATAAGTATGTTTTCCGGCAAACATCTGATCTGTGTTTAAGTTATCAACATCAGAATAATTCCAAACTGAATTAATTCGCCTGTTCTCCCCGGATTTTATCTCAAAAATTTTGCTCTGTGATATCTTAAACGGGAATTTTTCTTTATCATGACTCTTTCTTGGATCGGTAATCACACCGGTTAAAGATGAATGAGCGACTGTTGCCGGTGAAGCCAGATAAATCTGAGCATACTTATTTCCCATCCTGCCCGGGAAATTGCGGTTCGCTGTAGAAATTACCGTGTGTCCATTTGCCGGGATACCCTGTCCGGTACCCAGACAGGGCCCGCATGATGGAGTTAGTACATTTGCTCCGGATTCGATAAATATCGAAATTATACCTTCCTCAATTGCCTGAAGGAATATCTTTCGTGAAGCTGGAATGATATGAAGCTGAAAGCCTTCCTTAACCATTTTACCTTTTAAAACACTGGCAGCTATTCTCATGTCTTCGATTCTGCCATTTGTGCAGGTGCCAATAAGTCCCTCATGAACGACAGTGCCTGCAACTTCATAAACTGATTTAATATTATCAACATTGTGAGGTGCAGCCACAACAGGGAAGACAGCGTCCATATCAATATTAATTTCACTGGAATACTTAGCTCCATCATCAGCCCATATTCCTGTAGTCCTTTGACCATAAAATTTGTCCAAAACTTCATCAGCAGGAAATACGGCATTTTTAGCACCCATCTCTGATGCAAGGTTTGCAATTGTCATTCGATCGGAAATATCAAGAGTTTTAACTCCATCTCCGTGGTACTCAACCGACATATAGTTTGCTCCGTCGGATCCTATCATTCCGATAATCCATAAGGCAAGGTCCTTTGCCGAAACATTTTCCTTCAACCGGCCTGAGAGAGAAATTTTTATCGATTCTGGTACCCGGAACCAGGTCTCTCCTGTTTTCCATATACCGGCTGACTCGGTCCGGTCAATACCTGCAGCCAGAGTGTTGAAAGCTCCCGCTGTTGATGTATGGCTGTCACTTCCAACAATAAGCATTCCAGGCCGGGCATGATACGACATAATCTGATGACAGATGCCTCTCCCTGAATCATAAAACTTCTTAATGCCCTGTGACAAAACGATATCTCTGATTTCCTGATACTGGGTTGCCAGTTTTGCATCAGCAGGAGGGGCATTATGGTCAAGAACAACAAGCATCTGGTCGGGGTAAGCTACATTCTTCCCTCCCATTTTTTGAAATGTCTTATAAATACTTGATGTATTGTCATGAGTAAGAATAATATCAGGCTTTGCAAAAACTATATCTCCGGCCTGAGCTTTAAATATCTTTTCGGCAAATGTTTGTGGATTCATAACGATATCATTGAGTGGATCTTTCTATTTTATAATTCTAACATAATGACATAACAATTTAAGACAAAAGACAAAAGTAAAAAGATAAAAGTAAAAAAAGGAGGAAGGTTAAAGGTAAAAGGAGAAAGTTTAAAAACATGACAACGCGAAACGCCAAACACCATAACGTATTTAAATATCAGCGTGTTACTTACCCAATAAACCGCCTTTCCGGTAAACTTCAAACTGAATATCTGAAAATGGTTCTGCAACGAAAACTTTTTTATTTTGCAGGTTCTCAATTTTTCCTGTCTTTAAATTTACCTTAATGTAGTCACCATTTTTAAGATCTGTATCAGTCAGTGCTTTGCAAGTGATTACCGGAAAGGCGGCATTTATGGCGTTTCTTTCATAAATAGCGCCGAATGATTCCGCAATAATCGCATGTATTCCAAGTGCTGAGAAACAGTCAACAGCCTGCTGTCTGGAGCTCCCGCAGCCAAAGTTTTTTCCAGTAATGATTATATCTCCTGGTTTAGCTTTTTTAGAAAAATCTTCAAACCCTTTAAGATTATCAAATGTATACTGGCCCATTTCTTTGATATCAGTAATTGCAAGATATCTGTTATGGAAAATCATATCAGTGTCAATATTGTCCTTTTGTATAACCCAGATTCTACCTTCTATAACGGATCTCTTGTCATCTGTGATTTTCTGGTGATGATCCTTTTTTTGAGTTTCAATTGGTTTTTCCGGTTTGATAAATAGTGAAGGCTTTTCAGGAATATTATAAGGAGTGGTAATAAATCCCGCGACAGCTGATGCTGCAACTACTTCAGGGGATGCAAGATACACACTACCTTTCCCCTGCTTTCCTGGAAAATTCCTGTTTCCTGCGCTTATAGTTACCTCACCCAGACCATTCTGTCCCACCTGTCCTGCTGCACAACCAGCGCATCCTGCGTTTGAAACAAGCGCACCAGCACTTTTAAAGCTATCTATAAGCCCCTCATTCAGACATTGTTTCCAGATTTCATCAGTAGCCGGAACAATTTTCAGGACTACCCCCGGGGCTACCTTCCTGTTTTTAAGAATAGCAGCAGCCTTTTTCATATCATTCATCCTGCCATTGGTGCAACTTCCTATAAATGCAGAATCAATTTTTCTCCCAAGAACTTCCGCAACATTCACTGTGTCATGTGGTTTTCCTGGGAGTGAGACCATTGGTTTAAAGCTGGTTACATCAATTGTGAACGTTTTTTCATACTGTGCATTTTTGTCAGCAAAAAAAGGTTTAAATTTCGTTGTTGACCTTTTTGAACAATAATCGGTAATTAATCTGGTTGGTGGGAAAAGAATAATTATTGCGCCCATCTCAGTTGCCATAGAGGAAATAGTGATTCTGTCATCAAGATCCAGATTATCAACAGAGGGGCCGTATATCTCGATTGAAAAACCAAGAAGTGAGTTTGCTCCGAAAAGCTTGAGCAGATTAAGAACAATGTCTTTTGAGCTGACATTATCGGGAATTTTCCCCTCAATATTAATTTTAGCCGATGGAGGAATTTTAAACCATACTTTTCCATTATGCCAGGCCGCGGCAACATCCATATCGCCCATTCCCTGCCCGAATGCTCCTATTGCACCCAGAATATTTGCATGTGAGTCAGTTGAGACCGCAGTGGAACCTGGAAAAACAAATCCTTCATCTATAAGGATATGTGTCCCGATTCCGGCATCAATATCGAATACTTTTATTCCTTGCTCTCGCGCAAAAAGACGGCAGATATGTTGATTAACTGCATATTTCTGATCAGAACCAGTTGGATTACAATCAAATGTGAATAAAGTTTTGTCCGGGTCATTTATAGTTAATCCAAAATCTTTAAGGTTCTTGACTACATTTGCTCCTCCAAAGTCACGTGCAACTCTGGAGTCAATTTCAATATCTACGATTTGTCCAGGACAGACCTCTTCATATTTTGAATGTGATGTAAGTATTTTTTCAAGCAATGTCATTGCCATATGTTTTGTTATTAAGGTCAATAGAATTGCAAAATTACAATTTACAGGACATTAATTGAATTGTGCCCTGTAATCTCTTGGGGAGATTCCTTCGGATTTACGGAATTGCTTGTTAAAATTAGAGATACTGGCAAAGCCACATTCTCTAGCTATATCATGTACCTGATATTCTGTTTCCCGCAGCAGGTAACATGCTTTATTTGTCCTTACACGGTTGAGGTACTCAATAAATCCCGCTCCACAGTTTTTTTTGAAATATCTGCTGAAGGCAAAAGGACTCATTTTTGCAATTTTTGCTATCTTTTCAAGAGGAATAGGTTTAAAATAATTTTCTCTTATATAGGTATAAACATCAGACATTCTTTTATTTCCTCTTTCGTCAAAAACCAGTTTATAGTTTTCCGAGCACAGGAAAGCTCTCTTCTCTGAGGAACACAAAATTTTAATGATATTGAAAAAATCAATCATTTTATCAATACCTTTATTATTGATCATTTGTATCAGATAATTTTCAGCTTTTTTAGAATCTTCAATAGAAAAAACTATTCCCCTTTCAGCTTCATTGAGCAGTTCTTTAAGACAACGCATTTCGTGTTGCGATAGTAACGCATCACCGATAGACTCAAGTTTAAAATTAACTATTATACCATGATTATCGGGAAGTGTATTATTTTGCCTGTAATAGTTCCAGCTATGAGGGATATTCCCGGCAATAAAAACCATGTCATACTGATCAAACAATTCAACGCTGTCCCCAATTATTCGGGTACCATTACTTTTTATATTCAAAACAAGCTCATACTCGGGATGAAAGTGCCATAAACCACCTGTATCATTGATATATGCAGCTCTGAATCCACCACCATCATCATATAATATTTTCTCAAGTTCAGCTACCATAGCAAAAGATGCTTAATTTGATCAGATACTATAAAAATAAGCAATATTTTATCAATTATTAATAAGTGTGTCATATAAATTTTTTACAGATAAAATTTGATTTAATAATTTTTTTATTTAAATTTGTTTTCAAGCTCATGCTATTGGTATTAAGAGGAGATGAGCAAGGGTTGGGAGTGAAGATCAACAGGATTGTATTGCAGACATTGACTTTCACATCAGGAGCCTTAGGAATAGCGCCAGCTAACCATGGTTCCATCCTTTTATCAGACAGTAGACACGGGAATTATCTCATTAATAAAGCCCGCTCCTGATTTTCGCAACCACCCTTCCTCCTCTTATTTTTTTTGCCACAATCGAATAATTCTTCGCTTTTTAATCAAGAAATTTTAAAGGATATACAATAAAAATTAATTGACTATTATAATTAAGTATATAGATCTATTGATTTTCAAGCGATTTAGTATTTAAACTCATGATACCCCCTCTCATTTAAAATTAGACTATCTTTGCCTACTTTCAGTAAATGGGGATAACTGAATATATTTTTCAATAAGCTGTATAGAGTATTATGAAGACCTATATCAGACGGAGGGAGAAGAATAATAATCTTGTTGTTTTGTATGGTGGTTGGGGGACAGATGAAAATGTCTTTATACCTCTGTGCAATGATGAGTTTGATTTTATTCTTTTTTATAACTATTCTGCCGATGAGGCCCTGGTGCTTCCGGAGATGAAAACCTATAAAAAAATCACTTTGATAGGATGGTCTCTTGGAGTTTGGGCAGCGGAATATCTTTCTTCCAGGACAGGTATTAGGCCAGATATTACAATTGCTGTAAATGGGACCCCGGTACCTGCCGATGATCAGTATGGAATACCACTTAATGTATTTGAAGGTACACTGAATAACATTACAGAGGGAAATATCAATAAATTCTATTTAAGGATGTTCGGTGATAAAAAATCATATCAGACGAATATTGACAGGGTTCCTCACAGAACTCTAAAATCATTACATGATGAACTCCGATGGATGTATAACCGCATTATGGAACAAAAAGAATCAGGTTTCATATGGGATTATGCAGTGACAAGTGAAATAGATCGGGTTTTCCCTTCAAAGAATCTCGAAGGTTATTGGGAAAAAGAAATTAATACTAAACATATTGTACTGCAGCTTCCACATTACCTTTTTAATGAGTGGAAATCGTTTCCTGATTTTATTAGCTTCGTTGAAAACTATAAAGTCAATAAGTCAAAACTTAAAAAGGTGCACATCAATAAAACTAAAGGTCTTTGATTAAAATATTGGAATCAGATTTAGCAATAAGTTTGTCAAACTTTTTAAGCATTGAGGTAATTTTGTCATAATCCTTGTTTTTTATAACCATTCTTTGCTCAATTCCCTTTCTATCAAGTCGAGAAAAAACATAACTGACAGATAATCTGTTTATATCTATGGCTGGTTGATACAGCCGCTCCTTTGCATCATTCTCATGAATAATTGAAACAAGATTTACGTTACTTAGATCCTGTAATATATCACGAGCAAGTCTGACAGGAATTTTAAGTGTCATTGAGATATTCTCCGCACTGACAGGTTTCTCACCAATAGAAAAATTACGAATAATCATATGCATTATCATCAGTACAAGTGCACGCTTCTGATAGTTGCTGATATTTAAAGCTTCAGATTCAAACTCATAGCGTGAAACATTCTGGTTGGCAAAAGAGAGTTCAGCTCCTAGCAGAACAACTATCCAGCTACTCTGCATCCAGATTATGAATAATGGCACCGCAGCGAAACTACCATAAATGGCGCTCAATTTTGTTATGCCGAACTGAAGATCGATATATATCCATTGTAAGGCTTGCATAAATGTCCCCGCGATTATGCCTGAAATCAACGCCGGCACGAATTTTACCTTAGCATTGGGCATTATTATAAATAATGCCGTCAGGGTAATCCAGCTCAGAAAATATGGTGCCAGTTTAAACAGAAAACTGATCAATGGTTTAAAAATTTCCAGAATCGGAGCTTTAATCATATAGTCAGAAAGTTCGGTACTTATAAAAACTGTAATGCTGCTGGAGAGAATAATTAAAACTGGAGCAATCAGCATAATGGTCAGGTAATCAGTGAATTTTCGATACCAGGGCCTGGCGGATCTGATTTGCCAGATATGATTGAATGAACTTTCAATATTATTGAGCAATGACATTACTGACCAGAAAAGGATTAGCATTCCGACTCCCGCAATATAATCTCCCCTTGTCTCCTTAATGGCATTGCTGGCATTCTCCAATAACCAATTCAGTATAACCGGTTGAGTTTGAAATTTATCTGTAATTAATTGTTTAAGATTCTGATCCAGACCAAAACCTTTGGCGATTCCATAGGCAATGGCTGCAACAGGAATAATGGAAAGGAGGGAATAAAATGTTAAAGCAGAAGCCCGTAGCTGAACTTTATCATTTAAGAAACCTCTGGCAGCAAGGACAATAATCCTCAATTGTTTGAAAAGAAAGGTTCTTCCTTTGGAAATTTCTGATAACGGAGTATGCCAGATTGCATCATTCAGCCTTTTTATTTGGTCCAGAGCCCATGTAACAGGATTTTCCATAATAGAATATTTCTACTAATTTTAACAAGCTATGAATTGAAACAAATCGCAGGTTCAAATATACGAAATACCTGAAGGTGTGGAAAATAAAGAAACAAAATAATTGCTACTTACACCCTTTAATTAGAATATGAAATGAAGATTGAAATCCTGGAGTTTGTTGAAGGAGCCCGAAAAGCACAAGGAGTTACTGTTATTATAGATGTATTCAGGGCATTTTCAGTCGATTGCTATGCCTTCGATGCCGGTGCAGCAAGGATAGTTGCTACCTCAGAAGCAGCTGATGCATTTCAATTAAAGAAAAAATACAAAAACTCTGTGCTCGTTGGTGAAAGAGATGAGAAGAAAATTGAGGGTTTTGACTTTGGAAACAGTCCGACAGAAATCATTAAAGCTGATCTTAACGGGAAAACTGTGATCCATACTACAACTGCTGGTACAAAAGGGCTGGTAAATGCCATAAATGCCGATACAATTCTGACCGGCAGTTTTGTCAATGCCGGAGCAATTGTGAAATATATAAAATCTATTGACCCTGATCATGTCTCGCTTGTTGCAATGGGATATCGGGCAACCGTTTCTTCTGAAGAAGACCTGCTTTGTGCAGAAATGTTAGCAACAGAGCTGAATAATAAAAATTTCATAATCGGAGAAAGAATTGCCAACCTTCAGAATACTTCAGGAAGACGATTCTTCAATCGTGACAATATTGATTTTTCCCCTCCTACTGACTTTTTTCTTTGCACAATGATTAACAAATTCGATTTTGTATTAAAAGCTACAACAAGATTTGACAGAAATGTCGATCTGATGAAAATAGATATATAATCAGTTGAAGATAGCTTCTATGAAACAAAGTGCAAACTAGGCGAATTGACATGCATGATAACCCAAGCGTCATCCTTCGCTGCTGGGTTTTTTCTTTTATTACAACAATTATTAAAAAATAGGGAGTACATTTTTTCTCCTGTGAATCTCACGATAAGTACAGAACATGCTGATTTTATAGAAACCAAACAATAAGAGTGAAATATTGCTGGAGTCCAGTCTGATTTCCATCCGGTCCCTGTATTTAATAAATAAAGCGGCCAATACTCGTGTCAATCTGAAAAATTTAAGTTTTTGATAAATCTGGAGTATATTGACAGTTTCAGAGAATGATTTCTTATCGGTGACATTATCATAAAGTTTACTGAGATTTTCAATACCCAGTTTTGTTTTATTGAGAAAATCCCTGTTTGATTCCAGTCCCTCATGCATGAGACCATTATCAATATGAAGAATATTAATCCCGGCTTTTTTCAATTGGTAACCCATTAGAGTATCTTCGTGTCCATATTGTTTCAACTCTTCATTGAACCTTATTTTAGAGAAGACTGACTTTTCGAAAAGAACATTAAATGTTGAAAAACCTGCATGTGGATGCTTGTTCCTTTCTGCTGCGCTTCGCTGTTCTCTCCATTTTCCATACTTCCATCTGAGGAGTTTATCAGGATCTCCCGGTGCACTTTCATGATACAATGTTCCTCCACATATCACCTTTGAAACATTCAAGTATGGAAGCCACTTAAGCATGTAAGTTTCGGCTGTACCTGGCAACATTACATCAGCATCAATAAAAAGAAAAAAATCACCCTTTGCTTCAAGGGCGAGCTTGTTCCTGATTGCAGCTCTTCCAATATTTTTCTCAGAAAAGATCACTTTGACATTGTCCCCTTCAAGAGACTGGTATTTTTCCCTGTATTCAGAGGAGGACCCGTCATCCCCTACAAGAATTTCATAAAATTCCGGAACTTTGCCAAGGGCACTTTTCATGCTGTGAACAAGTGCAATAATGTCGTAATCGAATACAGGAATGAGTAATGAGATCTTCATCTTTGGTCAAGGCTTATTAAATCAAATGTACAATATATTTTTATATTATTTGTTTAACAAACTTTGCCAAAGAAATTGCATTAGCTAATTTTGCAGATGTCTTTAATAATCTGATTTATAAATGAGAAAATTATTTTTTGGTATTTTTATCTTTTTGGTTCCTGCATATTCATTTGGCCAGCTGAAAAGTGGTTATGAAATAGATGTTACAATTCAGGGCCTTCAGGATTCCACAGTTTTTCTGGCTTATCATCTTGGTGATAAGCAGTATATAAAAGATACAATCAAACTCGATAGAACAGGTCATGGAATTGTGCGAGGACAGGAAGTTCTTCCTCAGGGTATATATATGATTGTGCTGCCTGGAAGAAAGTATTTTGAACTATTGATATCTACCGGTCAGCACTTTGCCATTAACTGCTCATATAATGATTATATCAGCACTTTAAAATTTACGGGGTCGGAGGAGAATTCAGCATTTATTGAGTACCAGAAAAAATGGATAATCATGCAACAACATGCAGCCTCCATATCCAAAAGAGTTCAAAACAACAAGCAAAACAATGATTCACTAAAGGTTCTTGGATCAATTCAAAGGATTCAGGAGGAAAACATGAAATCGTACCTTAAAAGTGTAATCAAAGAAAATAATGGGAATTTATTTGCTACTCTTGTAAAAGCATTGCTTCCAATTGATGTACCTGAGTTTTCAGTTCCTTTCGGATTTGCAAACCCCGATTCGGTTAGATGGATAAGGAACTACATTTATAATAAGGATCATTTTTTTGACAATATTGACCTGACTGATGAGAGATTACTTCGTACTCCAATTTTATACGCAAGACTCGACGCATTTTTTACAAACGTATTAATACAATCACCGGATTCCATTAACAAGGAAATTGATAAATTGATTCAAAAATTCAGTAGTAATCATAAGATATTCCAATTTGTATCGGTCTATCTTTTTAACCATTTCAGGGAAAGTGAAATAATGGGACACGATGCAGTAATGGTTAAGCTGGCTGATGATATTTATCTTTCAGGAAAAGCTGATTGGGTATCAAAAGAATTTAAAGATGATCTCAGGAAACAGATTGACCTTATAAGACCAAATCTTATCGGTAAGAAGGCTGAAAATATTGTAATGGACTCATATAAAGGCATATTTGTTTCTTTATACGATGTTGAAAAAGATTTTACTATTTTATATTTCTGGGAGCCTAATTGCGGACATTGCAAAGAAGCCACACCAAAACTGAAGGCTTATTACGATAAGAATAAAGATTACAGTATGGAAGTATTTGCTGTATGTACAACAGCAGATAAGGCAAAATGGACAAAATATATAGAGGATAATAAGCTAACATGGATAAATGGATGGGATCCGGAAAGAAGTTCACATTTTGATTTTTATTATAATGTACAGTCTACCCCGACTGTTTATATTCTGGATAAAAACAAGAAAATCATTGCTAAAAAACTGGCTGTAGAGGAAATAAGTTCATTTATAGATAACTACAGAAAGTTTTCTAAATAGGGCGGTTTCCTTCCTTGTTTAAATAAGATACTAGTTCATAGATTGATCCAAACTCATGTACAAAGTTCTGAGTTGGTAGCAACCAGTTTTTATTATTTCCTGAAGGTGTTATAATATAAGGCACCGTTTTTTCTTTAGAAACAGTAAAACCAGCTCTGTTGATTGCCTTTTCGGTCCAAAGCTTTTTGATGCCATCACCATTAATATATATACTTCCCTTCTCTTCGCTTCGGAATGAAAAAGTTCCATTTTCAGAATTAAACCGGACAGTTGATGAGTCGAAAAGGTGATCAAATGCTCCAGCAATCATTAGATCTTCAGGAGCCCCTTCAATAAGTTTGCTATCAAGAATCAGCCAGATTTTATCTGATTGACTAATAGCCATCTGGAGATCATGAGTTGAGAAGATTATTGTTTTATCGCTGGTATTTGTGAGCGTATGCATAAGGTGAAGAATCTCATATTTACCGGCAATATCGAGAAAAGCAGTCGGTTCATCCATTACCATTATTCCTGTATCCTGTGCTAAAATCCTTGCTATCATTGCCTTTTGTCGTTCTCCGTCAGAAAGTTCGGAAACAAACTTTCTGCAAAATGATGACATTGATGTCTTTTCTATTGCATCCATAATTATTTCATGGTCCTTTGTTTCAATTCTCCCTATCCAGTTTGTATGGGGAAACCGGCCAAGAGCAACAAGTTCATATACACTCATATTACTAACCTTGACAACATCGGTAGAAATATAACCTACTTTTTGTGCAAGGTCCATCCTTGAATAGTATCTGATGTTTTTCCCGCTATATAAGATATCACCACCAAGGGTAGGTTGCAGTCCTGTTAATGTTCGTAAGAGCGTGCTTTTACCAATTCCGTTTCTGCCAATCACTGCAATGAGCTCACCACTGTCAGCGCAAGCATTTAGTGGAGGGAGAAGGACATTTTCATTCTTCCCGGAAGCATATCCTATTTTCAGTGAATCAAGAGATAATATTTCTTTTAAATTCGTTTTCATCAGAATAATCCTGAATATTTTCTGTTGCGCAAAATCACCCAGATAACCACCGGTATACCAATCAATGACGTAACTGCGTTTATCGGTAAAACACTTTCTGATCCTGGCAGTTGAGAAATGATGTCACTAATTAGCATAACTACTCCACCTGCTAAAATTGTACCAGGTATCAAAACCTTGTGATCAGAAGTTTTAAATAATATTCTTGTTATATGAGGCACTGCGATTCCAATGAAACCAATCGGACCACAAAAAGCTGTAACACTTCCTGCCAGAATACTTGTACATGCAAATATTAAAATCCTTGCAAGCCTGACATTTAGTCCAATACTACCTGCATAGTTTTCTCCGAGTAATAAGGCATTCAACATTTTGGATGAGAACAAACTCAGAATCACGCCAACTGAAACTGAAATCATAAGAACATTAAGCTGACCTGCAGTTAGATTTCCTAAACTACCCATTGTCCATATAACATAAGATTTCAACATTGTCTCGTTACTGAAATACTGCATAATTGTAACAATAGCAGATATTCCGCTTGAAAGCATAATACCTAGAATAAGGATGGTCATTATATCTTTAATTCTTGATGAGATGATCATTATTAAGAACATTACTGCACCGGCACCTACCCAAGATGCAGAAACCAGAATCCAGTTGCCTAAACCATTAATACTGAATGGGGTAATATTTGAAGAAAAACCTAAAATTACAAAGGCCACACCTAGACTTGCTCCTGAGCTTATCCCTAATACATATGGTCCGGCCATGGGATTCCTGAAAACTGTCTGCATCTGCAGACCGCTCAATGATAAAGCCACACCTACAGTCAAAGCCGTAATAGCCTTAGGCAATCTGAATTTCAGAATTATGATTTCAAAACTGTTATCTGATTTGGCAAATAGTGCTTTGATTACTTCAGCTGCTTTTATATTGACTGACCCAAAAAAAATATCCAGAATTAGTAAAATGATAATAAGTAACAACAAACCGGAGAAAATAAGACTAACCTTTCTTCCGGAATAAAAATTGATCGTCGATTTTATCTGAATTTCAGCTTTCAATATACCTTTTTAATTAATTTTTTTGTAAAACAATAATTCATGATCACTGAATAATCCTGGATGAAGAATTGAGGCTATATCTTTCAGAATCAGATGAGGATAAAGGCTACCGCTTTCCCAGTAATCATTTCCTCCATTTACTGTGACCCTCCTGTTATTATTAAACAGATTATCATTTTTATAACAGGGAAGATCTTCTAGACGTTGATCAACATTTGAAATCTCATTTCGGGAACTTACGCTTCCTATGTTCAACCAGTAATCGGCCGTCAGACCACGTAAATAGACATTTTCTATTCCAAAAGGCATTGAAAGAGAAGATAAAGTGTTTTGCCAGAGATACTCTCCCCCTGCATCGCTTATCAGCTTACTTATAAATGAATTTCCCGGTGAAATATACCATGTGTCCTTAAAAGGAAGACCAAGCAAAACCTTTGGTTTGTCCGTAGTTTTTAGACTGATAAATGATTTCAGCTTTGTATAGGCATCAACTTCGGCATTATATATACTATCGGCCAAATTCTCCTTACAATAGAGAACTCCGAACAATTTAATCCATTCTGCTCTGCTTAAAGGATCTGTTTCGAGATAATCGGCATTAAAGATAACTTTTATACCTAGTTCCTTAATTTTTCCAACGTAGCCAGCTGATTCACTTCCTATTCCATAGATCATTATTAAGTCCGGAGAAATTTTAAGGATCAACTCCTTATTCAGATTTGCATCATACCCTACATCTTCAATAAACCCTTTTTCGACATTTTTAATCAGACCTGGCGAATAAATCAATCCCGTCCCCGACATCCCTGCAACAGATTTTTCTTCACCTAATGCTGCGATCATTGCAAGATGAGTAGTCGACATGCAGATTATTTTTTTCACGGGAACAAAAATCACTGATGAAGAATCTGATCCTTCCGGTAGTCTCGAACCTCTTCTTATCAAATGATAAATCTGGCTGACATTATTTGCTCCCTGCCATGGGTTTATAATTGTAACTTCGATATAACCATCCTTCTTTTTAAGAGTGAATCTTTCTGCTCTTGAAATAATGGTCCCTTTATCAGTAATGCTGGTAAGGTGATGGTTCACCTTAATATCACCGCATGATTCAAAAAGTATAAATAAAGTAAGTACAGAAATTAACTTAAATTTCATATCTTATTTTTCAAGGTGGAAAGAAAGTATCAGGAAATATGATCTGCCGGGTTGAGGATAATAAGCAATAGTCTGGTATGATACATTAAAAATATTTTCAATATTAAATCTGAGGTCGACAAAATTCTCCTTAAAGTTGAATTTCACACCACCGGCGATGCTATTTATTGTGTACCCATGCAGGAAACCTGAATTGTCAGCAGTTGTATAAGTACGCCCGGTAAAATTGGTAATCCAGTTTGCATAAATGTTTTTATAAGTTACACGAAATGAGCCATTTACCTGATTTTCTGGAATGTAAATCAGTTGTTTCCCTCTGGTCTCGGATGTTACCTTATCTGTATTTCTGGCTTTGGTGTAAGAGTACTCTGCATTCAGATTAACAGACAGGTTATTAAGAAGATATTTCACTGACACTGATGACTCAAATCCGTTTGAATTGACACTCCCGATATTATCAGCTACCCAATAATAAGATTCACCAGGACGCCATTGTATCATATCTCTTATATAGTTATTAAAATGGTTAACCTCGGAGCTGAGGGTTACTGATGGGTAAATCTGCTGGTCAAGCTTATATCCTATTTCATAAGAGTAAGCATATTCGTTTTTCAGGTTTGGATTTCCGCCCGGATTCCAGAACCGGTCATTCATGGATGGGTTCTTTGAATTTCTTGAAAAATTTATTTTAAGAAAATGTTCTTCTTCCCTTATGACCCTGAATTCAAAACCTGCGGAAAAATCAGGTACCAGGAATGATTTATTATCCAGGGTCTCCCTGAGCAGGATCACCGAACCGAATCGTTTGCCTTTCTTTCTTTCTGCAGATAGAGTGACTGACGCAGTGTTGTTCCTGACGCTATCAATATAATTATTTGATTTAACAGCATTTAGTTCGTCACTCAGAACAATTTTAAGACGTGAGTAGCTGCCGAGAGGAGTTGTTATTCCACCTTTAAACACAAGTGAATTGGCCTTATTTCTGGAATCAATAGAATAAAGTTTGCTCGTATAATCAAGATTTGTGAACATCCAGGCAGCTGTTGTGTAGAATTCTTTCCTTCCCTTTACAAAATTATAGCTGATAAGGCTCCTGAATGATTCATCAGTTTGTTTCTCACCAGCATATCCGTATAGAGTTGAACCTGGAAGATCACGGGTTTCAGATTGGTACCAGATTCGTGCTGTAAGTACATTTTCAGATTTTCTGAGGTAGATCTCCTGCATAAAACCTTTCTGCAGAAGTTGATTATTTTCTCTTTTTTTCAATACTGTATCTATATAAAGGAAATCATTCCAAGACGAATTCAAATAAACCTTTGTAACTGACTGGAAATGATCACTGCCTGTATTCACTTTCACTAATCCCGAATATTTTCTAAAACTTCCTGCACCTTGTACAATATCAATTAGTGTTTGCTTCTTCCAGCATGGATTATTTTCAAGGTTTATAATTCCTCCGATAGCGCCGTTGCCCAGATCCATTGAAGCACCACCAAAGCATATCATGACATTATTGAACATTCCGGAAGGTAACAGGGAAAAGTCTGACTGCCCAAGCATCGGATCGTTTATATTTATGCCGTTCCACATTACTTGTGTATGTCCGGCGGAAGTACCCCTGAATGAAGATGTTGCAGCTCCACCTGAACCATAGTATTTTATAAATAACGGAGTAGTCTCATTGAGCACTTCGGTAAGGGAGGAGAGCGAATAATCATTTAACCGAAGGGAATCGATATTGTAAAACTTGAAACCAGGCTGATCTGAGCTGATCTGCTTTCTTGTGATTACAACTTCCTGAATTTTCACAGTATCGTTTTGAAAAGATATTTGTCCGTTTAAATGTAATGACATAAGGCCTGTAATAAATAAAAGGCCCATTCCTGTAGCAATTTTCATAATTTTTTTGTTATTAGTTTTCTCCATAAAAATACTTATCATTTGATATGATAACCATTATCCGGAGCTGACTGGATGTTAAGTAAGGAATCATTTAATGATCCTGAGCTTTTTTCCCCGAAAGCTGTGAATATGGTATTATCTGGCAGGTCTTCTGACTTATCCCGGTTTTATGAAGCCTTCCCATAACTTTAAAGTGTCACAGTGGCAGGTATTTCACAAAACCATCATCGTTAGAACGATCGGGCATCACAGCAGCGGGTACTGTTGCGGATTCAAACCGCATTCCCTTTTCATTACAATGATTTTATTTCATTGTAACACCAAAACAGAACAAAGATACATGATATTTTTATCCTGACACAGATTGATTTCTTTCAGATTTCAACAATTATTAACAATTGTCAAAAAAAAGAAATTTCCTCCCCAAACACCAAGTTCGTCTTTCTGGAAAGGAAGATCATTTAATATATGATTGGTTGGTTCCTTATCTGGCTCATTCCAAATGATTACAACACACTTATCTTTTAAACATTACTGAGGAGATTCAGTCATATTAAAAAGATTAATGACTTTTTTCAGGTCAATCCTGCCAGGTATTTAATTTTCAGAGATGTTTTTTCTGAGTTTTACCTCAATTGTTTTATGTTCATTTCCTGAGAGATCAAAAAAGGAGATATTCGATAGTATCTTACTGTCATTTAATCTGTTCCCTGTAACAAGCATATAGTTTCCCGGAGGAAGTGGAATTTCTTCCTTAAAACCACTAATCTTTTTATTGTAATCATATTCCAGTGTATTATATAGGCCAGCTTCGAATCTTGACAGGGTGAAATGAATATAATATTCAGGAACGGGTTTTGTATCAACTGATTGCAGTCTGATGTACCCTTTATTCTGATCAGGTTGTTTCTGATCAGCAAAATATACATCTTTCCAGCTTTGATTAAAGAAATACTGAGGTAAATTCCTTCCAGGCTCAAGTCGCGAAGGTATTCCAAGACTTCTACAGATTGCAACAAAGCAGATTGCTCTGGAACCGGCATCTGAAACCTTAAGCTCATTAACTCCAATCGGCGTTAAGGGGGTATTATAATAGTTTTGGTCTTCCCCTATTCTGATATTATCATTCAGATATTGAACAATTAATAAAGGATTGAGTGCTGCTTTCCTCAATAATTGAATAGGAAGTTTCGTTCTGAAATAATTTCTCCATGGGGATATTAATTCATTAGCAACCCTCGGATTTAAAACATACTGAATAAACATATCACTACCAGATTCACTTTTAAGATTGACGGGATGGATACTATATCTAAGATGATCTGAAAGAATAAATCCCCTAATATCCCGAAGGTCCTTATCCGGAAGTATTTCAAGCATAGATAATGCAAATGCGCGTAATGAATCCGCTGTCTCTGACAGGAAAGAGCTGATCTCATTAGAATTACCCATACTTCTGGCAATAATAGTCATGACTCTGGTTGTATCAATATTAAGCTTCAGTGCTAGAGCTTTTGCCTCTGCAGGCTTCATCCAGGAATCGATATATTTCTGACGGATGATGTTTTCTTTGTTTATTCTTTCTGAATTCTGTTCAATTATTTCCGGCGATGGTCCCGGAAGTGGCGAATGTATTACCGGTACATTAAGGTCAAGGTCAAAACAACTGCTGCCTTTGGCATTCCTGTTAAGTTTTAATATTAAGGTATCAGTTTCACCAACCGATATTTTCTTAAAGTCAAAATTATCATTTTTATATGCCCATATCAGCAAATCACCTAACCCTGTTTCAAATTGACTTATTCCATTTTTGTTTGTAGGAACAACTGCAAGAGGATAAAATTCTGCATAATTATAAAGTTGGTATTCAACCATAGCATCATTTAAAGGAACGCCTTCACTGTTAAGAACCTTTACATATATCCTCTTTGTGACTGCATATTTTGACAGATCGTTAACATCGGTGTAATTATCATGTCTGCTAATAAAATTTTCATTACCAAAAAATGCGCCGAATGACTTTGTATGGACCAGCATCGCCCTGCGTGCAGGCTCAGTGAACCAACCACGATCAAGAATTGCTTCTGGTTCACAGGCGCCCATGTAGTACCATATTCCGTTATTCCAAATTTCTACCCAGGCGTGGTTATCATCCATGTGAGCCCATCGTGGTGTATATACCTGACGGGCGGGTATACCAACAGTTCTTAGTGCTGCAACTGTTAAAGTTGATTCTTCGCCACATCTGCCTCTTGTTGAGAGTATTGTACTCATTGGTGCTGAGGTTCTTATATCGGCCGGTTGATAACTCACCTTTTCGTGGCACCAATGATTGATCTCAAGTGCGGCCTCCCCGATATCTTTCTCTTTTACCCTATTCATTAGTTCATTATAATAAACAAGTCTGAATGAGTCAAGATTTTCATTATTAATCCTGCATGGAAGAACATAATGGAGGAAAATTTCTTCAGGAATATCTTTTCCCCAGGTTGTCTCTGTTCTGGAACGCAAAGACATATCAATGTTGGCCAGAAAAAAATCACCGTCATAATCTGCCAGATCACTCAAGGGCATAAATGCATAAAGAAACTTAAGAGCTTCTGACTGTTTTATCGAAAGTTTCTGTTTAAAAACTGAGAAAAGTGCAGTTTCTCTATTATCAGCAAGTTGCTTTCTTTCGTTAAAGGATTTCTCAATAACCGAAAGGTATTCGCTGCTATTAATAAGATGCTTACCGGAACAACCGGTTGTTAGCACGATTAGTAGTGCCAACATACACTTTATAAATGCTTTCATAATAGTCCCAGATTCAAATACTGCCGCAAGAATTCCTTATGATAAGTTCGGGAGAGATGTTAACCTGTCGTTTAAATTTGCCTTTTCCGGAATTTTTAACTTCTGACCATATCATATTTGCAACTTTTGTAGAAATTCCGGACAGAGGTTTCCGAAGGCAGGTCACTGGAGAAAACATAAGGTCAAACCCCGTTCCCTCCTCCATTGATATAACTGCAATATCCTGGGGTACACGTAATTTCTTTTTCCTGAGTAGAGCCATTATCGGATAAACCAGGCCTGCATTCATTATGATCATTACATCTGCACGGTAAGGAGGGCGAAGGAATTTTTCGAATTGAGCGAAGTCAATTTCATCACCGGTTAAAGGTTTATCTAATTCTAGAACAATCGGCCTGTTAATCCCGGGTTTTTGACCAATTGTATCGATTAGATCCTGAATTGCAGTAGTGTCAGCCCGAAAAGAACTCCGGTCAGAAGCAATAAGTATATTTTTATACTCAAGTTTATCAATATGATTAACAACAAGGAGAGCTCCGGCAGCTGTGTCAGTGTTAACTGAATTAAGACGTGAAATCTTCAAGGGTTTTTCAAGAAGCACAAATGGATAATCGGTTGTTCTGAGTGCCCTGATTGTTGTTTCGTCAGCTGCATCACCAAGAAGGATCAGTCCACTATAAAACTTCTTAAACGCACCAATCAATCTATCGTATCTCTGATCATCCGGATCCTTAGTAACAATAGAAAAACCAACGCCGATACTTGAAAAAGCTTTCTGAAGAAACGGTGTTATCTGAATTACAAAAGGATCATTAATAGAAGGAACAATCATCCCCAAAACGCCTGGTTTCTCTTCAACCGGTGATATTTCATTTTTGTCATGAAGCGATTCAAAATAGCCCATTTGCTTTGCGAGAGTAAGCACTTTTTCCTGTGTATCTTTCCGGATACCTTGCTGGTCGGCTTTATTGTTAAGGACAAGAGATACTAATGTACCTGAAACACCAAGCCTTGCAGCTAAATCTTTATTTTTAAATTTTTTCCCCATTTCCCCTTTAATTGGAAGAAATAAATTTAGTGTTTTTTTTGAATTATAGAATTAATTTAATAATTTTTAATAAAAAAGGTGTTATAAATGCGATACTCTTTTAACAGAAGTGATTGGTCTGTTATCTTTTAGGTGGATTTATGCCCCGTTGTTTTGCAGCTGATTCAAGACGTTGCTGCCATTTAGACTTTTTCAACGGTTTCTTCTTATTCTCCTCGAGCTTTGCCAATACAGCATCAGCATTTATAAACCTTTTAGATATCATATTCTGAGCATATGTAAGCATATTAGCAAGGAAGTAATAATATGTAAGACCTGCAGAGAAGTTATTAAGAATAAGCATAAACATTACAGGCATCATATACATCATCATCTTCATTCCCGGCTGATCTGAACCAGGAGAAGAACCGGTCATCTTCATTGTAAGCAATGTTGATGCAGTCATAAGAAGTGTGAAAAGACTTACATGATTTCCATATATAGGAATCATGAAAGGAAGCTTTAGTATTGAATCATATGTTGACAAGTCGGTTGCCCAAAGGAAGTGTGCCTGTCTCAATTCAATTGAAACAGGGAAGAACCTGTACATAGCAAAGAGAATAGGCATCTGGAGCAACATTGGCAGACAACCTCCCATTGGGTTCACTCCTGCCCTCTTATACAGATCCATAGTCGCCTGTTGTTTCTTCATCGCATCCTCCTTCTTGGGAAATTTCTTTCCAAGCTCCTCGACCATCGGCTTCAATACCTGCATTTTTGCTTGCGACTGATACGATTTAAAAGTCAGAGGGAAAAGAACAACTTTTATTATGATAGTCAGGATAAGAATAATCAGACCGAAATTCTTTATAAAATGGTTAAGCCAGTTAAAAATCGGAATAATAACAAACCTGCTGATCCAGCCAATGATATTCCTACCGAGAAAAACTATCTTTTCGAGCTGCAGACCTTCCTTTCTAAGAATTGGTATTGAGTTTGGTCCATAGTACAATTTTAAATTGATCGAATTCGAAGTGCCGTTATTGAAAGGGATGCCCACCTCAGCGGTATAGTATCTCAGGTATTTTTGGGATGCCAGAGTACGTGTAGAAGAAACAGAAGCATTAAGAAAGAAGTCATTGGTAATAATTATTGACGAAAAAAACTGATCCTGAAAGGATATCCAGCTGAGTTTTGTAGTGATGTCGTTTTTCTGAATCTCTTTTGACTGATGAAGTTTAGGGACAGGTACCTCCTCCTGATAATATTTGTAATTTATAGTTGAATAATTCTCCTCATTCTGCCGTCCTTTTTCCTGCTGGGGAATATACATTTTCCAGTCTAATGTCAGGCTGTTCTGATTTGAGGCAATAATGCCTTCCATCGATTTTAAGGTAACATTAAAATCAACAATGTATTTATCAGGGGCGAGTGTATATTTATATTCAATATATTTATCATCTCCGGCAAATAGTCTCAGAACAACACTCTCTGGCTGAGAGCCTACTTTAAACGATTTTTGGTCTGATACAGGTTTGAAATACAGGTTATTTGTCTGAACAGCTTTATTGTCAGCTGTAAAAAAATTAAACCCAAAAACTGTTGAGTCACCAGAAAAAAGGACAAGAGGAAGAGAATCAAATGTCCTGTAATCTTTCATTCGGGCGGAATATACCCTACCGCCCTTAATCGAGATTTTTAGCTCAACCTTATTATTTTCGAGTGTAATGAATTCATTTTCACCTGTTGCCGATTGTGCAAAAACACCATACTGACTGATATCAGTTTTTACAACTGTTGAATTGGGTGTAGAAACTACGGAGTTTGTCTGCTGTAAACTCAAAGAATCTGATTTCTGTTTCTCTGGTATATTTCCAAGTTTAAGATTGATCTCATTTATTTTTGCAAGAGCATCAGGCTGGTTTGGTTTTAATCTCAGGGCATTTATATATTCTGACCGTGCCGTTTCAAGATCTCCTTTAGCATAGTCAGATTCTGCAATTAAAACAGCCTTCTCAAATGCTTTATTCGCCTTATTGCTGTTATATATACTGAACCCTATAAAGATTACGAAAATCAGAATAAGGCCTGTTATTGTATTTCTATCCATTCTTTATGGTGAATTAAATTTATTGGTTTAAGAATTGAGAATTTATTAATTATAATTATTGTTGAAACGAGATGCATCGCGTTTTTATCCTATACAGGCTTTAATGAAACTAACAAATAACGGATGAGGATTGATGACCGTACTGCTGTATTCAGGATGGAACTGAACTCCAATAAACCACTTATGATCAGGTATTTCAATGATCTCTACCAGGCCTGATTCAGGGTTAATTCCAACGGGGACCATCCCATGGTTCTTGAAATCATCATAATACTTGTCGTTGAATTCATACCGGTGTCTGTGTCTTTCAACAATTTCTGTTTTCTGATATGATTCGTATGCCTTAGAATTTTTATCGATGATACACCTGTACCCACCGAGTCTCATAGTTCCTCCCTTGTCTATAACACTTTTTTGTTCCTCCATCAAATCAATTACAGGATATTTTGTTTTATGATTTATTTCTGTTGAATGAGCGCCCTCGAGGTTCAGAACATTCCTGGCAAACTCAATTACAGCACATTGCATACCAAGGCAAATTCCAAAGAACGGAATATTATTTTCCCGTGCATATTTTGCAGTTAATATTTTCCCTTCAATACCCCTTGATCCGAAACCAGGTGCAACCAATATACCGTTAAGACCGCTTAGTCTGTCTACAACATTTTTTTCAGTAATTTCTTCTGAATGAATGTATTCAACATCAATTTCGCATTCATTCATCGCACCACTATGGATAAATGATTCTGCAATTGATTTGTAAGCATCTGGAAGTTCAACATATTTTCCAACCAGTCCGACTTTTATTGAATGTTTTGGATTCTTAAGTTTAGTAAGGAATTCTCTCCATTCAGTCAGAGGTGGCTCCGCCTCAACCGGAAGTGCCATTTTTCTCAGAATTGTCCGGTCCAGGCCTTGTTCCAGCATTTTTATAGGGACTTCATAAATTGTTGAAACATCAACTGATTCAATTACGGCATTCTCTTCAACGTTACAAAAGAGAGCTACTTTTCTTTTAATGTCTTCGTTAAGATGTCTTTCCGTTCTAAGAACTAATACATCGGGTTGTATTCCTGTCTCAAGAAGCTCTTTAACAGAATGTTGTGTCGGCTTAGTTTTTGATTCTCCTGTGGAGGAGAGATAAGGAACAAGGGTCAGAAGAATAACAATACAATTTTGTGCTCCGAGTTCCCATTTTAACTGACGGACAGATTCAATATATGGAAGTGATTCAATGTCGCCAACGGTTCCTCCAATTTCAGTTATAACTATATCAAATTTATCCCCTGAACTGACAAGTTTGATCCTTCTTTTTATTTCATCAGTTATATGAGGAATAACCTGGACCGTTTTTCCAAGGTAATCACCTTTTCGTTCCTTGTTAATAACAGACTGATAAATCCTCCCGGTTGTAACATTATTGGCCTGACTAGTGGGGACATTTAGAAACCGTTCATAATGCCCAAGGTCAAGATCTGTTTCAGCTCCATCAAGGGTTACATAGCATTCCCCATGTTCATATGGATTAAGAGTCCCTGGATCAACATTTATGTATGGATCTAGTTTCTGAATTGTAACAGAATAGCCTCTGGCCTGCAATAATTTGGCAAGAGAAGCGGAAATAATGCCTTTCCCCAGAGAGGAGGTGACTCCTCCTGTAACGAATACGTACTTAACGTCTGTCAAAGCAAAGAAAATTTATTTGTTAACTATTTGATTTCATTTCCATTAATCATCAAGACCCGACTGGTCTATCATCTTGACTTTTTCTTCAAGTGTTTTAATCAGTTTTTTAGCATTTTCGATTTTCTCTTCTACCTCTCTGATCATGGTATCAGCATTAGTAGATTTTGCAAAAAAACCAATATTATTCTCCCACAATACGATATCGCTTTCAAGCTGTTTGATCTTCGTGAAAAATTTATCTCTTTCATTCCGGACTTTTCTTGAAGCTTTCGGATTTGCCTTTAGATTATCAAGTTTGGTTTTATATTTAAGGATGCTCTTGTCTTCATCTCCAATCTTTAACTTATCAAACTCCTTATTTATGGCAACACGGTATTTATTGGTAATTTCATCCTTCATATTAAATGGGACAAAACCTATTTCTGTCCATTTCCTCTGAAGCTCTTTCAAACGTTCGAATGCAACCTGAACATCAGTCCCCGGTTCAAATTTTTCAAGCTCCTCTATTATAGCAAGTTTTGCCTTTAGGTTATCTTCATACGATGTATCCAACGCTGAAAAGAATTCGGTCTTTCTATTAAAAAAGTGATCACAAGCTTTGCGGAATCTTTTCCAGCATCTTTCAGATTGTTTTCGTGGTACAGGGCCAATTTCTTTCCACTCTTTCTGGAGTTTTATTAAGGCGTCAGAAGTTGCTTTCCAATCTGTGCTTTCCTGAAGTGCTTCAGCCTGCAGACATAATTCCGTTTTTAGTTGCAGGTTATTTAGTTGAATCTCTTTATTATCTGCATAAAAACCTCTTTTCTTTTCAAAGAAGGCATCGCATGCATCTCTGAATCTTTGATAAACTTTGTTATTTTGTTTTTTAGGAGCAAAACCAATGGTACGCCACATTTTCTGCAATTGGACCACTTTATCAGCTCTTTCATCAAATTCCTTAAAGTTATTCATTTCCAGCAGATTGATAGCATCTATCTCTTCACAAAGAGCTATTTTAGCCTCAAGATTTTTCCTTTGGTCGTCTTTCTGCTTTTCGAAATACTCATGATGTCTTTTGTTTATTTGAGAGGTTGCCTCTTTAAATCTTTCCCAAATCTCATTTTTAGATTCTTGTGGAACAGGCCCGATCTCGCGCCACTGATTATGAAAGTCCTGCAAAGATCTGAAAGCATTTACAGGATTCGGTTCGAGAAGAAGTTGTTCGGTTTTTTCACATAACAGAACTTTTGCCTCGAGATTCTTTTTCAGGTCAAGGTCTCTTAACTCCTTATTTATTTTAATATAATCATAGAATATTTCAACATAATGATGGTAGTTCTCCCAAAGATCCTTCAGAGAACTTTGCGGAACAATACCAATTGAATGCCATTCATTCTGAAGCGATCTGAAGTCATGAAAAGTTTTATTAATTGACTCCTCCCTGTTTACAAGATCCTTTATTTTATCAATTATATCATACTTTTTTTTAAGGTTCTCATATTTTTCGGCTTCCTGAATCTTATTATAATCAGTTTTCTTCTCTTTATATTTTTCGAGCAGATGTTTTACGCGGGCATCATCAGGATCAACCCACTGCCTATAATCTTCAATTTTACCGCCACCCTCAAGAAATTTGCTTTTTCTTTCCTCTGTTTCACTCTTCAATTTCTTGTAAAAGAGGATTTTTAAACGTTCTACATCATCTCTGATTTCTACAGTGGGCCGGTTTTCGATAATGAGCCCTAAGGTTTCAATCAGTTCATGTTTGGAATATCCTGAATAATCAACCTGAGGAAGTTCTATATCATCAAACTCATGATCCTCTTCTGGTACGGGCTCTTCTTTTTTCTCAGTTTCAATTACAGATATTTCATCTGTTTTATGCTCCTCATTTTCAATGACATCCTCTGTTTTTTCTTCTGTTTTTTCTTCCGTTTTTTCATTAGTTTTTACAGCATCGTCCAGAGCGTCAAGTTCTTGCGCGTTTTCCGCTTGTGTGGCATCCTCAGTTCCGGTTGCATTTTCATTTGCCCCGAATTGTTCTTCACGAACAGAGTCATCCGGATTTTTCTTGGTCATAATCAATCCTTTTATATTACAGCTTTTAAACAGTAAATTGCATCACGGCAATCCATGGAATTTTCAGAGTACGAAAATATTGAAATATTTAATAAAACTCAAAGATTTGGCATAAATAAATGTGAGAATCAGATATTAAGACAAGCCAGAAGTAAAAACATTTATTATCTGAAATCTACTTTTCGTTAATAACTGGCAGATGTTAGGGAGATAAATTATATATTTGATTTATAATTTCAGGGGGACCTGAAAGTTATATTTAAACAGAAATTAATTCTCAGATTTCCATATGGACAAAACTCAAATTATAATTTTTTCTGCTGCTATGGCTTTTTTAGCAGTAAAGTTATATCAGAAATATATAAAAAAAGATAAGGGTAAATCAGGAGATAAAACAAAAACTTCTTCTGGCACTTCATTCCAATCCTCTCCAAAAGATGAAGATTATGAACCTTATTCGAAAAAATGACAGTGTATCATCTTCTATTCTTTGAAATCAAATAACGAAAAGGATTAACTATCTTTTGAAGAAGTCTTGTATCTTCAGTAACTATTTCGGCAGTACCTTGCATATTCTGAGTAAAATCAAGTTTTATTCCGTATAAAGTTTTAAGACCTTCAGGAAGTTCAATATCAATAACATAGGCATCACCAGCAGGGACAAGTGATTTTGACTTCACAATACCTCTTACTATTCCATATTCCATATAAGGATAACCACTGAGTTTAATATTAACTTGTAGTCCGGTTTTTACTTTGCCTGACCTTTCCATCTTCAGATTTATTCTGCCAAGGAAACTACCCGTCTCAAGAGGAACAATACTGACTACAGATTCATCTTTGACTACTGACTGATTTGCACTCCAGAATTTTGTAAATGAGACAATTCCTTCAATAGGAGAAATAAGCAGGTAAGTGTTTTCCCAAGAATTGATTTGTGCCTTAAGGTTTAAAAATGATTCGTTTAAGACTGAAACAAGTTTCTCTCTCTCATCTATCCGTGTTATTCGGTAATCCTGAAGAAGTTGCCGCTTTTCAGTCATCTCAATGGATTTTGAAGAATGATCAAGCCGCACCTGCTGAAGTTCTATATTTACCCTTAAAAGCGATTGGCGGAAATTCTCAATCTCACTTTCAGGTATCACTTTATCAATGAAAAGTGAAGAATCTCTTTTATATTTTTTTGCTTCAAGTTTCTGGTTTTCAGAATACAGCTTCTCTTTGATGGTTAACCTGCTGATATAATCCTGAATTTCATTTATCTCATCTGAAAGTGAAGCTATTTTATTACCATAAAAATCATTTTTTATGTAATTATTTAAGTCAGAAAGGTTTTTCAGAAAAGAGCCATAATATCCCTGTAGCTCACCAAGTTCTGAAAATTGAGGGAGCAATTGATAAGAAAGTAATTCTGGTTTATTAATTGTATCAATTGTTTGTTTAAGTAATTCAATTTCATGCATCGAAGCTGTTGTTTCCATCATCGCAACTAATTGTCCTGCTGCAACTTTTTCTCTTTCTTTTACAAAGAAAGTGTTTATACGTCCAGTTATTTTTGTAACAAGCGTTACCGGTGGATTAGTTGTGGTAATTTCAATCGGAGCCGGGATGGTATCGGGGTACCTTATTAACCATGCAAAGAGAATAAACAGAACAAATAATAAAAACATAATGGTTGTGCCCCATCTTAGAATTTTCCTGGGAGGTTTTCCCATAATCTCCTTAACAGGGTCAGAATATAATATTTCAGGTTTCTGATTTTTCATAAATCACTGCTAATTACCCAGTTCAAGTTGATTTTTTACAAGATTATAGTATGCTCCTCTTTTCCCGATAAGCGATTCATGGGTACCTGTTTCAATTATCCTGCCACAGTCAAGAACAACAATCTTGTAAGCATCTCTGACAGTACTAAGCCGGTGTGCAACTACAATAACCGTCTTGCCTTCAAAGAATGGCGCAAGGTTTTCGACAATTACTCTTTCATTGCTGGCATCAAGAGAATTAGTTGCTTCATCAAAAATTATTATATCCGGATTCTTATAGATTACCCGGGCTATGAGTAACCGTTGTTTCTGGCCTTCGCTTAAACCATGGCCATTTGCCCCAATTTTGGTATTATAGCTTAATGGCAGAGATTCGATAAATCCTTTAATGTTTGCAATTTCAACTGCTTTTATCAACCTTTCCTCATTAATGTCTTCTGATCCGGGAGCAATATTAGCAGCAATTGTATCGGGGAATAAAAAACCATCTTGCATAACAGCTCCCACCTTTTCCCTCCAGACTTTCAGACTTAGATTGGATAAACGTGTGTCGCCAATAAGAATTTCACCGGCCACGGGATGATAAAAGCCGAGAAGCATCTTTAACAAAGTTGTTTTTCCGCTACCACTCGTTCCTACAATTGCAGTTATCTTATTCTCTTCAATAAAAAGGTCAACATCTTTTAATGCATATGGAGAACGCGGGCCCTCATACTGATAAGAAAGGTTATTGATATAGATATCTTTTTTATCAGGAAGCTTTCGCACTTTCACTTCCGGATCAGGTTGCTCTTCTTCCAGGTTATGAACTTCAGCGAGCCGGTCGAGACTCATTCTTGCATCTTGCGACATGCGGAAAAACCCAATAATCTGACTTACAGGCACATTCAGTTGACCTATAATATACTGAACTGCAAGCATCATTCCAAGAGTCATATTACCATTTAGAACTGCTGTTGCTGCAACTATTGTAATGAGAACATTAGTAACTTCATTAATAAATGTGGCACCGGCTGATTGATATTGAATTATACTCAATCCCTTAACCTTTAATCCAAACAATGTAGCCTGAAGCCTTTCCCAATCCCATCGCATGCTCAATTCACTTTGGGTCAGTTTGATTTCCTGCATACCATTTACAATATTTATCAGTTTGTTCCCCGAAATAGACATTTGTTTAAAACGCTGATGATCAAGCCTGGCCCTCGATTTCATAAATAGTGAGACCCATCCTATATAGAGCAACGACCCGGTAAGAAACAAAGCAAGGATTTTAATATTATAAATAGCCAATACAATGCCAAAAACAACCAGATTGAAAAAAGAGAACAAAATGTTCAGGCTGGTTGAAGTAAGAAACTCTTCAATTCTATTATTATCTTCAATACGTTGAAGAATATCACCGGTCAGCTTGGTATCAAAGAAAGCAACAGGCAATGACATAAGCTTTTGAAGAAATCCTGATATTACGGCCACGTTTACCCTCGATCCGATATGAAGAAGTAACCAACCTCTAATAAATTCAACTGACATTCTTCCGAAAACCAGTGCCAGCTGGGCAAAAAGGATAAGGTAAATAAATCTTATATCGTTATTATTCAGACCAATATCTATAATAGATTGGGTCAGGAAAGGTATTACTAGCTGAATACAACTTCCAAGAACTAAACCGAGAACGAGTTGATATAAGTATTTCCGATAGAGACGAAAGTACTTAAACAGAAATTTGAAACCATGTGCCGTTTCCCGTTCTTTTTCATTCTTAAAAAGTGATGGTGTAGGTTCAATAATTAACACTAGGCCTGCAGGTTTCCCATCAACGACAGTAGATGCCCAGCTCCGGACAAATTCCTCGCTACTGAACTTAATCAGACCTACCGCCGGGTCGGCAACCCAGATTTTGTCATTCTTGATTTTGTAAACGACAATGAAATGTTTTTGTCTCCAATGAACAATACAGGGCAAAGGGACATTTTCTTTTAATATCTCAAAACCGATTTTTACTCCTATGGTTCTGAAGCCCAAAGAATCAGCAGCTTCGGAAAGTCCTAGAAATGAGACTCCTTCCCTGGTTATGTAACACCTTTTTCTGAGAGATTCAAGTGAAAAACTCATTTTGTAAAACCCTGCTACCATCTTAAGGCAGGCAGGTCCGCAATCCATTGCATCTGGTTGTTTTACAAAGGGGAAAGACATTTGAAATTTTTGGAAATTGATTTTTATATAAAGTAAAGATATTTATATTTTGATTAAGATAATCCCATGTTTCAGCTAAAATCAGAACCTCCTGGGTCATAAAAAGAGTTTTGGATTTTGGAAATACTATATTTGCCATATGATTCTTCTAACCACAAGGGGTTGTTTAAAAAAAATTCTGATAGTAATATTATAGAGGGTTTGCGCAAACAGGATGAGAAAATTCTGAATTGGCTATATGATAATTATTTGCAATTAGTTAAGAATCACGTTCTTAAAAATAGCGGATCAGATGAAGATGTTTCCGATGTTTTTCAGGATACAATAATACTACTCTACAGTCAGATAATAGCAGACAACCTTAATCTGACAACTGACCTTAAAGGATACTTTTTTGGAATCGCCCGCAATGTCTGGAGTGCACAACTAAGAAAAAAACAAAAAACAATTGAACTTGAAGTTGACCTTCCTGATGAAGAAGGCGCTGAAGATATCTATGATCCGATTCTGGAAAGGATTGTCAGCAGAGTATTTCAAAAACTGAAACCAGATCAACAAATGGTACTGAATTTATTTTCCGAAGGTCTCTCCTATGAAGAAATCGCAGTAAAAATGAATCTTAAAAATGAGGTTTATGCCCGAAGAAAAAAATATTTGTGCAAGGAAGCTCTTTTAGAGTTAGTGAAAGAAGATCCGGAATATCATGAGTATTTGCGTTTCCTGAAATAAAAACCAAAAGATAAAATTAAGATTGTAACAATTGTTACAATAGTTACTATCGGAGTTTTTGAATAATACAAAGGAGAATTATTTCCATATACGACCAGAGCTGACCAGAAGTACGGATGTGATCTTAACAGATCTGCATCTTTTAAGAAATCAATTCTTGCTTTTTTTAATGCAAGACTTTTCGTATATCCCTTTTTAAGATTTTCATAGAACATTTCAACAATCTTTGTTCCTGATTTGTCTTCAATCTCCCACATTGACATAACAACCGACTGACTTCCTGAATAGATAAAGCCTCTTGCCAGGCTTAAAATACCTTCCCCTGAATATAATAGTCCTGTCCCCGTATTGCAGGAGCTGAGAACAACCATTTTTGATTTAAGAGGAATACCATAGATTTCAAATGTATTAAGGTATCCGTCTTCTAAAGAATCATTTGCCTGGCTGAAGATCAATGTTGAATGCATCGGGTCCTTATCATTCAGAAGTGTATGCATTGCAAGATGAATTATATCATATTTGCCCGATTCCTTTTTATAAACTGATTCTTTTGCTTCACTATTTATAAAAAGTTTACCACCTGTAATATCTGATACATATTTTGCCTCCTGCCTGGCATATGGCAGATCGTTCAGTACTCCCATTCCTGCCTGTCTGGACATTAATACTGATTGAATATCAATTGGATCAGGGTAATTTGGAGCAATTGCAATTAATTTGTTACTTCTATTGAATTCTTTTTTTATAGATTCTGCCATAAAAGTTGCAGAATATGTATAGGAAATATCAAAATCATTCATCAGATAATGAAGGTCTCTGTACATAATCCTTTTTCCTGAATCAGGTGATGTAGGAATAATTTCGAAAGGCAGATATGAAAGAATATTATCAGGCGAGATTATTATCTTATCCGAAATAAGGTAAGATTTGATGGGATCTATCAGGGTTTTATACAATTTATATCCTATAGTTTGAAATTCTTTAAATTCCAAAAAAGCATTATCTGAAGGCGAGGGCGTTGATAACAAACTTCTGAATTGTCTGATGTTATTAAAAAGTGAAGAATCGATAGGAAGTGCCAAAAGTTTTTGATTTCTCCTGTTAGCTACGAAAATGTACAGGAGAGTGTCTGATACAACATAGTTGATATAATTTACTTTACGGCCAACTATCTCAGGAATATCTTCAAGACCTGCCATATGAGTGTTGTATTTTATTGCATAATAATCTGGATATTGTTTTTCAAATACCGAAATCAGTGAATCCCTTACCCTAATAGACTCAAGAAGATTTTCCTTCCATTTATTAATTAATTCCAAATCAGGATTTTCACTGGCTGTTTCTTCTGAAATACGGGCGTTAAAGAGACTGATGTACCTTTGCAGCTTTCTTTCAAAATCACCGATATCTGAAGGAATATGAAACTGGGCTGCTTTTAATTCCCTGGTTGATGTAAGCAAATCTGCAACTTTGCTTTTTTCCGAATATTCAAATGCCTTTTCAAGAAAACTTTGATCAGCAGTCAGATTGTAAAGAAGATAAGAATCCCGTATTGCATTAAGATAGGAATCTCGGTACCGGTCACCCAGTACAAGTCTGCTATCTTCTTCACTGATATTTATTCTGACTTTATCTAATAGTGAAACAATTAATTCAGAAGTGCTGGATGCAGCTTTCAGAGTTTTCTGATCATGCACTTTTTTATAGATATCCCATAAAATATTATATTTTGTTTTAAGTATCTTCAATGATGTTCTGTCAGGTTTTATTGTTTCGATGCCAGGGTTAATATAGTTTCCTCCGGTCTGGCCTTTTTCCCCGCCTGAAAAAAGCAATGACTGGATAATTTCCAGAGCTTTTCCCGGCTCTCCGGCTTCATTCAACGAAAGTGAAAAACCTATATAAACTGATGTTTTCAAAACTATGTCCTGATCATTCTTGCGAAGATAATCCAAGCACTTCAGATAGCATTCAATCGATTTTTTATTGTCAATCTTGTATTCCCGTAAATAATCTGCATAGTTATTCAGAACTTCATAATAATTTCGAGGATTAAGTTCATATCTGACTTTTGCCCGGGCAAGGGCATTTCTAAGTAATCTTTCTCCTTTTTGTGCCTTGTTGTCATTACCCAGAAATATGCAATAACTATTTATTAAATTATAAGCCAATGATGAATTATTAGAGATAGCCAGTGCAATTCCCTTTTCATAATACTCACCTGATTCTGCAGTAAGACCAAGAGAACCATAAGTTATCGCCATACTATTCATCAGGTTGATAAAGTTGTTATTGAGACTCAAGTTGAATTTTTTATAAATAGATTCTGATTTTTCAAGGTAGATTCTGGCTTTTGAGAAATCTGCCAGTTTGTTATAGCAAACACCTATATTATCGTAAAGATCAGCCATGGCTGTGGGTTGTACCCTATCAGGATTATTACTTATAATAGTTAATGCAGTAATTGAATTACTCAGTGCTTTTTCATATTCCTTTAGTTCTATATATGCAATTATCAGAGATGAGTATGAATCTATCAGCTTAGGATTTGATTCGCCATTTATTTTTTTCCCAATTTCGAGAGATTTCAAAGTATATTTTTCAACCTTATTGAAATCTCCGAGATCGTAGTAAACTACGCCAAGATTATAAAGAGCTTTAGTGTACCTTTCATCATATTCACTGTTTTTATCTTTAAAGGAAATGCACAAATCCAAATAACGGATAGCTTCATTATAGTTTCTGGTTAATAAATGATAGATCCCGATAAAGTAGTACGATTCAGATAAGACAGAGCCATCAATATTATTGAAACCAATTTTTTGGATTATTTTTTCAGCTATTGATTTGCTTCTGGTTGCATCACCATTTATAAGAAAGCCTTTTAGCGACTCATTAAGCTGTTCCACTTCTTTTGATGATTTATTGATGATTTTAGGGATCGAGGTTAAAACCAATTTATTCCTGATGGGTGTCATGAAAGGTATAGCTGTTCCCTGCATTAATGAAGTATGAAGACATCCGGCAGATATAAATACAAAGAATAAAAGGCTGAAAAATTGATTTTTAAAATTCATGAATATTCTTTACAATTTTAGAAGTACCCCCATAAATTTCCCGACTAAAGATAATAAAACCAAACCAATTTCATTATTCATGATAAATTTCATTCCTTATAATTAGCTGATTATGTGCATATAAAAAAATATTTTAAAAATAATTGGTTTTTTTGTGTCACAAAATGACATCATCCGACATGTAACAGTATAGAAACTGAATTAAGAATTACCCTGAATTAGTATAAATTTAATAAATAGAATTATGAAAACCCTGAATTCCAAGTTGACAAAAGACATTTTCAATGTGTTTGCACTTTCAAATGAAGAGATGATTTATGTTCGTGGTGGAAATGCAGAAGGTGACCCGATAATAAAAACTGGAGTACCTCCTGTTATAATTTGACAACAAGAATAAATTCTGTTTTAGTGAAAATTGAAAACATTGATATTTAATGTCTTAGGTAATTTATAATAAGTTAATGCTTATTATAAATGGTACATAAGAATTTGCCTCTGTAAAGCAGTGTGCATTTTAAAAGTGTACTGCTGAAACGAGCAGTTTATTTAACTTATAAGTAGTTTACTTATCTATGGTAGTCAAATATCTGATTTGTTTAACAATGAAATAATATTTTTTATCTATGAAAACAGTTGATTTTTCATATTTCATCGAAAGGTACAATGCCGGTGAGATGAGCGATGCTGAAAGACAGTGGTTCCGGAAGGAGCTCGATGGTAACAAAAAGCTCAGAAATGAGGTAAATCTCAGGAAGCATACCGATGAGGTTCTTAAGAACCACGATATAATTTCTCTAAGAAACAAACTTACTTCTATTGAAAATAATAGAAGAGAAGTAAATAAACCTGTAAAGAAATCCAAGAAGCCAGCTTATTTAAAATATGCTGCTGTCATTGCCGGTCTTGTTCTGATCGGAGGTTTAACTATGTTTTCAGGAAAGAAACTTAGCAGTGAGGAAATTATGAACCGCTATTATAAGGTATATGAGCCTCCGACAAGTCAAAGGTCTGTACAGTCAGGAACAGATGCTGATTTCACTCTGGCCATGGAGTTTTACAATACCCGCGACTATGAGAAAGCTGCAATTCTTTTCAATAAGGTACTTAAGAGAAAACCGAATGATATGCAGACTGTTTTATTGACTGGTGTGGCAAATTTTGAAGACAAAAAATATCCGGAAGCTAAACTATCCTTCTATAAGGTAATTGATAATAAGGACAACCTTTATACTGATCAGGCTCAATGGTATCTGGCGCTATGTTATCTTAACACTGATGAAAAAGCTAAGGCAGTACAACTTTTGAAAACTATTGGAAAAGAGGGTGGCATCTATAAAAATGAAGCAAAGAAGATAATCAGAGGATTGTAGTAAATACCTGGAAACTAATATTGTACGTTTGATTTACATGCTGGAGATAAGACACAATTGAATATCAGGGATATGGAGAACGATACTAATTCATCTAAGAACAATATGATAAACTGTCCAACAGTTATTACAGGGATTTCTCATGAGATGAGAACGCACATGAATGCAATTGTAGCGTTTTCATTTCTAATGAAAGATACTTGTTGTGACAGTTCAGCGCGTGAGGAATTCTGCAATCAGATTTTAAGTTCATGTGAACAATTAATTGGTCTGTTTGATAGTTTTCTTGATTCGGCTATTCTTGATACGGGTAATTCAAAAGCTGATTTAAAAATATGCAAACTCGATAGTTTTTTAAATGACCTTCTTTCAGAATTCAGGGAAGAATTACGTAAAGAAGGTCACAAAGAATTGGAACTAGTAACAGAGATCCAGTTCTCAAATTCCGGTGAGATAATTATTGATAAGAACAAAATCTACAGGGTAATTCGCAGTCTGTTCCAGAATTCAATAAAAAACACGAAATCAGGGTATATAAAAATTGGGTACTATCTCAGGGATGACAAGGTTAATTTCTATGTTCTCGACTCCGGCCAGGGTTATTTTAAATGTAAAGAATTTCTTCAAACGGAGGACCTGAATGAATCACTTATGTTACACAATGATACCTATACAGCGATCAATATTAACCTGGCTAAGAGACTAATTCAAATGTTGGGTGGAACTATATGTGTTGAATGCAATGGACTTACCGGAACAGGAATCTATTTTTCTATTCCTGTAAAAATGGTTGTGGACTCCCACATTAATATCAATAAATATTTAAATACCATGATCGCAATCTGATACAAGTTAATGTTATTATTTTCAATGTCTGAAATCAATCAGCGTGAGAACGAATGGCTGTTATACCAATGAACAGCCATTCTTTATTTTTTCAATTCAACAATCTTCGCTTCAGTTCGTCGGTTTAATCTTCTACCTTCTATAGTAACATTGTCACCGAGTGGGGAGGTGTTTCCATAACCTTTATATTTAAGTCTGTCTCCAGAAATCCCTTTATTGATAAGGTAGTTAACAACTGACAATGCTCGTTTTTCTGATAAAGACATGTTGTATTGCATTGATCCTGTTGAATCGGTATAACCACCTATTTCCATAATAAGGTTTTTATTATCAGACATAAGGGTTGCCAGATTATTTAATTCGGATATAGATTCCTTTTTTAGTTGCCAGGAGTCTATTTCATAAAATACATTTGAGAGTTGCATCTTCTCTCCTATTTTGGTCGGATTTAGTATAATCTTCTTAATATAAGGTTCAGAAACTGTATGCAGTCCTTCAAACATAAAATTTTCAGAATAAAAAAGGTACCCGGGTTTACTAACATTTATCCCGTAATTATATCCGGAAGGCAGACAAACCAGAAAATTACCGGTTTCATCTGTAACATTCTTTACAAGTACCTTACCTGTTGAAAGATTAACTAACTCATAATTGGCCTTTAATAATTTACCTGTCTCTTTGTCGAACACTTTACCTTTCATATAAGAAACCGGATTGGGTCTTGCAGATTCGTATAGATTAAAACAGAAAATATCTTTCCCTTGTGACTTATTTCTTATTGACGAGAAGTATGCTTTTTGTCCGCCTGACTCGATTACCAGACCCATTTCATCATTACAGGTGTTTATAGGGTAACCAAGATTCTTCGGCTCAGTCCATGTGCTATCATCCTTCAATCTTGTTACATAAAGATCAAATCCTCCCATTCCAATCCTTCCGTCAGATGCGAAATAAAGTGTTTTTCCGTCGAAATGTATAAAAGGTGACATTTCATCTCCATCGGTATTAATAACACTTCCAAGGTTTACCGGCTCTGTCCATAAATTTTTTTCATTCAATCTTGATAACCAAAGGTCCTTGCCCCCAAAACCGCCAGGTCGGCTGCTTGAAAAGAAAAGTGTTTTGCCATCAGCACTTATTGATGGTTGTGATTCCCAGTACTTTGTATTTACAGGTGACCCAAGGTTGTAGGGTTCTGACCACTTTCCATTATTAAAAGCTGAAAAGTAAATATCACAGCTTCCGAAACCAACGGGTCGGTCACAGGCAGTAAAATACATGTAACTACCATTTGATGAAATGGTTTGAGCTCCTTCATTTTGTCGGGTATTAAGTGGAGCCCCGGCATTAAATGATTTTTGCCATGAGTTATTACGAAAATAGCTTATATAAAAATCCTCCTGAACCACCCCGGTAAAACCGGGATTGTTAGCCAGGTTTGGTTCTCTTGTAAACATCATAGTCTGACCATCAGCAGTTATTGACGGCCAGTACTCATCATCGCTTGTATTTATTTCACTCCCTACACTTATTGGACTAAAAGGAACAGGATTCTTCATCGCATTTAATGCAAATTCACAGTTTTTTACACTTTTATCAGCAGCTGTCTTGTTCTTAGCAGACATCCCCGTCTGTGCCAGATAAACATTGAAATGGATCAGAGCATTGTAATAATCTGCAGACATCATCTCCGCATTTGCGAGATCAAAAAAAACAGGTTTAAAAAACAGAGAATCGATCTTTACTGCGGTCTTATAATTATATGAAGCTTCATTATACCTTTTTTGTTTTGCCATCAATTCGCCCAACATTATATAAGCTTCATAGAATTCTTTGTCGATTAGGATAGCTTCCTTAAAATCACTTTCAGCCTTATTGAAATCGAGATAATCGAAAGAAGAAACTCCTTCATTATATATCTTAACAGCTTTATTTGATGTGGTATGCAAACTCTGGGATAAACCATTACGTGGTAATACACAGAAAACTATGAAGATGAATATGCCAAAAATGTATTTCATACATGAATCAGGGGATATGCATATATTTATGAACCTGAACAGAGATTCTCCAGATTGAGTTTTTCTTGATAAATTGGACAATTTCAGGAATGATGGTTTCGAATCTGCTCCACTCAGGTTGCAGATATAATCTGCAATCATCACTGACCATTCCTCGGTATTTTTCTGCCCATTCAAAATCACTGTTATCCTGTATAATTACTTTCAGCTCATCAGCAACTTTACAAATTTCACTGACCGGTGGCATGTTTCTTTTAGGCGACATGCATATCCAGTCCCAAGTTCCGCTTAGCGGATATGCACCTGAAGTTTCTATAAAAGTACTAATATTATTACTCTTTAATCCATTACATAAATAATCAAGATTCCAAATAAGTGGTTCGCCACCTGTAACAACTACAGAATCCGTACCAGATTTTAAAACACGGTCGATAATTGCGTGTGTTTCAACCATTGGGTGCAGATTCGGGTTCCAGGAAAAACGGGAATCACACCAGCTGCATCCAACATCACATCCTCCTAACCTGATAAAATATGCTGCTTTCCCCGTATGAAAACCTTCACCTTGCAAGGAAAAAAACTCCTCTACTACTGGTAGTTTCACTCCATCTGATAATAATTCCGATTCCTGTTTCACTCTATTGATATTTCAAATCTATTTTTTGATTCCGAATAACAACGCATATTCAGGTGGCAGTGCTGATTTTACCCATTTTTCAGGAATAATTTTCCAATTATTTAAAGGTTCCGGATTAATTGTTTTTTTTGTTTCAATTGATTTCAATATATAATATCTTAAATCACGGCTGGTGGATGAGATAAGTCTTTTTCTAAGTTCATCTTTTGCTATTCCGGCACCTTCTATAAAATGTCCGCCTCCGCCATTTCCACGATATGAGTTAACGGCAACTTTATACATTTTATTTTTTTCAAACGGTCTTCCATCTGTAAAACCTTTAATCACTATTCTTTCTCCTTCAGGTTTACTTACGTCAACCGTATAATTAATCCCTGCAGCTGAATCAAAATTATACGATGGGTTCTTCAGCCATGCTTTTTCATTAGTAATTAATAGTTTTCCATCTTTACCCGTACGGAATTTAAGCAATATGTCTGCCGGTCCTTTCATAGTGTTAAGCCAGCCTGAATAAGAATACTCCAGATATTTCTGAATCTCTTCGCCTGATAAAGTCATTGTATAAAGCATGTTTTCAAATCTGTAGAGTTTAAACATATCTCCAACAGTTATAGGACCTTTGGAAATCTGAACATCGAAGGACAAAGGGGCAGCAAATGAAATGTCTGCTCCTGATATTTCAAGTTGAATTCTATGTATCATGTCTATAAATGCAGATGGACCGAAGTACGCATCTCTTGATGAGATTGTTGCCGATGAATTACCAATCACCCTATTCACATATTCATTAATTATCTCATGTTGTGGCATGAACTTGGTAATGAATTCGGGATCAGGCTGGAAATCTGCAACATTAATAATCTGACCTGCAATTTTCATCTGTCGTTTTCCTATAATCATTTTGGAAGTGAACGTTATATCAGCCTCGGCTAGCTTTTCCGATCTGCTGCCTCCATTGAGAATGAGAATAGTATCACCTGCCGAATTAACGAATTTTTCATTTGCCAGTTTATGATCATGACCTGTAAAAATAATATTAAACCCGGGAACATTGTAAGCAACCGCAGCAGAACCATTCTCGCTTAAAGGATGATTTTTCTTAAATTCTGCCTCTGACCTTTCCCATCCGGAATGGAAGAGTCCGACAACGAGGTCAGGTTTTTCATGCAAAATAACAGGCATCCATTGTTTAGCTGTTTCAACCATATCTTTAAATTCAATCCCTGAATAGAGTTCCGGTGGCAGCCAATTTGGTATAGCAGGAGTTATAAGGCCAAAAACAGCAATTTTAATCCCGTCTTTTTCAATAATCTGATATGGTTTGAAATATGGTTTTCCTGTTTTGACATTGATTGCATTTGCAGCAAGTAACGGGAAGTTATATTTTTTAACTAACCTGTCGTAAACTGCATGACCTGCTTCCACTTCATGATTTCCTACTGTTCCTGCATCATATCCCATATAATTCATGACTTCAGGTAAAAAATGGGGTGATACAGTATCAATAAAATTGTAATAATAGACTTCGGGCTGCCCCTGGAGATTATCTCCGTTATCGAGAAGCACTGTTGCATCCTTTTCCTTTCTGATCTGCTTAATATAATAAAAAGAAGAGGCAAGAGAAACATTTATTTTTTCCTTTTCAATAAAATCATATGGAAGTATGACTCCGTGTACATCGGTTGTTTCAATAATACTGATCCTCTTTTTACCTGTTTCAGAACAGGAAACCAGAAGTAATACCAATAGTAATTTAACAGTCAGATGTCTAAGTAATCTCTTATACATATCTATAAATATTTTTAATGTCAAACTTATGAAAGAATTATCATTTTTAATTATAATGATATATATTATAGATCATTTAAGCCTCTTAATTATATATTTGTTCATAAAATCTTATATATGGTAGTTACTGGACTAGAATCTATTTTGAATGAATTTCCTGCTAAACTAAAAGGAAAAAGAATTGGAATCTTATGTCATGCCCCTAGTATTACAAAGGACTTTGAACACATTACTGATATCTTCTTTCAACGGAATGACTGCAAGTTAAGTGCAATCTTCGGGCCGCAACATGGTATTCATGGTCAGACCCAGGATAATATGATTGAGTGGCAAAGTCAGAGACACCCGATATTTGATATCCCTTTGTACAGCCTATATGGACAGTATCGTAAACCGACTCCAGAAATGCTTCATGGAATTGATATCTTTTTAATTGATCTACAGGATGTTGGAGCAAGATTATATACCTATATCTGGACTGTTAAATTATGTATTGAGGCCTGTTCTGAAGCAGGGATCCATGTTTGGATACTTGACAGGCCAAATCCGATTGGCAGACTGCCCTTTGATGGGCCGGTTCTGAAGAAAGAGTTTTTTACATTCGTAGGCGGTGCATCAATTCCATTATGTCACAGAATGACAATAGGAGAAATGGCGCTATGGATAAAAGAAAAATATTATCCTGGTTGCGACCTGAATATAGAATGGATGAAAAACTGGCATAGATCTTCATTATTCAGTGAAACTGGTCTGCCTTGGGTTTTACCATCCCCAAATATGCCGACGCTTCAGACAGCTTTAGTCTATCCGGGAACCGTTCTTATTGAAGCACTTAATCTTTCTGAAGGTAGAGGTTCTACAATACCATTTGAGCTTTTTGGAGCCCCGTTTATTGATTCCGAAAAACTTAAAAAAAACCTTATAACCAGAAATATTGAAGGATGTTCATTCAGAATTCATGATTTCATCCCAACATTTCATAAATATTGCGGAGAACTTTGCTACGGTCTTCAGATACATATAACTGATGTCAATCGATTTAAACCAGTCGGAACCGCATTGGAAATATTTGATGCAATTATTGAAACATCGAAACCAAATACTCTCAAATTTAACCTTCCGCCTTATGAATATGAAAACAGCCTTATGCCATTTGACATTCTGTCAGGTGATTCTGGAATGAGGGAATTATTAATAAGCAGGCAAAATATCAGAATTGAGAAAGAAAGATGGGCTCACGAGATTGAAGAATTCAAAAACGAATTCCGACAAATTGCATTTTACACTGAATAAATTGCGTATAACTTATTCAGGCAAATAATTACTTCCGGGAAAGATTAGCGATAAGTTTGTCTATCAGGTTTTGTGAGAGTATGGGTTTAATAATATAATCATTAAACCCGGAGTTAAGAATCTTCTCTTTGTCACCCAAAAGTCCATAAGCTGTTTGTGCAATAACTATTATATTCTCCCTGAACTCCCTGATCTTACTCACTGATACATATCCATCCATCACCGGAAGCTGAATGTCCATCAGAATAATATCAATATCAGGATTATGGAAAGCGACATCTACAGCCTCCTGCCCGTCACCTGCATTGAGAATTATTACTCCAACCTTATCAAGTATTTTATTAAGATATAATCTGCTTGCTAAGTCGTCCTCAACTATTAAAATTTTCCTGCCTTTCAAAAACTCATTTTCCATAAGTGATAATGTTATTCAAAAAGTCCGTCATCTCTAAGGAGTAGCAATATTGCCGAATGCGGTACTACTATATATTTCTCCATATTGAATTCTATTTCGATAGCGCTATTTTGCAGATATACAGCCTGATCTCCCTCTTTTGGCTGAAGGGGAACGTATTTAGGCTCATCTGATCTGTTTTTCCAAGGTTCGTCATTGTCATTTACTGCGGGTATAGGATAGCCCGGTCCAACTTTAACGACATAACCGATTTGAACCTTTTCATTTTCGTTTACCCCCGGAGGAAGTAGCAAACCGCTTTTTGTCTTTGACTGAGGAACTTTCGGTTTAATCAGTATTCGATCGCCTATAACAATCAACTTATGCAGATCCTTTTCATCTAATAATACACTCATATATGACTTCAATTACTGACAAAAGTATTATTTTTTATAATAATCTGTAATCGGTGAACATAGAATTAATTAATATTGTGCTTATGCATTAAAAATTACATTCAATTTTAAATTGATAATGAAATCTGATAGTTACAAAACAATTATTTCATCCTCACAGGGAATCTATAAAGAAAAAGGAAGCCGGTTTTTTTCTTTGGCAATTCCAGTCTCTAATCAGGAAGAAATTAAACCTATTTTAGATAAAATCAAAAAAGAGCATCATGAAGCAAAGCATCATTGTTATGCCTATATAATTGGACAAGAAAGAATTATCTGGAGAGTGAATGATGATGGAGAACCATCAGGTACAGCAGGAAAGCCTATTCTGGGTCAAATAAATTCATTCGGTTTAACTAATATTATTATAGTAGTCAGCAGATATTTTGGGGGCACTTTATTAGGGGTTAGCGGATTAATAAACGCCTACAGAACTTCAGCATCCACAGCTTTACAAAATGCAGATATCGTTGAGAAGACACTCCAGGCGTATTATGAAATTACATATCCTTACATTTCAATGAATGAAGTAATGAAAATAATTAAGGAAGAAAACATCGGACAATCTGATCAATCATTTGGTCTTGAATGCCGTATCAAAGTATATTTCAGGGCATCGGCGAAAGAAGAAATTCTTAATCGGATTTCCAGGATTGGGGGTCTTAAATACAAATTTATCGAAACTCATTAAAGCAATTATTCTATTTAAAAGTTTTTAGTTAATTATCAACATTTATCACTGTTTAGACAATTCTTGAGTAAATTTGATTCCGGATAAATAATGTACAGCTAATGTGCCATATTAATGAAAAACAGAAGCTTAGTATCAATAGATGATTTTTCAACAGAAGAGATCCTGAGGATTCTCGATCTGACTGAAGAATTCGAAAGAGAACCCATCCGGAAATTACTCGAGGGGAAGGTTGTAGCAACATTATTCTTTGAGCCTTCAACTCGTACAAGATTAAGTTTTGAAAGTGCAATTAGCAGGTTAGGTGGCAAAATTATTGGGTTTTCCGATGCCGCTAGTTCAAGTGTTTCTAAAGGTGAAACATTAAATGATACAATCTTAACAGTAAATAATTACTGCGACTTAATTGTGATGAGGCATCCTATTGAAGGTAGTGCAAGGTTTGCAAGTGAGATCGCCACTGTACCGGTTATTAATGCCGGAGATGGTGCGAATCAGCACCCTACGCAAACATTACTTGACCTTTATTCAATCCGCAAGACCCAGGGGAAGCTCGAAAATTTGAATATTTTTATGGTAGGTGATCTTAAATATGGCAGAACAGTTCATTCTCTAATGATGGCAATGTCGAGATGGAACACAACTTTCAATTTCATCTCACCTGAAGAACTTAAAATGCCAGATGAATTTAAACAATACCTTGACAATCTTGGTCTCAAATATTATGAACACAATGATTTCACTGATATAATATCGAAAGCTGATATCATTTATATGACAAGGGTTCAAAAGGAAAGATTCTCAGATCCTATTGAATATGAGAAGGTTAAAAATGTCTATGTTCTTAGGAATTCGATGCTTAAAAACACAAAACCTAACATGCGGATTCTGCATCCTCTCCCCAGGGTAAATGAGATACATCAGGATGTGGATAATAATCCAAAAGCCTACTATTTTGAACAGGCCATGAACGGAGTCTATACACGACAGGCTATAGTATGTTCACTCTTAGGAATTAAATAAAAAAGGTCAGAGAGATGAAGGAAGCAAAACAAATGAGCGTCAGCGCTATTCAGAATGGAACAGTTATTGACCATGTGCCTGCAAAGAACCTGTTTAAGGTAATACAGATTCTAGGCCTGGACCGGATAGACAACCAAATTACATTCGGAACTAACCTTGAGAGTAAAAAACTAGGGAAAAAAGCTATTATTAAGATCTCCGGCGTATTTTTCGAAGATGAAGACATTAACAGGATTGCTCTTGTTGCTCCTGATGCAAAACTAAATATTATTAAAGACTATGAAGTTGTTGAGAAAAAAGTTGTTGAAGTTCCGGATAATATAGTTGGCATAGCGAAGTGTATGAATCCAAAATGTATAACAAACTTTGAATCCGTAACCACAAGATTCAAAGTGGTTTCAAAAAAGAATGTATCTCTGAAATGCCATTATTGTGAAAAAATAACTAACCAGGAGAATCTGCAGATAATATAACCCCCTTACCTCAATCTATCATAAGATTTAACAAGCTTGTCATCTTTCCTGATGCCTCTGAAAGCTAAAATTGAAAAAATTAAAATAAGGAACGGTAATATAATCTTCACTCCGGGCATGATCTGTCCATTATATTGTGTTGCAACAGAATATGAATAATAAGCTGATACAAGAATAAAAAAGGTTATCACTCCTATCAGTATCCTTGCAAGCCAAAGTTGAATAATCCTGTTTTTAAAAAAGGAGATCGTAATTATGGATAAAACCGGAATGAGCAGTATAATTATCGAAAGAGGCAATACCTTACCCAAATATTCAAAATCCTGCCCAGCTGTACTCTTTAAAATACCGTTGAAAGTGATTTTTATAATAGATCCTGATTTGTTAATAAAACTTAAAAAGCTGCCGTTAAGGAATAATAATGAAAGTAAAGTTGTCAGTAACAGGTATATCGATTGAATACGCTGAATCATTTTTTATAAAGTTTTAATGCAATACAAATTTACTTCCTTTTAATTAAAATCGGAATACCATAATTCAAATGAGTTATTTTATGAATATTTAACATTATTTTAGATTTGGCGCCTGTATTGAAAATTATAATTTACTTACATTTGTGCGATCGTTTGATCCAATATTTAATTGTATCTGAATATCGTACACAAAATCAATATTTTATAGTAATATTTAAAATCAATTCGCAGTAAATTAATTATCTCATTATAGATAAAAGATGAACAAAAAACTACGACTGGTCATAACCTTTCTTCTGATAATTTTGCTTATTGGAATAATACTTTATCCAAAATATAAACCTTTCCTGGCAAAAAAAATTAAAGGAGAGGGTATTACGGGAGCGCCCCTACGGCAAACTCAGCAAAAACTAAATGCAGTCGGATATGTAATTATCCCGACTCATTTGAGTGAATTGATCAACCAGTCAGGAACCCTAAAACCTGATGAAGAAGTGGATCTTTCCTTTGAGACTTCAGGAAAGATCGTGAAAATTAATTTTACTGAAGGAACCCGTGTAAAAAAAGGAGATCTGCTGGCAAAAATAAATGATCAGCCGCTTCAGGCTCAGCTGGAAAAGCTGCAGGCACAATTAAAGATGGCAGAAGCTAAAGAGTTCAGACAGCGAAGCCTTCTTAATAAAGATGCAATAAGCCAGGAAAGTTACGATCAGGTCCTGACTGATGTACAGACTATAAAGGCGGATATTAATCTGATAAAGGCAAATATATCACAGACTGAACTTCGGGCGCCATTTGACGGAATGATAGGATTAAGATATGTGAGTGAAGGAAGTTTTACAACGATGTCAACTAAAATCGCAAAACTTATTAAAATCAGTCCTATAAAGATAGAATTCTCTATATCTGAAAAATATGCTTCCGAAATAAAAATCGGCTATCCGATAACCTTTAAGATCGTTGGTAATGATCAGGTATTTAATGCTTCTGTTTATGCAATTGATCCAAAAATTGATTTAGATACAAGAACAGTTCTATTGCGTGCATTATATCAGAATAAAAATGAAGAACTCAGACCAGGAACATTCGCCGGTGTGACATTAGAGTTATCCAAGAGAGACAATGCAATAGCTATTCCGACTGAAGCTTTGATACCACAGATGGATGGCGAAACAGTCTTTATTTATAAAAAAGGTAAAGCTCAGACGATAAAAGTTAATACAGGACTCAGGACAGAATCAAAAATCCAGATAACTGACGGACTTAAATTCGGAGATACATTGATTACTTCAGGGATAATGCAGCTGAGACAAAACCTTCCGATAGTGCTTGACACAGTGATTCTTAACAAATAACCTGGATTATTAATATGAGTTTATCATCAGTTAGTATTAACAGGCCCGTATTAGCAACCGTATTTGCTATAGTTATTTTGCTCTTTGGTGCGGTGGGCCTCACCTTTTTGGGAATAAGAGAATTTCCCAGTGTCGATCCTCCAATTATTTCAGTCAGCACATCATACCCCGGAGCTAATTCGGATGTAATTGAAACGCAAATTACAGAACCACTGGAACAATCAATTAATGGAATCCAGGGGATCCGATCGCTTACCAGTGTCAGCCAGCAAGGTCAAAGTAACATAACTGTTGAATTTGAGCTGTCGGTAGATATGGAAACCGCTGCCAATGATACCAGGGATAAGGTTTCACAAGCTCTGAGAATGCTGCCACGCGATTGTGATCCTCCTGTAGTTGCAAAAGCAGATGCAGATGCAAACCCTATACTTCAACTCACAGTTGAGAGCGATAAAAGATCTCTTCTGGAACTGTCGGAAATAGCGGAACTCACCTTAAAGGAACAATTGCAGACCATTTCAGGAGTAAGCGCTGTTGGCATCTGGGGACAAAAACGTTATGCAATGAGGCTATTTCTTGATCCCGTCAAACTTGCCGGATATCAGATCACTCCCCTGGATGTTAGAAATGCTGTACTCAGAGAGAATGTGGAACTTCCATCCGGTAGCATTGAAGGAAATACAACTCAGTTAACGATTCGGACCCTTGGACTAATGTCAACCCCAAAAGAATTCAACGATCTGATAATTAAACAAACCGGAGACCAGATTGTACGCTTTAAAGATATAGGCAGAGCGGAACTTGGACCAGAAGATATTCGCGGTATACTCAAAATGGATGGGGTACCAATGGTTAGTAATGTTATCATACCTCAGCCTGGATCCAATCAGATAGATATAGTTGATGAAGTTTACAAGCGCCTTGAATATATTAAAAAAGACCTTCCTGAAGATGTTAAAGTCAGGGTGCCATTTGATAATACCAAGTTTATAAGGAATTCCATTAAGGAAGTAAAAAACACCATTTATATAGCATTCGCACTGGTAGTGATTATTATTTACTTCTTTTTAAGAAGCTGGCGTGCAACTCTTATACCTATTCTGGTCATACCCGTATCGCTTATAGGTGCATTCTTTATCATGTATTTAGCAGGCTATTCAATCAATGTCCTGACTCTCCTTGCTATAGTTCTTGCTATTGGGATTGTAGTAGATGATGCCATAGTGGTAATGGAGAACATATATGTAAAAGTTGAAAACGGATTACCACCCGTTCAGGCAGGACTTAAAGGGTCGAAAGAAATCTACTTCGCAATTATCGCTACCACTATCACTCTTATTGCAGTCTTTTTCCCGATAGTGTTTCTCCAGGGAATAACCGGAAGACTATTCCGCGAGTTTGCCATTGTTATGGCCGGAGCTGTAGGTATTTCAGCTTTTCTTGCCCTGTCTCTTACACCTATGGTCTCAACAAAGATGTTGCGCCAGGAGACCAAACACAGCTGGTTTTACAGGAAAACAGATAAATTTTTTAACAGATTGAATGATGGCTACAAAAATATGCTTGGATCATTTCTTAATCATCGAAAGGTAACTTTCGTAATTCTTTTTGTGGCCTTATTTCTTATTTACTTTCTCTGGAAAAATATTCCTGCTGAAATGGCACCACTGGAGGATCGGTCTCAAATCTCAATTAACACCATTTCACAGGAGGGATCAACATATGAGTTTAACCTTGATTATATTGACGATATAGCCAAAACAATAGCCGACCTGGTACCAGATCGCGATGGCATTATGTCAATGGTGAGAGGTGGTGGCGGATTTGTGAGAGTGACTCTGGTAAATCCCAGCGACAGAAATCGTACACAGCAGCAAATCGCGGATCAATTAGGTATTGCCTTGCGTAAAAAGACCAAAGCAAGATCTATGGTGATGCAACAATCCACATTTGGAGGAAGACGTGCCGGTTTGCCTATTCAATATGTGCTTCAGGCCACGTCAATTGACAAATTAAGGGAGGTACTTCCGGCTTATATGGCCAAAGTAATGGATGATCCGATGTTTCAGATGGCTGATGTAAATCTAAAATTTACAAAGCCTGAACTCAGGATACATATCGACAGGGAAAAAGCAAGTACTTTAGGAGTGTCAACCGAAAATATTGGTCAGACGTTGCAGCTTGCTCTCAGCGGACAGCGGTTCGGGTACTTTTTTATGAACGGCAAGCAATATCAGATACTTGGCGACCTTGCCCGAAATGATCGTAACAAACCATTGGATCTTAAATCACTATACGTAAGGAATAATTATGGAAATATGATCCAGTTTGATAACCTCGTAACCCTTACGGAAGAGACTGCTCCTCCCCAACTTAACCGGTATAACAGATTCGTGTCAGCCACTATTTCTGCGGGCTTGGCAAAAGGTAAAACAATAAGCCAGGGACTTGATGAAATGGATAAAATATCCAAAGAAGTTCTTGATGATACATTCAGAACTGCACTCGCCGGTGACTCGAAAGATTTTAAGGAAAGCTCATCAAGTCTTATGTTCGCATTTATGCTGGCCATAATCCTGATCTTCCTTGTTCTTGCTGCCCAGTTCGAGAGTTTTAAGGATCCATTTATTGTTATGATGACCGTACCACTTGCTCTTACCGGTGCCCTTCTGTTCATGTGGTATTTTAATATCACCATGAATATATTCAGCCAGATCGGTATTATCATGTTGATCGGCCTGGTGACGAAAAACGGGATTTTGATAGTAGAATTCGCTAACCAGAGAAAGCTGACCGGGATGTGTAAAATGGATGCAATTAAATATGCTGCAGCTTCGCGGTTCAGGCCTATTCTGATGACCAGTCTGGCTACAATTCTGGGTATTATGCCCCTGGCACTCGGATTGGGCGAAGGTGCACAAAGCCGTGTTTCAATGGGTATTGCAGTTGTCGGAGGAATGGTATTTTCAACATTCCTTACTCTTTTTGTTGTTCCGGCGATCTATTCATTTATATCAAGCGAAACAAAAAAAACTGAAAATGAGGCTCCTTTATCGTAGTTTGCTTATTCTCTCATCAATGTCATTTATACCGGCACATGGACAAAATGTGTATGGTCTTAAAGATTGCATCTCAATAGGATTGGAAAGAAATTTTTCAATTCTTATAGCAAAAAACGATGAGACGATCTCAAAAAATAATTATACCCTCGGAAACGCGGGTTTATTGCCTACTATTAATCTAAATGGAACTCAATCAGGGACTTTAGATAATTCCACACAAAAGAATACTGATGGCTCTAAGATTAGTTCAAACGGTGTATTCAATACAGTTACCGTGGGTTCAGCAGTACTTGGGATGAATATTTTTAGCGGATTCAAAGCAGTGACCACCTATAAAAAGCTGGGAGAGCTTAATCAGGTAGGACAATTGAATACTCAGCTTACTGTTGAAAATTTTGTATCGGACATTGTTTCAGGATATTACAATTACATCCTTCAGGTACAGTTGATGAATAATCTTCAATATGCCCTCGTACTCTCAAGGGAAAGGCTAAGGATCGACGAAGATCGCTATCTGCTTGGCTCGGGCTCAAAACTCGAAGTATTACAGTCGCGGGTATATGTTAATTCCGATAGCTCAAATCTTTCAAGACAAAATGAAGTTGTCAGAACAGCTCAGATCAGGCTTAATCAGATGATGGCTCTGGAAAATCTCAGCAATGAATTCTCCACAAGGGACACTTCTATTGATGTAAATCCCAATCTCCTCTATGAGAAATTGCTTGAGGCAACTCTTGTGAGTAATACTAATCTTCTTATTGCTGCCAGGAACAAAACAATCTCTGAATATGATTATAAGCTGATCGTCTCAAGGTCTTACCCGTATCTTAATTTTTCCGGAGGCTATAGTTATAATGTCAATACATTTACTCAAAGTTCCGTCAAAAATCAGACAATCAACGGAGTTAATTATGGCCTCACACTTGGAGTCACCCTGTTTGATGGGAATAATCAGCGAAGAAGCATTCATAACTCAGCTATCGACAGGAACAGTAAAGATCTGGCATATCGTGAAGTTGAACAGGCAATAAGAGCTGATTTGCTTACCATTTACAGCGCATATAATAACAACCTGCGGCTTATTACCCTCGAAGATCAGAACTATCAGACTGCAAAAGAAAATCTTGATATAGCACTGGAGAGATACAAACTTGGAAGTCTGTCGGGTATTGATCTGCGCGAGGTGCAGAAAAGTCTTCTTGACGCAAGGGAGAGATTGATATCAGCACATTACCAGACTAAACTTGCAGAGGTTTCGCTGCAGCTAATTTCCGGTAGAATAATGGAATATTATAAATAACACCTTTCGGTCTGCGGTTTGTTGTAACCGGCTATTTTGTAATGAGTCGTTTTGCAGAGTTTTCTCAGGTATTGGCATTTTTTAATAATCAGATTATATTAAATTTGAGCCTAAACTAACACCATGCAAAAGAAAACTGAGCTTATTACCAATAAAGATGGAAGCATATTTCATCTTAATCTTCTTCCCGGAGATATATCAGATAAAATAATAATTGTCGGTGATCCTGGCAGGGTTGATATGCTGGCTTCCTTCATGCAAGAGATTAGGGTCAGAAAAGAAAACAGAGAGTTCCATACTGTCACCGGGTCGTTCGAGAATAGTGAGATAACTGTTATCTCATCAGGTATTGGAACGGACAATATCGATATATTGGTTAACGAGCTTGATGCCCTTGTGAATATTGATTTGAATACTGGGATAAATAAGATAGATCCAGTTTCATTGACATTTATCCGGATTGGAACATCTGGTGGTCTCAGAGCTGATATCCCAGCAGGTTCATGTGTTCTTACCGAAACTGCCATAGGGTTTGATGGCCTTCTTCATTTCTATGAAGGTTATGACTGGATACTTGATACCGGTTTGTCTGATTATCTTGTTGAATACCTTGAATGGCCGGATACTCTCTCCTACCCTTATGCCGTAAATGCAAATAAAGAGTTAATAGAATTGTTTCAAAAAGAGGATTTTAAAAAAGGAATAACTATTTCCGCGCCAGGTTTTTATGCTCCTCAGGGAAGAAGACTTCGGCTTGAAACCTTTGACAATGAAATAAACAACAAGTTAGCTGAGTTTTCATACAGAGGGAGGACCATAAGTAACTATGAAATGGAGAGCTCGGCAATTTATGGGTTATCAGCATTGCTTGGACATAAAGCCTTGACAATCTGTCTGGTAATAGGTAATCGTGTAACTGGAGAATTTGTCCAGGATTATAAGCCATTAATGAGTGATTTGGCCCTAAAAATTTTCAAACTCATCTAAACACGGGTAAAGGCTCTTGTATTAAGTTCAAATTTGAATATATTTGTATAACAAACCAGTCAATCTAAAGAATATGTCCGAAAACACTTCAAATAATAAGAATGCCAGGGAGGACGAAATAGATCTTTTAGATCTTTTCAGAAGAATAGGCAGAACATTAAACCGTTGGGGCAGAGCACTGGGAAGGGCTTTACTTATTTCTGTAGTTTTTCTGTTAAAAAGGTGGTTGCCGTTGGGATTAAGTATTGCTCTTGGAATTGGTGTATCCTATTTCTTTAAGACGATTTCCGCGTCCTTATATACATCAGACCTTGTGCTAAGGACAAATTCATATGTGTACCATACAAAGAAAGAATTATTAAAGCCAAATTTAATTTCAACCAGCGACTTGATCTCATATTTAAACCACCTTCAATTGTTCGGTAAAGAAAATAATACCATTTCTCTGGCTAACGAAATTTCCGCATCGCAGGATCAGATCAAAAATATAGTCGACATCAGTGCCTTTTGGATAATAGATAAAGGGAACGATGGAATTCCGGATTATGTTGATTATTCTAATAACCAGAATGTATATGATACTGTTAATGTCAGAATGCAGGACCGTCTTGATATAAGAGTCAGGATTCGTACCCCACAGGAACTTACAAATGTAAGAAACGGAATTATAAGATTAATTAATTCTGACTCATTATTTCAGGCACGTAATAGGTTAAGGTTGATGCAAAACCAGGAGTTGGTCAGACGTTTGAATTATGATATTACGCAACTCGATAGTCTCCAAAAAGTAAAATATTTTGAAGAGACTCGAAACATGAAACCAAAGAATGGCGGCCAGATGATATTTATGCAGGAGCAGAAGACACAGCTGGTATATCCAGATATTTACATCCTTTATGCAAGAAAACAAGCTCTTGAAACAGACTTGGATCTTTACAAAGATATCGTGACAGTTTTAAGCGATTTTACTTTGCCAGCTAACCGAGATAATGGAATAATATATTACGGGAAAAATATTATTCCGGTTTTCTTCCTGATCACTCTGTTCATTTTGATACTGATAGCAAACTGGAAAAAACTCCGGCAGGTATATAATAAATACTAAATATAAAAAAGGGAGCCTAAAGCTCCCTTTTTTTATCTAAATATCATTAAACCAAATAAATTCGATTCTTTTGTTTTTTGGTTTTTAATTATCAGCTCGGATGATTTGATTGTTCAGGTTTATTTATATAAATGAGTAGAAAGGAAAACAGGGAGAAAAAAGAGACTCCGGCTAATCTGTACAGTACTGTTTCAAACATAAAAAACATAAACAGTATCATTATGAATAATCCATAAAGAAGATTTTTATCCGATAATACAATATAAAACATACAGATAAACATTGAAATAAAAAATCCTAAACCGATTATTCCATTTTCAAGTAAAACTTCCAGAAATTGGTTATGAGCATTAAATCGCTCTATTGCCATTTGTTCTTCACCGATCCGCTTATATTCGAGAATTAATACTGTTCTGACATCTCCGATTCCTACTCCTAGCAAGACATTTTTCCGGGCAATTTCAAATGCTGATTTCCAAATTAAAAAACGAGGATCTCTTTTCCTTTCATAACCAATTTGCTTGTGGAAAAGTCTGCCGTACAAATAATCCACTCTTTGATTCTTTATAATAAAAGGTAATAAAATAATAATAACTAAAATGATCCAAAGCCATGCAAACCTCTTTTTCCCGAATTCTCTAAATTTAATGATGAAATACAATGGAACTAAAATCAGACTAATTAAAATCCCTGCCCGTGAGGATAAAAAATACTGCGATATTATCAGCAACAAAGCAAGTATTAACCACAAAACCCTATACTTAAATTTAAGCGAATAATCGAACCATGATTCAATGCAAATAAAAACTGAAAATAACACATACATTGCTATATAAGTAGGGTGTTGGGAAATAGTCAGATTTGAACTGTAAAAGTAACTCAACCATGAAAAATCTGATGGATGAGGATTAAAAGTCCAAAGTCCATTCTTCAAATTAACAGACTGATACAAAGCATAACTAAAACAGAATAGCATAAACAGGAATGTACATACGGCAAAAACCCTTATTAAATTTTTAGCTCTACTTTTTATTATTTCGCCTGGAAAAATCAACACAAGGGGGAAAAGTATCAGAGAAAGTCTACCAAATAAATTTGATAAGCCCATTTTAATATCAGAAGTATATATTAATCCTGCTGCCTGCCAGATATAGTATGAAATAAACAAAATAAAAAGAACTCTGTACGATTTTTTAGTATCCCATATCATACTAAACCGTAAATAGTTTTCCAAAATCCAGAAGATGCCCCACAATATCATTAAAGGAGGCAAGTACTGTACATGAATAGGTAAAACTATAACTGTCAGAAGGGCAAAGAGATACGAAGTGGACCTTCTTTTTAATAGGTTGTCAGGAATTATTCTTCCAGGAATTAAACCCATTTTTTATTCATTAAATACTCTGAGTACAGACATCACTTAAAATTTCAATTCAAACATATTTTTCAAAAATATAATCGTTTTCATCAAATTTCTCAGACGCCAGAACTATTAGAATAGCATCGTTAGAAAAATCATACATTTTGTGCCAGTCGCTGGGTTCAAGTAAAACGCATTTTGAAGGTTTATTCAAATGAAAAACCTGCTTATTTTTTCCATCGTTATTAAAGATTTTGCATTCTCCCTGAATACAGACTGCTGCCTGGATCGTTTTATGATGCCTGTGCCCTCCCCTTTCAGATTTGTCAACACCATAGATATAGAAAACTCTTTCAATTTTAAAAGGTAGAATATCTTCGATAACGGTAAGGTTTCCACGTTTGTCTGTATGTGTTTTCAAATCAATTAAATACGCCATTATTACTTTTTTGTTTTTATTATGTTGTAACTGAAGACTTTTTTAAATCCTGTTTTTACAAAGTTCTTGATACCGTCTGTATTGAATCCTGAAAAACCCGTCTGATAATTTAAATTAGTTAATTCTAATTTTTTCTCAATATCTTCTATTTTTTTAAAGTAAGATGTATAAAACAACTTTTTCATATATGCCGGTATAAGATACCAACCGATGTCATAAGTACCTTTATTAATAAATTTAACATATTGAAAATGAAAGAAAACCACTTTGAAGATAGATCCTGTTTTCTTTATGCTGGCTGTTATTGAATTTCCATATTCAAAAAAACGATATTGTTGAAGATTCCATGGGGCAATTCCTCCACCAGGATGTTGAAGAATATGAATATTGCTATAAGTTAATGGCCAATCATCAAGATACTTCTGATCACCGAATTTACCATCTTCGTACCTTGCATAACACCAATTTATACACTGCAATCTCCATTTTTCGAGAATTTCAAGGCTGTTCTTTTCATTTGTGAATGTTACAAACTGAACACAAAACTTTCCTGCCCTTTTCTTTTCATAAAGTCTGGCTAAGGGAGAGAATCGATGCTCAGTTATCAGAACATTTTTCTGATGATCGATCATTTCTTCGATCAGAACTGAAGGATCTGAATAGAAAACCAGATCTGAATCCAGGTAGGTGCAAACGGAGACATTGTAATTATAAAGAACATGATTTATTATTGATGGTGTACAGGTCCAGCAATACTCAGCCTTAGATCTTCCTCCTTTTATTTCTAAAAGTTGTGGAGTCTCAAATTCATTTAAAGGAATAACAGTGACATTTTGAAGATCAAGTTCTTTCAATATTTTGCGGGAAAGATCATCAAAAGCAAATATATAGAGATGGAATTCGCCTGAATGAGTTTTTAATGACTCATACATAACCATTCCCCGGCTTAGGTAGATAGAGTCAAATAATGTACAGTAGTTCCACATCCTATTTTAATGATAAGGTGAATCTATTTCCTGAGCAGAAAGATATTCCCAAAGTATAAATCTTTATTATTTGGAAACAGATAAAAAATATGACCTAAAAGATTATTTATGGTTGTAAGCGGAAGAATTAACAGATATGAGATTTTGCTTGGAATTAATCTCTTTATAATCTTATAGATATAAGTGTTTGCCAATAACGAAAAAAGTCGTAAATCGTATAAATATTTCTTGTTTTCCGCAACAGTAAAACCTCCTTTTTCAAATAAGACTTTTAACCCGAATGAAGAATATCGTGCATAATCAAATGGTTGTTCATGTTCATCACAGATAAAGGGTACTGTAAAAATAGCTGCTCCCCCTGGTTTTAATATCCGGCTTGCCTCTTTCAAAAAAACATCAGGATTGAAAACATGCTCTAATACTTCGAAGCAAACCATAGAATCAAAATAATCATTATCAAAAGGAATTGTAACTCCATCATAATATACATCGACATTTGAGTCTGAATGCTTGTGCCCGGTTACTTTAATATCCATTCCTATATATTTGTCGGTTGGAAACAAAGTTGTATAGGGTTTACTTCCACAACCGATATCCAGGGTCGTTCCGGTAATATTTTTAGCATAGATTTGAATGTTTTTGTAGATTGCTTTCCTTGCGAAGTAAAAAGGGTTTATAAATAAACCTATGAATGAGGGCCGGAACTGTTCCTTCAGAAGATAAATTTTTATTTTTTTTAGTAGTTTATTCACATTATTTAGTTTTTATCGAATCCATAACTGCTTCATCAAAAATAGCTGCCTGGTTCATTGGATTCCAGTACTTTTTAACTTGTTCAATACAAGTGGTTTCCATTGATTGCTTTTTCTTATTCAATATCATGTCATCAATAACATTCGATAAGCTGCTGACATTGTTTTCTTCAAAAAACAAACCTGTTTTGTTTTGAATAACAGCCTCAGCTTCAGGACCCTGATTAAAATAATTTCCATGAGTAATAATTGGTGTACCTAAAGACAAACTATGGATTGCTGTCAGTCCTACATTTCCCGGTGAAACGCTACATTCTGATAACATAATAAGTTTCGCATTTAAATTTTCATCATAACTAGGCCCGTAGAAGCAAACTGAATCTTTGATACCCAGCGAATTGGATAAATGTTGAAGGTGATCTGATTCATTTCCGCCGCCAACAATCAGGCAATTGTACCTATTACCTTTATTTTGACTTATTTGTATAGCTTCTAATAAATATGAAATTTTTTTCTCCTTAGTTAATCGTCCGATAAAAATTATAACGGGTAAGTCACTATGACCCTGAAATAATTTAGTTTTGAGTTTTTCCAGATCATCCCGGTTTCTTTCATCGTATTGTTTCTTAAGAACATTGAAATCAAGCGAGTTATAAACAGTAAATATTTTTGTTGGACTAAAACCAGATTCAATCATTAAATTTCTTGATCTGTTACCATAAACCAAATGAAAATCAGCTATTTTATAATATAATAGTCGAATAGTTTTTTTTAAATATTTTTCACTTCCATAAATACCATGCCCCAAAAAGAACAAAGGTTTGTTGCGAGCTTTACAAATTAGAGCTGCAATCCAATTTGAAATATTATGCATTTCTCCATATAGGATATATGCATCGTAGTTGGTTTCCAGACATTTTGAAATTATTCCTGTTTGATAAATCAAAATATTATATATGAAAATGTTTTTAAGAAATGACCAATTTAATTTACCATTTTTATTTACAAATTTTGATTCATTTATATCAATTGTTTTTATCCCGGAAAAACCATATCGGGACGAATAAAAAAAATAGTCTACTACTTTTGATGCAGAAAGTTCGTACCATAATGATCTTGAATATAATGGAGCAATGTTTGTGAAAAATCCACATGTTTTTTTCATCCTAAGGCTTCTTACTAAGTTCTATATTTGATGCCATTTTCTCATAATTAATTATAATATATAACATTAATAAGGTACTCATTGAGCAACATATCACCTCAATTATTACGTACAGTTTGAGAAAAGAACTAAAAGATAAATAGTTGAAAAAGAATAAAGATAAAATAGATAAAAAGTAGAAAAGCTGCCATGCACTTAAAAGTTTAATCTTTTTAAGAGAAATGAAAATGCTGCTAAACGATGCTACAATGAAGTTGAAAGCAAATGCCCAAACCAATATTTTTGATATGGTACCGGAAAATTCCCATCTATCCCCAAAAAAAATCCTGAATATATCTTCAGCCCAAAACATGATAATACCTATCTCAAAAACGACTGCAATCATTACAAAAACCAGTATTGAAATCAAATCTTTAAGAATGCTGAGTTTTAAATTATTTTTTTCAGAAACGCGTTGAAGCAAAACATTGGAGATAGAAGATGCTATTAATGCAAGTGGAATAGACAAGAGGAGCTTTGACAGATCAAAATAGCCAGTATTTTCTGATGAATAAAATTTATTAATCATTATTGCCGGCAATAAATAGCTGCAGGCACTCATCAGACTTGGAATTATATTAAATTTTGGATATTCAGAGTATTTAAACAGTACATATTTTATCTTACCCGGACTAAACATGCGCAATGAAAGTCCGCTTTTGCTACCCTGGTAAATTCCGGAAAAAACATTCGCAATTTGCCCTATTAAATCTCCATAGACTAGTCCGTGAGATATTTTCATAAATTTAAAAACGACCTGAGCACTTCCTTCAAAACCTCTTCTTGCAAACTTATTCAAAGAAACAGGGAGAAACCGCTTTTTCCTGATAAGCCAGTAATTAATACTCTGGTATGTGCTGAATAAAAAAGTACCAAGAGGTACCAGGTATAAATAATCAGCAAAAGTTGCAGATAAATTCAAAAACAAAAGAATTTTTGTTTTCCACAGAATAATAATCAAAAGCAAAAGAATATTAAATAACAAATTCATTATTAAGGCAAGAAAAAAAACACTGGCTGCCTCCTTATCTTTCCTGGGTAAAATTATAGCAAGTTCATACCTGAAGGATGATATTACAATGAGTATTCCTATTAAACTCAGATAGACCGAATAAGCTCCAAATATCTCAGGAGAAAAATATCTGCGCAATACAGGTTGAAGAAGAATTGGGATCAGCTGTGCCAGAGCTGTACCTGAGATTAAAATAGAGGTATTGCGAAGTAACTCAGACCTGAGAAAAACAGAATAAAATTTATTTTTATTCTTTTCCAATGTTGTTCAAATAAGAGGATTATTTAAAAGGAACTCTCCTGTCTACCCGTTTTGTTATAAGGTAAAAAAATAACAGCGTTAATACAAAAAGTGGTATTTGTAGAAATTTTATCTCTCTGTATATTAATATCATAATCACTACAAACGAATTAATAATCAATAAAAACATATTTACTTTCAGATGAGAAAATCCAGCCTGAACAATCCTTTGATATGCATGTTTTCGATGTGCCTCGCCTAATTTCTCTCTATTTCTCCATCTACGATATAATGTTAAGGTCGCATCAAACCAGAATGGTGATGTAAGCATAATCCAGTTAAGAATAGAAAACTGGTAAGTATTATGAAAATAAATGCCCAAAACAACAAGAATAAAACCAAGTTGTGTACTCCCTACATCACCCATGAAAATCTTTGCTTTTGGCCAATTCCAGTATAAAAATCCTGATATACACGTTAATAATAATATATTTATAATACTTCCAGACAGGAAAAACAGCACCAAACAAATAGTTATAGCTTCAAGTGATGCAAAACCATCAACCCCATCCATAAAATTAAAAAGATTTATAAACCAGACCATTCCAATTATTGCCAAAGGATAAACAATAAAAAGATAGTTCATCTCAATTCCTGGAATAACCAGTTGACGAAGACCTCCTAACAAGACGAAAGCAATGATTGAAGTGATGAAATGAAAGATCAGGCGAATATAAGGTTTCAAGCCTCTCAGGTCGTCTATAAAACTGACAAGAGTTAATATTACTCCGCTTAATAATGCAAAGTACAGGTTTTTATCAATTTTTGAAAAGAAAAAAAATATTGAAATTCCAATGTACCAGGAAATCACAATTGCCAATCCTCCCCCATGTGGAGTCGGTATATCATGTAAACTCCTTTCGTTTGGAATGCTTACAATTTTATTCTTTAAAGCAAATAGTCTTATAAAGTACGTAAGTGCAAAAGATAAAAATCCAAGGAAAATAGATAACAGAATTATTTTCAATTGTTTAGTTCAATTATTTCCATAATTACAACTCGAATTCAGATGCGCTTCGAGTAAAAAAACACATCTTTACATATCGCTGATTAAACTCCAGAAAGCCATTTTTTAATCCCTTCCTCAGATGAATATTTTGGACTATATTTCAACTGATTTTTTGTATTGTTATTATCAAATTCAAATGACCCAAATAACCTGGTAAAAATACCCGGTTTGAAATATGCACAAATCCTGATTATTAGATTAGGTAATTTGAATAATATAACTCTTCTACCCAGGTATTTTGATAAAAACCCCACCAGTTCTGTTGTAGAAAGAGCTCCCTCGTCTTTTGCGATGAATACTCCTGGTGCTCTGTTTTCAATTGTTCTTTCAATAAATCCGACTAAATTTTCGATATAAATGATGTTTCTTTTATTATTAATATTTCTAAATGGCAAAATAGGGAATGATTTAATCAATCTCACTAAATTGAGCATGTTGGCCTTTACACCAACACCATAAACAAGTGGCGGACGGATTATTGATACTGTGAAATGGTCATCCTCCAGTTTTCTGAGCCCTATTTCAGCTTCATACTTGCTTTTCCCATAAGCGTTATCAGGAAAACATTTCGAATCTTCACTCCTTAACTCTGAATCCGGAATAAATTCCCCATAAACTTTAAGTGAACTTAAGAAAACAAATTGTTTAATACCTGCTTTTTTAGCCTGTTCAGCAACCTGCAAACAAAGATCTCTGTTTATGTTAAAATAAATATTCTCCGGAATTTTTTTTGTTTGATGAACTATGGCTGCTAAATGTAAAACAACATCATATTTACAAAAATCAATATCCTCAGGTTTGTTCTTATATAAAGATATCTCCTCAATATCCTTATATTTTGAAAATTTCCGGAAATTTGTACCAACAAAACTATCGGCTCCTGTAATCAGAATTTTTGTCATTTAGAACAGCAAGTTCAAAGTTATTACTACCTTATTTGGGATAAGAGATTTAATGATTTTTTAAGGAGAATTAAATTATGTCTTTTTGAGGATAATCTTACTATCTAGAAAATCGAAAATTTTAGTAAAGTATTTTGAATATATATTAAAATAATTTGTTCGTATTCCATTTTCTTTACATGCCCTCGCAATTTCCTTATTAATAACGAATTTGCTCCAAATAGATTTATTGCTTACTCCTCCCATTCTCATTGATACAAATGGCATTTCTAAATACTTGTACTTTAAAGGATACATGTGTAAAAACCTGACTAACAATTCAAAATCAGCAGCGATTTTATAATCCGTTTTGTAGTAACCCAGTTTTTCAAATAATTCTCTTTTTACATAAAAACTGGGATGAGCTGGCATATACCCATATTTAAATTTATCTGAACTGAATGATTTCGAGGAGTAATATCTGATTATTTTTGAAGTTTTGACAGGGTGAACAAATTGAGCATCACCAAAAACAGCATCTATATCATCATCATTAAATGCTTCAACTATCTTTTCAATTATGCGATTATCATAAAAAATATCATCTGAATTAAGTATCCCGACAATATTTCCTTTGGAAAGTCTGATCCCTTTATTTATTGCTTCATAGATACCATTGTCCGGTTCTGATAAAAATCTTGAAATATTTTTACCAAAAGAATTAACTAATTCAACTGTTCCATCAGTTGATGAGCTATCAATAATAATGTACTCAATGTTTTGATATGTCTGAGCCAGTACTGAATTGATAGTGTCAGAAATAGTCCTGACACTATTATAGGAAACGGTTACAATTGAAACTGTTATGTTTGACATCAAAAGGACATAATATTCATTAGATGTTGCTGGGTGCTGGGTACTCGGTGTTTGTTTTATATTTCAATTTCTCTAAAAAAGCAGCATCGGATATTACCATTTCAAAGCTTTTGAAGTCAAAAAGACTGGTTATATCAGAAAGTTTCTGTTCTGTTTTTGAAATATTTATATAATGACGAGTTTTTTTGAGAAATGAAAATGGGATTTTTGGTTGATTAGTATCAATATCCCGCGGATGTATATATAAAATTAAAGGCCGATCAGATCTTTCAATGATCCGGGCCATCATAAAAAAAAATGATTTTGGAAATAGTCTGAAATAACCACCACCAAAGCAGGATAACTTGAAAACGCCAAAATCCACTATAGATTGAGGAAATTCAATAAGCTCATTATTCGCAACTTTGACGATAGTTGGCTCCATGTTAAATTTATCATAGTGACCATAGAATCTTTTACCTGGGAAAATGGAAGAATCGTACTTTATCCCATGTTTTGCAAGGATATCAAATGCCCATTCAGTTCCAGGTATAATTGAAAAACCAGGGGCTCTGTACCCTATTACACATTTACCGGTGATGTTTTCTAAAATAGATTTTGCTTTAATTATATCCTTGTCAAATTCATCTGGTGTCTGGTTATAAATTAATTTATGAGCATATCCATGAGTAGCAACTTCATGCCCACGGCGAAGAGTTTCTTTTACCAGGATAGGATGTTTTTCTGCAATCCAACCCAAAAAAAAGAAAGTTGCTGTTACATGATTCTGTTCAAATATATCCAACATTTTTGGAAGTACATCCTGAACTCTTTGTAATGCCTGATCCCATTGATCAAATGGCAGAATGTTATCTAAGCCTGATGGGATGTGAAACCATTCTTCGACATCAACAGACATGACAGCTTCCATAATCAATTAAGATTAATTGTTACAAAGAAGTCTCTTTGGATTTTTTCGATTGTATACGATTTGATGTTTAAACCGTCCAGCAATCGTTCTATATTATCATGACTATACAAGCGCAAAAAGCATCTGCGTTTATATCTAAGTTTTCTTTGAAAAGCCAAAAATCCGCCGGCGACCGGGAAACTGATCAATATTGTCCTATTAGTAATAGCTAGAGCCTTCTTAATAACCAGTTCAGGATTTTCAAAGTATTCAATAAAGCCCATCATTATACTATAATCAAATTTCCTTTTAGGTTCAAATTCCAGAATATTCTCAACCTCAAACTTTAGTCTTTTTTCTAGTCCCAATTCTTTAGCATGATTTGCTGCTAATTGGATCATCGTTTCCGAAAAATCAATCCCAAGAATTTCCCTTTCATCGTTTTGTGCTAAAGAAAAACAATAATGCCCTGGACCACAGCCGATATCAATTACAGAAATTTTTTCTTGTGGAATAATTATATTCGTTTTTTCAAATCTTATTTTCATACTATTACGGAACATTTTGTTTATAACATTATTGATCAATGAATTTTTAGTCCCATAAATTGCATCAAAATCAGATGCATAACTATCCCAAAACGATTTATTTGCTTTCATTTAATTTTGTTATTGACTAGATATAGATTCACATCAAATGATCACTAGTGTCCGATTAAAATTATATGACGTTCTTTGAAATCCTTGATATATCTGGCTTGTAGCGCTTTTTAGTTGCGTGACGATTTGAATTGAAATTCGTGGGCTTAGCTTTGTTAAAAGCAAAAATCCATGAATCAAGGCAAATATGTCTTCGCCCAATTTACAGATTTATTACCTCAGCGTGTATTTGATCGTTTGGTGTATGAATACAATGACAATCAGTACATTAAACATTTTTCCTGCTGGAATCAACTTCTCAGTATGGTATTTGGTCAACTTGCCGGTAGAGACAGCCTTAGAGATCTTATGATTAGTTTAGAACCTCACAAACCTAAGTACTATCATCTTGGATTTGGAAAAGGTACTTCAAGATCCAATTTTGCCAATGCCAATGAGAAACGTGACTGTAGAATTTTTGAAGATTATGCCTTTCATTTAATAGAACAAGCACGTAAATCTTCAATAGTAGATCAGGATTTTCAGTTGAACATTGACGGAAATGTATATGCCTTCGATTCTTCAACCATTGATTTGTGCTTGAGCGTGTTCTGGTGGGCCGAATTCCGTAAAACAAACGGAGGGATCAAATTGCATACTTTATATGATATTAAGACCTCCATCCCTTGTTTTATCCATGTATCCGCAGCTTCAATGAATGATATGAGAGCCATGGATTTATTATATTATGAACCAGGCGGTTATTACATTTTTGATAGGGGATACATCGATTATGCTCGACTATTCAGGATCCACCAAAGTTCAGCCTTCTTTGTATGCAGAGCTAAAGACAACCTCCAGTTTCAAAGAATTTATTCAAACAAAGTCAATAAAGAGAATGGCGTTTTGCTCGATCAAATTGGAAAGCTTACTGGATTTTATGTGTCTAAGAAATATCCGGAAAAACTTCGTCTTATTAAGTTTTACTATGAAGAAACGGATAATGAGCTTGAGTTTTTATCCAACAACTTCAAACTATCTTCTGAAGAAATTGCTCAACTTTACAAATACCGATGGAAGGTGGAACTGTTCTTCAAATGGATAAAACAACACTTGAAAATCAAATCATTTTGGGGTACAAGCATGAATGCGGTCAAAATACAAGTTTATTCTGCAATTATTACTTACTGTTTGGTCGCATTAGTTCGTAACAAATTGAAAGTTGATCGTTCAACCTACGAAATATTACAAATTCTGAGCATATCTCTATTTGACAAAACGCCTATCAATGAGCTTCTTACAAATCAGAATTACAAAGATGTCAAAGAACTATATGATAAACAGCTGAAAATCAGCTGGTATTAATCGGACACTAGTATCAAATGATAGTTAATAATAACCTCAAATTGTTTAATAGGTATTAGCTGCCCTGAGTATACTTATGAAGGTTTAAGTGCATATAATAATCCTTTTCCAACTATTCTTTCATTTTTTATTTGATAACTTCCAGATAATTCTTCGAATATCCATTCAATTTCATAATCACTATTAATAATCAATGAATTGAATTTTTGAAATGATAATGTAGTGTGTGGATATGACTGGATTCTATCAATATAGCCTTTGGGCAGTTTCCCTGGTCCATTTGAAGATAAAAATGATTTTTGAACTGTTACGAAATCTCTATCATTTTCATTAAACATCATTCGATTAAAAAATATCCGGTCAGCTTTTATGTTGATAAGCATATTTGTAAGTTCGTAAGGATTTGGTACATAATGCAATGCGCATGAACTATGGATAAAATCTATTCCTGTCGTAATATCCTTAATTGAGTTGATAAAATACAGTTCATTATTATTTAATCCCCTTCCTTTTGCAGATTTTACCATTTGTGCTGTTTCAACTACATACCATTTCAAAGAGACATCTTTCGGCATAAAACGTTTAATTTCAAAATAATGAGCCCCACAAGCTCCTCCAAAATCAAGAATAGTTAAGTCTTTTTTCGAAAAATTATTTATATACTGATTAATTGCAGATAATAGAAATACATTAGTAGGATTTAAGATAAACGGTTTTTCTTTCAACTTTCCTGCATGAATTACTGTTTTATCAGCTATCATATTACAAAGTTCAACATTTTGATATGCTTCTGAAGTACAGACCTGGATCGCTTGCGAATAGTTTTTGTACTCTTTGTTATCTTCCAATTTCAGGGCTCTTTTCACCCATCTGCTTAAAACTGGGGGTATGTAATCTTTAATATTCATGTTCTCTACTTTTAAGCTAAATGTTTCCCTTTTTTGCTATGGTGCACAATTACATACAGGTAGTTGATGAAAAAAATTAACATATCAGCTAACAAATATCTCATTTCAATCAGTTTTGTCTTCCTTATGAACATAATGAATAAAAAAAGGAAGTATTACAAAAAAGCCCATGGTAGGAGGATCAAATGGATTTCCTCCACTAAAAAAGGTAAAAAAGAAGGTTATTAAAAAGAAAATAAAAAGTAAATAATACTCTTTTATATATTTAATGTAATAGTAGAAAACTTTATATAAGAGTAAAATGTATAATATTAGACCAATAATTCCGGAATATAACAAAATGTAGAGAAATGGATTATGAGGATAGTCGGATATTGTTTTATCTCCTTTAAAATAATAACCAAACCAGTTTAGGAATTTAAACCCCCCTCCAAACAACTTTTGTTTCCAATTATACTCCTTTATAAAGATTTGCCATGCAAATTGCCACCGAACAATTCTTGAATCTATAAAACTATTTGTTACCGCATTAACAATAATATTTTCTTTAAAACCATAATAGGTGGTATCTTCTGAGATGAGATTTGAAATCCATTTTCTGATAGGATCTTTATCTATTAAAATTGAATTTGAGATATTTAACATAAATGACGGGAAACTAATAAAACTTGAACTTATTATTCTTGTATTATCAGTACTATTTAATAAGGCATTATTAAACTTCTTATCGATTTCTTCTATTGTCGGAAGATTTTTTTTGTTTGTTACTATATTTTTATTTTTAAAATAATTTTTTTTTATAGTATCCTTGTTAATATATGTGCAGGAAAGTAAAGAGTCTTTTTTTCTTATAATTTCATATTGTGGATTTGCAAATATTACATAACCTTTCAAATCAGAGAAATCAGGAGCATTATATCTCCAAAATCCCATAATTATGCGAATATTATTTTTTTTATTACATTCTTTCTTAAAACTAAGAGTTTGCCAAGTATTTTTAGTATTTAGATTATACTCATTATAAGTAATTAGTCCGCCACTCCCTTCCAAATTAAGATAAACTGATACTCCATTAAAATCATTAGATACATAACAATTTACAGAAGCCTGAACAATATCAGTTTTCGCAACCTCTCTTCCAATTAATGCGGTTTCTGAATATGCATTCCCATTCCATTCAATAACATTACAAGTACTGTCTAAAAGATATCCTTTCGAATCTTTAGGAACAATTTCAACATTATTTCCAACTAATGGAAAAATAGTTTTATGAATACAAGTTCCCCAACCACCATTGTCAGGATCCTTTGGATCATACTTAACAGACCATAATTTGTCATAGACTTTTGAAAAAGGAATATTTATATTAAAAGAATAAAAATTTTTATAGATGTTTGAAGCAATATTATTTTTTACAGTTAATTCTTCTTTTGAAAATAATTGTCTAATTACAGTACTTTTAAAACTGAAAGACGTATGTACAATAATTAAATACAAAAAAAAAGAAAATAAAACTAAAGTTAGAAAGAACCAATTTGAACTTAAATTAATTTTTTTTATTAATAAATTACTTTTAAATATTGATATGATCTTAATTACTAATAATAATAAAATAATAATAGAAAGTAGTATGATTCCTCTTCGTGATCTAGAAAGTAAAATGTGAAATGAAAAGAAAATAAGTAAAAAATTATAGTAAATTTTCCGCAGAGTTGAATTAGTTGTTGTTAATAAGTGAAATAGTCCAATCATACCAAAAAAAACAGGTAGCAACGCAAAATTCCAATCAATATATGGAGAATTATCAGATAAACTTGTCATAGTATAATTAACCTGATCAAAAAAGAATATTTTGGAAGATTCAAAAAATTTTGAAATTGAAATAATGAAAGCAAAAAATATAATGAAATTTATCAGGTTGTTTGAAAAATGAGATAGTTCATTTTTTGCTGATATTATGATAGTTAGTCCAAAAAAAAGCGACAATAATATTAATACATTAAATACATCTTTAAAAACTGCCAAGTATAGTTTATATGTAAAAAGGAAACAGATAATTAGTAAAAATGAAAGAATAAGTATTAAGGTGTATGAAGTAAGAAAATCATTAAACTTATCTCTAAGTCTATTTTTAAGAACTATAACAGTATATAAAATAACAGTGATATAGAATAAAAGAAAGGGATATTTAAATAAAGGAATAGATGTTCTAAAAAGAAATAAAAGAATTGTCAGAATTATCACATAAATCTCAATTTTGCTTTTATTAATTGGATTTAAGAATAAAGTCTTCATTTTAAGATACTAATTAACAAAATCAATAATAAAAAACTTGTTTCAAATTAAGCCTAAAGTATCGAGAAGTAATCTAAAAAGTAAATATTTTTTCTGATATATATTGAGTTGATATCATTAAAGAATACGCTTAAATGTTAAAAATATAATATATAAATATTGACTAATATTAGGATTTTTTATATATTTCATATTTAATTCAATTTTTAAAGGTAAAATTTCTTCTATGTATTTTTTTTCAGGGTCATTTGAATTTTTAAGTAATTCATTTTCATAAGCATATTTAATTGATGCGTAATCTGTAATCCCTGGTTTAATAGATAACACTTTTTTTTGTTCATCTGAATACAAATCGACATATTTTTGAACCTCTGGTCTAGGGCCAACTATACTCATATCATTTTTCAATACATTAAATAATTGAGGTAATTCATCAAGTTTATTTTTTCTTAACCAAAGACCTGCATGAGTTATTCTTGGATCATGCTTACCGACAGTTAATAAACCCTTTTTATCAGAGTCAAGCAACATAGTCCTAAATTTCCACAATCTGAATTGTATTCCGTCCTTTCCTACCCTAATCTGTTGGTAAAAAATAGGACCACGAGAATCTATTTTAATATAAACTATTATAATTATAAAAAATGGAGAAAGCAAAATAAGCCCAATCAAAGAAAAAATCAAATCAATGATGCGGATACACAATCTCATCATAAGTTATTAACAATTTTATAGGAATCAATTACTGTGTCAACTATAAAATTAACTTTTTTGGTATCCAACTGTGGGTAAATTGGAAGGGATATTTCATGGGCATAACAATTATAAGAAATTGGGTAATTCTCCATTTTATATCCCATTTCCTTGAAAATTTTAAGCATGGGCAATGGAATAAAATGAACATTCACTGCTACACCTCTTATAGAAATCTCCTTAATCATTAAATCGCGTAATTTTTCAGTAATTCCATTAATGCGCAACGCAAACAGATGATATGAAGTTTCTCTTTCAAAGTTTTGCATAGGTGGTAGTAAAGCCCAGCTATATTCTTTAAAACGTGTAATATATTGTAACGCAACTCGTATTCTTTCTGGTAAAATTTGATTTTTGTATTTTCTTATCTGAGCAAGACCAATAGAAGCACAAATGTCGGGCATATTCATTTTAAATCCAGGTAAAATAATATCATAATGCCAATCCCCTGCTTTACTTTTAGAAAAAGCGTCTTTTGTTTGACCATTTAATGACATTAACTTCATCTTGGCATGGACATCTTTTCTTGAGAAAGATCTTGGCAAAGTAATACAGATAGCACCACCTTCAGCTGTGGTAACATTTTTTACAGCATGCAAAGAAAAAACAGATATGTCAGCAAGCGAACCTGCCGGTTTGTTTCTATAAATAGCCCCCAAAGAATGTGCAGCATCACTAAGAACAAGAATTCTACCCAGATTCATTTGCTCTTTACTATTTGGTTTATACTGTGATGCAATTTCAGGAGTTGAAACCAATTTTATTATTTCATCATAATCACAAGGCCAACCAGCAAAATCAACTGGAATAATTGCTTTTGTTGAAGAGTTAATGAGTTTTTTTATCGAATTTAAATCTATATTAAAATCTTCATTAATATCGGCGAGAACAGGTTTTGCACCTAAATGATAAACAGCAAGTGCTGTAGCAGTGTATGTATAAGCAGGTATGATTACCTCATCACCAGGACCAACTCCAAACCAATGTAAAGCAATCATTAACCCAGATGTTGCTGAGTTAACACATAAAACTTCAGAAATATTTGCCATTTTACAAATTTCTTTTTCCAATTCTTTTACTTTTGGTCCAGTTGTGATCCAGCCTGACTTGAGAGTATCTATTACCTCATTGATTACATCCTGGTCAATAAATGGAGGTGAAAAAGGTATCATATAACTATCGATTTTGATTGAAAATATCTAAGACTGTAAAAATTAATACAATATTTCATTTTAAAAGATTATCTGTATTTTCTATCACACTGCAAATCAGATATTACTTTTGAAGAATTTCAATAAATTTATTCGCCAAAAATTTGTAATTATGATTTTCAATTACAAATTTCTTCCCATTCTCTCCCATTTCTTTTCTTTCAAATTCTGATAAATTTATAATTTTTCTAATAGCCTCTGCAATATCCTGTTGATTTTCTGGTTCAATAGTTATGCCACAATTAGATTCAGTAACGATATCGTTTCCTGCATCAATTGCTTGAATAATTGGTCTGGCAGCCATCATGTAATCAATAAGTTTATTAGGGCTAATCCCAAATCGGAAAAGTGGTTGTTTTCTTAACCCTATATATAAAATATCCATTTCAGATAATAAGGCAGGAATTACCTCCTTCCTTACTGAATCTAAAATGAATACATTTTTTAAATCCAAAGTTTTAATTTTTTTAAACAATTTTTCTCTTTCAGGACCCTTTCCGACAATTAAAAATGAAATATTCTCTTTCTCCAGGATTTTTGCCGCATCAATAAGAAAATCTAATGCATTTGCCAGGCCAAAAGAACCTGTATATGATACTAATTTATGATTCTCTTTCTTAAGAGCTATAATTAAATTCTTATGATCTATTGGTAAAAGTTCATTTTCTTTCCACTCATCAATTTCTATACCATTTGGAACATAGTTAAATTTTTCAGGAATTAATCCATGATCTACCATGTGCTTTAAGGTCATTGGTAACATTGACACCACTTGGGACGAATGTTTATATGCAAAATTTTCAGCACATTGCATAATCACAATAAAGGGATTCCATTTAGAAAAACCTCCTATTTCTATCGGGGATAATGGCCATAAATCATGAACTTCGAAAATTAACTTGGATTTCGATTTTACTGATATCCGATATGCAGGAAGAATATCGAGTGGATATGTTGAAGAGGCTATAACTACGTCAGGCTTTGCTTTATTTATGATCTTTTTTGAATACATAAATAATTTATATATAAATATTAACATATTAAATATTCTTCCAATTCCGTTCCCGTTATATGAAGGTGTCTTGAGCCAAATATATTTTATTCCTTCCAATTCTTCTTCTTCAAATCTATTAGAAATAATTGGCTGAGTTGAACGAACATGAGATTGTGATGCTGCAATAATTGTCACCTTATGACCCATTCTACACCAATGCTTTGCCATATAATATGGTCTGTATTCCATACCAAGCTTTGGAGAACCAGCATAATGATTAATTAATAAAATATTCATTTATTAACAACTTAATTCCAAATATTTAACAGATTTCTTTACTAATAAATCTCAAAATTTTATTTCCATTTCTTTCATTGATACTGTCTATGCTCTTCAACAAAAAATGATCTTTCCTGCCACCTTTACAGCAAAATGGCTCCATTTGCATCTTTATATAACTTAAATTTGATCCTGCAAGAGGATTCCTAAGGAAATGATTCTATGAATTTAATAATTTCATTTCATTTCAAAAATATTCTAAGACTGTAATCAATTTTTCTACCAATATTGACTCTAAGATAACTTAACGACAGTTATTAAATGTGTTCTAAAAAAAGGAAATAAAAAATTGAATAAATTATACCATTTATTAATTCTTCTTCCTATTGGCGGTGCTAAAGTAACATTATGAAATACAATTTCATTTGCCTCTTTGAATAATTCTCGAATCTCTTTCTTATTTACTCCTTTAACATCCGGATTATATGGATTGTTATATTTAAAATCATACCATAAGATTATACCATTTTCTTTTACCATTTTCATCATCTTTAAAGCAAGTTCTCTTTTAAAGTTGTTGTCTAAAATAGAAGTAAATACAGTTGATTGAAAAACTATATCGAAATAATGATCATAATCCAAATCAAGAGCATCACCTGAGATAATTGTTGAAGATTTTAAGTTTTCTCTTAATAAACAAACTCTTTCCATTAGTAATTCATTTGCAAATATATTTTGCCAGGGGATACCTAATCTATGGAAAAATAATAAATTGTCGCCTCCACCTGCTCCAATTTCTAATATTTTGCAACTTCTGAAATTACTTTTCCAATATTTATTTACAATTTCAGAATATATTAATTCTCGCTCTGATTTAGCAAAGTATTGAAAGTAAAAATTTTCCTTCTTAGGATTTTCAGAACGTTTTTTATATCTATCCTCAATGTTTCGTATTTCATTCATAAACTTATTATAATTTTATTTTACTTATTTAGTTTAAACACCCAATTGCAAATACCTAATTAGTCGATCCTAAACTTTAAAAATATTTATTCAAATAATGTCTTTATGTATGAAATTATCTTGAGACCTAATTGTTTATTTAAATCTATAAACTTTTCTGTTGTTATTCATTCTATTTTCTAAAACGTCATTATAAATAGATAACATTAAATCTATATTATCATTCCAATTATAAAGACGTTTTACTCTTTCTCTCCCTGCTTTTCCCATTTGATGGCGCAATTGACTGTTTAGAATTAATTTTAAAATTGCAGCTGCAGCTGCCTCTGGATTATTATTTGGAACAATAAATCCTGTTATACCATCTTCAACAACTTCAGGCAATCCACCAACATTAGACACAACTACAGGAATTTCACAAGCGCTGGCCTCAATTACAGCCACTCCAAAACTTTCACTATTTTCCGTAGATAAGGCAATATAAATATCAAACTTATTTAAATAAAAAGGGACTTCCTCAGGACTTATTTGTCCTACAAATTGAACAAAATTAATTAATCCCAGATCTTTAACTATTTTTCTTAAAAATGAGTATTGGGGTCCTCCCCCTACTATAATCAATTCCAAAGATAAATCTTGGTCGATTTGCACCATGCTAAATGCTCTAATTAATAACTCAATTCCATATTTGGGATCAAGGGTCTTAACTGTACCTATAACTAATTTATTTTGAATATAATTATTCTTTTTTAATAATTTAAATTTTTCTAAATCAACACCAAATGGTGTAACCTGAATGCTTTTTTTGGTATATTTTGATGTCTCAACAGCCATAACATGACTGGTTGATAATATTTTGTCTGCTCTTGATAAATTAAATTTTAAAATTAACTTATGAAAAAATGATTTTGTGGGAAATTTATAAACATCTGCACCCCAAACTGAAATTATTAATGGATGAAAATCACTAAGCGCTCCTAATAGACCATAACTACTTGCATAGTGGGCATGCAATATATCAGGTTTAAAATTTTTAATTGCTTTTTTTAATATTGGTATCGTTTTTAAATATTTAAACTTAGAAGTATCGTTTTTATTTGTACTTATATCAATTTTGTTTAAGCAAATATTTACAATTTGAATATTTTCATACAATTGCTCATTGCATTTTGTAAGACTAAATAAACATATATTAATTCCTTCTTTAACTAATGAATTTACCCATTTTTTGGTATGTGAAGAATTTGCATCTGATAGTATTAAAACTTTCATCTCTGCATAATATTAAATACTTTTAAAAATTACTGACATCAGAAAATTTTAAAATTATTCTGTTAATCAATTAAAATTGAAAATATTAAGATATCCTGTAATTGCAATTTTGATGCATATTATATAATTAGCTTTTCTATTTCACTAACTTCTGCATTCATTCTTTCTTCCCAAGTCCAAAGCTTTTCATTTTCTGTTATTTTAATATTTTTAATAATCGTTTCTTTTAACTCTGGGTTGTTTATTAGTTCATAGATATCTTTTGCCATAAATTCAATTAGGTTTTTACTTATATCATATAGAAATCCATTAACCCGGTGTTGTATCCACGAGGATGTGTCTCCGTTGTTTAATGTGAATATAATTTTATTTGCTCTTATTGCTTCAAGCAATGGATTTCCTACATTCGACAAGTCATAAGTAGAAATAAAAAAATCTGCAATATTTAAATAGTTCTTAACTTCTACATTTTGAATACCTCCAACAAAAAAAATATAGTTTTCTAAATTTAAATCTTTTGTAAGCTGTTGTAACCTTTCTCGCTCGGATCCTTCACCTACAATAATATATTTAATGTTATTGACTTTATATTTATTAATTACTAAACTTATTACATTTATTGCCCTGTCTACTCTTTTCCAAGCTTCTAAACGGCAAATAGATAAAACAACAATCTTGTTCAAAGTTTGAAATTTGAGCCTAAGATTATGAGTAACTATGGGTGATAATTTTTGTTCATCAACCCCATTAATCCAAAATCTAAAATTTATATTTTTGGGTGAGTGAAGTTTATTTAAAATAAAATCTCCTTGTGTACCATCATCAGTCATAATGCATAAATCACACCTCAAGCACATTGCAAGTATTGAGTCCCAGTTTAGAATTAATTTAAAATATAACCTATTTTTATAATAATTTGATATCCAAGTTCCTTGAAAACGATGAATGGTTTTATACTTTTTACCTTCCCCAAATAGTCTAATTATTCCCAAAGCCAATACACCATGTATTTCATATCCGTATATCACATCAAAATGTTCGGTTTTTAGTAATTTAATTGCCAAATATGCCAACCTTACAGAAGCTAAATAGCCTGCAACCTTATTAAACATAGCAAGTAATAATGAATTAGATATTCGGTTTCTAATTTTTGCTAATGAATATAATTTTCTATTAATCCTAATACCCTCTATGTTAATAGTATTCTCATAAAAATAATTGCCATGTTTACTATTATCTCGTATAACAATATAGTCTACAATCCAATTGTTCTTAACAAATGCTTCAGGAGTTTTACGAATAATTTGTATAGATTTTTCTTTAAAATCTAATGCACTTAGAAACAATATTCGTTTTTTCATCCTTCCATTATAATAATAAGTAATTCTGCTTTTGTCTTAGCCCCCAAATTTACTGGACAAATCTGATAAAACAGATTTGAACTTTGGTGCCTGCAGATTTAATTATTTTTGAGGGGGCGGGTGAATATTAATCCACCGAAATAGAATCAGTTATGTATGAAGATTTAGTACTTTGATTTATTAAAGCAATTGCAAATCCAAACATAAGCCACATAGATAATTCATATATAACACTACTCGCACTTACTGCTCCAAATATAAATCCTAACAAAGATAAGCAAATTGAAGATGCATAGTACTTCAATGTTCCAATGCTTTTATAGGCAATATAAAATACTCTATAAATTAAATATATGTACCAAAAAATGAAAAGAAAACCGAAAACAACACCGGAATCTACAATTATTTCAATCCAAAAAAAATGCAATGAAACTCTACCAGGGGTTTTATAAAAATCTGCTACATTTTTATGATATTCAAGATTACCTGAATTGCCAGCTCCGACACCAAGGAAATATGATTTTTTTTCCAGAGCATTTAATCCATTTTTGATAAATCTTTGTCTTTCTCCAATAGAATCTTCAGATTTAAATTTCTCAAATAAATAGCCTTTTAATGCAAAATAAGAATCTTCAATTTTTATATTAATAATTTTATAGTTATAAAAATAGAAACTTACCAGAATAATAATAAAAGCATAAATCAAATAAAGAGTCCTTCTTGAAATTTTTAATGGTCTGGCAGAGATTCTAAATAACTTCACAAATAAATATAATCCAATTATAAATATGGAAGTCAAAATGTTACCTCTTGAATCTGTTTGAAATATTATTATCAAAATAAGGATAATTAGAAACAATTTTACATTTGTATTTTTATAAAATAATGCAAAGGGTAATACAATATTCATAACTACTGCAAGATTATTAGGATTCCAGTTAAAACCACTCGGGGTAAACTTGAAAAGCTCCGGATTATCTGCAATCATTTTTCTGCCAAAAAGAGACGAAAGTTCAGAAAATGGTGAAATAGGTAACCTAATTATTCCCAGACATTCAAAAAAGCTTAACACTATTTCAATAATAAAGACAGCAGCAAGAACTTTAAAGACACTATCGATTCTATTTTGATTTTTAGCATATGATATTATTATAATAACTGTACTGATTCCACAAAATAATATGAATAAATAAATAAGTGCATTTCTAATATGTAAACACCAAAACATTGATAATGTGTACCATATAAACATTATATAAAAGATATAATGCAATTTTGTTGGCGTTCGATGTATAAGAAATTTATTATTCTTAGAAATAAGATATAATTGGGATAATAAAACTACTACTAAAAGAATATGAAATAAATATAATGAAGAATAGCTTATGGCAACACCTAACACTGCAGAGACTAAAAATGCTTTAACGATGGTATCATATTTTATTTTCATATATCAAATAATCTTCAACTAAATAAACAGAAAATTCTTTATGAATTAGTTAAATTTTCTTAGAATCAATGGACTAATAAAGGAGTAAATATTTTTAAAATCAACAAGCCGTATTTTAAAAAGTATCAAGATCGCAAACAAAACAATTATAATTTTTAATCCAATGTTTAAATAAATATTATCAAAATTTATAAAATAACTAATTATGATAAACGCTGTTGTTGATATACACGAAATTATAATAACTCTGGTTTTAAATGGAATATAATATAATTTTTGTGAATAATACAAATTAATTAAAAATACAAATAGTGCAGCCGCAATTGAAGAGACTGCAGCACCTAGTATTCCTGTTATAGGAATTAAGAATAAATTCAAGCCTACATTAAATACTGCCCCAGAAATATAAATTATTGCAATGGTTTTAGTTTTTTTGGTAATATATAAACCTGGTGTGTAATCATACAGTTTTGATAAAAAACCAGCTGCCACTAAAAATGGTATAACAACTGTTGCACCATAATATTCAGGAGTAGTGAAAATGATTAGTATTTCTTTTGCAAAAACAGATATTGCTAAGGTAATTGTTAATGCACCAAAAACTACTAACTGAAACAGTCTTGATAGTTGTGCTGGTGTATTTTCATTTTTATAATTTGCATATATTAATGGAGTCGAAGCAGTATTTAACGCCAGCATAATTACTGAAGAAATTGATGCTATTCTATAACCGAGCCCATAGATTCCCAGATCTGAAAGATTAATATAATGCTTAATTAAAAAGCGATCAACAAATGATAATACATAAACTCCTAAACTTGAGGGTACTAATGGAATACTAAAAACTAAAAGAAATTTTAATGACAGTTTATCAAATACAAACCCGTAATTGGCACGTCCATAATATAATGTAAAAAATAATGATATTAAGTTACCTATAAGTTGACCACAAAAAATACCAACTACACCAAGTTTTAAGAATAATACCAAAAAGACACTAAACCCTATCGACAAAAATGAATTAATTAGGGAACATATAACATACTCCAGGGCTTTTAGATTATATCTTAAAACATTTTGTGTATATGCATAAAGAGTTGCAAATAGCATATTTACTGATGCAACTTTTAAAATTAAACTATAGCTTTCGGCATTAAATAATAAAACACTGAAATATTTTGAAAAAATAAAAACAATAACTACAAAAAAAGTAAAACTAGCAGTTGTATATAATAGCCCAGTCGAAACTGATTTTACTCGTTTTTCCTGATTTTCAAAATCCAAGTAAAAGCGAGCAATTGCCTGATATATTTCTAAAGAAAGAAAAACTCCTGCAAAATAGGCAACAACTGCAATAAAGTCCATTATTCCATATTCTGCAGGTGCTAAAACTCTTGTATAGAAAGGGATTAGCAACAAAGCGACGCCTTTAGTCAAAAACCCGCTAATACCATAAATAGTAGAATCTTTTAGAAACTTTCTTAACATTATCTCAGAAAACTTTGCATTCTAAAATTGAACAAATTTGTGAATTTTTTGTAACACACCTGGCTTATCTTCAAGAAAGAGACCCTGGTCTCCATATTTCCTTAAAAGAGCTTCTAAAACTTTTTTTAACTGCTCCTTGGATTGTCCGTATCCAAAAATATAATTGCTTTGCGAAGGATCATAATACCAACTCGCAGGAAAATCTTTATTAATCAATTGTAAAAATCTTTTTGCCACTTTTTCTGATTCCCAATTATTAGAAACAAATTCCTTAGACGCTTCACCAATATTTTTTCGAAATTCAGTATTTCTTATTAACCTATCAATTGCTTCTTCAATCTCTTCGGGACAGCAAAAAACCGATGGAGGAATAGCAGAATCCGGATAATCTTTTTTAATAAATTCGAAATAATAGCCACCATTAATTGTTGGTTTACCAAAGAAAGCTGCTTCTGTACCAAGCCCACCTAGAGGTATATCAGAGTATAACTCATCAATAACAAAATCACATTTTGCAATTTCAGCCAGAACTTCTTTATTTGGACGATTAAATATTTTAATAAATTCAATCTGATATCCTTTTCTCTTTAACCTTTCTATTGCCTCTTCAATAATACCGCTACCTTTAGTTAAAGGATTTGATGGTGCATGTAAAATTCTGATTGCTGGTGTATTCTCCTCCTTAAATAATGGATTAATCTTTAGTTTGCCATCCCAAAAAGGGAATCCAATTATAGACCAGAGTATAAAAGATTTTTTATGAAAAAATGAAGTTGGAGGATGATTAATTATAAAGTCAGAGTATTTTTCAATTTTCATAATCAATTTCCTTTTCTCCAAACAATCTGAATAAATAAAATCCAGATTATCGATCTTCCCGTCTTTTAAAACATTTGAAATTATAAGATTTCCAGAAATGTAGGCAGGCCTGGTATCGGAACCAAAGAATACAAATATTATTTTTTTATTAAAGAATTTTAGAACTGGAAGATCATGAAAATGTAGTATTGTCCGATATGAGCAAAAAATAAAGACATCATAAATGAAGAGACATTTTATGAATAAAAAAAAACGTATGATTAACTGTGAGATTGAGTAAGTTTTTTTTAAAACAACTGAGTAAGTATTAGATTCTCTCCCAACCAGAAAACGATGAAGCTTAATAATTGCTGATGTTTTTTCATCAGAATATTTAAATTTACTTCCAGTCAGATCATAAAACCTTGATTTCACAGAATTTTTTTCAAATCCTTTATTTAAACTATGCATATAACCTGCAATATCACTAATCCCTAGAAATATTCTTGTCTTTTTATTTTCTCTTATCTTAAATCTCACTATTGCCTATTTAGAAGTTGTTCTAATTTTTTTTTGTCAGGAAAATTTACCAACACCCCCATTCCTCTTTGCTGGTACACTACCATGCTACCCAAGGCAACAGCTGAAGCCTTGCCCTCAAACACAACTCTTCCAATATCGTCAATACTTCCAGCGCCACCATTGGCAATTACTGGAATAGAAACTACATCTGTAATTTGTTTAATAATATCGAGATCAAAACCCTTCCAGGTACCATCTCTGTCCATTGATGTTATTAGCAATTCTCCGGCTCCAGCCTCTTCTGCCATTTTCGCCCACTCAACAGGATTGAGTTTTGTTTTTGTCGTACCATCATGCGAATAAACAGAATAACCTCCCATAAATGTTTTTTTTACATCAATAGATACAATTACACTTTGGTTGCCTGAGTGTCTTGCAAGTTCAGAAATCAATTTATAGTTTTCAATCGCACCTGAATTGATGACAATTTTCTCAAAGCCAATTGACAGGATTTTTTTTGCAATATCAGCATCTTTTACACCACCACCATACGATAATGGCATGAAGCACTCAGCTGCAATTGCAGATAAGATCTTCAGGTTTGGAGTTCTTCTCTGGACTGTTGCACGAATATCAAGAAAACACAACTCATCCACTTCCAGTTCATTAAAAATCCGGACAGTATTGATTGGATCTCCAATGTACACATATTTGCCAAACTGTATTGTTTTTACTAAAGATTGATCAACTAACTGCAGGCAAGGAATAATCCGTATTTTAAGCATTGGTCAGAGTGATGCAAAGTTTTTTAAAAACAGCATGCCAAATCTGTGGCTTTTTTCAGGATGAAATTGAGCCCCGAAAATGTTCTCATGCTGCAACGCGGCGTCGAATTCAAGACCATAATCACATTTCATCATGGAGTCTGACTCGTTATCAACACGCACAAAATAGGAATGGACAAAATAGAATCTTATTTCATCATGATAACCTTTTGTAAGTAAACCGGGATTACTAATGGTTACTTCATTCCAGCCCATATGTGGTATTTTATAACCATTGGTTAAGTGATTTTTGAAATGATAAGCTTTACCTTTGATCAATCCCAACCCTGGTAATACGCCTTCTTCGCTACTTTCCATCAGCAATTGCATACCCAGGCAAATACCAAGCAATGGTATTTTTTTATTAAGAACTATTTCAGAAATAATCTTTCGTAAACCCATTTCATCAATTCTTCTGATTGCCGTATCAAAAGCGCCAACGCCAGGTAGAATTATCTTTTCGGCCTTCTGTAAATCATTTACATCAGAAGTAATGATGCTTTTTGAGCCAATTTTTTTCAACATGTTGGCAACTGAACCCAGGTTGCCCATACCATAGTCAACTATTGTAATCATTTATTATCTTCAGGTAATGGAAAGCAATATTTTAAATAAAAACTCATTGGTACCAAACTAGCATAAGCTAATACTTTAAATAATGGCCTTAATCGCTCAAATCGTTTCTTATATGTTTTGAAATCTCTGAAATTCCGTTTATTTCCTTTCATAATTGTATCATACTGCACATCGGTGAGGTTCAGTCGCTTTTTAACATAATCCACGAGTTCATTTTCAGCTATGATAGGAGTATTATAGATTTTCAAAGCGCTCTCTCTATCAAGAATTCCAGATCTTACTTCAGCTGCAAGGCTCAAATTTCTGTTATCCATTCCAAACTTTTGAGGATGGTAGATTTTATGAGCGAAAGATGTTGCGCGGTTTTCTAGATGATGCCCACCGTAATAAATCCACCCAGTTTCTTTTTTCAAAATTCCTTGAGCCGTGGGTTTTGAGTATTCAATATACCATAAAGGTCTGATGAATTTTTGACGGTATATTAGAGCCCATTTTAAAAATTGAAAAAAAGTCATCAAAGGATATGTCTTCATTTGCAGAGACCCATATTTTCTATGAATATCTTGTATGTATTTCCCATCAAAATAATTATTCCCCTGTGGCGAAATTCCTTCAGCTTTAAATGAATGGCCTTCAAATATATACTTTACATTGTATTGGGCTGCTGCTTTTCTTAATACTTGGGCATAAGCCATATCTGTAGAAGCATCAAATTCAGGAACACCTGCAATAAAAAAAGCTTTGAAAATGTCATCTGCTTCTTTATTGTCGATTACATATGTATAAAGGTCTATCTTTAGCTTACTTGTGACTTTACGAATATTTTCTGTTGCAATAGCAGAATTCCAAGTATTATCATAGTGGACAGCCAATGGTTTGAGTCCCCACTCTATTGCTTTTAGTAACAAGAATGATGAATCTGTTCCTCCACTAACACCTATTATGCAATCGTACTTTTTCCTTTTCCCATTTTGTTTAATTAATCCAATTATTCTGTTAAATTCTTCAATACCTTTTGAGGCACCAGTACCATATTCAATCTCAAGTTTTTCTATCTGTCTGCAATAATTACAAACGCCCTCATTATCAAAGTGAATTCCAGATACAGTTGTATCATAGATACATCTAGTACAAATTTGATAAAAACTCATAACATTATTCTGATATTATATTCATTAAGCCAATCAATATTAAACAGTTACTACATAATCATCAGTAAATAGGGTTTTATATTCAAGAATGCAAATGTCTGTATTTAACTTTCAAAGTATGTGTTTGTATCTTTTTATAATCCTATTAATAACAAGAGTAAGTTTAGGTTCAACGTTTTAAGTTCTCTTTTAAATATCGAGATATTAAGCATTCAATGAATTAAAACTCCAAAATTGAGATCCCTGCAGAAAGTCCAACTCCAAAACCGGCAATTAAAACTCTGCTGCCTTTTGTTACCCTTCCCTGATTTTGAGCTTCTTTAAGTGCAATGGGAATTGTAGATGAAACGGTATTTCCACAATTTTTAATAAAGATGAAAAATTTTTCTTCTGGAATTTTGCATCTTTTTCTTACAGTTTGCAACATAAATTCATTTGCCTGATGAAATATAAAAAGATCAATATCATTAGTAACAAGCCCGCTTTGAGTTAGCGATTTATCAATTAAAGGCGGTACAACAAACGAAGTAAATTCAAAAATAGATTTACCATCCATATAAAGATTATTGTCATTCCTTAAAAATTGACCTTCTTCATCCAGTATATCTGTGCCTATTAAGCTCCTTCTTTTCATGCCCCCATTTTTCACAATCAATTTATCAAATCCGCTGCCATCCGTGTGAAAAACAAAATTTCCAATAGTGGCAGAAAGATGGGAATCTGAAGTTACTGATATTAGTGAAGCAGAGGCTCCATCTCCAAAAAGAGTTTTATTACCTCTATCAAGTTTATGAATAAATTTTGAGTATGTTTCCGCTGTAATTAGTAAGACTTTCTTTGCCTGGGCTGAAACTATCAGGGCTTTTGCCAAACCCAGCCCATATACATACCCGGAACAGCCGAGATTGAAATCTAGTGCTCCAGTAGATTTATCAATTCCTAGTTTGTCCTGAATAATACAGGCAGTTGTTGGAAGCAAATAATCCGGACTTTGAGTACAAAATAAAATATAATCAATATCAATTGGATTAATATTATTCTCTGCAAATAGTTTTTGAGCTGCAAAAACTCCGAGGTCGCTTGAGAATTGATTTTCTTCTGCAATAGATCTACTATATATGCCTGTTTTACTTGCAATCTTATCGACAGACCATTCCGGATGATCTTTATTGATCATTTCGTTAGTTAAATGGCCTTCTGGTAGATAATATGCACTATATGTCAAAAAAGCTTTCATTTTTGATTTTCGTTTTCAAGAATAAAATTATATACGTCTTGAACAGTGATTAATCCTTTGAATTTGTCAACAGGGATATCTATTTTATATTCCTCCTGTATCATTACTAACACAGCCATACCTGTAAGTGAATCCCATGACCCAACTTTTCTAAAAGCAGTATGTGGTAACATTTCAAACTGGGTTCCATCAATATATTGCGCTTTGAATTTTTGAGTAAACTCATTTAATTGATTCATATCCAAATGATTTTTAGTGTAAATATTATTATTTAAAAAATAGTAAAATAGCATGCTTTGAAAAGTGATCACACTTTTAATTAGTCTCTTTTTTATAATTGTCCCATTTCTTGAAATTTTTTAATTTGTTCTTCTATAAAATTATCATCTATTTCTACAACTATTCTTGCAGGATTCCCTCCTACAATGCAATTTCCTGGGATATCTTTGTTAATGACAGACATTGGCATAACAATTGTTTTATCGCCAATCGAAACACCATGAAAAATAACTGATGGCCCTCCAATAAAACAACCCCTACCAACTTTAGTTGTTGCTCTAGCAATCAAAGGATTTCCGATAACATTATTTAATGTCAAATTTCCTAGAAAACTTGCATGGGTCCAAATATAAACACCTAAACCAATTGAAGTATGATCCCCAATTTCCAAACCACCTGAAGCGTCAAGAACGGCACCTTCACCAATCCAAACATACTCACCACATTTTAGTTTTTCAGGATTAATTATTTTAGAATTTTCTCGCATTCGGCATCCTTTAGGTAAACCGTAAAATTCAGCTCGTTCATCATCTGTCATAAGTCCTGAAATATAAGCTTTCAGAATTTGTGATCTTAACTTATTATTTCTAACATTCTCTTTAAATAATTCTTCCATAATCACATTTTATCAATTACAAAAATTTTAATTAATAAACTATTCACATAACTTATGAAGACATTTAATCAATTATTATATTTTATAAGTTTAAATTAATGTTCTCTTTATACCAATCAATTGTATTTTTAATTGTAATGATTAAATTATTATCATAGTTAAAATTTATTATATTTTTTGCTTTATCCATACTTCCTTGATGACATCTGACATCTCCATTTCTTAATGGTCTTCTTTCAATACTTCCAGAATAATTCATCTCGTTACAAATTATCTGAATAATATTAGCAATCTCAGTTTGTTTGCCGGAAGACAAATTGATTATTTCTCCTCGTGTATTTTCATTATTAAATATTTCCAAAGTCCAATAAGCCGTATCCTTTACATAAATAAAATCCCTGGTTTGCTTTCCATCTGAATAAATAACTGGTTTCTCCCCTTTCAAAATTCTTTTTATTGTCAAGGGAATTACAGCTGCATAACTGCCTTCATTTTGTCGTGGTCCATAATTATTAAATGGTCTCACAATTGCTGCCTCAATATTAAATGTTTTAATATATGAATAAACCATCATGTCAGAAGCGACTTTGCTTGCTGCATATGGAGTATGTGCCAACATCGGATGGTTTTCATCCATTGGTACATATAAAGCTGAACCATAAACTTCAGAAGATGAATAGGCAATTAATGTGATTTTATGTTCAGATAACCTGATAATTTCTAATATATTTTCAGTCATCTTAACATTCTCATCAAAGCACCATATTGGATTTTCAAGTGATATTTCAAGAGGAACTACTGCCAAATGAAAAATTATATCTATGCTGTTATCATATATAATTGATTTAATTAACTCATAATCTGTAATATCTGCATTTATGAAAATAAAATTTTTGTGTTCTTTTGCTAATTCCAAATTTTTCTCTTTTCCCAGGAACAGATTATCTACAGCAATAACACTATTACAGGAATCTGTCAGTAAAGTGTCACATAAATGGCTACCAATAAAACCAGCTCCTCCAGTTACCAATACGTTTTTTCCTAATAATGATGCCATATTTAGTTTAATTAAATATTAATATTAGACATCAGCCTTTCAACAACTTTCTTTATTTCTGCTTCAGTCAATTCATAAAAAAGAGGCAGCGCTAAAGTGTGCTCGAATAAATATCTGGAATTCGGACACACATCATTTGTATTCCGGTAAACAGGTTGAATATAAGAACTATAGGTTCCAATCTGAGTTTGGATTCCTTCCGAACGCATTTGAACAATCAATCTATTCCTATTTATCTTTTCATCCAGCAGAATCGCGTATGTTTGAAATACGTGTTTTGCTCCGTTAGCTACCCTAGGGATTTGAATTAAGGGTTTATTTTGAAGCAACTTGTTATACAACTCAACTTGCGCAAATCGCTTATTAAGAAATTGGGGATATTTCTTTAATTGTTCTATCGCAATTGCAGCATTAATATCTGATAGTTTATAATTGTAACCCAATTGATTAAATACAGGAATAATAAATTCATTTTGTCTGGCAAAAGCGGATTCCGTCCCAAAGCAGGAAAGCGACTTAACTGTTGAAGCAAACTTATCATTATCTGTAAGCAAAATTCCCCCTTCCCCAGAAGTAACATTCTTTCTTGCATGAAAAGAAACAGCGGTTATATCTCCAAATCTACCTGCTTGAGACCCTTTATATTCCGCACCTAAGGAACAAGCAGCATCTTCAATCAAAAATAATTTATTCTCTTTTACAATTTGAACAATTGCGTCCATTTCAGCCATCTGCCCTAAAGCATGAACAACAATAATTGCTTTGGTTTTTCTATTTATTTTTTCTTCAATAAGATCAGGATCTATATTATAAGTTGACAATTTTACATCAACAAACCTGGGAATAGCACCGCAATACATAACGGAATGTCCGGTAGCGGGAAATGTAAAATCAGAAACTATTACTTCGTCTCCATGTAAAATCCCTAATGCCAGTAAAGCTAAATGCAATCCTGAGGTACAATTATTAACTGGGATAGCAAATTTTGAGCCCGTGAATTGACAAATTAATTCTGAAAGTTCCTCATTCTTTGGCCCTTGTCCGGCTACCCAACCACTATCAAATGTCTTCTTTATCGCATCTAACTCGCAATCATCAAAATAGGGTTTTGACAGATTTATCATAATGTTTAAAAATATTTAAATGGATGTTAGTTTTTAAGAAGTATATCGGCTTGCTCTAATATATTAATTATCCTAATAGCTTGATCTGCACCTGAATATGAAATATTATCGTTTACAATTATATTTGCAAAATATTCAATACTATTTTTTAATGCATCTTCAATTTGAAGGTGCGGAATGAGGGCGTTACCTTCCCTAACCTCCGGTGCATAATCCTCATATTCAATATTTTCATATTTACTGTTTGAATTGAATCCTTTATCATAAATAATCAGGTTTTCAGAGCTACGCATATCATCAAAAACAATCATTTTTTTTGTACCTGCTACAATAATTCTTCGTTCTTTTACAGGTGAAATCCAACTTGATTTTAAGTGAGCAATAAATCGCCCATATTTCAGATTTAAAAACGTTAATGATTCCTTTTTACTCCAATGTTTTTCTCCCATTACAGAAATTTGATCAGGACTAATTCCATTAATTAAGAAATCTATAACTGCCAGGTCATGAACCGCTAAATCCCACATTGCACTAACATCATTTTTTATTTTGCCCAAATTTAGTCTGGAAGAATCAAAATAAATAAGTTCTCCTATCTCTCCTGATTCAACCATGCTTTTAATTTTCTTTATTGCTGGATGAAATAACATAATATGGTCCACATGTAATTTTACATGATTTTGAGATGCTAATTCTTTCAACTCTTCTGCGTCAGATGAATTTGAAGTCATTGGTTTCTCAAGGAAAACATTCTTCCCAGCCAAAATAGCCTCTTTGGCAATCTTAAAATGAGCGCTGGTCTCAACTACAATTGCGATTGCATCTATCTCAATATTTTTTAAAAGATCGTTATAATCAATATTATAATTTGTCTGTGAGAGGTATTTTGTTTTAGCCAGGTCGAGCCTTTCAGGTCTTTTGTCGCAAATAGAATATAATTTTGTTAATTTACTCTCAAAAATATTTTTGGCTACATTAGGGCCCCAATATCCGTACCCAATTAATGCAATATTTATAATTCTATGTTTCATTTTTTATTCTTGTTAAAGAACTCGTTATTGTTTATTTTCCAGGGAATTAAAACTAATTAGTTACTTTATAAGATTATATGTAGTAAAAGGAATAATAACAACCTCATCGGAAACAGGGCATTTCATAGTTATAGCCTCCTTAGTGGCTTCAACTTTAACTAACTTCTTACCAAGTTTCCCAACAAATCCTACAATCCTTCCTGGATTACCAATAACAAGAGCATTATCAGGCACATCTTTAGTAATGACAGTTCCTGCTCCAATCATTGCATACTCTCCGATTGTAGTCCCACAAATTATCGTTGAATTTGCTCCAATGGAAGCTCCTTTTTTAATAATTGTTTTAAATACGATAAAGTCTCCAATAAATGATCTCGGATACAAGTCATTTGTAAAAACCATATGTGGTCCAAGAAAAACATCATCTTCAATTTCTACTCCATGGTAAACAGAAACTCCATTTTGGATTTTTACATTATTCCCAATTCTGACATCAAAATCTATGTAAACATCTTTGCTTAATATACAATTATTGCCAATTTTGCAGTTTTCACGAACCTGAACCTGATTCCAGATATAAGTTCCTTTCCCAATTATAGCCTTTTCTGAGACTTCTGCTGAAGGATGTATTTTTACTCCATTAATTTCCCTTAATCGTATCATGTTTGCATTTTTATATTTATTTTATTTATAATATATGACATTTAGGGGTTCTGACAAAAATAATAATATTCATAATCCTAAATTAAACAATATTCAATCTCTTCGTATAATGTTATGATATTTAACCTTTTATATCCAAAAACACTCTCAAATCAGCAGAGTTTTGAAAACTGACTTATTACATCTATTACTTTTTGAACGTCATTTTCAGAAATCCCCGGGTGTACAGGAAGACTTAATACCAAACGGGATAATCTTTCAGATATTGGGAAATCATTTTCTTTATATCCAAAAGTTTCAAACGTTGGAAATAAATGCAATGGTCTAGGATAAAAAATTCCCGGGAAAATATCATTCCGATTTAATTCGTTAATAAGGTCATTCCTAGAATGACCAAATTGATTTTCATCAATCTTAATCGTATATTGGTGATAAACATGACTGCAATTCTCACTTTTAAAAGGAATTGCAATACCATTTATATCTTTGAGCGCCTTCATGTAAAGTAAGGCATTCCTATTTCTGATAATATTGAACTCTTCAAGTTTTTCTAGCTGGTTAATCGCAATTACTGCATTAATATCTGTCATTCTGTAATTATACCCAAAACTTATATAATTATATCCTTCATTTAGCGATTGACCGTGATGTCGATAGCTTTTCACTCTTTCGATAGACTCTTTATTATTTGATGTAACCAGGCCACCTTCTCCGGCCATCATATTTTTTGTGGCATATAAACTAAATGCTGCAATATCTCCCAATCCACCTACCCGCTTATTATTAAATTCTGCTCCATGCGCCTGGCATGCATCTTCAACGATTTTTAGGTTATAATGTTTTGCAAGATCACTAATTTTATCCATTTCTGCCGGTTGACCAAAAAGATGGACAGGAATTATTGCTTTTGTTTTGGAAGTAATTTTTCTCTCAATATCTTCAGGATCAATATTAAATGTTCTTTCATCTACATCTGCAAAAACAGGTCTAGCGCCAACCATAAGAATTGAGTTTGCTGTAGCAACAAATGTAAATGGGGTTGTAATAACCTCATCTCCAGGACCAATTCCAATCGCATATAGTGCAGCATGAAGTGCAGCCGTTCCCGAATTGACTGCAGCACAGTATTTCACCTGAGAGAATTTGCTAAACTCCTCTTCTAGTTGTTTTACTTTTGGCCCTTGGACAATATTGCCTGACTTTAAAACAGATAAAACATCATTACAAATCTTATCATTAATATATGGTTTGGCAATATTTAATTTCATGGTACTTTTTTTCATTTAATATATTATGAGTGTCGGGAATGAATAATAAATGATTATATTATAGGAAAATATTTGCCATGAATCTAATCAAATTTATTGAATCATTTCCTGATGAATCCTCATGCAGGATCAAATTTAAGGAATTTAGAGATGCACAAGGAGTCATTTGTAGAAAATGTGGGAGCAAAGAACATTATTGGTTACAGACTATAGAAAAGTATCAATGTAAAAAGTGTAAAACCAGAACATCACTACGAAGCGGAACTATTATGCAAGCAAGCAATCTTCCATTCAGACATTGGTTTATAGCGTTTCATCTGTTAACAGGTACTAAAAAGACCTTTTCTGCATTGGAATTACAAAGACAAATTGGGCATAAATTTTACGAACCAATCTGGTATATGTTGCAAAAGATAAGGATTACAATGGGATCCAGAGATAGTAAGTACCAATTGGATAAAATCGTTGAGTTAGATGAAGGATATTTCGAAAGCGTTGATACAGAAAAAGATGATGATGAGAAATCTATTCCCAAAAAGCGTGGACGAGGTAGTCAAAAACAAACTACTGTAATGATAATGGCTTCAACAGTGCACGACTTTAAAACTACCAAGAAATACAATAAACCAACAAAATTCAGATTTGTAAGAATGGTTGTAGTTGATAATCTTAAAGGACAAACAGTTGGAGAAAAAGTCTTGGAAAATATTAAATATGATTCAGTCGTGAAAACAGATAACTATAGAAGTTACTCAAAAATTAAAGATCAGGTCTGGTGCCATATACCGCAGAATGTTAATCCTAAAGAATCTGGGAAAGTATTACCATGGGTTCATACTATGATTGCCAATGCTAAACGGACCATGCTGGGAGTGCATCATATGATTTCAAAGAAATACTCTCAAAATTATCTGGATGAGTTTTGTTATAAAGTAAATCGAAGAAATTTTGGAGATCAATTATTTGACAGACTGCTAATTGCCTGTGTAACTACCAATTATCAAAATATTATTACTCATAACCGATAGTCATATAATATATTTTAAGCTAATAAGTTTTTTTTATATCCCATGGGTTTAATACCAATGGCTTCTCACAAATGGCATCTGCTCCCTGACGAAGTGCAAAATTGTTCAATATATATTGGATTTGGTCATTGAATTTTAAGCTAAAGTTTCAAAAAAAGTTAAACACGGCCGACTGTCCAAGTTTATGTACAATAGTAAAGTTGAAACAGATTAGATTTTTACCAGTTTTTTAATAATCAAATCACCCCTATCACTACTCACCCTTAAAATATATACTCCGTTACTTATTCCGAAAGTATCAAAAAACAGGTTAATCACACCAAATGCATTCTTTTCTTTCTGATGAATTAATAATTTGCCATTAATATCACATAAAATAATATCAATATCTCTTTGATCAAAAACCTCGATAGCTAATTTTATATTATCAAAGAAAGGATTAGCACTTAGATAAACTAAACGGATTCCGGATTCCTTTTCGGGGACAGATATTGATCCTGGTCTGATTGTTAATAATTGATTATCAGGTAATGCATTGAAAAGAATAAACTGGCTTTTATTGCTGATTTCTGTTTTTATGTTTTCAATATTGGATATCGTGATATTATTCCAATTATTGGGGACCTTAATTCTTAGAGATAATGTCTGGTTATATACCGAATCATCCATATAATCATTAATCCTGATTTTGAAAATAGTATCATTACAAAAATCGCATTCAACTTTCGTCTTCTTCGACTCATTAATGTATTTTATTACATTACTGACTGTGCTGCACCAAATATTATCTTCAACTTTTTTAATATAATCTAAGTGTTCTGAGAGTACATTAGAGTCTATTGGCGAGTAACCTATTTTGTTAATTCCATGTATCATTTCCACCAACCAAAGATGGTTTTGAATTGCATAATCGATCCATTGATTCGCTCTGTAGACTTCGGTATGCATATCGAAGCTTTGCGTTTTGAGAGCATATCTATCCAAAGTATAGAATGAATTGTATCCTGGATCAGTCGAACGTGCAGCTAAATATATGCTTTTAGCTACTTGCTCTACAGATCTATTATATATCCCCCATGGATAACTCATCGTTAATCCTGCGTTCAATCCAAAATTTCTTTGTAAAAATGAACGGGAATTCAATAATTCCATTTTAGCATTTTCACTTCCTGTTTTTACTAAATCAGCATGAGTAACTGTATGCGATCCGATTTCAAATTCCTGAGAAATATTTTCTGAAATTAAGCTCCTTGTTACACTATCAAGTCTATCAGTAATTACATAAAATGTTGCAGGTATATTCCTTTCTTTCAAAAGAGGAAGTGCTACTGTAAACTGAGTAATATATCCATCATCAAATGTCAGACTGATAATACTTTGTTTAAAATCATATATCGGAGAAATCTGATAAAAAAAGTTAGAATTATCCACCACTAACCTTTGTGCACCCAGGTTAAAACTGAGACTGATCAGGATCAGAAGAATAATATAGTCATGAACCCGCAGATGGATCATGGAGAGCCGTGGGCACCACAAATCAATGCTAGATTTGAACTTCACTATTAATACCTTCTTACTGCCTATTAATATCCATAAAGAATCCGGGCATAATATTGAAACTTCAGATGATGAATTAGGATTAATTGAATTTTGCAGTAATTAATATGACCATTCTTGCCTAATTCAACAGTTCTTAATTATGCAGAATATTTTCCGTAAATCATATCAATACCCTCTCTCAAGCTGACTTTTTCCTTCCACCCCAACTGATTAATTTTAGAAACATCGAGTAGTTTACGATAAGTGCCATCAGGTTTAGAATTATCCCATTTAAGTTGACCCATAAACCCAACTATACCTTTAATCAACAGCGCAAGTTCTTTTATCGTAAGATCACGGCCCGTCCCAATATTAATATGCGTATTAAGAACTCGTCCGCCTTGTACAATTAAATCTCTAAAATCTATTTTCTGCATTAAAAAAACACAGGCATCAGCTAAATCATCGACGTATAAAAATTCGCGATAAGGACTTCCTGTTCCCCAAAGAGTGATTGAAACCGGGTTCGGGGTTTGCGGTTTTCGGTTTGCGAAGTTTGGTAATGAATGTTCTATACCAAACTTTGCGAGCTTCTCTAATATCACCCTTTCGGAACCTTTATCATTTACATCTTCAATCGGATATTTTTTTAAATCTTTCCGGAGCATATCCCAATCATTGTTTTCCAGGCATTTACCTAAATGCATTTTACGTATTAATGCGGGAAGGACATGAGATGTCTCAAGATTGTAATTATCATTTTGACCGTAAAGGTTTGTTGGCATAACAGAAATAAAATTCGTCTTGTATTGTATGTTATACGATTCACACATCTTAATTCCGGAAATTTTTGCAATTGCATACGGTTCGTTGGTATATTCAAGTTCTCCGGTCAATAAATATTCTTCTTTTATAGGCTGTGGACAATTTCCGGGATAAATGCAAGAACTGCCAAGAAACAATAATTTCTTAACCCCATGTAAATAACTCTGATGGATTATATTATTTTGTATCATTAAGTTTTCATACAGAAACTGAGCCCGATAAGTATTATTTGACATAATACCTCCCACTTTGGCTGCTGCCAGAAAAACATATTCAGGCTTTTCTTTTTTAAAAAACTCACCAACTATTTTCTGATTAGTAAGGTCAAACGGAGGAAATGGAGTATATACAAGATTATTATACCCCTGAGTGGTTAAATTCCTGCCAATTGCACTGCCGACCATTCCATTATGACCTGCAATGTATATTTTACTTGTTTTGTCCATAATAATTTAAAATTAGTCAATACGTCTTTTTACTTTTTCAAAATCTGAATCAACCATAATTTTGACCAATTCTTTGAAAGTAATTTTGGATTCCCAGCCAAGTATTTCTTTTGCTTTAGCCGGATACCCGATCAGGATATCGACTTCTGTCGGCCGGAAATAGCGTTGATCAATGCCTACAACATCTTTACCTGAAGATTTCAAAATACCCTTTTCATTAATCCCTGACCCGCTCCAAATAATTTCTTCTCCTAATGCTTTAAAAGTCTCTTCAACAAATTCACGTATTGAATGTGTTTCATTAGTTGCTAAAACAAAATCATCAGGCTTATATGCCTGAAGGATACGCCACATTCCTTCAACATATTCCGGTGCATAACCCCAATCTCGTTTAGAGTCGAGATTTCCCAGTAATAATCTTTCCTGCTGTCCAAGAATAATCTTTGAAGCAGCAACCGTGATCTTACGAGTGACAAAGGTCTTACCTCTCCGTTCACTTTCATGATTAAAAAGGATTCCGTTGGAAGCAAATACGTTATATGCTTCTCTGTAATTAACTACAATCCAATATGCATATAATTTTGCTGCAGCATAGGGGCTTCGGGGATAAAATGGAGTTTTCTCAGTTTGGGGATTCTCTTGCACTTTACCATAAAGTTCAGATGTTGAGGCCTGATAAAAACGAGTTTTTAAACCTGTTTCTTTAATGGCGTCCAGGAAACGAAGAGTTCCAACACCGTCAACCTCAGCAGTATATTCTGGCACTTCAAAAGATACCTGGACATGAGATTGTGCTCCCAGGTTGTAAATTTCGGTCGGTTGAATCTTCTCAACCAACCGGTTTAAGTTACTCGAATCAGTTAAATCTCCATAATGCAGAAAAAACCTTTTATTTATAAATTCAGGATTATTATAAATATGATCTATTCTGAAAGTATTAAATGAGCTAGATCGCCTGATAATCCCATGAACAAAATATCCTTTATCTAATAATAATTCAGTAAGATAAGAGCCATCCTGTCCTGTTATGCCCGATATTAATGCAACTTTTTCCATTTTATCTGATTGTTTGCAAAAGCTTAAACAAAATTATATCCAATAATCTTTTATCCGAATCTTTACTTTAATTGCGTTTGGAATTTCCTCTTCACTGATCAGTATCAGATAACCACCTCCACCTGCACCGGATAATTTCCAGGATAGTGCTTTATCTCTGTAACTGTCAATGACTTTGGCAATTTTATCATTCATCATTTTAGGAAACATTTTCACCTGGGAACTAAAAGAGTCAGAGAATCCTTTAGTGAAAATTTCAATATCTTTTTTTGTCAGCCCCTCCCAAGCCATTTCAGAGGCGTCTTTCAACTTTTTAACGTTCTCAACAGATATATTTGTGTTTTCAAGCACAACAAAATCAGCCGGTCTTGGCCAAAGGGTAACCATATAAAGCCGTTCTTCAAGCCATTTAATTATTGAACGATCTGATATTGTCTCAAATTTTGATGGCCAGTATTTTGCCTCGTCATAAAAAAACCGGTTTATACCTGGTAGTGTGATACCAATTGAATCCTGTGATCCGCTTACATCTTTAGTCCCAGGGTCATTGTCATACCTGAAGAGGATCATTGCAAGTTTCTCCGGATTCTCCATTGGAAGTTTGTCATTCCATAATTCAATTGCCTTCTTTCTTGTTGAAGTCGCCATACCGGAACGCTCATTAAATTCAATTGTTGGTTCTATTGATGCTGTTATTGCCCAGCCGGCACAAAACTTTGATACATAAGGCTGGTCAATCCACGTTCCTGCAAGATCAATCCTGTAAGGAATCGGAGTTTCTTTTCTTAAAGATGTTGATGACCGGACCGGTAAATTTGCATATGGAATTCTTTTTAGTACCTTATATTCAATTCCCAAATCTTTACAAATCTGTTCTTTATCAGGCGTATGTCCATCCTCATTTACTACGAAAATATCCGGTTTAAGAACCTTCATATCATCAAAAAAATCAAGTATCCCACTTCCTTTATTAATTGTGACTTTATGAACACATGACAATGCTTCAAGCATATAAAGCCGTTCTTCTTCAGAGTTGATGGTTTTACGTCCTTTCAGGTCATATATCGTCTTATCTGATCCCAAACCCACATACAAATTCCCGAATTGTGCAGCTTCTTTTAAAAAAGCAATATGTCCTGAATGGAGAATGTCAAAACAACCGCTAACGAAGACTTTCTTTAGATTATTCATGGAAAGTGATGAATTTTTACTTTTTCTCTTCCACTTTTATTTTATTCCTTTTGTCTTTTGTCTTAAATTAACTTTAACCTTTCAACTTTAACTCTTACCTTAGAGAGTTGCTACAAAATTACTTGTGTATCCTGGGACAATCTCCATCATCTCTTCAATTACCCCCATTTCGGACATTTTGTTAAGAGAACCGAGAATCCTATCAATCTTTGTATTGATTGTTTCAAAATCATTGTCGGCCACCTGAGCTATACTGATCTTGGTATTATGTGTGGGTATCATTGGTTCATCTTCTGAAAAGAGTTCCTCAAATAGCTTCTCACCAGGACGCAATCCAACATATTTAATTTCAATATCTTTAAATGGTTCTAAACCCGATAATCGTATCAGATTTATTGCTATGTCTAAAACCTTCACCGGCTCCCCCATATCAAAAACATATATTTCTCCACCATTACCCATGAACCCGGCCTCAAGCACTAACTGACATGCTTCAGGGATAGTCATGAAAAAGCGAGTTATATCCGGATGTGTAATAGTTACTGGTCCACCATCTGCTATCTGCTTATTGAAAAGAGGAATTACGGAACCGTTTGATCCAAGTACATTACCGAAACGTGTAGTTATAAATTGTGTCTTAATCCCTTTACGTCTAGACTCTGCATGAACAAGTAACTCACAAATCTTCTTGGTTGCGCCCATCACGTTAGTTGGGTTCACTGCCTTATCGGAAGATATCATTACGAATTTTTCCGCTTTGTATTTTACTGCCAGTTCAGAAATTATTTTTGTTCCACCAACGTTGACCCTGAATGCTTCGTGAGGATGTACTTCCATCATAGGAACATGTTTATAGGCCGCCGCATGAAAAACAATTTCAGGTTTGTACTTTCTGAAGATTTCTTCCATATATTCCGGTCTTGTGACATCACCGATGATCATCCTGCAGTTACAGCCAGGGAATTTATTTTTTAACTCTTCCCCAAGGTAAAACGATGGAGTCTCAGCCTGGTCAATAAGAATAAGACGTCTTGTATTGAAACGTGTAAGCTGCCTGGCAATCTCAGAACCTATTGATCCCGCACCACCAGTGATTAGGATTGTCTTTCCAATTAATCCTTTTTGTATTTTTTCAAGATCGAGAGTAATTTGATCTCTGCCCAGGAGATCTTCAAATTCAACTTTCTTAAGGTTTTTAACTTCCAGGTGACCGTTCATCCATGTATCAAATGATGGTGTATCAAGTATTTCACAACCAAACCCGATCATAGATTCAATCACTTCCTTTTTCTTAGCCGGTAAAATCTTATTTATTGCAATAATAAAAACCTTAATATTTTCATTTTCAATAAAATCCTTTGTTATAATTTGTCTTGAGAAAACATTATAACCATCAACTTTTTTCCCCTGTATCTTTTTGTCATCATCGATAAAGCCCTTAAGCCTGTACTGATTTTTGGGATCTCCTTCAATAAGTCTCTTTACAAGAATACCCATTTCACCATATCCATAGATCAATACATTTTTACGATCGTGTGAAGAGGATGATGCAAACTCATAGAATATTTTTACAAATACCCTGAAAAAGAAAAGAAGAATTGTAACAGCTCCGGAATGAATAAGAAGAATTGATATTGGTATATTAAAAATAGCGCTCCATTCAAAATGCCTGCTCATAATAGTAACGAAAAGCAGAACTGCCAGTGCAGTAAAGTTTGTTATAATGATTTTATAAGTATCCCTGATAGTGGTATGCCTTATCATTCCTGAATAGGATTTGAATACTAAAATGAATATTGCATATACTATTAATACGAGGAATGCTTGCCTGAACACCGTTGAAATATCAAAAGTATAGACTTCAAAATTGTATCTCAACATATAGGCAAAAAGGAAAGAAAAGAAGACTGTAACTGAATCAATTAGAAAGACTAACCAACGCGGTAAAGAGTGATTTTTAAATATCTTAATAACCTTTCCTTTAAGTGTTTCGATCATATATGAAGATATGTAAATGTGAAATTAGTCATTATTTGCAAAAATGTGAAGGTAAAATTAAAATGATTAAACCAAGACATCAAGTATGCTATCGCTTCGTCAGTCACATAACTGATACTTGTATATGTCTGACTATGTGTTTTTTGTGATGCATATTGTAACAAATGTTACAAATTATTCCAGAACCATTTCACTGCTTCTTCGAGACCCATCCTGACATTTAATACCGGAGAATAACCAAGCAACTTTTTTGCTTTATCTATTGAGGCCAATGAATGAGGTATATCGCCAGCCCTGGCAGATCCATAAAGAGGTTCAATAGTTAAAATTTCCTTATCATATTTACCTGCGATCTCACGAATAATCTGAAAAAGCTGGTTAAGAGTAGTCCTCTCCCCATGAGCTACATTATAAACCTGGTTAAGTGCCTCTTTATTTTTAACAAGAGCTGCAAGGTGATTAACCTGCACTACGTTATCAATATATGTAAAGTCACGAGAAACCGTTCCATCCCCATTGATTAAAGGCACCTCATGTTTCATAAGCATCTTCACAAATTTTGGTATCACTGCTGCATACGCACCATCAGGATCCTGATGCTTGCCAAAGACATTAAAATATCTTAATCCGATTACATTAATACCATAAGTTTTAAAAAAATTATCGGCAAAAAGCTCATCAACATATTTGGTTATTGCGTAAGGAGATAATGGAGAACCAATCTTATCTTCGACTTTTGGCAAATCCGGATGATCCCCATAAGTGGAAGAACTTGCTGCATAGATAAATCTTTTAATCCCTGATTCTATTGATGCAAAAAGCATTTTCACAAAACCCCCAATATTTACATCGGTGGATGAGACCGGATCTTTTATAGACCGGGGCACCGATCCCAGTGCTGCCTGATGGAAGACAATATCAGTATTTTCGAGTGCCTTTAAACAGTCGTCATAATTACGTATATCACCCTCAATAAGTTTGAACTTTGGATTGTTTGTGAATGCTCTAAGATTTTCTCTTTTCCCTGTTGAAAAATTATCAAGACAAACAACTGAATTTCCGGAAAGTAAGAAAGACTCTACAAGATTTGAGCCAATAAAACCTGCTCCACCAGTGACCAACACTTTACTATCCCTTAACATTCGTTCCATCAGCAGTTGAAAAAAGCAAAATTACATATTTTAACAGAATTTAACATTATAAATGGGGCTCTTTTTCGAACATCAGGAGTATTTCATTCAAAATAAATTCAGCTGTTTTTCCATCACCATAAAAACCAGGATATTCAAGATTTGAATGTGAATCCATAAAACTAAAAAACTCATTTCTGATAAGTCCCGGATCGGCACCTACAAGCTTTGCAGTTCCATTTTTCACTAGTTCAATCCATTCAGTTTCTTTCCTGAGCACAATACATGGCTTTTTAAAAAAATGGGATTCTTTCTGAACGCCTCCCGAATCAGTCACAATTATCCTGCAGTTTTTCTCCAGTAGAATCATTTCAAGGAATGAAACCGGAGGGATAATCTTAACATGCATGCAATGGCTAAGCTCATCAAAAAGGCATTCAAGTTTGGTTTTAAGCGATTTAATTGTCCTTGGGTGTAATGGCATTACAAGAATAATATCTCTTTCTTCAGCCAGGGTTTTAAGAGTGACGAGAATTTCTTCAAGCCGCACTATATCATCTGTATTAGTATCTCTATGGATTGTGACAAGAATATAATCATTCCTCACCAGTGATATTTTTTCAAGAAATGTTGCCTTCTTTTTTTCCGCAAGTCCTGCAAAAAATAACGTATTATCGTACATTATATCACCTGTAAGATAGATCTTTGGATTATCTATAGTATAGGGCGGACTGTTTTCAGGTCTGAATCCTTCAGCAATAAGGTTCTTAAATGCTGCATTTGTAGGAGCAAAAAGAAGTGTCGATGAATGGTCACTCATTATTCTGTTTAATTCTTCTGGCATGGTTTTATTGAATGACCTCAGACCGGCCTCAATATGAATAACAGGAAAGTGAAGCTTAGAGGCGGCTAGTGCCCCCGCCAGGGTTGAGTTTGTGTCGCCGTACAGCAAAACACAATCAGGTTTTTCCTTTAGTAGAACCTCTTCAATCCCGGTAATCATCATTGAGGTTTGGCGTCCGTGGACCGCTGAACCAACGCCAAGATTATAATGGGGTTTATGAATTTCAAGCTCGTCGAAAAAAATCTCAGACATCTCCTTGTCATAATGCTGGCCAGTATGAACAATGATTTCTGTAATATCCTTTGAAAAATGTTTCCTAATTGCCCTGCTTATAGCTGAAGCTTTTATTATTTGAGGTCTCGCACCAACAATGTTAATCAATTTTATCTGCGGCATCGAATCTTGAAATTATATCAGGCTATTTGGCGTAATTCACCGATCTTGTTTCGCGGATTACAGTTATTTTTATCTGTCCGGGATATGTCATTTCGTTCTGAATTTTTCTGGCAATTTCAAATGAAAGACTTTCTGCTTCTTTATCAGTAACTTTTTCGGCTCCGACAATAACCCGAAGTTCTCTTCCAGCCTGTATAGCATAAGTTTTCATAACGCCAGGGTACTGCAGAGCAAGCGATTCAAGTTCCTTTAATCTTTTAATATATGATTCAACCACCTCTCTTCGTGCACCAGGACGGGCACCGGAAATAGCATCACAAACCTGGACTATTGGAGCGATCAGAGTGGTCATCTCCGTTTCATCGTGATGAGAACCTATTGCATTGCAAATCTCAGGTTTCTCCTTGTATTTTTCAGCCATTTTCATCCCTAATATTGCGTGAGGCAATTCTGGTTCATCATCTGGAACTTTTCCAATATCGTGAAGAAGTCCGGCCCTTTTTGCTAGTTTTGAATTCAGCCCAAGCTCTGCTGCCATAATCGAGCATAGGTTAGCTACCTCACGCGAGTGCATAAGAAGATTCTGACCATATGACGACCGGTATTTCATCTTACCAATCAACCTTATAAGCTCAGGGTGTAATCCATGTATTCCCAAATCAATAGTAGTTCTTTTTCCTACTTCAAGTATCTCCTCCTCCACCTGTTTCCTGGTTTTCTCAACCATCTCTTCAATTCTGGCCGGATGTATTCTGCCATCTGTTACCAGCTGGTGAAGTGCCAGCCTTGCAACTTCCCTCCTTATCGGATCAAAAGCAGAAAGGACTATTGCTTCAGGTGTATCGTCGACAATAATTTCGACTCCGGTTGCTGCCTCAAGGGCACGGATATTTCTACCTTCACGACCAATAATACGTCCTTTCATCTCATCTGACTCTATGTGAAATACCGTTACAGCATTTTCAATGGCATTCTCTGCTGCGACCCTCTGGATTGTCTGAACTACGATCCTTTTAGCTTCTTTGTTGGCAGTCATTTTTGCTTCATCCAATATCTCGTTTACATACGACATAGCTCCGGTTTTTGCTTCCTCCTTCAAAGATTCTATAAGATGATTCTTTGCCTCTTCGGCAGAAAAACCGGAAATAGCCTCAAGTTGATCAACCTGCTGCTTATGAAGACGGGCTAACTCTTCGGACTTTTTTTCTACCAGGTCAAGCTGTGATGTAAGATTTTCACGTATAGCATCGGCTTCATTCTTTTTGCGTTGAGTCTCTTCAAGTTTCTGGGAAAGAGTCAATTCTTTTTGTTTAATTCTTCCTTCTACCTGACCGATCCTGCTGTTCTTTTCATTAATAACCTTCTCATGTTCCGTTTTGAGTTGAAGAAATCTCTCTTTAGCCTGAAGAATCTTCTCCTTCCTTATTACTTCAGCTTCAGTTTCAGCTTCACTAATTATTTTTCGGCTTTTATTCTTCAAAACCAATTGCCAAATAAAGTATGAGGCACCAAAACCAATAACAAGGGCCGTAATACAAAAGACTATTAACAGTCCGTTACTTAATGTTCCTATTATTAATGTCATCATTTATCGTGTTAGTGTATATATATTTAATAAAAAACCCGCAAAGTTCCTTCAGCTTTTATAAAACCCCATATCTGAATGGTTGGAGCTACTAATCCAGTTCGAACGTCCACTGTTCCCGTAGGAAGCCCGACGAATCGGGATGAGGCCTGTTCTACCTGAACTAAGAGTTGCTCCAAAGTTTTAACTGTTGAGTTTCAAAAATGAATGAAGAAACAATGCGGGCAATTTTATTTATATTTTAAAGAACGCTTTTACTCTTTTAATTCAAGAACTGAATCAATTTTTTGTATCAGTTCTTTTAAGGCATCAGGAAGATAATCGTTTTCAAGTTTTTCTTCTTCTTCTGTGAGTTTAATCACATATTGCAGGGAAGCCATTGCCAAAAAGTCCTGTACATCTTTATCGGTGTACCGCTGCTTATATTGCAACACCTTTTCATTAATCATCCTGGCTGCTTTCCTGATCTTCTCTTCGTTTTCCCGTTCCACCTTCAATGGATAATATCTGTCCGCTACATTGACCCTTATTGAAAGCTTATCATCCATTATTATATCTTATCTGTTTAAAAGAGCAACACATCTGTCAATTTCCCGCACTAATTTTGTAATTTTTTTCTTCGCTTCAAGGGCGTTTTCACCTTCACCCAACAATGCTCCTGATAATTTAATTCGTTCGTATTTAATTTCTACTTCTTTCATTTTTTCTTCCCGGTCATGAAGCATGGCTTTCAACACATCATTTCCGTTTTTGAGATTGGTTACTTCAGTATTAAGGTTATTATATCGATTCAACAATTCATCCAGTTTTCTGTTTAAAATTATTAATTCTTCGTAACCCTGACCGGACATAATTCAATCTTTAGTACAAAATTAACATTGTTAATGATATTTTCAAAAAATTGACTGAAATAGTTTGTCTGAATGAACCAGAAGTATAGCTTTGCATCTCTGTAAGTTTAAAAATCAATAATGATGATATTATTAAGATTTTATATTATTAGTATATTGTTCTTCAGTACCTTAAATAACTTTCAAAAAAATAAATCAATATTTATTTCACCGGTTAAGATACCTATCTTATTGTCAGCAAATTTCGGCGAATTAAGAATAGACCATTTTCACTCAGGATTGGACATTAAAACACAGGGTGTTACAGGAAAAGAAGTTGTGGCTGCAGCTGATGGATATATCTACAGAATCAGTGTTTCTCCGGGAGGATTTGGGAAAGTATTGTATATCAGGCATCCTTCAGGTTATTCAACGGTTTATGGTCACCTAGACAGTTTTACTAACGAAATTGAGGATTATGTCAAAGACCAACAATATGAAAAAAAGAGCTTCCCAATTACCTTGTTTCCTGCAAAAGAAGAATTTCCGGTTAAACAAGGTGAGCTTATTGGCTATTCAGGGAATTCAGGCAGTTCTGCTGGTCCTCATCTTCACTTTGAAATAAGAAAATCAGATAGTGAAATACCTATCAATCCGCTACTTTTCGAGTTTGGAACGGTCGACAATATACCACCTGTTATTGAAAAACTAGTAATATACCCTATTAACCGCCATACAGTAATTAATGACGAGAATGTAACAAAGATGATAAATGTTACAGGAGGGAATGGTGTTTATTCTGTACCTGCGGGAAACGAAATATTAATCAGCGGACTAGCCGGATTTGGGATAAAAACATATGATCTGCTGAATGACAGCTACAACAAATGTGCTGTTTATTCAATTGAATTGTCTGTTGACAGTATTTCAATTTTTAAATATATTATGGATGGTTTTTCATTCAATGAATCAAGGTATATTAACAGTCATATTGATTATGAAACATATATGAAGGATAACATATATATTGAAAGGGCCTTTGTTTTGCCTAATGATAAATTGAGTGTTTATAAAAATGTCGTTAACAAGGGGGTATTTAACTTCAATGATGACAGGCAACATCAGGTTAAAATAATTGTTACCGATGTCCAGAATAACAAATCAACATTGTCATTTCAAATAAAGGCTCAATCTGAAAAGTTGAAGACTGGGCAAAGTGTTAGTTATAAAAACCTTAAAATAATGCCTTACAACAGAATCAATAAGTTTTCAACAGAGGATATCTCAATAAGCATTCCTGAAGGAGCGCTTTATGACACACTATACTTTTCTTATAAAAAAAATGAAGGCACCAGTGAGATGCTATCAGATTTGCATTATATTCATAATAAATTCACGCCTGTCCACAAGGCTTATATATTATCAATAAGACCAAGATCTATTCCTGCCGGAAAAGAGTCAAAAATGCTGATAGTACAGTTGGACGATGATCAGAAAAAGAGCGCGATGAACACTGTATGGGCTGGATCATATCTCACTGCTGAAGTCCTCTCTTTTGGTAAATTCTTTGTCGGAATCGACACTATTCCACCAGTTATAACAGCGAATGGACTGGTTTCAGGCTCAAATCTTTCCGGAAAGAAGGAGATAAGAATCAAAGTTAAAGATGACCTTTCCGGAATAAAATCTTACGAGCCATCAATTGACGGAAAATGGGCTTTATTTGAATATGATCAGAAAAATGATCTTCTGATTTACAGATTAGATGATAAGAGAATCACAAAGGGAACAAAACACAAACTGTCCCTAAAAGTAACTGACAATAAGGATAATATCAGTTACTACAATTGTGATTTTATTTGGTAGGAGTACCAATCAAAGGCTTTCTAAAAGATCATTTCGTCTTTCCTGACAACCGCTAAACCGGATCATATGGCAGAGTGTTAATTTGTTAAATGTTTCTTAAAAACCGGAAATAACATTAAATTTGACTATCTTTGACACATCATGTAAACATTACCATCTGTTGGGTGTTATCATATTAGTGTTCTAGGACATATTATTTGTACCTCAGTTAAGATAATAAATAGAATAGCATCTATTTAAAAGTTCGGTGACAATTTCAGGCGAACAGAGGAATATCTCTTAACACTTCAATTACATTTATATAGATAATAATGACCAAAAGCATTTTCAAAATGTGCTTACAATACAAATATTTTCATATGTAAAGTGAACACTTATAAACGCTAGAATTGTTAACAAACTATAATTAAATAATTGAATGGAGTAGTATTATGCAAGAAAGAAAACAGATAGTTTATAAGACACCTGATATTAGCAAAATGCAGGAAGTTGTGATAAATCACAGAACAAAGATATATATCGCAGTTGGAGCTGATCCTGAAGAAGCAAGAAGTCGTTACCAGGCAAGACAAGTGGCAAAAGGCAAAGTGCTTTTAACACCTAAAAAACCAGTATTAAGCTAAGCCGTAATAGGTTTTTTCAACCAATTGATTTAATTTATTTTTACAGGGTAGATTCCTCTGTTAATCATATTATTGATACTCTCAACAACAAATGGTTTATCTTCGCGATAGGTGACACCAAACCATCTTTCATTACTCATTAAGATCTTAATCGTTATTTCACCATTCTTAACGAATTTATCGATGGAAGTAGGAATGTCAAGTTCCGCTTTGAGATCCATCCCACTTCTGTTAATGAAATTTCTGAACTCTTTGCCAAGGAAATCAAAGCAGGATGGTTTAAAACCCCACAGATTCATAGATACTACCTCATTCCCGGTATACTTTTGGAATTTTCCATCGGGTAAGAGAGCTTTTGCACCTTCAGGCGTTTTCTCAATCTGACGTGTTTCTACAATATTTTTTAGGAGCCCATCTGCTCCTACTCCGCAGACTCCCCTGTTTACATGACCATGATCGGACAAGGTATTTCCCATTTTGTATCCGACAATACAATAGCAATTCGGGTCCTTATCATTAACCAAAAAATCATGAAGGATTTTAAAAGACTCAACACCATAATAATCATCAGCATTTATTACACCGAATGGTTCCTTAATTTTTTTTGCGGTAACAAGGATTGCGTGACTGGTTCCCCATGGTTTTTGCCTTTCAGGAGAGACCTTTACACCTTCCGGTAGATTTGGAATCTCCTGGAAAACATAATCAACCTCAATTTTATCTTTCAGCCTTTTTACAAATCTTTCTTTTACCTGTTCCTCTATATCACGTCTAATCACAAAAACTATTTTACCAAACCCAGCGCGAACTGCATCATAAATAGAATAGTCAATTATCGTTTCGCCGGAAGGTCCTACTTCATCAAGTTGCTTATTACCACCATAGCGTGTGCCCATTCCTGCAGCCAGAACTAATAGAGTTGGTTTCATAATTTTTAAATTTTTATTCAGCACAATTATACAGAAAAAAATGTTACTTTTATATAAATGCTCGACCCCTGAATACAAAAATATTGATTTTGGCTTCGCCTAGCTCTGCTTCGGCCATAGATGCATAAAATGCCGGTGCAAATCGTATTGAGTTGCTGGGTGGCACTGCCGGCATTTCTGAATTTTCCAGAAAGGTTACCGACCCTGATATGATAAGAAGCATAATCAATATTCTGAAATTGATCTGAAATATCCTTTGAAATTTTCTTAGGCTTGTTACCTTTGTGGTTCTTTAATTCAAAAACTTTTTTAAAATAACTAATAGTGATTTTTTATGAAAAAACTATCTGTACTGATATTGTTGTTAATCTTATCATTTTTGCTACCGAAGCAAATAATAAATGCCTGTACAAATTTTCTTGTGACTAAAGGTGCATCCGCAAAAGGATCAACAATGATATCATATTCTGCAGACTCACATCAATTATATGGTGAGTTATATTATTGGCCGGCAAGAGACTATCCACAAGGCAGTATGGTTGATGTTTATGAGTGGGATAGCGGTAAGTATATGGGAAAAATCAGTCAGGTAGCGCATACCTATTCTGTAGTCGGGAACATGAATGAACATCAGCTCGCTATCGGTGAAACTACTTATGGTGGAAGTGAAACTCTCGTGGATACGACAGCCATCATAGATTATGGCAGTCTTATATATCTGACACTTCAAAGAGCTAAAAATGCAAGGGAAGCTATAAAAGTTATGTCTGATCTGGTATCTGAATATGGTTATGCCAGTGAAGGTGAGTCATTTTCAATAGCTGATCCGAATGAAGCATGGATTTTTGAAATTATTGGCAAAGGTCATGACAATAAAGGTGCAGTATGGGTAGCACGTCGCATTCCTGACGGATATATTTCCGGCCACGCAAACCAGGCAAGGATACAGACTTTCCCGCTATCCACGGGTAAAAAGAATAGCATCGCAATCAGTTCAAAAGAACTTAACAGGGTATCAGATCCTAATGTTGAATGCGTTTATGCGTATGATGTGATCGAATTCGCCAGGAACAAAAAGTTATTTAATGGAAAAGATGCTGAATTCAGTTTCTCTGACACTTATAATCCTATAACTTTTTCAGGAGCACGTTTTTGCGAAGTTCGTGTCTGGTCATTCTTCAAATCAGTCAATGCAGATATGAATCAGTATTTCAACTATGTTTCCGGACATGATTTAAGCAGACGTATGCCTCTGTGGATCAAGCCTGACCATAAAATTTCCGATTATGATATGATGAATTTCATGAGGGATCATCTTGAAGGAACAGCTCTTGATATGAGAAAAGATATTGGAGCAGGTTCATTCGGTCTTCCCTATCGTTGGCGTCCGCTTGAGTGGAAAGTACCAGGAGATAAAAACGCTCCGGAATATTGTAACGAAAGAACAGTGGCCACACAGCAAACCGGTTTCGTATTTGTTGCTGAATGTCGTAATTGGTTGCCTGATCCCATCGGAGGTATATTCTGGTTTGGAGTAGATGATGCAGCAACTACTGTTTTCACACCGATGTATTGCGGAATAACTGAAGTCCCTGAATGTTTCAAAGTTGGAAATGGCGATATGCTTACTTATTCTCCTACTTCAGCTTTCTGGTTATTTAATACGGTTGCCAACTTCTGCTATATGCGTTATGATCTCATGAGTGCTGATGCACAAAAAGTGCAGAAACAACTGGAAACCAGATACATATCTAAAACAGATTCTATTGATACTGAAGCACTTAAATTGTCTGCTAAAGATTTGAATCTTGCAAAGGGATATCTTACTAATTATTCAGGGGAAATGGCTAAGAATACTTTTAAACAATGGAAAGCATTAAGTGAATACCTTCTTGTAAAATATATTGATGGCAATATTAAAAAAGAAAAGGACGGAAAATTTGAAAGGAATCGCTGGGGTAATCCTGTAATGCCTCTTCAGCCAGGTTATTCAGATGCCTGGAAGAAATCAGTTATTCAGGATACAGGAAATAAATTGCTTGTTCCTTCAGTGGCAGGACACTAGGTAAAGGTTAAAGGCGAAAGGCAAAAGTAAAAAGAAGGTTGAGGTTGAGTGGAGAATGCGTATTGCAAGTCTCTTACCTGTAACCGCCAGTAACATCTTTGCCTTAACCTTAACCTTAACCTTAACCTTAACCTTAACCTTAACCCAGGATGATTTAAAAACTTTTTATAACAGATTGAGGATTATCAAATTTTTATTTGTAAATTTGCGACCTGATTTTTGAAACCAAACTGAGAATACAAAATACTTTGCGAGATGAATTTAATGAATGTTGTTGAGAAAGAATTTGCGGTAAAAAATGAATTTCCGAAATTCGTAGCAGGTGATACCGTTACCGTCCATTATAAGATAAAAGAAGGCAATAAGGAGAGAATCCAGCAGTTTCGTGGCGTTGTGATTCAGAGAAGTGGAGAAAAGCATACCGAAACTTTTACAGTAAGGAAAATGTCGGGAAATATCGGTGTTGAAAGAATATTTCCAATTGCCTCACCGTTTATTGACAAGATAGAAGTGAATAAACACGGAAAAGTCCGCAGGGCAAGGATATTTTACCTTCGCGATCTTACCGGTAAAAAAGCCAGAATCAGGGAGAAAAAATTTTAACATAAAAAAGGCTGTTTTCGGACAGCCTTTTTTATGTCATATATTTTTTATCAGCTCATCGCTTTTAGCCTTAGCCTCTTCAACCAGTTTATTAGCCTGAACATCTACTGTCTGAACAACCTGGTCAGCACTTTTATCAGCAGTTTTTCTGATACCATCGGCTCCTTTCTGTGCAGCCATCTTTGCAATGGGCCCTTTAGTTGAAGCTCCATCAATCATTTTCCGAGCCTGTACTTCAGCCTCCTGCCGTATTTGTTCCGCTTTTTTTGCTGCTTCATCCCTTAACTGCTGTCCCCTGTCCTCTGCATCTTTAACAAGTTTAGCGCCCTGCATCTCAGCTTCAGCTCTTGCTTTTTCCTTTGATTTATCGACTGTATTATCTATTGTCTGTTTTACGGTTTCTTTTGCAGATGCATTCACACCTCCTGTGTTCCCACCAGATGTATTTCCGAAAAATGGAGCAACTACCGGCTTGCTGAAAGTACCTGTTACCTTTACATTAACCTTCAGAACATCTGAGACTTTGTATTTAATACCAAAAGCAGACGCCTGTGCAGAAAGATTATCAATGAATGAATTAATTGAACTCCCAAGATCTGATCTTGGTATTTCGGTTTTGACAATATAATTCAGTGTCTGATCAAGACCCTGATCTCCCCCTATATTCATTTTGAGATTTCCTGTTTTTACATCAAATGGGCTGACAAAAACCCTTCCATCAGCAATCTTAAAACTTATATTAATATCTTTAAAGGTATTACTATACTTATCACCAAGTTTAAGAACTTCCTTCATCTTGTCAAAAGTTGCAGATTTGAGAAGTGTAATTTCATTTGACTTAATATTTCCGGTTCCATTGATTGTGTTAATAACCGGCATCATATCCCGTCCAAGTAAACTCATATAGGTCAGTTTTACGCTTATCTTACCATCTATGCCTTTTGCAGCAGGAGCAAGTTTCTGTACCGTATTAAAGGCATCAAATGCATTCCAGACAGCAATATTCTTCATATCGAAATCAGCTTTCATGACAGGTTTAAGTGTATCACGGGTATCATAATCTGCATTCATGGCTATAGTGCCATTAAGAATGTTCATTTCTGCATCTCTGAGACTCAGGATTCCATTACGTACAATAACATGTCCTTTAACTTTTTGAGCTTTAATTTTATCATAGAGGAACTCATCTATTAAAGCATTAAAATCAAAATCAATATTTTTCGGTACATGTATTACTGTGAGGGATGAAGTGTTTTTTGCTGCAGGGGCAGTTGTGTTTTTTGCTGCAGGGGCAGTTGTGTTTTTTGCTGCGATGGAAGCGGTGTCTTTCAACGCAGTTGTATTTGTTGCCATTTTTGACATTATGTCTGAGACATCGATAAGTTTTGACTGCATGGAAAGATTACCTTTAATTGTCTTATTGCTGAAGATATATGGGATATAGTTTTCAATCCTTCCACTCAGGGTAAAATCGCTTTTTCCACCAACATTCAAACTGGCGTTTGACATTGCTGCATAAGCCGGAGTAAATTCAAAATCTGCTTTATATATTTTAACATCAGGATAGCCGATCATTGCAACATCCATGTTTTTAATACCCATGGTCCCTGAGGCTTTAAAGCTTTCGTATTGTGCCTTTTCAATCATTGACATCTTCCCGGCCATCTTAACTGACATATCAATAATTCCTGTCAGCCTTAGACTATCCATGGGAAGGGCTTTTGAAAGTGCCGAAAGATCAATTTTCCCAACCGCAGATCCTTTAAAATCGGGGTCGCTAATGGGTGTTTTAAGTGTAAAAGTCATATCGAATGGACTTCCAGCCAGCTCCAAATGGAACAGATCGACATTGACAATTGTTTTATCCAATGCTTTTCCATTGATAAATACATCTGATTTAATATTTATGTTTTTTATTTGCTCAGGCAGTGCAGGATAGCTTATTGAACCATTAGAAACTAAAAGTGCAAGTGTCATATCCGGTAGTGTGCTGTCGGCACTACTGTAAATACCTTTGGCAGATCCCGACAAAGCAAATTCACCACTTGCCTTAAGATCCTTATAGTCTTTCATATAGACTGCCGGGATGAGAGATAAAAACGTTTTAAAAGAGGTTTTTGCTGTTCCGAATTTTAAATCTGTCTCGATATTATTTCCGGGCATTGCTACTGTTCCGGAAAAATTAAGTTTCAGATCATTAATTGACAAATAATTCTCTCGAAAGGTGAACTTCATTTTATCAAGATTTGCAAGCATATCAATTTTTGAGTCGAGAACTACTTTATTAAGGTACTTCATTCCATCCATAATGAGAGTGAATTCTCCTGCATTAATTGTCATCTGCATATCTGTTTCACTCATGGTCATGTCACCCTTCAGATTAAAATTAATGTTTTTCAGATAAGCCTTCATTGCTGAACTCTCGTCAACATATGATATAGAACTGTTCAGTAAGACAACTTTTTTAAGAAGTATCTTCATTCCGGATGAGGTTGAGGTTGAGGTTGAGGTTGAGGTTGGCTCAGTTGTTGCAGCGTGTGTTGTATCTTTCATTATATCCCAGTTTTCTTTCCCGTCTTTCTTTACTATAGCATTTACAACTGCCCTATCAATAACGATGGATTTTACTTCATAACCTGACTTTTTCAACAAGCTTGAGAGATTGAATACAAGATTAAAAGATTTGAATCCTGCCAGTGTATCGTTTTTGAATTTATTTACACCAACAACAGAAACCCCATTAAGCGAAAAGGAAAGATTTGGAAAATCCTTGAAAAACCCAAGTTTATAATCTTCGAATTTTACAGTTGCATTGACAGATCCGTTAATAACCTGCTCAACCTTAATCCTTATCTGCTCTTTAAATATTATTGGAATAGTAAAAAGTAAGATAAGTATTAACAGAATAATACCGAGAAATATTTTTACGATTATGCCCAAAGTCTTTTTCATAATTAATCTATTTATAATTGATTATCAGTAAAATATGTACAATATTTTTCATTGTTTATGACAAATAAAAGTAATTAATATTCCTGAAAATAAAAATATTGTTATATTTACGTCCGCACAAACAACAGGACCTGTAGCTTAATTGGATAGAGCATCTGGCTACGGACCAGAAGGTTGGGGGTTCGAGTCCCTTCAGGTTCACAAACAAAGTTCACAAACCATTGTAACCTAATACTTTTGAAGGTTTTGAATATCTCAATTAAAAATCAGATTCTCTTTCCTGCCAATCGGGTCATGCCATAATATGCACTGCCCAATAAAGAGGCACTTGAGCCAAGATGCGCTCTTTCGATCTTTACTTCCGCCCTGCAGTTTTCAAGCGAATTGACAAAAACGCTTTCCCTGATCATTGCCAAATAACTGTCGTCTGCTTCAGCCATTCCACCACCAAGAACAATTATTTCAGGAGCAAAAATCGTAATGAGATTTGCAAGTCCGATGCCGACCAGTTCTGCATTTTCTTTCACTACTTTAGCCGCGACAGGAGAATTGGTATAACTCAGCTCAAAAATCTCTCTGCAGGTTAAAGACTTTTCTTTCTTAATGTCAGTCGCAGCAATTTCCTCCTGATACCTGCGAACAACTGCTGATGCTGAAGCAAAATGTTCATAAGATCCTCTAATTCCTTTGTCACTGATACCATCGTCAAAATTAATAATCATCTGACCAACCTCACCACCGGCATTATTAACTCCCCTGTAAAGCTTACCATTAATGATTATCCCACCCCCGATACCAGTACGAAGCGCTACAAATACTAAATTATCATACCCTTTCGCAGCGCCAAATCTATGCTCTGCAATTGTCATCATATTTGCATCATTTCCAACATAAGCCGGAAGTCCTGTTTCTTTGTTAACCATATTAGCCAAAGGCACATTGGTCCAGTTTTTGATGCCCTGATCAGGTCCGAGTACTGTTCCTGACTTATGATCAATAAATCCTTTTGCAGAAACACCGACACAGATTGGATTTATGCCTTCTGAAGCTACAGATTGCCTTATATCCCTGATCGCTTGCAGGAGTTTTGAAATAAGATAATCCCTGGTCTGGACAGGGTCCAGTGGATACGATTTTGTAGCAATAACTTCTCCCTGACTCTTCACTACGGCAATCTTAATTGAATTTCGACCTATGTCGACTCCAATGGCTGTTGCATGATTAAACATTTTTTTCAGTTGATGGTGTTATACAAAAATAACTTTTAATAATAATAATCGAGTATCGATTTTGGCGAATAAATAGCTATGTTCATTTCTTTTGCTTGCCCAGAAGAAATGAACAAATTTACGAGATCGAGGGGCAATGCCCCCATCTCAGATATAAAATGAATAAATATTGTGATACAGATAAAAACATAAGTAACTACTTGCCGGTAAATATTTTTAATAACTTTGGCATAAGATTATTTATGAGATATTTATGATAGAAAAAGTAAGGGAAATATTTAAGAGAGAGGCAAATGCCATTGAAAACATTCCGGTAACCAAAAGTTTTAAGGTAGCAGTCGGAATAATTCACAGACAGGTTCATGAAAAAAATGGGAAACTGGTTACAAGTGGAATGGGGAAAGCGGGCCAGATAGCGCATAATATTGCCACTACTTTCAGTTCGACAGGAACTCCATCAATTTTTCTTCATCCAAGTGAAGCACAACATGGCGACCTTGGAATTCTTCAGGAAAATGATGTTCTTCTTGCAATTTCTAATTCAGGAAAAACAAGAGAGATCATCGAATTGATAGATCTTAAAAATAATCTTTACCCTCAGATACCGGTAATTGTAATCACAGGAAATGAGAATAGTCCGCTGGCATTAAAAGCTGATTGTTTTATTCTGACGGGTGCACCTGAAGAAGTTTGTACACTTGGTCTTACTCCGACTACTTCCACCACAATGATGACAATTATTGGAGATGCACTAGTCGTACTCATGATGGGTAAAATTGATTTTAGCGTCAAAGATTACGCAAAAAGACATCACGGGGGTTATCTTGGGATGAAATCGAGAGAAATATCAGGGAAGGAATAGCCGAAACTAAAATCCGGGTCATGCTATTTCATTCTGAATTGTTTCCAATGTACTCTCGATTGATTCCTGAAACCTGTTAGCATTTTCAATCCACTTCAGGATCTTTTCACTCGCTAACGGATATTCGGGTGAGCGCATTGATACCGTCCTGTATGCATATTCTTTTAATTCCGCTACATTCTCCAGAACTTTTTTAAAATAAACCCTTAAGAATGAATCAGTCATAAAGAAATAACGCTTCCGATCAGAAGGAAATGTTTTATAATCAATTAACTTATTTTGCAGAAGGAAGTTCAATGAATTGCTTACAGAACTTTTACTTGCTTTAAAATATTTCACCAGTTCTTCAAATGTTTTTTCAGGAGGATCGCTGACAGTGAAATAAGATATAATCCTGCCCTGCATTGGTGTCAATCCAAACTTTTCAAACACTTTGCCGGTCTCTTCAATTGTTTCTCGAATTTTTTTCTCCTCAGTCAACATGATTACTAAAATTTGTCACTGGTTAAAGGTACTATAATGGCTCAATGGTGCAATGGTCCAACGGTGCAACGGGCCAATAGCTTAATGGCTCAAAGCCAACATATTTTTTTGCCTTTATACCCTTGTGCCTTTACGCCTTTGTGCCCTTTTGCCAACTTTACAAATTTAAAATAAATCCGGATTAGTTCTATAACTTTTGAACTAAAAAAACAATATTTCTTTTTTCTTGTTTCCATCAGATAAAAAGATTAGTTTTGAAAACCTCAGTATAATACTTAATAATAATTAAATGCAGGTCATGAATACCGGCACTCCATCAAACGCGATTAGCAGGAAAGATTATGTCTATTCAATTTCTATAATCGGACTGTTTTTTTTCATTTTCGGATTCGTCACATGGCTTAACGGGATACTTATTCCCTTCCTCAGAACTGCTTGTGAATTAAATGATTTTGAAGCCTATTTTGTAACTTTTGCATTCTATGTCTCATATTTTATAATGGCATTGCCATCTTCAGCAGTCCTTAAAAAGACCGGATTTAAGAAAGGAATGTCGCTGGGATTATGGATTATGGCTGTCGGAGCATTGATTTTTATTCCTGCTGCAATGACCAGGACATTCGGTCTTTTTCTCTTCGGATTATTTGTTGAAGGAACAGGGATGGCTCTTCTTCAAACTGCAGTTAATCCTTATATCACTATCATAGGACCGCCAGAAAGCGCTGCCAAGAGAATAAGCATTATGGGGATTGCAAATAAATTTGCCGGTGCAATTGCTCCGATTATCTTGGCCAGCATCATTCTCAAAGATTCAAAAGTATTACAGGAAAAACTTGCTCAGGCAGTTGATGCAGCAACCCGTACAAATTTACTCAATGAATTGTCCGGCAGAGTTATTATGCCATATATTGTTATGGCAGTTATTCTTGTTCTGCTTGGACTTATTATCAAGGTTGCTCCACTCCCTGAAGTAGATACAGATGCTGAAGATGCAGTTAGCGGTGAATCCAGCACAAAAAAGTCAAGCATCTGGCAGTTTCCCCATCTTTTACTTGGTGTAGTTGCCCTGTTCTTTTATGTTGGCGTGGAAGTAATTGCAGGAGACAGTATTATCAGGTATGGCCAATCAATTGGTATTTCAATGGAATCAGCAAAATACTTTACATCACTCACTTTGTTAAGTATGATACTCGGTTATATCATTGGAATTGTTTGTATTCCAAAGTACTTCAGCCATGTTACTGCCTTAAGAATATGTACAATCCTTGGAGTTGTTTTTTCACTTGGTGCTATACTTGTACCGGCTCATCTTGTTTTCAAAATGTCGTTTATAGATATTATGACATTTAAGTATATTGAACTGGTTTTGCCTGTAACTGTTCTATTTGTTGCACTGCTCGGACTCGCTAATGCCCTCGTCTGGCCAGCTATGTGGCCACTGGCACTCAATGGGTTGGGAAGATTTACAAAAACCGCATCAGCAATGCTTATAATGGCTATTGCAGGAGGTGCACTAATACCATTATTATATGGCAAGCTGGCTGTCACCTTTTCAACCCAGTCAGCTTACTGGATCTGCGTCCCCGCGTATTTGATTATTATGTATTATGCTTTTATAGGTCACAAAGCAGGTAAATAATATGGATTATAACCTGAAGGTAATATTTGAACTTTTTATCGCTGATGGCACATTTTTAAAGGGTGAACCTTATGGCAGAGGGCATATCCACGATACATTCAGGATAGAGACCGTTGAAAAGGACAAGGACGATTATATACTACAACGGCTCAACAACAAAATCTTCAGAAACATTCCGGAACTTCAGAACAATATCGAAAGAGTCACAGTTCATCTAAGAAACAAACTAATAGCTGTACCCGGTTCCAATATCAAGAGAGAATGCCTGAGCCTGATCCCTTCCCGAAATGGCAAGAGTTGGATCATTGATAAGGATGGTAATTACTGGAGAATGTACATTTTCATTTCCAATCATCGTTCGTACAATATCGTTGACAGTCCTGGTAAAGCATTTGAAGGAGGAAAAGCTATTGGCCGTTTTCAGGCAATACTGTCAGATATGCCGGGAGAGCCTCTTTTTGAAACTATTCCATGGTTTCACGATATCGAAAAAAGACTTCAGACTTTCAATATTAAGATAAAAGAAAACCCAGTTGGACGTGTCGAAACTGTGGTTAAAGAGATTGATCAGATTTTTGACAGGGCAGAGGAAATGAAAATTATACTCAGGCTCGGTAAAGAAGGCAAAATACCTCTGAGAATCACACATAATGATACAAAATTCAATAACATATTGCTTGATGAAAACGATAAAGCATTGTGTGTAATTGATCTTGATACCGTAATGCCCGGATATATCCACTATGATTTTGGTGATGCTATAAGAACAGCAGCAAATACAGCTTCCGAAGATGAGAATGATCTATCAAAGGTCAAATTGGATTTAAATCTCTTTAAAGCATATTCTGAGGGCTACCTTTCCGAAACCGTCGAAACACTGAATGTTGTTGAAAAGGAATTCCTTGCATTTGCTCCACGATTAATCACCTACACTATTGCTGTCCGTTTTCTTACAGATTTTATTGATGGTGATAATTATTTCAAAATACATCACGAGCTTCATAACCTTCAGAGAGCCAGGGCACAACTCAAACTAGTTATGAGTATGGAGGAGCAGTATGAAACTATGAAGAGGATTATCAGGAACTTAACATAGGGTGCAAGGTGCAGGGCAAAAGGTTAATATAAATGATTAATACACTAATAAAGAATGAATTAGCCCCCCTTTAGGGGGGTTGGGGGCAAAAAGAGACAATTATGGATTGGACAAAAGACGAGATTAGGTTTCTGAAGACGTTGAGCGATCCTGATAAAATTCAGGGATTCCTCGATTCATTAGATTATAATCCTAATTATGAATGCAGGTCACCAAGATGGGTAATAAGGAAAAGATCTGCTCATTGCTTTGAGGGCGCTCTTTTCGCTGCTGCAGCTTTGCAATTTAATGGTTACAAACCCCTTATTGTTGACATGAAAGCTTATAATGATGATGATCATGTAATTACTGTTTTCAAAGCGGATGGTCATTGGGGTTCAGTTGCAAAGTCGAACTTCACCTCATTGAGATACAGGGAACCTGTCTACCGCTCATTGCGAGAACTTGTTATGTCTTATTTTGATTTTTATTTCAATACTGATGGTGATAAGTCCTTACGATCCTATTCACTGCCACTAGACCTTACGATTTATAATCCATGCCATTGGACAACAACAGATGAAGATCTTGAATATATCGGGGATAAACTTGAAAAGATTCGTCACTATCCGGTTATGAATAAAAAGATGATAAAAAACCTGAAGAAAGCAAGTGATCTTATGCTAAAAGCCGGTATGCTGGGGTCTAATGCGGAAGGATTATTTAAGCCAAAATAGGCGAAAGGTAAAAGATGAAAGATAAAAGACAAAAGTAAAAAACAGCAAGACCGCAGGACCGCTAGACTCCTACTGATCCGGTCGAAATAAATTATTATCCATCTATTTGTATACCATTATATTACAAAAATTGGCTCCATGACGGTCGAAGGTTCTTTTTGTATTTAACATGATATTGACTACTTTTGATACCTTAAAATAAATGGGGTATGGATTTATCAGGAAAAACCTACAAAGCCTTTATTGATAGGGAGGAGGCTTTAAAAAAGCAGTATAGCGCAAAAAATGCTGAGAAACAACACTCAAAAGGGAAGCTTACTGCTCACGAACGAATCAGCCTGCTTTTCGACTCAGGTACCTTTGAAGAAATTGATGCTTTTGTTACACCGGCAAGTCAACCGGTTGAGTTTGGTAAGGTTGATAGAACATACGGAGATGGTGTTATAGCGGGTCATGGGAAAATAAACGGACGATTGGTATTTGCATATGCTCAGGACTTTACCATTATGGGAGGATCACTTGGTCTGGTCCATTCCAAGAAGATCACCAAGATACAGGAGATGGCACTTAAAATGGGAGCTCCAATTATTGGCTTAATGGACTCTGGCGGAGCAAGAATTCAGGAGGGCGTTGCCAGTCTCAGCGGTTATGCTTCAATTTTTCATAATATCATCAGTTCTTCAGGAATTATACCCCAGATATCTGTTATCATGGGACCTGCGGCAGGAGGTGCTGTTTACTCCCCTGCTCTTACTGACTTTGTCTTCATGGTAAACCATACAAGCTACATGTTTGTAACCGGGCCAAATGTTGTGAAGGAAGTGCTGAATGAAGATGTTACATCTGACGGACTGGGCGGCGCTGAGGTCCATGCACGAAAAAGCGGTGTTGCACATATGATATATGATGATGAGGAAAATACGATACTTGCCCTGAAAAAATTTCTATCCTATCTTCCCTCCAATAATGTTGAAAATCCTCCTGTAGTTGCCGATGACGGATCAATAAACGACATCAATGAAAAACTAAGAGATATAGTACCCGATGATCCAAACAAAGCCTATGACGTTAAAGACGTTATAAACCAGACAGTTGACAGGAACAGTTTTTTTGAGACATCAGAGCTTTTCGGAGCCAATCTTGTGACAGGATTTGGAAGGTTAAGAGGCAAAACCATTGGGGTTGTGGCAAATCAACCCAAAGTTCTCGCCGGGGTGCTTGATATCGATTCATCAACAAAGGGTGCCAGATTTATCAGGTTTTGCGATGCTTTCAATATTCCAATTCTTACATTTGAAGATGTGCCAGGCTTCCTTCCCGGTGTTGATCAGGAACATGCCGGTATTATCCGTCACGGTGCAAAATTGCTCTTTGCTTACAGCGAAGCCACTGTACCAAAGATAACTGTCATTCTAAGAAAAGCTTATGGCGGTGCATTCATTGTGATGAATAGTAAATTTCTTGGTGGCGACTTCAGTTTTGCCTGGCCATCTGCAGAAATTGCTGTAATGGGCCCCGATGGCGCAGTAGCCATCCTCTACCGGAAAGAACTTGCTGAGTCGAAAAATCCGGTTGAACTTAAAAAGGAACTGGTTAAAAAATACCGCGATAAGATCGCTAATCCATTTATTGCAGACGAAAGCGGGTATATTGATGAGGTTATTGATCCTGCCATGACAAGGAAAAAAATAATCTCTGCTTTCAATGCACTTAATAATAAATGGGTTAAAGTGCCAGCGAGGAAACATGGAAATATGCCATTATAAGTCAAAAGTAAAAAATCAAAAGTAAAAAGTAAAAAGATAAAAGGATTGCCACGCTCTCCTTCGGCGAGCTCGCAATGACACTGTAAGTAAGTCAGTTTGTGAGAGAACCGAGCAACAAGCAACAATTTTTAATGTTCAGGAATTAAAACAGATGTAATGAAGATTAAGAGAATACTAATTGCTAACAGAGGTGAGATTGCAGTCAGGATCATGAAGACTGCCCGCATGATGAGAATTGAAACTGTTGCTGTTAAAACGGCTGTTGAAACAAATGCCATGTACCTGTCATCAGCCGATGTGATATTTGATAATACTGAAGATATATCAGAAATACCTGTTTTTCTCGACATCGAAAAGCTGATATCAATCGCTCTGAAGACAAATGCCAATGCTATTCATCCGGGTTACGGTTTTCTGGCAGAGAACGCCTACTTTGCTCAGAAGTGTATCGAAAACAAATTAATTTTTATAGGTCCTACTCCAGATGCAATATATAAAATGGGGAATAAGACTATTGCAAGGAAGATAGCCTTAGCAAACGGGATTCCGATGGCAATGGGAAGTGAAGGCAATATTGGCACTGAGGAAGAAGCAGTTGTTATTGCTGAAAAGATAGGCTATCCTGTTATAATAAAAGCTGCATCGGGAGGTGGAGGAAGAGGTATGAGGATTGTACGAAAAGCTGAAGATATGGAGAAGCTCTTTATCATTGCCAGCAAAGAGGCGGAAAAAGCTTTCAATGATCCTTCAGTATTTGTAGAAAAATACATTGAAAATCCAAAACACATTGAATTTCAAATACTTGGCGACACAAAAGGAAATGTAATACATCTTGGAGAACGAGAATGTTCTATTCAAAGAAAACATCAAAAGCTTCTTGAGGAAGCTCCCTCCTGTGCTCTTGATGAAGAGCTGAGACAAAAAATGGGTAGCATGGCTGTCCAGATTGCTAAAGCAGTCGATTACCATTCAGCGGGAACCGTGGAATTCCTGCTTGACTCGGATAAAAATTTCTATTTCATGGAAATGAATACAAGAATTCAGGTGGAACATCCGGTTACAGAAATAATAACCGGGTTAGATTTGATAGAGCAACAGATCAGGATAGCCAATGGAGAGGAGCTTAAATATAAACAAAATGATATCAGATTGGAAGGCTGGGCAATAGAATGCCGGATTAATGCTGAGGATGTTCAGGCGGGCTTTGCACCTGACCCCGGAAAAATCGAAAGTCTGAATATGCCTTCTTTCCCATGTGTCAGGGTAGATACAGGTGTTCAGGCAGGGTCCTCAATAGTTGCAAGCTATGATTCTATGATTGCCAAACTGATTGTAAAAGGGAAAGACCGCAAGGATGCAATTAAAAATTGCAAAATGGCCCTCGATAAAGTCTGGATTAAAGGTACAAAAACAACTCTCCCGTTCTTTCGTATGCTGGTTCGTCATCAGAAGTTCCTGGATGGCAGCTTTACAACTGCATTTATTGAAAAGGACCTTGAAAAATACTATTTCAACAGTGAGTATGAAGAGATGCTTGCAGCATGGCTTGCCACTAAGCTCTTTGTTGAAGAAAACCTTAATGATAACAGTATAAACATCGACTTTGAACATGGAAAAGAGATGAGTCCATGGTTACTAAACAAGAGAATGAATCAATTTTAAATCAGGCTGTTAATCATGGCAAACGAAAAACTTCAGATAAAAAAGCTTTACGCACTTTCTTCTGAAAACCGGAAATTCAGCTTTTCCCTGCCTCTGAAACAGACAATCAGGATCGGAAAAAGAGATTATGAAGTTAAACTTAAGGCAGATGAGAAATATGGTACTTATATTTTATGGAAGAACCGGAAGTACCCTGTTGAGATTGTAAGTTCCCGTCAGAATAAATATGAGATTCTTTTTAACGATATAAGTTACACATTTACAGTAGAAACACCTTTCTCACTTAAGAGAATGAAGGTGCTGAATTCAGGCAGAGATAAGGTTGAAACGGAATTTATCAAAGCTCCGATGCCAGGAAAAATAATCGATGTGTTAGTTAGAGAAGGCTCCTCTGTTCTAAGGAGCGAACCGCTGATTATTCTCGAAGCCATGAAGATGCAAAATGAAATAATATCTCCGGTAACCGGTACAATTGTCAAAGTTGCGGTTAAACCCAATACCAATGTAATGAAGGATGATCTTCTCGTTGAGATAAAGTTATAAGGTTCCTGGTAAGAGGAAAAACTCAGCTTGCATGTTTTCTTAAAAAATGTCGGAAAAATATTATTATTCCGCCAGAGGTGATTATAGTAGCAATTGCCCCATAAAGAAAACTCTCTGCAGGTATTGAGACCACCCATGTCCAGCTAATCCAGTATAAGGGAGAAAAAAATGCCAGATAATTCCAAGGGTGATGAAGAAGTAGTCCTAAAGGAACTGTAATCAGAAAAATTCCATAAATCGCTGAAAGCGACAAACCATCAATCCTATTTTCTGCAAGGCTGCCAATAAGAAGAAATACAAACGGGGATTGGATTGTTAAAAGAAAAATCACAAAAACAGTTCTTAACCATCCCTCAGTAGGTACAGGATTGGTAATAAGAATACTAATAAGTACCAGAATAAAACTGAGAGTCATCGTCACTACTATTCTCAGATACAAAGAGTTTCTTCTGGTTGCAGGTGTTACAACTTGGTCCCTAATGATGTACAAATAGTTTTCATCGATAAGGATAAATGCATACACCAATCCAAAAAGCATTGGAATTATTGAAACAAATGTAATTGCAGTCAATGAATAGTATCTATCCAGAAGAAAACCGGATTTTAAAAAGATAAAATGAGAAAGTATCGGAAAGACTAATTTCAGAAAGACAATCAGTAACAATGGAATCAGGCTGGCAACCAAAAGCATTATATCGTGCGATATAATTTTCATATCCGTTATAACTGAGCTTTTAAACCTGCTCCACATGTTTTTCTGACTGAAATGAATCAATAATGACTGTCTTAAAAGCCCACCACCTCCCCCTTCGGGGTGGTTGGAAACATTTTTGAGACATTCTATTTTACTTAGTTTTTAACAGGAATATTCTTCAGAGTACCAACAAGAAAATCCCAGAATTTACCAACTGAAGCGATATTTACCTTCTCGTCCGGAGAGTGCGGGTACCTAATAGTAGGCCCGAAAGAGATCATATCCAGCTTTGGATAAACACCGGCAATCAGGCCACATTCAAGACCTGCATGGATAGCTTTAATATCAGGCTCTTTCCCATACATATCCTTATAAATGCCACTCATTGTTTTCAGGATCGGAGATTGCATATTTGGTTTCCATCCAGGGTAGGTCCCAGTTAAAGTAACTTCTGCACCAATCAGCTGAAAAACAGCTGCGATTTTCCACGCTGTCGCTTCCTTGGCAGAGTCAACTGAACTTCGGGTAAGATTATATGTCTCAAATTTGCCTCCGATACACTTGACTATAGCAAGGTTATTCGAAGTTTCAACCAGTCCTTTCATTGCCTGGCTCATTCGCTGAACACCATTTGGGCAGGCGAACAGAGCTCTGATTATCCTGTACTGTTCACCCTGGTTCATTACTTTGGCAGGGACAGCAACCTTTTCAAATGTAAACTTCATATCAGGCTCAGTGTCAGAAAATTCTGCCTGGTATATTTTCTCATAGCCCTTAACAAACTTCTCAAATTCTTTAGCTTTAATTTCAGGTACCAAAACAATGGAATAAGATTCTCTTGGTATTGCATTCCTCAGGTCACCACCTGCTGCTTCGGCAAGCCTGATAACAAAATCAGACTCTGCCTGCATAAGAAACCTGAACATAATCTTATTTGAATTTGCTCTTCCCATCGCGATATCGACACCTGAGTGACCTCCTTTAAGACCTTTGGCAGTTATTTTATAGGAGGCCATTCCTTTTGGAGATTTCTCTTCAGCATAACCTTTCGTTACATTTACATCAATACCTCCTGCACAACCAACATAAAGTTCACCTTCATCCTCAGAGTCAAGATTCATTAGTATATCACCATTTAATAATCCTTTTTTGAGGCCGAAAACGCCTGTCATACCGGTCTCTTCATCAATTGTGAAAAGTGCTTCAATTGGTCCATGAACAAGTTTATTAGAAGAGAGAACTGCCAGTGTTGCTGCAACTCCGATGCCATTATCTGATCCGAGCGTAGTGCCATTCGCTCTTACCCATTCACCGTCAATAATTGTTTCGATTGGATCTTTCTCGAAATCATGCTTTTTATCACTGTTTTTCTGAGGCACCATATCGAGATGTGTCTGGAAAATTACAGCCTTCCGATTTTCCATCCCTTTGGTAGCAGGTTTTCGAATGATTACGTTGCCAACTTTATCTACTATTGTTTCAAGGTTATGCTTTTCCCCAAACTCCTTCACATACTCGATCATCTTTTGCTCATGTTTTGAAGGACGGGGGATCTGTGTTATTTCATGGAAGTAATTCCATAATTCTTTTGGTTCAAGATTACGTATGTCGGTCATATTATTGAGTTTTAAGTTTTCAATAAATAGTCAATAAAATTAATACAATTGGGTCATAAAAGCAATGAATATTTGAAACATAAGAGGAAAATTATAACCCGAGAATCCGGGTTATAAATCATTCATAAAACAGTGTCAATAATTTAATGTTCGAATCATTTTGATTTTTGTACCAATATTATTACTTTGTGACACCTGATTCTCAAAAACATAAATAATGTAACCAAAAAGGAATGAGCAAGTTATTATCTCATCTTAACCCAATAAACTCAATAGATTTTAAATTTAGTTATCAATAGAAGTAAAATGACATTTTTATATATTGTTACAGCCCTGGTTATAATCTTTGACTTTATCAATGGATTTCATGATTCCGCAAATTCGATAGCAACAGTAGTTTCAACCAAAGTGCTCTCACCAATAGCAGCTGTGGGTATGGCTTCTTTCTTTAATTTTGTTGCGTTCCTAGTTTTCCAACATAAGGTCGCGATAACAATGGGAAAGGGTGTCATTAATCCCGATGTCATTAATCTTACTGTTATTGCATCTGCATTGGTTGCTGCAATTTCATGGAACCTCGCAACATGGTGGCTTGGACTTCCTTCCAGTTCTTCACATACTCTAGTTGGCGGTTTAGTTGGAGCTGCTGTAGCCAGTTCCGGCTGGAGTTCAGTAGTAATGGCCGGAGTAATCAAAATTGTTCTTTTTATTGTAATAGCCCCGGTTCTTGGAATGGTAATGTCTTTCATTATCTCGGCTATTGTTCTTTTTCTGGCAAGAAACCATTCTCCCTCAGGGATAGATAAGCATTTCAGACGGCTCCAGCTTTTGTCTGCAGCAGCCTTTAGTCTGGGACATGGAGGCAATGATGCTCAGAAGTCTATGGGAATTATCTGGATTGCTCTTGTAGTTTCAGGTTTAGCTACAAAGAATGATCCGATAGCTCTGTGGATTGTCCTTTCATGTCAGGGAGCAATTGCTTTAGGGACATTATTAGGTGGCTGGAGAATTGTCAAGACAATGGGACAAAAGATAACCAAGCTAAAACCATTTGAGGGTTTCTGTGCAGAATCTGCAGGTGCCATCACTCTCTTTGGCGCCACACATTTCGGCATCCCGGTAAGTACAACTCATGTTATTACCGGAGCAATCATAGGAGCCGGAGCAAGAAAAGGAGTCTCTGCTGTTAAATGGGGTGTAACTACTAAAATTTTCTGGGCATGGCTACTAACCATTCCGATATCAGCAGTTGTAGGTTCATTAATGTATCATCTTCTTAACTTGATTCTCGCATAAGTTTTTTATACATACATTGATATAATTTTAATAATTATGAATATAGATAGTTTTCTTAAGTTTTTTGTACCGAAGGATCACTCTTTCTTTCCACTGTTTGAAAGCGATGCGCAAAACCTGGTAAAAGCAGCTGTATTTCTTAAAGAACTTATGGCCAGTACAGAAATTGAAGACCATGAAAGGATAAATAAAGAGATCAAGGACATTGAGCATATCGGCGATCAGATCACCGATAAAACATATGTTCAGCTTAACAAATCGTTCATTACACCTTTCGACAGGGAAGATATTCATGAACTAACTGCAAACATTGACGATGTAGTCGATTCAATAAATGGTATAAGTCGCAGAATTTGTCTCTACAAACCCAAGAAGCTTATTCCTATTTACAAGGAGATGGCTGCTTTGATCTATGAGGGTGCTAAAGAGATCGAAGTAGCAATTCATTGTCTGAAAGATCCGGTTGCTAATAAAGGAAAAATAACCCGGGCTTGCGAGAAAGTAACGGTGATTGAGCATGAGGCTGATGAACTTTATTTTGTGGGAGTGTCAGAACTGTTTGAAAAAGAAGAAGATCCAAAAGAATTGCTAAAAAATAACAAGATCCTTGAGATTCTCGAAAGATGCGTCGATGAAGAGGAGGATGTAACAGACACTCTTAAAGCGATATTGATAAAAATGGCCTAATAGAAAGTTGCTGGGTACTGGGTGCTAGGCACTTGGTCCCAAGTAAAAAAGAATTTTTTTTAAACATATGTCCTTCAAACCAGGTACCAAAAATCCATGACCAAGAACCATAAAGATTGCTAACTGCTTTTTATCATCGTAAGCACCATCTTAAATTTCTCCACAGCATTCACTGCATGAGTAATATTTGCAGGCATAATTATGCTTTGGCCTGCCTCCAGGAGAAATGATTTTCCTCCAATTACTACTTCCACCCTCCCATCAACTACCTGAATCATTGCATCAAATGGGGCAGTGTGCTCACTTAATGCTTCACCTTTGGCAAAAGAAAAGAGTGAAATGTTACCGGTCTGCTTCTTCAAAACAGTTTTGCTGACTATACCTCCATCGGAGTAATCTATCGATTCATTGAAACTAAAGACTCTTGATTTTTCAAATTCATTTGTGGCCATGAAAGTCAGTTATTTTTTGATGTTGGGTAGCTCCAGGCCGTAACCTTTCTTTTTATCCTCGGCCTTAAGAAGGAATGCAAATACCAAAGAAAGTATACTCAGAGAGGTAAACATTACTAAATCGAAGAAATAATTATATCTCAGGTTCAACTTTGTCTTTTCAATTATTGGATATATTGCTTCGGATGTTTTAATTTCAATATCATTAATAAATTTCCCCTTAACTTCTGATGGATTAATTCCTGAAAGAGCACTGGCGGTACTTGCTGAGATACTGCTTTTCAGACTTCCCAAATCAATTATTGAAATTGGGACTGCCTCATAGGTTGTATTTTGTACCAATGAATCAATAGTACGGCTACTGGCTTTTTCAGCAAGCCGGGAAATTTCTTTAACTGAAAAATCATAAGTTTTAACGGATAATACCTGTTTATAAGCATCGGTTACTGCCTCTTTTACAACTATTTTATTAGGTGTAACATCAGGATTTGTTGAATTAAGAATTATTCCTAACAAGAGCGGAATTATCCATAATCCTATATTTTGAATCCAGAAGATTACAGCATATGCTGTTCCCAGCTGTTTTTCCGGAATAATTTTTGGAACAGAGGGCCACATTGCAGCAGGAACTAACGAAAAACCGATTCCAAGAATAATTACCACAGCTGCCGCAAGCCACCATGCATTCAAAAATGGAATCGTCAGGGTACCATGAACCAGAATTAAAATAACGGAACCAATAATCATAATTGTTGCACCTTTTCCTTTTTTGTCATAAACTGTACCAAATAAAGGTGTAAGAAAGATAGTGCCAAAAGGGAGCAAAGCCGGAATTGACCCTGCGAGATTTGGATTAACATGATACTTATTAATCATCAAATCGGTCGCATAAAACAAAAACGGGAAAACTGCCGAATAAAACAAAACACATAGAATAGCAATATACCAGAATCCTTTGTTTTTGATAATAAACAAAATATCCTTAAGCTCAAAAGCATCTTCTTTGACATTTCCTGTAATACTCTGGGCTATTGAAGCATCCAGTCTCTTATCCATGAAGGTATAAATTATAAAAGCAGATAACGCGATCAGCATAAGTACAAACGCCAGCAAAACAGGAGATGAGTAAGAATAGGCTTTTGCCATTGGTAAGGCTATTCCAAGGGCAAGAGCTGTGCCAAGACGAGCAATAGACATCTGCATACCCATTGCCAGAGCCATTTCTCTTCCTTTGAACCATTTTACCACAGTCTTCGAGACCGTGATTCCGCCTGCTTCGGTTCCAACGCCAAATATTCCGAATCCTATTGCTGAAATTATTACCTGAGTTTTTATTCCAAAGATCATAGCTCCTTCAGGAAATACATGTCTGAGCGCCCAGTAATTAAGTCCTGTTCCAATTGCCATCATGGAGGTGGCAGCAAGACCGGTAAAACGTACCCCCATTTTATCAAGGATAATTCCACTGAAAATAAGCATGAACAGAAACACATTAAACCATGTGTAAGAAGATGTATATATTCCGAAATCAGAGCTATTCCATCCTAAAATACTTTCAAGCATCGGTTTAACGGGTGAAAGGGCATAATTAAAAAAATATGCACCAAACATTGATAGTGAAACGATTATCAGCGCGGTCCACCTTGCCTTTTTTGAATCACGTAAAGTATTGATTATTTGTTCCATGATTACTTTTATTGATTATAAGTTTTTGACCGGTAAATGTAATTAATATATTTTTTAAACAAATTAATCAGTCAACAATTTCATTAGATTAGATACCAGGTACCTGATAAGATTTATTTCTCAATATTAGGAAGTTCAAGACCATAACCCTTCTTCTTGTCTTCAGCTTTAAGCAGGAATGCAAAAAGAAGAGCCAATATACCAAAACCTGTGAAGATCATCATTGGAATGGTATAATTGTAACTTGGAATGCTGACACCATCGACCAGTCTCATTCCTGTAATGCAATATTTATCAAGCACCCATCCGATCAACGCAGGAACTCCCATAAGTCCCCAGTTCTGAACCCAAAAAATCAATGCATAAGCAGAGCCTAATTGTTTTTCAGGAATAATCTTTGGAACAGATGGCCACATTGCAGAAGGAACAAGCGAAAATCCAATACCAAGAACTATGATCAGAGCTATTGCAACAGGTTTGAAATTGAGAAAAGGAACCGAGAACAACGTATGAACAAGAATTATCAGAATTGCACCAATGATCATTAATGTTGCACCCTTCCCTTTGCGGTCATAAAGGCTACCGAATATTGGAGTAAGAAGTATAGTGCCAAAAGGCAATAAAGAAGGTATGGTTCCTGCTACAAGCGGATTCACTCCGAACTTATTAACCATCAGGTCAGAGGCATACTTTAAAAATGGGAAAACGGCAGAATAAAATAACACGCAAAGGATAGCAATATACCACCATCCTTTGTTTTTTATTATAAACCACATATCAGCCATTTTAAATGACTCGTCTTCTGCAGAACCGGAAATTGCAGCCTCTTCAGCAATTGATTTATCAAGCCTCTTATCCTGAATAGCATAAAGGAAAAATGAAATCATACCAATGCATATCAGTATGAGACCCATAAATACGGGTTTTGCAACACCGCCCATCCATACAGCAAGCGGATAAGAAGCAAATAATGCCAGTGCGGTTCCAAGACGTGCCGAGGCAAGCTGAAGACCCATGGCAAGGGCCATTTCTTTACCCTTGAACCATTTAACTATTATCTTTGAAACAACGATTCCTGCCACCTCGACACCTACACCAAATACAGCATAACCCAATGCAGCGATAACCACCTGGGCTTTCATGCCAAGAAAATGTAACCCGTCGAGGGAATGAGTTGAAATGGCCCAGTACTTAACAGCGGTCCCTGCCACCATAATAATTGTTGACATATTTCCGGTGAACCGGACACCTTTTTTATCAAGAATAATTCCCCCCAGGATGAGCATTAACAGGAAAACATTGAACCAGCCGTATGCACTTGTAAAGAATCCATATTCAGTACTGTTCCAGAGAAGTTCTTTCTCCAGCATTGGTTTCAACGGGGCCATCACATCAGCGATATAGTATCCGCAGAGCATTGTAAATGAGACTATGGTCAGTGCTGTCCAGCGTGCAGCTTTTGAATCACGAAGAGTATTAGTAATAGTTTCCATAATTAATCCGATGACTAAATTTAAGGGGATGAATGTAATTAATATATTTCTCAAACAAATTATAAATACTTTTATTTCAGAACCATTTTATGCCATAATTGTTAAACTGTAATTAATATATAAAATGCTACATTAGTGAATTATGAAAAATTTCAGTTTATTTGCAATTTCCGGTATTAAAATTTGAGAAGAACATATATCATGAAAAAATCTCTTGCACTTATATTATTCGTACTACTTTCCTCCCTGGTATTTTCGCAGCAAAATATAAAATGGTATACAATCGAAGAGGCTGAAAAACTCAATAAACAGGATCCCCGTCCGATTTTTATTGATACATATACCGATTGGTGCGGCTGGTGTAAAAAAATGGACAGGGAAACTTTTACCAATTCAATTATATCAGATATTCTCAACAATAAATTTTATCCTGTAAAATTTGATGCTGAAGGAAAAGAAAGTATTACTTTTTTAGGTCAGACATTCATTAATGACGGCAAAGCAGGAAAAGCACATCAATTCGCAGTTGCACTTCTAAATGGACAATTATCCTATCCTACAGTTGTATTCCTGGTCCCTCAGAAAGATGGTAAAATTCAAGTTAATCCTGTTCCTGGTTTCAGGGAAGCAAAAGACATGGAAGTATTACTGAGTTTCTTTGCAGATAAAGCGTACACAACTCAAAACTTTGAGGAATTTCAGAAAAGCTTTCAGGGGAAAGTCAAATAAACCCCATCGCCCTTTTGGCGCTCCCCTGAAGTGAATTCCTGCAATTCGTTATACCCCCTCGCCCTTCGGGCACTTCCCCTTTGCAGGGAGAAAACTCTGCAATGAAGTGAAATTCCTCTTAATGAACGAGTATTATCTCCCCTTTGGCGGAGATGCCGCAAAGCGGCTGAGGGGTATAACTCTATTTTCCGATAATATAATTTGCCGGAAGTTGAATCACCTCTCCAAACTGATAAATAAGTTTTCTGGAATCGAATAGTTTTTCCGATCCGAGACTTATTTTTATGTCAACAACATCAGGAACTCTGTAAAATAATTTATCATACTTTGCACCTTCAGCTTTCGCCTGAACTCTATTAATGATTGTCAGGTTCTTGGTTTTCTTTTCCGGGATAAATTCTACTGTTACAGGCTTTCCTCCCTTCATAGTGCCGGTTACAGGTCCTGTCAGGTCAGAAAACTGAAACAAATTCACAGGTTTTCCAACCATTGTTTTCTGAGGAATAATCTGATATGAAAATGACAAGGTCTGTTTTAATGTTTTACCAGTAAATAGTTCTGTATAAGCCTTTTCAAGACGGTTTATTTCATTTATGGCAGCATCGTTTTGCGGAAAGACATTAGCTTCGCCCGTAAGAATAAGATGCTTTCCGTCTCTCATCTCCATTAATCTCTTTGCTGCCTTTTCAGCCAGCTGATCAACAGTAAGTTTCTTTTTCTTTTCAACAACGTAAGGTATCCGTACAAAGGAGGAATCAACATTCATGCGTTTATAAGCAGTATCTCGTTGCAACTGGAAATATTCATCCGATCCCAGATCAAAGGAATGATACTGTATGTTCTCAGACTCATTCATACCGCTCTGCTTCTCATTGGAATAAAATATCCCCGGATTCAGGTCCAAAATAAGTCCCTCTTTCCTGAGAGAGAGAACATTTGTCTGGAATAGCGATGTACTCGATATGACATAAAATTCTGACGGATCCAGCTCATCATGAGTTTTGACAGTAATACTTTGTATTGACCATGATTTGCTTTCGTTCTGGATAACATCAGTCAGACCCAGCAGGTCACCGGCAAACTGAGCATACGGACCAGGCTTTTCTATGGTTCTTTCCATTTCAACCACAACAGTAAATACGGTTCGTGGAAGACCATATACAATGCTTCCTTCCCTCAGTGCGGCAGAATCAGAAAGTGGTAAAATAACACTCTTTGAATCAGCAAGTTTCTTACTCGTTTCACATGAATAAGTGAATAATAAAGTTATCAATAATACAGATAGTCTGATGCTGGTTTTCATATAGATATTTTTTTGTTCAAAGTTCAAAATTCAAAGTTCAAAGTTCAAAGTTCAAAATTCAAAGTTGTGTATTGCACCCCATTAAACTGGACTAATTTCCATTGGGTTTAATACTGGTATTTCAAATATATTATTTTTGTTTATTCGATACAAATCTTCAGGCGAGGAGCCAAATCCCAGGTTAGGAA
>JBEKWS010000006.1:0-168315 GCA_049512815.1 Bacteroidales bacterium | reverse complement strand
AATTCTGTCAACCCTGTTTATGTCAGCTCGTCTGTTGAAAATGCAACACCTTCTATTCTGGGAATAACTTATAATATGACTCTTTCCAGTATTGTTCCTGCTGCTTCAGCTTTTTCGGTTCTTGTTAATTCAGTAGTCAGAACGATTAAAACAGTTGTCATTTCAGGGACTAAAGTTCAGTTGACTCTGGCAAGTCCCATCATATATGGTGATGTTGTTATCGTATCTTATACTAAACCTTCTGCTAATCCATTGCAGACAGCTTCAGGAGGAATAGCAGCAAATATTAGCAATCAACCAGTAATTAATAACTGTATTAATCTGGCTCCTGTTGCAGTAATAACGTCCCCAATCAACTACAGCTCATTTACATCTGCAGCAAATATTACGATTACTGCCAATGCTTCCGATCCTGACGGTTCAATTAATTTAGTAGAATTCTACAATGGCAGCACTAAACTTGGATCAAAGTCTACAGCTCCTTATTCATTTAACTGGAATAATGTGGCAGCAGGTACTTATTCTTTAACGGTTATAGCTACTGACAATCTGAATACGAAAACCACATCATCTGCAATCTCAATTTCTGTAATTAATAGTAACCCTGCCCCAAATAAGCATCCGATTGTCAAGATCTCTAATCCACGTAAAGGAAACACTTATGAAAACCTTTCTACAATTGAGATCGATGCTACTGCTTCTGACCCTGATGGTACAATAAGTAAGGTTGAATTCTATAATGGTGAGACTGAACTTGTCGGGTTGACTTCAGCTCCATATACATATATATGGAAAGATGTTGCTGCAGGAAGATATTTGATAACGGCAATTGCAACTGACAATTCAAATGATACTACTATTTCATCATCAGTTGAATTTGAAGTAGGGGCTCTTACTAAATACGATGCTAATTCGGAAATTGTTAATCTTTATCCAAATCCAAATGATGGTCATTTTTCGATTAAATTTATCAATCCGCTGCAAAGTGAAAAAAGTGAAATAATTATTACGGATTTAGCAGGGAAACAAGTTTATAATGCCCCTGTATTAAAAGAAGAGATCTTGAAACAACTTGATCTTTCTAACAGTAAGTCTGGCATTTATGTAATGATGATTAAGGACAAAGACATATTGGTCACTAAAAAATTTATTAAAAACTAACCTGTGGGAATTAATCTGAAATCATGCAATTTGCTATTGTCAGCCGAAAAGACTTAATTTTTATTCTGGTATTAACCTGATCCATTTATATTCCAATCCTTCCCCTGATTCAAAGTCCCTTGACATATGTTATATGCAAGGGACTTCTTTTTAAACTGTACCGCTGACGATTGAAAGTTGCAACCAGTTGAAAGACCTTATGATGTTAAAACAATTGAGACTTTAATATTCACAAACTTACAGATCAGGTTTTTAATAAATTTTAACCGATTTGTCCAATTTTTGAAAATATATTTGAATCAGTAAGTTTTTATGTTGGTGGATGCTGCCGCTTATGGAACCACATACGTACCGAGTGCATCGTTTCAAGTTGGTTTGAAGGCGTATGACGATGGCACGTAGCCCGTTCATCGCTGTTTTCCGCTGCCCCCCAGCGGATTTCGATTCCATCATTCGGATTATAGGCCATATCAAAGATATCCCTTCTTTTAAGTATTTCCCCAACAGTCAGTTTTTGTAAAGAACCATTTGTGCGGGTATAACTGATCGAAAGTTCAGAAGCCTTTTGATCCAGGATCGACTGAAGCTTTTTCTTAACCTGCTCCGGAGAGACTAGTCTTGAGATATTAAAATCTTCTGGCGAACGGACAATCAGGTCAGGGAAATCGAGCACCGCATCCATCGCAATCAAAAGCCTTAAATCACGGTTAGGAGTCGAAAAGTCTTCCCATTGACCACCGGCCTGAAAAATTCCGGCAGCACTGGAAGGCATACGAATCACAGCACCCGGATGTAATTTGAGAAAAGCTTCACAATTAGCTACTGAAGTGACACGTACCATTAGTTGTTCGTGAAGCGCCTGGATCAGGTCGAGTAACGCAGTTTCAGGGTCAAGCGGCTTAGGGTTGATTAATCGCTCCATAGTGTGATAGAAAACATCAGTTTTCATCTTTCTCTGCTGAAGTGAAAAGGGGACAAACCCCGCTGATACGATTAGTGCTTTGTTTGGCATCAGGAATGGCACCCTCTCATGTACCGAAATGGGACGAAAAGCTTTAAATCCTGGTTCCCCTACCACTCCGGAGGTGTTAAACAGGAAATTCCCTTTCCAAAACCTCTTGATTCCTATCGTCCCATCGGGTTGGGCATCAACTGAAAGAAGTAATCCCGGATGATCCTTAGTTTGTGGTGCCCAGCCTACAATAATCAGCGTATGTCCGTAAGGATCAGCAAAAACAATACCAGGATGCAAGGCTCCGCGGTCAAGTGAAACAGGGTAATAATCGGAGTTTTCATCATCCAATGCAGTTCGGGCCGTGCCTGAATGGACACCATTCATCACCATTCTGAGAAAGACATTGAATGCCAGCGCCGGATTGGTTTTTGAGATGGAGGTTTCATTTGTGATCCATTGGCCTGCTTTAGGATTATGCACAAGGCTGCCCCTGTCGCACACATGGTAACCAAATGGGAGGCCCAGTTTCCAGGCAAAATATGCCCTCAGGTAAAATGGATTATCGGCACAATCTGGCTGCATAATCAACCTGTTTTTTCCATTAGGATCATCTTCTCCCATGGAGAGGTAGTTGTAAAGAAAATTCTGATTTTGATTTTGGGTCACTTCGTGGAGCGCGGACCAGGAAGCGCGTTCATCGCAGCCTTGAAACAAAGCGTTTATCCAGGCAGAATATATTTCCTCCGTGCCGCTGTCCCACCCACGGAGGGTCTTCCATACCACACCAGCTGGGGGAGTAACCTCCCTTGGAGAAATTATAAACTCCAGATTACCGACCACCTTTTTATCCGCAATTAAAGTAACCTTATATTTGCCAACAGAACTTCCAGCAAAATCATCAATCCGCCAATAAGGCAATTCCTCCCCGATTTTACTTTTAAGGGATTCTAAACTACCCGACGGTCCGCTGACGATAATCTGCGCTTTCCGGATATTTTCCTCTCCGGTCGCCAAAATACGGAATGATTCCCCTGGACCCGGATTTTTAGGTAAAACCAGCATGGTATTAACCGACTGGTATTCATCAGGAGCCGTACTCTCTTTAGTTGAATCTGACATTCCGGAAGAAACCATGCCTTTCTTCCAGGCCGGGCAATCGCCGTAGGATGCTATGCAATTGAACATTAAAGGAATAATCAGGCTTAAGATAAGCGAACGAATATTGATTCCGGTTATGGTTTTTGTGATCGACATTTTTGATTTAAAGATAACCGAAATCATATGACAACATAGAATTTATTCCATGAATGAGGTGGAATAAAGCAATGATGCATATTGCTTCGGAAAGAAATTAAAACCGATGAACAGGAATAGAACATGATCAACTGACAATTTTCCGGTTTTGTTCTCAGTTGCATCTTTTCCGAAAAACTCGTTTTTGAGAATGGGAGAGTTGCAACCGCCCTTTCACATCGTAATTCGTAAAGCGGTGTTCCTTGTTTTGTATCCCATTTTCACTCAAACAGACAGGCTTTAGATTATGGATTAATAATTGTTACTGCTTAACTAGTTCCACTCTGCGGTTCAGAGCCTTACCCTCTTCAGTGTCATTGCTTGCAACAGGTGCTATTGGCCCTCCACTGCAGGCTTTGAGGCTTGCAATATTTACAGAATGCAGAGATACTAAAGAATTAACAACAGCTATAGCTCTGTCCATTGAAAGTTTCATGTTTGCATCGAATGTACCTGTATTATCGGTATGGCCAACTACATAAAGCTTAAGGGCCGGATCAGCTTTCAATAATTTCGCAATCTCCTGCAGAGTTGGCTGAGATTCCGGTTTCAATATTGATTTTCCGGTATCAAAATAGATTCCATAGACTGCCACTTTGCCTGTTTCCTTTATACTCTTTGCCAGGCTGCTGGCATCAGCAACCACATACTGGTTCATTGCCTGTTTTTCAATTATATGAATTGAGAGCTGACCATTTTGGCTGGAAGAAACATAAGCCCATAACTCCTTACCATCCTTACTTACTTTCAAAATTACATTTTGAGTACCACCATCCTCGTATTCATAGACGAGCTGTCCACCGACTTTCTTTATAGCATTTGTATAATTCCGAACTGTTTGAAGCGGACTTGGGGCCTGGGCATTCTCATTAAGGTCATACAAAATGAATAGATGGTGCCCCTCTACAGCCTGAGTTTTATCTCTACTGATCAAGAATTCATATCTGTCAAACTGCAGATCTTCACACCTGTATATGTGATAACCGGGCATCCTTGTGAATAAAGCCGGATCTTTGCAACCTTCTGCATCTTCCTGTGCAAATAAAGGGGCACAACCTGCCAGCAATAATAATAATGAGCCGATTATTTTTTTCATATTAATGGGTTTAATTGGTTACAATCTACTTTTCCCGGAGTTGTTTTTGGTAAAATATCCAGATTAATCAGCATAAAATTAAAGAATTTATTTAACAGATAAAAATTCAAGAATAATTTATATAACCTTAATGATTTTTATTGCAGCAATTTGATTTAATCCATCACCGATTCCATCATTCCTTGAAATACAAAATCCCAAAGAACATTTATCGTACTGGATTTTCAATTTTATAAAGGGGCACCACTTGGAATAGAACAGATAATACATTATTTGGAGAAAAAACAGAAGCCCCGACCTTGGTTAACCAGAATAAATTGACCATCCATGACGGGATTTAAGGGCTTGTTGTTTAGTTATGTATGTTAAGTTTAATCTGACTGGCCAAATATGGTTAATAAGCCTGGGTTTTGCATTTAGATACTGGGAAAGTTGCAACCAACCCTTTCACATCGTAATTAGTAAATCGGTGTTTCTTGTTCAGTATTCAAAATGATTTAAGAACTAGAATTACCTTCGGCGAGCTCGCAAGCTCGGTCGCCTCCATAAATACGCATGCACAACAATGGTCACTGAACTGCTTCACCGGAATATCCTTGGGCACGTGAAGCTTGTAGGTCTACCCTTTAGCCAGCGTGTGTTCTTCCGAATCGGCTTCCACTGCCCTTTCCAGATAATTGGCACAAGGACCTTTTTGACAATCCAGGGGATGGGCATCATAAAGGTCTCGCGATCCTTGCCTTCAAGATTAAAGAACATGAAAGGCAGCACAAGAGGTCCCGGCCCGGAGTTTTTAATACCGTGTTTGGTAATCTTTTCTGCAAGGTCTGCCTGTTCTTTCATTCCTGCGACCATCTGCAACTTTTCCGCTGTGAAATTTTCTTCCTCGATTCTGATATGGGGTACCCATAATTCTTCGAATTCGCCCAGCACTTCGCGAAGCTTGCCGACTCCGCCAGATGAAATCTCTAAAATACATTGGTCCAGGGTGACCAGAATGCGGGAAATGGTCTGGTGGTCATCCCTCAGGCGATCATAGGGCGCCTCTATGGTACCTTTGAAATAGGGAAAAGCAATTTCATCTTCGCTTAGATGATGCGCATGCGTTACCTACTTCAGTGCTGTTACATACATAGAAAACCCTGCAACTTCCTCAAGTGGTATTCCCTGCTTACCAAGGTATTCATCACACTTCCGAATGGAAATGTCAAGTCCCCGTGTGATAATCTTGTGGATCCTAAAAAGACCCCCGATTACTGGATTTATATCCGTCATAATGATACCCTCCTTCTTTCTTTTAAGTACATTGATTGTTCAGGACCATTAGCAACAAAGCGGAAGTCCTATTGCAAGTTATCCTATTTTTTTAAGGATTAAGAACAGGTTATTTTAGCATTAAAGAAAAATTAAGGGTGAACTAAATATAAGAAGTGTCCTTCCCTTTCCCTTCACTCTACCCATGAAAGTTGCAATCCACTAATCACCTGTTGCATATTTTATTATCAACTGTAATAAAATCTGAACCTGACACTTAGGAACATCATCTTATCCATTTAACTATGATGTCATTATTGGTGAGCCATGTTCTTAGAATTCCGTGGTAATTGTTATGATATTTATTCCTAAAACATTGGATGATCATTGGCTGAATGCTCCGGAACTTCCTGAATAACATCCCAATGTTCCACAATCTTGCCGTTCTCGATTCTGAAGATATCCACAATTGCCCTTACTTTCGGACCGGATTTACTTCTGATATGCAGATATACCAGATCCCCATCAGCTGCAACATGTTGAAAATCCACTTTTTCTTTAGGTGCATCCTTAAACCAGACTTTTACTGCCTGAAGCAAAGCCTCTTTACCATCAGGCAAGGAAGGGTTATGCTGAATGTATTTATCACCAATGTACTTATTGATGGCATTAGGATTTTTATTTCCAAAGAGTTCCTGGTAAAATTCAACTACCATTTTTTTGTTTGACTCCTGTTGTCGGAGCTTCTTCTCACAATCGGACTGGCTTTGTCCATGTACGTGAAACACTGATATTAAGAAAAATAGTACAACGGAAAGTGATATTACTTTTTTCATGGCTACAGAATTAAAGTGTTCTTTCCTTATTAACACTTTGAATAAAAAATAGTTCAGGAAGAATATCCCTGGTTGTCTCTTATTCGAAAGACTCTTTTAGGAGAAGGGGAGAGTTGCAACCACTCCATTCACTTTACCCAAACAAGTCGTCCTAAATACCAGTGATGTTTTGAGAGAAAAAAAAGAGGCCGAAAATGACCTCTTGTCCTGTCTGGACTCCGAACGTTTAAAAAGCTGCAACCGGATATCCAACCTTTTTCTAAATCAAATTCCCCTTTTGCAGAAAGGAGGGGATTCTATATTATGATTTTGCCATTATATCATACACCATAATCGCTTTCCCGTGTCTGATATAAAGAAAGCCATTATGAATAACAGGATGTGCCTAGTACTGGCCCGAACCCAGTTTTACCCATTGGTTGCCGGATTAAGTTCAGAATTAAGACAGGTTATTTTGCTTTAATATTGTAAGCCATCAAAGCATTGGTGTGCCTTAGGTAAAGAATTCCATTGTGGATTACGGGGTGTGCCCAAAATGGTCCTGTGTTGCCCTGGGTAACTTTAAAACTGCTGACGAGATCGAATTTTTCAGGATTAGCCTTTAAAAGTCCCACATTTCCATTCTTTTCTTCATATATAAAAAGCATACCTTCGGCTGATATGATGGATCCCTTACAGTTCCAATGTTCTTCCCACATTTTTTTCCCGGTATTCCAGTCGATGCAGCACCAGTTGCCATCACCATTATTCAGCCAGTTTGAGCCATAAATATATCCGTTTACAAGAACTACACCTCCATGGTGAACATCCAATACTTTATCGGTCCAGGCTACACTTGCGCTCTTTCCATCTTTAGCTATCCCGATCATCATTCCGCCTATATCATAACCTCCGGTTACATAAACCCTGCCATCATGGAATAATGGTGTGACGCATTTGATAAGATCGCTTCCCCCGGGACTTGCCAAATGAGCGACCTTCCAGAGAATTTCACCATTTGAAGCATCAACTCCAAAAACATGGCCTAATGATACATTTACAACCATTTTTTCCCCCGCGTAGTTGATGAGTATTGGCGAAACATAGCCTGGCTTATCATTGAGACTTGCAGATTTCCAGATGACATCTCCGGTTGCTTTATTGAGGGCTATGGTCGTTGTCTCAGGTCCGCCAGGTGAAAAATATATCTTATTTCCATCGATTAGAAGCGATTCTGCAATACCCCAACTCCCATAGGTTCCTTTGTTCAGTTCACTTGCCTTATACGACCAGATTATTTTTCCGGTGGTTCCGTCAATGCATGCAAGATCACCAAATCCACTACAAGTATAAACTCTATTACCTTCAACAGTGGGAGTAGCCCTGCTTTCAGGATTAGATCCCGTCCATGCACGGCCTATTGCAGTTTGCCACAGAATCTTTCCATTCATATTCAAGGCAAACAGTATATCTTCGGCGCCTATGCTGCCTTTGTTTCCTGTTATATAAATGGTATTGGTCCCGAACGAAGGCGATGAGAAACCTTTAGCGAGATCGAGGTTGGCCCATAGCAGGGTTGGTCCGGCGGCAGGCCATGACTTCAATAGTCCTGTTTCAGCAGATACCCCTGTTCGGTTTTCCGGCCGCCATTCATTAATTTTTTGCGCTTCAATAGAACCATAAAGCAATGTTAAGAGAATGATTGATAGGGTTGTTGATTTCATAATAAATCGGATTTAGTGGTCTGTATTAGAATTTATATGAGATTTCCAGTGATATTATTTTTTAACAAATTTATTTTCACGTGCACTATAACGTGATCCGATGTTAGGATATTTCTTAACAATTGCATCAATACCTTCCAGTTCTTTTACTGTCAACTCTACATCAGGTGCTCCTGCATTTTCTTCCAGATATTTTCTGCGTTTTGTTCCTGGAATTGGAATAATATTGTCGCCATGTGCTATTACCCATGCAATTGCTAACTGGGCCGGTGAACAGTTTTTACTTTCAGCTAATTCAGCAAATGCAGCTGCCAGTTTCTGATTATTCTCTAAAAATTCTCCTTGATATCTGGGCAGATTCTTTCGAAAATCGTTAGAAGCAAGAGAGCTTACGTCTAATTTATTGGTAATCAATCCACGACTTAATGGAGCAAATGGCACAAAGGTCATTCCTAACTCTCTGGTTAATGGTAAAATTGCCTCTTCCACACCTCTGGTAAGTAAAGAGTATTCACTTTGCAATGACGTTATCGGATGAACAGCATATGCTTTTTTTAAATCTTCAGGAGTACACTCACTCAGACCGAGGTAACGAACTTTTCCTGCTTTTACCAGTTCAGCCATTGCTCCGACAGTTTCTTCAACCGGGACATTGGGATCTATACGGTGGGCATAATAAAGATCAATTCTGTCTGTTTTCAATCTTTTCAGACTGTTCTCAACGGCTTGTTTCATCCACTTCGGTGAAGCGTCAACATAAGTTTCTCCACCTACAAAAGCGTCTCCCTCACCTCCTCTTACACGGAATCCAAACTTTGTTGCAATAAAGATTTTATTACGATTTGGAACCAGCACTTTGGAAATCAGCTCTTCATTTGCTCCATTTCCATAGATATCAGCAGTGTCCCAGAAGTTAATTCCAAGATCTAAAGCATATTCTAATGTTGCAACACTTTCTGTGTCATCTGCTTTGCCATAAGCTGCACTCATTCCCATGCAACCTAAACCTACAACTGATACTTTTTCACCGGTTTTTGCTAATTCTTTGTATTTCATTACTAATCAAGTAATTCAGGGATTTCCTTACAAGAAACATAAAGGAAATCATTGGAACAATTGAGGTGCAAACTCTGAAAGGTATATCCTCCAGTTGGTCCATGTGTGGCCTCCGGTGCTTTCGCGATAAGTATATTTAAAATTGTGCTTGTCGAGAGTGCTCCTGAGTTTAACAACACTCTGGTATACAAAATCATCCTTCCCGACACCTATCCAGTATAGTTTATAACCACTGTTTTTTAGTGCTTCGATCTTAGTCTCCCTTTCCTGGTCAAGCTTTGCTGCGTCCTGGTTCTGCTGACCAAAATTCATAATACCCATGCTGAATACACCTATATAACTGAACATTCCTGGATTGTCGTTCGTGATTGTCTGAGTATGCATGCCTCCCATTGATAATCCGGCAATTGCCCGGTTATCCTTACCTGTAAGGACATTATAATTTTTCTCGATAAAAGGAATGAGATCCTTTACGAGGTGAGCCTCGAACTTCCCGGCAAGCTTCTGATATGCAGCCATTAGATCTCCCTGTAATGTAACGTCAGTTACATCATTCGGTGCGCCTGCCTGGTTGGCATTCCCATTCGTCATTACCACTATCATTGGCTTTGCCTTACCCTGTGCTATAAGGTTGTCCATTATCTGAGCAGCACGGCCCATGTTAGTCCATGCATCCTCATCGCCTCCGGCTCCATGAAGCAGGTAAAATACGGAGTATTTCTGATTGCCTTTTTCATAACCTGCAGGTGTATAGACATATACCCTGCGGTCCATTCCAAGGACAGGAGAATTGTACCAAACTTTTGACACATTACCATGGGGAACTCCGTTCTTCTGGACATAGAAATCAGATTCAGTACCAGGGATAATGAAAAAACTTCCGTATCGAGTACCGTCGCGGCGGACCTGAACATTATTCGGATCAATCGTGCTTACACCATCTACAGTGAAAGTATATCCATAAAGCTCAGGCTTTAGCGGACCTACTGTAATCATAAACAATCCTGTGTCGTTCCTGACGAGCGCCTCGGTTGAATTAGGACCAGCCTGCCATTCACCTGATACGGTGACCTTTGTTGCATCTTTTGCGTAGACCCTGAAAGTGACCTTATTATCCGGAAGGATTTCAGGTGATACAATTCTTGGCGGCATTCTGAATTGAGGCCTTGCAGCAGGAGCTGCTGCTGGTGTTGTTGGTTGCTGACCTGTAGCGGAAACAGAGGCCAGTAAAATTGTAACAAATGTTACAATTATTGGAAACATTTTTTTCATGATTTTATCTCTTTTTATTTATTAAGTTAAATTAATAATATAATACATTTTATTATTTCACCTCACAGTCCGGGAACATGTTTGAAACACAAAAGTAATCGATAATTGCAAGGTTGATGCAAAATAGCCTGAATATACTACCAGACTGATAAGGTAAATTATCTTTTTAAAAGTATTTAGTGGAGTGCTAATGTCTATCTTCTTCCCTGCATTACAGGATAGTAATTGATTTTTTTATTAGCCCATTCAATGAAATATTTCATATTCGGCGCATCAGTGTGCCCTCCGTCGTGCTGACGCCAGGCAAGTTCTCCATCGAGAAGGCCAGTATTTACGGGAGGCATTACTTCTGTTTTATAATCATTCGAAACACCTATATCTTTTACACCCAGCAGCTTAAATACTGCTCCTGCAGCAACAGTAGCCATGTAGCTTCCTTTCTGGTCAAGCCATTTTGCATCGCCCTTTTCAGGTATTCCATAGCTGATGAAAGTAAACCTTGGTGAACACATTGCAATTAGACTATGAGAATCAACATGCATTTGACCGGCATTTCCAGCTCCGGAAGTTGATTCAGCAGCTCCATATTTCAAATAATTCCCTGCCATCCAGTGATATTCACCTGTTCCTGTGAGGCTCTCTACAGCTTCACCGAAGTTTCGCCGATGAAGAGCAGCTCCCCCTTTTCCTGATGAACCAACCAATGCCAAAGCAAAACGGTTTTCAAAAGCAAGTGTGACAAGTGCAGCTTTACCATAACGTGATACTCCCTCAATACCAACATGCTTTGCATTGATGGCAGTGTCGGTTTCAAGATAATCAAGTCCTCGTGCAGCACCCCATGCCCACGCCCTAAGCGAACCCCAGTCATCGGGTTTACGGGGCTGTCCCTTATTCACAAGTCCAATAATACCTTTTGTTAAACCGGCTCCATTGTCTGCCTGTATACTTGAGGGATCTATCATAGCATATCCCCAGCCTGCCGTAATAAGCTGCTGTGTTGAAGGAGGATCAACATTTGTATTACCGCCCATCATATCGAAGAAAGAAGGTGTTGCACTGGCTATAGGATTAAATGCCAGGTATTTGTCGAATATTGCTTTTATGGCAGGATCTTTATCCGAAAGAAGTTTCCTGAAAGCTTTGTTAAGTACTTCCATTTTATCCTGGTTAGGTTGGGCCGGAGCAGGCAGATTTGCCATCCCGAACATCATAAGAACAGGAACAGGACCAGTTGCATTGGCCGGTGTAACAAGCACCATCGAAATATTGACGTCAATAAGAGGATATTCTGAATTATCAATATGCCCGGTAAGCTTCTTAGCAATTACAGGCGTGAAACCAACATATTCTCTCTCCGAAATATCTACAGTCCATTTAACGGCAGGAATCTTTTTTGGCAGGCGGCCATAAATTTCTTTCTCCATATCTTCCACAATCTCCGGACGACGTTGTTTCCACCAGATTTCAGGTGTCGTCACTTTCTTTCCATTCTTCAATGTCAATAAATCAGGCAGATCGGGATACGGTGTTGCCAAAGACTCATCATAATTGGCATGGTTAGGTGCTGACTCGTTACCACTTGGTCCAGGGCGAAGGCTTTTTATCCCAAGCTGATCCATCATATTCTGGTGGTCCTGCTCGGCAGTGAACTTAACAGGAGGAGGGTATTGGCCTGAAGAACTAATCGGATTCTGGGCAACAATCCGTGAGCAAATTAAAATCAATAATAATAATAGTGTTCTTTTCATGGGATTTTTTAATAATTGATTTATTATTCTATTTGTTCAGATTTGCTTCAAAGGGTGAAGCGGGTAATCCTTCAATATTATACAAATTAGCACCTTCCGGATTATCAGCCCAGGCATATCTCACGTATACCGGGTCTTTTATTTCATCACTCTGTACAATAACATGGTTGTCTACAATTCTGGCTTCAGCCCAGACAAACTTTCTATCTGCTCCGGCAATTGAAAATTGATCTAAGTCACCACCTCCTTTTACTACCAGACCACTGCCAATGTGGTCAAATTCGATTCTAATACCGTTCGCTTCTTTAACGGATGATTTATAAACAGGTCCGGAATAGACGATTTTGTCATTTCCATAAGCCAGTTTTCCAGCGGCCAGGGCCAGTCTTTCACCGACAACTTTCTTTTCAAGAGGATGTATATCGTTCCATTCACCCAGATCAATTGTAACTGCCATCGCTGTATTTAAGACAGATAACGATTTAAGCTGTCCGAATCTTAATTCGGCCCATTGACTTTCAGAAGGCAAATACTGAACTTCCATAAAGTTTGGCAATTGCACGAAAAGAAATGGAATAGGTCCCTCTTGCCATTTTATTCTCCAGTCATTTATAAGAGTAGGAAGCAGTTTTTGATATTCCTGAGGCTTGTTTGTATTTGTTTCCCCCTGATACCATAAAATACCTTTTATCCGGTAGTTTATCAAAGGAGCAACCATTGTATTATAGAGTCCTGTTGGTTCATTCTGCATTGAGATAGACTGAGAACCTGTACCAGGTTCAAAAGAAGTGGGTCTGAATACCTGTCCCACCTTATATAACCATTCGCCTCTAAGGTCAATGCTGTCATTACCTGCAACAAGCCAATAAGGTTTGTCGGGTACAAATCCTCCTTTCCCTGTATTGTTTGTCACTCTGATCACAATTATATTTTTTCCGGGCTTTAATAATCCCGATGGCAGATTATATCTCCTTGGAGGATACTGATATGTTATAGATCCTGAAAGAACTCCGTTTAAATATACATTATCTGCATCTACTATTCTTCCGAGAAATAATTTTGCAGGTTTATTGGTCATTGATGCGGGTACATTGATCTCTTTTCTGAACCAGACGGCCCCATCCAGACCTTTTATCCCCTGGTCCTCCCAATATCCGGGAAGCCAGTATTTATGCCAGCCTTCCGGCAAGTAGGTAATGTCGTACCATGGTTTTGGGCCACTTATACCCTTATCCATTGACCTTGAATTAACTGCAGAGCCCTCATTTGTTTCAGGTCTCCTTCTTGCAGACCTGAGTACTGGATTCAGATAAGCCGTATCCTTAAGCTTTTTAATCCTTGTTATTTGCTGAGGAAACTCTTTAAATCCTTCCTCACTTATCCATGCTTCAATCGGAGTGCCACCGACGCTTGAATTTATGATCCCAATGGGAACCTTATATTCCTGGTATATGCTGCGGGCAAAGAAAAATGTGGCAGCACCGAAGGTCAGAACGTTCTCGGGAGATGCTGATATCCATTTTCCACCAGGCAGATCCTTGTGGACGTAAATAATATCTGATGCAGTAGGGATGAAGAAATTCCTTATTTCCGGAAAATTCGCAGCAGCTATATCATTGGGATATTTTTCCCTTACCCTTTCCATATTCAGAACCATGTTTGACTGACCAGAACAGAACCAGACATCACCGAATAAAATGTCATTTATCATGATCGAATTGTTGCCAATTACCTCCATAGTATATGGTCCGCCTGCTTTCATGGGTAGTAAATTGATAATCCAGTTTCCTTCAGGATCGGTCACTGTCTTGAATATTCTTTTATTGAATTTAACCTGCACCTTCTCTCCGGGAGATGCCCATCCCCAGATTATTACTTTAGTATCTCTCTGCAGGACCATTCCATTGCTTACTAGTACAGGAAGCTTGACATTTGCCTGTACAAATACAGGTAGTAAGAAAAGTAGCAGGCTGGTTATAAAAAATTGGTTGATCGGCTTCTTCATTTCAGTCATAATTATACAGTTCAAATCTTAAAATTGAATAACTATCCAAAAAGATTCGTATATGTCTTCCTTGGTGTATCTGGTCACCATTCAAATGTCTTATTACTTTCCACTCTTTCCCGTTTTCAAATCTTCCTTCATCAACTTTTAATATCCCTACATTTAATGATGGGTTGCTTAAATTTTTAAATGTTGCCACTATTCCGGAACCAGCAACATAAAATTCGTCATCGCCGGTTTGAACAAAGATAGCACCTGCCATATCCCAGGTGTCATTTCTCGAGTTATTTTCGTATCCCAAAGTATAACTATGCCGTACTGTGAATTCATAATTTCCCAGCTGAAAAACACTTACCTGATTTTGTTTGTCAAAAAGAACTCCTTCTATTTTGTCCTCTCCTTGATGAGCTGTAATTATGGGAGTCAGTTGATTTATTACATTATACATTTTCCCTAGAGGTTCATTTTCCGGATTACCTGACGATTCAACAGAAAATGGCGCGAAACCGATACTTTCATAGTGTCCAAAAGTATAGGCAGCTTTAGCTGCCACCGTATTATCAAAACGATGTTCCGGAATAAATAATGGATTCCCCCGACGGGTGTAAAGATCGCACCAGTGCTTAAGATCCGGAAAATAAAAGTCAGGCGATAAAAAATCGATTGATGGTCCGCCTGCTTTCCAAATATCCATCAGATGGGGGAGAGGACCACCACTCGGGTAATTCATTCCTGGTTTGCTTCCGGGAAAATTTAATGCTGCATTTACATACATTGGCAAAGGATATACTCCCTTTCCGGCCTCGACAATTGAATTTGTAAATTTTGAATAATACCAGGCCATAAAAATTTCATCTGTCTGCGGACCTTTACCAAAAACCTCTTCCCATGGCCCTGAATTTTTAAATCCGTTTTTTCCCCATATTTCTTTGAATTCAGGCACCAGGTTTTCTTTATTATTTTCCAGATACTGCATTAATTCTGTAGGTACATTTTCCTGAAATCTTTCATTTGCCAGCAGGCTATGATCCCTGGCTGCAGACAACATCCCAATTTCATTTTCAGTTTGAATCATTATTATTGTATGGTTATTCCCATCAGTCTTTTTAATATGTTCCATTAATTCCTGATATGCCTTTAAATCAGCTTGTAAATTATTACCACTGAAAGGAGTCAGTATCTCATGGCTGATTCCCTTGTCATCTTTTATTCGTGGAAATCTTGCCTGATTTTTTTTAACCCATGATGGAGCATGGCTTGACATACTGTTTTTCCAGGATCCGAACCACAATAAAACGACTTTTAAATGATTATTTCGTGCTTCGTTGATCAATTGGTCAAATAGTTCAAAATCAAACCTGCCTTCTGAAGGTTCTATCAATTCCCAATAAACAGGCGCCAAAACTGTATTCATATTCATGGTTCTCAATTTTGGCCATATTGGCTCCATATATTCCAGACTTGTAAAAGAAGAATTTCCAAGTTCTCCACCAAGAATTATAAAAGGCTTATCGTCAACTATTAATTGATAAGTTCTGCCTTGTTTTATTAAGTGAGGCATTTGATGTTGCCCAGAAGATACATTTTGAACTTTTTTTTGAGCATAAGAATATATCGGAATTACAAATAATGATAAAAATATCATAACTCTTGAAAGCATTTTCATGGTGCAATCTTGTTTTGTGATAATGCAGCTATTGTTTGTTTAAAACTGATATTAAATTATCATGTTTCTGTTGTCTGAAATTACAGTTTTTTTGAACCATATTATTATTAATATTAAGAAAGTTTGTTTTTTCAGTAATCCAAAGATACACGATTTGCGGGATGTATACTCCCTGCAAAACTAATAACTATGACGTGGAGTCTTTAGAAGTTCAAAAGAAAGAGGTCGAAAATGACCTCTTTTCCCGTTTGGTACCCCGAAAGGACAAAAGTGGCAACCGTTTAATAACTTTTTGGGGTTATGATTATCTTAATCAGCCTCATGTTTTTGATTATTTGTTCACAGTCTTTTATGGCACGTAATGGTTTTATTATATTTACCTGAATTTGTTAATAGCTTGCTATTTAAAACTTAAGGTTTATTTATAACAGAAAGGATATGAAACGTAATCTTGTTTTTCTATTAACGATTTTGACTTTTGCATTAACCCGGGCAGCTGTAGTTGATACCGTTCAGGTTTACAGTAAGTCAATGCAGAAAAATATTAAAGCTGTAATAGTAACACCCGATACTTATGCTTCGGCAAAAGAATTGCCAGTTATTTATTTATTGCACGGATACAGTGGAAATCACCTCGACTGGATAAACAAAGCCAAAGGTTTTGAGAAAGCGGCCGATCAGTATAACCTGATTATTGTTTGTCCTGATGGTGGTCACGGGAGCTGGTACTGGAACAGTCCGGTTGACCCGAAATCACAATATGAGACATTTGTATCAGACGAGCTTGTAAAAGCAATTGATGCAAAGTATAAAACAATTAAGGACCGGACAGGCCGGGCAATCACCGGTCTTAGCATGGGTGGTCATGGTGCTCTTTATCTGGCAATAAGGCATCAGGATGTTTACGGAGCTGTAGGAAGTATGAGCGGAGGAGTTGATATCAGGCCTTTCCCAAACAACTGGGATATGGAGAAACAGCTCGGAACATATGCAGAACAACCTGAGAGGTGGGAAAAGAATACTGTGATAAATATGTTGAATCTTCTTACTCCGAATTCACTAGCCATTATTATAGATTGCGGAACGGATGATTTCTTTTATAAAGTAAATGAAAACCTGCACCAGCAGTTAATGTACCGTAACATTCCACATGATTTTATTACACGCCCCGGTGCTCACACCTGGCCCTACTGGACAAATGCCGTGAAATACCAGTTGCTTTTCATGAAGAATTATTTTGACAGTGCAAAACAATAAACATAGAGCGTTGTTTTAAAGAGATAAACAAACACTCTGAGATATGAAAAGGATAGTACTTATTGGCGCAAGCGGCTTTGTTGGCTCTGCCATTATGAATGAGGCTCTTAAACGAGGCCATGAAGTTAAAGCCGCTATTCGTCATCCTGAAAAGATAACCACAGTGCACAAGAATTTGATTGTGAAACAAGGAGATGTTTCGTTGATTGATACTGTTACCGAAGTGTGTAAAGGTATAGATGCTGTGATAAGTGCATATAATCCGGGCTGGAAGAATCCGGATATTGCTATGGAAACTACCAGGGTATACAGGGTAATACTTGAAGGTGTCAGAAAGTCGGGAGTAAAGCGGTTCCTGGTTGTAGGCGGGGCTGGGTCTCTTTTTATTTCACCGGGAAAGAGGCTGATGGATGCAGGAGTAATGCCTGAATCCTTTGTGCCTGCCGTAAGAGCCCTGGCTGAGTTTTATCTGAATGATCTGATGGCTGAAAAGAGTATTGACTGGGTCTTTTTCTCTCCGGCCGGTATGTTGGAACCAGGTTTGCGAACCGGAAAGTTTCGTCTTGGTAAAGATGATCTTATTGTAAATGAAAAAGGTGAAAGCAGAATATCCGTACAGGATTATGCCGTGGCTATGATCGATGAGCTTGAGAAACCGGCTCACCACATGGAAAGGTTCACAATTGGTTATTAAAACCATTCCTGAATTTTAAATTTCGTTATTTAAGAATTCATTTTAAGGGATGAGTAATTCCTACGTTATATGCTATTTAGGAGAGAGGGAGATCCCATTACTACCGGTTAATTCAAACATCAACTAATGAATTATTTTGTGAAATCAAATAATATATCATTAGTGTCCACTAAAAATTAAATATAATAAGGACTAACTATTTGTCAATCAATACTTTTTACCATTTATGAACATCCTCCGCAAGTTGTTTGGCGGCAAGGATATGATGACCTTTCAAACTGTAAAACCTAATAATATCCTTACAATTCAGAGTTTCACTTTTCTGATCCAGTGAGATATAGAGACTGGCAATATTTTTGGATTCAAGCAATTCTGTAAGCTCTTTGGTAAATTTAAATTCAGATTTCCATGGCCTGCACCAGGATGCAAATGTATCGATATATACTTTTTTCCCCCTCCATTCATTATGATCAGGTTTTCCTCTTCCCTTCTGAATATGGGTGGTTGTGTAATTGTTTACAATATTCAAAATTAATAAGTGTTCAATAGTAACAAGCCCGGAAAGGTTAAAAGGAGCAACCATATTTTTTGGCTTGTTATATCCGGCAAAAAGGTATTCCAGATTTTTGATTGTAAAGACGTTTGCCTGTTAAAAAATCAGGTTGCTAACAAAATATAAACTTTTTTCCGAACGATTCATTTATAAAAACAGAGATAGATCTCCAATGGGAGGGAGACTAAATTTAATTTTTTAATATCTGTTTTCTTTCCCCAAAAAATTTATTTAATTTTCGAATTGTTTTTTATTCATCCTTTGAATTTTGTTTTACTCAAAGTCATAATATAGTTGTGGTCAAAACATTGTATCCAATTAATAAATTCAAAATAAACATAAAGAGGTAATTATGAAGCGAAGAGTTTTTCTTAAGAAAGGTGCGGTTGCTGCAGGCATGGTGAGTATTCCAGGTACTTTACTGCAGTTGACGGCGTGTAAATCCCAAAATCTATCCTCGGGGTCAATGGTAGGGGCAGAGGAGGAGATCCGTTCCTCCGGATATCTTAACCGGGTGCGGGCAGATAAGTATTTACCCGCACCGCCGGTATTTGCCAAATCAAAACTGACGCCCGCTGTTCAGATCTCCCCAATGCCGCTGGCGGAGCGGATCAGTAGGAAGATCGTGCCGCGGCGGGGCTTTTGCAGTCTGGCACCTGGTGCTGATGCTCTCATCTCAGGCAATGGAGCTGTAAGCATCGAAGTAAGGGGCGATCCCTACACCGAACGGATTCCTTTCAGCCACGAAAGCCTGTTCACGCCCCGTCGGAGGCCCTTCGAGGCGCCAAGGATCGCAGATATTTTCCCGCAGGTGCGGCAGATGGTGCTGGATGGAAAATACCACGAAGCTGCAATGTTGGCTTACAACGAATGGCATAAAACCCCCATCAGCTGGGTGATGGGTGGGTTTGGCGGCGAAAGATTCTCCATGCTTTTGGAGTTTCCGGGAAGCGCATCGGTCAGGGACTATCTCCGCACTGTTGATTTCGAGAGTACCGAGGTGAAGGTTCACTGGACTGATGAGCATGGCAACTGGGTTCGCCGGATCTTCACGTCGCGTCCCGACAATGTAGTGGTCCATTGGCTCACCCCGCCCAGAGGACAGTCGGTGAATGTCCGTATCAAGATGTCGGAAGGAGGAGGAGGAGGAGGAGGACGAGGTGCTGGTGGAGGCCAGGATTTTGCAGGAATACGTAGCCGCGCAGGAGCGCAGGTGGGAAGTAGTGGCTCCAGCAACAGCCAGAAAGACTTTAACGAGCAGCGATTGATTTTCAAAGGCCGTTTGGATCCTTCAGTAGACAACAGGGGCTTTGCCAGCGTGACCCGCGTGGTCTGCGACGGCGGCTCGGCCCGCATGGACGGCGAAACGGTGGTGGTAGAGAATGCGTCGTCTGTGATGCTGCTCACACGCATTGAATATTTACCCGATTACAGCGAGGACAAGGTGGAAGCTGTCCGGCAGTCGCTGGAAGGACTTACCCCGGACTATCCGGTGCTGCTGGAGCGGGCCCGCAAGGTCCAGTCCGAGATGCTAAACCGCGTCACCGTGGATTTCGGCGACGCCTCCAAATATGGCATGTCATCCGAGGAACTTCTGTCTGACCAGAGGTCCAGCCCGGGCTATTCCGGCGCTTTTCTCAAGACGTTTTTCGAGATGTGCCGCTACTGGTTCATCCTCACCAGCGGCAAGTATTGCAGCATGTCGGCTGAAACCAATGCCAATATCAACCTGCAGATTGCTCCGGGCGTGCAGGGCGATCATAAGGAAGGCATGGATGCCTACTTCAACTGGATGGAGAGCCTGGTCCCGGACTTCAGGACCAATACAAAGAATATTTACGGCATGCGCGGCACTCATTATGCCCTCACGCCGACCAAAGATTCGGGCGTTTCTACTATGTTAGACTACGCTGGTAATACCGGGGAGACATGGCCACATCCATACTGGCTTAGCGCCGGTGGCTGGTGTGTGCGCCCGTTCTGGGACCATTATCTTGTAACTGGCGACATGGATTTCCTCCGCAAGCGAGTGGTACCGGCTTATAAGGATCTGGCCATGTTTTACGAGGACTTCCTGACGGTTACCGACAAAGATGGGAATTATATCTTCGTCCCATCCTTCTCTCCGGAGAACAATCCAGGCAACCTGAACCCCGGATGCATGTTGGTGATTAACTCCAGCATGGACATTTCAGTGTGCCGGGAAGTCCTTGTCAATCTGGTCGAGGCTTGCGAGCTACTGGGCATTGAGGCGGACGGTGTGCTGAAATGGAAGGCGATGCTGGCCAAGCTGCCGCCCTACCTGCTCGAACCGGATGGTACCTTTAAGGAATGGGACTGGGCCTCACTGGGAGAGCGTTATAATCAACGGCATATCTCTCATCTCTACGGTGCCTGGCCGGGCGACGAAATTGATCCGGACCGGACGCCGCAACTGGCAAAGGCGGCGATGATCGCCGACCGGCACCATGTCCCGGAGCGAATGGCCGCTCATGGTATATGCCATCGTGCTTTGGTCGGGGCGCGGCTCAAAGATTGCTACATGGTGGACAGCGAACTGCGGCAACTGATTGAACAAGGCTTCGTGGGCACCACGCTCAGGTGTTCTCATGACCCCTACGCCTTCCCCATGCCGGATGCACAGGGCGGGATTCCCGCGATTATGATGGAAATGCTGGCCTACTCGCGCCCCGGTGTTATTGAAGTGCTTCCGGCCCTACCTCCCTCTCTGGTTATGGGTTCCATCAATGGAATGCTTCTTCGCACATTTGCGAGACTGGACAAACTGGCCTGGAACATGGATACCCGGACCGTGGACTTAACCCTCACCTCCGTGAGAAAGCAGGATGTAACTTTAATTGCCCGGTATGGTATAGAAGATATTTCCGCCTCTTCAGGAGTTTTGGCAGCGAAGCCCGAATCCGACAAAGCTACCTGCGATTTGCACTTGCCGGAAGGAAAACCGGTGGAAGTTCATTTGAAAATAGGCCAGCGAAACCCGTTGGATTGGGTTAATTGGGTGTAATCAACAAGAAAAAATCAAAAAAATATATATATGAAACGCAGAAAATTTGTTAAAACAAGTGCGGCCGTTGCCGGCCTGATGGGTTCTCTGGAGATATCACCATTGATCACCGCGACTGAAGAGGAATCCCCGAAAACAGGCGCGCCGTTGAAGGACAATCGTCCAGCTGGATATCTTAACCGCGTGCAAGGGGAGCCATTCCTGCCAAAGCCGCCGGCAGCCGGGAGGTCGTATCCTTTCCCACCGATGCCGCTGGAAGAGCGGGTCAGGAGGAAGATTGTGCCACGGCGGGGATTTTGCAGCATCGCCCCCGGGTTCCTGGTTAGTGAGGCGCTCACCTCTGGCAATGGTGCGATGAATATAGAGTTGATGGGCGATCCCTACTCAGAACAAATCCTTTTTCACCACGAAAGCCTGCTTATGCCCTGGAAGAGGCCCCTGGAGGCACCTAATGTCGCGGACATTTTTCCGCAAGTACGGCAAATGGTGCTGGATGGGAAAAACAGAGAAGCCATTGCTCTCGCTATTCAGCACATGAATGAAGGCCCGATCAAGCAGGACACCGAGCCGCACCTCACCATCCCGGCATTCCTGATGAAGCTCGATCTTCCTAAAACCGCGTCGGTCAGGAACTATCTGCGCACTATCAACTTCGAGAACAGCGAGATAAAGGTCATCTGGACTGACGAACACGGCGAGTGGCTTCGTCAAGCTTTCACTTCACGTCCCGACAACGTCGTCGTCCAATGGCTAGCTGCTCCGGAAGGTAAGAAGATGAATGTCCGAATCTCTTTGCAGAAGTTCACCGAGTGGAGCTTTGCTTCCGGAATGGACTGGGGAGCCCGCCGGGGAATTGGAACAACCGATCCGGACATGGCAGCATTCACCCAACTGGCATCTGTCCAAAAAAAACTCGCCCCAAAGGGTGTCGAAGCCGGCGACGTTCGGCAGGATTGCAACGAGCAGCGGCTGATTTACAAATGCCGTTTAGATCCCTCCGTGGACAACAGCGGCTATGCCGGAATGACCCGCGTTGTTCGCAACGGTGGCTCGGCCAGGATGGATGGAAGCACTATGGTTATTGAGAATGCATCCTCTGTAATACTGCTTACACGAATTGAATATTTTCCTGAATTCAGCGAGGACAAAGTCGAAGCTCTCCGGAAGGCGGTGGAAGGACTCACGCCCGACTATCCGGCACTACTTGAGCGGCATCAAAAGGTCCAGTCGGAAATTCTCAACCGCGTCACAGTGGATTTCGGTGGGGACCTGCAATATGGAATGTCTTCTGAGGAGCTTCTGTCCGACCAGCATTCAAGACCGGACTTTTCGCCCGCCTTGCTGGAGAAGATCTTCGAAATGGGACGCCATTGGTTCATCCTGAACAGCGGCAAGTATCCAAGCATCGCAGCCGGGATCAACTCCACCATTAACCTGCAAACAGCAGGCGCCGTGCAGGGCGACCTGCGGGAAGGTATGGAGGCTTACTTCAAATGGATGGAGGAAATCGCCCCGGATTGCCGTAGCAATGCCAGGAACATTTTCGGATTCGGAGGCACTTCGTATCCCCTCTTTCCAGATAAGGGATTCGGCATCAATTTCTATTATACACCAGGCTCCGACATCGGAGTTTGGCCCTACTGGATTTCCGCCGGAGGCTGGTGTGTACGCCTGTTCTGGGACCATTATCTGGTCACCGGGGATGTGGAATTTCTCCGCAACCGGGTGGTGCCGGCCTATAAAGAATTGGCGCAGTTCTACGAGGATTTCCTGACTGTCACTGACAAAGACGGGAATTTTATCTTTGTCCCATCCATCTCGCCGGAGAACATGTCCCGCAGCACGGACCCGTCCGGACCCGTGTTAATCAATGCCAGCATGGACATCGCGGTTTGCCGGGAAGTGCTGACCAATTTAATCAAGGCTTGTGAGCTTCTGGGCAGCGATACTGACAATCTGACGAAATGGAAAGCAATGCTGGCAAAGTTACCGCCTTATCTGGTCGAATCTGACGGCACCCTGAAGGAATGGGCCTGGCCAACGTTGGAAGAGCATTACAGCCATCGGCATGTCTCTCATCTCTACGGCGCCTGGCCGGGCGATGAAATTGATCCGGATCGCACGTCGCAACTGGCCCGGGCTGCGGAGATAGCCAACCGGAGGCGCACATTTGATACGATGTCCACTGCAGTCCCGGGTGAAACTTTAGCTGCTTATGCCCGCTGCCATCGTGCTTTGATCGGGGCCCGGCTCAAAGACAACATCATCGTGGATATCCAACTGAGGCAATTGATTGAACAGGGCTATGTCAGCACCGTACTGAGGTGTTCGCGCGAGACTTATGGCGTGCCTGTACCTGATGCGCAGGGCGGAATTCCTGCAATCATGATGGAAATGCTGGCCTACTCGCGCCCCGGTGTGATAGAGTTGCTTCCTGCTCTTCCTCCCTCACTGGTAAAAGGATCGATTAACGGGATGCTTGCCCGTACCTTTGCGAGGATCGACAAACTGGTCTGGGACATGGAAGCTCGGACCGTGGACTTAACGATCACATCGGTGAGAAAGCAAGACATCACATTGATTGCCAGGCATGGAATAAAGGATATCTCGGCACCTGCCGGAGTTTTAGGAGCGTTCAAGAGGGGCAATGCAGACTGTGAACTGTACTTGCCGGAGAAAGAACCGGTGGAAATCCATTTGAAGCTCAATCGGTACAAGCCGCTGGATTGGGTTGCTCAGGTGACTTAGTAAGCAGTTCTTTCCAGAAGGGGAAAGAACGATATATAGAAATAAGCAAGGAAAATGTTGCAACCAATCAACAGATTTTATATATAATACTTGTCTTTAGTAGTAATTGCATAGGTAAATTGTTGAATGCTGTTAAACAGAAGCAATATGGCAAACTGCTTCTGTTGATTCGGAATCTGTTGAATGATTGACATTTGCATTGACTTATTTCGATGAGCTGATATACGAAGATACCTGATCTTGCGGTCCTCCCACATACCTTGGATAGTTCGGATATGAGCAAAGAATATATCCTTTACCTTCGGGTTTTACTCCAATTCGCCCATCGGGGCTGACAACAAGTGTTTTCGCAGGAGCGCTGCCTTCTTCAACCCATGATATTATCATATCCATTTTGTCATTGGAGTTTGGTGATGGAATGTTTTTTACTTCAACCGTTTCGCCATCCCCGTTCATCTTATAACTCTTGCCTGATAATCCGTGGCCTGCCTGTGGAACAACATACAACCGCGCAAACTTATCCAGTTTCTTCTGTCCCATCTTATTTATCAATGACTGATAGTAATCAAGCTGTGCACCGGAAGAGGCTATAAAATCCTGTGTGCCGACCGTAAGTATTATTTTCCCTCCATGTTTATAAAATGCACTAAGATCTGGATCTGTGGCATCGAGCCATTCGGATATCTGTTTCCGGCGTTCATTCATGGCTTTTCCTTCGGCATAGTCCAGTGGATTAGCTGATAGATTCTGCATCAGGAACCCGGTTACTCCAAGAACTCCCAGGGATGAATGTACCGGAGCGTTCTCACGTGCACCTTCCTGTCCTTTGTACCGATTAGGGGTAACCGTCCCAAAAGATTCAGGATCGGTAGTCGGAAGCCACATACCGAACGATTTAACACCATTTGCAAGTGGAGATGGGAACTTATACAGACTATAGACAAATTCAAGTGTCTTAATCTGTTCATTGGTGAGCCTTGCCGATGTTGAATTATCTTCAGGTTTTGGATCCTTACTGTTTGCCTCACGCAGGGCTGCCCATGGATCAACAGGGCCAGAACCGTCTGTTACATCAAAGATAGCACGTGACGCCATATAGTTATTGATTATCCCATCAGACAATCCGTCAAGTTTGTCACATTGTCTCAGGAACTCAGCCCTGATTGCATTAACCTTGGCAGGTGTCACCCAGTTTGCCAATGGTTTTTCCTGTATCCTTATCAATTCAGGGGCGAGCATAAGTGTTGAAAAGCTGACTATCGGAACATCGGATATTATGCCGTTATAATCAGCAGGGTATCTTTGTGCAACCATAAGCCCTTCGCGTCCACCCTGTGAACCTCCAACATAATAGTTGAATCGGGGCCGTTCTCCATAAATTCTTTCAATTATTACCATTGCGGCATCGTGAGTCTTCTTCATTTGCATATAACCAAGATTGCGGATGGCCTCTTTGTTGAGAGCCCAGTCATCAGGTTTAGCTCCTGCAGGACCGGAAGCCAGAACTGTACCACCGCCACCCATTCCTCCCTGGTGGCCTGAGTCACTGCCATACATCACAAATCCCTTATTGATCATCGGATTTTTACCTTCCCTGACAGTGATCGATCCATTCATGCCTCCACCACCAGCTTGCATGGCACGGTGCGACCAGCTTGCTGGAAGAAGCACCCGGAAATTAATGGGCCAGCCATTAGGATCTACCGGGAAAATTGAACCTTCAACAACAGCGTATGCAGGCGTGGCATCGGTTGCTTCAACCCAGCGTGGAGTATAGAGTTTGACCGAGCCAACCGGTTCTCCGATAGCTGAAACCGGGATTGAGCTACCTGCCTTTTCAATGTCGGTTTTGGTAATTACTTTACTTTTTGAAGAAGAATCCTGACCGGCAGCTACAACTTCTGCCAAAATCAGGGCTGCAGTAATTAAAAAACAGAGTCTTCTCATAATTTCTATTTAAGTTTCAATTTAAACTACAATTAAACAATTAAGCTTAATAAAACTCTTATTGGTCAGATTCGTCGATTAGGTGAAAAAATAAAATTGTTTTGCATGATCTGAATATTAAAGTTGAGAATCAAATGAATAATTGCCGGAGTTAACGGTAAAAATAGCATATCCGTTCTCCATCTTTTGAAAACTCACACCACTTTTAGCATTTATTTTCTTTCCGCTTTCAGTTACGTTCTTTACATTTAATGCTGGAACATAAACAGTAGCTGTACTTCCAACCGGAACTTTTATATCCAATTTGAATATATCGGCATTCTTTTTCCAACTTATGGCTGCCGTTCCATTGGACGTTTCGTTTGAATAGGAAGCAAATCTAACATCTCCGGCAGGCTGAGGTTTATAAATAATATTCTGATAACCAGGTTGCAACGGATCAGTATTCATGCCGGCAAGTTCACGATAGAACCATACGATGGCTCCACCGAACATGGGATGGTTGTGTGAACCACTTCCATCCCATTGCTCCCACGTTGTAGTAGCACCCTGTTCGATCCACCACCCATAGGAAGGCTGTGTTTTCTTATTCATAGCCTCATAAGCGAGGTCCTGCATCCTATTTTCAGCAAGAACTTCAAAAAAGAACTGGGTACCAAATATTCCTGTATCCAAATGACCACCATTGGCAGCGATATCCGATTTAAGAGCAGCAATGACACTTGGTTTCTGGTCTTCCGGAACGCCCATTTTTAATGCGAAGATGTTTCCACCATGAGATCCATATGTTCCTTTTTCTTTATCATAGAATTTATTTTGGAAGGCTTTTTTTGTTTTCTCAGCAAGATCGGCATAATTCTTTGCTTCATCTGTATAACCAAGAACCTGAGCAGTTTTTGTTGTAATATCCGCACATCTCCAAAGATAAAAAGTATGGACCAAATCATCAGGAGGCAATTTGCCCGGGGCAGCCCAGTCACCAAGGTTCAACCATTTATTGGGATTTGCAGTGGCAGGAGCCTGTGAGAACATAATCCCCTCTTTGTTTGTCCATGAAAGCATATATCGGATGTATCCTTTCATCCCTTCGTAATTATTCTTCAGTATATCGATATCTCCATAATGCAGATAGAATTCCCATGGCATGATATTTATTGCAGCACCCCAGGCTACTCCTCCTCCACATCCGGGTTGCCATGGAGCTCCATTCGGGACATAACCTGTTTGCGGATTCTGGGCACCGAGAATATCCTGAATCCATTTTGTGTAAAATGCACGCGCATCAAAATTGTGCATTACGGTAAGGCACGCGACTTGCCCATCACCAGTATACGGCGAACGCTCACGGTGAGGACAGTCACTGGCTATTCCTCCGTGCATATTATCTTTCTGGCTACGCACCCATATCTGATTAATCTTGTTAAATAAAGTATCTGAAGATTCAAATTTTCCGGTGTTCTCAATGTTTGTGTATACTGCCTCGGCCCTTACCTGTTCCGGTTTTAATTCTCCGGGCCAGTTATAAATCTCTACTTTCCTGAAAACAAACCATGTAAATCGCGCAGCATACGATTCCGGGCCTCCCCCTTTTAAGGTATATGAATTGTCTCCTACGGGTGATTCACATATGTATTTAATATTAATTTTTCGTCCTGCTTCCCCTGTTACATTTAGCAGGTGCAGCCAGCCTGATATTTCCTGTCCAAAATCAACCCTGTATTTCCCCTCTCCCAAGGATTCTATTTTTACGGGTGCCAGTTTTTCCATTACTCTGTCAGTAGGAGACATGTGTGCCTTCATTTTGCCCTCAGGTAACTTCCTGATGCCAACCTGTTCCCACCCTGAATCATCAAAGCCACCACTGCACCAACCTGGTTGCTCCAAACGTGCGTCATAATGTTCGCCGCCATATACCAGGTCCATAACGATCGGACTTTTTGATGCTTTCCAACTCTGATCGCTGGCTATCACATCCTTCATACCGTCGGTATAGTTGATGTAGAACTGACCTGTAAATCTTGGAGTTCCATAAGACTGTGTCCAGTTAATGGGAGCATTGTAGAATCCATTGCCTAATATTGCTCCTATTACATTTTCTCCTTTTATCAACATATCTTTAATATCATAGGATAAATACATTACCCTGTATTCTCTGAAATTGTCTGGTATAGAAATATAATTTTTTTCCAACCCCGGACGTTTCCCATAAGCAGTGAGGTTAGGTACTAAAACATCTTCACTCACCTTCTTTCCATTCAGATAAAGTTCGAAATAGCCAAGTCCGGTAACATATGCACGAGCTGAAGCTATTTTCTTGTTAATAGTAAATGATTTTCGAAGCAGAGGTGCAGGAGGAGGTAAATCTTGTTTACCTGGTACTTCTCCTTGCTCTGTCCTTGCAGGTTTGGGTAATGCCTCTTCTCCCTGCCAGGGAGCTCCAATCCACAAGGCATTCCATTCTCCCGGTTTCAGCAATCCCATGCTCCAGAAGGCAGGTTCACTCCATACTGATACAATGCCATTTTTATCCCATGTTCTTACCTGCCACCAGCAATCCTGCCGGGATGATAAGGTTTTGCCATCATAACGGATATTAGTAGATTGATTGGAAACTACTTTACTACTATTCCATAAATCAGCCAGACCATTAAGCAGTTTTTCTTTTCTCCCTGCAACCCTTATTTCCCAGGCAGTCTGAATCTGCCCACGATCACCTTCAGATGCAATGTTAACCCAGGAAAGACGAGGATACTGCACATCTACAACCTGAGGATTCTCCAGATATTCACATCTTAACTTGGCTGGGGAAATTTTTGCTTCAACCTTTGTAAACAAAGAAGTAAAGAAAATGAGAAAAAGAAGATATTTCTTCATATTTTAGATTTTTAAATAATCTAAATGAATGCATAGGTCATTAAATCTGACCACTCCCCGGCGCAGTAAAAAATTGATAATAACGTTTTTGGTTTATTAAAATAGCTTCCTTGCTTTTAAAAGTAATTATACAAATTTATCTTTTAAATTCAATATAAAAAACTGTGCCAGGATCGTCTTTTTAAAACGTGAAGTCCATGGCGACCAGTATAAGAATTACATAGAGAAAGAAATTCTGCTGATGGAGATCCTTCTGGAATATTATATGAATTGAGACGGCGCTTCCAGGAAGTTGATTACCTGATTGTATCTTTTCCGAAAAAATCGTTTTGGAGAATGAAAAAGCCTAACATTTCTGTGAGGTTTCTCCGTACCCCGAACGGACGAAAGTTGCAACAAGATGAGGGTACTACTGTATTAAAAATAAAAATGTTAAATTTATAAACTGATTATTGGATAACTTATTAAACAGGCTATGAAAAATGTTATTCTTTATGTGCTGATTTTAATATTATTAACACATTGTGGTGTTTCTGATAAAAATATAGGTTCAAAACTCGAGTCAGGATTTATAAATCCTCCAAACAGTGCCCGGCCAAGGGTTTGGTGGCACTGGATGAATGGCAATATAACCAAAGAGGGAATACGTTCCGATCTCGAATGGATGCATCGTGTCGGAATAGGGGGGTTCCAGAATTTTGATGCTGCTCTTATGACACCACAGATAGTTAAAAAACGGTTAGTGTACATGACCCCTGAATGGAAAGATGCATTCAGATTCACTACACACCTTGCCGATTCACTGGAGCTCGAAATGGCAATTGCCGGTTCCCCTGGCTGGAGTGAGAGTGGCGGCCCGTGGGTAAGACTCGATCAGGCCATGAAAAAATTCGTCTGGAGTGAAACCAGGGTTGAAGGAGGTAAGCTGTTTAAAGGAATGCTTCCCAAACTTCCCTCCACAACAGGTCCTTTTCAAAACCTTGCCCTGAGGGAAGCATTTTCTTTAACAGGGGCACAGCAAGTTGCACCTCCACAATATTATGCAGATGCAGCCGTGGTGGCTTTCCGTCTTCCTGATTCTGATTTATCATTAGCTGAATTGAAACCTAAAGTGACTTCAAGCGGTGGAAAATTTAATCTTGCTGCCCTTACAGATGGTGATCTGACAACCTCAACTTTTTTACCCTATACAAAACCAGGAGAGAATGCCTGGATTATGTTTGAATTCGCTCAACCTCAGTGCATGCAGGCACTTTCTATCGTAGGCGGAGGTTACGCCGGACAATTCGGCTTTGGCGCTGACCAGAACCCTCGTGCACTGGAAGCCAGTGATAATGGTCGGGATTTCAAAAAAGTAGTTGATATCACTTTAGGAGGTGTACAACAAAATACCTTGACTTTCAATCCCGTCACAGCAAAGTATTTCCGGTTTACCTGGAGAACACCCATGCCTAAGCCGGCTTTTAATATTGGGGCTGCTTTCGGATTCGATGCTGGGGTAATGCCAGAGGAACCGAAAGGCACAGAAATTGCAGAGCTGGAACTTTTCCCCATTGCCCGTATAAACCGTTTTGAAGAAAAAGCTGCATTTGCCACAGCTACAGACCTTTATTCTGCTCCAACACCTGAAGTTAAAGCAAACGAGGTTGTAAAAAAAGATGAAGTGATCAACCTGACTTCTAAAATGAATCCCGACGGTACTATTGAGTGGACTCCCCCGAAAGGTAATTGGATCATTGTTCGTTTGGGATATTCTCTCACAGGGCATAAGAACTCACCTGCCTCACCTGAAGCGACAGGACTGGAAGTGGACAAACTAAATGCCTCATATGTAAAAGCATATTTCAACAATTACCTCGATCAATATAAGGATGCCACCGGAGGACTGATGGGCAAAAAAGGGCTGCAATACATGATCACCGACAGTTGGGAAGCAGGTACTCAAAACTGGACTGATAACATGATGGCTGAATTTTCCAGACGGCGTGGTTATAATATGTTACCATGGATTCCAGTGCTGATCGGAAACATTGTTGTGGATTCGAAAGAGAGTGATCGTTTCCTGTGGGACTTTAGAAAGACCCTTGCAGATCTGCTTACCGAAAACCATTATGATCAGCTTACCGAAATCCTTAAAGAAAGAGGCATGCTTCGTTATAGCGAATCCCATGAAAGCGGACGTGCCTTTATTGGAGACGGAATGGAAGTAAAACGTAAAGCCGCAGTTCCAATGAGTGCCACGTGGACTCCCCGTGGACTTGATCCTGGAACAGAGGTGGCGACACGCTATAAAGCGGATGTTCGGGAATCTGCCTCTGTAGCTCATATTTATGGGCAGAACCTTGTTGCAGCTGAATCAATGACCGCTATCGGGTCAGCCTGGGCATGGTCGCCCGGGAGTTTGAAACCAACTGCCGATATGGAGCTGGCCAATGGACTTAACCGTTTCGTTATACACACTTCGGTGCATCAGCCGGTGAATGATAAAATTCCGGGTCTGGGACTTGGTCCTTACGGACAATGGTTTACCCGTCATGAGACATGGGCTGAACAAGCTGGTCCATGGATAGACTATCTTGCGAGAAGCTCATACATGCTACAACAGGGCAGATTTATTGCCGATATAGTATATTTCTATGGCGAAGACAATAATATTACAGCTCTATTTGGTGAAAAGCTACCCGCTATCCCTGAAGGCTATAATTATGATTTTGTAAATGCCGATGCACTTGTTAACCTTCTTTCAGTAAATAATGGTTTCATAACTACACCAAGCGGCATGAGCTATAAAATTCTGGTGCTGGATCCTAACAGCCGCTATATGTCCCTTCCTGTTTTGCATAAGATAAGTGAAATGGTGAAGCAAGGAGCAATTGTGGTGGGAGAAAAGCCGGTAGATACACCAAGCTACAGCGACAACCAGGGTGAGTTCAATAAATTAGTAAATGAACTCTGGCCTGCTGAAAAAGGTCAAAATACTATGGGCAAGGGAAAGATTTTTGCAGGGCAACCTCTGGTAAATATCTTGAATACATTGAATATAATCCCTGATTTCACATATGCAAAACCTCAGGATAATACAAACCTGTTGTTTGTTCATCGTCAACTTGGTGATATAGATTTCTACTGGGTTAACAACCGTAACAGCAGAAAAGAGGAATTGGTGGCTGGTTTCAGAATAACAGGTAAAACTGCAGAGATATGGCATCCTGAGACAGCAAAAACTGAACAAGCATCCTATTTAATAGAAAAAGGAGTGACCAGGGTCCCTCTTAACCTTGAAGCCAATGATGCTGTATTTGTTGTATTCCGGAACAAAACCAGTCAAAAGAGCAGGACTGTTGTCTTACCAAAGGAAAAGCAAGTAGCAACAATTGAAGGACCATGGGACATTAGTTTCCAGAAAAAGCGGGGAGCCCCGGCAAATACAACTTTTGAAAAGCTTGAACCATGGAATGAAAACGGTGATCCCGGTATTATGTTTTTTTCTGGTACTGCAACATATACAAAAGCTATTATTGCGAAGGCTGAGTGGTTTAAAGAGGGCACACGGCTCTGGTTAGATCTTGGAAGCGTGAAGGAGCTGGCAGAAGTTATCATCAATGGTAAGTCAATGGGAATAGTTTGGAAAACTCCGTTTAGGGTTGACATCACTGAAGGACTGAAGCAAGGAGAAAACACTGTTGAAATAAAAGTCACCAACCTATGGGTTAATCGCTTAATTGGTGATCAGCAACCAACAGTCGGGGATAAGATAACATATACAACAATGCAGTTTTACAGATCAGATTCACCATTAAAGACCTCAGGTTTGCTTGGGCCGATACAAGTAATAAGTAGGGGGAATTAAGAAATTTTTTGGTATGGTGCCAAGAAGTAGATCCTTGGTTACCTCTTTGCAGAAAAACTCTCGCTCTGTTTTGGTACCTCCAACGAATAAAAGTTGCAACCGGTCGAAATAATGTATGGTTCTCAAACAAAAGTCTGAGTCTTTTTGATCAATAACTTTTCCCAAATTCAGATTTTTATTATTTCTAAGTCAGAATAAAAGAATTTTTAATTAAATCTTTTTCATTACTGCTGGATCCCATATAAACCTGATATTCCATCTTTTCCAGTATCCAGGAATTTGTTCCGGGGTTATAGTATTTTATTTTTTCAAAAGGACATTTAATAATGATTCTTTTACTCTCTCCTGGATTCAGTGATACTCGTTGAAAGCCTTCCAGCAATTTATGCTCTCTTTCAACTTCAGAATTATCAAAGCCAATATAGAGTTGCACAACCTGGTCACCCTTTCTTGATCCGATATTTGTAACATTAATAGAAGAGACAATTTGTTCATCTTCAACTTTAACAATCATACTATCCTGGGTGAACTCAGTATATGATAGGCCGAATCCGAAAGGAAAAGCAGCTTTATTTCCTTCATGATCTAACCTGATATAGCCGTGATACCTGTCGTATTTTACTTCAGTAGCCATTATATCAAAATCAGGATATTGACTCTCATCTTTGGCCACAGTAAAAGGTAACTTTCCACCTGGATTAACGTCGCCGAACAAAACTTTAGCGATAGCTGTTCCTCCTTCCATGCCTGGATAGAAGGCATGAATAATGCCATTTACCTTTTCTTTCCATTCTTCAATAATAATTGCACTTCCACCTGTCAGCACTGCGACTGAGTTTTGATTCAAAGAGCCTATTTCCCGGAGCATTCTGCTTTCGTCTTCGTGAAGCCGGATACTTTTTCTGTCACCACCGGAACTCCACCAGCTGATCGGAACAAATTCTCCCTCATCATCATGATTATAACCAACCACATATATAACAGCATCAGCTTTTGTTATTTTATTCTTTAATGTGGAGATGTTATTTCCGTTATCATATAAAAAGTCTATTGTTGAACCATATTGGCTGGTCAGACCTTTCAACGGTGTTACGACATATTCTGGTCTTACCCGACTGGAACCATGATCACCTATATTTTTGGTCCTGGCAAGTTTACCTACTACAAGGACTTTCTTTATTTTGGTTTTATCAAAGGGCAGCACAGAGTGGAAATTTTGCATCAGCACAATCGATTTTTCAGCTGTTTCAAGGGCAAGAGATATATGTTCCTTGTATCCGAGCAGAGATTTTGGATATTCTGTAAGAGGATCAGGAGCGGTTTCAAATTTTAAAACAGTCCTTGCAATTTGAAAAGCGCTTTCATCAATGAAATGTTCAGTCACTCTTCCATCATTTACCGCTTTGACCAGTTTTTTTCCATAGAATGTTACTGCAGGCATCTCGATGGCAAGACCTGCTGTCGCTGATTCTTGTGTGTTACGGACTCCCCATCCAAAATCGCTGACAGTAAAACCTTTAAATCCCCAGTCTTCTCTTAATACTTTGGTGAGAAGATAAGAACTCGCGCAGGCCTGTTCACCACGGAACTTGTTGTATGCACCCATCAGACTTGCTGCACCATCCTCAACACATTTTTTAAAATGAGCCAGATAGACCTCACGGAGCACCCGCTCATCAACATTTACATTTACCTTAAATCTTGTATTTTCCTGGTTATTTAAAGCATAATGTTTTATGCATGCCATTACATTATTGGTCTGAACTCCTTTCATCAGAGAGGATCCCATTTGACCAGTCAGATAAGAATCTTCACCATATTCTTCCTGAGCTCTTCCTCCTGCCGGATGACGCAATAGATTGATACACACACCTCCAAAATAGTTTCCCTTGCTGGCCCTTATTTCCTCACTAATGGCTTTTCCTATCCTGAATTCCAGCTCTGGATCAAATGAAGCAGCTCTACTCATTGATACCGGAAAACATGTGGCCTGTCCACATACCAAACCCCTTGGACCGTCAAAGAACCTTATAGTTGGAATTCCGAGCCTTTTATTGCCACCTGCCTGATAGGAATGATGATTATATTTGCCCCCATCACCCAACATCTCAAGTCCAAATTTAAGCATACTTTTCAACCTAGGGGACATCATCTGCACCTTCTCTTCAATTGTCATCTGTCCAACAGCTTTGAGCGCCATTTTATCTATCTCATCTACTGAGACGACCCTCCTTTCCAGGGCAATTATTTTTGGTTTTGGGTTAATTTTTAAAATTAAGAAAGCAATCACTAGAAATCCTAATAGAATTACTAATCCTGTCAACATAATCTTAAGTATTTTTTAAAAATTATCATAATTGTCAAAGTAATAAGTCGATATGAAGTTACAAAATTTCATCAATAAGGAGATTACTTTCCTTTGGATTTCAAACTTCAAATTCACTAAATCTTCAATTTCAAATTGTAGTTTTCATAACAATTTTCAGGAAAAACGATTTGTGCCGTTTGTGGGCAAGCCAGATTACATTTGACAGATTGAAAACCTCATTTCTACGTTATATTTAATTTTTAATTGTAATAATGAAGGGCTTGCAAAGTGCAATCTTCATTTTAGGCAAATATGTATATCTATAAATCTCTTTGATTTCTTGAAATTTTAAACGTATCTTTCTTCAGAATCAAAAGCTATAAATATGAAAAATCTGATGCCCCAAGGAATTATTTTAATTTTATTATTGTTAATAATTGGGAACTCAGGATGTAAAAAATCTGGCGTAAATGAAAAGCCTCCAACCTTGTCTTTTGATGGGGGATGGCGATTCATTAAAGCAAATCCTTCGGGTGTCGAAAACTCAGGTTTTAATGACTCCGGATGGAGAACACTTGACCTGCCGCACGATTGGAGTATCGAGGACCTGCCTAATCAGAGTGACAGTGTCATTGGTCCGTTTACGAAAGGTTCCATCGGTAAAATGTCAACAGGCTATACCGTTGGAGGTACAGCATGGTACAGGAAAACATTTACTATTGATAAAGCCAACGAAGAAAAAATTGTATACCTGAACTTTGATGGTATATACATGAACTCTGACGTTTGGATCAACGGCAAACATGTTGGCAACCATCCTTATGGTTATACCTCGTTCTATTATAATATCACATCTTATTTGAACCCGGCAGGAAAACCAAATGTCGTTGCCGTACAGGTGAAAAATGAAGGTAAAAACTCTCGTTGGTACTCAGGATCGGGGATATACCGCCATACGTGGCTTACAATGGTTGAACCCGAGCATATAGGTGTATGGGGAGTTTATATTACCACTCCTGTTATTACCGACAAATCAGCCGGGATTGTAATATTATCGACAGTTTTAAATTCAGGAAATAACAATACTATTACTTTACAAACCCAGATCATTAACCCTTCGGGTCAGGTTGTAGGGACTACGAAAAACAACATTTCACTTAATTCAGGTGAATCAACAGAAATAAAACAAAATATTACTGTTGATAACCCGTCACTCTGGTCGATTGAAACACCCTATCTTTATAAGGTAAAAGTGACGATTTTAAACCAGAATAAGGTAACTGATAATCTTACCACCTCTTTTGGGATTCGTTCCTTAAAGTTCAATGCCCAAACAGGCTTTACGCTGAATGGCAAAAATATTGAACTGAAAGGGGGTTGCTATCACCACGACAATGGCCCCCTGGGTTCTGTAGCAATCGACCGTGCTGAAGAGCGCAAAATTGAGCTATTAAAGAAATATGGTTACAATGCCATACGCTGCAGCCATAACCCACCGTCACCCTATCTGCTTGATGTTTGCGATCGGATAGGCATGCTAGTTATTGATGAGGCTTTTGACATGTGGGAAATAACGAAAAACAAAGATGACTATGCCAATTATTTCAAAACCAATTGGAAAAAAGATTTGAGATCCATTGTATTTCGCGACCGGAACCATCCTGCAGTGATCATGTGGAGCATCGGAAATGAAATAAATGAAGCCCTTGATACAGCAGGCTTAAGGATAGCTACCCTGCTTACTGGTGAAATCCGCAGCTTGGACACTACGCGTGCCGTTACTGAGGCTTTTAACGATTTTGATGCCATGATGGGTCGTAAAAGCAGGTGGGATGAGTCGGCATCTCATATTGGCTTGCTTGATGTTGTCGGGTATAATTATATGTACAGCAGGTATGAAGCAGATCATGAGAAATATCCCAAACGTGTAATGGTCGCCACCGAATTCATGCCACTTTATTCGCTGGCGAACTGGCAAATGGTAGAAAAACATCCCTATGTGATCGGCAACTTTGCCTGGGTAGTTATGGATTACCTTGGTGAGGCTGGTGTTGGATTGTCACGACTGGTTCCGGATGTTCCTAATAAGCCAGAAAGAGGACCTGGGGGTGCAGATGGTTTTTTCAGCATGGACCCATGGCCCGTGTTTAATGATTTCCAGGGAGATATTGACCTTATCGGCAATATCAAGCCTAGATATTACCACCAGCTTGTCGTATGGCGTCAGAGCAAGATTGAGATGCTTGTACACAGGCCAATACCTGCCGGTATGAAAGAGAATGTCAGTCCCTGGGGCTGGCCAGATGAGCTGAAGAGCTGGAGCTGGGCCGGTCATGAAAATGAAAAACTGCAGGTACATGTTTATACCCGCAGCAAATTGGTGAAACTGGAGCTCAATGGTAAAATCATTGGCGAACAGGCAGTGGATGGCGAAAATTCAATAACGGCCACTTTTGATGTGCCCTATGAGGCTGGGGCATTAACTGCACGCTGTTACGATAATATTGGCACAGAAATCGCCTCCGAGACAATAAAAACTGTTGGGAAACCTGCTTCGATAAGATTGGTTACTGATCGCACTGAGATAAAAACTGATAGGAACGACCTTTCCTATGTAATGGTTGAAATACTGGATAGTGAGGGAATCCTGATCAACAACGCCGACGATATTCTGGTGAACTTTGAAGTGAACGGCAACGGTGAGATCGCAGGAGTAGGCAGCGGAAGTCCAAGAGACATGTCGAGTTTCCAGCAGCCTCAGAAGAAAACATGGCATGGTAAGTGCCTTACCATTCTCAGACCAAAAGGAAATGCAGGTAAAATTCGATTAAAAGCTACGGCAGAAGGTTTACAGGAAGCAACAATCGAGATAAACTGTATTTGATAGTAAAGTGTGCCGGTTAATCTACGGCACACTCTTATTAGACTGACTTATTACCAAAGAATAAACATTTTATGAAACAAATAAAAGCTTTAACAGACTCAATAAAGAATGATGATAATCAAGTAATAGGTTTGGATACTAAAATTATTCAAAAGGGGTAAATACAAAATATAGATTACATGAAAAAGAATTATTTATTGATTATTTTATTATCAACCTTAATGCTAAGTTGTGCTAAACAGGTTCAAATCAGGGTGTGACTTATTATTTAAGTATTGATTCTTCTGATGAATCGGGTTTTACTAAAGGCGCAACAAGAATACAAGAGATCTATGGTGTTAAAGTAAGCGAAGGTTCTGTATTGGAAAATGAAGCTATTTTTCTTTTATTGAATATATCAATTAAATTAAATCATAATAATTATGAAAGCACATTCTGAATTTTTTCGTAAAATAACCAAAACAGGGGTTATATTATTGGCTGCCTTTTTTGTACTACAATTTCTTCAATGTCAAAATACAGAAAATAATAAAAAAGGAGGCAGTGATTCTACTGCCCTGGATAAAAGCTCCCCTAGAATAACAATGAATTTAGGTGATTCATCCTGGAAATTCGTTAAAGTGCTCTCAAAAAATCAGGATGATCCGGACTCAAAATATACGGCCTTAAATTACGATGATGAAAGTTGGGAGAATGTAGGTATTCCGCATTGTTTCAATGACATGGACACTTATATCAATTCAAGTGATATGCATATGTGGAGAGGAACAACCTGGTACAGAAAACATATTTATATACCTGTTGAATTTGCAGGGAAAAAAGTATTTCTGGAATTTCAGGGCATCAATGTGGGTGCTGCTGTTTATGTTAATGGCATTTTTAAACCCGGAAATACCAGTGTAACTCAACCTGGTAATGTTACTCATGTGGGCGGCTTTTTACCTTTTGTCCTGGATATTACCGATGACCTCAAATACGGAGAGGAAAACGTCTTGGCAGTGAAGGTGTCAAATGCGGATAGCAGTTTTTATAAATGGCCGGGATTCGGCGTTTATGAGGGCTTTGGAATGGGTTGGGGAGGAATTGTATCTCCTGTCTATCTTCATGTTACAAATAAACTGCACGTACCCTTAAATGCTTATTCTCCATTGAAGAAATGGGGCACATATGTAGCAACTATCTCTGCAAATGCAGATCGGGCCACGATCAGGATTCAGACTAATGTTGAAAACGAAAATTCATTCAGTAGTAAGGTTACTTTAATTAATTCTGTTATTGACAGCAAAAACAATATTGTTCTTGTGCTTAAGTCAGATAAAACGATTGCTGCCGGATCAACTGCCCTATTTGACCTTTCAGGTGATATCGTTAACCCTGATTTATGGTATCCCAATAACAGTCCTTATGGCAAACCCAATCTATATAAGATTGTGACAACAGTTACTGTTAAAGGTAAAATTATAGATACTTACGAATCAAAGACAGGAGTACGGACTATTACCTGGGATGGGGACTATTGTTATGTCAATGGGAAAAAACACATCTTAAGAGGATTTGGTCATAGAAATGCCTATCCTGCTTTAGGTTCTGCAATTCCGGAAGAAATTCAGTGGAAAGATATAAAGCTTATAGCCAATGCTGGTGGAAATGCTTTACGTGTCGGTCATGTCCCGGCAACTGAAGTTATGGTGTCAGCCTGTGATGCTTATGGAATACTGGTAATGCAAAACAGTGGTGACAATGAATGGTCTCTAAAAAATGAACCAGCTAATACTTACAAAAAAGAGTACGACAGAGATTTGATCATATCTTTCAGAAATCATCCTTCCATTACAGTCTGGGAGTCAAATAACGGAATTGCCAGGGATGGGGATAAATATTTACCTGCTTACACCCAATCGCTTGTTAATCAATGGGATTCTTTACAACCCAGAATAGTATCCAATCGTGATAACTATCCTGAAAAATGGCCTTCAGACAAACTTATAATGGTGGGATATACCAATGCTTACAGGAAAGTCGCTGGTTCTCCTTCTGTAAATTTCGAGGTTTATGGTGAATTCTGGGGTGGCCGCAAAAGTTTTAATATCGCCAGGGACGATTATGCGAATGAAAAGCAATTTGTAAACTGGTTTATCGATGATTATAATTCTGATATAAAAAATAAGGCTTGCGGATGGATAGACTGGATGCTTGCCGAAACACAAGGTGAAGGATATACTGTCTACTTAAATGGCAAGGCTCATCAGAAATCATTTAGGGTCGTCTGCGATGGACGGGAACAGGTTCCCTAAATTAAAATACAATATTTATAAAAATGCTCTTTGGATTGATTACTCGACTAAACCAGGCGTTGTATTACAAAGCAGCTGGAATTTATCAGGTGTGCAAATTGTAGACGCCTGGAGTAATTGTCCTCAGGTTACTTTATTCCTGAATGGAAAAAATCTGGGTGTCAGGACCCCAGACTCTCTTACAAAAAGATGTACCTGGAAGGGAATAAAATGGGAAAAAGGAACATTAAAAGTTGTTGGAATGGATAAAGAAGGCAAAGAAGTCTGCTCTGATCAACGGGTTACATCCGGAACGCCTTACCAGATCATGTTATCTGTTGAACCTGAGTTGACCAGACCGGATGGTTCTGAATTTAAACTATCTGCAAATGGTTCTGATGCTGCTATTATTACTGCTAAAATTGCAGACAAGGATGGCAACTGGTGCCCTGATGCAGCCAACGATATTGTCTTTGAGGTTTCCGGCGAAGGAAATTACAGAGGATCTTATGATTTTTATCTGGACAAATCAAAACCATTAGATTACAATTCCCCCGGGAATAAACAACTTCAGGCTGAAGGAGGTTTGATGCGGGTTGCTATTCGCTCAACCTTCAAGCCAGGTAACGTTGTCGTGAATGCTGTCTCTAAAGGTTTACTGTCTGGAACTACTTCATTCACAACATATCCTGTAGTTTCAAAATAATATGAAGGTCGCATAAAATTATGCAACCCTCATTATTTATTCCTGAACAACTTAACTTACTTTGACAGGGATGTCTGAGGCATAGATTTAAGCCAGGGCATCATTGCTCCTACTCCGTCGTAGTATTTATCAAATGTTGGTAAGTATGGATTTGTGTAGAATTTTTCCTTCTGTTCTTCCTGAATGGGTGAACCATAAAACACCATATTTGAAAAATCTACCAGGTTCTTGATCTGATTATTATCAAGGCTATGGCTCATTGCATTTGCCTTAGGATCGTTTTTATCAGATCTCCGAAGGTTTAAAGCAAGGTTCTGATCAACACCAAGGAACCGGAAAACCGATCTGGCTGCTTCCATACTTATGCAATCACCTTCAGCCCCGTTTGCGTAATCATTGTCTGCTGCTGTAATGATAACTGCGCGCGGTGCGATTGCAGCGAGTATTTCATGGTGGTCATACGGCAAACGCTCGCCGTATCCAAACGTTGTTGTTTTATACATGCGGCCAGGATTCAGAAAACGTGCAAGCATCTCATTTGAATTCCATCCCTGATGTCTTATTCTGTCGCCCAGTACTTCACAGCCTGTGGAGACGCCCCATGCATAAACGTTGCCAAAAGGTGCTGTACGTGCCGGAGTGTTTCCAAAGGAATCATACCTATATGAAGCTGCACCTCCGGCTCCGGATGCACCAGGATTGGTAATTTTAAAGCGTTCATCCAGAAGACCAGCTAAAAGTGTTGCTTTTCCGCAACGTGAGAAACCCGTAACTACCAGTTTATCCAAATCAAAAGCGTACTTAAACACAGAATTATTGTTCATAAGGTAAGAAAGTGCATCAACACTACGACTGGCACCCCATGCCCAGGCCAGAAGAGTCCCGGCATCATTTCCTGTTTTTATGTCGTAAGGATACAATGAATAAAACGCCCCGGTATGGTCATAATTATCACTGGCGACACTTGAATAGATCATGCTGAGTACAGCATAACCCGCATTAAGATAAATAGGGCTTGGTGCTGATGCCCAGAAATCAATACAAACAACTACCGGATAAGGGCCAGACTTTCCACATTGAGCCAAAGTAGGTACTGTGAGCTTCGCTTTGAACGATGCGGTTTTACCTTTGTCATTAACTACGATAGTGAGATTTGTACCATCTATGGAGGCTGTTACTGCTTGAGGTGGTTTAGGCAAATAGCCATATTCATAATATTGAACAAGGTCTTTTATTTCATCGCAGCGGGAGGACCAATCAGCAATTGATTTTACTTTTGTACCATTTAAAAATGTGAATGGATCAGGCAGGTACTTTATCTCAGGAAGATTGTATGGATCAGGGAATTTCCCGTTTCTGCGCAGGCCATAAATGGCATGGTCAAGCAGGTTGTTAGATTCATCGATTTTTTTCTGGTTGGTTGCCGATAAACCTTTTTTAGCTTCAGCAATCACTTTATCTAGTTGGTGTTCGCTGACCCATATACCCCTGGTTATAGATTCGGCTTTCTTAATGTTAGTACTCAATAAAAAAGTAACAAGCGCCATATGAGAATTCCCATCATAACCTGTCAGCATTACCTCACCCCAACCGGAGTTATCATCTATTCCTTTGTTATATCCGTTATTCCAGAAAATATGATATTTAACTCTGTTATCAGGAGATACTGCATCATTTATGGCAAAATCCATTCCTATCAGAGAACCGTTTTTCATTGGAATTCCGCCGGTACTGATTGCAAGTTCAACAGTATATCCTGTTTTAAGCTTTTGCGCGTCAAAATGTAAAGCTGAAGCATAGGCTTTCAGACGATTGGTATATACGCCACTGCCAGTAAGTTCCCCTTCACAGCTGATGCGAATGATTCCGTCGTCTTCTTCATATTTGGGAAATTTATCATTGTAAAAGTCAAGATATATCTCAACCCCATCCTTATCTGTTGGTCTTTTTCCTGCTGCTGTAACATCCTTATCCGAAACATTAATAAGCAGATACAGCAGGGCCCCGTCCCATAATGACCGGACATCTCCGTAGGTAATGCAACTGGTGTCAGGAGCTGTAAGAGCACTGTTCATGGATATCTCTATATGTGAGGGTTTAGCATTTTCCCATGCTGCTTCAGCAATTCCGTCAACTTTAATTGGGTTTGTAGTGAACTGTGATTGGAGTGTTTTTTTATCAGTATTACCGGTAATGTTATTTGATTTGCCTGTTGCGCTCACAATAATAGTGCTGAAGATGATTGCTATTAAACCAATTTTCCTGATAGTTTGAAAAACAAATAATATTGATTCAGTACTTTGATTAAATTTATTCATTGATTATCTTTTTATTTGTAAATATATTAAAACTGTCCACCACCAAGTAATCAAAATCAAAGTTTTTTATCTTTACTCTTACTAGTAATATTCTATCTCCTAAACTTGTAATATCAACTAAATCTGGCGTTTTAATGAGTTTAGTTACAACTAAATGAAAAAACGGTAGAATCAAAAAAGAAAATACTATGAAGAAAGCCAGAGGGAGTGAAAGAAAGACTATTGTGATAGCTAAATATATAATACAGAATAAGAAAAACGTGAGGGCAAAGCCTAACTTCCTATAAGATTATTTGTTTTTAAACTTTTGGTACGTGTTCTGAATCAAAGAAAAAACAGGATGATTACTGTTCTCTTTTTGATTAGTATCATGATCCTTTTCGAGATTTGAAATATACTCTTCCAGTAACTCTTTAAATTACATTTTACTCATATTGACATTCATCATCAAAAATAAGTCAATTTTGAGTTTCTACAAAAATATTTATTAGCACCTGATTAGCACCTACTAAATGCGAAAAGCCCCGATAAATCGAGGCTTTTTGTACCCCCAGCGGTTAAAAGTTGCAACCATCATTTTGAGCTTGTTTTATATGAAAGATTGAAGTATTAGATTTCTAATTGTAAAGATGTCTGATTTGGAATAAATTAGGTTGTTTAAAAAAAGTGTCACCTATTTCAGGACCAGACAGATATAAAACTACCTGAATTTAGGCTCACCTTGTGATCATCTCATCAATCAATTAACCATTTCCATTTTCTATTTTTCATATTTAGCAGAATTGGATCTGATTACGGGGAATATTTAAAGAAAGTTAAATCACCATGGAGATTGATGGTTTTTTTGAATTTCAACTTTTTTTTCTCCTAAAATTAAATTAGTTTTATTGTGTAATTTTATTACATCCTTTGAATTTTGTTTTCTTCTAAGTCATAATATAGTTGTGGTCAAAACATTGTATCCAATTAATAAATTCAAAATAAACATAAAGAGGTAATTATGAAGCGCAGAAATTTTGTTAAGACAGGCGCGGTTGCTGCCGGTCTATTTAGTTCTCTAAAGTCGTACTCGCTGTTCACGACAGCCGAAGAAAGTCCCCTAAAGCCATCCGAGATTCCCAACCAGATTTCAGGTCCATCAGGAGCGACACAGGAGGAGATCCGTTCCGCCGAGTATCTTCGTCGCGCGCGGGCGGATAAGTATTTGCCAGGACCGCCGGTATTCGCGGAATCGTATCAGTCACCTGCTGTACAGGTCTCGCCAATGTCTCTTGCGGAAAGGCTCAAGCGGAACATTGTACCGCGGCGGGGCTTTTGCAGTATCGCGCCCGGCGCGACAGTCAACGAGGGTCTCACCTCCGGCAATGGGGCGATGAATATCGAGATGACGTGCGATCCGTACTCGGAACAGATTCTCTTCCATCATGAAAGTCTGCTTATGCCATGGAAAAGGCCCCTCGAAGCTCCAAAGGCCGCGGACATATTCCCACAAGTGCGGCAAATGGTAATGGACGGGAAATACCGCGAAGCTATTGAATTCGCTTACAAGGAAATGGAGAAGGGCCCCATAAAGATGAATACATTTGGGCACTTCACAATCCCGGCTTTTCGGATGAGTCTCGATTTTCCGAAAACCGCATTGGTCAAGGACTATCTCCGCACTGTCGATTTCGAGAGCAGTGAGGCAAAGATCTATTGGAACGATGAGCGCGGTGAATGGCTTCGTCAGACTTTCACGTCCCGGCCCGACAACGTCGTGGTCCAATTGCTCACCGCCCCGAAAGGACAATCGGTGAATGCCCGAATCGCACTGTTGGATAACGTGAGTAGAATGCGCCCCGATGCGGCGTTCCAGGGAATGAACCGAGGGATTGCTCGTAGCGGGGAAAGCGAAATTCAGCACGACTTTAACGAGCAACGACTTATTTACAAGTGCCGTTTGGATCCTTCCACAGACAACAGCGGCTACGCCGGGGTGATCCGTGTGGTTCGCAACGGCGGCTCAGCCCGGATGGAAGATGGCACTCTGGTCATCGAGAATGCGTCGTCAGTGATGCTTCTCACTCGCATCGAATGGTTCGCCGACTATAGCGAGGACAAGGTTGAAGCTCTGCGGCTGGCGGTGGAACAACTCACGCCCGACTATCAGGCAATGGTGGAGCGGCACCGCAAGGTCCAGTCTGAGGCCCTCAACCGCGTCACCGTCGATTTCGGCGGTGCCTCTCAATATGGATTGTCTTCTGAGGAACTTCTGGCCAATCAGAGGTCGAGGCCGGACTATTCGCCCGCCTTGCTGGAGAAGATATTCGAAATGGGACGATATTGGTTCATCCTCACCAGCGGCAAGTATCCCACCATGTCGTACGAGGTCAATGCCAATATCAACCTGCAGATAGCGCCCGGCGTGCAGGGCGATCACCGGGAAGGCATGGATGCCTACTTCAATTGGATGGAGAGCTTAGCCCCGGACTTCCGGGTTAACGCAAAGAATATCTACGGGATGCGCGGCACACATTATTCCCTCATGCCAGACAAAGGGATCGGCGTTGCGTTCCATTACTCCAACAGCGCTTCGTCCGGGGAGATATGGCCTCATCCCTATTGGATTTCCGCTGGTGGCTGGTGTTTACGCCCGTTCTGGGATCACTACCTGGTAACGGGGGACCTGGAATTCCTCCGCAATCGCATGGTGCCAGCATATAAAGAGCTGGCGCTGTTTTACGAGGATTTCCTGACGGTCACCGACAAAGATGGGAAATACATCTTCGCCCCATCCTTCTCGCCGGAGAACAATCCCGGGAACACGGGCCCTTCGGGCATGATGGTGATCAACGCCAGCATGGACATCGCGGTGTGCAGGGAAGTGCTGGCCAATTTGATCCAGGCTTCGGAGATCCTGGGCACCGACGCCGACAGCGTGTCGAAATGGAAGGCGATGCTGGCGAAGTTTCCGCCCTACATGCTCGAACCGGACGGCACCATGAAGGAATGGGCTTGGCCCACGCTGCAAGAGCGTTACAGCCATCGGCATATTTCTCATCTTTATGGGGCCTGGCCAGGCGACGAAATTGATCCGGATCGTACACCGCAACTTGCCCGGGCCGCGATGATGGCCGACAGGAGGCGCGTGCCGGAGAGGCTGGCGGCTCATGGTCGCTGCCATCGCGCTTTGGTTGGGGCACGGCTCAAAGACAACTTCATGGTGGATACCGAGCTGCGGCAACTGATTGAGCAGGGCTACATCGGTACAACGCTTAGGAGTTCTCATGACCCCTACATTGCGCCCCAGCCGGATGCACAGGGCGGGATTCCCGCAATCATGATGGAAATGCTTGCCTACTCGCGCCCCGGTGTGATTGAGCTGCTTCCCGCACTTCCTCCCTCGCTGTTAAAGGGATCGATTAACGGGATGCTTGCCCGTACCTTCGCGAGGATCGACAAACTGGCCTGGGACATGGAAGCGCGGACCGTGGACGTAACGATCACCTCGGTGAGAAAGCAAGACATCACATTGATTGTCCGGCATGGAATAGAGGAAATCTCGGCACCTGCCGGAGTTTTAACGGCTGCGCTCCAGAAAGGCAAGGCCAACTGCGATCTGCACCTGCCTGAGAAAATGCCGGTGAAAATACATTTGAAGATTGGCCGGCACGAACCGCTGGAATGGGTTGCCCAGTTGAGTTAGCAAGGCGTTCTGTTCTGATGGGCAATAATGAAATAACTAAAGATGATGTTACTACCCTTTTTTTACTGCGCCTGTACAACTAATTCTAAAAATTAGTGAGTTTTAGGAAGCGAAGAAAATCAATGAACCGGAGAACGTGAGGTTAGGAGAAAGGAGTAAGTGTGATTGTAAGAACCCATCATCACTAAAGTAACGGATTAAATAGCGGGAGTGAAAAAAAGAGAGTGAAGTGTTCACTCTCACGGAAGGAAGAAAAAGTGTGAGTGTGAGATTGAGGTTTGAGAAAACAGAACGAGAGTGCTCTCTCACACTCTCACTCTCGCTCTGTTTTTGTACCCGGAGCGGGACTTCAATCTATTTTATTGCATTTGACTTCATTATAGTATTATATCTGATATACAGCACATTAAATAAATACGTTTTGTTTATTCGACTTCATTTTATTACATTTGAGTAATTATTAGCACCTAATTAGCACCTACTTTTTATTTACTTAAAGAGGTATAAAACACTCAATTATGGCACAAATCGTATTTTATCTTAAATCAGAAAAGCTTGATAAACAAGGAAAGGTTTCTCTCCTGGCTCAAATCACAAGCGAATATAAGTCCTATAGAATGAAGTTGGGGAAAGTGCGAATTCGTGATTGGAATAAAAGAAACCAGCGGTTAAGGCTTACTTCTCTATCAGAAAAAGACTATGATGATAACTCAAAAATGAACTCATTTATCGATGAGGTTGAATCCCAGGCCAAATTATTATTCAATAAGGTTACAAAGGAAAGAAGGAATCCTTCAGAGTTTGAGTTGACAAATCTTCTCAATATTCCTGAAGTATCCACTGTGCTTAAATCAACTTCAGTAATGGATGTTTTCAGCGATTTTATTGAATCAAACAAATCGGATAAAGCTGAACGTACGATAAAAGGATATACTACTGTAAAAAACTTCATAATTCGATTTCAAGTAGCTACAAAGTATACTTTAACCTGGGAGAATATTAATGTTAACTTTATTGATAAACTTAAGAAATTCACGTTCTTAACTGAAAAGAAACAACTTGGATATTATGCCAAGATTACAAGAGTCCTATCAACATTTCTTCATTGGGCTGAAGAACGGAACTATTATCATGATAAAATTTATGATAAACTAAAAGTTGAAGAACCTGAAAAAGAGGTTGTTTTTTTGAGTATGGATGAACTACTAGTATTATTGGATTATAACTTTGATACAAATCGATTAAAAAAAGTTCGTGATTTATATTGCTTTGCTTCCTTTATCGGGCTTCGTTACAGCGATGTGGTTTCATTGAAACGTGAACATATAAACAATAAGCTGTTAACTAAAACACAAGTCAAAACAGGTTATGTTAAAACCTTGCCTCTAAACAACTTTGCTCTCGAAATACTTAAAAAATATGAGAGGGATGAAAATCCTCTTCCCAAAATGTCTATTCAAAATATCAACGAATACATTAAGGAATGTTGCAAAACTATTGCTTTAAAGCAATTGCCAAATACTGGATTTAATAGGCGGGTGATAAAAAAAACTGTAATAGGAAGTGAAACAACGGAAGAATCTCTTCCACTATATGAAGCTATTACATACCACACGGCCAGAAAAACCTTTATTACAAATAGCATCATGTTAGGGGTAAACATAAAAGCATTACAGGATATGGGAGCTCCTAAAAAGGAAAAGGATTTGAGAAAATACTTAAAGATTACAGATGCTTTCAAAAGCCAAGTCATGGACAATACATGGAACGTATTAAGTCTGGCCCATAAATCAAAAGAGATTATTTCTCAAAACTAATTTCGCTTTGTTTTTTTTCTCACCAGTGAAACTTTATAGCATAATTATACATAATATCGCAATAATTATCGATTATAAACTCCAACTTCAATAACCTCAATTGCTAATATACTGTAAAAGCCTGGCTTATTGACCACATTTCGCCGGGAATGTTTCAATTTACATACATAGTAAAACAACAAATACTTAACTCGGACTTATCGTGGTCAATTTAAACTGTCCAACAATGATCAGGGTAACTGGTTTTTACACAATAAAGGAGCTTGATTCACTCTTTTTATCAAAATGACTACTACTGTTTGTAAATTTAAATTTTGTTTATAAATTAGCATTACTTTTTAACAGACTATAAACCCCAATTATTAGGGTTTATCATACAATAGTAAGTAATGGCAAGAAGTACATACATATCAAAGAATCTAAATCAGCAACAAATTGATTTTATGCTGTCATTAGACGATTACGAACTGGATATTTTCACATTGGATGAACTTAAAAAGCAATTTAGCCAGCAATTTATTGACATTAATGAACTGGTAGAAAATTTAGTTCATAAAAAAATACTCTCCAGGATTGAACGAGGTAAATACTGTCGTGCAAATTTCACAGACGAAAAAATAATAGGATGCTTTATTGGCAATTCCGGGGCTATTGCCTATTGGTCTGCACTGAATGCTTATGGGCTTACCGAACAGTTTCCCAATAATGTGTTTATTCAAACCTCAAAGCCTAAGAGGAATAAAACAGTATTCGGGACTTCATATAAGTTCGTCAAAGTAGCTCCTTCCAAAATTATCGGATTACTTACACAGGGACAGGGCAATAGAAAATATTGGATTACCGATATCGAAAAGACCATTGTGGACTGTTTTGACCTACCCGAGCATTCCGGAGGCTATGCCGAGCTTATCCGTGCTTTCAACCAGGCAAAACTCAATAGCGAAAAAATGATAACCTATAGTACAGCTATCAACAACATTGCTGCAACCAAGCGCATGGGCTTTTTTGCTGAGCTACTTGATAAGAAAGGCTTAAAAAACTTCATCAGGTACGCTAAGCAGCAAATAAATAAAAAGTACAATGTATTTGACCCGGCAGGAACCGACAATGGAGAATTTGTAAATGACTGGCGGTTACGGTTAAATATTAGTCGCAATGAAATTCTGGATATTTGTAACAAGCAATACTAATGATTTTACAAAAAGAAATAGTCACTATCGCAGCACAAAAAGGAGTAGTTAAAAGCACTATCGATAAAGATTGGGCATTAGGGCACTTCATTGATGCTATTTTTTCGATACCTGAACTTAGACAAAAGCTGATTTTCAAAGGAGGTACCTGTTTGAAAAAATGCTACATTCCGGATTATCGATTTTCTTAAGATCTTGACTTTACTTCAATTGATAAGGATTTCATACTTACCAGGAAACATTTGGATAACATCTCGGCCCTTTTAAAACAAAGGGTTGAGATGCCCACACACATCGAATCTTTGAAAGAATTAAAATTTAAAGATAAGCTTACAGGATACGAAGCAATAATCAAATTCTGGGGTTCCGATCATCCGCGCAACGATCCTCCGCCTCCACCACAACGCTGGCAGACCAAAGTAAAAATTGAAATAATTCTATATGAATTGATATTGTTCCCTGTATCAAAACGAGATGTAGTCCATTCTTTTTCGGATAAACTTACAGAAAATGCTTTACGGGTCCCTTGCTATAGTATTGAAGAAGGGCTGGCTGAAAAGATACGTTCATTAATCCAACGGTCTTATACCGCCCCACGCGATTTTTACGATATCTGGTATCTTTCAAAACACTTTCCGGAATTAGAATATAAGCCTATAGTTGATGCATTTCATAAGAAACTTGCATTTAAAGGACATTCATTTAGTGGAATAGAGCAATTGATAAACTCCGAAAACGACAAGCATCTTAAAGCCGCCTGGAAAAATAGTCTGGCACATCAGATAACTGGAGAATTGCCTGATTTTGAAACTGTAAAAAATGAATTATTAGTACTTCTTAAAAAGATACTTTCTTAACTTGGATGAGTCATGTAAAAGCAGCATGTCCGGCTTTTGTACATAACTAACACAGCTATCGAAGATTTGATAAAATCATTAATAAATAAAGAATATCCCGTAATTATTCCTTAAAGGAAACAAATCATTGAAAAATTATAGATAAAGGATTGTCATTTGATAAATAATATAATTACGGCATCTTTAGTGAGGGATCTGGCCGGCCGGTTCAGGATCAGCAGCTGTCTGGCACACATTTTAACGGCATTTATTTACTGCAACTGCAGATCCAGAAGATCCTCGATACTAAATTATGACGGCAATGGGAGATAGAAAAAAATTCACATATCGCTATAACGATGAGACTGAAAAGCTACTCAGTTCAGGATTGAAAAAGTTCAATCTCTCATCACTGAACAAGCTTATTGATAAACTTATTGTTGATGCCCTGGTCCGGTTCCCGGAAGAACAAAAAGCCATGAGGCAAGAAATTAGGACCTTCAGGATGTTTAAAAAAATGCCAGGTAGAAAAAGAACAGACCGAGATACATTTAACCAGGTTAAAGGCTGCACTAAAAAGAGACATTGAAAATAAAGAAATAATAAAAACCTTAATTCAAGAGCCATGATAAAATCTAAGTTTTTAAAGAAGACCTCTGGTTTACCAGCGGAAAGCGTAGAACACACAAAAGAAGGATTCAAAAAACGTTTCAATAAAAACGCAGGGATTAAAAAACCGAAACTTTACCCTTTCCCAGAGGAAGATAGTTTCATTCCGCCTCAGTAAGATTCAGCGGAAGTAAAATATAACGCCAAGAAAAATAAATCTTAACTTTAAGATCATGAAATGTAATTCATTAATTTTATCGTTTTTACTTTTTTCAATTAGCCAGGTTAATTGTCAGAAAGTTCAAAATATCAGGATCACCGAACCAGAGTTTTCCGGGACCGCTGTTTTTGTGAATGACACTATCGTTAGCGGTGTTTTGTTGGAACAGCAAATAGCAACACTGGGGAAAGTTAAATTGCGTTCTTAGCATTGAAGTAGTAGTAAATTTCATCTTTTATATATTGGTTTTGTAACAGTGGTTTTGAATATTAATAGAGGTTTGGCACAAGCTTACCATATCTTCAATCGCTAGCAAACGTTTTTCTTTTATTTTTTCATAGATGAAATCAGTAAGATATTCTAGACATTTACTAATCGCAGTAGCCGTTCTAACTTTTATTTCATTATAATATACTTTTCTGTTAGTTGACAATTTTTGCTTCTTCGTTTAGCTTCTCTATTTCTTTTTAGCAACATTTTTCGAGGTATAGCGGGCAATAAGTGCTTCTAAAGATGAATAATAATCCTCTTTCTTCTTTTTTGTAAAGGTTATATTATATAGTTTATTCTGATATTCGATAGTATAAGAATCAATTATACCAATAGAAACTAAACGATAAATAGCTTTAGCAGTATCATCTTGGTTTCGAGAAAGAAAGTAGGATTTCTGTAATTCCAGTGAGATTGGATCTGAAAGATAAAGGAATCTGTTAGACTAATGAGATTATAATTAAACCCTAACCCGGGTTGCAACAAACAAAATTTATCAATAATAATTTAAAATACTGTTATTGATTATTTTTAGTTTGTTTTAGGAACTCTGAGGGAGAAATGCCAAACTGCTTGTGAAAGCTTGTTGCAAAATATGAAGGTGAAGAAAATCCAACAAGATAGGATATTTCATCTATCCGATACTCTCCTTGAGATAACAGTTTTGCAGCTTTTTTTAATTTGTAAAATCGAATGTATTCAACTGTATTAAGATCAGTTAGTGCTTTAACTTTTCTATATAAGGTTGAGATACTTATACCCATCATATTTGCTATCGTTTCTATATGAAAATCTGGTTCTGTCATCTTTGTCATTATATTTGAATGTAGTTTTTTCATAAATTCCTCATCCGTTTTATTCATAGTTAGTGTCTTAATATGAGCAAGTGGAGATTCTAAAAAGTTCTGTCGTTCCAGATCCCTATTTTTTAGAAGATTTGAAATCTGTGCCAGAAGCAGGTTTGTAGAGAACGGTTTTTCAATATATGCATCTGCCCCAGCATCGAGTCCCTCAATACGGGCATTAAGGTTTATCGTAGCAGTAAGAAGAATTAACGGTATATGGCTGAATTCAATATTATTCTTTATTTGACTACATAATTCATATCCGTCCATCACAGGCATAATAACATCGCTGACAACCAGATTGATCACATAATTACTTAGCACTTTGATTGCTTCCGCACCATTTGATGCCAATATTATATTGTATTCATGTGACAGTTCTTTTGAAATAAATATTCCCATCTCCTTTTCATCTTCCACAAGAAGGATATTTGGTCGGGAGCAATTCATATTTCCAAAGATCTCATACTCATGGCGTTCTTCTTTTAATCCGTTTTCAGGCAAATTCTGATTCAGCACAAATGATTCTTCCTGAGTTTTCGGAAGTTCCAGAACAAAGGAGTTTAAATGATTAACCTCCTTATCAAGAAAAAGTTTACCCTGGTGAAGTTCTGCAAGAGAACGCGCCAGTGCCAATCCAAGACCTGTCCCTTTACGAGATTTACCAGATTGTTCAGGTGTCAACTGGAAGAATGGCTCAAATATTTTCTCACTATAATCAGGAGGTATTAGTCTCCCATCACTGTTTACCCGAATCCGTAAACTCCTGTTATCAGGAGTATCAGGTTCAAGATAGAGATCTACGCTTGTATCTGCAAATTTAAGGGCATTCGATAACAGGTTACTGATTATCTTGATCAATGTCTCCCTGTCAACAGCCAAAGGATACTGTTTTACCTGGGAATGCATCTGAAAAGAGATGTTTTTTTCGAGACTTCCAGGTAAAAAGAGATTGAAAGTCGATTCAATTAACTCACAAATATCTGTATGTACGAAATTCAGTTTAAAAATCTCCTTCTCGGCTTTACGGAAATCAAGCAATTGGTTTGTAAGTTCCAATAACCTGTCGGTATTTTTGTTGATTATTGAGAGGTTCTCTTCGATTGTATCTGAATTTATACCGGATTGAAAAATTCTTTCCAATGGTCCTTTTATTAAAGTCAGTGGTGTGCGTATCTCATGTGTAATATTTGTAAAAAAGCTGATTTTTGCATTAAGTATCTCCATCTCCTTTTCACTTTCAAGTCTGTCTATCTTTCGCTGATGCTCTAACCTGTTTCTTTTTGCGAAGAAATGTATTGTGAATATAACAACAGACAGGAAGATTACCAGGTATATTAAATAAACGGGAACAGACAACCATATTGGTGGAAAAATTTTAATTTCAAGAAAAGCCCCCTTTTCACTCCATAAATTATCTCCGATAGACGCCATTACCTTGAATCTGTAATCCCCCGGTGCCAAATTGGTATAATATACTTTCCTGTTATTTGGCAATAACACCCAGTTTTTATCAGATCCTTCAAGGATATATTTGTATTTCGTCATTTTCGGATTGGTAAAGCTGGGGGCAACAAAATCAATACTAAAGGAAGATTTATTATAAGCAAGGGATATTTTATTAGTCTCAAGAATAGACTTTGCAGATTCTGAATTGGTTGGGTTTGTTAAAAACTCCGATCCTGCTACCTGAAATCCGGTAATGTAGACCGAAGTGTTATAAGTATTTTCCCTGATCTTAATAGGATTAAATGCAATTAAACCACTAACCGTTCCAAAATACATTGTTCCTGTATTATCGAGATATGCGGAATTGTAACTAAAATGATTATCAAGCAAACCATCATCTTTTGTATACATTATTATTCGTTTGGTAGAAGGATCAAAACTTAATAATCCTCTTGTCGATGTTATCCAGAGAATCCCATTACCATCTTCAAGTATTGAACAATAAATTCCCCATTTAAGTTCTTTCCCCGGAACGAACCTTGTGAATTTTTCAGTTTTACTATCCAGTAAGCAAAAACCGTTCCCTTCGGTGGTAATCCAAATCTGATTATGATTATCTTCATAAATAGAGGTTATATAATCTGAGTTGAGGCTGTAGGGATCATTCCTGATATAAGAAAAGCGTTTAGTTGTATTGCTGAACCGGTCATATTTTAATAGCCCATTGCCATAGGTGCCAATCCATATAGTCCCATTGTTATTTTCATGAAGAGAATGCACCCAGCAACCCGAAGCCACATTGTTAAGGTACGTAAACGTTTCTGTCTCACGATTGAATTGATACAATCCGGTAGCACTTCCCACATAAATTGTTCCATCCTTCGTCTTTAGAAACGTGATAATTGAATTTGTTTTAAGTCCTATGTTATCCAGCCTAAGTTCAAAATGTTTTATAATTTTTTCCGATTGGATATTGAGGATAAATATTCCTTTGTCGTATGTACCTATCCATAAATTATTACCGTCTACCATTAATCCCTGTATGTTTGTACTGGGAACCCTTTTTGAAGAACTAGCAGGTGTAAATCCGGTAAAAATGCCGTTCCTTGGATTGAACTTATTCAACCCTGCATCTTCAGTTCCAACCCATATATTCCCATATGAATCTACACAAATCTCCCGGACAACATTTCCTGTTAAGGAACCGGGAAGGCTAGTGGGATAAAATTTTTCAAAAGGTTTATTATCCTGGGGCAGATAATTTATTCCGCCATAAAAAGTACCGATCCAAATGCCACCTTCCCTGTCTTTAATAATTGAACGGATAGAGTTATTTGTAATAGAAAATGGATTTGTAGTCGATTTCTGAATAGTTCCACGGAAACCTTCTTTGAGATCAAAAATATGGATTCCCGACTCTGAGCCAATCCAATATTCGTTTTCACTCTTTTTTAAAATTGCCAGTATGATAATATCTTTCCCTTCATTATCCTTGTCAAATAATGTAACCACCTTTCCGGTGCTCGGATTAAATTGTCTCAGACCTGCATTGTCAGTTGAAACCAGCAATTCGTTATCTTCTGTTTCGACAATTTTCACAAGTTGAGTTGAAGATAACAGCTCATTATCATTCAATACTTTATATTTAATATAGCTATTTGTTCTGGGATCATATTTATAAATATTGCCGTTAGAAGATGCTATCCATATATCGCCTGATAATGTTACACAAATAGAACCCGGCTGAAAATAATCAGTGGCAGAATAAAAGAAGATATTGTTTTCAAGCTTATTATATCTGTACACACCTTGCCTGGTCGTAATCCATATATTATTGCTAAAGTCATTCTTAATATCAAGAATAAGTCCTGTGATTTTAATATCTTCATTCTGAATTGTTCCAAAATAATCATTATCAGGATTAAAATAACAGATACCATTTATCGTACCAATCCAAATAATTCCGTCTTTATCTTCACAAAGTGATATTATTATGTTATTTATCAGACTATTGGGATTGTTAGGATTATTAAGGTAAGTCTTGAATTGATATCCGTCAAACCTGTTCAGTCCTTCTTTTGTTCCAAACCATATAAAGCCTCTTCTGTCCTGAATAGATACCATCACAGTATTGTTTGACAGACCATCCTCATTCCTGTAATGACGAAAATAGAATTGCTTCGCATTTAAAGAAAATGACCAAAAGAATATAAATAGGAATATTATTAGATGTCGCATATCATTTATTGGAAACTTTTATTTTTCCAAATTATTAAAATGCATAACAAAAAACAGTTTATAATTTAGTCAATACTTTTAATTTTCGTTCAATTCGGATAAAAAGCCTGAAATCTGTCTGTTTCTAATCGATATTTAAAAGCAATTGATTGATAATTATTAATAGCATCGGCCATAGTTCATAATTTTATACTGAGATTGTTTATAGTAAGTATTTAGTAATAACCTGCAAATCAAGTTTCATATTAAAAAAAAGAAGAAATAAACCAATAGAGAATTTGAAAATAATAAAATCCAAAAGTGTAAAAATACACAAAATTAAATGTTTTTAAACCTTTAAATCAAATCTATGAAAATGAAGAGTGTTTATGTTAGGAAGAAACCAGGCATTTTAAGAATGTCTTATCTTTCTTTTAAGAGATTTGCTTTTCTATTTGTAATATTAATGAGTTCATTAATTCTTAATGCTCAGAACATTCAGCAAGTAGATGGCAAAGTGACCGGCGCAAATGGTTCATCTGTGGCCGGTGTTACAGTGGCTGTAAAGGGAGCCACCACTGGTACTATTACAGATGATGCAGGAAACTACACCTTGAAGAATGTACCAAAAGACGCTACCATTGTATTTTCTTTTCTTGGAATGACGACGCAGGAAATTCCATTAAATGGGAAGTCAAAGCTGGATATCGTAATGGCAGAAGCAAATATTGGACTTGAAGAGGTAGTAGTTATTGGTTACGGTACAACAAAGAAAGCTGACCTTACAGGTGCAGTATCTGTTATTAAATCTGATGAACTAAAGAACGCTCCAGTCATTTCAGTCGGTAAAGCTTTACAGGGACTTGCCTCCGGTGTATTTGTAAGAAACTCAGGAGCTATAGGTAGTGAACCGAGCATTGAAATCAGGGGGATTGGATCCTTCTCGCTTCAGACTCCACTTTATGTAATTGATGGCGTGCCCACCACAGCCACCAGGGACTTTAACGCTTATGACATTGAATCAATTCAGATCCTGAAGGATGCGTCCGCAGCAGCCATTTATGGTTCAAGAGCAGCAAACGGGGTGATCATTATAACCACAAAAAAAGGTTCGAGCGGGGCGATGAAGATAGATTTCTCAAGCAAGGTAAGTCTTCAGGAACTGCCATTAATTGCTCAGGCACGTAGAGATGAATGGATTAAGCTATATGACGCGGCTTACGATAATGCTATAGCTGATGGAATATCAGGAGTGACTCAGAGACAACAGCATCCGGCAGGTATTGATACCGACTGGCTGAAGGAGGTTTTTCATACAGGAGTTTTACAGGATTATAACTTAACTCTCTCAGGAGGAAACACAGGTGGCAATTATCTTGTTTCTATGAATTACCTGGATGATTCAGGAACTGCTCACGGACAGAGTATGAACCGTATGAATTTCAGGGTTAATACTGAAGGTATAAAAGGTATCTTTAAGATCGGAGAAAATCTTGTAGTTAGTAATACCTTTATTAATGAAAATGATGGCGCTACTATCTACAATGCTTACAGGATGATCCCAACAATTGCTGTACGTGATTCTACACATCAACCTGGTGGTTATGGTTATGGACGGGAAACTTCAACCCGCTCTTTTGGCCGTAACCCTATAGGCGATGAGGATCTGCATCCATCAACAAATAAAAACATGAGGATCCTGGGTAATGTATACACTGATGTGAAAATTTTGAAATCGCTGACCTACAGGTTAAATGCCGGTCTTGAAGCAAACACAAATAATTATAAAGCTTTAGTAAAATCAGGTTTAACACAACTTAACCAACCTTCTGAAGCTTCTTCAGTAACCGAATCGAAATCAAATGCAATTACAACTTTGCTGGAAAACACCCTGAATTATAAAGGAACATTCGGAAAGCATAATATTGATGCTATTATAGGTACTACTTATCAGAATGATTATAATGAGATTATCACTGCCGCAGGTAAAAATCTTGTAAAAATCGGGGATTATTATTATACAACGCTGAATAATATTACTACTAACGCAACAGTTCAAGGGTCTATTGGCGAAGCTGTACTTATATCTTATCTGGGAAGGCTAAACTATTCTTATGATAACAGGTACCTTTTAAGTTTAACTCTGAGACGTGATGGATCATCAAGATTTTCTAAGGCTAACGAATGGGATAATTTCCCATCAATCTCAGTTGGATGGAGGTTGAGCAATGAAAAGTTCTTCCATGTAGGCTGGATTAACGACCTTAAACTGAGAGCCAACTATGGAACGCTTGGTAATGCAAATATTGGTTATTGGGATTATGTATCCACACTTAATACGTTCCCTATTGCAGTGTTTGGATCTGATCAACATACTGAAACCGGAATGACCGTAGTAAAACTCGTGAATTCAGATATTCACTGGGAGACAAAAATTCAGAAAAACTTCGGATTTGACTTAGCAGTTCTCAAAAGCAGACTGCAACTTTCAGGTGATTACTTTATCTCTACCACCAAGGATGTTCTTACTGCTCTTCCAATTCTCTATAGCACCGGTAATGACGGAGGGAGCCCTTATGTAAATGCTGCCAGCCTTGAAAACAGGGGCATTGAATTGACGGCAACATGGAAAGAAAATGTAGGAGACTTCAAATATTCTGCTACCGTTAACTATACCCGTCTTAGGAATAAGGTTTTAGATTTCGGTTACGGCAAGACAACTTATTATACTACAACGACAATAACTGAGATCGAAAAGCCTCTTGGAATGTTTTACCTGGTTCAAGAGGCCGGAATTTTCCAGACCCAGGATGAAATAAATTCATGGAAAAATTCAAAAGGCGTAGTAATACAGCCAAACGCAAAACCCGGGGATGAAAAATATATTGACGCCAATGATGATGGTCAGATAACAAGTACCGACCGAGTAATCTGTGGTAACCCCTGGCCAAAGTTTGAACTTGGTGTTAACCTTAATGCCGAATATAAGAATTTTGATCTCTCAATGAACACGTATGGCTCTTTTGGACAGGATGCATTTAATAGTTTATTTTACATAACTGATCAGTTAATGGATGAAATGGCTGCCCGAAAGGGATATGACTACTGGACACCTACGAACACCAGTTCTGCTAACCCCAGGCCTCTTTACGGAGATACCAGGAATGGAAGGTACGATCAGACCAGATGGTTGGAAAAGGCATCATTTTATAAGCTCAGCCAGATAACTCTTGGCTATAACCTGAAATCACTTAAGTTCTTTAGTAATTTCGATGGCCTGCGTGTTTCAGTGACTGGACAGAATCTTTTAGTCTTAACCAAATATAAAGGTTTGGACCCTGACTTTATCGGATCAAGTATCTGGGAAAAAGGGCTTGACAACTATGCCTATCCAAATCCCAAGACAATAATATTCTCAGTAAATGTTACTTTCTAATAATATGAAATATGAAAAAACTACTTAAACTAACATTATTCATAATAGTAGGCTTTCTTTATTCCTGCAGTAAAGATTTACTCGATGTGGCAAATCCCAACACACCTACTTCTCAGGTCTTCTGGAAAACAGAAAATGATGCAACACTGGGGCTGAATGCCGTTTATCACGCATTCTATGCAGGTGGTACATGGCAATTAAACATGTTTTTTCGTAATGACCTGACTTCGGATGAAGGCTGGAGTAATAGTCCCGCACTCGATCTGGCAGAATATACCCGTTTTATTTATAGCGACTATAATGACTATAACGAAAATAGTCAAATATGGAAGTATCATTACAAAGCCATTTTGCGTGCAAATCTGGTTATTGCCAACGTTCCGAATATTACCTTCACTGACGAAAGCAAGAAGAAAGATATAATAGCTCAGGCAAAATTTCTGAGAGGTTTCTATTACTTTTACCTTGCAATCCTCTATGAAAACGTCCCTCTGGTTCTTAATCCTTCGAATGCTGGTGATGCTCCAAAACAAAATACTCTTACAGAGGTCTTTACCCAGTGCATAGAAGATTTCACTGAGGCTGCTGCTGATTTACCGGCAACCAGGGCAAGTACAGATTTAGGTCGTGCTACAAAAGGAGCGGCTCTTGCTTATCTTGGTAAAGTAAATATGCAAATGGGTAACTGGCAGGCTGCAAAAGATGCATTCTACTGGCTTATTGAAGGTGATGGTGCAATAAATTATGGTTTAATGGATAATTACAGGGATAATTTCAAGCACACAACAGAAAACAACAAGGAGTCTGTTTTTGAAATTCAATTTTCAGATGTTAACCAGGTTTTTGCAGGTCTTTATGGTATCTCTAACGACATTCCCAGTTCAAATGTAGGTTGCGCAAGAGCTCAGTACTTTGGCATAAAAGGAATTGGATGGTGCGATGCTCAGCCCAGAAGATGGATCCTTGACGAATATTATAAGGAACCAAATGCTACAGGAGGTCTTGATATAAGATTGAGAGACAATTTTTTCTATCCCAATCTTCAAACAGATTTCCCGGGTGAAAAAATCTATGGACAAGACTGGTCTGTTCTAAAGTGGGGCTCAAATACTGTTACTTCAAACTACTGGAGAAAATATCAGAATGACTATTGGAGAACTTATGAAAATAACTATTCACCTATCAATTACAGAACTATAAGATATGCCGATGTACTTTTATGTTATGCAGAGTGTTTAGCTCAGCTTAATACAACACCCCCTGCATTGGCAATCCAGTGTGTCAACAGGGTTAGACAACGTAAAGAAGTAAACCTTCTTCCTCTCGAAAGCAGTATTTACGCTAATGTTTGTACAGACAAAACTCTTTTTCTCAATAGACTTAAGGTTGAGAGATCTCTTGAGCTATGCGGTGAAACTGTAAGATGGATCGATCTGAAACGTTGGAAACCTTGGAATGACCCTACTGAATGGGCCGCACTTCTGGTTCGTGATCCTGATTTCAACAATTTTGTGAATGGTAAGTCAGAAAGACTCCCAATACCACAGTTAGAAGTAGATAATAACCCGAACCTTACTCAGAATTATGGCTATTAAAAACTATTTAATAGTTTGAGAGTATGATAGTTAAAGAATTTATTCTAAAAAACAGGCGTAATACAATAATAATAACAATTTAGCATTCAGATTTTACTCCGATAAGCCCCATGGGGGGCATATCGTTATTTCAATACGATTCAATTTCTTTAATTTCAAAATATATGAAAAAGTATTTAAGAATATTTAACATAAAAATGTGTTCTGCTGCTATCATATTAGCGATTATACTGATATCAGTGCATTCTTGTAAGAATCTAAACACAACTGAGCAACTAGTATCAGTAAAACCAGTTGCTGTAGTTCATGCAGATCAGGTAGGCACGCCGATTCATCCATATACCTATGGTATGTTCACTGAACTCCTGTTCAATATGTTTGAAAAAGGTATCTGGTCCGAAATGCTAAGCGACCGTAAATTCTTCTATCCTGTCAATTCAAGTGATTCACTTATTCCAAAAAACACAAAACCTTTTTTTCAACGCTGGAGGCCTGTAGGACCGGATGAAGTAATAATCATGGATAAGGGAAACCCTTTTGTAGGAGAACAATCTGTAAAAGTTAACCTTGACCCATCAACAGCTCACGGTATCAAACAGAATGGAGTAGGAGTTGCTGCTAACCGAGACTATACAGGCTATCTATTTCTTTCTGGAGATCCGGGGGTAAGGGTAACCGTTAATCTTGTCTGGGGAACAAATCCTCAGGACAAACAGTCCGTGACTTTGCAGTCGCTTACTAAAAACTTCAAAAAATACCCTTTGAAATTTACTGCTGGAGGAACAACTGAGAAAGGTCGCTTTGAAATTACAGGAACAGGAAAGGGCACCTTTTCAATTGGTGCTGCATCGCTTATGCCTGCTGACAATATCAAAGGATACAGGGCGGACATTATCAATTTACTAAAACAACTTGATTCAAAGATTTATCGATGGCCAGGAGGTAACTTTGTTGCTGGATACGATTGGCGAGATGGTGTTGGAGACAGAGACAAGAGACCGACGCGCTATGACTACGCATGGAACACTACTGAAACAAATGATGTTGGAACCGACGAATATCTGGTGTTATGTGATTTGCTGAAATTAGATCCATACATAGTTGTCAATATTGGTTTTGGGGAAGCCAGGTCTGCTGCTCAATGGGTTGAATATGCCAATGGATCAAAAGACTCTCCGATGGGGAAATTAAGGGCAGCAAATGGTCACCCGGAACCTTATAATGTGAAAATTTGGGGTATAGGAAATGAAGTGTATGGACAATGGCAGCTGGGACATATGAGTATTGATCAGTATGTTATCAAACACAGAATGTTTGCTGACGCAATGCGTAAGGTTGATCCATCAATCAAGATTGTAGCTTCGGGTGCTACAGTGTTCGAAATTAATTCAACCAACAGGCATCACAGACTTAAACCAGTTGAGAAAGTTCCATATCAGTATGGTTCATTAGAAGACTGGTCCGGAAAGTTACTTGAAGAAGACTCCAACTATTTTGATTATCTGGCTGAGCATGTTTATCCTGAAGTGGGTGCAGCATATGATACTAATCTCCAGAAGTTTGTTCCGGTTAAGGATTCACTAGCTGAACGTGTCCGCAGGGTTCCAAACAGGATCAAAGGAGCTGCAGAGGCTATGCATGAATATGTAAAACGTATGCCTAAACTGAAAGAGAAGAATATAACCTTCTTTATTGATGAGTGGACAGGAGCATTCAGTGGTGGCGTAGAGAGCACACTGGATGCCGCTGAAGGTATGCATGAAATGTTCCGTAATACAGACGTCATTACAATGGGTGGTTATACAGCCTTTTCCTCAAATATTGCATGGAATGCTAATTTTGCAGTTTTTAGCCCTATTGGCCTGTTTTTTAAGCTGTATCGTCAGCATTTCGGAACACTTCCGTTGACCATAACCGGTAACACACCTCAGAAAGAAGTAAAAGGTACTGTTCTTGTCGATAAGCCAACTGTATCTTCTGGCAATGATACATATCCTCTGGATGTAATGGCCGCACTTACTGCTGACAGAAAGAAACTGACTCTCTCAATTATAAACCCAACCTTTGCTGACCAGGAAATTGATATCAGTTTCAATGGTGTTGCCCTCAAAGAAGGATGTGAATCATATCAGATCCACGCTCCGTCGTTAAGGGCAGGTAATCGCCCAGGGCAACAGCCAGAAATCACTGTAGTGAGCAGCAGGTTGCAAACTGTACCCAGGACTTTTAAAGTATCTCCCCTTAGTATTACTTTATTCGTAATGGATATAGATTGAAGGATTAATAATCTGAATTATTTATAAACGGTTATTTATAGTTTTTTACTATCTGTAGTTTTTTGAAAGTAATCAAATATTTCTGAAAATTCAGAAGTAAGGCATTAAATCAGAAAATAGTTTAAAGGAAATTTATTCTATTTATGTTTCTGCATTAAAATTGAGAGAGATGAAAAAGAAATCAAGAAAGAACTTTGCCGGAATAAAATCTCAAAAAATATTTATAATACTTATATTATTTGCAGGATATTCATGCAATAATCAGGAAGCCACAATAAATAAATCATCTGAAAAAATTGTAGCTGTGGTTCATGCTGACAAGACAGGCACGCCCATTCATCGCTATGCCTATGGTATGTTCACTGAACTCCTGGGAAATATGTTTGATAAAGGTGTCTGGGCAGAAATGCTTAGCGACAGAAAATTTTTCTTACCTGTTAACAGTGATACCACAAGAATAAGACAAAGAGGTGGTTTTAACCGATGGAGACCCATTGGCCATGATCAAGTAATAATCATGGATAAAGAAAATCCCTATGTTGGAGAACAGTCAGTCAGGGTCGTCCTCGACAGATCCGAAGTCCGTGGCATACAGCAAACAGGCATAGGGCTTGGTGATGGACGAAAGTACACTGGTCGTGTAATCCTTGCCGGCAATCCTGGTGCTAAGGTTAATGTAACGCTCATCTGGGGAACAAATCCCGGAGAGAAGCTTTCGGTTGCTATCCCGCATCTGACTAAAGATTTCAGGAAATACCCTTTCAATTTTACTGCAGGAACAACAACTGATAAAGCAAGGTTCGAAATTACAGGCATAGGTACGGGTTCATTTTCAATAGGAGCAGTTTCTCTTATGCCTTCTGATAACGTTCAGGGATTCAGGTCAGACCTTATAGCACTACTAAAAGCTTTGAATTCAGGCATCTATCGCTGGCCGGGTGGCAATATCCTTGCTGGTTATGACTGGCGTGATGGTATCGGCGATCCCGATAAAAGAGCACCACGCTATGATTATTCCCGGATACCTACTATTGAAACAAATGATGTTGGCACTGATGAATATATGACAATGGTCAAATTGCTGGGTATCGACCCTTATATAGTAGTTAATATTGGTCTTGGCGATGCGTTCTCTGCAGCACAATGGGTTGAATATGTCAACGGTTCGAAAGATACATCAATGGGTAAAATAAGGGCTGCAAACGGTCATCCCGAACCGTATAATGTAAAAATATGGGGCATTGGAAATGAAATGTATGGACAGTGGCAGGTGGGACATATGGATATAAATCATTATGTTATCAAACATAAGATGTTTGCTGATGCTATGCGTAAGGTTGATCCGACAATAAAAATTGTGGCATGCGGTGCAACACTTTATGAGATTAATACGACAAACAGGCATCACAGACTGTTGCCTAAGTATAAAGTACCTTACAAATATGGTTCACTTGAAGACTGGAACGGTCAACTATTTTCTAACAACCTGAACGATATGGACTATATCGCGGAGCATGCCTATCCTTATTTCGGATATGCCTACGATACAATTCAGCAGAAATTTGTAGCTGCGAAGGATTCTCTTCCTGAACGCGTCCGTAAAACCGCTAACAGGATTAAAGGGGCTGCCGAAGCTATGCATGAATATCAGAAGATCTACCCGGGATTGAAAGAAAAGAATATTACCTACTTTTTGGATGAGTGGTCATCTGGCGGCAGAGGATTTGATGGAACCTTAGTCGTTGCTGAAACTATGCATGAGATATTCCGTAATACGGATGTTTATACAATGAGCGGATTCACTGGCTTCACTTCAAATATTGCATGGAATGCAAATGAAGTTGTTTACAGCTCAATTGGTCTGTTCTTTAAGCTTTACCGCGAACACTTCGGAACAATTCCCCTGACAATAACAGGAAACTTACCTCAGAAAGAATTAAAAGGAGTGGTTCTTGTAGATAAACCTGAGAAATCATCAGGAAGCGATACCTATCCGCTTGATGTTATGGCTGCTTTTAGCTCAGACAGAAAGAAGCTGACCTTCTCAATAATAAATCCAACATTTGACAATCAGGAGATTGATATCAGCTTTAGCGCTGTTTCCTTGAAAGACGGATATGATTCTTATTGGATCCAATCACCATCAATAAGAGCTGCAAACCGCCCTGGTGAACAACCCAGAATCATTATCGTGAATGACAGGTCGGAAAATACGCCAGGCACCTTTAAAGTTAATCCGCTCAGCATTACATTATATGAGTTCGATGTAAACTGATAAAATATATTTGATATTGATAAGAATGTGTATTAATTAAATTTAATAAGAATATATTATGAATAAAACTAGTTTATTAAAATTACTGATCCTTTTATTATTGATTTCAGTACCATTAAAAACATCCTGCCAGCCAAATCTGCAAAATTTTATTTCCCCTGATATTCAGAAAGACAGGAAAGTTACATTTCGTTTTTTTGCGCCCAATGCAAAGGAGGTGAAATTAAGCACGCAGTTTATAAACGGACTGCAGGAAATGACAAAGGACGATAAAGGACTATGGAGCATTACTCTTGGTCCGGTTGATCCTGATATCTATCCCTATTGCTTTGTGGTTGACGGGATCCAGGTTGCTGATCCCAAAAACCCCTGGATCTTCCCTAATGAGGGATTTAAAAACAGCCTTATTGAGATACCTGCAGAAACCCCACAGGTTTATACTGTTCAGAATGTTCCTCATGGCACAGTTGCTTACAGGCACTATTATTCTAAAGAACTGGGGACCAGACCCATTGTGATTTACACACCACCCGGATATGAACAATCAGTAAATGAAAAATATCCTGTTTTTTATTTGTTGCACGGGACCACGGATAATGAAGAAACATGGACGAAAGTCGGACGTGCCAATATAATTCTCGACAATCTTATTGCCCAGGGAAAAGCTAAATCCATGATTATAGTAATGCCATATGGAAGGGCATTCCCGGTAATAAGCCGTGAGTCAGGCTCTTTGAGGACGTGGGAGAATCTCCAGGAATTTCAGAAAGATTTCAAAAACTATATTCTGCCATTTGTTGAAAAAAACTACAGGGTAATGAATGGAAGTAAGAATAGGGCGATCGCCGGCTTTTCAGGAGGAGGAGGTACCTCTCTGTATTTAGGGATGGGAAATCCTGATCTGTTTGCCTGGGTTTTCGGATATGCTCCAGGAATGCTTAAGGAAGAGTTCGACAGAAACAACGCAGTAGCTTTTGCCAACCCCGAACTTACCAACAGCAGGGTAAAGCTCTTCTGGCTTGGATGCGGCAAAGAAGACGGCCTTTTTGGCGTTTTCCAGGAATATTTACAGGTACTTGACCAGAAAAAGATAAATCATCAGACATTTATCACAACAGGTGGCCATACATGGATGAACTGCAAGAAATACCTCAATGAAACGGCACAGCTGCTTTTTAAGTAAATATGAAAAACTTTTTAGAGATCTATCGACATTATTGATTTAGACTGGAATATTATTAATCATTTACCCTTATATGTATAAGATATTTTTATCATCAATTCTGCTGGCGATTGCATTAAGCAGTGCCTCACAGCCGGCAGGACGTCAGTCCATGCCGCAGAATATTAAGTCGCCCGAAGTCAGCAAGGACAATATGGTAACATTCCGGTTCCGGGCCCCTGAAGCTAAAATTGTGAAGTTCAGTTCACAATTTATTACAGAACCAAAGCTGATGACAAAAGATGAATCCGGCTTATGGAGTATCACACTCGGACCTCTAAAGTCGGACATATATCCCTATTGTTTCCTGGTTGACGGCATTCAGGTTATGGACCCGAATGATCCGGTCTACTTTCCAAACGAAAGGTTTAAGAACAGCCTGGTGGATGTTGCTGGAGAAACACCTATGATCTACTATTCTTTGCAGGATGTTCCACATGGATCTATGACAAATTGTGACTACTATTCAAAAACAATGAAAAGCTTCAGGCCACTTGTAATATATACCCCACCTGGATATGAAAATAATCCTGGAGTTAAATATCCAACGCTGACGAGATAATGAAAAACACGTATTAATAAGGATCAACTAATTTATATACTTAATCACAATTTATTAATTTTTAGATTAATTAACCTTTAAACCAGTGAGATATGAAAAAATCATTATTATTTCTTTTACTGATTGTCATGTCAGTCAGTGGAATCTGTTTGGCCCAATCGGGTCAGAGTTCAAACGTTTTTAGTGCTGATACAGCACATGCTTCGCCTTACAATCTTTACGGTGCCAAGTTTCCGCGTATTGAAGCCGATTCACGTGTTACCTTCCGCTTTTTTGCTCCCAATGCCCAGAAAGTGCAGGTTTCCATCGTCAATGTTCCGTTTGATATGGTCAAAGGCGATGATGGAGTCTGGACTTATACCAGTGAACCCCAGGATAAAGGTTATCACAACTACTGGATGATTGTTGATGGCACTATCGTTCTTGATCCGGCTACTAATGCATTCATCGGCTATGGCCATATGTGTAATGGCTTTGAAGTTCCCGATCCGGATGGCAGTTTTTATGAGTTAAAAGATGTACCTCATGGCAATGTGCTGGTTATGAATTACTATTCCAAGGTGGCCAAATCATGGCGTCATATCTTTATTTACACGCCCCCCGATTATGAGAAAAACACCAAAACACGTTACCCGGTACTTTATCTTCAACATGGTGGTGGAGAGGATGAAAGAGTGTGGATTGAAATGGGAAGAACCAATTTAATACTTGACAACCTGATCGCAGAAGGGAAAGTCAAACCATTTATTGTTGTTATGGAGACCAGTGCAGTTGGTCCTCAATTTCCAATGGGTCCCCGTCCAGCCGCTCCTCCTGCAGGTGCTCCGGTAGCAGGTGCCCCTGCTGGTGCTCCTGCCGGTGCTCCTGGTGCAGCCTCACGTCCCCGTTTCTCATTTGACACATATGCTGATGTTATGCTAAACGATATGATCCCCTGGGTTGACAACAACTTCCGTACCCTGGCCGATCAAGCACATCGAGCTATGTCAGGACTTTCGATGGGTGGCATGTGTACCAAGGCAGTCACACTGGCTCATCTGGATAAATTCGCATATATAGGCCTCTTCAGCGGTGGAACTATCGCCCCGGCTGAGATTACCGATAAATCCAAGGTCAAACTCGTATATATGAGCTATGGTAGCCGTGAACCAGACTCCAACAGTGTTAAAAACGCCGCTGATGTACTTCAGCAGGCAGGAATTAAAAGTGCCTCTTATGTTTCACCCCTCACGGCTCACGAATGGCAATCATGGAGAAGGAGTTTGCGTGAATTTGCTCAGCTTTTATTCAAAAACTAAAAAAGAAAAATTATGAGACAGTATTTAATTGGTTTAGTTTTACTATTTATTTTATCAGGTTCTCTGTGTTTAGCGCAGACAGACCAGCCAAAGATTATTGACGATTTCAAGCCTTCGACCCTAAATCAACCGGGACAAGAATACCCGCAGGTCAACTCGCAAGGTTATTCACGATTCCGCATCGAGGCACCCCAGGCACAAAGCGTTGTTGTGAGCCTGGGACTTGGAGGTACCAGAGGAGGAACTCCCCTCACGAAAGCAGAGGATGGATCGTGGATGGGCACTACGGCTGGTCCGATGGAAGAAGGCTTCCATTACTACCACCTGACGATTGACGGTGGGGTATTTAACGATCCCGGCACTTTAAACTTCTATGGTTCCACCCGTTGGGAAAGCGGCATCGAAATACCTGCTCATGACCAGGACTTTTATGCTCTGAAGGACGTTCCCCACGGTAAAGTGCAGCAGATTCTTTTCCCCTCTAAAAGCACAAACACCTCACGCAGAGCATTTGTCTACACACCTCCAAGTTACGACAAGGAAAAATCGAAACGCTATCCGGTGCTATACCTCCAACATGGCTGGGGCGAGGATGAAACAGCATGGAGTAACCAGGGTCATGCCAATCTGATCATGGATAACATGATCGCCGAAGGTAAGATCAAACCCTTCATCATTGTAATGACCTATGGTATGACTAACGATGTGAAGATCGGCGGTATGGCAAATTTCAAGATCGAACCGTTTCAGACGGTTCTCGTCGACGAATTGATTCCTTATGTCGATACCAACTTCCGCACACTAGCAGATCAGCCTCATCGTGCAATGGCCGGTCTCTCGATGGGCGGTATGGAAACCAAGACGATTACACTTGCCCGACCTGATGTGTTCTCACACTATGCACTTCTCAGCGGTGGCATTTATGCACCCGCCGATATCAAAGACAAGTCGAAGGTAAAACTTATCTTCATGAGCTGCGGCAGTTTCGAAAATCCCGATGGCGTCAGGAAAGCCGCCGTCGCGCTAAAAAATACCGGCATCAATGCCGTCTCATTTATTTCTGAGAATACGCGTCACGAGTTCCAGACCTGGCGTCGTAGCCTGCATGAACTTGCACTGCTTCTGTTTAAAGATTAACCGTTTTTTAAACTTATATAAATAGAAACATTTTCAAAGGAGGTAATCTCAATGAACTATAAATCTATCATCATTTGTTTAGCAGCAACATTAATAAGTTGATCCTTAATAATTATTAACAATCTGACTGTTAATAACTTATGTTCTTTGAAGTCTTGTTTTTTGCTTAGGTTTTGATTAAATTTGATCAAAACCCTGTAAATCATGTTAAAGAAATTACCAGTACAACCCCAGTTAGAGATGTTCAAAACTATACTTGCCAGGTTCATAAACCCTCAGCATGAACTTTGTTTACTGGCGAAAGAGATTGACTGGGATTATCTGGAAAAGGAGTTTGCCCCGCTGTATGGAGAAGTAGGGAGGCCTTCCATTCCAATCAGGACAATAGTTGGGCTTCTGCTTCTTAAACAGATATATAATCTTGGTGATGAGACTGTTATGGAGAGGTATATCGACAGTCCATATAGTCAGCACTTTTGCGGGGAGATTTACTTTCAATATGAATATCCGTTTGACCCGAGCGATTTTGTACATTTTCGCAAGCGCATCGGCGAGGAGGGGATGAAAAAGATCTTCAAATAGAGTATTGATTTGTTTGATAAGGACTTTATCCGCAAAGAAGTAAAAGAGGTAAGGGTAGATACAACAGTTCAGGAGAAGAACATCACCTTCCCTACGGATCGAAAGCTTACGGGAAAAGTGATAGAACATTGTAAAAGGATTGCAAAGAAAGAAGATATAAAGCTTAAACGGACCTATACTTTTGAAATCAGGAAATTAAAGCAACAGCTTCGATTTGCGAGGAAACCAAAGAACATGAAGAAACATCAAGGCCCAGAAGAAGCTTCACAGGATCGCATTCAAAATCTATCAGGATCTGGTTAATCGATTTAACCCGATACCGAAGTCGTACATGGAGGAATTTGATGTTTTATATAGGGTACTGACACAGCAGAAAGATGACAAGAATAAGGTATACAGTATACATGAGCCGGAAGTACTTTGTATATCAAAAGGTAAAGAGCATAAACAGTATGAGTTTGGGAACAAAAGTTCATTCGCATATACCAGGGGATCAGGGATTATTGTTGGAGCAATGGCAATTGATGGAAATGCATACGATGGACATACTTTAAGTCCACAACTGGAACAGGTAAAGGAACTTACAGGAGGGAAAATTAAGAAAGCGATCGTTGACAAGGGTTACCGAGTAAAAGGAGGAATACCTGGAGTGGACATAGTAATGCCGAAGATGCTTAAGGGAGAAAGTTACTATTTGAAAAAGAAACGAGAAGAGCGATGCCGGTCAAGGGCTGGAATAGAGGGACTTATATCACACCTGAAATACGATCACAGGATGATAAGAAATTACCTCAGTGGCACTGCGGGCGACCAAATCAATACATTACTGGCAGCTGCAGCATATAATATGAGGAAGTGGAGAAGGTTAAAGAGACAAGAAATATTGAATTTAATTTTTCGCTGGATTTACCAGACACTTATTTTGGCTCCGGTAAATATCCAACGCTGACGAGATAATGAAAAACACGTATTAATAAGGATCAACTAAATAACAAAACCATTCCAATGCGCAAATTATCCACTGCCAGAATATTTGTATTTTGTATTTTATGTACGGTCTCCATTCAAGTAACCGGCCAGCCCGGAAGACGAATTATTGTTTCACCTGAAATAAGGAGTGATAAAACAATAATATTTCGTTATCTGGCACCTGATGCCGATAAAGTTGAACTGAGTGCACAGTTTTTAAAAGAACGGCAGCTTATGGTGAAAGACACATCGGGACTCTGGAGTTTTATTGTAGGTCCGGTCGTCCCTGATATTTATCCGTACAGTTTTTATGTGGATGGTATCCAGGTAAATGATCCGAACAACACTTTGATATTTCCAAATGAGCGATTTAAAAGCAGTCTTGTTGATATACCGGGAGAAACACCGCTTATTCATTCGATGCAGGATGTTCCCCATGGGAAAGTTATCTACAGATATTACAAGTCAAAATCTCTTGATCTTATACGTCCTCTGGTTATTTATACTCCTCCCGGATATAACCAGAACCTAAAGAAGAAATATCCAGTGCTTTATATTATACATGGAGGTGGTGAAGATGAGAGAGGTTGGGCAACACAGGGAAGAACAGATATAATTCTTGATAATCTTCTTGCAGAAGGGAAAGCTATACCCATGCTGGTAGTAATGCTTGATAGTAATGTTCTGCTTCCGGGCAGCAAAAATTATGCATATGATTTATTCACAAAAGAGCTATTGGAGAACCTTATCCCATTTGTTGAAAAGAAATATCGTGTTCTGAATGATAGTAAAAACAGGTCACTTGCAGGTCTTTCCATGGGTGGTTTACAAACGCTTCATGCAGGACTTTATCACACCGATATATTTGGTTATCTCGGTGTACTCAGTTCAGGGTGGTTTGCTAACCAGCAAGATGCAATCAATGGATATTCAACTTTCGTAGAAAAAAATTCTTCAACAATTAACAAAAACCTGAAGTTATTCTGGATTGCAATAGGAGGCAAAGAGGATATTGCTTACCAGAATTGTCAGAATATGTTGAAGATTTTCGACAAAACTGGTATTAAATACACCTATTATGAACGACCTGGTGGTCACACCTGGCCTGTCTGGCGAGATAATTTGCATGTATTGGCGCCTTTGTTGTTCAGGTAAGGATTAAATGCATCATGAATGGTTGACATGGCGCAGATCACTCTATCAGTTTGCACCGCTTCTCTTTACAAAATAATGAATCTATCAATATCAAACAGCATCAAATAAAAAAGTTGGATTCCGATAAAACAAGTTGAAATATAAACTTAAATAAATCTTCAAATGGGAAAATCGATATTTAAATTCAAAACTTCTCCGATCAGCAATTCTGAAATTTATACCGGCCGGATAGTACTGATTACTGCCTTGATTGTGCTTCTTTCCGGTTTGTCTGGCAGGGCACAAAATACTGATAATTCAAAACCTGCAACCTCAAATACAAGGGGAGCTCTTTATCCACAGATAACCAAGGATTTACGGGTTGTTTTTCAGATTAAAGCTCCTTATGCAAAAAAAGTGCAGATTCAAATTCCTACTCCTCCTAATGATGTCAAAACTTATGATATGGTACGTGATAATCAGGGAGTATGGACTTTGACAACAGATCCACAGGTACCAGGTTTTCATTACTATTCATTATATATTGATAGTGTTTCTGTTGCCGATCCTGCTAGCATGTCATTTTTTGGCAATAACAGAATGGCCAGTGCAGTTGAAATTTCTGAAGCTGGTGTTGATTTCTATCTACCCAAAAATGTTCCTCAGGGACAGATTCGCATTAACTGGTACTATTCTAACGTCACTGGAAAGTGGCGTCAACAGTACATATATTTGCCACCGGATTATGATAAGAAAGTTAATGAACGATATCCTGTTCTATATCTCCAACATGGCGGAGGCGAAGATGAAGGTGGATGGACAATACAGGGGAAAGCCAACTTTATTATGGACAATCTTATAGCAGATGGCAAGGCTAAACCAATGATTATAGTCATGGATTGTGGTTATGCTATTAGAGCAATTGAATCTGAACCACTTACGCAGACAGATGGCAGATCAGCAATGTCTGCATTCAGTGCCTATGAAGATGTAATGATTAAAGAGATTATACCCAGGATTGATGCTACCTATCGCACTATCACCGACCGTGATCATCGAGCCATGGCTGGATTATCAATGGGTGGGATGCAGACCATTCAGATAACTTTCGGGAATCTTGATAAATTTGCCTACATAGGTGGATTCAGCGGAGCAGGACGTTTTGGTTCGACAGGACTTGATATTAAAAACGATTACAACGGACTCCTTTCTGACTCAACAGCTTTTAATAAGAAAGTCAAACTACTTTGGATTGGAATTGGAACAGATGAGGCTGTGAATATGTATAAAAGTGTCAATGGTTTCCATATGGCTCTTCTTAAAGCAGGGATCAAACATGTCTATTACGAATCACCAGGTACTGCTCACGAATGGCTTACATGGAGAAGATGCCTTAATGAATTTGCTCCGCTACTTTTTAAAAAATAATAATAATCCTTTTTGGAAATTAATAAATTACAGAATCAATTTATCAAAATACTTTCGTAAGTAACTTATTAATTCACAATTATTAAATTCTGAGGGATTTATTGCATAAAACGGAATGAAAAGGACTGAGAATGCATATGGAGGCTCATTATTAATAATTATTAGTCCAAATGTTAGATGTACCATACTAAATGTAAGGATATTTTGGCAGCCTCTTAACATTCATTTTTTGCTGAATATTTGCATAGTTGGGTTAATTAAGTTAGTGTGATTAATGAGAGGATTTTATTTATGAAATCCTCTCATTTTTGGTTGTTAGTAAAACATTCAATAGATAATAGGAGCAATTAAATCTATCCAGTTATGAAAAAAATAAAAATTAAAACACTTTCAGTTATTTTATTGTTGTTAATGGCTCATGCATTTATGCGGCTTTACGGACAAAATGCAAGAATCAAATTTGATACGGACCGGAAAATCGGTGAAGTAGACAAAAACATTTATGGAAGCTTTGTAGAACATTTGGGACGATGTGTTTATGGCGGTATTTATGAACCAGGTTCGCCACTTTCTGACTCGGATGGATTTAGGAAAGATGTACTGAAAGCGATAAAGGGACTTAATGTCTCTCTGATACGATACCCTGGTGGGAATTTTGTTTCAAATTATCATTGGCTCGATGGTGTTGGCCCCACGAGTGAACGTGTTCCACGAATGGAGCTTGCCTGGACCAGACTTGAGACCAACGATTTTGGTACAAATGAATTTATTAAGTTCTGCAGATCTATCGGAAGTGAACCATATTTTACAGTTAATATGGGAACAGGTACGATTGAAGAGGCACAAAGATGGGTGGAATATTGTAATGTTAAAGATGGGCCATACTACGCTGAACTAAGAAAAAAACATGGTTTTAAGGAACCATTCAACATAAAATACTGGAGCCTTGGAAATGAAATGGATGGCTCTTGGCAAATGGGCCATCTGAATGCAGTAGATTACTGCAAAAAAGCCATGGAAGCTGCAAAACTTATGAGACTTACTTCACCCGAAATTAAACTAATCGCAGCAGGTTCGTCAAATTACAGGCCTGAAGCTGATCCGGATTACTGGAATAGAACAGTATTATCTGAACTTAAAGATGTAATAGATTATATAGCACTCCATATTTATGTTGGTAATGTTGAAAATAATTATTACAATTTCCTTTCAACCCCGCTAATAATGGAGCAAAGAACAAAACTTGTAAAAGGAATGATAGATGAAGCAATGCAAAATGCTAACCGGCAGGGAAGGCCTCCTATTTATATAGCATGGGATGAATATAATGTCTGGTATAGAGCAAGAACGACTGAATTATCTAAAGGAACGAGAGCACTTGAAGAACATTATAATCTCGAAGATGCCTTGGTTATTGGAGGATTTCTTAACGTTTTCATACGTAATGCCAATATTGTTAAAATGGCAAATATAGCTCAACTTGTAAATGTAATTGCTCCTGTATTTACGGAAGAAAAAGGTATGTTCAAACAAACTATTTACTACCCGTTCGAATTATTTGCCAATAATATGCAAGGTACTGTATTAGATGTGTTTGTCGACTGTCCGACATATAGTACTGAAGAATTTAATATTGGGACGGGAGAAACTAAAACAAATCAGCCTAATGTACCATACTTGGATGTCTCAGCTACTTATAAGGAAGGAGAGGTAACAATTTGTGTTGTAAATAGGCATAAGGATCAGGTAATAAAAACTGATATTATTTCTCAAACAGGTGAATTTGTTGGAACGATAAAAGTCTTTGAAATTAACGGACCTGATATCAAGGCAATGAATGATTTTGGGATTGAGAACGTGAAAACTATTACTAAACCTGACCTTAATGCTAAAGGAAGTATAATTACCTATTCATTTCCTGCTCACTCGCTTACGATGCTTAAGGCAAAACTGAAGAAATAGAGTTGTGCCTGACGTGAATCATACTTAGATTTAAAAACAGGAGACTAAAGTGATTGATATGCTAGTTTAAAATCTCATTAACACTGAGAAAAACTTCTGATAATGCTGAGGAATGAACATATCTCTGATTTATTTTCGAACAAACAACATAATTTATTTTTTTATCTAATTTATAATTTAGAGATTCTTTGAATAAGCTGGAATACGAATTAAATATAAAAACAAAAATATGGCAACATTAGACTGGATCATCCTGATTATGTTCTTTTCGTGCCTTGTTGGGGTTGTATTATGGGTGGTTAAGCACAAAAAAGATGACACAAGTGATTATTTTCTTTCAGGCCGCAGTGAAACCTGGCTTGCCGTGGGCGCGGCAATTTTTGCTGCAAATATTGGTTCTGAACACCTTGTAGGGCTCTCCGGAGCTGGAGCAGAAAGCGGAATGGCAATGGCTCACTGGGAGATGCAGGGTTGGATGATCCTCGTTCTGGGCTGGGTCTTCGTCCCTTTTTATTCCCACAGCAAGGTGTTTACCATGCCTGAATTCCTGATGAACCGTTATAACAAGAACACAAGTTCTACTCTTTCTATTATCACGCTGGTAAGCTATGTACTGACAAAAGTTTCTGTAACTGCCTTTACCGGAGGTATTTTCCTTCAATCGGTAATGGGTATCAATTTCTGGTATGGAGCGGTGGGACTGGTGCTTTTAACCGGAATATTTACTGTTTTAGGAGGTATGAAGGGCATCATGACCATTTCAGTCATACAGGCTCCTATCCTCATTTTAGGTGCTTTCACAATTCTGATCTTAGCGCTGTTAAAAGTTGGAAACGGAACTCTTATCGACGGCTGGCACGAAACTGTAAAATATGCAAGCAGCAACGGCATGACCAACATGCATCTCTTTCATCCCAAAGGCGATATATGGTATGATAAATTCCCAGGATTCAGTGTATTTTTTGGTGCTGCTATTATTGGTTTCTGGTACTGGTGTACCGATCAGCATATCGTTCAGAGAGCGTTGGCAGCAAAAGACCTGAAACAAGCCCGGAAAGGAACTATTTTTGCAGGCTTCCTGAAGGTTCTGCCTGTATTCATTTTTTTAATTCCGGGTATTATAGCAGCGGCATTAAGAGCCAAGGGTATTCTTCTTTTTACTGATAATAATGAAGCTTACGGCAGCCTTGTGAGCACCCTGTTGCCAATGGGCGTCAAAGGTATCGTAGTTGTTGGTTTTATAGCTGCCCTTATGACTTCCCTTGCTGCGCACTTTAATTCTTCAGCGACTCTGTTTACTATCGACTTTTATAAGCACCATCGTCCCGATGCCAGTGAACATAAACTGGTGGTGGTTGGCCGTATAGCAACTGTTTCAGTAGTCATATTAGGCTTAGTCTGGATCCCTATTATGAAAAGTATCGGATCGGTGCTTTATGAATATCTGCAAAATGTTCAGTCACTGATTGCTCCTGCAATTGCTGCTGTGTTCATCTTAGGAGTATTTAACCGCAAGATCACACCAAAAGCAGGTGAATGGGGATTATTGATCGGTGCTTTAATAGGTCTTTTCAGGCTTGTCCTTATGGTTTTCGATCCGGGCAGCCACTTCGATCAGGTAACTCAGAAACTGGTTACTGACCCTTCACTTCATACTGGTATTTTTGCCATCCTCAAGATCAACTGGCTCCATTTCTGTATATTTCTGTTCTTCTTTACAATGGCTTTAATGGTAGTCATCAGTATGTTTACTCCGAAAGCCGGAGAACAGCAATTACAGGGATTGACCTATTTCTCGCAAACTCCTGACCAGATAAAAGAAACACGCGAGAGCTGGAGTGTTGTTGATATAATCACTTCGCTTGTTGTTGTCGGAGTTTGTGTCGCATTCTATATTTATTTCTGGTAGAGATTAATCTTAACTTAACGATATTATAAAATGGAAAAACTTAAAAGCAGGGAGATATGGTTTGTAACTGGAAGCCAGCATCTCTATGGTCCTGAGACACTCAAACAGGTGGCTGCCGATTCTGCAAAAATTGCAGCTTCACTCGATAAGTCACCGGTGATCTCTCAGAAAATTGTATTCAAACCGGTTCTCACAACTCCTGAATCAGTATTTGAGCTTTGCTCAGAGGCAAACAATTCGAAGAAATGTATTGGACTTATTGCTTGGATGCATACCTTTTCTCCGGCTAAAATGTGGATAAGGGGTCTTATGGCCCTTAATAAGCCATTTCTTCATTTTCATACGCAGCTTAACCGCGATATACCCTGGAATACAATAGACATGGATTTTATGAACCTGAACCAGTCAGCGCATGGCGACCGCGAATTCGGATTTATTGGCACAAGGCTCAGGCTTAACAGGAAGGTTGTTGTCGGTCATTACCAGGATGCCGAGGCTGTCGACCGCATAGCCGTTTGGATAAGGGCAGCAGCTGCTCTCGATGACAGCTTCAATATGAAGCTCGCACGTTTTGGAGACAATATGCGCGACGTGGCAGTAACTGAAGGCAATAAGGTAACTGCACAGATAAAAATGGGGTATTCGGTTTACGGATACGGGATAGGAGACCTGGTTAAAGTGGTTAATGATGTTTCGGCCGGAGCAATCAAAAAACTTGTTGCCCGGTATGGTTCTGAATATAAAATGACCAAAGCAGTTGCAAACTCTGAAACGCTTAAAGAAGCTGCAAGAATTGAGCTCGGGATGGAAGCATTCCTTGAAGCAGGTAATTTCAAGGCTTTCACCACTACCTTCGAGGATCTGCATGGACTGAAACAGCTTCCGGGTATTGCAGTACAACGGCTGATGGAAAAAGGATATGGATTCGGAGCTGAGGGCGACTGGAAAACTGCTGCACTGGTTCGTTCAATGAAAGTGATGTCACAGGGTCTGAAAGGCGGAACATCATTCATGGAGGATTATACCTATCATTTTGATCCGAAAGGGATGAGAATTCTCGGTGCACATATGCTAGAAGTATGCCCGACAATTGCTATCGGGAAGCCATCGCTTGAAATTCACCAGCTATCAATTGGAGGCAAAGCCGATCCTGCAAGACTTGTATTCAAAACAGCTCCGGGTAAGGCAGTAGCCGCAACGGTAATCGATCTTGGGAACAGGTTCAGAATGATTGTAAACGATCTTGAGGTGGTGAAGTGTCCTGATATGCCAAAACTTCCGGTTGCAAGCGTTTTGTGGACTCCGATGCCCGACCTTAAGACAGGCGCAGCAGCTTGGATCTTTGCAGGAGGCGCTCACCATACAGGTTTCAGCACAGCTATAGATTCTGAATACCTTGATGATTTTGCAGGTATGCTCGGTATCGAATTTGTTCATATTAACGACAAATGCGATCTGGCTGAATTCAGAAAAGAGCTTAGATGGAACGAGATATTTTATCATCTCTCAGGAGCTGTATCCCAGTAAGATCTGAGGAGCAACTTAATCATGACTTCTATAAAGCTTTATTCGCGTCAAAGCAAGCACTTGGTAGCTGTCGACTGCATCATCTTTGGATATGATATCAGCGAGAAGGAGATCAAGCTGCTGCTGATCGAGCGAAACTTCGAGTCGGCAAAAGACAAGTGGTCGCTTGCCGGCGGATTCGTCAGTCCTGGAGAGAGCCTCGACAATGCCGCTTCAAGAGTCCTGATGAGCCTCACGGGACTTAAAAATGTCTATATGAAACAGCTTCATTGCTTTGGCGACATTGACAGGGATCCTGGTGCAAGGGTAATATAGGGTGCATACTGGGCCCTCATCAAGATAAAGGATATTGATAAAGACCTTGCCAGGGTTAATGGTGCTCACTGGCAATCGCTTAAAAGTCTTCCAAAGTTGATTTTTGACAATAACGAAATGGTTAAAATGGCACTGAGTGAGCTCCAGATCCAGATCAAGATAGAACCAGTGGGTTTTGAGCTGCTTCTGCATAATTTCACACTCGTCCAGCTTTTGGACCTCTATGAGGCTATCTATCAGAGAAGCATAGACAAGAGAAACTTCAGGGAAAAGTTTATCTCAATGAATATTTTTGAGAAACTCGATGAGGAGGAAAAGGAAACATCTAAAAGAGGAGCCTTCTACTTTCAGTTCATAAAGGAGAGATATAAAATCCTTGTGAACAACGGGTTCTATTTCAACCTTGATGTGAATTGAGGTATTTTTTAAAGTATAACAGGTTCAATTATTTATGTCAATGCTAGATGAACTTAAATTAATCGTTTACAAAGCCAATCTCGATATGGTGAGCAATGGCCTAGTAATACTTACTTGGGGAAACGTGAGCGGGAAAGACATATCCTCGGGACTAATTGTAATTAAGCCTTCAGGAGTAAAGTATGAGAGAATGAAACCGGAAGATATGGTTGTTGTTGATCCTGATGGAAAGGTAATTGAGGGAAAGAACAGACCCTCAACTGATACACCGACACATCTTATTCTTTATAATAAGTATCCTGAAATTGGAGGAATTGTTCATACTCATTCAACTTATGCAACATCCTGGGCACAGGTTGGGAAGGCTATTCCTCCTTTCGGGACAACTCATGCCGATCACTTTTACGGGGCTGTTCCGGTTTCAAGAAGACTAACAAGGAAGGAAATAAACGATGACTATAAAGCCAATACAGGTAAGGTAATAATTGAAACGCTTCAGGATGCCAGCCCGTTGACCATGCCTTCGAAGCTGTTGAATTGTCATGGCCCTTTTTGACGGGGCAAAGATGCAGATGAGGCAGTTTACAATGCAATCGCTCTTGAAGAGATTGCCAGGATGGCATTCTATACTGTTCTGATTGGGAACAAAGAACCGGTTGACAAGCACCTCCTCGACAAACATTTTAATAGAAAACATGGCAGGAATGCCTATTGCGTAAAAATTCTTATCATTGAGTTTAAACGAAACTTCTTTACAATACTCTTTTGCCAATTGAAGTTTTAGTTTTCGTGATTCTAAGTAGTTAATGAGTTGAATATTTGATATTTCTTTAACATTTGTGATTAACACTTTTGAATCTTCACTATTTAAAACTTTTTGATGACTTGAATAATGATTATTAGATAGAATCTTTAACGCATTCGAACTATCAACCTTAAAAAGCATACTTGTAAGTTTAATGATATCCCCACCTTCTCCTATTCCAAAATCAAACCAAAGATTTTTAAAAGAATTTACCTTAAAGAAAGGGTTCTTTTCATTCCTGAGAGGAGATTTATACCAATGATTAACCCCTTGGGTATAATCAGGATTAATCCCATTTCTTGCTAGAAAACTAATTATATCAATTCTTTTGGCTTCGTTACAGTTCATATTCATTCTAGTAATAATTTATAGTTCCTCTGACCAAATTGATAATTGGTTTTTATTTGAATCAGTAATCTTTTTTTTCTTCTTGATATAAGAATCCGCAAACGTTATCCTATCGCCATTGAATACCACTAATGGATTCATATAGTATTTATAAGGATTTGTTGACCTGGCAATAATTCCCTGTTCTACCAGACAAGACAAATCGGCACGAATTATATTATTGGCAGAATAGCCAGTAAAGTCCTTTGCTTCACCAAAGTCTATATATAATATGTCCTTGTTAAGTATTACACATTTTGTAAGGATATAGCCGAATACCTTCATTGCAGCCTTATTTAAATCATAGAAAGCAGCAAACCGACTTAAGTAGACCTTTACAAATTGGCTTTCGTCCACTTCTATTGTTCGCAAAAATGCACTATGGGCTACAATCTCTCCATTATCGTTGATTACTTGGTTTAATACTGATTTATTCCCTCTAACAAATACCTTTTTTTTAATTGAATGTCTGTTTATCTCTTGAAGAGCATTCTCCATGAATGGATTTTCGTCATACTCCGGGAATTTATTTAAAGGGATATATTTCATACGAGTAACTTTTAAACAGTAAATTGATACTTTTCACACAACTTCTGCATACCTGAAAAGTATCTATTTAGGTTTAAATAAATACCTTATTAGTATCTAGTGCATATTTTAAAAGTATCACATAGATACTTTTGCTATACTGATTATAAGCAAGTTGCATCACCTCTTCTTATATTCTTTAATACCGCTTTTAAGAAGATCTATTATTTCGCTTCGGAAAAAGAAAAGACTTTCATTAATGTGATGGCCTTTAATTATATCGGCCTCCATCCAATTGTAGATAGTTTGTTTGGATTTATTAAGGAGTTTACAAACATCCTCTATAACTAGGATATCCTCTCCATTTTCTTTACATGGGTTTTCTTTATCTAGTTCTTCCCTTATAACTTGCTTGGTTATTTCACGATGCTTATCCCAAAAGTCATTAGGATTAACAATAATGATATTTTCCATGTTGTACTGTTTTTAAGACCAGTACAAAAAAATGACAATATCTTATCTATTTAAGTCAAATTCAGGTCTGAAAAGACTTTGTTTTTAAGTGGTTTTATCTAATGTACTAAACAAATTTTCGGTATTTTTAGTAGCAACTTGAAGTATTGTAATTGTATTTCTTAAAGACTCTTTTATTATATCAATTTTTTTAATCTCGCTATCCTTTAACTCTTCTTTGTTTTTTATTTTGTTTATGACATTCAACGAAGTTTTTACATTGGGGAAATCTGAATCACTAATCCTGAGGATGCTTGAAAGCAGTAACGCTCTTTCTTCATTTTGAATAGGAATTTTGGTAGTTTCAATAATTTGATCTATTGCAATCAATCTTTCAACTGGATTTGATTCATAATTTGTGTTTTTATTTTTGTTGCCATCAAATGTAGGTTTCATTAATTCATAGTACTTTTTTAAGTAAGCTAATCTTTCTAAATGGTAAATCTTATCAATGTCAATAATCATTTCTTTGACTACAAAGTAATCAAAATCAAAGTTTTTTATCTTTTCTCTTACTAATAATATTCTATCTCCAAGACTTGTAATATCAACTAAATCTGGTGTTTTAATGAGTTTAGTTACAACTAAATATAAAATTAGTAGAATCAAAAAAGGAGATACTATGAAGAAAGCCAGAGGGAGTGAAGGAAAGACTATTGTGATAGCTAAATAGATAATACAGAATAAGAAAAACGTGAGGGTAAAGCCTAACTTCCTATAATAATATTTGTCTTTAAGCTTTTGGTACGTGTTCTGAATCAAAGAAAAAATAGGATGATTACGGTTCTCTTTTTGATTAGAATCATAATCCTTTTCGAGATTTGAAATATACTCTTCAAGTAACTCTTTAAATTCCGTTTTACTCATATTGACTTTCATCATTAAAAATAAGTCAATTTTGAGTTTCTACAAAAATATTTATTAGCACCTGATTAGCACCTACTAAATGCGAAAAGCCCCGATAAATCGAGGCTTTTTGTACCCGGAGCGGGACTTGAACCCGCACAGCCGTAATGGCCACAGGATTTTAAGTCCTGCGTGTCTACCATTCCACCATCCGGGCGGTTTTTAGTGCGGCAAATTTATAACAAATTATTATTAATTGAAACTGCCTCTTTCTTTTTAAACTATGAAATTATTTTACAAGGATTGGTTTTCCTAAACCAACTTTCTCAAGGTCATCAAGTTGAGTTTTGGCATCTCCAACAACAACATAGTACATTCTTGAAGGGTCAATGTACTTATTCACAAGTTCCAACTGTTTTTCGACTGTGAGACCTTCAATAAACTTTTCTTCCCGCTTTATAAAATCGACAGGAAGATTGAAGGAAGTCATTGTATTAAGCATGGCAACCAGGTTTCCCAATGTTTCAAATCTAAGAGCATTATTTTTTAAAAGCGAAGATTTTGTAAAGTCGATGTACTCCTGGGGAATATTTTTACGATATTTATCCATCTCTGTTTTGAAAATTGAAACAGACTCGAGGGTCGAATTTGTTCGAACCCTCGAAGATGCTATAAATGATCCATAATTTTTTGCACCATTGAAGTTCGATCTGGCTCCGTAGGTAAATCCTTTGTCTTCCCTGAGAATCAGATTAAATATACCATTGAATGATCCTCCGAGTTTATAGTTGGCAACAGTAGCCGGGTAGAAATCAGGATTTGTTCTGGAAAGAGATGGAGCACCGATTGAGATGACAGATTGCTTTGCTCCGGGAACATCAACAAAATAGATCTGAGATTTGTCAGGTGGTCCGGGAACTTTAATCTCAGGTATAACTACAATCTTTGGTTTCCATTTCAGGTTAAGATCAGTAAGTGCTTTCTTAACTCTGGCCACATCTACATCTCCCACAACAAGGAATCTGGCGATTGAAGGGGAGAAGTATTTATTATAATATTCTTTGAGATCATCAATTGTAATTGTTTTAACTGAGGCCTCAGTGCCAGTAGCATCTGTTGCAAGAATATTATCGCCGAACATAAGTTTATTAAGTGTACTTGAAGCAAGATAATCGGGACTGGCAGCATTGCGTTTGAGATTGTTTATTATACGGCTTTTCGCCAGCTCAAACGCTTCAGAATCCCATCTGGGCTCAAGAAGAATCTCCTGAACAATAGCAATGGTCTTCTCAAAGTTCTTTGCCATTGAACTTACCTCTACCGAGATATCTTCATTGGAGGAAGTTACTCTTATTGAAGCTCCCAGCAACCCGATTGCTTCTTCGAGCTCTTCAGGGGTTTTGGTTTTAGTACCTTCATTCATCATTGATGCTACCAGATTGGCAACTCCGGTTTTTTCAACCTTATCAAGAATATGGCCGCCATCAATAATTATTGAATATTGAACAAGAGGCAATTCATTTTGTACTATGCCCCAAACTTTCATTCCGTTGGAAAGAGATTCTTTCCAGGGAGTTGGGATAGTTACTTCAGGATCTGGTCCGATAACGGGCTTAACAGATCTGTCTAATTTAGTGGGCGTTTTAGCAACAGGTTCTTCCTTAGTTGTATCAGCTTTGACCTCTGCAGCCTTCGTGATATCTTCCTCAATAATACCTGAATTCTTTGAGCCTTCAACTATCAGGTTAAGTTGCCCTTTTGGTACTAAACTTGTTTCTACAAAATTCTTACCCTTAATATATTTATTATAAGCAGATTTCACATCAGCCATGGTAACGGACTGAAGAGCTGCAAGGTCCTTTTTATAATATTCCGGATCCCCGGTGTTCATGGTGTATTCTGCAAACTGGAAGGCTTTACCCTGAACGCTGGCGAAGCTATTATAAAACCGGGTTTCATAACCGGTTTTAATCCTTATTAGATCTTCATCCGTGAAACCATCTTTCTCAAATTTTTCAAACCCTTCAAATACTGCTTTCTCAACTTCAGTAAGATTTACATCCGGGTTAGCTGTCACAGAGATTATAAAACTTCCTGCGAGCTCCTGTGAACCATTTCTTGCCATAACTCTCGATGTAAGTTTTTTCTCTTTTACCAGTACAGAATACAATGGAGACTTTTTGGTACCTGCCAGCAAGTCAGCAAGAAAATTTAGAGCATACGAATCTTTCGAGTACCTCTCAGTTGACGGAAATACCATAGTAAGCTGAGGCGCTTTCGCAAAATTATCTTCATGATAAAGTTTTACTGTTGATCCTAGTGAAACAAGCATAGGGCCTCTCTTTTTAATGTTTGCACCGGAAGGTATCTCGCCGAAATATTTAATTACAAGAGCCTTAACTTCCTCTTTGTTTATATCTCCGGATATGACAAGAGTAGCATTATTCGGTGCATAGAATTTCTTATGGAAAGCTCTTACATCTTCAACTGTAGCGCCGGTAAGGTCTTCCATCTTTCCAATAACTGTCCAACTGTAGGGATGACTTTTCGGATAAAGATTTTTTGCAATGATTTCCTGATTGAATCCGTAAGCAGCGTTATCAACACTTTCGCGCTTCTCGTTCTGTACAACATTCTGTTGATTTGCCAGAGCAGCTTTGGTGACAGTGTTGGTCAGGTATCCCATCCTGTCAGATTCCATCCACATAGCCATTTCAAGTGCATTTTTCGGGATGACCTCGAAATAATTGGTCCTGTCCTGAGTTGTACTGCCATTTAATGTCCCGCCTGCTCCCTGAATATTTTTAAAATACTGATCTTCTCCGACATTTTCTGACTTCTGAAACATCATGTGCTCAAAAAGATGTGCAAAACCGGTCTTGCCGGGAACTTCACGGCTTGATCCAACATGATAGTATATTGCCAGAGCTGCAATAGGATCTGATTTATCCACATTGAGAACAACAGTCAAGCCATTTGACAATGTGTATTTTTCAAATGGTATTGATAGCACAGTCTCTTTGTTTTGAGGTTTGAACGAGAAAAGGACAATGATCATTAAAATCATAATCAGTGAAAAGGATTTTTTCATGGTTAATTGATTAAGGGAAAGTTTTAAATACTGATGCATGCGTGCGAAAGTTAAAATAATTTACTTTATGTTGGATAGATTAATGTGCACAAATCTGATTGAATTGTGTTAAAATTAGAGAGGCTGTGAAAACAGCCTCCTGTTGTGAGCGGGAGACGGGACTCGAACCCGCGACCCCGACCTTGGCAAGGTCGTGCTCTACCAACTGAGCTACTCCCGCAAATGCACGGGCAAAAATAAGAATTTTTTTTTATCTGCAAATAGCAGCAGAGAAAATAACATGGCAGATATCCAATGGGGGGAAAATTACTTTCTGACCGGACCCCATTCAAGCAATGTGTTATTCTCAAAATAAAGCCATGTGTTTTTGAAGATCCATTCTTCCTTTATAACATTCCCGGTGATGACTCTGTTTATCTTTTCAGCAGTGCCCCAGCTGTCTTTTACCATTTCTGAATTAATTCCTTTCCAGATCTTTCCGGCCATGAGCCTGGCTGCCATGTTCGAGCCATATTTGTTTTCGAGGTATGAGAACCTGTCGTCCTGTTGCTCCTGCGAAGGCTGAACTTCCTGTACTTGCTGTTGCGACTGAATGGTCTGAGATGTACTAACGGGAGTATTATTGATTAAGACATGACGCTTAAAGATATAACCCTCATTTTCTTCAAAAATAACATGAAAATAAGTACTGTCTGAATCAAGAATAGTAACTATAGAATCTGCCGGAATAATCAGAATGACACTTGTAAGGTCATCTTTTGTTCCAAACAAACGACTTGATGACTTTAGTGTGCCTGTTGTTGTAACATTCTGAGAGGCAGGTTGATTCTTTTGCAGTGCTTGAAGCTGATCTGCTTTGTTTGCCTGTGCCCTGACAGGAATAATACCTGTTATAAGCAATGCAAATAACATAATTTTTTTCGTCATAATATATTTAATTTTATTGGCCCGGTTCACAAAATTTTATATTTCATAATAACGCAAAAACTGTACCACTTATTTTCCCTTTTTACGAATCAGCATCAATCCATCGCGAAGAGGTATTATGACATCTTCGATGATAGTCTCCTTTTTTATCATTTCATTGAATTCAATTATTCCCCTGGTTTGTGGATCAGTTGTTTCTTTTTCAAGAACTTTCCCTCCCCATAGAACATTATCCACAAGAATGAATCCTCCGGGTTTGACTTTACCGATAACGAGTTTGTAATATTCAATATATTCCCTCTTGTCTCCATCAATGAAAACCAGGTCAAATATCCTGTTTAAGCCTGGTATAATCTCCAATGCATTTCCTGACAGCCGTGTGATTTTTGTATCTACGCCAGCTCTGCAGAAATATGCATAACTGAAGGCACCCAGTTCATCATTCAATTCAATGGTTATCAGTTTACCACCCGGTTTAAGCCCTTTTGAGAGGCATATTGCTGAATAACCTGTGAAAGTTCCGATCTCGAGGATATTCTCCGGTCGGATCATATAAGAAATGAGCTCAAGGAATTTCCCCTGAAGATGGCCTGTTGACATATTCGGATTTACAACCCTGAGATGCGTCTGCCGGTAAAGATCTTCAAGGACAGGATCTTCAGGTGATGAATATTGCTCAATATATTGTTCAAGCTTTTTATTCATTTTTTCGCGTTTTTCGTTTCGCGTTTTTCGTTAACCGGCTCTTTGTCTCTCCGTCTCTCAGTCACTGCGTCACTTCGTCTTTTTGTACATCACTCAGGTCAGACCGCACACCCAATACCTATTTGTATATTAAAGTGGACATTTTCGACGGATCAAATATGTCATTCGCAGTTTCAAGCAATTCAGAAGCTGTTACGGCATCGATCTTTTTACATAGATCTTCAATACTGTCAATCTTATTAAATATAAGTAGGCTTTTACCAAGACTTAACATAAGACTTTCGTGATTCTCATATCCTCTTGCCAGATAGCCTTTTATCTGGTTTTTTGCCTTGCTTAACTGTATAGTGCCAAGTTTTGAAGTACGAAGCTTTTTAAGCTCAGCCATTGCTATCGAGATGCTTTTATTAAGATACTGACTATCAGTACCAAAATATATTGAAAAGATACCTGTATCATAATATGGATTATAACTCGATTCAACATTATAAGCGAGACCGTTTTTTTCACGCAGAGATAAGTTCAATCTTGAATTGAGCCCCTGCCCCCCTAAAATATTATTCAGGAGGAACATCCCCATCCTTCGTTTGTCTTTGAGATCATACGCGATATTCCCCATTATGCAGTGATTCTGATATGTATCCATTTTCTTTGTTACAGAGGCAGGTTTATATAGCCAGTTCCTGTTTGTTCTTGCAACTCTTCTTTTCGTATCAATGTCAGAAAAGTGCATTTTAAAAAGCTTCAGTATTTTTTCATCAGTGATATTGCCTACGGAACAAAAAACCATCTGTCGGGAATTGTAATTTTTTGAAATAAAATCAGATATCTTCTTTTGTGAAAACGATTTTACCGATTCAGGGGTGCCTAGGATGTTACGGCCTATCGGCTGGTTTGAGAAGATCAGCTCTTCAAAATCGTCATAAATCAGCTCCGAAGGATTATCGAGATATGAATTTATCTCTTCAATTACAACATCTTTTTCTTTTTCAATCTCTTTTTCCGGGAAAACGGAATGGAAGGTTATATCGCTTATTAATTCAATTGCTCTCTCATAATCCTCCTTAAGAAACGAGGCATGTATTGCAGTTTCCTCTTTAGTTGTATAGGCATTTAGCTCACCGCCAACATCTTCCAGCCGGCTTAGGATATGATATGCTTTTCTTTTTTTTGTCCCCTTAAACAGCATATGTTCAATAAAGTGGGCGATTCCATGTTCCGCTATTGTCTCGTCACGGGATCCGGTATTGATAATAAGTCCGCAGTGAGCAACTAATCCGGGTATCCTGTAATGAACGAGCCTGATACCATTGTCGAGTGAGTTAAGGAGGAGATCCATCTTATGTTATTTGTTAGGATGTAAATGTACCACATCATTAAAATGATTCCAAATAGAAATTTTTTTACCAAAGTATTTGGTTACTCAGATTTGAAATATATATTTGCAATCCGAAAAGGAGGTGCCATAGCTCATCCCGATACCTATCGGGAGGTAGAGCAATGAAAGGAGAATCAACAGGGTCCCATTTATATTCAAAGCAAAATAATAACGTTGTGGCATCGCCTAGAATCATGAAATTCTTCTGCTATATATTGTATAGTAAATCTATCAATCGGTATTATGTTGGATATACTTCTGATATTGAGGAGAGACTTAAACTTCATAATACTGGTTATTTTGGCAGGAAATCATATACTTCTAAGGTTTCCGATTGGGATCTGTTTTTATTAGTTCCTTGTGAAACAATAGAGCAATCAGTTTTCATCGAATCAAAGATAAAAAAGATGAAGAGCAGAAAATATATTGAAAATCTGAAGAAGTATCCAGAAATGATTGAAAAGATACTGAAAGAATTTCATAAGTAATTTTATAAATCATTCTTTTCTAAACACTTATTGCAATCCTATTATAGAATAACCATAAACATTGTTTTAAATATGGATTTTTTCAGGATAAAGTTTTGCTTACTGAAATTTGAAATATATATTTGCAATCCGAAAAGGAGGTGCCATAGCTCAGTCGGTAGAGCAATGGACTGAAAATCCATGTGTCCCCGGTTCGATTCCTGGTGGCACCACATCCTCAAAACATAGACCCTTGAAGATCAACGATCTGCAAGGGTCTTTAAATTTCTTGTTGACGGTTTTGATGACGAATTTTCAACATACACGTTGTCAGTACTTTACGTGTGTTTAAACGGGTATCCACTCTAGCTTACTGAAATACAGTCTACGATTTCTTCCTTGAAAAAGGATGATTCAGATAAGAAACATCTGGTTGGGCAAATAACAATTTAAGCCCCCCAATGAGGCCTTAATTTATTTGTACACGATTATCCCAAAGTCTATCTTGCCCACTACTGAATAAGTCATTATTTACCAAATTTATGACGTACTTCCTTGACTTGTAAAAATATTTCGTAATTTTAATTAAATTAAAGTCTTCTTATAGTTATGAAAAGGGATGAAATCAAAACTTCTACACGATTTATTAATTTCTTAATTGATATGTTAGCAATCTCAATCATTGCAATTATTGTAATAATAATATTAAAGAATTATCTTCCTGCATTTAAAGAATATAGCGTTCAAAATAACAGATTAATTACGTTTATATTATATTTTTCATATTATTTTATTTTTGAATTATTAGCCTCAACTACAATAGGTAAACTAATTACAAAAACAAAAGTCGTTGATATTAAGTCCTTAAATAGACCATCTGTAATTAAAATTTTGGTAAGAACATTAAGCAGATTTATTCCTTTGGAGGGTTTAAGTATTTTATTAAACGACAAAAAACAAATATGGCATGACCAAATATCAGGGACTACTATAATAAAAAAGTTCTAAACATTTTTTCATTTTTTAATTAAATCTTTTTTGCTATGAAGAAAATTAAAATTATGTTATTAGGATTAATGTTCTTATTAATCACTGTTCTGCCTTCTTGTGCAATTATCTTCTGTGGTGCGGCAACAACAGACTGCCAGAAGACTAAACCTGCCGCTGGACAACCCACGAGGGAAGTTCATGTCGGTGCTTTAATTGGTGATATTTTGATATTTTGGCCAGCATTAATTGTCGATTTCGCTACAGATGCTATTTATAAACCATGTACAAACAAATAATTGTTATATTATAGTAGTCCTTTTTTTCAAACCGATAGAATAAGCACAATTAAATCAAATCAAAAAAATGTTGGTGGCACCACATCCCCAAATCGCAGATCCCTGTAGATCAATGATTTGCAGGGGTCTTTAAATTTCTTGTTGACGCCTGCCTGCCGGTAGGCAGGGAAGTGGTGATAGATTTTATAACGTACTAGTTACCAATATGTTTCAAGCCGCATAATTCAGAATTTTGATTTTACCTGAGCTGATACCTGAATTAGATACAAATAATCAAATACATTACCTAATAACGGAAAATATAATAATTTCTTAAAGTTAGTAGTCTAATTGTCTCATTTAGTAATCAACTTTACCTAAATAGGGTTTGCTGATAAAGTAGGTTTTAATATCCTACCTCCATTTTTTTGAACTGGTAACTTTTTTCAGGAAAGATTTTGATCATGATTTGCTCGACATATTTCATAATTATGACACCCAATTTAGTGACCTTTTCCAAAATTGAGCCAAAAATATATCCCTTCTCATAGAGTATCAAGTTCATTATAAAAAAGATACATGCTACCCAACTCTCTGAAGTATTCTTTAGTCTCGCCCTGATCTCATTGAGGTTGTAACCATTTTTCCCTTGTCCAAACTTACCCTCTATATGATTTCTTTCGGCTGCCTCGTGTCTGCGTTTTTGTTTCTGATAATAAGTCTCTGTCTCTTTGCCTTTTCTACGTCCAAGTGGTACTGCTGTTATTCTGATATTATTTCCCGCTAACCACATTCGATTTTCTCTTGTGGCATAAATCTTGTCTACTTGAACCAGTTCCGGATAATGCCCATGTAATTCCTTGTAAGATTCAACTTGTTTAATCAAATCACCTCCTTCATGATAAGCATCCCAACTGAGTGTATTTATTCTTGCAAAACCTTTATCAAGACTGATCCCTAATTTTGAGCCAAACTCTATCTGAGCCTTCGTCTTGCCTCTTGGGATTGGTCTTACATGAGGTTGGAATATGCTTACAATTCTATCGGTGCAACTATGTGTTTTTGTATCGTACATAAATTTCTGTTGGCCATAGGCCGTGTTGATAACCCAAAACATCCGTTGCTCGGAATGTTTTAGTGGGGAACGGGAGCCTTTCGATTCAAAAACATCCAACATATTGTTTACCTGCTTGATATCACGGTTAACGCATTCCAATAATTTTCGTGTCATCTTCCGATGTGTGGCCTCTCTTTTCTTTTTTTTCTTTGAGTAATCCAAATATGCCTTATCTATTTTTCGCCGGTAGGTCCTGGGTTTTTCGCCTTCTTTACCACTCAGATCATAGAGCTTGTCGATAAATTTTTCGCATTGTTTGCGACTTTGGTTTAAAATTCCATTGTCGGTTGGGTAGGTAATATACTGATCAGCAACGGTGGCATCTGCCTGCATCTTTCCTCTATTTTTTGGGGTATTGTTGGTTTTATCAGTTCCTTTCCGGTTGTGTTTTTTATCCTCTTTTTTACTAACAGATTTTATCAATTCAACATTGAGAGAATCGAAAACTTTATTCCCGGCCCGTTTCCTGATCTCTACAAATAGTGAAGGATCAAACACGGGCTGTGTAGTAAATTCCTTCAATCCTATAAAAAACTGCATATAGGGGTTTTCCTGTATTGCAGCGATGACACCTCTGTCATCTAATTTTTCAAGGTGCTTTATGATTAATGCCCCAAGAACAATCCGTGGAGAAATACCCGGACGTCCAAAATCAACAGTCATCATGGACATATAAACTGAAGCAAATTTATCCCACGGAACTACCTTGCTGAGCTTAACCCACCGATTATCAGCTAGTAATGAAGTTTGAAAAGGAGTTTTAAACTCTTCAATTGTCAACTGTCGATCAGAATTATATTTTATCATAAATGCAAATATTTTTAACGGAATTTATGTTTTAATTTGCATTTTTACTATTTATTCAAGCTAAAGATATTAACATATATCGTTGATTATTAACATTATATATGCGTAAAAAGACTTTCTCAGCAAACCCTAAATAAGGTACCTAAGCCTCATTAATAAGCGGTCATCATTCCATTCTAATTAAGAAATTATATATAATAAGCTATATATTATACTATATTTTATAATATATAGTAATTAATTTATGTATTAATACCCTCTAATTGAAATTAAAACCTTAATTTTAAGGTTAGTAAAAATTATTATTTATGATAAATAAACAGAAAACTAAAAGAGAACGATTTGAAACAGTAGCATCCAAAAGAGTTCAAATAATTCTGGATAGGCTGGAAACACTCTCTAAATGCTCCAACACAAATAATTATGAATACTCGGAAAATGATGTTAATAAGATGTTTAGAGCAATTAAAGAGAAATTAAGAAATGTAGAATCCATGTTTTATCAAAAATCAAGTAAACGAAAAAATACCTTTAGTTTTAACAAATGATCTAATTATGAACAATCTGGAAACAAGAGAATTATTTAAAAAACTTTACTTTGCGCCAACTGAACATGATGTAGAGAAAATTATTAGTGAAAATCCTGAAGTATTTATACAAGAAAATTGGTACCCCTTAGGAAAGAATTATAGCAATTTTGGTGTGATAGAGAACCAGCAATCGAATCCTATTGCGGCTCTCATAGAAAAGCTTACAAATTCTATCGATGCAATATTAACGAAAAGATGTTATGAAGAAAACATTGATCCTAGAAGTGCTGAAGCACCCAAAAGTATGGATGAAGCATTAAAAGTATTCTTCCCAAATTATAAAGAATGGGATTTGCCGACTTTTAGAAGGGTACAAGCAGAAAATATACAGATTATTGCAGATGGTCCACCAAAAGACACTTCTGTAATTGTATATGACAATGGAGAAGGACAATATCCTCACATATTTGAAGATACTTTTCTTTCTTTACTCAGAGGGAATAAAAATGAAATCCATTTTGTTCAAGGTAAATATAATATGGGTGGAAGTGGTGGAATAGTTTTTTGTGGGAAGAAACGTTTTCAATTAATTGGTTCAAAGAGATATAATGAAGGGGAGTTCGGTTATACTTTAATTAGAGAACATCCATTATCAAAGGAGGAAGAATTAACGAAAAAGAATACATGGTATGAATATTTAAAAATAAATAGTAAAATTCCATCATTCCCAATAGATGAACTCGACTTGAGATTATATAATCGTAAATTTACGACAGGTACTATAATTAAATTATACTCTTATCAATTTCCTTCAGGCTATTCTGGATTTGCTCAAGATCTAAATCAAAGTATTAATGAATTCTTATTTGAACCCTCCTTGCCAATTTATACTGTCGATAAAAAAGAAAGATACCCAAACAATAAAGTCCTTGAGTTAGATTTATATGGGCTTAAACGAAGACTTGAAAAAGCTGAAAATGAATATGTCGAAAAAGACGATTGTTTCTCCGAAGAGTTCAAAGATGAATTGTTTGGTGAGATGAAAGTTGTGTGTTATGTCTTTAAATCCAAAATTAAAGATAATGATGTAAAAAACAGTAAAGAGATAATTAGAGATAGGTTCTTTAAAAACAATATGTCAGTACTTTTTTCGATTAATGGGCAAGTTCACGGTCATTACACTAATGAATTTATTACTCGCACCTTAAAATTAAGTCTCCTAAAAAGCCATTTACTTATACATGTAGATTGTACAAAGATGAAGTACAATTTTAGGAAGGAACTTTTTATGGCTTCAAGGGATAGACTAAAGGATGGTGATGAAACTCGGGCGTTAAGAAAATATTTGGGAGATAAATTAGGTGCTTCAAGTGGCAGATTAGCAGAAATTGAAAAAAGAAGAAAAGACTCTATTGCAATTGGATCAAGTGATACTCAAGAATTATTAAGATCCTTCACCAAAAACTTGCCTCTGAATTCTGAATTGATGAAGCTACTTAACCAAACTTTTAAACTTGAACAGAAGAAAGATAGGACAAAGAAAAATGAAAAGGACAAGGTGACCCAGAAGCCTGAAAAAGAACCATTTATATCTCAGCGGTTTCCAACAATTTTCAAATTACACTCCAAAAATGATAGCAAACTTGAGGTAGCAAAAATTCCATTGGGCGGAGAAAAAACTATAAAATTCGATACAGATGTGGAAAATCAATACTTTGATCGTGTTGAAGAACCAGGTGAAATAAAAATTGCTTTGTTAAATTTTAAACAGAATGAAACATTTGGGGGAGATAGACAAGGAGAAGTTAAGAATATTGATGATGTTTTTAATGTTGCGAAATCAAGTCCTAGAGATGGGACAATAAAAATTGCTTTAAATCCAAAAAAGAATTGTAAAGTAGGGGATGAAATTCAAATAAAGGTTACCTTAAATGGAACTGGTGAAAATCTTGAAGAGATTTTTTGGGTAAAGATTACTGATCCTGAGCAGCCAAAGCAAGATTCGAAAAAAGAGAGTAAAACAGATGACCAAAATATCGGTTTGCCACCTTTTAAGTTAGTTTATAAAGAAGAAAAGGAAGGTTGCATTTCTTGGGATAAATTTAGTGAAGCAACAAATGAAGTAATGGAATGGGAAACCGTAATGTGTCCAATCGTAAAGGGTGATGAATTAGAAAGTATTTTTATTAACATGGATAGTACTGTCCTTAAAAATTTTAAAGCAAAATATAGAAATGTAGCTGAAACTCAGCTAGAATTGGCCGACAGAAAGTATATCGCCTCAGTCTATTTTCATACACTATTTCTTTATACGATCACAAAGAATAGGAAATACCGGATCTCAAAAGAAAATGAAAATAATGAGGAACCGATAGAAATTAGTTCATATCTAAAAGATCTGTTTGAATCCTACTATTCTGAGTTCATACTCAATTTTGGTGGTATGGAAGAAATGATGCAAGGATTAGGTGATTAATAAAATATTCTTAAATCACAGAGTATTTCTTAGCAAATGGCTTAAATAGTTCTTTTACCTCGTTCACATTAAGAGGTCTTCTATCTGCTCCCTTTTTATGCTCAAGCATTTTACAAATTAATTCAAAAAGTTCAAGATCATCAGTTAGAAAATCGTCTTTATTTACTAATCCTATTGGAAGATTTCCCTGGAGAATGAACCAAAATAATTTACCAAGTTGAAAAATATCAGAGGAGTAATCAATTTTGCAATCAAATTCTGAATTGGTTCTCTCTGTTAAAAGTTTATTCATGACTTCAGGAGATTCCCAGCCAAATGCTCCAATTTTCTTCCCTACTTCATCAATTAGAAGCTTGTTATCCATATCCCTGAAATCGGCTAAGCCAAGATCCCCAATTTTACAAACATTTTCCAACATTAGAAAATTACCACTCTTAACGTCCCTATGGTATATTTCTAATGCATGCAAATCACAAAAACCTTGAATGATGTAATAACAGAGAGCAATTTTTTCAGAAACATCAAGCTCGCTTTCTTGAATATAAGTAGTTAAGTTTTGATCACCCTTTTCCATTATATAAAATGGGAAGGTAAGATTCTTTAAAAGAAAATTACCATTGTCAAAGTATTCAATTATGAATTTGTTTTTTGATTTTTTCTTTACCTTATTTAAAGCAATTATTTCTCTAATAAATCTTTTTCTATAATCATTAGATGAGTTTTCAATAGGTGTGTTACATATTTTTACCGCAAAATATTCTGATTCATTCTCTCGATCATTTGGATCACATAGCATAAAAACATTTGAATTTCCACCAGAACTTCCTATTATGTTATCAAGATATCGGATTTCATAATCATATCCTTTCATCGTAAAAATATTATCCTCTCTTCTCACAGAAAGCTTTAGTTTCTTACTGTCCGAGAACCATCTAATTTTATTTGAGAGTCGAATATCCATTAGATCTGATTTATTTAAGTCCTCTTATCGGTTCTAATGGTATTGAGTTAAAATCAGAACTTAATGGTTGAAGTTTATATGCATTTATCTCATAATATTTCATGACTTCAGCTTGTTCAAAACTAGGCTTCATTGACTTATTAAGAAATAAATCATGAAGGAATTTAAGTCTTTTACTTCTAGCAGGTTTTGAGTTGGATTGAGATACACAATTCAAGGCATATTCTCTAAAAGGAGGACAAAATTCATTTGAAGGCGAAATGTCATCCTGGATAAGAATTAAAATATTATAGATATATATAAAATCTTCAATCGTCAGTCGATCTCGTAAATCTTTAATAAAGCCAAATAGAGTAAAAAAATCATTTCTTTGCTTATATCTGCTTTTTTTAATAGAAGAGACGGTGTTTAAGACTATAAAAATATCAAGAATTTCAATGAAGTCGTTTTTAAGATTCTCTTTAATTTCAGGTGTAATATCAGTATCATATAATTCTTCTACTTTATCTTTTTTATCATAAATACCAAAATTTAGTAGAGCGACTAATTCAGAAATGAAATCAATATCATTCATTCTCTTCGTGGTAGCGTCTGTAAATATGTCTAATTCATTTATTTGTTCACAACTAGCCAATTCCTGATTAAGGGCTAAAAATTCAGTATAAAAATATTCTGCTTTATTCAGCTCTGGTTTATTTAATTTTAACCCTGTTTTGTTCACTCTTGTATAAAAATCTTCAATGAAATCTTTTCCTTCTTCTAAGGAAGTTATTTCAATTCTTAACAAGATATAGTTTAAGAATTTATCATATTTTATATTTTCCTTTCTTTGATTCTTATTTTTTGGGATTAATAATCCTTTATGATAATTTATTATTGTTCTAATTCTTTGTTGTCCATCAACAACTTCTAACTTTTCTTCTTTCTTTAAAAAGAATAAGTTAGGCAAAGGGTAATTATTTAGTATTGAATCAATTAATTGTTCTTGATCAGCTTTTGACCAAATGAAATTCCTTTGATATGGAGGGTCAAGTATTAATTCATCTTTTTCATAAAGATCAATTAAACTTTTAATGGAGAAAGTAAATGCTTTAAATTCCATAATTATATAAAACAGTTAACACAACTAATTCCTGTAGGACTATCAAGGATATCAACAAGTTTATCTGATTTAATGGCCTTATTGTTATATTTTGATCTTTTTAAATAATCCTCCTTTATCTTAATTAATCTTTCTGGCTTAATAATCTCAGCCAAGCTTTCATCTTCATCCCATTTATACCCATTTTTCTCATAGCTCAAAGCTTTTTTATATAAGTCTGGATGTTGTTCATACAACCATACCCACTCAATTTTTTGTTGAAAAAAACAGAAATAACATCCCGAACGACTTCTAGCATATTTCCCCTTTTGCCCATTAACTTCAAACTCAACTTCGTTATAATATATTGGTATCGATACTCCAAATGTTTTAAACAAATTAAATATATCTTTTTTAACCAAAATATCATCATTATCTACTAATGGAAAAGCTTCAGTAAGTGATAGAGGATAATTCGTCTGTCGCAAAAATTCAAATACAACATGATTAAAAGTTATTACTCCCAAATCAAGCAATGAATTGAGCTTATTTGAAAAAGTTAGTTTTTCTGATTTTGGTTCAAAAACTACTTCTAGCATCCTGTCTAGTTTTCCTTTAGGAGCTTTTTTTTGGTAAATCTCTGCTATTTTCTTAATATTATCATTGTGTAAGAATTGGGATAGTACTTCTAAACTCCATATGTTTCTTCTAAATGGGAATATGGATTGTATATTAGGTTTAGTTGATATATAGCCTTCCCTATCCTCATCACCTCGAATAGCAATATAAGATATAGCTGGGGATTTTCCAACAAACTTTTCAAAAGGCTCAAGCTTTAGATTTTTGGTGCACCATCTAGCATTTGCAGACGGTAAAAAACCATCATATTTACTTAAGAAGTGATCAAAGGGTTTTTTATGACTATTAATTGCGGCTCTAAGCTTAATGATATTTTTACCAAGATAGGCTTCTAACTCATTAATCAATGTATATGTCTCTTCCAGTTCTTTTCCGGTATCGCAGAAATAATATTCAAATTCAATTTCTGGGTACTTGTTATGAAGATAGATTGCAAGAGCAGCACTGTCTTTACCTCCAGATATTCCTAATATATGTCTCAATTTATTACTCATGTTTCAATTGCTCTTGTAATAATTTTGTTAATAGGGCTATCTTCAAGTCTTTTGAATTTCCCTGGAGTACCTTATTTATATCTTTCTTTAACTTTAAAATTTCAGTAGTATTTTGTTTTGGTAAGCGAATTAATATTTTTTCAAGGCCTTTAACAAATGAGGTAATTTCAATTTTAAAGATTTCTTCAGTTGTCTCATCAATATCTGCACTGCTTAATTCACAAAGATTATCAAGTTCATGAACCTTTTCAAGCAATTTGTCATATAATAATGACTCCTCTTCATCATTTAGGTCCTCAAGTGACTTGTTGATAATGGCATAGGATAGTGAGTTCAACCATGATTTTCTTTCATCCAAAGGTGATTTGATCCGTTGATACAAGGCTTTTTGTTTTGTATCTAATAAATGTTTTTTAATCTTACTAAATCGTTTAATCAACATTTCTTTGTACTCGGGGAAATTCAATTGTTGTCCGATTACCTTTATTAAGATGAAATTTTCAAGCCTATTTATTAAATTATCATAAGCTCCATTAATTTCTTGAATACAAGACTTTAATTGTAGAACAAAATCTTCAAGCTTTAAATCATTATTAATAAGCTCATTTGTAGAATAACCCATCGCTTTTGGTAAATCTTCAAAAAAGATTTTTTCAGGATCTTTAGCATTAGCAATAGCTTCTCTTAAGACTATAGCTTTTTTACTAATATTTGATGTGTTACGGTTATAAAATCCAAGGGATTTATAAAATATGACAAAGGGTTTAAAGGTTTCTATAAAGCTTTCATTAGTGGGTGTATTTTCCTCTATCTGATTTAAAAAAATCCTGTATTTGTTAAAGAGATCTAACCTCTTACCTGCTATATCAAAAGCCTTAATTTCATAATGACCAGGTTTTTTTGAGATTAATTCAAGTGTTTCCACGCTTAGTTGTGGAATAAAGACATCATCTTCATATAAAGCGAATTGATCCTTGTTCAGATAAAGAAAAACAGGTAACCAAAAGTCAATAAATCCATTTTTAAGTTTAAATGGCCGGGACTTAAAAATATCTATCAGATCACTAATCTTCCTCCTACCAAGTTTTGATTTCTGAATAAACTCAATTCCGATATTCCAAATTGGTTTAAATGATTTATCGGATGGGCTACTAAGACTGCATCTTCCGTCCTTCTCATTATGAATACCTGTTTTCTTTAATAAGGTTATGTAAATAGTTTTCTCAGGAGGAAATTCATCTTCATTAAAGCCTAGGTTTAAGGTTTTAGATTGATTAATTAACCGTTCCAGGAAATTTTTTCTTGCAGATGAAATAGCTGAACTTATTTTAGTCTTATTTATAAGTTCATTTTTAAGTATAGGTGTATAATAATACACTTCAGAAACAATATTGCTAAGTGCCTTATTAAATTCCTTTTGATTTTTGATTTTTATTCTTTTGCCTTTAAATGACCATATAATATGATTATTTGCATAAAGATTATCAAGAATAAAATAATTCAAAAGGTTTTTCTGATGTTCTAAAATGCTAGCGAATTCTTTTAAAGCGAATATGTCATTTTTGTTTATATCAATAGCCTTTTTTACTTTTTCGATTTCAAACAGTAATTTTTTAATTTCATTTGTATTCTTATACCAACCAAAAATTATTGGCTCTTCACTTTTTGAAGAAAACTCATGTAAATCATCTTCTGAATAATTTTCTGAAAAAATGAGATTTATAAAGCCATCCACTTCATTTTCAGGCACTGTTATGGTGGGTTCAGTGCTTAAATTGAAACCAAAAAATCTTGGAGTTCCCGAATTATAATAAGCCTCTTTAGCCATTAAGTAGGGGAAATCAAAAGACTTATAAAGATAATCTACAATATTCCCTATTTTTTGAATTAAGTTTCCAGCTTCATCAATTGCCAGCTCTATATTTAAATCAGTCCCCTCAAATAATTTATACTTTTGGTTGTAAGAAGAGAATAAGATAATCTTATGATCTTCAAGCAACTTAATTAATTCTTCTGGATTTTCAATTTTGAGGCAATATTTTGAATAAAATTCAAGAAAATCTTTATTAATGGTTGCCCCTTTATGAGAGAAAATTTGAAGAAGTCCAATTGATTTAATGATTTTTAATGTGTCAGTGATATTTGTTTTAAAGATGCCTTCAACCCTTTCAATCGAGTTCTTAATAGCTATCCAATGTCCATAATCTGGATTGTACTTTGAGGAGAGCAAAGAGAAATAATTAAATATTAAGTAATCATATACAGAAGCAAGATTATAATACTGGTCCTTCTTATTATTAAAGCTTCTTATACTTAAATATGCATTTGAATCCAGAAATGAAAAAAGTGATCGTTGGTTTTGTCCATATCTTTGTAATGCAAGAGTTAGTACAGATGCTGATAAAACATCAAATGGGTATAACTTTCTTGCTATTTCGATGCTTAAATAATCTTTTAAAGGGAAAGCTTTTGAGTTTTCAATTGATGCAAACAGAGTATTAAAAGACAATGGAATCTTAAGCCGATTATCTTCAAGTTTTTGAGAAGCTAGATAAAGTAGTTGTTCAACAGGTTCATTAAATGTCAATTCAGCGAGGCGTCCTCTTACCTTGTCCCATTCCTGTTGTTGTGATTTTGACAAACCTCTTGAATAGCTGTTAAAGCCTTGGTGGAGTATTGTTATTAGTAGAATATCTTTATTTTCATCATTGGCTAACTCAGCCAGCTGCTGAATAAAATATAATTCAGTTTCTGGATTATTCTTAGCTGCATATTCAAGGAATTTCCCAAATTCATCTATATAAATAGCTAATCCTTTCCCAGATTTATTGACTGACTGATAAATCTCATCAATTTCTGATAATAAATCAGATCCTTTAATATCTCCTTCATTTTTTAAACCCAGCCCTACCGCAAAACCTGATATAATAGATTTAAAATCTCCAACAAATGGAATTACCTCAAAAGGGATTTTAAACTTTACCTTACTTTTTTCTGAAAAATAGCTTTGCTTATTATTTAGGACTTTTTCTAATGCAAGAAGGAATGATGATTTGCCAGTTCCATAAGCTCCTATTATAGTAAATGAATGAGTCCCATTACAATATTGCTTAACTAGCTCTTCATAAACCAATTCACTATTTGGTGTAGGGATATAACTAAGGTCTTTCCTAAGATCTCTTTTTATATTGACGGATGGATTATATAATACTTTATTTGTAGTATTCACGGAGTACCTCCCACTTATTCAAGTTAGTATTTATTTGTAATACTTCATTCCCAGCTGTTCGAGAAAAAGATATGCCTTTATAATGATGCGTAATTTGGTTAATTTTATTATAAAGTCCTTCTTGGTTTAAGCAAAACACTCGGCCTGGAGAATTATTATCTAGTAATAGACTATTAAAATGGATGGAACTATCAGTTAAATTATCCAAAATGACAAAAAGTGCAATTTCAAATGGTATACTTTCTCTCTCTCTGATTTCAAAAGAAAAATATTCATTATTATTTACCCTTTTTGAAGAAATAAGTTCTAAATCAAGTAATAACGATGAATAATCTTCCTCAATTTCTATTTTAATTCCATCTCTTTTAGGCTTTAAATAATTACGGATGAATACGTTGATATCCTTTGAAATTGACCCCTCATTGTAAAGATTGTCTGAAACTTCATAACACTTCCTTTTAAGGTAATTATTGAGCTGATCTTTTGTAAATTCTATCCTCTCTCTAATGAAGTCATTAAAGACCAAGTTATATATAGATGCCCTCCCAAGTGAAATAAGACTGTAATGCAGAAGCCAAAGTGAGCCAATATCTTCCAAAAATTCATCTTTTGGTTTTTTCCCAAAAAGGAATTTGCCAAGTTCAGTAGGTTTTGAGAAGTCGTCAATTATGCCAAATGCTTTAGTCCAATAATTAATTGCTGAAACCATGTTTTTACCTACCCCTAGGTCACTAACAGCTTCAGGATCATTAAAACTCTTTCTCTTTATGGCGAAATCAAACCCTTTTTTTAACCAGAATTGTTTACAAATAAAGGTTTCGTGTCCTGAAAATCTAAGATTTTGATCCATTGGGCAAAAGTAAATTAATAAACTGGTAAGAGTTGCATGGTAATACACTATTTCTTTAACATTTTAACTCAAGTTATCCTCAAGTATGAAGATACATTGTAATAATAGAAATTGGAAATTTGGTCGAAGTAGCACTTGAACCCTTAATTGCAAAGTATTAGAAATCAAGGATCCATATGACCCATATAAACTATTGATGATGGAATCGATGATAAAATCGGTGTATTTTATGACTTTTGAGTTGTCCCATCCCATATTTGCTTAAGAAACTTGGGATGGGATGATATTTTTGAAACATTGGGAGTATTTAAAGAATCAATAATGGTTAATGAAAATATAAAAGAGATCGAAAATAACCTCTTGTTCTGTTTGGTACCCCTGACCTTCAAAAGTTGCTACCAGCTTTTAGGTTTTTAATTTGAAATCCTTGACAGCCTGAAGCATAGTTGATCTTACCACTCCTGAATACGAAAATGCTGACATATTCAGGAAGTCATTAATTTCGTAATCCCATTGATGATTATATTTTTTAATCTCTCTATTTTTTGTCTTTGATGACCGCGACCAAAGTATTTGTAAGTTCTGCAGTTCCATCTTTGTTGCCGGTCTCTTTGGCCATCCACGGACATGTTCCAGAAGTAATTACATTTCCGTCCTTAACTACGCCCTTCCCGCTATAAATCCCATTCTTAAAGGCCGATTCATTTTTCGGATCATCAAATAGTGCATATTTTTTACCATTCAGAACACCGGCTTTTGCCAATATCCATATTGCACCCAGCTGAGCTGCTATTGGCTTGCCCTGACTTATAACCGTTTTAACGAAGTTTTTTTCTTCTGCAGTTACAATAGTGTCATTGGTCGCCATACAAGGCATTATAAAACCTGCATAATCCTTTATGTTTACTTTGCTTAGCTTAAGATCAGGCTTGACAGTCATCGAATCTGTCTTTAAGATTTCACCGGATATAGTTGCAATGGATACCTGAAAACCAGAATGCTCAAGTATTTCTCTCATTTTCCCCACCTCATGAATGAGCATGTACTGCAGCTGCATTGAATTATCTTCTATATAAAGAAGCACTCTTGGAGAATCTTTGCTATATGAAACAAGGATCCCGGATAACAAAAACAGATAAAATAACTTTTTCATAGCTGAAAAATTTAGGTTTATATTGATGTTGTTGAAGGAATAATGATTGGGTTGTACTTTTCATCATTATGAGAATTGTACATCAAAATTAAACACTGACCAGACAAAAGTCAAATTTAATTTAAGCAAAACCGGAGTTGTTGAATACATAGGAAAATTTCTAACCATGTGCGGAGACATTATTTTAAATAATGAATGTCTTACTTGTGTTTAACCTTACATTTCATTTTTACAGACGGCATCTGCCGGTAATATTTTTGTAGGCAATAGCTTAAAGCAAATAACATGTTATAAAGTTACTTTTAAAGGCAGAGAAGGCAGAGTTACAACCATCTCATTCACTTTACCCATAAAAGTCATCCTAAATGTCAGTAAGGTTTTGGGAACTTCCCAAAAAAAGAAAGAGGTCGAAAATGACCTCTTGTCCTGTTTGGTACCCGGAGCAGGACTTGAACCAGCACATCAGGTTCTTGCCTCAGTGGAGTAGCCCTTTTTACACTATCTTCCAGGTTTCATATACATGTTTGAATATATATTGTTAAATAGAAAAGATGCTGACTGAGTGTATATAGCACATGAACTTTTATGTGTAAAACATTAATAATAAACCTGCCATAAAAAGGATGTTTTGGGTTGTTGACGGATTTGATGATAAATATTACAGGTTTTGAGACTTTTAGATTATTCCATCCCTAAAATGCCGAAGAAATGTGGGATGGGACAAGTAACCTAGAATAATCATTAAATTATATAGATAACGCTTTCTGTTAATAATTCTTATGTATTTTTCATACGGTTATCCATATCATTAAACTTCCCCATTATTTGTTTAATAATGTTTCTCGCTGTCTTAATATCAACTCCGGCTTTTACTGCTAATGCCTTAATATCCGGTTCACGGCCGGCATTGATGTCAGGCATAACTAATCCTAAAAATGTATTTAATTTATCAAGATTTTCCTGATCAGACGGAGAGGTTTCAAGTGAAAATAAATCCTCATATTCAATTAACCTGATTTTCCGTTTAAGAATGTCCGAAGCTGTGCTTATCATGGAAAGGTTAACCCGCAGAAATGGATCGGCAGAAAAACTATACCCATATTCGTTTAAACCTTCTGTAAGTGCCGTAAACCCTCTGTCAGTCATTGAAGAAAGCAATATGATTTTTTTATTTTCATCAAAAAAAGCCTGAGAGAAGTGCGGTGGCTCACTCCAGTTTTTCAATGATAGCCGATAAACCCCTTTATTATATTCTGTTTTAAAGCTTTTAGTGAGGCTTTTTGTGTTGATCGTATCCAGATCATATTCTGCTATCACTTGTACTAACTGATCTTTTTTATTATAAGTAAGGGGATAATTGGCACCTGATAAGAGCATCATATAGGGTATGGGATTGTATTCCAGGTTTGCCAGAAGCTCCTGGTCATCAACAATTTCAGGTTTAAGTTCAGTAGCGAAAAAGAAAATATCATCTGGTTCAAATGACTTGTAAGCTCCAATGGGGCCAAAACTCTGCCAGCATGCACCGTTATAAGAAATAAGGTTGAGCCATAGAATTACTGATTGATCTTCAAGTGTTTTTGTCACGCCAGGTGAATATAAAAGAAACTCCTGGTCTGAAAATACATCTTCCATAATATAAAAACTATCAGCCGGACAGCTTTTGATTACACTGAAACTAAATCTCCATGGGTGTTCTGCCTGAAACTCAAGCCAATTCCTTTCCTTTATATCAAGCTTTTTCAAGGCAGTATGGTTCAGGTAACTTTTGATAAGTCCATCTTTTTTGAAAACCTTGTGTACAATGTATTGTGACTTCAATCTATTTATCCATTCTTTCTTTAGTTTATGAGTTATGTGCTTGTAAGCTGCAAATTTCTGGTTCATTTCATGTTCCAGATTATTACGTTCTGCAGCATAGTAAAGTAAAAATTCGTCAATTACTTTTTCGGAAATTTTACTGTTTTCTTCACAAATAAGCTTTATTGTTTCAAAATCCTTCATAGATGAATATTTAAGATTTATTTAGAAAATTCATTTGAGTTGTTTGATGAATTCTCCGAAAGCGAGAATTCTCTGGCTATTCCCTTTTGAAAAAAGCAAGTGTTCAAAATCTTTTGACTTATGTTTCAAATCAACTTTTGGCAATAGCTCTGAAATCGCATTTTTCAAATCAGACAAGTTTTGAATCCCGTATCTCGAGGAAAGGAAAGAGTAGGCCGGGGAGGTTTGACCCAATAGAAACATTGCATCATAGAAATCTCTCCCTTTTTGTCTTGACAGTAAAGCAGTAAGTTTCATTGCGCATAAGACATCATCAGCTGGTGACGGAAATGGAAAATATAACCCACAACCTTTTATATTGACCATATCATGCTGATATTCTATGTGTTGATCCTGACTTTCTACTTTTATCAGGAACCGCTCCTCTTTATATCCCGACAAACCTAAGTCGAAAAGCAATGAAGGAAAATAGAAATTTCGACTGAAAGCTTTCAATTTATCGTTTGCTTTGTCCTGTATCTCAGCTTTCATCCCTGATTTCAAAAGAAATTCAAGAATGGAATCAGTCATTTCCATAAACTCTTGTTTCGACATCTGTTTACAGTCGAAATCCAGGTCTTCTGAAAACCGGTCAATCCCTTTAATCAATCTCAGGTTTGTTCCCCCGATAAAGACGATTTTTCTTATGTATTTAGTTGTTGATAAAAAATCAAGGATCACCAACTGCAAATATTCTTTCAGCATGTACTTACGATAGATCGGATTCTCCCGAAGATTTAGCGGAAAGAAATTCGCTATTTGATCTATATTTAACATATCACATAAGTTATTTGTGGGAAATCAATAAAAGATCAGTTTCAGCCTCTTTTCAAGTGCATTGCAATTAATCTGTCTTGAATACTCTTTTAATAGACTTATATTAAGAGCATTATGAATAAAATCCATGTCCAGTCGTAATTCCTCTATTTCAGATTTCGTATTATAGAATGGATAGAGATAAAGTAAATCAATAAGGGCTTTTTCCGGTTTTGCCAAAAGGAATGAATGTCCTTCTGTCAGGGGCTTAATATCATAACCAAACATCAGATCAGGTCTTACAGTCTTATATGAAAACTCTCCAACAGCATTTGAAAAAGTAGCTGTTTTCATAGAAGTTACGCTCGTAATTTGTACTACAGACTCAGGTATCATTCCATAAAATGCCAGAGCTGAGTGAAGGCTAATATATGATGGGCGATATATTCTGTTAGCTATATAAAAGGCGAAACCTGATTTTGTCTTATATTCAGGAAATATGTAAAATCCATTACGGAGTTTTATAATTAAACCCTTCTTCGACCAATTACTTACATTGTTCTTGTCAAAGTTTGGTCGCCATGTATAGATCTGATTAGTACTAATGCATCCCAGATCAAACCATTTATTTCTAAACTCCTGAAAATTCATTATTATATTCCAATTATTCCGTAAATATACGGAATAATAGAAATAAAATATTAAAACTTATAATTTGTTTGATTTAAACTTCAAGTTTTTCCTTGTTGACGTTTTCGTTGACGCTTTTTTCTATCATTTTACTTTCAGTAGCATCTTCTGAATCAACCACATAGATTAAACAATATATATGAAAATAGCGTTAATTGTGCAGTATTTACCGTTTACACTGCATTAAATATATACGTAAACGGGCGTCTAATCGGCTTATCAGCAAACTGAATAAAGACTCTTTGGGGGCTGGTGGCACCACATCCTCAAAACGCAGGTCCCTGTAGATCAATGATTTGCAGAGGTCTTTAAATTTCTTGTTGACGCCTGCCTGACGGTAGGCAGGGAAGCAGTGACGGATTTTACAATGTGCACGTTATCAGCTTAATGAAAGACCATTAAGTCTATTATCTCTAATTTTGACTGGATCGAATTAGAGGGAAGCCGACACGGGGGGTGATTTAAGAACAACGATTAACGTCTTTTGTTAATAATTTTTCTATTAAGTAAACATTGGAGTCTGATAACAAACAGGAATAATAACTACTTTTAAAAAAATAACCAGACTGTAATTATCCTTATGGAATAGTATTGATTTTAAACTGAATAAGAAATGGCGCAACAATATTTAGATCATTCAAAAGCAATCTTAACTTCTAATCGTTCAAATTTTAAAGGAGGAAGCAAAGGTTCCGGGATTATCTCTTTATTTGGGTATCAGAACGAATATGATCTTAGAGAAGGGTATCCCTTATTAACTACTAAAAAGATGGCTACAAGATCTATGTTTCATGAAACAATATGGTTCTTAAGAGGAGATACAAATATTAAATACCTTGAAGACAATAACGCCCCTATATGGCGACCTGATGCTTTTCAAGGCAATCTTCCCGGAATGCAAAAAGAAGGAATTATTCCTGAAGGCCTTGCAAAGTATTCTCCTGATTGGGACAAATCTATGGAAGAATATGGTCAGAGAATAAAAGAAGATCCTGAGTTTGCAGAAAGATGGGGCGATGCCGGACCAATTTATGGGAAACAATGGAGAAGATGGGAATATTTTGATCATGACAAAGAGAAGTTTATTGAAATAGATCAACTGGGAAAATTGATAGATGGTCTGAGAAAGAAACCCACCGGGAAAAAACATATTGTTGATTCATGGAATCCCGGAGACACTCCAAAAATGTCTTTACCTCCATGTCATGTTTTATATCAGGCAACTGCTAATGAAGAAGGCGAGTTGGAATTGCAGCTATACCAGAGAAGTTGTGATCAATTTCTGGGTGTTCCTTTCAATATAGCCAGTTATGCTGCTCTTACCCAGGTAATTGCTCAAGAAGCAGGGATGGTTCCAAAAACATTTATCCATACTTTTGGAGATTCACATTTTTATGCTGGTATTGGGAAGAGAACTCAATGGCACAGAGATAATTTCAAGGAACTACAAAAAAGAATAAGAAATGTTTCTGCAAGAGAAGAATATTTAGAAGTTGTTGATTGGATTAATAAAAATGCTCCTGGTGACGGCAATGAAGAAAAATATGATCATGTAACTGCAATTCTTGAACAATTGTCAAGAGAACCCAAACCTTTACCTAAATTACACATTACAAAAAACCCCTTTGATCAACTAACTATTGATGATTTTGTTGTAGAAGATTATGATCCTCATCCTCCAATCAGAAGGAGTATGGCTGTTTAACCAACAACCTTAAAATAATATTTCTGTAAAAAAAAGGGGAAAGGCATTAAAAAATTGTGAGTTTAATGCATTTGTTGAAATAGGTTTGTTTTTAATTGGTCTTTACGCTAATCGGTGTATGCCTTGTGTAATGATGGACAAAATGAATAATATGGAGGAGTTAGTATTTGCTTTTCCAACAGACGAGTTTTGGAAATTAGTGACCTATAAAAAAAAAGGTTTAATAAAGGAAAATAGTGAAGTATTAAAAAGGATCGTACAAAATGGTCTGTTTCTTAAAAGAAGTGAATTAGAAGAAGACCCTTCTTTTAAACAAATTATTCCGTATGCAATTATCTCCAATAAAGAATCATTTTATTTATTCAAGAGGACATCCAGGCAGACAGAAAAAAGATTACACAATAAATTCTCTTTAGGAGTAGGAGGTCATATGAACCCTAACGACTCTATGGGATCTAAAGAACAATATTTAATTGATGAATTAAAAAGAGAATTATATGAAGAAGTCAAATTACTAAATGGATGTTTGATAGAGGATATTGAATTTATTGGCTTTATAAATGATGATACAATTTCGGTTGGCAGCGTTCATATTGGACTTTTGTATAACATCCATGTATCAAATAAAGAGGTATATATTAATGAAACGGATAAAATGACGGCAGATTGGATAGATAAACCCAATTTAGCTGAATTTTATGAAGGAATGGAAACATGGACTAAAATAACATTTGATTTCTATATTAAATGAAAGAATACACTAACATAAAAGCAGATGATTTTTGTTGGCACAATTTGCTCAACCGCATAATGTACTTTTGAATGAGTAGCAAAGTGGAACTGCTACTTTTATCCGGACAGTAAGTTAAGCTAAAATTCTTTGCTTAATGGAATATGAAAAGAGATAGTTTGATCGAGAGTTTTAAAAGATGGTTGTATATATGGCTGCATTGAATATATACACAAACTGCCGTCTAATTGGCTAATCAGCAAACTGCAAAAAGACTCTCTGGGGGCTTATAGCACCTGAACCTTTAATTGCAAAACATTAATAATCAATGCTCTGTAAACTTATAATTTACGATCGTTGATGGATTTGATGATGAAATTGTGTGCTTTTGAGATCTTTTAAATTGTCTCATCCTAGTTTTTAGGTGATATATTTATGGTGGGATGATATTAATAAAGCATTTAAGCTATTCCAGGTATTTCATAATTAACTCTACACTTTTATCCAGACCTATTTTACTTGTATCTAAAGAAATATCATATTGTCTTGCATCTGGCCATTCCTTATCAGCAAAGGTTTGATAATAAAGAGCTCTTTCTTTATCGCTTTGGGCAATCATTTTCCTGGCGGCTTCTTCGGAAACATTATAAATCTTTCGGACACGACCTTTTCGGAAAGTTACATCACCGTGTAAAAATATACTAATATGGTTTGGATATTCTCGAAGGATATAAGAGCCGCATCGTCCTATGATAATAGATGAATGCTCTTTTGCAATATGTTCTATTATTTCTTTTTCAGCTTTAAATAATGCGCTATCTGTTGGGATAATTTGGGGCGGTTCATATGCAACTGGATTAGTAAATGCATATGATTGCAAAAATGATTGCCAAAATGAGCTTATTTTTTCATCACGTGATTCCAAATCCTCCTCTAATAACGAAAATTGTTTGGCAGCCTGAGAGATGATTTCACGGTCCGCATAAAAAATATTCAAGTTTTTTGCCAGCTTCTGTCCTATATATGCCCCTCCGCTTCCTAACTGGCGGCTAATTGTAATTACAAATGGTGAATTCAGTTTCATTTTATATTTCTCCTATTTTTTATTAGAAACTAGTTAGTATTACAATTTTACTATCAATTCATCAATTTTAAACAATATTATTTTGACAATCCATTAGGCTGCGACACAGTTTTTGTCTCCCATTTAGGTTGTGGGCCTCTTAAATAAGATATAAATGCTGCCAGCATACTAATAAAAAATGATATTGTAAAAGCCATCTTCAAGCCTGAAATAAAATGGTTCACAGCTATACCTTCTGAGCCCACTTGCGTCCCTGAAAATAGCCCTTGCATTGCCTTGAAGTCTATACTTGATGAAATGATAGCCATTGAAAGAGCAATACTGATTACATTTCCTGTATTGTTCATCATCGTCCTTACTCCGGCTGCAATTCCACGCCGTTCTACTGGCACAGCCCCCATAATGGCACTTGTATTTGGAGAAAAAAACATACCTGAACCCAATCCGGATATGAACATCCATGCAGATAACTCCAAAACAGATGTACTTGCAGATATCCTTACCATTCCGAGCAAACCGATTGCTGAAATAAAAAGTCCTATAGAACTCAGCTCCCTGGAGCCATACCTGTCTGAAAGCCATCCGCTAATAGGAGCCATAATCATCATTGACAGAGCAAATGGTGCAAGCAGAATTCCTGACATGACCGGATCAATTGATTTTATCCCTTGAAAATAAAATACAAGTAAGAATACTACTGCTCCACGGGCAATCCCATTGAGAAGATTACTGCTGAATGCAAATGCAAGTATCCTTGTCTTGAAAAGATTCAGGTCAAGCATAGGTTGCCTGACTTTATTTTCGACAAACAGAAATAAAACCAAAAATAATAAAGCAGCCACAAACAAGATTGCCACGTATATTTTAGTCCATCCATAAAAAGCTCCGAATGTCAGTGCTAACAATAATGATGTCATTCCTGATGTAAAGGTTATTGCCCCACTCCAGTCAAATTTCTGCTTTTCAGGGAGCACATCCAGTTCCTTAAGCTGAATTCCTGCCCATATTGTACCAATAAGCCCAATAGGAATGTTTATAAAAAATATATACCTCCAGCCCATATGAATAAATGCTCCTCCCAAAATTGGTCCAATTACACTTGCCACACTTATTACCATACCATTTATACCCAATGCCATACCAAGTTCTTTTTTAGGAAATGCATCTGTAACAATAGGAGTACTGTTTGCTACAAGCAATGCACCTCCAACTGATTGTACAAACCTGAACAAAAGCAATTGCCACCCGGAAGTGGAAAGTCCACATAAAACTGAACCGATGGTAAAAACAATGAAACCCCATATGAAAAGCTTTTTTCTGCCAATCATATCTGCGACCCTTCCAATAGAAGGTACAAGGATTGTCAGTATAAGCATATAAATCATCACAGTCCACATAATTATATTCATAGTGGCATGCAAATCTTTCATAATAACAGGTAATGCTATGATCAATGTACTCCCGCTTAAAACTGAAAAAAGCGCTCCAAGACTAGTACACGAAAGAGCGATCCATTTATATTCAATCTTTTTCATTTACCGTTCTGCCCATCATTTGCTTTAACGCTGTATCCTTTTTTTGCCATTTGGTACCGAAATTGTTCATCCATATACTTTTCACCATCCAATAAATGAATATTATAACCTATTCTCAACTCTTAACAACTTAATCTTTTATTCAACAAAAATTGCTTTATTGACAATTTTGGATCTGAAATCATGCAAATTTAAGTTTTAACCATCAAAAGATGTTATTGTATTTTTAAAATTTGAAATTAAACACTAACCTGTACACAAAGCAGGTGCCGTGAGAAAAAAGCAATGCATGACCGTAACAGGAAAGTTGTGAGAGGGCAGGCCATATAGAATTTTATATACAGTTTTATTAAAGTTTACCCTTCAAAAACAGGAATAAAATATTAACAAAGTAAATTGAATGGTGCACTCAGCACTCGAACTCTTTTTGCTAAGATGTTAATTTATAATATTCTATGGAGTGATCTTATAAAAATGGTGACGAATTTGTGGATTATTTTATTATCTCATCCCAAAAACAGTAGAGAATTATGGCATGGGACAACTAACCTGGAAGAATCGTTATATTGTGCGGATAACATTTTCAGTTAATAATTCTTATTTATTTTTCTTACGGTTATCCACATTATTAAACTTCCCCATAATTTGTTTAATAATGTTTCTCGCTGTTTTAATATCAACTCCGGCTTTTACTACCAATACCTCAATATCCGGTTCATGGCCGGCATTGATGTCCGGCAAAACTAATCTTAAAAGTGTATTAAGTTTATCAAGGTTTTTCTGATTTGAAGGAGAGGTTTCCTTAGAAAATAAATCATCATATTCATTTAACCTGATTTTCCTTTTCAGAATATCTGAAGCAGCGCTTATCATAGAAAGGTTAATCCTTTGAAATGTATCAGCAGAAAAATTATATCCATATTCGTTTAATCCTTCTGCAAGCGGCTTGAATCCCCTGTCAGTCATAGAAGAAAGTACTATGATTTTTTTATTTTCATCAAAAAAAGCCTGGGAGAAGTATGGTGGTTCTCTCCATTTCTTCAATGACAGCCGGTAAACCCCTTTATTATATTCTGTTTTAAAGTTTTTATTAAGGCTATTTGTATTGATTGAATCCATGCACTTTAGCTGAAAATTTACTATTTTCTTCACAAATAAGCTTAATTATATCAAAATCCTTCATAGATGCATATTTAAGATTTATTCAGAAAATTCATGATAGAGAAAACTAATAAATTATTTTGAAAGATGTTTATAAAGATAGTATCTCATGATTATATTAATTCTGGCAGTCCCTCAATTTTTATAAAGGTAATTCTAAAATTCTCCGGAAACTTTCATTCATTACAGGTGAAACCAAATATTCTGGGTTTTGTTATTATGGTAATGTAGATTATATTTGTATAATATGACACATTTGTGAAATGGGAAATTTAAATACTTTGCAAATATTAACAATTGAACTTACAGGAATCAACTCCTTAAAGGCTTTGAAGGATTTAGAGCATAAGCATTTAATAAGGATTTTGAAAGAACCGGATTTGAATTCGTATTCCCTGTTTGGCGAACCCATAAGCAATGAAGATTTCAGGAGATGGGTCGATTATGCTGAGAATTCCCCAACAGTAACGTCAACAGAAGCCAAACTTAGATGGGCAGAACAAAAGAAGAAACTCCAAAAACTTATTCGTTAAGAGTTACCGAACACCTTCCAGGATCAGAAGACTCAGGAAGATATTATAGCGAGATTGGAAACCCTGGAACTACTACATGTATCCCGAAAGTAAGTTAAGCTATATAGTAACTTAGATTTGTAACAAACATCCATAATAATTTCCTTGCTGACGTTTTCGTTGACGCTTTTTTCTGACATTTTACTCTCACTAGCATCTTCTGAATCAATCACATAGAATCGTCAAAATATATGAAAATAGCTTTAATTGTGCAGTATTTATGGCTGTATTAAATATATACGCAAACAGTCGTCTAATCGGCCAATCAGCAAACTGCATAAAGACTCTTTGGGGGCTGGAGGCACCACTGCCTCAAAATCCAGACCCCTGTAGATCAATGATTTGCAGGGGTTTTAGGTTTCAGGGGGTGACGGAAGTGGTGACGGATTTCAGGAAAGTATATTCTAAGATCTTCTATTTCATTTTAAGTATCAGGGCTTTATAGCGGGTGTCATCCCTGATCTTCCCGAAGGCAGGATCGGACTCAACCGTTTTTCGTGAATTAAAACCATGGTTCATGGCTACAGAAAGTGCATCAACCGACTCCTTTGATTTACCTGATCCGGCCAGGGACCTGGCAAGATTATAATAATTATTCTGGTTTTCACTGTCCGACAATGTGCAGATCTCAAACAGGAAGGCTGCCTGTGCATAAAGCCTGTTCCTGTAATATGATGTCCCCTGCTCAGAGCAGAGGATAGAAATGAAATTCAGGACTCTTGATGCCATCTGGTTGTTTTCAGGACTGCCTTTATCACGAAGCCTTATAAGTGCTCTGGTCTCATTTTTCCACCAGGCTGATGCACTGTCGGGTAATGAACCTGAATTAACGATCTCACTCAGGTAGTTCAGATATTTTTCTTTTCTCTCCTGTTCAGTTGCAGCCATTTTATTCCATTTGCGGGTTGCCATATGATATTCAGCCGATTTTTCGGAATCATTCAACAACTGTGTCATCCGGGAGGCAAAAGGAGTTCCCTGGAAGTCTCTTGCGGCAAACCTCATGTACATTATTGCATCAGCCTGGTTTCCGGCGGATAACTGCGAATTGATCAGGTTTTGTGTTTTGTTTTCAATATATGAAAGAAATGTCTGATCGGCCTGTATTATTTTCCTGTTCATTGTCTGAAGGACAAACCATTCCACAGCTTCAGTGATCAAATCGGAACCGGGCCATTGATGACCCCCGGAGAATGTCCTGAGATATGATATCACCCTGGTCTGGTTGCTGAAGAAGCCAGGCAGGTCGTGCATTTCAAGATAATTCATATCGCGGGTGCCGGCCAGTCCGTAATATAAGAAGTCGGAATTTCCTGACGGGAGATAATTCCTGTCATTAGGCAGGCCTGCCCCACACCCGATAACACCGGAGATCCTCTTTTCTTTTACAGCAAAGGCCATTGCAAAACGTGATCCTCCGGAAAAACCTGCAGTGTAGATCCGTCTCTGATCTACAGTGAATCGTTCTTCAACATCCTTAAGCATTGCAGCAGCAGCAGTGAAGTTATCTCCAGGCGGTCCATTGCGCGAATTGTTTGAACAGGCAAGGATGAATCCATATTTTCTGCCTGCCTCAATGAAGGTACTAACGCCTGTTCTTCCCCTTGCCGAAGGATCAAAAATAAGGATGACCGGCCAGCTCTTTTTATTATCATATTGTGCCGGCCGATAAAGAGCATAACTCTGTCCAATCTCATCACGGCATTGGACTGTATCAGTAACCTGATCTTTGGCAGACACCTGCGAGAACAGGAATGATTGAGACGTGAAAGCCTGGAGGAAGAAGAACAGGCTGAATATCTTTTTGAAGATGGTTCCCATTTTTTGAATTTGTTCTGACTTGTTTTTTTCCGACATTCGAAGATATTAATTTAACTTGTATATTTTCTCGCTCTCACTCAGCACCACATCCTCAAAACATAAACCATTATAGATCAGTTATCTGTAAGGATTTTTAAATTTTCTGTTGATGGAACTGTTGATGGATTTTGTTGACCATAATTGTCCGATATAAATTGATTACCAAAATCCTGAATTAATTATTTGATGTTCCATTGTTTATGTTAAATGTAATTAGACCGGTTTAAAATGGTCAAGAGTTCCGACTTTTGCATATTGTATATTTATTGTACTTAAATTATTTAAATAATGTTTTTAACGGCTGAGAAAAACAATCTTATATTTTTTTGGCATAACTTTATCAAAAATTATGCATAAATCATGTGCAGGTTAGTTTTTATTACCATAACAATTCTTATCACAATGAAAGCTTTTTCCCAGACCGGATCTACAGACAGTGAGCTTTATACAGTAGGTAGATTCTATCTTTCTGATAAGGATCCGAAAAACACCAGTCATCAGGGAATGGATTCAGAAGTGTCATTTACAAAAGAAGAGATTAATCAGCTCTTCTCGATAGCCAGGAACAGCATTCATAAGATGCTCTATGAAAATAAAAGGATAACCATTGATCCTTCAACTATCTTACCGAATCTTAAGAAAAACATGGGTGCTTTTGTTACCCTGAATATCGATGACAATCTGCGTGGATGCATAGGCCAGTTCACTTCGACTGACCCACTTTATGAAGTTGTGAACCAGATGGCTATAGCATCAGCATTTAATGACACACGTTTTACTCCACTTTCAAAAGAAGAATTCAATAAGATCAAAATAGAAATTTCAGTTCTGGGGCCATTAAAAAAGATCAATAACATTTCCGAAATTGTTCTAGGCAAACATGGTATATATATAAAGAAAGATTTCAGATCAGGCACAATGCTGCCACAAGTTGCTACAGGGAATCACTGGACTCTCGAACAATTTCTGGGTTATACTTCACGCGACAAAGCCGGTCTGGGATGGGAAGGATGGAAAAATGCTGACATTTACATCTATGAAGCTGTGGTGCTTATAGAAAATAAAAAATAATAATGTACCATGTCATCATTACCGGTTGCTAACACAATTTTATAACTCATAAGTTACCTTTTCACAAGGACAGGTTTTATCAACCAGCAAGATCACAGAAAACTGTGAATATTATTTCTGCAGTCGCTTTCCCACTTACAGCTTTTGCAGGACTTTTCTTTGCCCTTCAGGTAACCTGCAAATGGATTATTCCATTCAATCAAAATCAACATATAATCTATTAGACATTAAATGGTCAAATTGAGTCTTAAGTCCAGGATCGGTAGGGATTTTAATGTTAAAATTTTCATCAAAATCTTTGTAATCAGCCTCCTCCAGAACACTCTATGGTATAAATAGCAACTGGTTTAGCAGTATTTTTAAAATGGTAACACTATAATGATAGTTTTGAAAATCACTACCTTATTAAATTAGAACCATTGTAGATCAATGATTTACAGGGGTTTTTAAATTTCCTGTTGACGCCTGCCTGCCGGTAGGCAGGGAATTGATGACATGTTTTGTAACGTGCAATAAATCAATCACATGCGTCAAAGTTTGAAAAGCAACTTATTCAACCTAACAGTCTATTTTAATGCCTGAACTCAAAGAAAATGTAATATAAAGGTCCCGATTAAAAATAACTATAACGAACTTATTTGCTAGCTTCTCCTTAAAGTTATGTTGCATGCTCCACCAATAATGTAAAGGTATTTCCTGGCAAAATATTTTTTGATAAGAAAGATTTCTTACCGAACTTAGATTTTAATTAAATTCTTACTCTTATGTGAATTTTTAAAAATATTCATTAACAGCAGACTCCAGTAAGCAGTAGAAATAAAGTATAAGGCAAAAACAATCCTTTCCGAAAATTCTGTTTTCTTAGCAGAGGGCTGGTCATTATTTGAAATTGTAAAATGGGGAAAACAAAGGAAATAACAGGCAAGGTTCTATATGGGTTACTGTTTGCTGCCTTAATTCCTATTATTATCATTCTCTGGGCTAGGTACACCAAGAATATTGTAACGTTACCACTGCCGGATAACTTACTCTTTGGATATTATATACTTTTAATTACAGGAGCAATATTTATCTGCTCAGGTCTATGGAATCTTTGGAGATCGGACAATGGAGTTGCTTTTCCGCCAAAGAAATTTGTAAAAAATGGCATTTATACCTTTATAAGACATCCCATCTATTCAGGTGCTGCACTGATTAGTTTTGGATTATCGGCAGTTACCCGGTCGGCATCCGGATTCTGGCTGGTAAGTCCGATATTCACTCTGCTGCTGGTCGCATATGTCGCAGATACCGAAAATGAAAAAACTCAGTTAGTTTTTGGTACACAGGATTATAAACCCTTCCTATCACTTCCCTCTGCTTCCAGCATTTTGCCATCGTTTAGTGATAGAATATCATCATATTTTCTTGTTTTTGTACCGTGGTTAATCATTTACAAGGCTTTCATATTTATAGGAGCTCCAAGGGATGCAATCAGTACGAATCTTCCTTTTGAGGAACATCTGCCAGTATGGGAGTTTTCAGAAGTGTTCTATTCATTCGCCTTCCTGTTTTCTTTATCAGTCCCTTTAGTAATAAAAACCAGGAAGCAGTTAAGATGTTTTATAACTGATATATGGTTTACCATAATTATTGTGGGGATAATTTACCTTGTATTTCCGATGGTAGTAAAACAAAAAGATTTCATTCCTCACTCATTCCTGGGCCGTCTCATATTGTTTGAACGTTCACTCGACGGCGAATCTGGTGCGCTGCCTTCCTGTCATGTAATTTGGGCATTCGTGGCTGCAACATATTTCAGCAGAAGTTTTGTCCGCTTTAAGTGGATATGGTATGCCTTGGCAGCACTGATCTCGGTGAGCTGCATAACAACCAGCGCTCATTCTCTCCTCGATGTTGCAACAGGTTTTTGTACGTTCATAATAATTATTTACAGGCATCAGATCTGGAACTATATACGGCTGCAGGCTGAACGCCTTTCAAACAGCTGGCGGGAATGGAGAATTGGTCCGGTAAGAATAATAAATCATGGTTTTTACGGTGGAGCTGCAGGATTTGCAGGAGCCCTTCTGGCAGGTTTTTTTCTTGGCCGGCAGTATGCTCTTGTCGGTTTTTTAATTTTGATATTTGTTATCATCGGAGCCGGACTCTGGACGCAGATAATTGAAGGATCTCCGAAATTACTGAGATCCTATAGCTATTATGGAGGACTTACAGCAGGAATAATTGCATGCGTACTGGCTCATTTTATATTTTCAATTGACTTTTTCATTTTGCTAGCATCCTTTGCAATGGCAGCACCATGGATCCAGGCTACAGGACGTCTCCAATGCCTCATTCAGGGCTGTTGCCATGGGAAGCCTTCAAGCGAAAATATTGGCATTCGCTTTATACATCCTAATTCCCGTATAAATAAGATATCAGGTCTGTCCGGTGTTTCTCTGCACCCGACACAGCTCTATTCAATTGGAACCAATATTATAACAGGCCTGGTATTAATCAGGTTATTCAACATCGGAATCTCCTCTTCTTTCATTGTCGGAATATATTTAATATTTAACGGGACAGGCCGGTTTGTGGAAGAATCATTCCGTGGTGAAGCTCAGACGCCATATTGGGCAGGGATGAAGATATATCAATGGATAGCGATACTTAATATCTTATTAGGAATCATCTTTACGATTATACCAAATAGAGCAGTACTGGTTTTCCAGCCCAATTTTTTATCACTCATCCTGGCAATCGGAATGGGTATCCTGGTTTCCATTGCATCGGGGGTTGATTTCCCGGAGTCGAATCGACGTTTTGCACGTCTGACAAGTAATTAAAAAGGTTTCATAATACTATCACTACGTTAATGACTTGATTACAATTATTGCTCAGTATAAGAGGAGGTAAAAATGGCTTTCAAAGCGTTATTTATTGCACATGCACCTGATGCAGATCCTGTAAAACATCATAATCTGATAGAGATGGGCAGATACAAGCTTTATACTTATATCGTAAAAACACAGGAAGAAGCGATTAAGGTCTGCAAAGATCTTCATCAAAAAGAAAAAATTGATTCGGTGCTGCTTTGTCCCGGCTTCACCCATAAAGCTGTAGCTGAAATCTTCGAGGCACTCAAAAATGAAGTTACCGTTTGTGTATCCCGGGGCGATGGTGGCGCCACTTTTTAAAATTGCAAATCCAGCAAGATCAATAATCTGCGGGATTTTGTATTTTGCGGATGACTGTGGGGATGACGACTTACTTTTTTAATTAAGGTTCTTTTGAAAGATTCTGTACTTTTTATAGACCGTGCCACCCAATTTTTCATTTTCTGCCCTCATCTTCCAGTTGGATTCCAGTTCCAGATGGCTGTCGATAGATTTAAAACCGGCCTTTTTGGCAATATTAATGATATGTTCGGCTATTAATACATCAATACCCATCCCACGGTATTTTGCTTTTATTCCACCTATTAACAAATCCAGCTGACTTGCATTTTTTGAGGCTTTCAGGATTTTTAAAAAGCCCAAAGGGAAAAGATGGCCTCTGGCAGCAATAATTCCTTCGTTTATACTGGGAATTGTTATCATGAAACCAGCAACCTCCTCTTCATAGGTTACTACTGCAACGAGTTTTGGATCGAGCAAAGGGATAAAATGATTCGCTAAATCCAGCATCTCATTTTCATCGAGTTGTGAATAGCCATAAATTTCTGTAAAACTTTCATTCATCAACACAAGAACAGGATGAATATACTTGTGAAGTTCTTTCCTGGTTGTAAAGTTTAATATCCTGAGTTTCGGATTTTGTAAAGCCTTGTTTTGTATCCGCGCATATACAGAGGGAAGTTCTTTAGAAATATCGATCTTATAAACAACCAGGTCAGTCTCACAACTATAACCCTCTGATTGCAGGAGTGAGATTATATACTCAAAATTGTAATTGGCTGTAAGTGATGGTCTCTCATTAAATCCTTCAGTCATGAATCCGATCGGATCATGGTAGCACATACCAAAGGGCCCAATTATTTTGGTCATGCCTTTATCCGTTGCCCATTTCTCTATGTAACTCAGAAGCAGGTCAGAAACCTCCCTTTCATTAATACACTCGAAAAAGGAAAACCTGGCAACCTTTTCTTTTTTTTCGTCATTATAACGATGGTTAATAATGCCCATAATTCTTCCGACTGTCTTACCGTCACGTCGCGCAAGCATCACAATCGTATCACAATATGAAAAAGCCCTGTTCTTCTTCGGATTGAAATAATCCCATTCATCCTTATAGATCGGGGGTACCCAGTTAATATGATTATTATGCAATTTTTCAGGCAGATGAATAAATTTTTTCAAATCCGATTTGCTGACAACTTCCTGAATCTGAAGCATATTCATGAGTATTATTTTATTGCTGAGATGGCTGCCTGATTGTCTCCTGGCTGTATTTAATCGGGCCGCCCAGCAGCCTGTATTCATCAAGGCGGCATGAATTAATCATTTCTCCTTTATAGGGCATAAGATTTATGCATCCATCACATAAATTCAATTCGCCATCAATAACCTCAAAAGGTTGCTGAATAACCAGACTCTGAACAAATATCTTTTCAAAAAGCCGTGATGGATTCTTAATTACAGCTCTTGAATAATTTCTAAATGCTTTTCGAATTTCCTTATCAAAAAATGCCATGAGAAAAACCATTTTCCCAAATCCGGGAACAGTTGCATCATATTTATGATGGAGCTTATAATAAAGATCCTGATACATCTTCATAGTCTTTTCCCCAATAGCCCCGTAGATTTGTTTTCTAGAACCTATATTATTGATAGTGATTAATTTGAAAGTCTCAGGTCGCGTAGTGCCCTTAAGGTATGCCGAAGGATAAACATAATCCAGGTCAGAACTAAGCTTTTCAAGTATATCGGTAGAGGAAATATCAATTTCTTCGTCTGGCTTAATCGCATCGGGCAAAGAATCAAGTATGATTTTTTGCCCATTGAAGCACATTACATTAGCCACATCCTTCGGGATTCCTCTGAAAGCAATGCAAGAGAGATGACTGACCCTGTCAATATTTGCGCGATACCATCGTACAATATCCGGTACTTCATTAAGGTTTGAATGCCGGATAGTCATATTAAAACCGCATTTTATCTTTCCAGTATCATGAACCATGTCGACATAATATTGTCGCAGATTGTTCATCTCAGCTTCTGTCTTGTTTGTCCAGCCTGGCCGGTTCTGGCCGCTGTCAACATGCAGAAAGAACTGAAACAGGCCTGCTTCACTGAGCTTTGCTATAAAATCGGGTGTAAGCAATTCTCCATTAGACAGGATAATGCATTTAAGCTTTAGAGAAGTAATGAATTTTACTACTTCAATGATATCCGGATATAATAAAGGCTCACCTCCTGAAATGGATATCCTGCTGCAGTTTGTCATTTCACGGCATTGCAGAATTTCTTTCTTTATTTCAGCCAGTGTTCTGTGCCCTTCGAAATTATTCCGTCTGAAGCAACCAGGGCACGCTAAATTGCAAATATCTGTAACCTCAATCCATGCTCCTGGATTATCACTCCTTGTCCAGGGAAAATTGTACATATGTTTTCGGTCAGGGAACATTGCTGCTTAATTTTGAGAATCCTTTTGTTTTATTACGTTTATTGGTCCTCCAAACATTCTGTATTCATCTAACCTGCATGAATTAATCAGCCTTCCGTTGTAGACCATCATATTGACACAATCATCGCAAAGGTTGATCATGCCTTCCAGGATTTCAATAGGCTGCTGCAAATGGATGCTTTGCGCATAGACCTTATCAAATAAACGGATGGGATTTCTTACTGAAGCTTTAAGATATTTCACAAATGCCTTTTTAATCTCACTATCGAATAAAGACATAAAGAATAGTTTTTTCCCGGGTCGTGGATTTTCAAGGAATGCAAAATATCTTCCATTGAAGAGATGGTAAAACATCTGGGCCATTTCCATGGTTTTCGGCCCCAGAACCCCAAGATGGTTCCTGGAAGTGCCGGTATTAACTATAATTAGGAACTTGTTTGTTTCATGTACAGATGTTCCGTTCAGGTAGACAGACGGGCGCAGGTTTGGATTTGCTTTAAGAACATACTGGTACATTTCTTCAGTTGTGATATTGATCTCTTCGGGTTTAGGATTGCTCCCCAATGATTGTTCGGGATCAATTATTTTCCCATTGGCTACCAACTGGTACATCGGATCTTTGGCTATAGCCCTGTATGCCAGAAATGATATATGATGCACTCTTATTATGTTTTTCTGGCACCACTTCAGGATTTCCGGAATATATTCGAGATTGGATCGGGAAATGGTTACATGAAAGCCACACTGTATTTTTTTGGTATTCCAGAGGATATCTGCATAATGTTGCCTCAGTTCGTTCAGTTCAGTTTCTGATTTGCCAGTCCACCCCGGTCTTTCCTGAGCACTGTCAATGTGAAAATGGATCTTAGAAAGACCTGCCTTTTTTAAATCATTAGCCAGTTCTGGTGTCAGTAAAAGACCATTGGTAAAGACCATTGGCTTAATCTTTTTTGAGGCGATGTAACTTATTACCTCAATCAGATCAGGATAACCAAGAGGCTCTCCACCTGTAATTGCGATACAATCACAATTGGTGAGTCTTATGAGCACATCAATGTCTTTTTTAATTGTGTCAACAGGACGATCTCCTTCAAGCTGATGCCGGTAACAACCCGGACAATGAAGATCGCAGGTATCTGTAACTTCTATCCATCCACCGGGATTATCTGTCTTTGACCATGGCAATCTATATAGTTTTTCTCTTTGAATCATGGATAAGAATATTTTGAGAAGAGAAGGATCTTATCGTGAAAAAATGCCAGTCAATAATGTAAAGATATTTAATAATTATATGAATGTCAATTAAATATTTGTTATAACCTTGAATATTCTTCCTCTGAAAATTAGTATTTTTAAAAGGTTTAATTCTATTCCATGGATAAGAAAGTTGCTTTTATCAGTGGCGCTACGAGTGGACTCGGTGCTGCTTTTGCGCGTCATTTTGCACAACAAGGCTATGACCTTATTATTACCGGACATCCGGATGATAAAATCTCACTTGATGTAGAAGAACTGAAAATAAAAAACAACGTAAGTGTTGAAATCATCCTTGCGGACTTCGCAAATGAAAATGATGTTGTACGAATAGAGGAGATCATAAAAAAGAATAAAGAGATTGATGTCCTCATAAATAATGCAGGATTTTTTTTCGGAAAGCCTTTCTGGCAGAATGACATCCGGAGCCTGGAAAGCATGATAAAAGTGCATATTAGTACTCCGGTTCGACTAATTCTTGCAGCTCTTCCAAATATGACCAAGAATGGTAAAGGGGCAATAATTAATTTGTCTTCACTGGTTTCATTTATGCCTGTTCCTCAGGATGCAATGTATTCGGCAACCAAACTGTTTATCAATAGTTTCATGGAATCTTTGCATATAAGCGTCAAAGACAAAGGCATCAAAGTACAGGTACTTTGCCCGGGTTTTATGCGTAATACTAATTTTCATAAAAGAGCAGGCATGAAACTGTCCGAACGTAAAAACTGGGAAATCCTGCCGTGGATGGAACCTGAAAATGTCGTTAAAATATCTGTCAGGAACCTGAGAAAGAAAAATAAAGTTATTGTTATTCCGGGATTCCGGAACAGGGCAATAAAGTTTGCCATATCAATTTTACCTCGGCCATTGTATTACAGATTTGCAACCAAATTTTTACAATAGAAACTATGGGTTCAATTGTCGCTGTACGAAGGTGTTTTGAATACAATCCTGAGGAGATAGCAAAACATATTGCATGGCTCTATACTGAAAGCGATGGTCCGGATCCTGCCGGGAAAAAGATACTGTTGAAACCCAATATTCTTTCCGATGATGATCCGGTTAAGGCAATAACAACTCATCCTGTTGTAGTTGAAGCTGTTATAAGGTATCTTCAATCCAGAGGTGCGACTGTATTTGTCGGAGATTCACCGACTTTTGATACGCGGAAATTTACAGGTGAAAAATCCGGAATCAGACAAGTAGTGAATAAATGCGGTGCCACATGGGTCAGGTTTAATGATGCTGCCATTTTCAGGAAAGTCGGGACCACTGAAATAAAAATCACGGCACTTATCACAAAAGTCGATCTGATAATTTCACTTTCAAAGCTGAAGAACCATGAGCTCATGATTTTTTCAGGCGCTATGAAAAATATTTTCGGATTTGTTCCTGCTTTCAACAAGGCAATGCAGCATGTAAAATATCCCGACAGGTATAAGTTCGGTAAATTTTTTGTCGATCTTGAAGAGGCTATAAAACCGCATTTTCACATAATGGATGGAATTGTTGCTTTGGAAGGTCCTGGTCCGGGTAACGGATACCCAAAGAAGGTCAATGTCTTATTGGCCTCTGTTAATCCGCTTGCACTGGATATAATCGCCAGCCGCATTGTGGGATATAATCCTCTTGAAATTCCAACAAACAAAATTGCTCTTGAAAGAGGTTTCCTTCTGAAAAATATGGACGATATAATTATCAAAGGAACTGATCCTGCAACCATTGTTGTCAGAGATTTTAAACGGATTGATAAAGGCGGTGAAGCGGGTATAATATTTAAGTACTTTAAAAAGAAAATCCCGTTCCTGAGAAGGTTCAATAAAAGACCTGTATTTAACAGCAAGCTATGCATCGGCTGCTCAAAATGTATTGATATCTGTCCGGTTAAGACTCTGCGTTTTGACAACAAAAAAAAGAACAAGGTTTTGGTAAACGAAGCGAAATGTATTCATTGTTACTGTTGCCATGAGGTGTGCAGGGAAATGGCTATTGAAATTAAAAGAAAAGTTTTTTAGTGCTTCCAGTGTAATAAGAAAACCGCAAAAAGACTCTTTAAGTGCTGGCAGCACCACATCCTCAAAACATAAACCCTTATAGATCAGTTATCTGTAAGGGTTTTTAGATTTTCTGTTGACGGAATTGTTGATGGATTTTGTAACATTCACGATATCAAATATATACCTAAATATTCCAAATCATATATTTCTTGTTGTAGCTAACGGTCATAACCATAGGCTCTGAATCATAATGACTACTAAAAGGCTGACTTAAATACTTGTTGTTTGGTTATTAATGTTAAGTGTAATCTTACCGGCCAATTTGGTCAATAAACCCGTCTTTTATGCCCAAAAATAAAATCTCAAAAATCCCTGAAAATCAATCGAATTTTAAATTGCCAATATCCATTGATAACGAGACCTTTATGAGTAGTTTAAAATAAATTTGACTTACGTCTAAACATTGTTTAAATTTGATAACGAGTTAATTATTCTTATAATTAATTCTGAGTTAAATTGGGTAAATATCTCTATCTGAAAATTTAATAAAGAAAGGAGTACTGATATGAAATTAAAGACGTTATTGATTATTAAAGCAATTGTGTGCTTGTGTCTTGGTATTCCCATATTGCTGGTCCCGAACTTCATATATTCCATCTTTGGGGCTACTCTGGCAGCGGGAGGTGTTTTTGCAGCCAGGGAATATGGTGCGTCTATGATGGGCAATTTAATGCTCACATGGTTTGCCAGGAACTCACAGGAGTCTGAAGCAAGATGGGCTATCATTCTGGCCTTATTCGTTTATGATGCCATAGGATTTGCAGTGACTTTAATCGCCATACTATCAGGTGCGTTAAATTCAATTGGTTGGCTGGTTGTGGCGCTCTACTTGTTCTTAGCATTGGGTTTCGGATATTTTCTACTTCCAAAAAGAAAACCTTAATAGGGGAATTAATATTGTTAAGAAAATGCAAATCCCGCAAGATCAATGATCTGCGGGATTTGAATTTTATAGGGTGACGGGATGAGTGACGGATTTTACAACATACTCATGATCAGACAAATACACAAGCTTTTATGAATAATTAATTAAATATTTATTCAGAACTTTGACTTTCACATTCTTTCCCGATAGAAATATTAAGACATTTTCCTTTAAGATCTTTTATATCTTCCCATTAATTGTCCTTCTGCCAATATATGTCCTTCCATTGCTTTCAACAGTTCTTTTTTAGTAATGCCAGGTTTGGAATCAAGTTTCTTATCTAATGCATAAATTTTGAAATAATACCTGTGGGTTCCACCAGGAGGACATGGTCCGCCATACCCGATTTTTCCAAAATCATTTTTACCTTGTCTTGCTCCATTTTTCAGAATTTCCAGCTTTGGCACATTCTCAGAAAGCACCAGTATATTTCCGGGAAGATTGAAAAGAACCCAATGTACCCATGTACCCATAGGTGCATCCGGATCATCACAAATAAGGGCAAATGTCTTTGTGCCGTCAGGAACCTGTGACCATTCCAGTGGTGGTGAAATATCAATATTGTCACATGTATATTTTCCGGGTATGACCGAACCTTCTTTAAACGCTGAACTTTTAATTTCCATTTTTTCCCCTCCTTTTATTTTACTAGTTTGATTTTTACTTTGACCTGAGCAAACCAAAATGGCCAGGAATAAAGAGTATAAAAATTGTAATAACATTTTTTATGAGCTAACTATTATGAATCTTTTTATAAAATATAAATTTATAAAAATATTGCTAATCAATCATATGGAACATTGACAAATTCTTTGATTAATCTTTAATATTTTATTTCTACCTTTAATGTGTAAGTAGTAATTAGAGTGTGTTTGAAACAAAATTGAGTTGGTGGTAATTCTACACAAAAAAAGTGCCTCTTAATTCTCAGGTTTACTTAAAGAATATGACAAAGAATTAATTAAATTATAGTTTAATACTAATATGGAAACATTCTGATTATTAGAACTATTATTTGACTTTAATCAAGATTGATAAAGGAGTTACAATGATCGATTTGGGTTTAAAAGAAAAGATTGCAATAATAACTGGGGCCAACACAGGTATTGGTAGAGAAATAGCTTTATAATTATCAGAACAGGGAGTTTCAGTTCTCATCAATTATTTGGGAAATCCAAAATTCTCACCGGAAAATGGAGTAACTTTTGAAGAAACTGCTTTGAAAGAAAAAACTGTGTGGCGACTTGAAAAGGCATTAACTCTAAAAACACAGATAATTGAAAATGGTGGTAAAGCTGAAATTTTTGAAGCTGACTTGTCAAACGGAGAATCTGCAAAATCAATAATGAACTTTGCAGAAACTAATTTTGGTACTGTAAATATTTTAATAAATAACACAGCACACTGTGAACTTCCTGACACAATTCTTAAAACTGATGAATCTATGATAGATAGACATTTTAGTATAAACACAAAAGCAGTAATACTTCTTATCTGTGAATTTTCAAAAAGGTTTATTGCATCAGGACAAAAAGTTGGAAGAATTATAAATATTAATACAGACAGTGCACAAATGTTTGCAAATCAGATTTCATATGGAGCAAGCAAAACCGCAATTGAAGCATACACAAGAAGTCTTGCAATTGAACTTGGACAATGCGGAATAACAGTGAATATGATTGCGCCGGTACCTATTCAAACCGGATGGATTGATGAAAATTTAGAAAAACACTTATTGCCAACAATCCCAGGAAGACGATTAGGGTATCCGAAAGATATTGCAGATTGTTTATTGTTTTTGGTCTCTGAACAAGCTTCTTTTATAACAGGACAAGTAATTAAAGTATCCGGAGGACACGCAATATAAAAAATTAACTGCCGTCAATGCGGTCAGTATTGTTAATTGTTTTTGGTAGACCGGAGGACATAAACTGTACGAAACCGCTTAAAGTGCAATAATATCTTTTAGCAAATTACTAAACCCAAAAATTAAAAAGAAGGAGTTTATAATGAGTGCAGCTGAAAACAAACAAGCAATATTATGGTGTATTGAACTTTACAACAAATGTACACTTGAATGGGTAGATACCTGCTACTCAAACAAGTTAGAATGGATTGAATTACCAAATGCAAGTACACCACAGGGGAGACAAGGTAATTTTTCATTCTATCGTAAATCAGTAGAACAGTTATTGAATTTATTTCCAGATCGTAAAATAAATGTTTTAAGAAGTATTGCTGAAAATGATTTTGTTGTATTAGAACAAGAATGGGAAGGTACAGCAGCATTTACAACAGGAAATTTTATTGCCGGAAGAATTGCAAAACTAAGGGTGACATCTATTTTTACACTAGAAAATGGGTTGATTATCAAACAAACTGACTATTGTGCTTCAGTGATCTAAGTATATAGATTATTATGATAATGTTTTTAAATAATAATTGAAATTACAAATGCCATAATTGCACCTAATAAACGTAATAGCTAATTATTTCGGCCAAAAATCAGAGCTGCCATAGTATTTAAGATTAAACCTCCCAATTTCCCAACTATTATCAATTGTTTTATTATTCAATATATCAGCAATATAAAATGACTCAAATACTTCATTAAAAGCCATTTCTATCCATTCTCGGCCACTTTCAATATCCTTATAGCCTGCATTATCGAAATGCAACAATGCCTTAAATTGCTTATAAATAGCTAATTAGGGCAATTGTCATAATTGTATTATATTCTAACTATTTATCTATCAGAATATTAATAGTACAAATATATTTCCGGGGACTTTGGCACCACTTCTTAAAATAATGAACTCAGCAAGATCAATAATCCGCGGGTTTTGAGTTTTGAAGGGTGTTAAATTAATTCATTTGCTGATATGCCTTGATTAAGGACTTCGGAAGTTCTCCTTTGTAAACTATTTTATAGAATGAAAAGCCATTGTAAGGTATGTTGTTTTCACCGGAATAAATTTTTACGCGGTTTTCCACAGCAGCTTTCTTAAAGTGCAACAGAAATACGTCTTCTCTTTTTTTGTTTAATTGTTCAAATTTGGCATTGATAACAGCTGAGCCAACAAAATTGTTGCATTTTTCCTGTATAGTAAACAGCATGCTATCACGAACCTCTTTGTTTAAATAATTAACAAACAAAGAATCCTTTACCGGCAAATTTTCAACTTTCAGAGAATCATCTTTACTGAGAAATAGAGCATTTATATTCCTGGATATCAAAAAATATTTCTTCTTGGCTTCAAAAAAACTAATATACTCTTTTTCTTTTTCAGCATACTGATTTGGATAAACAGCAAGTGTTGCATCCGGATTCTTTACCAGAAAATCTACCATTTTATTTGCAAATTTTTCCTGATGCTGTAAAAGTGAAACTTGTCGTATTTCCCACTCCATTGTTAATGTTTTATCAGGTTCATTTTCTGATTTTTTCTCCAGTAATCTGAATGGAACTAAAGCTGGGTTAACAAAAATTTTTCCAAAAATATGAAAGACAACCTCGTGCAAATGAAATGTTGGATTCTTCAAATTGCCGGTTATAGGAATTTGGTAATCAATAACGTTTCCGTGTTGACGAGTTAAGAATATTATTAAAGGTGAGGAAATCAATTTTGTATTTATATTTCTTTGTTGCCTGAGTACATGTGGATCAATTACCAGCAAGTGATTATCGCTTTTAATAATTCCGTTCCTTACTTTCCATGTGCCTGTAAGTTCTATTGTACCTCTGTCTAACGGGAAAGAAGTATAGGTAATAAAATAGGGGTTAAAAGTTGAAGCCGGTAATCTCTGAAGATGATATTGCATATCAAAATCTCCGCTGACTTTTGGATTTATATTCAGGGCTATTGTGATATTACCGTAAGGTTTAATACCTGATTTCAAAGATACCTTAACCCAATTATTGTTTTTATTAACAGAATCAGCAACGACATAAAGTGGATTTGCTTCTATTGAAAATTTTTCGTTAGAAGAATAGTCATTGAATCTGAAACATCCTTTGTAAATCGCCAGCTTATTAATCTTGTAATCACTTTGAAAAAAATTTTTCGCAAGCGCTTTTATGTAATTTCCAATTATAAAAATCAGGTTAAACCGTGCGGGTTCTGTCTTACTTCCTGAAATGTTGGCCCCGGATTTTCCAAACATCATTTGCAGGTTATCCAAATAATCAAAGAGCTCATACTTGATAAAAGGATGGCTAAGCGATAATGAATCGAAAAGATATTTATGGTTCCCGGGGCTCAACTCATCTATTTTTAATACCAATTTGTCGAATGATGCATAATCATCCTTCGTGTTTTTTCCAAAATGAAAGTCATTCATTGCCAGCAGTCCCCTGGCATTTAAATTTTCCTGATCGTTAAAATTTCCTGTTGCACTTATATCAGCATCAAGGGTGGCGTTGAAAGTTCCAAAGTTGACTAAGTTTTTGAGGTATTGGTCTAAAAAATTTAAATCATATTTATGAACAATAACGGCAATCCGATAATCCAGACTTTTAAGATTTACTGTAAAATTACCTTTTAAACTACCGGCATCCGTTCCTGACAGGAAAGAAATTTTTGCCCTGATTGTGTCTGCATTCCAATACTTGCCAGTACTTTCAATGTTAACTTCTTTAATAAAATAATTTATTGGAATTACTTTTTCACGGTAATAGAACTCTCCGTTTTTTATTTTTATATTCAGAATATTAAAATGAACCGATGATGAAGTTGAATCAGGTTTTTCAGGAGTGAATTTTTTTATCAGGTCATTAAAATTAAAATCCGTTTTGTTTTGAATTATTATTCCCTTTGGCTGATCCAATGTGAGGTCCTTTATTTCGATAGTTTTTGATAACATTTTAAACATGGCAAAATTTGCGCTTATCCCTTTTGCTGAAAAGAAAACGCTGTCGCTTTCAACTAAGGCAGACTGGCTTTTCGACTCATAAATTTTCAGATTGCGAATATGAACATACCCGGTAAAAAGATTTACGTAAACCCGGCCCATTTTAATTTGCCTTCCTATGTATTTCATGTCATTCTTTTCAATCAAATATTTTGAGATTGGGGAAATCAATAAAATAACAACTATTACTGTAATGATGATGAAACTGATTACGGTAATTAATGTTTTCTTAAAATCGGCGGTTACAATTTTCATTTTCAGAATATCATAATAAAACTTCAGTTCTGTCTAAAATATATGAAATCGCAGAAAAAATGAGCGGTTGGAAAACTGAGGATTTTCAGTGTTGATTATTAATCTTGCATAACCCACTTCTCATTAAGACAAATTTATCAATTTTCGCACATATAATCAGCTCAATTACAGGAAATAATATCCATTTCAATTGTGAAAAGTATTATAGCGACTAAAAATCAAAGGGGATAAATGCATGGACTCAACTTGTCTCGATGTCATATTGTCAATCTGTGAATTGTCAGAGTATTCGTGATATCAATCTTATCTTAATCTCCTCATTGACGTTTTTGTTGATGCTTTTTTCAATTATTTTGCTCTCTCAGGAATCTTCTATTTCAATCATTTAAGAAATCATTATTAGATTCAAGAGAGTACTTATACTATACTCTTTTGAATATTTTTAATAAATACGTAAATGGTTATCTTATCAAATAATCAGGGAACTGCATAAAGACTATTTGGGTGCTGGTGGCACCACAACTCCAAATCTCATACCCCTGTAGATCACTGATCTTCAGGGATTTTGAGTTTTAGAGGATTACCGGATTTTTTTCATCCTGCAACAAGAACAAAAAATTGTCTACTTTCTCTTAGCGTTATCTACTTTGGCACGATAATTCAAAGCGAGTTTCAATGATATAACTGCCTTTTTTGAGTCAGCAATAGCCTGTGCTTTATATCCTCCAAAATCATTCGGCGCTTTTTCCAAATAATCTATGGCACTTTCAAGCTCTTTAATAGCATTCTCAATCCTGGGATGTTTAGCAGCTTCTGTTTTCCTGTTCTGTTGTACAAAAACAAAAGCTGTTGTGCTTAGAAATACAACCGCTAACAAAATGAATACTAGTTTTTTCATAGCTTTTCTTTTTAATTAAACTTATTGGTTTTTATTTAGATCACAAAATATCAAAAAGCACTTCTCCAAAACAAAAACTTGAAATCATAAATATATTAAATTGTTACCAAATTTACACATTTTGTATTTATTAGATTTTCTATTGTAATGTCTTTAAATTTGTTCCTTACATTTATCAAGTCAATGGCCAAAAAACTATTCACATGAGACCAAGAAATATTTCAATTCAATCTTTGGTGCTTTTGTTTGCTCTTTCACCAGTGGCTATGGCACAGACAGCTCCTGCGGACCCGACGTCGGATTAACTTGTTGTTACATGCACAGGTAGCATGATGAGAGTTTTTGAAATATGGGAAAATTAGATTGATAAAATAACATGTTAAATTTTTTATTATGAATCCAAATACAATTAGAGAATTTGCTGCTTCTTTTCAAAAAAGCAGAATATTATTAAGCGGTTTTGAGCTTGATATTTTTACAAATCTTGATGAATCTGGTACAACAAACAATCAAATTTCAAACAATTTGCATTTAGATGAACATGCTTGCGAACGTCTGCTAAATGCTTTGGTATCATTAGGCTTTCTTGAAAAGCAGAACCATTTATTCTTTAATACCCCAGAAAGTTTTACTTTTCTTTCTAAAAGGAGTACAAATTATTTAGCAGGTCTGATGCATTCAAACCATCTCTGGAATACATGGAACAACCTTACGCAGGTTGTAAAAACCGGTAAATCAGCTCATACTTCAGAAATTAATGAACGAGGAGAAGAATGGCTCTTCCCTTTTATAAATGCAATGCATGAAAGAGCAAAAAAACAGGCTCCAGAACAGTTAGCAAATATTGATTTGTCCGAAACAAAATCTACTTTAGATATTGGTGGTGGTTCCGGTGCTTATTCTATGGAATTTGTTTCTAAAAAACCTGAAATTGAAGCAACTGTTTTTGATTTGCCTAATGTTATACCTATGACAAAAAAATTTATTGAAAAAGAAGGTTTTTCAGGTAAAATAAAAACCCATGCAGGCGATTATACTACAGATGATTTACCAAAAGGATTTGATATGGTATTTTTGTCAGCTATTATTCACAGTAATTCATTAGAGATAAATAAGGATTTAATAAAAAAATGTTTTAACTCTTTAAATAAAAATGGCAAAATTGTAATTCAGGATTGGATAATGAACAAAGACAGGACACAACCAACATCCGGAGCTGTTTTTGCAATAAATATGCTCGTGGGAACTGAAGCCGGAGATTGCTTTACAGAGCAGGAAGTTACAGAAATGTTAAATGCCTCAGGATTTAAAAATATTTCAAGAATAGAATTTGAAACAGGTTTGAGTCAAATGATTGCTCAAAAGATCTTAACTTTACCTTATAAAAAAGCCCAACCAATATTGAAATAAAAGAAATTATCATTGTATCACTGAGAAAGCGTTTTCGGGAGGGGATTGTAAATGCTAGCATGATCTGTAATCCGGACTGCCTGTAATAACTCCAAACCATCTATATCTGTATTTCGCTATTAAATCATAAACAGGATCTCTTATGAAGCCAGGAACTATAATAAATACATAAAGTACGGGCCATAAGCCATCCAGACATTTTAAAATGTTTAGTACTGCATTAGATTTTGTATAAATCTTCTCAACCTGAATTAATAACACCGATCCTTTATTTACATCTTTTTTGTTATATCGGCTTAAATATTCTGACGCCTTTACCGATTCAAGCGGTATGAAACAGAACATTTTTCTACTGTCATTTTTTGAAATAAAATTGACAACATTATTGCACAATTTGCAGTTCCCATCAAAAAGAATAATATACTTTCCCCCCCCTTTTTTATCTTCTGCAATCCGATTATGCATAAAAAGTAAGTTCATAGTTATTAAAATTAAAGTCTCGACTTATTTTCTTGGTCCCGATAATTCTCCGGTCAGGATTCAGTTTCTCTTTATAATAGCTAATTTCAGAATCGTTCAAAGCCGGCATTCTTTTTTTTGTCGGCTTGCTATTAAGTTCTGTAAGTTCCATGGCTATTGTTCTTCTGAGAAATAATTAATAATAATATATAACACAAAAATCCAGATTGTGTTCAGTGGATTATATCACATTAAAGAAAATAAACTTCAAATTATTCAAACGTGGCAGCTTCAATTAAAAAGCTTTAGTTGTCTTTGGCCTATGCAGTAGAGGGATCAAGTTCTTTTATTTTGTCAAGTGTGTGGCAAGCAGTATTACTTTTTTTAGTTATTAAATTGTTTGACAAACTTGAATTACTAAAACAACTTTCTTAATTTATAGGTTAATAAATAATATCATAACACAGAAATAGTGCAAAAGTTCACTAGTTGGAGTGTTGTTTCTATATGGCCGGTAACGACTATGTTTATTAAAAAAGACTTTAATAATACCGTTGTCCATTGTTTAATCAAAGCTATGCAGTACCACTGTCAACTCAAATATACGAATAAGGCAGGAACTTTTAACTCATTTTAAAAGCAAACGCTGCAAGATCAAAGATCCATGGGGTTTTGAGTTTTAGAGGGTGATGGAATTGTTCCCTGGGAATTCCTCTTAAAAGTCATAAAGTTGAAGAAAAGCACTCTTTAAACACTTATGCCTCTCCTACACCATGTATCGAAAAGGGCTTTATATATGTTCATTACGGAAGCATGGGAACTGCCTGCATAGATACTGCAAATGATACAATTGTGTGGAAGCGTACCGACTTCAAATGTAAGCATATTCAGGGTCCGGCTTCATCACCTGTAATTTATAAAAACCTGCTCATTCTGCACTTCGAAGGTACTGATGTCAGGTATCTCCTCGCTCTCGATAAATCGAACGGGAAACTTATCTGGAGAAGTGACAGACCCGCAGAGCCTTATGAAGTGTTGACAGAAATCGGTAGGAAAGCATATTTAACCCCTATAATAATAGATGCAAAAGGACGCGATATGCTGATATCTAACGGTTCCGCCGTCTGCATTGCGTACAACCCCACTAACGGCAAGGAAATATGGTCAACACATGTGAATGTCAAATTATAACGCCTCACCTATATATGTAAACGGTAATATATGGTTTTTCTCTGTAAAAGGTGAAGTTCTGGTAATAAAAGCAGGCCGGAAATATGATGTAGTAGCTCATAATCAAATGGTTCAGGGATTTGGGCGACACCTGCGATTTTAAAAAATTCAGTGATAAGAAAAACCGTAAAATACATGACATGTGCCAGCAGGAAGCAGCCAAGGCCGAGAATGAACATATTCCCGTTATTTTGGGAGAACTCAAGGATCACATCTCCTGACCAGGAAAAGAAAAGCCCTGCAAACATGAAACTGTGCAGACGATTTATGGAGGGTCTTAGGTTTACTATAAATAGAATCATTAGCACAGGGATGATAAATGCTTTGGTAACCAGCCTCGGATAAAAGGATGAATGGACCTGAATAATGATGAAGATGAGCCCTGTAAGAAAATAGAGCGCAGATATTCCCGATTTTTTCATTGCGTATAAAACTGTTTAATCGTTATCATAAAAAGAGCTTTTGATGGTTGTATAAAAAATTAGATTTATCAAAAAATTCAAACTCCTCAAAATCAATGACCTTCAGACTTTTAAATTTTAATGTGTACCAACAATAATTAGCAGTCTATGACAAATTGTTTGGGAATCAATTTATGAATTAATGTGCATGATTTCCGACATTTATATTATTTAATTCGACTTTTTGTTTAGAAACTGAGAAATTTCTGATGTATTTGATTAGGGTTGATTAGTTTTATTAGTTTAGATGAAGAATAATTAAAGGTTCATATAATGTTCAGATAAGCAAAACTGACAGTTTCAGATAATTCAAAAAAATCCTTAATTTTAAAGTGAATTGTTAACCTCGGTCAAACTTTAATATTATGAAGAAAAAACTAATGGTTATTATTATAATCTGCTTATTTCCGATTTTGGCATTTTCGCAGAATAAATTTAACGGGCTCGATATGAACATGGGCAATTTATACAGGTTATCCGATGCAAAAACTCGTTCAATAAGTCCTGAAAACTTTTCCGGTGAAAAAGGGAAAGCTGGAATGGCAGATCCAGCTGATAAAGACAAACCCAACACAGCCAATGCTTTTAGTTCCTCACGCGATCTTGGTCAAGGGTGGAAAGTTAATCCGTTTGTAAGAATTAAGCCGGGAGAAACTTTCACCATGGCAGAAATTGAAGGGCCCGGTGCAATACAGCACATCTGGATGACACCAACTGGAAATTGGCGATTCTCAATACTTCGAGTCTATTGGGATGATGAAACCGAACCATCCGTTGAATGTCCAGTTGGCGATTTTTTTGGTATGGGATGGAATAAATATTCTCCGCTCATCTCCTTAGCTATCTGTGTCAACCCGGGAAGTGCTTTTAATTCTTATTGGGTAATGCCGTTCCGTAAGAAGTGCAGGATAACAATGGAAAATATTAACGATGCTGATGAAATGACTCTATTTTACCAGATAGATTATACAATAACCGATGTGCCGGCCGATGCAGGTTATTTTCATGCTCAGTTCCGGCGGGCAAATCCGAATGAGACATCTGTTTATACAATTAATGATGGAATAAAAGGGAAAGGTCAGTATGTAGGAGTTTACCTTGCCTTGGGAGTTAATAATAATGGCTGGTGGGGAGAAGGTGAGATAAAGTTTTATATTGATGGCGATAGCAAATTTCCAACTATATGTGGAACTGGTACAGAAGATTATTTCTGCGGTTCCTATGACTTTGATACCAATAAGAAGAATACTGCCGGGGTTGAAGAAACCGAATATACGGAATTTTGTACTCCTTATTCAGGATTGCACCAGGTTATACGAGGCGATGGGCACTACAATGTAATGCAACGCTTTGGCCTTTATCGATGGCACATTATGGATCCTATCCGTTTTGAATCAGATTTTAAAATCACAATTCAGGATCTTGGCTGGCGTCAGGGTGGAAGATATCTGAAACAACAATCGGATATTGCTTCAACCTGTTTCTGGTACCAGACTGAACCTCATGCAAAATTTCCAAAGCTTCCTGAATGGCGTAAACTGGAAGTGAACTAGGTATTCCAAAAGAGTGTTTTCCAGCTTCTTTTGATTGCTGTTTTTTTAAGCTTATTATCCGGATTGACACAAACGGGGTTACCCACAGAACTGAGTGCCGGAACATCTGAAATTGAATCAGCATAATACCATGCATCTGATGGTGAGCTGTTATTTTTTTCACAATACTCCTTTAACCTTATAGCTTTTTCTTCACCAAAGCAGAGATGACCAACTGGCCGTCCGGTCAGAAAACCGTTTTTGACTTCAAGGTCGGAGCAGATAATATCATCTAAATTTAAATTCTTAGCCATTTCCTGACATATCGGGATCAGGGCTGATGATAGAATAACTACTTTAGCATTTTTAATTTTATGATATTCTATCTCAGATCTCGCTTCCTCATAAACAGATGGCAGGAGTACTTCATGGAATACCTCTGAGCAAAGATCAACCATCGTCTTCTCAGGAATGCCCTCAACCCAGCTTACCATATTGTCAATTATTTTCAATGGATCTTTGAGTTTAAACCTGTGAACCAGGGAAAGAAAAATGGCGTTTGCCAGATCATAAATGGTCAAAAGACCTTTCCCGTAGGCTCCTCTGGCCAAAGCTTTCCCACTGATTGCTTTGGTTATTGTCCGGTCAAGATCAAAGAATGCTATATAGTTTTTAACGGTATTATTATCTCTTGAAGAAATGGTTTCCATCAGGATTGTATATTATATTTAATGCCCCCGGCAGAATACTCACATCAAATTTATTGGAAAAGTATAATTCTCCATCGACATGAAAAGGGACTACTTCCGGAAATTCAAGATTAATTCCTTTGGTTTGATAGTAATTGACTCTTTTATCAGCAGTATGTTTACCTTCAGGTACCTTAAGCAGGATAGAAAATCTTTCAAAGAGGGATAGTTTTTTAATCATGCAAACATCCAGTAATCCATCATTTGCAATAGCCTTTGGTGTAAGATAGAATCCACCTGCAAACCTCCGTCCGATAGCAATGGTGTTAATGAAACAATCTGTTTCATGTCTGCTGGTAGAGGTTACTACAGTCATTCTTTTTTCTCTGAAGAACAGGAGTGTCTTGACAATATGCCAGATATATTTATGTTTTCCTCCTTTTTTCACTTTCCCCGGTTCTGTATAATTTTCAGCAGCTACCTGAGCATCGAAACCCAGTCCCATACCATTAAGAAATATCATTCCGTTGCACAATCCGGCATCTATTGCAATCACATCTCTGTTAAAGAAGATATCCCAATCCATATTTTCAAAACGGCCGGGGAAACCCAGAATCTGAATGAAATCATTTCCTGTGCCGGCAGGAATTATCCCTACTGTAACGTCCTTTCTGTCAACCAGCGGTCTGGATATTTCATTAAATGTCCCGTCACCTCCAACTGCAATTATATACCTGAATCCACTTTTTAGATATTTTTCTGACAACTTGGATGCATGTCCGCTTCTTTCAGTGAAAACCAGTTCGGCATCAACATTATGTTTTTTGATCATTTCCTCAAGTTTTGGGACAATTGTTTTTGCAAACCCGTTCCCGGCAATCGGGTTAACAATAAAAACCCACTCCTTCTTTACATTATCCATATCAGAACCTTTAAATATTATTGGAGTTTATTAATTATAATGAATTCAACTTTAACATTTATGATAGGCCGATTCAATAACAGTTTTTACTGTTTCTATTATTTCAGCATCCGATTTTTCAATGAGCTCTTCTCTTTTGATTGGCTTATGAATGACTACATCCAGTTTTGAATCGAAATTTATATAAAACCGGTTTTTTGGTTTCAGCTCATAAAATCCATTTAAAGTGACCGGTAAGATTTCAATATCTCTGGTCCTGAACAGATAAATGAATCCCCTATAGAATTGGTTAATTTTACCATTAAGTGTCCTCGTTCCTTCAGGGAAGATTGCAACTGTTTGAAATTTAGATTTATGAACAAGCTGCTCAACCATCTGTTTTGTGTTTTTATAGTTTGGTTCTTTAAAGGGGACATAGTCTGTCATTTTCAATATCTTGCCAAAAAGAGGAACTTTAAGAAGCCGTTCATGTCCAAACCACGATATTCCCGGATAAAATGAAGTAATTGCGACAATATCAAAAAGGCTGGCATGGTTAGCGACCAGAATATATCTGCTATCTTTTCTGATATTTTCTTTTCCATAGACACGGAACTTTTTTCCTATTATCAGAAAAACCGATTTGGCCCACATCTGAAAGAGAAATGGGATCGGTTTTTTCAAATGTAACAAGGTGAGAATTAAAACAATAAATACTCCAATGGCAGTATAGCAATAGAGTACGAAAAAAAGGAGGATCGAAATGCCTGGGTATAACCGTGAACGCATTCTATATTTATATATTTTCCTGGCCGCAAGCACCTATTTTTTTATTTTCCCTGAATTACTTACAAATGCAATCTTCTTACTATCGGGTGACCAGGAAGGAACATTTATTGTACCCTGTCCACCATACAGATAAGCCAGTGCTTTCGGTTCTCCACCTGAAACCGGCATTATTCTTAGCATCACACGTTTATGTGACGGGTGGCTATTTGGGTCGACATCAGAAGGGAAAGAAATGATGACTATCCATTTTCCATCAGGGGATATATGTGGGAACCAGTTATTGAATTTGTCGAAAGTAATTTGTTCCCTTCCTGATCCATCAGGTTTCATACGCCAAATCTGCATAGTACCTGTATGATTTCCATTATAATAAATAAATTTTCCATCAGGGGCGAATATTTCATCCTGGGGATCTCTCATAGCGGTTCCTGCAGAAACCCTCCACTGAAGAACAGTTAACCCGTTGCCATGAAGTGTGGCAGAGATATGTGGTGATTTTTCATCTGTTGTTTCCCTGACCATCCAGCCGGTTTTCCTGTGTGGGTCAGCGCCTTTTCCCACAAATTCGAAATTCGCGGTCAGGATAAAGTCACCTTTTATCTTATTGAATAAATAGTGAAATACATCTCTTTCAAACCAGATGTTATACCCCCCTCCTTTCAAAATATAACTTTGATCATTCTGATCATAAATTGCTGAACCGGCCATTTTAGGATTGCCAATATCGCAATTAGCCCGGAAAATTCCTACGGAACTATTCTGAGCTGAAGCGATATTTAATAAACAACTAAACATAAGGATAATTGTTGATTTCATACTTAAGGGTCAGTTTAAAATTTTAATCCTCTGGTTCCTGGTTCCTGGTAACTAAAGCTGGTTTAACGGAGCTGGCTTTTCAAACCATAAATTTACTAATTTCTTTGCCCAAATATGGACGAGCAGAGGCAAAACAAGTACAAATAATTTATTATAGTGAAAAGCATTTGCAAATTTAAAGTGTATTGCAGATAATATTGCCCTGCTCATGCCACAACCAAAACATTCATAACCTGTAAGATTCTTGAACAGGCAAATTGAATGTTGATTCTTTAACCACTCCAGAGGCACAAAATAAAGGAAAACCGGTATTAATAAAACCACGGTTAGTTTGACAAGCTCTGGTGGCTTTTTATCTTTTAACCAATAAATGTCCCTGAGCATCTCTGAAACTACCCACAATTATAAATATAAAATCGATAAGAGTCCAAATACCACATCCACCGAGGGTCAGCAGTTGAACTACTCCGATTCCGATATGTCCTGTATAGAACCTGTGAACACCAAATACACCAAGAAAGAAGCACAACAATAGTGCTGTCAGCCAGTCTTTGCCTTCTCCATGAAAAGGATGGCCCTCTGTCAGACTTACTCCGCATTTCATACAAATCTCCGAACTAGCTGTCGTTTCTGCTTTACAGTTGTAACAGAACTTATCTCCGGCCTTTGGCGGTGTACCGCATGCAACACACATAATAGCTTTATCGGAAACCTCGTTTCCACAATTTCTGCAATACATGATTTTGATTTTAATTTTGTCTACTCATATGGCTTTTCGATAACGCCCCGTTTTTGTAATGGTCGCTGGTCTCCATTTAATAAAAGATAGATTTAAAGATATATATTTTGATAACATTGGAGAAGCTGATACATTAAAATATTAATATTGGACAAATCTGATCTAATTGATTCTGACTTTCCAATGAAAATCAAAAATTATTTATGCATTCGGTTACAGAGCTCAAATTATTATAGAATTTTGGATACAAACAAAATAAATTGAATTATTTTGGCGGTAAATTAATAAAGGTATAATCATTCCTTTATCTTCAAATATTAATATTCAGGATTTAAGAAACAAAACTATGAAGGAAATACTCGATAAAATTGGGCGATGTGTTGAATTTGGTAAGATTAACAAATCATCTCCCTACCCACCAAATATGAAAGATCAGGATGGCGCTGATGAATTGGCAAAAAGAGCTCTTGAAGAGGGGATAAAACCTGATGAAATTCTTGAAAATGCTCTGATTCCGGCTATGGCTAATGTTGGTAATAAGTTCAGTAAAAGAGAGATATATGTTCCTCAGATGTTGATGGCAGCTAAAGCGATGAACAGTGCTATGGTGCATCTTAAACCATTTTTCCAGTCGGGCGAAACAAAAAGAAAAGGGAAATTTATTATCGGAACTGTATCGGGAGACCTGCATGATATTGGAAAAAACCTTGTGGCAATGATGATTGAAGGAGGTGGCTGGGAAGTGATCGACCTGGGAGTAGATGTAGGAGCAGAGAAATTTTTAAAAGCGATGGATGAACATCCTGATGCAATCGTTGGCTTATCAGCTTTGCTTACCACAACAATGGAAAACATGAAAAAGATTGTAACAGCCATAAAAGAAAAATATTCCCGATCAAAGATCCTTATTGGTGGCGCTCCTGTAACAAAGGAATATTGTGAGAAAATCGGCGCCGATTTTTATTCTCCTGATCCTCAGGGAGCTGTCAATTATCTTAAACAACTTGTTTCATAGCTGAAGATCGTTTATAAATGAAGACAATACTTCGGGGAAAAATCAGTGAGGTTATTATCCACACCAACGGTCCGGTTATTATCATCGGAGAGTGTATAAATCCCACAAGAAGAAAAAAACTTGTATCAACTTTGCAGGAAAGAAACTTTGAGTATGTTCTGGAACTGGCAGATAGCCAGATCAAAGCTGGAGCTGATGTTCTGGATGTAAATGTCGGGTTTCCCGGTGTTGATGATGTTATATTGCTTCCTGCGACAGTTCTGGCAATAAGGCAGCGTTTGGATATCCCGCTTTGCCTTGATTCTCCAAATCCCAGAGCTATTGAAGCTGCCTTAAAAGTGGCGGGTGGGAAATGCCTCATTAATTCTGTTAACGGAGAAGAAAAATCGATGAAAACACTTCTCCCTGTTGCTAAGGAGTATGGAGCAGCAATTATTGGTTTAACAATGGATGATGATGGTATTACTAATGACCCTGAAAGGAGATTGGCCATAGCTGAAAAAATTCTGGAAAGAGCCGTTCAAGCCGGAATAAGAGAGGAGGATGTCATTATCGACCCTCTAGCCATGGCAGTGAGCGCTGATCACAGGGCCTGCGTTGTAACGCTTGAAACTATCAGGCTTATTCACCAGAAACTTGGACTTAATATAACCCTGGGTGCCAGTAATATCTCATTCGGTCTACCCGACAGGGACGTTCTTAATTCAGCATTTATGTCATTGTCAATTTTTAATGGTCTGACCTGTCCTATTGCTAATCCTGAAAAGATAACTGCTGCAGTCCGTGCCACAGATCTGGTGCTGGGAAGAGATGATTTTGCGGTCAGGTTTGTTGAACATTTTCAAACTCGCATGTAACTTATTGATAATTCGTAGCTTTAGTACAAAATCAAAGTATGTCAGGTATTAAACCTGCCCGCCGATGGCAGCCCGCGTTCTATCCGTTTAAAAAAGAATCGTTTGTCAAACGACTTCTTGCAAAAGTTGAGATTTGCATAAAAGGACCTCTCTTTGGTTGTCGTATGTGTGGCAATTGTTTGCTTCAGGAGACAGCATTTATATGTCCGATGGAATGTCCTAAAGGAATGAGGAATGGTCCTTGTGGCGGGATAACCCCTGAAAAAAATTGTTATGTTGACGAAACACGTAAGTGTATCTGGCACACTATTTATGAAAGAGCAATTAAAACAGGGCGGGAAGAGACACTTCTTGAGGTGTTGCCTCCTCTGGATTGGGATAAAGTTGGAACTGAGACCTGGGGTGATGTAGTCAGGCAGATCAGAAAGGTTGGTACAGGTAAGTTCATCGGTGGAATAATGTCAAATGACAAAGTAAAAAAGGCTGAGGTATGGAATAGTGTTTTTAAAACCATCCGTCAGCCGATATGGTGGCATGGTGACGCTGATCATCATCCTGCACCTTCGGGAGATCCGGTCTCCGATTTTGAAAGACGACTTCGTGAAGGTGAATTTGTTGTAGCCACAGAGGTTACACCACCACTTGGTGCCGGAACGGATAAACTTATCAGAAACATAGAATTAGTTAAGCCTTTTGTGACTGCTGTCAATTTTACAGATTCGTCATCTGCCCTTCCAAAGATGTCAAGCATTGCATGTTGTAAGGTGGCTATTGATCAAAAAGCTGAACCGGTATTTCAGATTGCTGCTCGCGACACGACAAGAACCGGCATGCAATCGACAGTTATCGGTATGAACGCTGTAGGAATTAAAAACATTCTCTGTGTAACCGGCGATAATCCCATGACAGGCCCTATTCCTATAAGTACTATGAATTTTGTTGATATGGATTCTGTGCAAATGCTTTGGATCCTCCGGAGGATGAGAGATGAAGGGATCTATCTGGACGGGAGAAACATCAAGAACTCTCCAAAAATGTTTATTGGAGCTGCAACTTCTCCTTTCGCGTCAGATCCTTTATTACAAGCAATAAAAGATCACAAGAAGATAAATGCTGGTGCCCAGTTTTTCCAGACTAACCTCATTTTTGAACCGGAAAGGCTTGATTTATGGCTTGAACAACTTGATAAAAGAGGTATTCTGAAAAAAGTATTTATTTTAATAGGTATTGCACCTCTGAAAAGTTATAAGATTGTTCAATATCTTCATACTAAGGTGCCGGGCGTAAGCCTTCCTGAAAAAATCCTGAATAGGATGGAGAAAGCAGGAGAATCAGCTTCAGAGGAAGGAGTACAGATAGCTTTGGAAATGATCGATTCGGTAAAACATAAAAAGGGTGTAAACGGGATTCATATTATGACATTAGGATGGGAATCAATAGTTCAAAGGATTGTTACGGAATCAGGTCTGGGTAAATGATATGAATGTTTATCCTCTTAGAGGAATTGAATTTTGTTAATGTGCTAATCTACAATACTCTATCGCCTTCGGCGAATGAGAAGGAAAGAAAAAATGCAAAAGTGCTTAACATATTATAAATTAGGTCAGATAATTGAATAATAACTAATTACAAAATGAATAGCACGTAGTGCTTAAGGTTTTATAGAAAAGATCAATAATCAATATCTATTACCTCGTAGAGGTTATGGACAATCAGAACGGGAATCAAAAACAAATTATGAAAAATAAAGAATTCCGGTTTGACTTAAAGGATCTGAAACTTAATTCTTCCCAGATTGAGAGTGTTATGGGTTTTAAAGAGGGGGAGGACCGAGAGATTGTCACAAATATGATAGAAGAGATATTAACAGAATCCCATGAAATATGCAATATTAAAGTTCAATATAAAGTGTTCAGCGATGTTCAGTTTTACAATGAGTCCAAATCTGTAAAGATCAATAAAATAAGTTTCGCGATAAAAAATATAGTGTATGAGCAGCTAAAAAAATCAGATTCTGTGGCAATCTTTCTTTGTACAGCAGGAGAGGAGATTGGAATCCGCAGCAGAAAAGCTATGCAGGAAAGAGATTTTTTAAGAGGTTACATATATGATGTTATTGGCAGTGAGATTGTTGAGGCAGCGGCGGATCTTATTCAGGCTGAACTTGAAAAATCGGTTCTTGAGTCTGGAAATAAGATTACTAATCGGTTTAGCCCTGGTTATTGTGGCTGGGATGTAGCGGAACAGCACAAATTGTTTCAACTTACTCCTGATAATTTTTGTGGAATAAGGTTGACAGAATCCGCACTCATGGATCCTGTAAAATCAATAAGTGGTTTTATTGGTATCGGAAAAAATGTTAAAAATAATCCATATACCTGCAGGATATGCGATTTGAAAGACTGTATTTACCGGAGGGTAAGAGAAAAGAAGGGCTAAAAGAAAGAAAGGGAGAGGGGGAGACTTAGAGACCAACAGACTAAGAGACTGAGAGATATGAAAACCTGTAACTCCGTGCCAATTCTGTGAATCTCCGTGGTTAAGTTTTATATGCATATAATCAAATTATTAATTAAATGAAATTCAATTTCAGTGTTTTCCTTTTGAGAGTTTTTTCTGCGCTGTTTCTTCTTTGTTTACTAACTGATAGAATTACGGCACAGACTGCTTTTCCGGGTTTTCCACCCAAAGATGTAACCAGTACTATGGACCATGACCAGATGTTATGGCAGCTAGGTATTAAATTACCAGCGCTGCCTCCTAAAATGGAGGATAAGAATAAACCATTAAATGCCTGGCCGGCAGATAAAAATAATCCGGAAGGTAACTGGACAGATGAGGCAAAACATACAATTACCAGGTCGGCATTCGGGTTGTGGAATAATTACTCGGATAAATCAGCCGGATTTTTCCCAGGAGCTGATTCTGCAAAACTTGGTGATTATACTCCCCTCGATCTTTTAAAAATGAAGAATGGCAGGATAATAACGACTGCGGATGACTGGTGGAAGTTACGTCGTCCGGAAATACTTAAAGACCTTCAGGAAAAATTATATGGGAAAATACCTCCCGATAGTATCCTGCCAAAAGTGACATGGTCAGTTACAACATCAAAAGGGGGGGAAGGAAGCGCGACCTATATACAGAAAGAGATCATCGGGAACCTGGATATCTCCCGCTATCCGGAGGTCAGAAATAAACCTGTTATCTCAGCTACACTCAGAACTCCTGAAAACGCCACAGAAGCCGTACCTGTTATAATTTTTTTTGGTGGATTTGGCAATGCCATCGAAACATTATGGGCACGATCCAATCCTGCAGGATGGGGTATTTGTATTTTCAATCTTTCAGCGCTTCAGCCCGATAACGGAGCAGGTCTGACCAGCTACCTGATCGGACTGGTAAATAAGGGAAACTGGCGTAAACCAACGGATTGGGGAACTTTGGTAGCCTGGAGCTGGGGTGTTAGTAAACTGATAGACTATTTTGAAACTGACAAAGATGTCAATGCAAAAATCATCGGCCTTACAGGTCATTCACGTTTCGGGAAAGCTACTTTGGTTACAATGGCTTATGAGCCCAGGGTGGCAATAGGTTTTCCGAGCGATGGAGGTAGCCTCGGAACAAAAATGAACAGGAGGCACTGGGGTCAGGACCTCGAAAATTCAACAGGAGCTAATGAATACCACTGGATGTCCGGAACATTCTTTAAATGGGCAGGTGAATTGGTTCCTGGCCAGTACCTGCCGAGGAAGATCGAGAATTGTCCTGTTGATGCACATTCATTGTTAGCTCTCTGTGCTCCACGTCCAATGCTTTTAAACGGAGGAACAAACAGCTCATGGACAGATCCTTACGGGCAATATCTTACAACAGTTTATGCTTCTCCCGTTTATGAACTGCTTGGGAAAAAGGGGATCATAATGGTTGATCCAAAACCAGTTGTTGACAAAGCATACATTGATGGGACCCTCGCTTTCAGATATCATAATGGTGGTCATACTGATGCACCTGAGTGGCCTGCATTTTTTGAATTTGCTGCAAAGAAGTTTAATATACCGGCAAAAACCAGGTAAGCTGGCGCAGGGGCAATCTTCGTCTTTATGTTTTAATATAATCAGTTCCGTAAGGAGCGCGCTGGGAACGTGAAAGCATTGAATTTGCCTCATTATCGTTCACGAATAGTTCTTTGTCAGGATTCCAGTTAAGTATCCTTCCCAGTTTCATAGCAATATGGGTAACCAGACAAACTGTGCAGGCACGATGACCGATCTCGACAGGTGAAATGGGTTCCTTCCGCGATTTTATGCAATCGAGCCAGTTACCATGTTGCTCATCACTGACATACAGGTGAATCTCGTTCTCTTTAATTACTGATGTCAGAATTTTAGGATCACTGGCATCAAGTGCTTTACTGCTATTCGATTTTGCAACGGGATAACTCGGTGAAGCAGTATAAGCGCCCCGGGTAACGAAAATCCATCCTTCAGTTCCCTCGTACCTTACACCGTTTGGATAGCCTCCGCTTGTGAGCATTGTTATTCCGTTCTTGTATTCAGCTTTTGCCATAAAGTCTCCATGGACATTCCAAAGACCTGATTTCGGGAATTGCGCAACCGCTTCAACTATAATTGGACCAGTTAACTCAGTATCCATCCCCCAGGCAGCCGAATCGAAATGGTGTTGTCCCCAGCCGGTTATCATACCTGCACCAAACTGTTCGCACCTGAGCCATCCAGGACGATCGGTCATGCTATTCTGGGGGTGGACTCGCATTTCAGTATAATAAACCTCAGGAGTTGATCCAAGCCACGAAGTATAATTCAGGTTTTTTGGGATTGGCATTTCTGCTGCTTCCGGTCCTGAAGGATCACCCGGCAAACCGATTTTCACAGTTTCCAGTTTTCCTATTCTTCCGTTCCTGACAAGTTCGGCTGCAACTCTGAACTGAGGCATGGAACGTTGTTGTGTACCAACCTGGAGGATAACCTTTTTACGTTTTATCACATCACTTAATAGCCGTCCCTCCTTAATTGTAAGTGAAGTTGGTTTCTGTACATAAATATCTTTACCTGCCAGAGCTGCTTCAATTGCTGGTTGAGAATGCCAATGATCAGGTGTTGAAATAATTACGGCATCAATACTCTTGTCAGCAAGGATATCATGGTAATCGCCGTATGTTTTGACATCCACATAACCTGCACTACCGGTCTTCTTAGAATAGAAATTTTCTATAAACTGTTTGCCTTTTGTAGCCCTGTTTGAATCGAAGTCAGCAACAGCAACTATCCTTGCAACATCATATTTTAATGTTTCAGCCAGATCATGTGTCATGGCAATTCGTCCAAAACCAATCTGTCCGATATTAATCTTTTCGCTCGGAGAGTTCTTCCCAAAAACACTCACAGGAACAATTGTTGGAAATCCACTAAAAGCAATTGATGAAAGCAGAGTTACTTTTACTGATGAGTCTATGAACTTTCTTCTTGATATTGTTTTAGTTTCTTTTTTCATCTCTTTGAGATTAAGTATGTTACAACTATTTTACTGTATTTGTCGGTTTGAAATAACTCTCAGGAGGACCAAGATAACTTTGTTTCAGGCCACCTGAATTTACGATAATTTTTTGTAAAACAACACCCGGATCTATCATATATAATTTTAGTGTGTGATACCCCGGCGATTTAATAGTATGAGTTGAATGGCTGAAGCGAGCATTATCACTGACAGATTTCTCCCAGTCGCTGTTCCCGTTCCTGGCATTATAATTTCCAGGGACGAGAGTAATTATCTGTGGAGTTTCATTGTCAAAGGAAATTGCATATTGCAATGGTCTTCCTGCCATGAAGTTAAGCGTAGGTGAGAAGACTGATGTAATATCGAACGTTCCTATGCTGAACAGAAACATCTGATATTCAAGACATGGGGAGTTTTTCCCGATAACTGCAGGTGCCGCATCTGTTTCTGCAGTGGCCCTCATAGCCGATAGAGTGTGTCCATAGTTCTCGATCCCTATCCACCGACGGGTACCTTCATTAGTTAACCTGGTGAAATGTTCTGCTTCAATTGAAACATATCCGTTTCCTTCGATGAATCCCCTGAGTGATTCAGGAGTAATCTCAGTGGGATTAAAGGCATTTACAAAAACTGTTACTATAGTTCCGGTACCTGATACTTTCACTGAACCAGTGCTCTTTCCTTTTGGAATTTTGTCCCAATCCACTGTGATCCATAGACGATCGTCAAATCCGAAGGTCCCCTTGGTTTTGTTTATGAATATCCATGGATGATCTGCAGAAACTTCGAAATTCAGAGAACCCCTGCCTCTGTTAAAGATGTCAATATAATGATGTTGTCTGCTGAAAATATCGAAAGAAGGCAAGACAGGAAACTCTTTTTCGCCGGGCCACACAGCTTCTGATCCTTCAACCGCGATACCCAGTGATGATGTATCAGGAACATCTATCTCCTTTATTTTCAGGGCTCTGAGGCTGTTGACAGGGGGATCAGCCCAGTTAGTGTATCCAAGATGTGACTGGTCCATAAAGTGATTCCATTTACCCCCTGCAAATTCACGGTTGAAAAATCCCATCAGACTTGTATCATTCCGGAACAATAATCTTGTCTGATTCGCCATATCGTTTGTGCTTGCACGTCCCTGCCTGGCATAGAGATCATTTTTGGCCGCCGCAAGATATAATTCATTCACCAGGGCGCTGGCTTTAGTCGGGAACAGAACCAGCTGGTAGATTGCATTGTGCATTTCCACAGGCAGCTTGCCAGATATCTCTTCAGCTTTTAAGGTAAGAGTTTTATAATCCTCAACAACTTTCTCGGCTTCATTATAATTGATCAGACTGTAGGTTGATGGAGAAAGGAGCTCGGGTTTACGGCGACCGTTAAATTTTGTGTATCCCGATAATATCCCCGCTATTTCCCCGGAGTATTTGTCACCAAATTGTCTGGCTGCCCATAGTTTTGTATACTCATCTATGTTTTCATTGGTCTTCTTTTCAGTGTCCCAGGCAAGATCAAGGAAATACTCAATCGGCAGCTCATAACCTTTAAAATGTCCAACATTTACAATCCATATCCTATCGGCACCATATTGCCGGGCTAGAGACATCTGGTCCCATATCTTGACAATCGGACTGGTGTTTAACCACTGATAACTTCTTGGTCCGCCATGATAATCGAAATGATAGTAGATTCCTGCTCCTCCAGTTCTTTTGCGTTCTTCACTTGTAGGTAACCGGCGGATATTTCCCCAGTTATCCTCAGCCCATAGAAGAGTCACATCATCGGGTACCCTCATTCCCTCATTATAATAATCCTGAACCTCTTTATAAAGACACCATAGCTGAGGGATTTTCGTTATATCTGCATTTATCTCATCAGTAAGTATCTTACGCTGGACATCTACAATTTTTTCCAGCATAACCATATTTGCTGCTGGACCTCCCGGAGCCATTTCGGTATCATTGGCACCCCTGAGTCCGATTGTCACGATGCTTTCAAAGTTTTTATTCCTTTTGATCCCTTCTCTCCAGAAAGCCTCAAGAATATCAGGATGCTTTGCATAATTCCATGTTCCTATACTTTTCAGGTAACGGCGGTCCCATTCTTTCTGAGCCCTAAGCATAGGTTCCTGGTGTGAGTTTCCCATTACTATACCGTATTCATCTGCTAATTTTGGATTTTCAGGATCATCTTCATTGAACGCGTTGTTCCACATTGCCGGCCATAGATAATTGCCTTTAAGCCTTAAGATTAATTCAAATAGTCTCGTATAAAATTCATGACCGTAATTGGCCACACCACCCGGTACAGGCGGATTAACTCCCACCGAAACAAAGCCAAATTTTTCTCTTATCCAGTTTGTAAGGTCAGGAGCTTCGTCATTTAGAAATATTCCCCTGTATCTTACAGATGGTGAACCTTGTATGTACATTCCTGGATTCACGTAGATTGCCTTCTTCTTTAAAACCGGAACATCAGCCCACCAGTACCAGGGTGATATGCCAATCTGCTTTGATATTTCGTAAATACCATAAATTGTTCCCCGTTTGTCACTTCCGGCGATTATTAAGGCTTCTTTGACTCCCGGGCAAGGCCTCTGGACCGTTTGGACTAAAAATTTTTCCCATTGACCTTTTATCCCTGTCACATCAATTTTTTTATCCTTTATAAGTTTATCAATGAGATTACTTTTGCCGATTGTTCCTGAAATAATTATTTCCTTTGAAGCCGGTGCAATATCATAATAAATTTCAGGAATTTTTGATGTTACTTTCCCAATATCCGACTGAAGATCTTTAAAGGCTCTGATAACTCCGGGCCAGTCTTCAGAACTTATCAGCAGAGGGGCCGATTTTCCGTATGCCGAAATAGTAAATTTACCTTTTCCTTTTTCATTTGATATGAATATTTCTTTATCAGATGTTGATTGGGAAAAAATTATCAAAGATTGGAGGGTCAATAATGCATTTATAAACAATAGTTTGGTCATTCTGAATGGGTTTTTAAACGTATATTTGTTTTTTGGTCTATCAAAATTTAACAACTTTCCCCTGGCGTTTATTTTGCCTCTCTTTAAGGTAATTACCAACTTCCCATATCGATTGTGAATATAAAAATAGGCATTTTTGCAGACATTGCTATCGATTGTAATCAAAAAATGCAACCGATTGCAGATACAGTAGTTTTTATTTCATAAATCCTTTTTTTCATTAAATTTGATAATTATTTGTCAGAATGAAGAGTAATAAAGAAGTCACGATATATGATGTAGCAAAAGCGCTGAATATCTCCCCTTCAACGGTGAGCAGAGGACTAAAGAATCATCCTCATATCAGGAAGGAGACAAAAAAGAACATCATTGCAAAGGCGAAGGAGATGGGTTATCAACAGAACAAGTTTGCCAGCAATCTCCGTCAAAAACACACCAATACAATAGGAGTGGTAGTCCCAAAATTGGATAGCTATTTCATGGCTACCGTTATTTCGGGAATTGAAAAGATCACAGCGCAGTACGGATATGGTTTGATAATCAGTCAGTCTCAGGAGTCATGGGGAAAAGAAGTGTCATGCATTTCAACATTATTTGACAGCAGGGTCGATGGATTGCTTGTCTCACTGGCGTCTGATACAAAGAATATGGATCATTTCAAAATGCTTTTGAACAAAGATATCCCGGTCGTTTTTTTTGACCGGGTTGCAGAGTGTAACGGATGTATAAATATAATTATTGATAATTACAAAGCGGGTTATGAAGCAACTTCTCATCTTATTGAACAGGGGTGTAAGCGTATTGTACATATCGGAGGAAACCTCTTAAGAAATGTATATTCGGAAAGATTCAGAGGGTATAAGCAGGCTCTGGCTGACAATAGAATTCCATTTGATCAGAATCTGGTTGTAATAAGCGACATGAATGGTCAGACAGGTATTGATACAGCGAAAAAAATATTGAAAATGGTTCAGAGACCAGATGGTATTTTCAGCTCAAACGATGCTTCTGCTGTGGCGGCAATGGTTGAACTGGAGAAAGAAGGAACAAGCATTCCTGATGAAATTGCTGTCGTCGGATTTAATAATGAACCAATCAGTCAGGTTATCAAGCCAAATCTTACTACAATCGACTACCCGGCAAGAGAGATTGGAGAAATTGCAGCAACTTCTCTCATAAATAGACTTATTAATTCACAATCAGCAATTTTCAGTACAATAATATTGAAACATAACCTTATCTGCCGTCAATCATCACTTAGAAACGGGGAAAAATAGGAAATGTGCTATGAAAAATTATTTTGATAACAGAATTGCGATAGTAACAGGAGGAGCTTCAGGGATCGGCTTTGCCATTGCAAAAAAGTTTGTACAGAATGACATCAAAGTTATCCTGATGGGACGCGACAAAACCCGCCTTAGGCTGGCTTGCGAGACACTTGGGGTTCTTGCTGACTTTGTGGTGTGTGACCTTGCAGAACTAATCAAATTGCCTGAAATAGTAAATAAAATATGGGAAAATTATGGCAGGATAGATATCCTTGTTAATAATGCCGGGATGCATCTGAAAAAACCGATAAAAGAGGTAACAGATGAGGATTTTCAGAAGGTTATTCTTACAAATCAGACGGCTATGTTCAGCCTTACAAGGGAGGTAGCCAACGTAATGCAGCAGCAACGCTCTGGTGTTGTATTGAACATTAGTTCAATGGCCTCTCAATACGGATTACCATATGTAATTGCCTACACAGCCTCAAAGTCAGCGATTGAAGGCATGACCAGGGCTATGGCTGTTGAACTCGCTCAATATGGCATAAGAGTGAATTGCCTGGCTCCGGGGTTTATTAAAACGAATATGTCGGCTCTGGCACTTGAAAAAGATCCTGAACGCAAAAAAAAGGTTCTTTCAAGAACTCCATTAGGCAGGCTTGGGAATACTGAAGAAGTGGCGGATGCAGCATTATTTCTGGTCTCAAAATCATCCTCTTTTATTACCGGTATTATTCTACCAGTAGATGGTGGAAACTCGATAGGATTTTAAAAGGCTCAGAGCAAAAGGCACAGGGCTCAGGGTAAGAATCCATAATGTATTGAAAAACCAAGAAGATAATATTATAAATAATTTACAATAGTGAAAATAACTGAAGCAAAAGTTATCGTATGCTGCCCCGGAAGAAACTTTGTTACCCTGAAAATAATAACAGATCAGGGAATTTTCGGATTAGGTGATGCTACACTCAACGGAATGGAAAAATCAGTAGTCGCATATCTTGAGAATTATTGTATTCCATCATTAATAGGACGTGATCCTGCAAATACTGAAGATATCTGGCATTATTTCTATCGAGGGGTTTATTGGCGGCGTGGAGCTGTCTCAATGACTGCCGTTTCAGCTATAGACATGGCGCTGTGGGATATAAAAGGGAAAGTTCTGAATACTCCTTTATATAATTTGATAGGAGGAAAAAGCCGGGATAAGGTTTTAGTATATTGTCATGCATACGGGAAAAATATCGCTGAAACACTGATTAATGTCGGAAAATATGTTGAGAAAGGATTCAGGGCTGTTCGTGTTCAGTCAGGTATTCCGGGAATTGAACACACCTATGGGGTACCAAAAGATAATAAACCTTATGAACCAGCACATAAAGGATTGGCACATGAAGAAGTATGGGATACCCCCAGATACCTGAATTTCGTACCGGAATTATTTGAGAAGGTCAGAGAAACTTTCGGAAATAATATTCATCTGCTTCACGATGCTCATCACCGGTGTACACCGATTGAGGCAGCCAGGTTAGCTAAAGAGCTTGAACCATATCATCTTTTCTGGCTTGAGGATCCTGTTGCAGGAGAGCTTCAGGAAGGTCTCCGACTGATCCGACAACATTCTGTAACTCCAATTGCTATCGGTGAGGTATTTAATACAATTTACGATTATTCCTCACTTTTTACTGAACAACTGATCGATTATATAAGAATGCCGATTGTACACGGTGGCGGAATAACCCATTTGCTCAAAGTGGCAGCTATGGCCTCAGTTTACCACATCAATACAGGATTTCATGGGGCAACGGACCTTTCTCCAGTGAATCTTGCCGCCTCTGTTCAATTTAATATGGCAGTAAATAATTTTGGTATACTGGAATATATGCCGCATCAGGAAATTGTGAGTGAAGTATTCAGTACAAATTACAGGTTTGAAGATGGTTACCTGAAGATAGATGAATCTCCGGGTATTGGAGTGGATATCGACGAAAAAGCTGCAAAGAAATTCCCATATACCATGGCCAGATTACCGGTCAATAGAAAAACAGATGGTACAATGTTTAATTGGTGAAATCCGTACACCATTTTCCTTTAATAGAGGCTAATAAAATTAATTTATTAGTATTAATCCTGCTTAAGCGGGAGCAGGATGTTGTACAAAGGAAAAAATATATTATTTTTATCAAAAATTTTCTAATATTTATATATGTTATTACTTGGAATAGATCTGGGAAGCTCATCTGTTAAAGCTTCAGTTATTGATGGTGAATCAGGCGAGTGTCTGGCTACAGCGTTTTATCCATCTGATGAGATGAAAATAATAGCCTTGAAACCGGGTTGGGCGGAGCAGGATACTGAAATCTGGTGGTCTAACCTGAAGGCTTCAATTACTGATTGTACAAATAAGCTTGGGCAAAAGAAAAACGACATCGGTGCAATAGGTATCTCTTATCAGATGCATGGACTTGTCACTGTTGATAAAAATAATAAAGTATTGCGTCCATCTATAATCTGGTGCGACAGTAGGGCTGTCGGATATGGTGAAAAAGCTTTAAACTATCTGGGCAATGATTACTGTCTTTCACATCTTCTTAATTCCCCCGGAAATTTTACCGCCTCAAAACTTGCCTGGGTTAAAGAATATGAACCGGAACTTTTTTCCAGAATACACAAGATAATGCTGCCGGGTGATTATATAGCTTTAAGGCTTACCGGAGAAATAAGTACATCATTTACCGGACTTTCAGAAGGTATTTTTTGGGATTTTTCCCAAAACTGTGTTTCGGAAAAGCTAATGAGTTACTTTGGTTTTATTCCCGGTCTTTTACCTGAAGCTTCCCCTTCATTTTCAGTAAGCGGTCTGCTTCTTAAACCGGTAGCTGCAGAGTTGGGACTACCGGAAGGAATACCTGTATCATACCGGGCAGGAGACCAACCAAATAATGCTCTTTCACTGAATGTTCTTAATCCGGGAGAAGTGGCAGCTACTGCGGGAACATCCGGTGTTATTTATGGTGTTACCGATAAGAAAAAATATGATCATCTTTCAATGGTGAATACATTTTTACATGTAAATCACAGTCAATCGGAAACGCGTCTGGGTGTCCTGTTATGCATCAACGGCACCGGGATACTCAATTCATGGTTGAGGAGAAACACAGGTGGTAATCTGTCGTATAATGAAATGAACAGTTTGGCAGAAGAAGTTGTCCCCGGATCGAATGGCCTTTTTATCTTACCATTTGGGAATGGAGCGGAAAGAATGCTTGGTAATAAGGATACAGGAGCAAAGATTTCAGGATTAAACTTTAATACTCATACTAATGCTCACTTATTCAGAGCCGCCCAGGAAGGAATCGCATTTTCTTTCAGGTATGGTCTCGATATTATGAAGGAGGTCGGAATTGACCCGCAGGTGATAAGAGCAGGTGAAGCAAATATGTTCCTTAGTAAAGTTTTCCGCGATGTTTTATCATGCATAACCGGAACTGTAATTCATCTGTATAATACCGACGGATCAATTGGCGCAGCAAGAGGTGCCGGAATAGGATGCGGTTATTATAAATCTGAAAAAGAAGCATTTAAAGGTCTTACCACACTGGGTGTCACAGAACCTGATAAATCGAAATCAGCTGCTTATGAAGAGGCATATGCAAAATGGAAGAATCTTCTCAATGCTTAAATTTGCCAGTTCTCATATGCTTGTGATTATCCGTTTCACTCTTCTTTTCCATTTCTTGTCTTTACCGGGCTTAATTGGGATGAATCAGCAAAATACATTCTGGTTGCAATCGACTAATTATATTCGCTTAGAAAACCTGGAAATAGGTTATACCTTTAATCCAAGGAGTCAGCAGGAATCAGATGCCGGGAAATTACGTATTTATCTGAGTGGATTCAACCTTCTTACTTTTAGCAAATTTAAGTTGTTTGATCCTGAATTGTTATCAGGAGAAGCTTATCCTCCACAAAGAATAATAAATCTGGAATTAAAGTTCACGCTAAAATATATATTCAACAAACTATATAAATAAGGTAATGGAATTCCGCCGAGTAGTGATCATCGAAATACACCGAAAAACTGATTTGTTTTTGCACATTTTCTAAAAAACTTTGCGTACTTTGCACTTCCAAAATCTAAGATGTAAAAATTGAATTCAATAATTATGGTTAATAAAAAACATTCTCTATGATTTACAAAGGAAAAAAAGAGGCATATCCCGGTATCGGGAAAATAGAGTACGAGGGTAAAAAATCCAAAAACCCCCTGGCATTCAGATGGTATAATCCGGAAGAGGAAGTAGGTGGCAAACAGATGAAAGATCATCTCCGTTTTGCTATCGCTTACTGGCACTCATTCTGTGGTGACGGATCAGATCCGTTTGGTAAAGCTACACGGATTTATCCGTGGGAAGATGTGACAAATATTGATAACAAGAACAGGCAAAGACTCGATGCTGCTTTCGAGTTCATTACAAAAATCGGCGCCGGATATTATTGTTTCCATGATACCGATATCGTAGGTGACGGTTCTGTTTTTGAAATTGAAAAACGTCTTGAAAAGATTGTTCCTGTTATGAAAAAAATGCAGGAACAGACAGGAGTTAAATTGCTTTGGGGAACTGCAAATCTTTTTTCAAACCCGAGGTATATGAATGGGGCCGCCACAAATCCTGATTTTGCTGTAGTTGCTAACGCAGCTGTTCAGCTTAAAAATGCAATTTCTGCCACCGTTGCCTTAGGCGGAGAGAACTATGTATTCTGGGGTGGCCGGGAAGGTTATATGAGCCTTCATAACACTAATATGAAAAGGGAACTCGAACATATGGGTATGATGCTCTCTATGGCACGCGACTATGGCAGAAAAATCGGATTCAAGGGGACATTCCTTGTTGAACCCAAACCGATGGAGCCTTCAAAACACCAATATGATTTTGATGTAGCTACTATAATCGGATTTTTACGTCAGCATGGCCTGGAAAAAGATTTTAAATTGAATATTGAAGTCAATCACGCCACTCTTGCCGGGCATACGTTCCAGCATGAGCTTCAGGTTGCTGCGGATGCCGGCCTTCTTGGCAGCATTGATGCTAACAAAGGTGATTATCAGAACGGATGGGATACAGATGAGTTTCCTACTAATATCTATGAGATCACTGAAGCTATGATGGTTATTCTTCAGGCTGGTGGATTTTCAACCGGAGGTATAAATTTCGATGCAAAAATAAGACGTAATTCTACCGACAATGAAGATATATTCATAGCTCATGTAAGCGGCATGGATACTTTTGCCAGGGCTCTGGTAATTGCTGACAAACTTCTGAAAGATAGCGACTATCTTAAGATGAGAAAGAAAAGATATGAATCGTTCGATAAAGGTGCCGGCAAAGATTTTGAAAAAGGTAAACTAACTCTGGCAAAGCTGAGAGATATTGCTTCTGAGATAGGAGAACCTGAGACCAGAAGTGGTAAACAGGAACTCTATGAACAGCTGATCAATATGTATTTAGCCTGATAATTTATACCTCTGTGGCCCTCTGTGAATCCTCTGTGGTTCTCGTGTAACTAAAAAAGAATTTTCACAGAGTTACCTTTAGATTAGCATTTTTAAAGTTATTAATAATTATGATGATGAAATAGGGGGTTCCACAGAGAAGCACAAAGTGACCCAGAGATTATAATATGAATTTATAGAGTTGAGGTAATAATTTCAAAGACCGGGGGAGAAGCCATCGTCTTTTTAACCTTGCACAATTCTGCAACCGAGATTACGGCTTCTTTATATTTATCAGGAAAGTCTAAAGGGAGTTTAATGTCAAGTTTAATATTTACAGGCAACCCTGATTCTTCGTCATATTCAGCACTCTGAATAATTTTAATTTTATCAGTCGGGATGTTTCGATTGTCACAAAAGGATTTTACATAGATTCCAGTGCAGGTTCCTATCGAGGCAAGGAATAGTTCAAAAGGTGACGGAGCAGAGTTTTGACCACCACTATTTACAGGCTGATCGGTTTTTATTATATGTCCGTGTGAATGTGCAGTCACAACTTTACCTCCATCAAAAGTTATTTCCATGATATTTCATTTGTTAGATTATAAATCACATAACTTTAACAAATGATTTAAAGGATTGTTTTAAATACTTTTTGAAACCATTATAAAGACCTCAAATTGTTTTGACTCTGTTTCAGATATTTTACGGTCAATGACAAAACAGGTTTTATGAGAAATATCTGAAAAATGATTTCTCCTGAGGATATCCGATAATGAGTCAAGATTGAACCCTTTGTGTCCTATAAAACCCTCACCATGAAATGACCCGTCCTCCTCTTTAAGATCTGCAATAGCCAGGTAGCTGTGTGGATTCAATAGTTGATGAAACTTTTTGATAATTCTATCAATATCAATTACATGATGCAAAACCATTTGTGTAAAGATAAGATCAAATTTCCCATCTTTATATTCATCAACTTCAAGATTAAAATTTAGTGTTTTAAGGTTTTTCGTTTGGGATGATTCGATCTTTTCGTTCATCACCTTTACCATCTCTGATGAGTCATCCATTAAAGTGATCTCCTTCAATTGGTCCTTGAGTATAAAACTGGTAATTCCTGTTCCGGCACCATATTCAAGAGCTGTCATCTCTTTTCTTAAAGGTATCAGTTTTATAATCTCTTTTGCAATTGCTTCAGAGCGATTCCAGTGCATAGGATTATTGTCCCATTCAGATGCTTTTATATCAAAATCATTCATAGATCAGAAACTGCTAATTTATAAACCCAAAATTATTATTAATTTGTTTGTAATTTGCAATGACTTCAGGCAAATGGCGCCGGGAAAAGAGAAGACAAAAGATTAAAGACAAAAGACAAAAGGCAAAAGTTGAGAGCGCAGCGACGAACCGGAACGAAGTGGAGCTCGGCGAAGTCAAATCCCGTTTAGGCGGGGATAAAGTTGAAGACTCAAGACCGCAAGTTGAGGCTCCGCCAAAATCCCGAGAGCGAAGCGAATCGGGAACTGCATGACTATTTGATCTTATAGTGATCTTCCAGTATCATTCTGAACAGTTTCCCCGGCAAAATGTATTTCAGTGCCACTGCCAGTTTTTGTTCAAATGATGCAATTATATATCTCTGATGTGGATTTTTGCACTCTGCGATTCTGACAAGCTTTTTGGCAAGAATGATCGGTTCCCATCCATTGGCTTCATCTTTTTCAATTATTGCCAGAGTTTTTAGATATTGAACATGATATGGATCATTCATATCAGTTGGTGCCAGGAAATTCCTGCGGTTGGCAGAGTTATTAGTATGAAAATCACCTGGGTTAATAAGTACAACTTTGATATTAAACTGTTTGACTTCCATTCTCAGAGCTTCACTGAAACCCTCAATGGCAAATTTACCAGCAGAGTAAAACGCCTGCAAAGGCAAACCCATTAATCCACCAATTGAACTGAAATTGATAATTGTACCGCCACCTTGTTTCCGCATTACAGGAAGAACTTCTCTTGTAAGATTAACCGTTCCCAGGAAATTGGTTTCCATCTGGAGCTTAATATTTTCTATGGGAGAAGTTTCTATAGGTCCCCCTGTATGCATCCCGGCATTATTAATGAGGACATCAATTCTGCCTACTTTCCGGATTATTATCTGCACAGCTTGTCGGATAGAATCAGCATTTGTGAGGTCCAGTTTTAATCCAATAATTGAAGAGTTGATTTCTACATCCCGTCGAACTGTTCCATAAACAGTATGTCCCCCAGATGCAAGAAGTTCTGCCGTTTGTTTACCAAAACCTGATGAGATTCCTGTTATGAGAATGATTTTTTTCATTACACGATTATTACCTGAGGTTAATTCGTTTCCCACCACCTTTCTATCCTATCCCAAAATACCCAAAGATTTTGCTGCTTTGGTAATTTTTTCAATTGAAATTTCTACCTGTTCTTTAGTATGGGTTGCCATCAGAGAATATCTGATCAGGCAATCTTTTTTTGGTACCGCAGGCGAAACTACAGGATTAACAAAAATTCCGTCTGCGAGCAGATTCTGGGTTAATTGTAAAGCTTTAATATCATCCCTGATAAAGAGAGGAATGATTGGTGTTTCAGATTTTCCTGTGTCAAATCCTGCTGTTTTGAAACCATTAATAGCAAGAGCAGTTAAATCCCACAAATGCTGTATCCTTTCAGGTTCATTTTCCATAATTTCTATTGAAGCAAGTACTGCCGCAGCTGACGAAGGAGTCATACTGGCGCTGAAGATCAGCGTCCTTGAATTATGTTTAATGTAATTTATAACCTCTTTATCCGAAGCGATAAATCCTCCAAGGGAAGCAAATGATTTTGAAAAGGTACCCATTATGAGATCGACTTTATCAGTCAAACCGAAATGCGAAGATGTACCCGATCCATTTTTCCCCAGAACCCCAAGTGAATGAGCATCATCAACCATAATTGATGCACCATAATGCTTTGCAAGTTTTACTACTTCAGGCAAATTAATTATATCGCCTTCCATAGAAAAAATGCCATCAACAACAATAAGTTTGATACGGTCTTTATGGCATAACTTTAATTTATTTTTAAGTGCATCCATATCGTTATGAGCGAATTTGAGCACTTTAGAAAAAGAGAGCCTGCTGCCTTCAATTATTGAAGCATGGTCGAGTTCGTCAAGAAGCAGATAATCGTGGCGTCCGGCTAGTAATGAAACAACTCCTAGGTTTACCTGGAAACCTGTACTGTAACATAGAGCAGCATCTTTATTAACCAAACGGGCTAATTTGTTCTCAAGTTCAATATGGATATCGAGTGTTCCGTTAAGGAACCTTGAACCGGCGCAACCGGTACCATATTTATCAATTGCTGCTTTTGCAGCGGCTTTAACTTTCGGATGGTTAGTGAGCCCAAGATAACTGTTCGATCCGAACATCAAAACCTTTTTCCCGTTAATAATTACTACCGTATCCTGTTCAGATTCAATTGCCCTGAAATAGGGGTAGATGCCAGCCTGCATGGCTTTCTGCGGGGCATCATAACTTGAAAGTTTATCTTTTAAAATTCCCACTATATAGCTTAAAAATTGATATAATTGAGTCCAAATGTAATAAAAAAAGAATAAAACGGAAGAAAAGCAACTCTTTTCACTAATAAAAACAAAATATTCTTTTTATTTGGAAAGTAAGAGGATGAATTTTACTTTTGTTCGCGAAATCAATTTTAAGAATTTAATGGACGACGACCCTGCGAATATATTAATCTAAACCTGGTATAGAAGGGTAGCCAGAACTACGGTCACTTCCTCCTTTACCGGAAACAGAATGGAGGTGACTATGACATCACTCACAACTTTTTATTTAAGCGGAATAATCGGTAAAGAAGCATTTGGCGCCGATGGAGATGCTATTGGAATAATCAAAGATTTGCTTGTTAATGCGATGCCTTCTGGAAACAATGACCCGAACCAGCAACTTGTAACCGGTGTAAGGCTCAGGATAAACAAGGAAACCAGATTCTATTCCTTTAAAAGTTTTATTGTTACGAAAGCAAGAGAAATGCTTAATGTAACCTGTACCGATCTGATTGAGATTAGTACTGAGGAATCTAATAATGGCCTGTTGCTTGTTGAGAATATTCTGGACAAGCAAATAGTGGATATGAATGGTCGGAAGTTGGTAAGGGTTAATGATGTGCGACTGGCAACGTTGCCTACAGGTACATATGCAATAGCTGTTGATATAGGGATAGAGGGACTTTTACGCAGAATAGGGATCTCTTTGCTGATAAAAAGATTTCTATCTCTTTTTAAAGTAAAAATACCTTCAAAATATATCCTTTGGGATGATGTTCAGGCTATTGACCATTCGAATCTTAATATCAGACTTTCAAAGAGTTATGCCAAGCTTCATACTCTTCACCCATCGGATATTGCTGATATACTTGAAGATATGGGTAAAAAATCGAGTATGTCAGTTTTCGCTTCACTCGATGAAGAAAAAGCCGCCGATGTTCTTGAGGAACTTGAGACCAATGCTCAAGTTCATATTCTTGAAAACCTTCCCGTTAATAAGGCTGCAGATGTGCTTGAAAAGATGCCTGCTGATGAGGTTGCCGATATACTCGACGAACTGGAAGATGATAAGGCCGAAATGTTGTTAAAGGAAATGGACAAGGAATCTTCACAGGAAGTCAGGGAACTTCTTGAATATGATGATGATCGAGTAGGAAGTATTATGACTACTGATTTTCTTTCTTTCAGTGCCACAATGACCGTAGCGGAAGTACTTGTTGAATTGAGAGCCAAAAAGCCAGAGTCTGCAGAACTGTACAACATGTTTGTAGTAGAGTCAAACGATGAGTTAATCGGGATGTTTAATTTACGCGATCTTGTTGTTTCAGAGCCAATGGTGAATGTGAGTCAGATTATGAAGTCGGAGCCTGTTTACCTCTTCGATGAGCAGAAAGTAGGAGCAATAGCCAGGATAGTCTCCAAGTACAATTTGCTGGCTGTCCCTGTGGTTGATCAGAATTATCAGTTACAAGGGATGGTTGTTATTGATGATGTGATTGAAGACCTTATACGGAAAAGAAGAACAAATAAAAGATAAAAGTTGAGGTCATGCCCGGGTCAAAGTTCAATTTTAAGAGGTTCTTCAAACAAATTGCAATTTTTTTTGCTATACTCGGTCCGGGGATTATTACAGGAAGTGTCGATAATGATGCAGGAGGGATTACAGTCTATTCTGTAGCGGGAGCAACGTACGGTTATGGTCTTATCTGGACACTCATCCCATCATTTGTTGTTTTACTGATTATCCAGGAAATGAATGCGCGTATGGGTATTGTGACAGGCAAGGGCCTTTCTGATCTGATTCGCGAAAATGCCGGTTTAAAAATCACCTTTTTTATTTTTATAGGATTATTATTTTCTAATATTGGCAATACCACTACTGAATTCGCGGGCGTTGCAGGAAGTATGGAGATCTTTGGTGTAAGTAAATATATTTCGGTTCCCTTAGTTGCAGTTATGGTATGGTTCCTGGTGGTAAAAGGGACATACAAGATTGCAGAACGTATTTTTTTGATATTCAGCGTTTCATTGCTTACATATGTGGTATCAGCATTAATGGCTAAGCCCCATTGGGGAGAAATCGGATCTGCAATAATTCGTCCACAGATTGGAATAAACACCCGGAGCATTGCGATGGTTATAGCTTTGGTTGGCACAACGATTGCCCCATGGATGCAGTTTTATATGCAATCGACAGTCATTGAAAAAGGTCTCAAAATGAAGAATTTCAAATACACACTGATCGATATTACAGTAGGATGTGTTGCAACAATCGTGGTGGCTTTCTTTATTTTGGTAGCCTGCGGATCAACATTGCATCCTAACGGAATTCAGATAAATGAAGCAAAAGATGCCGCTATAGCCCTTAAACCTCTGGCAGGAGTACTGGCATCTCAAGTATTTGCCTTCGGTCTTTTTGTGGCTTCAGTCTTTTCAGCAACAATATTGCCTCTGGCTACTGCTTTTTACGTTTGCGAGGCATTTGGCTTCGAGGCCGGAATTGATAAAAAATGGAATGATGCAAAGGAGTTTTATATTCTTTATACAGGGATACTGGTTATTTCCGCCCTTATAATTCTGATCCCGAATGCTCCTCTTATTCAGATATCAATCTGGTCCCAGGTAATAAATGGGATACTGTTACCCGTGGTACTTGTCTGCATGATCCTGCTAATAAACAATAAAAAAATCATGGGTACATATGTAAATAATCTGATGCAAAACATTATCGGCTGGAGCGCCGTTGTAGTACTGGTAGGGTTATCGGTGGCCTTGCTTGTCATGCCCTTTTTTAATAAATGAGAATATTCAGGAAGATTAATAAAAACCAGTAACTTTAGATTCCAAAAACAATAAAATGAATTGTGAAAGACATCCATGGCATAGCATCGATTCGGGTAAAGATGCCCCGACTTTTGTAAAAGGCATAATTGAGATTCCCAAGGGATCAAAAGGTAAATACGAAATGGATAAGGAATCAGGCCTGCTGCGGCTCGACAGAGTGCTTTTTTCATCGGTCCATTATCCGGCAAACTACGGGTTCATACCACAAACGTATTGCGATGACCATGATCCGCTTGATATACTTGTTATCTGCTCAATTGATGTTTTTCCGATGTGCATCATTGAGGCGAAAGTGATCGGAGCTATGGAGATGGTTGATGGAGATGAGCGTGATGATAAAATAATAGCTGTTGCCAGAAATGATATGTCAGTCAATTATATAAATGATCTGTCAGAATTACCTCCACATACCCTGGTCGAACTGAAAAGGTTCTTTGAAGACTATAAAACGCTAGAACATAAAAATGTTATAGTTGAACAATTCATGCCCAGGGAAAAAGCTTATGAAATAATAGAGGAGAGCATGAGATTGTACCAGGAAAAGAAAGAATCTTTGATTCGGCCTTTATAACCAGCTTTATTATATGCAAAAAGGATATTTTGATTCATATTCTTATCATACTCCGGAAAAGGAAACTTTATCGGTCAAAGAAAAATTTTTTCTCGATAGCCGGATATATTTTGCTTTAAGATATGCTGCTGTGGTTCTGCGAACCAGGAAAGAAGCTATCAGGAAAGTCTATGATACAAGAGCCTGGACCGATTCTTCGTTTGAAGTTTTCAGGATCATTGAAAAGACAGGCGGGAAATTTCATATCACAGGTATGGAAAATATCACAAAATCAGCAGGTTCAGTGCTTTTCATCAGCAATCATATGAGTACTCTTGAAACCATGATTTTACCATCGATAATTGGTCCACATAAGGAACTTACATTTGTTGTAAAAGAGAGTCTGGTCAAACATCCGCTTTTCGGTGATGTTATGAGGTCGAGGAATCCTATTGTAGTTGGAAGAACCGATCCACGGAAAGATCTTGAAGCTGTGATGAATGGTGGTGTCGATTTGTTAAGAAATGGAATTTCGATAGTCATTTTTCCTCAGAGTACAAGAAGTCTTAAATTTAAACCTGAGGAGTTCAATTCACTTGGCGTGAAACTGGCAAAGAAAGCCGGTGTTGATGTTGTCCCGATTGCATTAAAAACTGATTTCTGGGGTAACGGGAAGTGGATTAAAGAACTTGGACCTTTAGACAGTCATAAACCCATTCATATAAAATTTGGTGAACCAATCAGGATTGCCGGAAACGGTAAAGAGGAAAATCAGAGAATAATTGATTTTATACAATCCTCGCTTGAGGGATGGGAATAAGATTCACTTAACTTATGACCTTTTTCACATACGATCAGTTCGCTCCCAAAATCTCTGAACTCAATTTTTTTAAGTGTAATCCTTATAATTAAATTATTTTTTTATATTTGTTGCGGACAAATAATTATTTATAAATAACGTTATTCTTTAAATTTGATATTTTCCCCTGAATCATAGTTTATTTATACTTTTCATCATTAGTGTCCACTAAAAGTTAAATATCGTTCTTTGAAATCATGAGTATATCGAGGTTGTAGAGCTTTTTAATTACGTGTCGATTTGAAAATGAATAACTACCAGGGCTTTAATTAGACTT